>NZ_CP010054.1:2583097-3874646 GCF_000801315.1 Hymenobacter sp. DG25B | reverse complement strand
CAGAGCGCCGCCATCGACCTGCAGAGCTACACCGGCCTGAGCGCCGAGGCGCTGCAGCTGGCCATTCCTACCGCGGCGCCGCGCTTCCCGGTGCCCACAGATCAGGCGCTGGCGCAGGCTCGCCAGAACCGGCGCGAGTCGCTGGTGTTCCGGCGGCGTTTGCTGCAGGCCGAGAGTGAGGTAGCCCGCGCCAAAGGCACTACCGGCTTTCAGGCCAGTCTGGTGGCTAACCTGGGCTACATGAACCAGGCTGAAACGTTCTGGTCGAGCTACAACAACCCACAGGATCAGCAGCAGGTGCGCCTGGCCTTCTCGGTGCCTATTCTGGACTGGGGCCGGCAGAAATCCATTGTGAAAACTGCCGAGCTGAACCGCCAGCAGGTGCAGCAAACCGTAGCCCAGGAGCAGCAGACGTTTGAGCAGTCGGTGCTCACGCAGGCCGCCCAGCTCAGCAGCCTCAACGAGCAGCTGGACCTGGCCGCCCGCGCCGATACGCTGGCTCAGCGCCGCTACGACATTGCCCGCGCCACCTACCAGGTAGGCCGCATCAGCCTCACCGACCTGAACATTGCCCTCAACGAAAAAGACCAGGCCAAGCGCAGCTACATTGCCGCGCTGCGCGCCAGCTGGGTGGCTCACTACCGCCTGCGCGCCCTCACGCTGTATGATTTTGAGCGCCAGGAGCCGCTGGTGGCGAAGCAGTAAAGCTGTTTAAAAAACCACCTGAACGTCATGCAGAGTGCCGCGAAGCATCTCGCGTGCTGATGTTGTTGAAAAAAAACCCGTGATGTCGAGCGAAGTCGAGACATCTCGCGTGCTGATGTTGCCAAGGTATACCACACTAGCGAGATGCTTCGCTGCCGCTCTGCATGACACGTCAACTTCAATGCAAAAGCCCTTTACCGTGGTGCGGTAAAGGGCTTTTTGTATGATTATCGGGCTGGCTAATTCTTCGCCTGGCCGGGAATGACTAAGGGATGACGGATCAGGAAGCAGCCGGAATGTTAGTGTTCCAGATGTCCTGGTGGAGTTTCCAATGGCCGCCCTGCTCTTTCCAGACCACCATGTATTTGCCCTGATCTATTTGTTGGCCGTTGCCCGCGAAGAGGGTGTAGTTGCCGAGCTCAATGGCGGTGTCTTCCAGCTCTTCTACCTCCCGGGTTTTCAGTTTTACCTGCTTAATGCCCATTTCCATGGCGCCCTGCCAGAAAGCCTGAATGCCCGCCGTGCCCTGAATGGGCTCCATGCCGGTGGGCAGCACTACGCCGCCGTCGGTGTACAGGCGGGCAATGGCGGCGGAGTCTCCGCGCGCAAAGCTGGCTTCAAAGGTGTCATTGGCACGCCGGATTTCATCACGAATGCTTGTGGCTGTGGTAGGCATAATGAATGAGATGAAGTGGATGGGAAAAAAATGATGCTTATGTAAGATGGAAATAATTCATAAAAATAAAAATGTCATGCTGAGGGACTTAAGGGAATAATTATGGTGGGTTTCGAGGGCGTGCTACGGCTGTTTGGGAAGAATTGGCGCAAAAGCGCACAGTGGGCGCGCCATTTCCGAACACCCTGTCCAGAAATGGACAATATTTCCTAAACGCTATTTTTATAATATTGAATTAAGTTATTGATAATGACATAATTACTAAAATGGCACGCGGCTTGGCTAGGTAGTAGGGGGAGAGGGGTATAGCTGTACAAAAACGGACATTCCGCCCCGGTACCGCTGCCTCTGTCACCTGGTTTCTTCTTCACTCTTCCGAAAACAAACTCCCTGCCCCATGAACGCTACTACCGCTTCCAGCCCTTTCACTGACTCCCCGCTGGTTCAGGCTGCGGCCGCGCCGGTTATTCAGCTGGCCGATATTGAAAAGGTGTACCAGACCAGCACCGTGGAAACGCTGGCCCTCAACCGCGTAAACCTCTCCATTAACCGGGGCGAGTTTGTCTCCATTATGGGCCCTTCAGGCTGCGGCAAATCCACGCTGCTCAGCATTATGGGTCTGCTGGACGAGCCTACCAACGGCACCGTGGTAATTGATGGCCGCCCCGTGACCAGCTACTCCGACCGGGAGCTGGCCCACCTGCGCAACCACAAAATCGGGTTCGTATTCCAGAGCTACCACCTCATCAACGACCTCTCGGTGCTGGATAACGTGGAGCTGCCCCTGCTCTACCGCAAAGGCGTATCGGGCAAGGAGCGCCGCCAGCGCGCCCACGCCGCCCTGGACAAGGTGGGCCTGAATGCCCGCATGAGCCACTTCCCAAGCCAGCTTTCCGGCGGG
Organism: Hymenobacter sp. DG25B; assembly: GCF_000801315.1. Lineage (NCBI taxonomy): Bacteria > Pseudomonadati > Bacteroidota > Cytophagia > Cytophagales > Hymenobacteraceae > Hymenobacter > Hymenobacter radioresistens. The sequence continues at coordinate 3,872,364 of NZ_CP010054.1, read as the reverse complement.
CAGCGCCAGCGCGTAGCCATTGCCCGGGCGCTGGTAGGCAACCCCGAAATCATCCTCGCCGACGAACCCACCGGCAACCTGGACTCCGTGATGGGAGAGGAAATCATGGACCTGCTCCTGACCCTGAACCGCCGCGACAACACCACCATTGTGATGGTAACCCACGACGAGCAGCAGGCCCTGAAAACCGAGCGCATCATCCGCTTCTTCGACGGCAGCCAGGTGAGCTAACCTACTCCTGTCGTCTCCTGCCGCATCTATTCTGCTTTCGCCCACACCGCCTCTCTCCCTTTTGCTATGAAAACCTCCGCTGCTCACTTCATTCCGGAAGCCGAACTGATTGCGGCCTGCCGCCAGGGCAACCCCCGTGCCCAGCGCCTGCTCTACGACCGGATGGCGCCCAAAATGCTGGGCGTGTGCCTGCGCTACCTGCGCAACCACGATGATGCCGAAGAAGCCATGATGACAGGCTTCGTGAAGGCATTCCGGGCCCTGGAGCAGTTCCGGCAGGAGGGCAGTTTTGAGGGATGGGTGCGCCGCATTATGGTGCGCGAGGCCCTCAACCAGATCAGCCGCCGCGAGCCGTTCATGCTCAACCTCGACGACTGCCCCGCGCAGTACACGCCCGCCCTGCCCGCCGGCATTGAGAGTGACCTGAACGCCGCCGACCTGCTGGCCCTCATTCAGGAGCTGCCCGCCGGCTACCGCACAGTGTTTAACCTGGCCGCGCTGGAGGGGTACACCCACCAGGAAATTGCCGGGCTGCTGGGCATTTCCGAAGGCACCAGCAAGTCCCAGCTCAGCAAGGCCCGCGCGCTGCTGCAGCGCCGCTTAACCGCCTTAACCTATTCTTCTCCCGCCTCTCATTCTGACTCCCCATGCTGCTTAGCTATCTAAAAATTGCCTGGAAGGTCTTGCTGCGTCGCAAGTTCTTCACCTTCATCAGCCTGTTCGGCATCAGCTTCACGCTGATGGTGCTGCTGGTGGTAGTGGCCATGTTCGACCACTTTAAAGGCGCCCACGCTCCCGAAACGCGCATCGACCGGATGCTGTTCGTCTCCTTCCTGAACCAGAAGTTTGCCGACGGCGGCAATATGAACACGCCGCCCAGCCCTTACTTCCTCGAAAAGTATGTGCGCCCCATGCACACGCCCGAGAAAGTGGCTCTGTTCTCCATGTTCCACGCTATTCCCAGCTACGTGGGCAACCAGAAGCTGGACCTGGACCTGAAGTTTACCGACAACGTGTTCTGGGAGATTTTTGACTTCACCTTCCTGGAAGGCAAGCCCTACAACGCCACCGACCTCAAGAACGCCAACCGCGTGGCCGTCATCAATGAAACCACCGCCAAAGAGTACTTCGGCCAGGCGCGCGGGGTAGTGGGCCGCACCATTGTGGTAGACCAGATCAACTACCGCGTGGCCGGTGTGGTAGCCGATGTGCCCGTAATGCGCTTCAACTCTTACGCCGAGGTATGGGCCCCGATGACCACTACCAAAGCCGACATCAAAAACCCGGTGCTGGAGGGCGAATACTTTGCCGTGATGCTGGCCCACGAAGGCCAGGACCTGCACGAGCTGCAAAGCGAGTTCAACCAGATTATTAAAAAGGTGACCATTCTCAACTCCGGTGTAAAGTCCATTCACATCTATGCCGATACGCTGCTGGCCGCGCTCACCCGCCAGATCATCGGGGGCGGCGACTTATCCAACACTTCTGACCGAATGGTGCTGTTCTATATAATTGTAACCGGGCTGGGCCTGTTGTTTATGATGCTGCCTACGCTCAACCTGGTCAACATCAACCTGAGCCGCATTATGGAGCGCTCCTCCGAAATAGGGGTGCGCAAAGCCTTTGGCGCTACCGGCCGGGCCCTCATGGGACAGTTTCTGATTGAAAATATCTTCCTCACTCTGGTAGGTGGCTTGCTGGGCCTGGGCCTGGCGTATGGCGCCCTGCGGCTCATCAGCGGCTCCGATTTTATAGCCTACGCGCAGTTCTCTCTCAGCCTGCCGGTATTTGGCTGGGCCCTGTTGATTACCCTTGTTTTTGGGATAATGTCCGGGGTGTACCCAGCCTTAAAAATGTCTCGTCTCCAACCCGTGAATGCCCTGAAGGGAGGTGCCAAATGATACGTCACTTATTTACTCTGATCTGGAACCGCAAGCGGTCCAACTTCCTGCTGATTGCCGAAATCGTGCTGTCGTTCTTCGTGGTGTTTGTGGTGGGCAGCCTGCTGCTCTACAACCTCAACAACTACAGCCAGCCCCTGGGCTACAACTACGAAAACGTATGGGAAGTGAGCCTGGATCCCGGCCCCGATACTGTAGCCCGCCGCGAAAAAATTGATCTGCTCTCGCAGCGCATCAAAGCCCTGCCAGGCGTGGTGGGCATCACCCGCAGCAGCGTGAACACGCCCTTCGCCTTCTCCACCATGACTACCGAGCTGGAGTACAAAGGCAAAGAAACACCCTCCTCGGACCGCTACAGGGTGGATGATAACTTTGCCAAGTTAATGGAAGTGAAAGTGCTGGAAGGCCGCTGGTTTAACCAGAGCGACAACGCGGCCCAGCGGGTTCCGATTATTATCAACCAGGCCTTTAAAGACGCCGTGTTTCCCAATGAAACGGCCGTGGGTAAGATTGTAGCGGAAAAAAATAGTACCCGCAAGTGGCAGGGGCAGGTGGTAGGGGTAGTAGAATCCTTCCGCGCCGGCAGCGACTTTGCCGAAAACAGCCCGGCGTTTTTTGAGCGCCGCATGGACGATACCACCCGCATGGCGGGCTACGATCTGCCCTGGCTGCTGATTAAAGTAAAGCCCGGTCAGGGGGCCATTCTGGAGCAGAAAATGGTGAAGGAAGTACTGAACGTAACCAAAAACTGGTCGGTGAAAACCAACACGCTGGAGCAGAACCGCATTTCCAAGCTCAAAGTAGTGCTCACACCTATCGTGGTCCTCGGCATTGTGTGCGTGTTCCTGATTCTGAACGTGGCCCTGGGCCTGTTTGGGGTGCTGTGGTACAACATCAGTCAGCGCCGCTCCGAAATTGGCCTGCGCCGCGCCCTGGGCGCCACGGGTATGGGCATTGGCGCCCAGTTTATTGGTGAAATGCTGGTAGTAACTACGCTGGGTGTCCTGATAGGCGTGGTGCTGGCCGTGCAGTTTCCGCTGCTGGGCGTGTTTGGCGTAGCGCCGGCGGTGTACGGGACGGCCATTGCGGCCGCCGCCCTCCTGATTTACCTGCTCACGGCCATCTGCGCCTTCCACCCCAGCCGCCTGGCCGCTGGTATTCAGCCGGCTGTGGCCCTGCGCGAGGAATAAACGGCCAGCCCGTTCTGTCCTAAAAACAGAACGGGCTGTTGCCTCTTCCGCCGCAAATTACGTCCTTCGCCTCTTCCCCCTTTCCTGCCCCATGATTCTCATTGTCGACGACGATATAGCGGTGCGCACCTCTCTGGGGCTGCTGTTAAAGCAGGCCGGCTACGCCACCCGTGGCGCCGCCACCCCGGAAGAAGCCCTGCGGGCCCTGCAGGAAGTCAGCCCGCAGCTGGTGCTCATGGACATGAACTACTCCCTGGACACCAGCGGCCACGATGGCCTGGACCTGCTGGCCAAGGTGAAGGTGCTGCAGCCCGCGCTGCCGGTTATTCTCATTACCGGCTGGGGCTCCATTACCCTGGCCGTGGAAGGCATGAAAGCCGGCGCCGCTGAGTTTGTGACCAAGCCCTGGAACAACGACGCCCTGCTGCAAACCATCCGCACCATTCTGGACCTGGCCACCCAGGCCGGGGCCGTCGAGCCCGATGAATCCACCCTCACCCGCCGCCAGCTCGACCGCCAGTACGACTTCAAGAATATTGTGGGCCAGGACCCGCACCTGCTGCACGTGCTGCGCAGCGTGGGCCAGGTAGCCGCCACCGATGCTTCCGTGTTGATTGAAGGCGAATCCGGCACGGGCAAGGAGCTTATTGCCGAAGCCATTCACCAGAACAGCCAGCGCCGCCGCCAGCCCTTTGTGAAGGTGAACCTGGGCGGGATTTCGGCCTCTTTGTTTGAAAGTGAGATGTTCGGGCACCGCCGCGGAGCCTTTACCGATGCTAAGGCTGACCGGGTAGGCCGCTTTGAGCTGGCCAACGGCGGCACCATTTTCCTGGATGAGATTGGCGAGCTGGACATGGGCTCCCAGGTGAAGCTGCTGCGCGTGCTGCAGGACCGCACCTACGAGGTGCTGGGCGACAGCAAGCCACGCCGCCTGGATATCCGCGTGATTTGCGCCACCAACCGCGACCTGGCCCATGAAGTGCGCGAGGGCCGCTTCCGCGAGGATCTGTTCTACCGCATCAACCTGATAACCGTGCGCCTGCCCGCCCTGCGCGAGCGGCCCACCGATATTCCGCTGCTGGTGCAGCACTTCGTGGATAATCTGCGGGCTACCTACAACCGCCCGGCCCTGAAAGTGAATACCCGCGCCATGCACTGGCTGCGCGAGCAGCCGCTGCCGGGCAATATCCGGGAGCTGAAAAACCTGGTGGAGCGCGCTGTGCTGGTGAGTGGCAAGGATGAGCTGGGCCCCGAGGAGTTTCAGGCTCAATTCCAGAAAACGCCCGTGAAGGTGACGGCCGCCCCCGGCGAGCTGCCCGCCGTGGGCTCCATGACCCTGGACGAGCTGGAAGCCCAGATGATTCGCAAATCCATGGACCACTACGCGGGCAACGTGTCCAAAGTAGCCAAAGCCCTGGGCCTGAGCCGCGGTGCCCTGTACCGCCGCCTGGAGAAGTACGATATTCCGTTTGATGTGGAAAAAGGCAACGCCGCCCTGGAAGGGTAGCCGCCGCCAGGCGCAATGAACCAGAAACGTGGTTATGCTGAGCTGGCCGCAGCACGTTGGTGGTGTGGTAACTCCCAGAAAGTGGTAGAACTGCTTCGACCAGCTTAGTATGACCTTTCTTTCGATTCAGCATCCGCTACCTTGCTGTTTCTAATTTTGCTGCATGACGCTGCGCGCTAAGTTTCTGCTCTTTGCCATTATTATTCACGGGGTGCTGGTGGCCCTGGCCTGGCAGGTGCTGCGCCAGAACACCGTGCTGTTCATCAGTGCCGAGCTGCTGCTGCTGGTATCCGTGGTGCTGACGGTGCATTTGTACCGGGGTTTTGTGCGCCCGTTTCAGCTGATTGCGGCCGGCACGGAGGCCATTAAAGCCAAAGACTTCTCCACCAAGTTCATGCCCGTGAATCAGCGGGAGATGGACCAGCTGATTGAGGTCTACAACCACATGATTGACGAGCTGCGCCAGGAGCGCATCACCCAGCACGAGAAAAGCTTCCTGCTGGAGCACCTCATTCAGGCCTCTCCGGCAGGTATTCTCTTGCTGAATTTCGATGGCCGCATTGAGTCCGTGAACCCGGCCGCCGCGCGCATGCTGCAACTGCCCGCCCCCGCGCTGGTGGGCCAGCTGCCGGCCGCCCTGCCCGGCGACTGGGGCCCCGCGCTGAGCAGCCTGCAGCCCGGCCACCCGCAGGTAGTGCAGCTCTCGGGCGTGCAAACCTACCGGGCCCACACCTCGCACTTTCTGGACCGGGGCTTCACGCGCTACTTTATTCTCTTGGAGGAACTCACGCAGGACCTCATCCGGCAGGAAAAGCAGGCCTATGAAAAGCTGATCCGGATGATGTCGCACGAGGTGAACAACTCCATTGGCGCCGTAAACTCCATCTTGCAGTCGTTCCACTACTACGCCCCGCAGCTGGCCGATGAAGACCGCGCCGACTTTACGGAGGCGCTGGAGGTATCCGTGAACCGCAGCACGCACCTGGCCAACTTCATTGCCAACTTTGCCAACCTGGTGCGCCTGCCGCCGCCCACCCTGCGCCCCGTAGATGTGCATGAGCTGCTGAAATCCACCTGCCGCCTGCTGCAGGTGCAAAGCGAGAAGCGCCACATCCAATGGCACTGGGAGCTAACGCCGGGCCCGTTGTTTGTAGCCCTGGATGGCCAGCAGCTGGAGCAGGCCCTGCTCAACATCGGCAAAAATGCCCTGGAGGCTATTGGGGAAGATGGCAACATCTGGGTGCGCACCACGGCCTCGCCGCCCACGGTGGTGCTGGAAAACGACGGGCCCGGCATTCCGCCCGAGGTGCAGCGCCACCTGTTCACGCCCTTCTACAGCACCAAGCGCGACGGGCAGGGTATCGGACTCACCCTCATCCGCGACATTCTGCTGCAGCACCATTTTCCTTTCAGTCTGAAAACCCAGCCTGATTGCCGCACGGCTTTCAGTATAGAGCTAACAGCCACGGAATAAGCATTCCTGGAGCCGGGCGGTGGCTTATTATCCCAACCCTGGATATGTGTAGCGCATAGGCGGTTGTGTATCTTTAGGTAGATGCGATACCTATGAGGCAATCCGTTTTAAGCACTTTTATTGTGCATCACCTGGGGGCGCTGCCTACGCTGGTGCGGGTAGGCCTGGCGTGCGGGCTGGGGGTGGCCACTTTTCTGCTGGTGCAGCACCAGCCCCACCTGACCACGCGCCTGCTGGCTGCCTGGAATGTGTTTGCCTTCACCTGTCTGGTGCTCATCTGGTCGGCGGTATTCACCGCCGAGCCCGACCATATCCGGAAAGTGGCCGTGTCCGAAGACCCAGGCCGCACCGTGCTTTTTATTTTTGTGCTGGTGGGCATTCTGGCCAGTCTGGTAGCCGTGGTGGCGCTGCTGCGCGCCATGCGCAACCTCCCGCCCGAGCTGCTCCAAACCAATGTGGGACTTTCTATTCTGGCCGTAGCATTTGCCTGGCTGCTGCTGCATACGCTCTTCACCCTGCACTACGCCCACCTGTACTATGCCCCCGCAGATATGGAGCAGGAAGGCGGCCTCCAGTTCCCCGGCAACACCCCCGACCCGAACTACCTGGACTTCGCCTACTTTTCCTTTACCATCGGCATGACGGCCCAAACCTCTGACATTGGCATCAGCAGCCAGCACATCCGGCGGCTGGTGTTAGTGCATGGGCTGCTCTCCTTTATTTTCAATACGGCCCTGGTAGCCATGACCATCAGCGGGTTGGCCAGCACCTTGTAGAAGGTACGGCTGGCTGGGGGATGGTCGGTAGGATAAGGCAAAGAGGAAGGTTAGGCTTTGATTTTCTGTGATTTACGCCGATTTTACCAAGAGCTGCCTCGCGGGCGCTGTATAAAAATACGTATTTATCGCAGTGTAAAATCAGTAAGAATGCTGAGGGAGCCGGGTTCAATTTTTCTGAACTATGCAAAAGCAAAACGCAGTCGGAGTAGCGGGTCTGTCGTAGGGTCCGCTACTTCGCAACCTAACCTGCGGCAGCTCTCAAGCGTGTTCATATTCCCCTGATTACCAAGGGAACAACGGTATATAGATTTATATCTTATAGTTATAGCCTAATTATATTGTTATGGCTTAATGTGCATAAGGAATAAGAAAGGCTGGCGGTTTCCGCCAGCCTTTCTTGCTTTAGCAGACGGTTGTTATCCTCTCTTATATGCCACCGGACTAGGCAATAATGCCATGCCGCACGGCATACTTAATGAGGGCTGCTGTGTTCTTCACCTGCAGCTTATCCAGAATGTTTTGCCGGTGCGTATCAATGGTGCGCTTGCTGGTGTAGAGCTGTTCGGCAATTTCGTTGGTGGTGAGGCCTTCCCCCATCAGAATAAGGACTTCCAGCTCCCGGGCCGAGAGCTCCGGGGTATTTTCCTTGCGCGAGAGCGGCGAGATTTGCTGCAGCCGCTCCAAGGCATCCATCCCAATGGCGGTGCTGAGAAACGGCTGTCCGGCCGCCACCGTACGAATAGCATAGGCCAGCTCGGCCGCATCGGCCGTTTTCAGGCTGTAGCCCAAAGCGCCCGCGGCCAGCATGGTACTTACGGACTGCTCGTGGTCCAGCATAGACAGGGCCAGTACCTTCACCTGAGGGTGCCGGCTGAGTAGGAGCGGCAGGGTAGAAAGCCCATCCAGCACGGGCATGGCCACATCCAGCAAAATCACATCGGCGGGGGTGTGCTCCAGCATATCCAATAGTTCCTGGCCATTGCCAGCTTCCCCTACTACCTCTACTTCTGGTACCTTCCCGAGCAAGGACCGAATGCCATTGCGAAGGAGAGTATGATCATCAGTAAGTATAACACGAATCATGCGCGTACCTTTAAAGTATCTGAATTAAATCAGCACGGTACTCGTCGGCACGGAAGTCCGCTCCCTTAGTGGTGGGCGGCCGCAGTGCAGAAACAAGTAACGCCTGCGGAATAAACTGTAAAAAAAGTAGCCCCGGCGGGAATCGAACCCACATCAAAAGTTTAGGAAACTTCTATTCTATCCGTTGAACTACGGGGCCAGCGGGTTTGGGCGTAAAGGTAACCGGAAAGAAGCCGCTGTGCCAAACCTGCCATACAAGGCGCTGCGTATAGCGGGTAACTATTCGCATATTTCCCTTCTATGGGCTTACTGGACGATATACGTGCCGCGCGGCGCACCGTAGGCAGCCGGGTGGCCGTGCCGGAGCCGCAGCCGGCGCTGCTTTTTATCCCCGATATCAGTGGCTTTACCCAGTTTATTGAAAACTCCGGCAGCCCCCTGGCGCCCTGGCTGATTGCCGATTTGCTGGAAGTGCTCATTGAAGGCAATATGCTGGATATGCAGGTAAGTGAGATTCAGGGCGATGCTATTCTGTTTTACCGGCTGGGCCCGCCCCCGGCCATGGCGGAGGTGGTGGCGCAATGCCGCCGCATGTTCCTGGATTTTCAGAACTACCTGCGCCTGGTAGAGCGGGATGCCGGCTCGGCGCTGGGGCGGCGCTACTGGCTAATGAGCTCACCCTGAAAATAATAGTGCATTATGGCCGGGTGCACGTGGCCCAGATCCGGGAGTATACCAAGCTTATGGGGCGCGACGTCATTGTGGTGCATAGGCTGCTCAAAAACGACATTATGAGTGGGGAGTACGTGCTGCTTTCCGATGGCTACCTGCAAACGCAGCCCCCGGCGGCTATTCGCGGCAGCTTTTCCTGGACGCGCCTGCTGCACGGCGTCACCAACTACGAGGTGCTGGGAGATATTTCCTACCGCTACGCCCACCTCACGCCTCTGCGCCTGCTGGTAGACCACCACGGCCAGGCCCGCCCGGCCGGCACCCAGGCAAACGCCGTAGTGGTGCGCCGCGTGCTGCCCGTGCCGGCGGCTTACGCGCTGCGGGTAGTAAGCAACCTGCGCCTGCGCTGCCGCTGGCTGCAGGGTGCGCACTCCGTAGAGTATGACCTGACGAAGGTCAACCGCCTGGGCACCAACTACTGCATTGGCCTGAACCGCGGCGAGATAAACGTGCAGGCCGTGCAGCGCTTTGAGCAGGGCGAGCGGGTGGAGTACGTGGAGAAGATTTCCCACTTCCGCATGTTTCCTAACTCCCTGCTGTTCTTTTTTCTGGAGGAGGTTTCTGACCAGGCCTGCCTGCTCACGCTGGAGTTTCGCTACGGCCATGTGGCGGGGGCGTCCGCCCTTATCCGGTTTGGGCAGCTGCGGCGGCTGCAGCGCTTTCTGGGCGCCTCTATCCGGCAGTTGGAAGTAGTGTGCCGCCAGCTGCGGGAGCGGCAAAAGGAGCAGGAGCACCTCCGGGAAAAATAGAATGCCCGGCCACCTCTCGGGCAACCGGGCATTATAAAATTGTGCCAAGCAGAGCTACATTTTATACAGCAGCACAATGCTGAAGGAAATGGCCGTCAGAATCAGGCCTACCATAAAAATGGTGTAGCTGATGCGCAGCAGCCGGTATTTGCGGGACAGCACCTCGCCCAGGTAGTAAATATCCGTTACCATATTGGTATAAAGCTTTTCTTTCTGGCGCATCAGCTCGTTCATGCCTCCTTGGAAATCATCCAGATTTAGCTTGGTGAAGTTGCCGAAGAACAGCAGGTTTACGCGCCGGTTAGTAGCCACCTGCGGGCTGCGGCTCAGCCATTTGAAGCTGGTTACATCGGGCTGGGCCGAGAGAATGGCCGACACCACCGAGCCCAGTGCTGTAGCCAGCAAAATGCCCATAGGCACGGCCAGAATGGGGTTTTTGGTGAAGGCCGGCCCTACTGCCGAAGACTTGGCGCCGAGGTAGGTGATGATAACGGACATAATAACCGCATTCAGGCTAATCATCATGTTCGCCTTTTTATCGGCCATATCAGACAGCTTCATGTGGTTGCTGTAGGTGGTGCGGAACATGGTTTCTACGCCCCGTTTGCCCTCCGCAAAGGTATCGGTGGCCTCCTTATCCTTCTTCTTGGCCTTTTTTTCGGACTTTTTAAGCTGCTTGCGCTGCGCTTTGATGTTATCCTTCAGCTGCTGCTTGTAGCGCTCTTTTCCGGCCTCACTGAGGTATTTGAAGGTCAGCAGGAAATCCAGCTGATACTCCGCCCACTCGGGCGTGCTGTAGGTTTTGCCTAAGGCGGCTTCCCACTCGGCGCGCAGCATCTCGGCGTTGGCCAGAAAATCTTCCCGCCCCAGGCTGCTCATATCGGCATCCATCAGCAACTGCTGCATCTCGGTTTCGCAGGTTTCGTCGCGGTGCGTGGCTTTAATCAGATCCTTCACCACGGCAATGCGCTCTGGCGGGTAGTTTTGCTCCGTCAGCCACTGCTCGGCCAGGGCCATGCTGCGGTACTCGTGCCCGTCGTAGGTTTCGGTATAGCCGGCATCGTGAAACCAGGCCGCCAGCAGCAGCATTTCCAGATCAGGGGCGGAAAGCCCCGCCGCCTGCCCCAGCGCCGCGGCCTCCTTCACGGTGGTAGCCGTGTGCTTGAAGGAGTGATACACGAGCTGTTTAGGTAGCTTCTCCTCAAAAAAGACTTCGATGTGCTTCTTGGCCTTTTTGACGATTTCAGTTTTAGCTACACTTATGGTTTCAGAAGCTTCCATGGAACGATGGCGGGAACGGCAGCGGGTCGCATAAATTAAAAGGGAAAGGGCGCCGCTAATTGAAGTAAAACGCGAAAAGGGCGGAGAGGTTATCCTTGGGCTGCCTCAACCGTATGGCGCTGCTTTGCGTAGGGCTGCGCATACATCTTTTCCAACGCCGGGCCCACCCGGAACGTATCGGGAAAAGTACGCTGCTTCTGCTACAAGATAAGAAGCAGTGGCCTCCTCACCAGTACCGGCCTCCTGATGGGGGCCGCTTCCGCCATCGTATGAGAATTTTTTCCGCGTTTAGTTGCCTGCTGCTTGTGCTGCTGGGCAGCGCGTTGCCCGTATCGGCTCAAAAAACCCAGGTGCCTCACCCCACCCGCCCCAACTACCGGGGCATAGGCAAGGACTGGCAAAAGCAGACCCCGCCCGACAGCGCCCACGTGCGGTACACCATCTTCCTCATCGGCGACGTAGGCGCGCCCGCCCTGGACTCCGTAGGCGAGCCTTCCCTCAACTTTTTGCGCCGGCAGATGCTGGCCGCGGGCTCCAAAAGCACCACCATTTTCCTGGGCGATAATATTTACGAGTACGGCATGCCCGATACCCGCGCCTATGACCGCAAAACGGCGGAGAAGCGCATTACGGCGCAGCTGAATACCATGCGCAACTACGCCGGCGAGAAATACATGATTCCCGGCAACCACGACTGGAAACAGGGCCTGAACGGCAGCGTGGAGCAGGTAAACCGCGAGCAGCAGTTTGTGGAAGACTTCATGACCCGTGACTCGGCCGCGTTTGCCTACACCGGCGACTTCTTTATTCCGCGCGATGCCTGCCCCGGCCCGTTTGAGGTGCGCCTGCAGGATGACATTGTGATGATTGCCATTAACTCCCAGTGGTTTCTGCAAACCGAGGAGCGGCCCTACGGCGGCAACAGCGGCTGCGGTGTAGCCGATGAAACTGACTTTTTCACGCAGCTGGAGGACATCATTCAGCACAATGCCGGCAAGAACATTATGGTGGTAGCCCACCACCCACTGTTTTCGGACGGCATTCACGGCGGCTATTTCACCCTGGCCGACCACTTCTTCCCGCTCTCCATCGTTTATAAATACGCGTTTCTGCCGCTGCCCGTCATTGGCTCCATCTACCCCTTTGCCCGCAAGTATGGCGGGGTAAGCCAGGATATTCCGCACCCACTGTACCAGAAGTACAAAGCAGGCCTGCTGGAGATTTTCAAGAAGTACCCCAACGTGGTATATGCCGCCGGCCATGAGCACAACCTGCAATACTTTAAAGAGGGTAACCTGCACCACATTGTAAGCGGCTCGGGCTGCAAAACCCAGCACGTGAAGCCCGGCGCGGGCGGCAATGCGTTGTTTTCGGACAAGGAGAAAGGCTTTGCCCGCGTGAATTACTATGACAATGGCGAAGTGTGGGTGGAGTATTATATCCCCGAAGACCGCGGCGAAAAAGGCCGCCTGGTGTTCCGCACGCCCATGTATGCCCAACAAACTGCCGAGCTGGCCCAGCTGCAGGAGCGCGAGCAGCTAAAGCGCCCGGCCTTTGGCGACAGCACTATTACCCTGGCCATTAACCCGCGCTATGCCAGGCGCGGCGGCCTGCACCGCGCCCTGTTCGGCGACCATTACCGCGCCGAGTGGTCTACCCCGGTGGCGTTTCCGGTGCTGGATATGGCCACCGAGCGCGGCGGCCTGATGCCCTACAAAGTGGGCGGCGGCAAGCAAACCTCCTCCCTGAAGGTGCGCAACGAGGAAGGCCGCAACTACACCCTGCGCGGGCTCAACAAAGACCCCGCCGCCGTGCTGCCCGAAGCCCTGCGCGAAACCGCGGCCAAGGACATTTTGCAGGACCAGATTTCGGCCCAGCACCCCTATGCGGCCTTTGTAATTCCGCCCCTGGCCGAGGCGGCCGGTATTCTGCATACCAACCCGGAACCGATATACATCCCCCGCGACCCTTTGCTGGGCCAGTACGTAGACCGGTTTGCCGATACCCCTTCCATGATTGAGGAAGACCCCAAGGACGACCAGAGCAATGTGGAGTCTCTGGGTAATGCTACCAACCTGGTGGGCACCGATAAGGTGCTGGAGCGCCTGGAAGACGACAACGACAACCGCGTGAATGAGAAGGCCTTTGCCCGCTCCCGCCTTTTCGATATGTGGATTGGCGATTGGGACCGGCACGAGGACCAGTGGCGCTGGGCCGAGCGCAAAGACGAAGATGGGAACCGGAAATTTACTGCCGTGCCCGAAGACCGGGACATAGCCTTCTTTAAGGGCGACGGGTTTCTGCCCTGGATAGCCAGCCGTAAGTGGGCCATCCGCAACTTCCAGAACTTCGGGAAAGACTACGCCGACTATAAAGGCCTGAACCTGACGGCCCTGGCCAACGACCGCACCTTCCTGGCCTCGGTTACCAAGGACAAGTGGGTGGAAATAGCCGAGGACATGAAGCGCAACCTGACGGATGCCGTTATCGACAGTGCGCTGCGGGCCAACTGGGCGCCCCAGATTTATGCCCTGCACGGCCCGGAAATTGCGGCCAAGCTGAAAAGCCGCCGCGACCTGCTGCCCCAGCTGGCCGCCGACTATTACGGTGTGCTGAATGAGGTGGTAGAAGTGAAAGGCAGCCGCAAGCGCGAGCAGTTTGACGTGGTGCGCCTCCCCGACAACAAGACCCGCGTAACCGTCACCAAAATCAACAAGGAAGGCCAGCGCACCAAAACCCTGTTCGATAAAACATTTGATGCCGAGGTTACCAAGGATATCCGCCTGTATGGCTTTGCCGGGCACGATGTATACCACGTAACCGGAGAATCGAAGAAAGGCCCGCTGGTGCGCATTATTGGCGGCATTGAGGCTGATACCATTACGGATAACTCCAAGGTGGGCGGCTGGCGCCACCGCACGCTGGTCTACGATGCCGACACCAGCAACATCATCACGGCCGGCAAAGAAACGCGCCTGCACCTGGAGCCCGGCACCGAGGTCAGTCGCTACGACCACCCTAACCGCACCGACCGCAAAGACTACCGGCTGCCGTACTTCGGCCCGGCTGTATACTTTGGGTATAATATTGATGACGGCCTGTTTGTGGGCGGGGGCGCCACGCTGCGCACCTATGGTTTCCGCCGCTCGCCGTTTGCCACCGAGCAAACGCTGGTGGCCAACTACGCGCCCAGCCGCCAGGCCTATAATGTGCGCTACAACGGCGCCTTTACCGATGTGGTGGGCAAGTATGACCTGGTCATCAACTCCCAGTTTTATGGTCCTCAGCTGCTGTATAACTACTTCGGCTCCGGCAATAACACCCGCAACGTGCTGGCGGAGCGGGGCGATGATAACCGCGTGACCAACCGCGACATCAACGATAACTACCGCATCCGGTTCTCGCGCTTTTACTTCTCGCCGGTGCTGGAAAGGGATATTTTCAGCTTCCTGAAAGCGGGCTTCGGGCCGCAGTACGACCAGTGGCGCATCTCCAAGCAGGACCTGGGCCAGCAGATTGTGAGCGGCCTCGATGAGCAGGGCAACGGCACCAGTGGGGCCGCCACCGGCATCCGGGCTTCCGACTTTCAGCTGAACCGCTACCTGGGTGCCCGCGTGTACTTTAACCTGGACGCCGCCAGCTCGCCCAAAAACCCGCGTATTGGTTTGCGCTGGTACAACTCAGCCGAGTTTAACCGCCAGCTGAACGGAGAAAAGCTGCAATACACCCGCCTGGCCTCCGAGGCCCGGTTCTACCTCAGCCCCAACTTCCCGTTCCAGCTTACCTGGGCCGGCCGCCTGGGCATCAATCATAACATCGGCGACTACCGCTTTTATCAGGCTAACACCCTGGGCGGCACCACCAACCTGCGCGGCTACCGCCGCACGCGCTACGCCGGCCGCACCTCTATGTATGCTAACGGCGAGGTGCGGGTGCAGCTCTTCACCTTTAATGCCTATCTGGTGCCCGGCAAGTTTGGCGTACTGGGCCTGGCCGATGCGGCCCGCGTATTTACCACCCAGGACACGCGCACCGGCCTGCAGGCCTTCCACACGGCCGTGGGCGGCGGCGTTTGGGTAGATGTGCTGAAGCAGGCCGTGATAAACGCCACTTACTCGGTGGGAGAAGAGCGCCTGGTGTTTGTGGGTTTTGATTTTCTGTTCTAGTCCGCGGCCTTTGCCAACCTGGATCCGTAAGTGGCTTATGTACTTTTCTTCCTTGTTTATGATGTCCTACTTTATGCCCCCACGTTGTTTGTCTGCGGCTCTCCTAACGGCCGGCCTGCTAGCTCTGGCTCCCCTGGCAATGGCGCAGGTATACCCACCACCCGCACCCATGAAGGGTGATACGGCCGTGGCCGACCAGGTAGGTCAGAACAAGGAATTTGCCGTGCCTTCGGTGGTGGGCATGGGGCCCAGTAAGGGTTTGGTGCTGCATTACGAGCGGCTAAGCCAGTTCAACATCAAATCGGAGCTGCGCGACCGGGAGCCGCAGGGCGAGGCCAGCACGACCGTTACCAAGAATGCCCGGGCCTTTGTGAAAGCCTACGCGCCCCTCTGGAACCACCCGCACCTAAAGGTAATTCTGGGCGTAAACTACGACCGGGAGGAGTTTAACTTCAAAGACCCCAATGCTTCCGTGCTGTACCGCAATCTGGAAGAAAAGGGCCTGAAAACCATTGGTACGCAGCTGGCAGTTATCCGGCCCGTAGATGCCGTGCACTGGTACATTGCCCGCGTGAAAGGAGAGCTGAACGGCGACTATACCTCCAGCGAGCTGACGCTGAAAGACTACCTCAAAACCTCCGCCGAGTTTATTTACGGCTGGAAGAAGAGCCCCACGTTTGCCTGGGGTTTAGGCGTGCAGTTGGGCTACACATTTGGGCGGCAAAGCCTGTACCCGGTGCTGCTGTATAACCGCACCTTCAGCCCCCAGTGGGGCGTAGAGTCGCTGTTCCCGGCCCGGGTTACGTTCCGTTACAATGTCTCGCCCAAAACGCTGCTGTTTGCCGGTTATACCGTAGATGGCCTCAACTACAACATTAAGCTGCGCGAGCCGCTGCAGAACGGTCTGCGCACCCTTATTCTACGCGAAACGGAGGTAAAGCCCCGGGTGCGGCTGGAACGGGAAATCTACGATTTCCTGTGGTTTGGGCTGGAAGGCGGCTACCGCTACAACTACTCCTTTAACAACGTAGATCAGAACAGCAACACCCGCGGACTGTTTGGTACCGGCTCCAGCGATAAAACCATTGTGAATACGCTGGGCGGGGCCCCGTATGCCAGCGTGGAGCTGTTTCTGGTACCGCCGCGCAAGTTCCTGAAGAAAACCATTAGCAAGTAAGCTGCTATGTGCTCAACCGCTTGAGCGGGCACACTAAAAAGACCCCGGCTCCTCTGGTATTGTATGCCAGGTGGGGCCGGGGTCTTTTTAGCTTGATACTGGTTAGCGACGGCTACCAGGCTTTTTCAGATACGCGTAGGTAGCGGTTTGGGCCTGCAGGCGGGGCGTGCCGGCGGCATCGGGGGCAATAAAACAGTTGTCGAAATCCCGGGACTTCACGTTGTCCTGGCGCTGCAGGTCCAGCAGGTCGCGCACTTCGCGGCGCACGGCGGGGTCGTAGAGGGGGAAGGCCACTTCCACACGGCGGTCCAGGTTGCGGGCCATCCAGTCGGCGGAGGCCACGTACACCTTTTCCTGGCCACCATTGCCAAACACGTACACGCGGGCATGCTCCAGGTAGCGGTCTACCAGACTGCGCTGGCGGATGTTATCGCTCTGGCCCGGCACCTGCGGCACGGCGCAGGAAATCCCCCGGATGAGCAGCTCAATCTGCACGCCGGCCTGGCTGGCCTCATACAGCTTCAGAATCATCCGGTCGTCCTGCAGGGCGTTCAGCTTGAGAATGATGTAGGCTTCCTCGCCGGCCCGGGCGTGGTTTATTTCCGTGTCGATGAGGGCATTCAGTTTTTCGCGCAGCTCAAAGGGTGCCACCAGCAGATGCTCGAAGGGTGGGGGCGTTACCCGGTCGAGGAAGTACTGGAAGATGGCGCTTACCTCGCGGGTGAGGCGCTCATCAGCCGTCAGCAGGGCGTGGTCGGAGTAGATGTTGCTGGTTACCTCGTTGAAGTTGCCGGTGCTCAGGTAGGCATACTGGCGGGACTCTCCGGCTTCTACGCGGGTAATGAGGCAGAGCTTGCTGTGCACTTTCAGATCGGGCACGCCATAAATAACGTTGGCCCCGGCACGCTGCAGCTTCTCGGCCCAGCGGATGTTGGACTCCTCATCAAAGCGCGCTTTCAGCTCTACTACCACCGTTACCTGCTTGCCGTGCTTCACGGCTTTCAGCAGGGCTTTGGCTACTTCGCTTTTCTCCGCCACCCGGTACAGCGTAATGCTGATGGCCGATACGGCCGCATCGGTAGCCGCCTCGCGCAGCAGGCGCAGCACGTAGTCGTAGGTTTGGTAGGGGAAGTGCAGCAGGTGGTCCTTGGCAGCAATGGCATTCAGCAGGCTGCCGCGCGCGGGCAAAGACGGATGCCTGAGCGCCGGCTGCGCCGGGTACTGCAAGTGCTTCAGGCCCATATCCGGAAAGCCGAAGAAGTCCCGGAAGTTGTGGTAGCGACTGCCCTCTACCAGCTCATTTTTGGTGATATGCGTCTTCTGCATCACGGCCCGCAACACTTCTTTGGGCATGGCGGGGTCGTAGAGCAGGCGGGCGGGGTAGCCGGTTTCGCGCTTCTGCAGGCTGCTTTTGATTTTGGCCAGCAGGTTGCCCGATACTTCTTCCTGCAGGTCCAGCTCCGCATCCCGCGAAATCTTAATAGCATGCACCTGCACCCGCTTGTACTTAGGGAACAGCTCCTGCGCGCAGCACCGGATGACATCATCCAGGAACATGACATAGCGCTCCTTGCCCTCGGTGGGCAGCTGCACAAAGCGGCCCCCATGGCGGCGGGTGGGCAGCTCCATGACCAGTACCCGCTCTTCGTCGCCGGATTTTTTGGCCTGCACGGGCTCCGTGAGCAGAAACGTCATGTACACCGTCTGGTCCTTCAGGAACAGGTGATGCAGCGTTTCATCCAGAATAACGGGGGAAAGCAAATCCTGCACCCGCTCGCGGAAATACTCGTACACAAACACGCGCTGCTCCTCCGTCAGATCATGCTCACTAATGAGGTGAATATGCTCCTGGCGCAGCTCGGGCAGAATGCTGTTGCGGAAGGTTTCGCCAAACTCGTGCTGCTGGCGGCCTACTTCAGCCAGCACCTGCTCCAGCTGGGGGGCGGGGTCTTCGCCCAGCTTGGCGCGGGTTTTCTTTTTCAGCTTTACCAGGCGGCGCAGCGTGGCCACGCGCACCTTAAAGTACTCATCCAGATTGCTGGAGAAGATGGCCATAAACTTGAGCCGCTCCAGCAGGGGCACCTCCGGGTGCTGGGCTTCCTGCAGCACCCGGTAGTTGAAGGCCAGCCAGCTAAGCTCACGGTTGCGGAACGGCGGGGTATTGAGGGAAGCAGAAGGTTCGTGCATCAGCGGGGAAGGCAAGTCACTTATTGATGATTGCCGGGGTAATCGTAGAAGTAAAACTCGGTGGTGGCGCGGTCGGTGTCCTGCCAACTGTCAATGTTGAGCTGCAGACACACCACGGCAGCCGTGGGCATCTCATCAATCTGGTTGGGAGAAAGCAGATTGGCAAAGTCCGTGATGGTGTTGTTGTGGCCCACCAGCAGCGCAGAACCGGCTGTGTCGGGCAGTTTGCGCACAATGTCCAGCAGGTCGTTGGGCTCGGCGCGGTAAATGCGCTCCTGCACTTCAATCCGCTCATTGGGGTAGCCCAGCTCTTTGGCCACCAGGGCCGCGGTGCTCAGAGCCCGTACCGCCGAGCTGCTGACCAGCAAATCCAGCTGAATGCTACGGTCGGCCAGGGCTTTACCCATGCGGGGGGCGTCGTCGCGGCCCCGCTCATTGAGGGGGCGGTCGTGGTCAGACAAATCATCAAAGCTCCAGCTGGATTTAGCGTGGCGCATCAGGTACAGGGTTTTCATAGGGCAGGCGTATGCGGTGGCGGGTTTCTTTACTGTTGCTGGCTGAAATAGTTTGGCGGCGGCAAGTAAAGCGTTGGGCCTGAACGAAAAAAGCCCGCCGGAAAAGGCGGGCTTTTTTTGGTGGTGAGTGAGTTGTGGGAAAGGGAGCAAATACCCGGCGCTGCACTTCCGGGGCAGCTAAGAACGTAATTTATTCCTGATAATGTGACTCCAGGTGAAAGAAAAGCGAATTTTCGCCTCGCTCTAAAACGCTCTTACAAGGACATAAAGTCTGTTTTGCTCTCTTAGCCAGCGGCTTCCGGAATGGGCTGGTTGGGAAAGCGCCGCTGCTGAATAGCACTTACGTGGCGCACCAGCAGGGCGCGCAGCTCGTCGATATTGGTGCGCTCCTGGGCCGAGATGAAGATAACCGGGTCGTGCATTTTAGCCATATACGTGGCCTGCAGCTGCTCCAGCGTGGGCCGTGGTGTTTCATCCTCGTCGGGGTTCATGCCCTCAAAGCCGCCGTGGTGGTTGGCTTCGGCGTGCAGGTCGTACTGGTCTATTTTGTTGAAGACCAGCAGGGTAGGCTTGTCCGAGGCGCCAATGTCCTTGAGCGTGTCGTTCACCACGGCAATGTGCTCTTCAAACGAGGGGTGGGAAATATCTACCACGTGCACCAGCAAATCTGCCTCCCGGATTTCGTCCAGGGTGCTTTTAAAGCTTTCGATGAGGCGGGTGGGCAGCTTGCGAATAAATCCTACCGTATCGGAAAGCAGGAAAGGCACGGTGTCCAGCACTACTTTGCGCACGGTGGAGTCTACAGTGGCGAAGAGCTTGTTTTCGGCAAACACATCGGCCCGGCTCAGCAGGTTCATAATGGTGCTTTTGCCCACGTTGGTGTAGCCCACCAACGCCACGCGCACCGTGCTGGTGCGCGTTTTGCGCTGGGTATGGCTTTGCTTGTCGAGCTCCTTAAGCTTCTCTTTCAGAAAGGCTATCCGGTCGCGCGCTACGCGGCGGTCGGTTTCAATTTCGGTTTCCCCCGGGCCCCGCTGTCCTACCCCACCGCGCTGCTTGTCCAGGTGAGTCCACAGGCCGGTGAGGCGGGGCAGCAGGTACTGGTACTGGGCCAGCTCCACCTGCGTGCGCGCCGTAGCCGACTGTGCCCGGCTGGCAAAAATATCAATGATGAGCAGGGACCGGTCCACGATTTTTACCTTCAGCTCGGCCTCCAGGTTGCGGAGCTGGGAGGGCGAGAGGTCATCATCAAAAATAACCATGCTGGCCCCGGAGTGCTGCACATAGGCTTTGATTTCGGCCAGCTTGCCTTCGCCCACAAACGTGCGGATATCGGGCTTTTCCAGGCGCTGCACAAAGCGCTTGGTGACGGTGGCGCCGGCGGTTTCGGCCAGAAAGGCCAGCTCATCGAGGTATTCCTGGGTGAGGACATCGGCCTGGCGCTTATCGGGCACGGCCACCAGCACGGCGGTTTCTTCCTCGGGCGAGGTTTCGTAGGTGCCTTTTTCGGATTTGGCCAGCAGGCGGCCGGCGCGGCCCTTCACGCTGTCTACGGCGCCGGGGTGGCGGGTACTATTGCTATGCTTGCGGCCTTTGGAAACGGGTTTATTAGCCATATGATGTAGGGACGTAGGGACTTAGGTTTTAGGAATTAGGGACTTAGGTTATCCGGTTTGGGGCATGCTAAATAAAAAAAGCGCTGAACCTCCCCAGGCAGCTAAGCCCTAAAACCTGAGTCTCTAAGGTCTGTTAACTATTTCAGCGTGAGGGAGTAAGATGCCACCTGTTCAATCTGCTCGGGCGTGAGCTGGCCTTTGAACGCGGGCATCTGGCCCAGCCCATTGGTTACCATGTACACGCGCCCCATCTGGTTTAGGTTGCTTTTGGTAAGGTCGTGGGCGCCGTTCAGGCCGCGTTTGCCATCGGGGCCATGGCAGATGGCGCAGTTGGTGGCAAATAGGGCCTGGCCGGGTAGCTCAGCAGGGGCGGTGGCGGCGCCCGAAGCAGCACCAGCCGGAGCTTCTGTGGGCGAGGAGGAGCAGGCGGCTAGCAGCAAACTGCTCAGAAGAATAAAAAAGGGGCGAAACCTGGTCCAGGATAACATCATTCCGAAAGAAAATACCGTAATGCGCCACAAAGTAACCGAAAGTGCGGCGGTCTGCGGCTTGCCAGCGCTTAGCCCGTTACCTTTGCCTTCTGAACAACCCCGTTTGCATGCGCGTTGCCATCGTCATTAATACCTCCTGGAATATCTGGAATTTCCGCCGCAGCCTGGTGCAGGCGCTGCAATCAGCGGGCCACGAAGTGCTGGCCATTGCGCCGCCCGATGCGTATTCTGAGCGTTTAGAAACTGAGCTGGGCTGCCGCTTCGTGCCTATTCTGATGGAAAATAAAGGCACTAACCCCCTTAAAGATGCCCTGCTCACGCGCAGCTTTTATGATATTTACAAGCGCGAGCGGCCCGATGTAGTGCTGCAATACACCATCAAGCCTAATATTTATGGCACCCTGGCCGCCAAGCTGGCCGGAGTGCCCAGCGTAAACAACGTATCGGGGCTGGGTACGGTGTTCATCGTGAAAAACCTGGTAAGCAAAGTGGCGCTGGGTTTGTACCGGTTTGCGTTTCAATTCCCGCGCCGGGTGTTTTTTCAGAATGATGACGACCGGCAGCTGTTCCTGCAGCACAAGCTGGTGAACCAGCGCATTACCGATTTGCTGCCCGGCTCCGGCGTCGATGTGCGCAAGTTTCGGCCCGCCGATGAGTTCCGGCGCAATCAGCCCTTCACCTTCCTCATGATTGCCCGCGTGCTCTACGAGAAAGGCGTGGAAGAGTATTTTGAAGCCGCCCGCCTGGTGCGTGAGGCCATGCCCGGTACCCGTGTGCAGCTGCTGGGCGGCATTGATGAGTCGGGTGGGGTAGGGGTGAAGCGCGCCGTATTTGAGGAGTGGCTGCAGGCCGGTAACATTGAGTACCTGGGCACCTCTGATAACGTGGCCGCCCACATTGCCCAGGCCGATGTAGTAGTGCTGCCTTCCTACCGCGAAGGCACGCCCAAAACCCTGCTGGAAGCTGCCGCCATGGGCAAGCCCATTGTGACCACCGACGTGCCCGGCTGCCGCGAAACCGTGATTGACGGCTACAACGGCCTGCTCTGCCAGGTGCGCAGCGGCTCCGACCTGGCCCGCAAAATGCTCCAGCTGCAAAGCCTGCCCGATGAGGGGCTGGCCGAAATGGGCCGCGCCAGCCGCCGCCTGGCCGAAGACAAGTTCGACGAACAGCTGGTGCTGGATAAATACCTGCGGCTAGTGGCGGAAATTGGCCCCCGCGCGTAAGCTGAGCCTTTTATCCTGCTGCTTAAATTAGTTTATAAACTTAAGATTTGCCCCCGTTACCTCCAATGGAAATCAAGCAACACGCACTGGAAGGAGTTTTTGAGTTCACGCCCCGGGTTTTTGCCGATGCGCGCGGCGCTTTTTTTGAATCCTTCAGCGAAAAGGTGCTGCAGCAGGCCGGTATTCAGGAAGACTGGGTGCAGGACAATCAGTCCAGCTCTTCCCGGGGTGTATTGCGCGGCCTCCATTTTCAGCGGCCGCCCCATGCGCAGGCCAAGCTGGTGCGCGTAGCCGCCGGCCGGGCCATGGACGTCATCGTAGACTTACGGCGCAGCTCCGCCACCTACGGCCAGCACCTGGCGGTACCGCTGGATGCCGAAAAATGTAACCTCCTATACGTGCCCGTTGGCTTTGCCCACGGTTTCGTGGCGCTGGAAGACAACACGCTGTTCCTCTACAAGTGTAGCAACTACTACCACCCCGCCGCAGAAGGTGGCCTGCACTGGAACGACCCGGCCCTGGCTATCAACTGGGGCATAGAAACCCCGCTGGTTTCAGACAAAGACCAGATCCTTCCCTTCCTGCAGGATCTGGAAAGCCCGTTTTAGGGCTGGTAGAGGAACTGCCGCTGAAAGTCGTTTCGCCGACGACGAGACGCCTACTTGCGTCTCGTCATTGAACGACCGATACCCGTGCCAGCTAAACAACGGCGAGACGCAAGTAAGCGCTTACACAGTTTTGGCTGCTTTCTCGATAGCTGCCCTGTCATCCTGAGTTTTGCGAAGGACATTCCTTGCTTTGGTGATGAAGTCAACTAAAAGCACAAAGCCCTTTGCCAGTTGCGTGGCGAAGGGCTTTGTGCGTTGAAAGAGCTTTGGTAGTAATACAGAGGAAGGTCCTTCGCAAAACTCAGGATGACAGAAGTGTTTATGTCCTCAAACCCCTTTACAGCAGCTCCACCAGGGTTTCCAGACCCATGCCGCGGGAGCCTTTAATCAGAATCTGGTGGTTCTGCACAGGGTGTTCGCGCAGCCAGGCAGTGGCTTCCGTCTTCGTGTTGAAGTGCAGAAACTCTGGCCGGGCCTGGGCAGCAGCCATTTCCGGGCCGCAGAGCACTACGGTTCCAAAACTGTAACCGCTCAGCAGCTCACCCATAGCGCGGTGCTCGGCGGCGCTTTCCGGGCCCAGCTCAAACATGTCGCCCAGCACTACCATTTTGCGGCTGGCATCGCCGGGGCGGGTGGCAAAGCTGGCCAGGGCGGCGGCCATGCTGCTGGGGTTGGCATTGTAGGCATCCAGCACCAGCTCGTTGCGCTGAGTGCGCAGCAGCTGGGAGCGGTTGTTGGTGGGCGCGTAGCCGGCCAGAGCCTGCGCAATATCCGGGGTGGGTACTCCAAAATGGGCGCCCACGGCGGCGGCGGCGGCCAGGTTCAGAAAATTGTAGCCACCATTAATCTGCGCTTCCACTACCGAGCCATCAAACAGGCGCAGCACCACGTTGGGGGTAGCGCTCAGCAGCTCGGCCGGGTAGGTATCGGCAGGGTTGGGGTAAGTGATGCGCGTGGGTACTACCTCGGCCAGCTGCGCTACCTGCGCATCGGCCGTATTCACGAAGGCGGTGCCGGCGTGGGCGGCCAGGAAGCGCCACATTTCACTCTTGCCTTTGGCCACGCCTTCCAGCCCACCGAAGCCCTCCAGATGGGCTTTGCCAATGTTGGTAATGAGCCCGTGCGTGGGTTCCGCCAGCCGGCAGAGCAAGTCAATTTCCCCTTGGTGGTTGGCGCCCATTTCTACCAGGGCAAACTCGTGCAGATCAGCCTTAATACTGAGCAGCGTGAGCGGAACCCCAATGTGGTTGTTAAGGTTGCCTTTGGTATACTGTACGCGGTAGCGGCGGCTCAGCACGGCGTGCAGCAGCTCCTTGGTGGTAGTTTTGCCGTTGGAGCCCGTTACGGCCAGCACCGGAATGGTAAGCTGCCGCCGGTGGTGGCGGGCCAGCTCCTGCAAAGCCAAAAGCGGGTCGGGGGCGTAAGTATAGCGCGCGTCAGTGGCGGCCAGGGCTTCGTCGTCTACCACGGCGTAGCGGGCGCCTTTGGCCAGGGCCTGCGGGGCAAAATCACGGCCCCGGAAGCTGGGACCGTTCAGGGCAAAAAACAGCGTGTTATCTTGCTCCTGCCGCGTGTCGGTGCTGACCGATTGACATTCGAGAAAGCGGGAATAAAGAGCAGTGGGCTCACTCATGCGGCAGAAAAGTAACGGGTGTTGAACGAAACAAAGAAAGGCTAAAAACCGCAGGCAGATGCTACGATGGATCCTGACAACCAGCGGCCTTTGCTGGCTGGTACTAACCACCGCGCTGGCGCAGCAGCCAGGTGCGCTGGGGTTTGAATACCAGCCGGTGGCAAAAGTAGTGCACGGCCCCGATACCCTGCACCTGGCCTGGGCCGGCGGACTCAACAGCCCGCAGTTTTCTAATATCGATTTCGATCAGGACGGGCAAAACGACCTGTTTGTCTACGACCGGATCAGCCGCCGCATTTTCACTTACCTGAATGTGGCCGGCCGCGGCAGCCAGCGCCAGTGGCAGTACGCCCCGGCGTTTGAAGCCCTCTTTCCCACGGATATCAATAGCTGGGCCCTGCTGCGCGACTACGACTGCGACCACCGCCCCGACCTGTTCGCGCACGGCGAGGGTGGCGACATCCGGGTGTATCATAATGAGCCGGA
This sequence comes from Hymenobacter sp. DG25B, assembly GCF_000801315.1. NCBI lineage: Bacteria > Pseudomonadati > Bacteroidota > Cytophagia > Cytophagales > Hymenobacteraceae > Hymenobacter > Hymenobacter radioresistens. Next base: position 3,847,332 of record NZ_CP010054.1, on the reverse strand, counting down.
TGCCAACGGGCAACTCAGCTTTCGGCTCGTCAGCAGCCAGCTGCGGTACTACAATACCAGCGTCAACAACGGAAATATCTACGCCAACCCCTATGACTTGCCGGCTATTGAAGATATAGATGGTGACGGCAAACCAGACCTGCTGCTCCTGGATTTTGCCACCAGCAACTACTTTACCTGGTACCGCAACGTGAGCCCGGCGTGCGGCGGGCTTGATTTTAAAATTGAAACCAGTTTCTGGGGCGAAATCAGAGCATGCGCCGGGAGCTGCGCCGGCTTTGCCTTTGGCACCGGTGCCTCCTGCCCGCTGGCCCGCCCGCTGCACACCAGCGGCTACACTCTGCTCACGCTGGATCTGGACAACGACGGCGACCAGGACCTTATCACCGGCCGCGACGAGTGCCACGAGCTGGCCAGCCTCACCAATGCCGGCACGCCAAGCGCCGCCCGCATGACGGCCGCCGGGCTCAGCACCAACTTTCCCGCTGGCCCAACGCCGGCCCACGAGCTTATTTTTCCGGCGGCTTTTTCGGCTGATGTCACCTTTGATGGCCGCCCCGATCTGCTGGTGGCGCCGGCGCTGTTCAGCAACGCGCACCAGGAAAGCCTGCGCCAATCCGTCTGGCTGTATGAAAACACCGTGGCCACCGGTGCGCCGGCCTTCACCTTTCGCCAGCCCGATTTTCTGCAGCAGCAAATGCTGGAAGTAAGCGAAGCCGCCGCCCCCGCGCTGGCGGATGTAGACGCCGACGGCCTGCCGGACCTGCTCATCGGCAACGGGGGCGACGAAGTAGACGGCAGCTACCGCGCCTCCCTGGCCTACTACCACAACGAGGGCACCACTACCAACCCCATATTCCGGTCAGTTACCTCTGATTACCTGACGCTTTCCACTCAGAAGCTCACCAACCTGAAACCCGTTTTCGCTGATCTGAACCGGGATGGGGCGCTGGATCTGGCCTTGTCAGCTACCACGGCGGGCGGCACCACCAGCCTGTATTACATTCTGAATACTGCTGCTGCCGGGCAGCCCCTGGCGCTGGCAGCCGGCAATCTGCAGCAGGCAGGCGGCTTATCCAACCTGCCGGGCCTGGCCCCCGCCTTTCTTGACGTGGATGCTGATGGCTACCCGGATGTGCTCATCGGCACCAATGCGGCCGGCGCATCCGGGGGCTCGCTGCGCTACTACCGCCAGCAACCCAGCGGCACGGGCGCGCTGCAGTTTACCTTGCAAAACGAGGATTACGGCCAGATTCGCACGGCGGCCGGTACCCGGCCCGGCAACCTGTTTCCCTTGGTGCTGGATATAGATGGGGATACTGCGCCCGATTTATTAACCGTGGATAATACCGGCGTGGTGCAGTTCTTCAGCAACGTGCGCACCCTCTCGGGTGCCTTCTCACCTAAAACCGATTTGTTTTATCAGCCCCTGAGCAAGCAGTTTGCCGCCAGCCGTTTTGGTACGGCCTCGCAGTTGCACCTGGCCCTGGCGGCCGCCGATGTAAACGGAGACGCGGTGCCGGAGCTGCTGATAGGCCAGGAAAATGGCGGTGTGCAGAGCTTTCGAATCCGGCAGCGGCCGGCTACCGGCACGGCCACGCGCCCCACACAGGAGGCGCCGTGGCTGCAGGTATTTCCTAACCCGGCCGCGGGTGCCGTGCAGATTCAACTGCCCGGGCCGGGGCAAATTATGGTGCTGGATGTAACCGGGCGCACGGTGCGCAAGGCCCACAGTACCGGCCGCCAACCCCTGTCAGTAGTCGGGCTGGCTGCCGGCGTATATGTGGTGCGGGTAGCGCTGGCCGATGGCCGCCTGGGCGTGCGCCGGCTGTTGGTGCGCTAGATGGGCGCGGGCGTAGGCTGCAGGCTGAAAGCATCGGCATCGTGCAGGGCCGGGAAGCGGTTGCGGAAGGCCTCCAGCTCGGCGCGGCGCAGCGTGCGGGTAATGCAGGTTTGCTGATTGCCCACCTCCACCAGGTATTCCCCTTTCATATCCAGCAGGGCGGAGTCGCCGGTGTAGGGCTGCCCGTGGTGGTCGATGCCCACGCAGTTTACCCCAATGGTATAAGCCAGGTTCTCGATGGCGCGGGCGCGCAGCAGCGTGCTCCAGGCCGTGCGGCGCACGGCTGGCCAGTTGGCTACGTACAGCAGCAAATCGTAAGGCTGCTCCGGCGTATTGCGGCTCCAGACCGGGAAGCGCAGATCATAGCAGATCAGCGGGCGGATGCGCCAGCCTTTCAGCTCCTCCAGTAAGGACTCGGTGCCGGGTACAAACACGCTCTGCTCCTGGGCCAGGCTAAATAAGTGGCGCTTGTTGTAGTGGCTCATGGTGCCATCGGGCCGCACCCACAGCAGGCGGTTATAGAAGTCTTCCCCTTCCCGCAGCATCAGGCTGCCGGTTACTACGGCCTGCCGCTCGGCGGCTATGTGCTGCATCCAGGCCACGCTGGGGCCGTCCAGCGTTTCGGCATAGGCCGGCGCCTCCATGCTGAAACCCGTGCTGAACATTTCCGGCAGCACAATCAGGTCAGTAGGAATCGGAATTTCGTTAATCAGCCGGCTTAGCTCCGCTCTATTCCCCTCAGGGTTATGCCATTGCAAGGCCGGTTGTACGCAGGAAACAGTAAGATCAGACACAACAGCAGATGGGGGTGGTGAGAAACAGAGGAATATTACGAACTAAGAACCATATCTACTGCCGGAATAATTCTACTGTTGGTTTTTTGCGGAATTTTCCTGAGAAGGAAGTGAGGCGGACTATAGCTGCCGCAGCCGCTCGGCCGCCGCGTGCAGGGTTTCATCCCGCTTGGCAAAGCAGAACCGAATCAGCCCTTCATCCAAAGCATTATGATAGAAGGCCGAAATGGGCACCACCGCCACGCCGGCTTCCGTGGTAAGGCGGCGGGCAAAGGAAACATCATCTTCGGAGGAAATGCGGCGGTAGCGGGCCAGCTGGAAATAAGAACCAGCCGTGGGCAGCAGCTCAAAGCGGCTGTCCTGCAGTAAGCGGGCAAACAGGTCGCGCTTGTGCTGGTAGAAGGCCGGCAGCGCGTGGTAATGGGTGGCATCAGAGAGCACCTCGGCAATGGCGTGCTGGGTGGGCGTGCTCACGCTGAAGGTCAGAAACTGATGCACGCGGCGCACTTCGGCCGTGAGCAGGGGCGGGGCAATGCAGTAGCCCACTTTCCAGCCCGTGGCGTGGTAGGTTTTGCCGAAGGAAGACAGCACAAAGCTGCGCTCGGCCAGGGCCGGGTGCTGCAGGGCGCTGCGGTGTGGCTGCCCATCAAACACCATGTGCTCATATACTTCGTCACTCAATACCAGGGTGTTGGTGCCGGCTACTAAGGTGGCCAGCTGGTCCCAGTCGGCGGCATCCATTACAGCGCCGGTGGGGTTGTGCGGCGTGTTCAGCATGATAAGGCGGGTGCGCGGGGTAAGGGCCGCGGCCACCAGGGCCCAGTCGGGGCGAAAGTCGGGCTGGCGTAGGGGCACGTATACGGGCACGCCGCCCTGCAGCCGGATGGCCGGGCCGTAGAGGTCGTAGGCGGGTTCCAGCACCAGCACCTCGTCGCCGGGGTGCACCACGGCCGCCAGCACGGCGTACAGGGCCTCGGTGGCGCCGCTGGTTACCGTTATTTCAGTGGTAGGGTCGGGGGGCGTTACGCCGTATACCTGTGCCGTTTTGGCGCTGATCAGTTCCCGCAGCCGGGGCAGGCCGGGCATGGGCGCGTACTGCTGGTGGCCGGGCAGGCCGGCGTAATGGGCCAGTGCCTCGGTCAGGTTGGTGGGTGGGTCGAAATCCGGGAAACCCTGAGCCAGGTTGATGGCGCCATGCTCAGCGGCCAGCTGCGACATCACGGAGAAAATACTGGTTCCCACATCGGGAAGCTTGAATACAAAAGCAGGAGTAGCCATGAAAACGGGAAAGAGGAAGAAGCCAAATATACAGGGCGCGGGCGCAATACGGCGGAGGGTTCGCCCGGGAATAGACAAATGCGGCGGGTCTGTTATTTTTGGGCAAACCAGCCTTGATTACAATTCTATACCTTTTGTTGTGCCTGCCGTTTAACCCCGGCGTTCTTTCGTTTTCCTTCCGGCTTTATGCGTTTACTGTTTTGGGGTATAGTGTTGGGGTTGTTCACGATGCGGCCCGCCCAGGTGGTGGCGCAGCAGTTTCCGGTTCTCGACCAAAATCCGCCTTCCCTACGCTGGCAGGAGCTACGCAGCCCGCACTTCCGCCTGCTGTACCCCGCCGGCAGCGAACAGCCCGCCCACCGCACGTTGCGGCGGCTGGAGCAGGTGTACGAGCCGGTAAGCAGCTCCCTGGGCGTGCGGCCCCGCCCACTCACGCTGGTGCTGCAAACGCAAACCACCATCAGCAACGGCTTCGTCACCATTCTGCCCCGGCACTCCGAGTTCTTTACCACGCCCGCCCAGGACCCGTTTCTGTCCGGCACGCTGGATTGGCTGGACCAGCTGGCCGTGCACGAGTTTCGGCACGTGGTGCAGTTTGAAAAGCCCCACCAGGGGCTTTCGGAAGTAGCCTACCGGCTGTTTGGCTACGGCGGCCTGGGCGCTGCCACCCTGGGCGTGCCCGATTGGTTTGCCGAAGGCGACGCCGTGGGCACCGAAACCATTCTCACGCGCAGCGGCCGGGGCCGCATCCCCAATTTCGATGTAGAGCTGCGCGCCAACCTGCTGGCCGGCCGGCGCTATTCCTACCCTAAGGCCGTGGCCGGCTCCTTCCGCGACAATGTGCCCAACCACTACGTGCTGGGCTATTTCCTGACCACCTACGCCAAGCGCCAATTTGGCCCGGAGGTGTGGAGCAACGTGCTCAATAAGTACTACCAGTTCCCGGCCTATCCGTTTTCGTTTTCTAACAGCCTGCGGCGCACCACCGGCCTGCGCACCGAGGACCTGTATGCCCGCACCATGGCCCAGCTGGACTCTGCCTGGCGCCGGCAGCAGCAGGACCTGCGGCTTACCCCAGCTACTGATTTAGCCGTGCAGCCCGAGCGGAAAGTCTTTACCCAGTATCAATACCCGCAATACCTGACGGACAGCACGCTGCTGGCCCTGAAAAGCGGCCTGGGAGATATTTCCCGGCTGGTGCAACTCAGCCGGCGGGGGCGGAGCGTAAGGTGCATGTGGTGGGCCTGCTCAATAACCCGGAAATGCTCTCGGTGGGCGGCAGTAAAGTGTGCTGGCCCGAGTTTCGGTACCACGTGCGCTGGGGCCAGCAGGTATTTTCCGAGCTGCGGATTCTGGACCTGGCCACCGGCAAGCTCACGCACTTGGCGCCCGGCAGCCGCTACACCGCCGCGGCCCTTTCCCCGGATGGCACCCGTTTGCTGGCCGTTACCACCAATACCGCCTACCAAACGCAGCTATTGGTGCTGGATGCCAGCACCGGCCAGGTTCTGCGCACCCTGGGCAACCCCGAGCGCAGCTTCTACCAGCAGCCTCGCTGGCTGGCCGATGGCCGCACCGCCGTGGCCGTAGCCCTGAAGCCCAACGGCAAAACTCTGGAGCTGCTGAACACGGAAACCGGCCAGCGCCGGGACTTATTGCCGGTAGCCGCCCTCAACGTAAGCCACCCCCAGCCCTGGCAGGGCTATGTGCTGTACAACTCCCCGCAGTCCGGCATCGACAATATCTATGCGGTGCACGTGGCCAGTGGGCGCACTTTTCAGGTAACCTCCCGGCCGCTGGGCGCCTACCACGCTGCCGTTTCGCCCGATGGCCGCTACCTGGCCTTTCATGAGTATGAAGCCACTGGCAGCCGCGTCCGGGAAATGCCCCTGGATACTACCCAATGGCAACCCGTAGCTACTGCCGTGCACGACCCCGCCGCCTACGCCGAGCCCCTGACCCAGACGGACGCCGGTGCCCGCACGGTAGGTGCCGTGCTGCCACTCGATTCGGTAGTGGCTGGCGATGCCAAGGTCAGTGCCCGGCGGTACAGCCCGCTGGCGCATGCTTTTAATATATATGGCTGGGGTTTGGTGCAGTCGCCGGCCGGCAGTGGGCTGAGCGTGGGCGTTCGGTCTCAGGATATGTTGAATACCCTGCAGGCTGTGGCCGGGCTGGGCTACAACCAGACGGAGCGTACCGGCAATGCGTTTGCCACGCTCAGCTACCAGGGCTTATTTCCGGTGCTGGATGCTACCGTAGAGCGCGGCCAGCGCCGGGAATCCTTGTACATCGACTCCCGGGCGCCAGCCGATAGCCTGCGTACGGACCGCTGGAACTATACCAGCGTTACCGTAGGCGCGCGCCTGCCGCTTCAGCTCACCCGCTCGCGGTTTTTGCAGGGCCTTACGGTGGGCTCCTACTACGTGGGCCAGCAGGTGAGTGGCTACCAGCTGCCCGTGCGCCGCTACACAGAGGTAGATAATACCGGGCTGCATGCTATTGCCAGCTCGGCATCCTACTACCGACTGCTGCGCCAGAACAAGCGGGATGTGGCCCCGCGCTGGGGCCAGACGCTGCTTGCTACCTGGCGCACCACGCCCTTTGGCACTGGTCTGCGCGCGGCCCAGGTAGCCGCCCAGGGCAGTGCGTATTTTCCCGGCGTGGGCAAGCATCATTCCTTGCGCCTGCGGGCGGGGTACCAGTGGCAAAAAATGAACGACTACCGGTTTAGCGCGGCCGTCTTCTTTCCCCGGGGCCAAGACTACCGCAGCTTCGCAAACCTGGCCACCGCCAGCCTGGAATACCGCCTGCCCCTGGCCGATACCGACTGGGTCATTGGCCGCTGGCTGTATATTCAGCGCATAAAGGCGGCGGCTTTTTACGATGTGGCGGAGGGCCGCACGCCGGTGAAGCGCCCGGACGGTACTTCTGTTACCAGCCAGGCCAGCTACCGCACCATGGGGGCTGATATTTCCTTTGTGTTTAATCCGCTGCGGCTGCGCACGCCCCTGGAAGCCGGCGTGCGCACCATTTACAACGCCCAAACCAGGGAATGGCTGGTGCAGCCCCTGGTGCTGGATATTGGTTTTTAGACGCCCGGGTACTACATAGCCGGCGGCAGCGGTGCGGCGGCGGCCGAAGCCGTGAGCGAGCCGGCCCGGGCGGGCATGGTTTCAAATACCAGACGGGGCCGCGGATGGCTGTCATCAAACAGATACAGGCAGCCATTTTGGGTGCGGTAGCGGGTGGTTTGCTGCAGCAGGTTCACGTAGTTCAGCTCTAGCTGCACGGCTTCATCATTACAGTGCAGCATGGCCGCAATAACGTGGGTAAAGGCCCGCACCCGCAGCTCCAGCGAAGGTCGAAAATTCCCTTCGCTGTCCAGCTGGCCCGGTAAGGCTCCCTTCCAGACAGTGGCCGATTGAAAGCCGGGGCTGGAAATATGGAGCCGCACCGGTTGCCCATCTATGGTTTGCAATACCCAGTGCTGGGTTGGGGCAGTGTCCCTGGCCTGGGCCCACCAGCTGCCCAGAAACAGCAGCAACAGCATGCCGGCTATGCTCCAGATACTACGCATCACAAGTAATTTTTATAATAGCGGATAGGGTGTCTTTCTAAGATACGAATGCCGAAAAAGAGGTTGCATCCATCACCTGCTGCCAACCGAAGATTCCGGATGCGGGGAAGCAAAAAGCGTTTTACGCATGCTGATTACGGCCGGTAAACATCCGAATACCAATCACGTACTAAAAATCGTATTATTGTCTCGGGTCATAATTATATACTATCATTTTGCTCTATGAACATGCCACCTACCCTATTGCTTTCCGGTCCACGCCGTGATGGCCCCCACATGCGTACGGAAATCACGGAGCGGTTCCGCCACTTCCATGCGCACTACCTCGCGGAGAAAGGCAAGAACGCCCTGCTGCAGGCGTATTGCCATGCGCTAACCCAATGGGTGCAAAACCCCAACACAGACGTGTATCACATCGAAATGCTCTTCGATGAGATAAGCCTGGCCGTGCAGACCGACGAGCTGAGCGACTAATTCTATCTGCTCGTTCCGGCACTCCCACCGGTACATCAGTCACAAAAAAGCCCCATCCGATTTATCGGATGGGGCTTTAGGATATCTGGTAAGCAGGCTCTACTTCTTAATCAGCTGCGGAAACTCCCGGGCAAACTCCTGGTAGTGGGGCAGCGAAACGTGCTGAATGTAGGGGTTCTCCGGGTGCTTCACCAGGTACTGCTGGTGGTACTGCTCGGCGGGGTAAAAGGCTTTAAAAGGTACCACCTGCGTTACCACGGGGCGGCCATAGCGCTTTGAGGCGTTTACGCGCTGTATTTCTGCCATGAGCTGCGCTTTTTCCTGCGGCGTGCGATAGAAGGCTACCGAACGATACTCGGGGCCCACGTCGGGGTCCTGGCGGTTGAGGGTGGTGGGGTCGTGCTGCGCGAAGAACACCTTAACTAAGGTTTCATAGCTGATGACTTTGGGGTCGTAGTACACCTGCACGGCCTCGGCGTGGCCAGTGCTGCCGTGGCCCACCTGCTGGTAAGTGGGGTTGGCGGTGGTGCCGCCGGCATAGCCGGAAACAGCGGCCCGTACGCCCCGCAGGTTGTCAAACACGTGCTCGGCCCGCCAGAAACAGCCGCTGGCAAAGGTGGCTACTTCCTCGTTGGGCAGCGGCTTGGGCAGCGTGGCAAAACGCTCCCCGTCCTGCTCGGTTGCCACCGTGGCGGCGGCGCCCGGCCGGGCATCACAGCTGGCAATGCTCAGCATCGTCAGCACAAGAAAAAACATAGTTTTCATACGCATACCTAACATACGAAGTAGCACCCCGGTTCGGACTTACTTCTTAGTTGCGTAATAAAGTAGCTTGCCAGCCAAAAACCATGGAATAGCATGAAGCCTTTCCGATACACCCTACGTACCAACAGAACCCAACCAGTGGTAGCGTGGGAACAGACTTGCATCACTAGCTCAGGATAAAGCCCACGATATGACCACAAATGTTCTCTACGCTACACCCTTCATCTCCATCACCTATGATGTAGAGCATAGCTGGCTGTATGCGCAATGGCAGGGCGAGTTGAACCAAGAGCGAGTAGAACAGGGCTGCCGCCAACTCACCGAACTCCTGCAGGCCGAGGGCTGTACCAAGATTTTAAACGATAATACCCTGATTACGAAGCCCTGGTCCGAAGGCATGATGTGGGGCCGGCGGGTGTGGCTGCCGGAAATAGCCGCGGCCGGGCTGCGCCATATAGCCTGGGTATACTCGCCGCATATCTACAGCCGGCTGATATTTGATCTGGCCCAGCCCCATGAAGCCAACATGCCCGTAGTGGCTGCCTTTGATGAGGTAGCCGCCGCCTATGAGTGGCTAGCCCGCCAATAGATAAGCCACTACCGGGCCGGCAAGGCACCTATATCCCCCGCAGGCTTCTAGTTAGCCTGAATATTTTTCGTCTGATTTCTCTATGTCTGCTCTCACTTTTCGCCGGCCCGATGGGCATATATACCTTACTGCGGAGCGCAACCGGACCGAGGGCTGGATATATGACCACTGGATAGGCGTCCAAACCAAACAGACGGTTATGGAAGGCGGCCTGGCGTACGTAGATATGCTGCGCGCCGAGCCCTGCCCCAAGCTGCTAAACGACCACCAGGAGCTGGTAGGCCGATTCCTGGAGGCCAACGATTGGATTGCTCAGGTCTGGACGCCACTGATTATACAAGCCGGGCTGCGCTATTTCGCCCACGTCTTGTCGCCGGGTATTTTCGGGCAGCTCTCTATTAAGGATCTGCATCAGCGCATCGGCACCCAGTTTGAGATGCAGTTTTTCGAAGACATTGAAGCCGCTAAAGACTGGCTGCGCAGCCTGCCCAATTAAGCGTCCCTCGGGCGCTACATTTCCAGCTGCACATCAGTGTCGCCAATGGGGTAGCCGGTACAGGTGAGCACCAGGCCGCGGGAGGTTTCCCGGTCGGTCAGCACTTCATTCAGGGCCATCCACACTTGCCCGGCCGTGCAGCGGGCGGCGCATTGGCCGCACTGGCCTGCCTCGCAGCTGTAGGGCAGCAGCAGCCCCTGGCGGCGCGCAGCCTGTAAAATGGTGTGCGGGTACTGCACCAGCAGCTGGTGCTCCTGCCCCCGGAAGCGCAGCCATACCCGGTGCGCATCGGTATCCGGCGGCACGGAGTGGGGCACGGTAGAAGAATCGGGGTTAAACTGCTCCCGCCGGATGTGGCTGAGCGGCAGGCCCACTTCGTGGAGGCCGTAGGTGGCCATGCGCATAAAGTTGAGCGGGCCGCACAGGTACGCCAGCGTACCCTGGGGCGGGGCCGTAGTGTAGCGCAGCACCAGCTCTTCCAGTAGCTCTTTATACAGTCGGGCCCGGGCCAGATCGGGGTTGTTACTGAAAAGCATTTCCAGGTGCAGGCGCTCGGGAAACTGCCGGGCCAGCGCCAGCAGCTCCTCCCGGAAAATGGTGCTTTCGGGGGTGCGGTTACTGTATAGCAGCAGCACGCGCAGGTGCGGGTGGGCATGCAGAGCCGTTTTCAGCAGCGCAAAAATGGGCGTGATGCCGCTGCCCGCCGCTACCAGTACCAGCTGCTGAAATGCCTCGATTTCCGGGGGCAGGGTGAAAAAGCCGGCCGCGCCAATGGTGGTCAGCGTGTCGCCGGGCCGGGCCTGGTCAATGAGCCGGCGCGATATAAGCCCGTTTTCTACGCGCTTCACCGTAATGCTGAGGGGCTCGTGCAGCACCGGGGCCGAGCTGATGGAGTAGGAGCGGCGCACTTCCCGCCCGTATACCTGGTGCACCAGCGTGAGATACTGCCCGGCCTGGTAGGGCGGCGCCGTACCGGCCGGGGCATCCAGCACAAAGGTTTTTACATCCGCAGTTTCCTGCCGGATGGCCCGGATAGTGAGCAGCTGATCAGCAGAAGTCATTCGGCTGCCAAAATAAACAGGAACTAACCATTTAGATACTTAGGGCCGGCGGCCGGGGCCGTTAAGTACTCTGATAGAATACCTACTCTGAGTATTGATGTCGGCTGTCGGCGCGTGTATCTTGGTTACGTTCCTGACGCCGTGCGCGCTATGCGGTGTGTTTACGTAAGGGCCGGTCCCCGGGCCGGTGCATGTGCTGTTTAAGCAAACCGAACGTTCTTTTTCCTGCTGAGTCATGCTAGTTCAACCCTACCCTCCGCCCGTGGCTACCCGTAGCCTCGACGGAGCCCCCATCACAACCAAAGACCCCCCGCTGCTGGATGCCACGCCAGTGTACCTGGAGTTGCAACTCGATAATGGAGATGCGGCGCCGCTGCCCCTGGACATGCCACCACCCCCGCTCGTAAAACCTGAGTGGGCTCCCAAACTGCGCCATAAGCCTATTAAGGCCATGCGGTTTTTCCTGCGCTCCAAGCGCTGGCTGCTACGTTTGGTGCTGCAATCCGCCATCATTCTGGGCGGGGTATTTTCAGCGGCACTGGGTCTGAAAGGCTTTTTGCTGCCTAATGGCTTCATTGACGGCGGCGTAACCGGTATTTCACTGCTGGTCAGTCAGCTGACCGGTATTTCTCTCTCCTTGCTGATTGTAGTTATCAACGTTCCTTTTATTGTGCTGGGCTACTTTCAGATAGGCCGTGAATTTGCCCTGAAAAGCTTGGCTGCCATTTTCGCACTGTCCCTGGTGCTGTTATTTGTATCGTTCCCCACGCTCACCCACGATAAGCTGCTGATTGCCGTATTTGGTGGGTTTTTCCTGGGTGGAGGCATTGGCCTGGCCGTACGCGGCGGAGCCGTGCTGGACGGTACCGAAATCCTGGCCGTGTATATCAGCAGGCGGCTGCCGCTCTCTATGGGCGACATCATCCTGATTATTAATATAGTTATCTTCGGTATTGCAGCCTGGCTGCTCTCCATTGAAACCGCCCTGTTCTCTGTGCTGGCCTACCTGGCCGCCGCCCGCACCGTCGATTTTATTGTAGTGGGCATTGAGGAATATACCGGCGTTACGATTATTTCGCCCCGCAGCGAAACCATTCGGGAAATGATAACCGATAAGATGCACCGCGGGGCCACTATTTACACCTGCAACCGGGGCTACGGCACCCACGGCGCCCACCTGCGCAGCGTTGATGTCATCTTCACTGTGGTTACCCGGCTAGAGGTAACGCAGCTGAGCAATGAGATTAATAAGATTGATGCCGAGGCCTTTGTAGTGATGCAAAAAGTGCGCGATGCCCGCGGTGGGCTGATGAAACGCCGGCCCCTGCACTAAGGCACGGCGGCCTATTTGCGGAAGGGGTGGCGCCCCGTGGCCAGCCGTTCGGCCAGCTCTACGGCCCGCCGGGCCCGGGTTTCGGCCAGCTTGGCGGTGCCTACGTGCTGGGCCATAGCCCGCCGATGGCTCCCACTGTAGCGCTGAAATCCCGCCTCCGCCTCCGGCCACGCGGCCAATGCCTCGGACAACTCGTCGGGCAGGTCCACGTGGTCGGGGGTGGGGTCGGGATTAAGCGTGAGAGTTACGGGCTGGCCCAACTGCACGCCGGCGGCCTGGCAGAGGGCTTTGTTGATCATCAGAAACCGCTCCCCGGTTTTCAGCGGCAGCAGGCCCAGGCGCACGGGGTGCCCATTGAGGGTGCCCGCCACGCGGCGCGTAGCTTTGCCGCCCAGTGCCACTACTGCCGGCAGGGGCACCACCACAATCTGGGTGGGCATAAAGCTGGGGCCGCCGGGCTCCAGCAGGGCCGTAAATGAGCAGGCAAAGCCGGGCATAAAGTTTCTACTTAGCGGCGCTGAGGTTGCTGGGGCTGTCCAGGCTTAGCTCGCGGGCTACCTGAAAGGTGTAGGTTTCGGTGGCGGCTTCGTCTATGCGGCGCTGCATAATGCGCAGGTGGGTGGCATCGGCGCCCGGCAGAATGGCCACATCGGCGCCGGTGCCGGAAGCGCCGTCATAGGTGCGGAAACCGGTTATCCAGCCTGCCGGGTAGCCGGCGCGTTTGGCTTTGGCTGCGTCTATTACATCAGGCTTGCCGGGGAAGGTGCCCAGGTCTACTTCCTTGGTTTCCTTGCCCTGCAGCTTCAGGAAAGCCTGCGTGCGGGCTGGCTGCGCCCCTGCTACGGGCTTAAAGCGCAGAGACAGGCGCACGTCGTCCACGGCGGGCGCCTCCGGGGCAGTAGCCGGGGCGGTTGGGGTTTGTGTAGAGGGCGCGGTGGCGGTGGCATCGGCCGCCGCGGTATCGGCATCGGCGGTCTGGGCCGGGGTGGCGGTGGTGGGCTGCTCGGCGGGCTGGGTGGTGGGGTTGCAGGCAGCCAGCAGGGCTACGCTCAGCAGCGGCAGAAGAAAGCGTTTCATCAGAAAATAGGAGAAGAGGCAGACGTAGGTTACGGTGTAAGAATACGCATAATTTCGGCCCGTTTGTGCCCGTTCTGCTTCGGGAAACCTTTTGGCCGGCATCCGGCTTATACAACATCCTATAATCCGACTCTACTTTCATGAAAAAGATAACCGTTGAAATCTGGTCTGATATCCTGTGTCCGTTCTGCTACATTGGCAAGCGGCGCTTGGAAACGGCCATGGCCCGCTTCCCGCAGCGCGACCTGGTAGAAGTGCAGTGGCGGAGCTTTGAGCTGGACCCCGAAGCCAACCCCGAGCCCGGCGTAAATCAGTACACCCGCCTGGCCGCCAAATACGGCAACACCGAAGCGTGGGCCCGGGAAATGAGCGCCAACATGGCTCAGATGGCCGCCGGCGAAGGTCTGGCATTCGACTTTGACCGGGTGGTGCCCGCCAACTCCCTGCGGGCGCACCGCCTGATTCATCTGGCCAAACAGCACGGCCTGCAGGATGCCGCCGAAGAGCGCCTGTTCAAGGCGTATCTGGAAGAGGGCCTCGATATTAATGACCCCGCCACGCTCACGCGCCTGGCCGCCGAGCTGCCACTGCCCGCCACCGAGGTAGAGCACCTGCTGCAGTCTGATGACTTCACCCAGGAAGTGCGCCACGATGAGTACCAGGCCCGCCAGATTGGGGTGCGCGGCGTGCCCTATTTCGTCTTCGACGATAAGTATGCGGTGTCCGGCGCGCAACCCGCCGAGCTGTTTGAGGAGGTGCTGCAGAAAGTGTGGGAGGAAGCCCGCCCGCAGCCCGTGCAGCTGGCCGGCGCCGAAGACGCCGCCTGCGACCTGGAAAGCGGCACCTGCTAACTCCGGCTAAGTGAATAAAAAAGGCCACCTCTACCTGAGAGGTGGCCTTTTTTGTGCGCAAGAGGCGGGCTATTGAACGATAGTTACCTGGCGGGAAGTGGTGGCAGATCTGTCATTGCCTTTGGCCGTTAACTTAATGGTAAAAGTACCGGCCGCATTGTACTTGTGCTTAGCGGTACTGCCGGTGTCGCTGGCACCATCGCCCCATTCCCACAGGTAGCTGTCGGCGTCCGTGCTGCAAGCAGCATTTACCTGCACATCATCATTGATTTTAGAGCTGGGAATTCCCTTTTCAATCGTAAAGCAGGCATCAGGCTTTTTAGAGCAGCTGGCCAGCAATAGCAATGACCCGGCATAAAGCGCGAGCGGGCGAAGAAGTAAACGAGGCATCATGAGAATTAGGGAATAAATGAGAGAGCCCCAATCAGCAATAATATAGCCAATATTCAATTTTCTTAGCTTGCAAAGCTCGTTAGAAAAGGGTGAAGCGCTATATTATACACATTAGTACAATTTTTAATTATCAGGTTTATGTGAAAGCACTTCTCCTTGTTGTGTCAAGGCCTGTTTGGGTCCCGCCTTTCCAAGGGCTACAGCAGGCCAGAGAGAATATTGATGCTCAGGGCTAACACCGCGGTGTTAAAGCTAAACGAGAGCAGGCTATGATAGAGCACCAGTTGGCGCATGCGCAGCGTACTCACGCCCGTATCCGAGGTCTGGGCCGTCATGCCGATAACGAAAGAGAAATAGGCAAAATCCCAGTAGGTAGTGGGGGGCTCGCCGGAAAACACCAGCCCGCCCAGCTGCCCGTGCGGTGGCAGAAGGCTTTTGCTGAAATAGGTATGGGCGTAGCGCAGGGCAAAAAGCGTGTGCAGGAGCAGCCAGGAAGTAACCACGGCCACCACCGAAACCAATATGTGCTCTACCCGCTCCTCATACGACATAGCCTCCAGGCCGCGCAGCAGCAGCAGTACGGCCGCCAGGCTGGCCGTAGTGCCCAGCAGCGTAGTAAACAGCATCAGAAAGCGGGTGCGGTCGGGGTGCAGCAGCGTGGAAGCCCGCCGGATGTAGGCGGTATTGGCCCGGGCCATGGTGTACCAGGTAAGCAGCAGCGTGCTCACAATAAATCCATCCCAGGCCAACATCAGCTGCGTATTGAGGGGAAAATCGGATGGGGCCCACCAGAAGGCCGAAGCCCCGCCACCCAGGGCCAGGAGCAGGCGGACAAGGCGCGCCCGCCAGCTGATAAGCGGGCGCACGGTGGCAACAGGCGCAGAAGAAGCAGTAACATCCATAACCGCAAAGCCGCTGGAGTGCTACGGAAGATACCCAAAGATTTGCGCAACCCGAAGCCCTTTGGCTGTTTTTGTCTGCAGAGCAGGCGCTGAACTGTGACAACTTCTGCCGGTAACTCCCAGCTTGCCCCGTACCATTTCCCAAGGCCCAAGCCCTAGGCGGGCGGGCAACCAAGGCCCGGAAAACATCAGAAAAGGAGAGTGAAAGCAGCCCCATCCCCGCGCGGGCGGGGCGTTTGGGTAAGGCGCAAAAGGGTGGTAATCTACTTGCGGCAGTAGTACCAGCCCCGGGCCAACGGGCCCGCAACCTGTGGAATGCGCATAGGCAGCAAAACCGGAAAGAAAAGCTTAGAATGCTCCTGGAATCAACGAATAATCCGGAAATTATCCAAGATACTGGCCCAACTATTCTTTGATCGGTAGATGAGCTGCAAAAGGTTTCGGCTTGTGTTTATCATAATATTTATCAGTAGATTTATATATAAATTCTGGTCCGGTAGTTTGCCTGCCGGTGCTCCTTGCCGCCTGCCTCCGGGCAGCCCTGCTATGCTGGCCGCTCCGGCCTGATAACTCTGGTTATTACTCTGGTTTATGTTAATGGAAAAAAACCGCGTGCTGCCGCCCATCAGCATGCGCGGAGAGATTCTGCAGCCCCAGGATGCAGGCTACGAAGCGGCCTGCCACATCTATAACGGCATGATTGACAAGCGGCCGGCCATGCTGGTGCGCTGCGCCGATGTAGCCGACGTTATTGCCGCCGTGAACTATGCCCGCGAGGAAGGCATGCTGCTGGCCATTCGGGGTGGGGGGCACAGCGGGGCCGGCCTGGGCATGTGCAATGATGGAATGGTCATCGACCTGAGCCTGATGCGCGGCATTCATGTAGACCCCGAAGCACGCACCGTGCTGGTAGAAGGTGGCTGCACCCTGGGCGATGTAGACCATGCCACGCACGCTTTTGGGCTGGCCCTGCCCGGAGGCATTATTTCCACTACCGGGGTGGCCGGCCTCACGCTGGGCGGCGGGCTGGGCTACCTCACCCGCCAGTACGGCCTCACCATTGATAGCCTGCTGGAAGCCGACGTAGTGCTGGCCAATGGCCACCTGGTAAAAGCCTCGGCCCAGCAAAACCCCGATTTATTCTGGGCCCTGCGCGGTGGTGGCGGCAACTTCGGGGTAGTGGTTTCCTTCCTGTTCCGGGTGCACCCCGTAGATAACGTAGTGGCCGGGCCCATGCTCTGGCCCATGGAGGATGCCCCCGAGATACTGCGCTGGTACAGCAACTTCATTAAAACCGCGCCGGAAACCATCAATGGCTTCTTTGCCTTCCTGATGGTGCCGCCCGCCGCCCCCTTCCCCGAGCACCTGCACCTGCAGAAAATGTGCGGCATAGTGTGGTGCTACACCGGCCCGCCCTCCGGGGCGGCGGCCGCTCTGCAGCCCGCCCGCGCATTTAAAACCCCCGCGCTGGATATGGTAGGCACCCTGCCCATGCCGGCGCTGCAAAGCATGTTCGATGGCCTGTACCCGCCGGGTCTGCGCTGGTACTGGAAGGCCGATTTTGTGGCTGAAATGCCCGAGGAAGCCATTGCCGAGCATGTGCGGTTTGGCAACCTGCTGCCCACCATGCACTCCAGCATGCACCTGTACCCCATCAACGGGGCCGCGGCCCGCGTAGGCCGGCACGATACGGCCTGGAACTTCCGGGATGCCACCTGGGCTATGGTGATTGTGGGCGTGGACCCCGACCCACGCAACGATGAAAAAATTATGGCCTGGGCGCGCGCCTACTGGGATGCCCTGCACCCCTACGCGGCAGGCGGCGCCTACGTTAATTTCATGATGGAGGAAGGAGACCAGCGAATCCGCGACACGTACGGCGCCAATTACCCCCGGCTGGCCAAAGTCAAAGCCCAGTACGATCCGCAAAACCTGTTCCGGGTAAACCAGAATATCCACCCCGCCGAGCGGGAGCATATTTTCACCTGAGACCCGGCGGAAAGGACGAAGCAAATGCAGAACGCCCCGGCACAGGCCGGGGCGTTCTTGATTCTGCAACAGCCGCAAATAGTTACGGCTTGGCCGCGGAGGCCTGCTCAATGGCCCGGGCTTCGGCCAGGGCCATGGGCTTATACTTCATACCCAGGCGCTGGGCATTGGCTTCTACGGTGGAATCAAAGCCAGCCTTTTTGCGCCGCTGGTTTACACGGGCCGCATCCTGTATGGGCCAGATAAACGAGACGTTTTCCCGCTGGCCGGTTTGAGCATTGGGCACACCAAAACTGCGGCCCTGCGTGCCATATAGCTGCTCTTTGCCCTCATACATCAATTGGCGGTCCAGCATGCGGGCATACAGGTAGAAGGGTATCTCGCCTTTAGCGGCCATCTTTTTAATGAGCGGTAAGTACTGCGGAATCCGGTTGGAGTGCTGAATCACGAGCAGGGCTACCTCGTTGGTGGGCTCACCTACCAGCGTTTTGCCCGGGTAGCCATACTGCGTAATAATCCGGGCAATGCGCCGGATGTTGACCGAGTCCAGCTCCAGCATGCGCTGGCTTACATAGGGGCCAACCTGCTCAGGCGTCAGGTGCACCACGCGGGCTATGGAATCGTAGCCGCTGGGGGCGCCGGTGAGCATTTGCCGCATAATCAGGATGCGGTACTTCTGGTCTTCGGCATCTATGCTGTTCAGCTCTTGTTTCAGGCCCTGGTTGAGGGTGGTTTGGGCAAGGCAGCCAGTGGCCAGCAGGCTCAGCAGGCCAATGTATAGAGCGCGGAACATAGCAGGAAAAGTGGTAAAAATGGCGCCCAGCTCCTGGTGCCTTAGCGCGCCAGATTAAAAGTCAGCTTGGGCTGCCGCGAGTTATCCGGCCCGTACAGGCGCAGCTCGTTGCCGGTTATTTCATAGCGCACGGTTTGGCTCAGGGCACTCAGGTAGTGATACTCCAGGGCTTGGGCGGGGCAGGTGCCTCTCGTCGACATCTGACCACTGATGGTGAGGGTGCCCGGCCTGCTGCCCAGTGTGTAGGTACCGCCAAAGCCATTGCACGGGGCGCGGCCGCTGGTTTTATGATCAGCAGAGGTAAACTCCAGGTAGGAGCGGGCCGACAACGAAGAGCTTGGTACAGGCACCGGCGTTTCCTCTACCTGCACCAGCATCCAGCGGGTGTTTTCCAGCGTGGCAGTGGGCGCTACGTTCGTCTCAATTCGTTGGCAGGAAGCCAATAACCAGAGGCAGCAAAAAAGAGAAAGGGCAAAGCGCATATGTGGCTGGAAAAACAGAGGGGATACTGTTCCAACAGGATAGCCGGCGGGGCCGCGAAGGTTGCTTGCCATCGAAAGAAAAAATAATCCTGCTCAGCTCAGACGCACATCAGCCCGTAGCCTGGCCTAATTACAGCGCCAGCAGCGCCTGCAGGGCTGTTTCCGGCTCATTGAAGGCCAGTACCTGGCCGCCGGGAACCTGAGCCACGGCTTCCTGCGTAGAGCGCCGGCTGAAAAAATCCTGAGAATACACCACCGTAATCCGCTGCAAACCGGCATCCAATGCCCTTGGGAACCAGTTATTGGCAAACCACTCCGCCTGGCTTACCCAAATACCCCGAATGGCATAATGGTCATCCAGCAGGCGCGGGCAGCGCTCCTGCACCAGGTACTGCAGAATCTCCTCGTAGCCCTCCCGAATGGTTTCATCCGTCTGCTCGCCCCGCCACACGGCGTGAATGTACTCGCGCACTACATCATATTCCAGGGTCAGAAAATCAAGCTGATGCAGTACTCGAAGGCGCATAGGTAGTAGGAGGGTGGCCGCGAATATAAAAGGACTCATCGTTTCCCGCCAACTCCCTGGCCCCTGCCAGGACGGGTAAATGCCCGCTTTCTGATAGCGGAGGCGGTATTTTCTGGCCCAGTAAACAGCCGCTTGGCCTGCGGCCAAATACGCCGGAACAGTAAGCAGGGTTACGGGCCGGTGGCCGCCACTAATTATTTTTGGGCTACTGGTTTGGCGGCCGGCTTTGTGTTCAGGTACCGTTCCCGCAACGCTGTACTCTCGCCGGTCAGTTTCAGCACCGGCACGGGCTGGCTGTTATCCACAGCAAAGCCCTCCATCAAATCCGGCGAAGTCAGAGGTAGGTCGGCGCCGGTGAGGATGTATTTCTGAAACTCGTAGCTGATGTCTTCGTGCAGATAGGTTTGGGCCAGCACCAGGAAACGCTCATCGGTAAACTTCTGGCCGGGCTGCAGGCAGGATTGGCGTAGCTCGCGCATCAAATCATCCAGGGAGCGGGTATAGCCGGTGGCTTTCAAAATTTGATTATCCAGCCAAAAGGCGAAGAGCGCACCGCGGCGGTAAGGCAGCTTGCCGAAGGAGCTGTTTTTCCAGTAGTTGTCTTTGATGAGGTAGTTGGGCTGGTTGCGCTCCGGGTTTTTGTAAAGCCGCTGAATCACGTCTTCATTGAAGGTTTTTACCCAGTTTTCCATGGAAAGCTCGCCGCTGCGCAGGCGGTTTTTGTAGGCGTAGTAGTCCGTGAAGCCTTCCGTAAACCAGTAGTTCAGCTCCTCGTGGGCGGCGGTAATCTGGCCGCCTATCCAGTCGTGCAGCATCTCGTGGTTGCACATGTAGCGCAGCAGGTCCCAGTTGTTGAAGGGCGTATTCGTGGATTGCAGCTTGAAGCCCTGGTACAAACCCTCGCCGCGCATGCTCTGGCCGCGCCAGGCGCTATCCAGCAACGTTACGGTGGGGCTCAGAAACACGGTGTAGCGGGCCGGGCCGGCATCCTGCCAGAAGTCGCGCTGGGCCGTGAGGGCTTGCTGAATGGTTTGCAGCAGGCGCGACTCCTCGTAGTTCTGCCACTGCCCGCGCAGGGCCACGTACACCGGTCGGTTCTGGTAGCTGAACTGCTGCAGGCGGTAGTCGCCGCCTACGTAGAGCGAGCGGTAAAACTCCGTCCAGAGCTTGCCCCGGAAGGTTTGCTCCCGCACGCCTGAGGCAAAGGTGTTGTGCAGCACGTAATCTTTCGGAAAACCAACCCACCGGATGATAGCCGTCATATCGGGCGGGGTGGGAGAGGCGGCCAGGGCATCGGGCACCATAAACAAGCTTTCGCCCAGCACATGGAAATAGGTATCCGTCACGCGGGGGCGGTTCACCTGGTCGCGGGTGTACTCCGGGGCATCCTGGCGCACGCGGTAGGAAAAGCGCACGGTGCGGATGCGCGGGTGGTACACTACTATGCGGTTGCTGTCGGGCACCACCCGGAAACGGTAGCTGGGGCCCTCCCCTGCAAAGCCGCCGAGGCAGCGCAGCAGGTCCCGCTCGCCCCACACCTCATTGGCAAAGTGGAAATAAGTGGAGTCCTCGGCTTTGGGCGTACGCACGCTTACCTGCACCCGTAGCCCTTCCGTGCTCATGTGCGGGGCGTAGTGCACCTGGTAGGCCACGCGGTGTTGAGCCCCAGCCAATAAAGGAAGCAGGCAGAAGACAAACAGCAGAAGTTTCATGGAAGTAAAAATAGCTCCGCTGATAATCAGTTGGTTTCACATAATGATGTGAGGAAGTTAACATGGTCAGGGCCGGAAATCAACATCCACATTTATAGGGGAAAGCGCGCTTCCCTTTCAACCGACCACTAGTGCCCCACTTACTCTTCCTCCTGAAGCCGGCCCGTAGGTGGCAGTACCTTCACGTAGCTCATCATATCCGGCTCAAAACCAGCTCGCTCGTACACGGCGCGGGCGCGACTGTTCTGGGCAAATACGCTGAGGGTAAGCCAGCGGTAGCCGCGCTCCAGCGCCCAGGTTTCGGCAAACGCCAGCAGGGCGCGGCCCACGCCCTGGCCTTCGGCGGCCCACATCACGGCCAGGTCCGTGATGTGGGCCTGGGTTTGCTGGTAGAAGTCGGTGGAGGTGGTGAGGTGCAGCACGCCCACAGGCTGGCCCTGCTGCTCGGCCAGGAACACGCCGCTGTGCGGGGCGGGGTGGTGCAGGGTTTCCAGCAGCACGGCTATATCCCGGGCCTTCAGTTGGGTTTCGTCGCGCCAGGCCGGCGGCCCAAACGCCACCAGGCGCGGCAGCACTTCCCGGATAAAGGGCTCATCGGCGGGCGTGGCCGGGCGGATATGGGCAACAGGAGTGGGAGCAGGCATGGGCATGGGCAGCGGCCGGGTAAGATGGCTTCCTTATACGCAGTCCTTGGCCCATCTATTCCTACTAAAATTCCGGCCGCGCACCAGTAGCAGATTGCCGGTAGCCTGTTACCTTTCGCCCTTCTTACCCCATCCGCTGTATTCCATCATTATTCACGTATGCGCATTCTATCCGGGGCCGGGTTGCTGGCCCTTACTCTGCTGCCCCTGCTCAGCCAGGCGCAGGAAACCAAAAAGGTTATTAAATACCATCAGTTTCCCGAAAACCCGCAGTACCGCGAAGAGTACTTTGTGCTGAAAGATGACAACACCATCCGGCACGGCGAGTACCAGGAAATTTACCTGCGCACCGAGATGCCCTCCCTGGCCGGCTACTACAACCAGGGCCGCAAGGACAGCATCTGGCATCAGTATTATAACGGACCCGACCAGAAGGTGGAGGCTAAAGGCCGCTACCATAACGACAAGCCGGTGGGCGTATGGGAGTTCTACACCTACCAAGGCAAGCTGGAGCAGCAGTACGACTACACCCGCCACCAGCTGGTGATGAACGACCCCGCCGAAACGAAAATTACCTTTCGCCCCGTGGTCGGCGCTGCCCCGTTGGAGCTGAACCCGGTTTACATCGGGGGCTTCTCTAAGTTGCACCAACTCATAGGCCAATCCCTTCGCTTTCCACCACAGGCTCTCCGCAACAGGAAGGGCGGCCGCGCCGTGGTGGGCTTCACCCTGGCGGCCGATGGCCAGCCCGGCAACTTTCGGGTGGTACAGTCGGTGGGGTATGGCATAGATGAAGAAGCCTTGCGGGTAGCACAGGCCGTGGCGGTAGGTTGGTTGCCGGCTTCGGTAGGCGGCCGGCCCGTAGCCGCCGAAGTGGAAATTCCCTTCGAGTTTCAGATCCGCTAGGGCCGCTAGCACCCAGAACGCACTTTCCGGCGCAGGCAATTGTGGAGCTGCCTCATCACCCTGCCAAAAATTATATCAGTCCCCACCAGCGTAGGCGTATTCAGCAGCCACCCTGGCCGCAGGTGTAGGCAGAGATGCGTAGCTTGCCCCAATCACCCACTTCCGTGCGCGTATGACTGCCGATGAACGTAACCGCCTGGCTGAGCTGGAATCTTACGATATCCTGTATTCCGCGCAGGAAAAGCTGTTTGACGACCTGGTAGAGCTGGCTGCCTACATTTTTAGTGTGCCGGTGGCCCGCATTGCCTTCGTGCACGAGAAGGAAGTGTGGCACAAAGCCAGCGCGGGTATGCCGGCGCAGGAAGTACTGGCCCTGGAGCAAACTCTCTGCAGCAAAGCTATTGCCTCCGATGAGCCGGTGCTGGTGTTCGAGGACCTGGCCACCGAGCCCGCGTCGGGCACCGCCACCAGCCAGGAGCGCAACGTGCAGTTTTATGCCGGCGTGCCCGTACGCACCCCACAAGGCATTCCCATTGGCACCGTATGCCTGGCCGGCTACGAGCCCCGCCAGCTCACCCAGCCCGAGCAGCAGCTCCTCACCCAGCTCGCCGACCTGGTGATGCGGGCCCTGGAAGCGCGCCGCCAGCTGCACGCCACCCAGAATACCCACGGCTGGGACCGGCTGCGCGAGGAAGCTGAAGAAGTGCTGCACAACCAAATGGCCGTGGTGCGCTACCTCAAAGCCCGCAGCGAAGGCCAGGTGCCCGTGCCCCCGAGCTGCTGGAACCCATTGCCAGGCGCCTGGAAGAAGTAGCCGAGGTGCTGACGGTGGAGCAGGAAGGGGAGGAGTAGGCCGGTTTGCTGTTAGTGCGGCAACGTAGAGCAGTTGGGGCCACATGCAACAGATGCCATTTTTTTCTAAAACTTTGAGAAACGCCCTGTGCATATGGACTACTATTCTTACCTCTCCATTAACCCCGAAGTGCGCTTCGGCCGCCCGTGCATCAAAGGCACCCGCATCAGCGTGGCCGATGTACTGGGCTGGCTGGGCAACGGCCAGACGATACCGGAAATTCTGGAGGACTTTCCGGAGCTGACCCGGCAGCAGATTCAGGCCTGCCTGCTCTACGCCGCCGACCGGGAACGACACCTGCGCATTGCGGGATGAAGCTGCTCTTCGACGAGAATCTCTCCTGCCGCGTGGTAGCCCTGCTGGCCGAAGCCTTTCCCGGCTCAGAGCAGGTGCGGCGTCTGGGCCTGCTGGGTAAAACCGACCGCCTGATATGGGACTACGTCCGTCAGCACGGGTTTATCATTGTAACGCACGACGAGGATTTTCTGGAGCTGAGTACCCTCTACGGCGCCCCGCCCAAGGTACTGTTGCTACGCGCCGGCAGCCTGCCCGCGCTGGCTGCGTTGCTGCTCCGGCACCACGCCACCATTACCACCGAGCTGGCCGCTCCCACCGATACGCACTGCCTGACGTTGTATGGGGAGTAGCGTGCACGGCTGCCCCGCTCAGGTACACTAATTGACGCGAGCCTGTAGCTCGTGTCTTACTGGAGGTGAGGCTGTGCCTCAACCGGTAGGCTACCCAGTGCAAAGTCAGCTTGGCGCGTTGCGGCCGATGAGGGACAACCTCATCCTGCTGGCCGGGCACGAGCGATAAGCACGCGCCAGACGGGAGAATCAGTCGGCCAGCTTCCAGTGTTTCCGGCCAGGGCCAGGGCTACTGGAGGCTACCGGTGGCTAATGGCCGTAGCTGATCAGCCAGTGAACGTGTTTTCTCGGTCACCTCGCTACCGGTGTGCAGGGTTGATTTTTTTTCTATCAACATAATGTGGCACTCCTGCTCCGCCACGGGGTTATGCCGTACGCCCTTTGGCACTACGTACAAGGCGCCTTCTGGCAACTCAACGGCTCCGGTTTCGAGTTCGATGCGTAAGTGGCCCTTTAGAATAAAAAAGACTTCATCTTCCTGCTCATGACTGTGCCAGGCCAGAGAACCATGCACTTTGGCCACTTTCACATAAGAGTCTTCAAATTCAGCCACTACGCGCGGGGACCAGTACTCGGTCAGGGAAGCCGCCGTTTGGTGCAAAGACGGAAGAGAGGATAGTATGTGCATGATCAGGGAGGAATGTTGGTTCAAAAGCAAGGCAATTTAGTAGGTGCTACCCAATAAGGTAAGGTAGGCCGGATGGCAACCGAACCGGGGTAGCTGTGGCAAGCAGTATACGGAACATAAGCCCCTCAACGCCTACCGTTCGCCTACTCATTGTTACCTGACCGACCATTTCTTACACGCCTCACTGGCGCGAGCTGGTAGCTCGTGCCTTCGTTGCTGGGAGGCTGCGCCTCCCTTTATTAGCCAGTTTGGTAGCTCCGGTTTGCCGCGTTGCGGCAGATGAGGTACAACCTCATCCTCAAAGCTGGTCACCAGTTACGCTACGCTAAACCCGCGTCAGTTGAGGAGGTAAATCCAATAAAAAGTAGATCCGGGACTACGCTATCCGGCGTTTATAAACTTTGCCTTGGTTTTTATAAGCCAATGATTTAAGCCATAATTATTATAAGTTATTTTATATAATTTTATTACTGCATCCTTAACCCACCTGTTGCAGCCGGGCAAGCTGGACTTGCCTGCTGCGTTACTGCTGTAGGGTTGGCAACGGTATACGCGCCAACCAGCAGCGGCCGTCTGATAATGTAAACATGCCTCCCAGGTGCTATGCACGTCTGGGAGAAGTTACGTTTAGATTCTCTTTTACAATGAAATTATCCGGTATTCCCTATCTGCTGATTGGTATGCTGCTGCTGCTGCCCGAAGGAGCCCAGGCCACGCCCACTACCCGCACCGCGGGGAGTAAAAAGGTGCCCGCCCTTTCCGCAACCTGGGTTTCCTACTACAACGGCCCGGCTGATAGCTACGACTTTGGCGGCCTCCTGGCGCTAAGCCGGAATGGGGATGTGTACGTGACGGGGAGCTCCGCTAATCCGGGCAACGGCTACGCCGATTTTGCCACCGTCAAGTATGATCGGCGC
Organism: Hymenobacter sp. DG25B; assembly: GCF_000801315.1. Classification (NCBI taxonomy): domain Bacteria; kingdom Pseudomonadati; phylum Bacteroidota; class Cytophagia; order Cytophagales; family Hymenobacteraceae; genus Hymenobacter; species Hymenobacter radioresistens. Next base: position 3,821,799 of record NZ_CP010054.1, on the reverse strand, counting down.
ACGGGAAAGGAGCTCTGGAAGGCGCGCTACAACGGCCCCGCCGACAGCGACGACCAGGCCCGCGCTATTGCGGTAGACGCGCGCGGCGACGTGTACGTAACCGGCTACTCAATGAGCAGCGCGTTCTTTATTGCCGACTACGCCATTGTGAAGTACGATGGCCGCACGGGGGAGCAACTCTGGGCGGCGCGCTACAATGGCCCTGCTGATTACGACGACCAGCCCACCGACATTGCCCTCGACCTATTGGGCAACGTTTACGTGACCGGGTCATCCTCCAACGGCGACTTCTACGACTACGCCACCGTGAAGTACGACGGCCGCACTGGCCAGCAGCTCTGGGCCACGCTCTACGACAGCTCCTACGGGTTCGGCGACTTTGCCAGCTCCATTGCCGTGAGCTTGAGCGGGGATGTGTATGTCACTGGCACCTCGGCCAAAAGCAGCTCCGAGGGGCTGTTTGACATCGTGACCATCAAATACAACGGGCGCACCGGCCAGGCACTCTGGGAATCCCGCTACGACGGCCCAAACAACCAGGAAGACCATGCGGGCGACATGGTGGTAGATGTACGCGGCGACGTATATGTAACCGGCAGTGCCACCGTGAAATACAACGGGCGCACCGGCCAGCAGCTTTGGGTAGCCGACGCCGCCGGGTGGGATGGCCGCCTGGCGCTGAGCCGGCTCAATGGCCTTTACCTCACCGGCGGATCGTATAACGGCAGCAACTCCGACTACCTCACCATAAAATTTGACCCCCGCACCGGGCAGGAGCTGTGGCGCACGACCTACGATGGGGGCTACAACGACGCCGCCACGGGCATCGACGTAGATATGGCCGGAAACGTGTACGTGACGGGCACTGTCTTCAACAACAGCGACAACACCAGCGGCGATGAGGACATCGTCACGCTTATGTACGACGGCCGCACCGGCCAAGAGCAGTGGCGCGCCCGCTTCAATGGCCCCGCCTCCCACGCCGACCGGGCCGGCTCCGTGGCCGTAGACCCCGCCGGCAACGTGTACGTGAGTGGTTCCGCTTCTGTAGCCGGCGAATTTCAGTTTGATTACGTTACGCTGAAATACGGCAAAACCAACCACGGTAACGGCCCGCACATGGCGGCGCTGGCCCCGCTGGAAGTGGGTGCCCGCCCCGTGCAGCTGGCGCTGGCAGCCTTCCCGAACCCAGCCGGGGCTGAGGTGCAGCTGCGCTACTATCTGCCACAGGCCGGCGCGGCTGAGCTGCGGGTGTACAACCAGCTGGGCATCCTGGTAGCCACGCAACTACTGGCTTCCAACACTGCTACCGGCTGGCATACGCTGCCCTTATCCACGGCCAACCTGAGCGAAGGCCTGTATACCTGCCGGCTGCTCCACAATGGACAAGCCACCCAATTGCGGCTGCAGGTGCAGCACTAAGCCGCTCCGGGCTCATCTCATTCCATAAAAACAAAAAGCCCGCCCATTAGAAGGGCGGGCTTTTCTATGCATTAACGGGGGCAGTTATGGTTTGCCGCGTTGCGGCAGATGAGGTACAACCTCATCCTCCTGGCTGGGCACGAGCTACAAGCTCGCGCCAGATGGGCGAGGTAGGGTAGTGGCACTTACAGCTTATTTACATCAATAATATGCGGCAAAAGCCGCCCAAAAGGGGCCAGAAAAAAAGTTGCGCCGGCCGGCTTCGGGGGTGAAGCGGGCCGGCGCAGGGATTTGTGCCAGTTAGTATTAGGTTATCTGTAATTCATCATCATGATCTATATAGTTGTGTTTACTGATGAAAGTATAAAGCTCTTTTGCTAAATCTTGTGCGCTTTCAGTCATATCATCCCAGGAAACATGATTTGAAGCATATTTAGCAAAGCTGTTTTTGTGTAATGTGCTTAGAGTACCGCTTTCAGCAGTAAACCCTTTAGGTAACTTTTCTATCGGAAGCTTGCTCTTTAGATAATTTCCCATATAAATATCTTTATATTCTGATTCATTAAAGGAAATTCGGTTCATGTCTTCAGGGCGTATTTTTTTAATTGCTTTTGGGATAATATCTGATAGAGATTTTGGTGATAAAAGATTTTCTACTTCTCGGACAGGTATTCTATAATAGGAGAAATTTTTGCTGATTTGCTTTTTAAGATTTTCATGCTTTTTTTCTTTTCCTGAGTCAGAATCGGAAATTAAAATAATTCTATTTGCTATTGATAAAGCATTAATAGTCTTAATTAGTTTTTCATTTTCTAACATATCGTCATCTTCCGTTTCTTGGAATATATAATGTGATAAATTAGATCCGGCATATTCTAAAAACGAATAATGTAAATCTTCATGTATGATTGGCTTTTTATATTTTTTTATATAATTATTAAGATAAATACGAAAATATATTCTGTCAGTTGGTCCTTCAACCCATATAGAACAATTTGAAATGAATACAGAGGAGTTGTGTACTTCTAGTTTGTTTAATATCGTTAGATCTTTTGATTTAACAGCTCTTATATCACATACACTTTTGTTATCTATTTTTATTTTTTCAAAAGTGAATATGTTTATGTCTTGTTTTTCTTCTAGACTTACAGATAAAAGGTGATTTGAATGTGTGGTGAAAAATATAGTCAAATTTTTACTTATAATGGTTGGGTCGTTAATAATTGTTTCTAAAAAAATTCTTTGTAATCCTGGGTGTAGATGTGTTTCTGGCTCTTCTATAAAGATCCATGAATTAGGCTTTGCTGTAAATATAGGATAGAGCATTATCAATAATGATTGCACTCCGTCTCCTAAATATTGTATCGGGCGTTCTTCATCTTCTATTTCTACGGCAATATTTTCTCTCTCTATTCCTTCTGCTGGTGGTGCAATTAATTCAACATGTTTTCCATTAAAAAAATTGATAGAAATAAAATTAACAAATGCTTTAAAAGGTCTTCTCGCGTGTTGTAATGAATTATTTGCGTCTTTTATTAAAGAGAATAAATTTAGTCCAGTTTCAATCTGTAGGTTAGTGTCATTCAATGGAAGTGAGTAGTCTTGCGCTATTGTAAATTTGAATATTGATGAAATTGTATCGTTTAATACGCTTTTGTCAATATCGGAACTTACCAGATTGGAGGTGTGAAGTGTTCGTGCTGATCTTAATATAGGAATGTAGATCTTGTTTAATATATCGTTATTTATTTTTATATCAGCAATTTCTGATGAAACAGAAGATATTTCTTGTAATAAATTTATTATCTCTTCGGAATCATCAAATATTTCATAAGACAATGTTTTTGATAATCCTTCAAATGGAAATATGCCCCATTTTTCAACTTTGTCTTTGTTTAAAATATATATATTATAAGCTATTATCAATATGTCAGATTGGAGTGTAATTCCGGCTTTAAGGCCCGCGCCTCTCATTGTATAAAATGAACTAGTAATATGTTTTATACTATTAATAACTGATTCTCTGCTTATTGGATAATCTTGTGGCTCTCTATTGCGTAGTAATAGTCTTTTGTGACTTTCGTTAATAATAATTTGATCAGTTATTTCTACTCTTGCTGTTGTTTGAAAATTTAGAAATACTTCGTTTGGTAAAATATCCTCAGCTTTCCTTGCGAGGTCAGATAATTGTTTAAGTTTGTTGATAATGCTATTTTCATTTGTTGTAATTATTGAATTGTTTTTTATAATGGCGCGCATGAATCTACTCTTGCCAGAATTATTCGCTCCTATTAGTATATTTACTTTGTTGATAGGCGTAAAGTAGACCATATTCATATAGCTTTCAAATCTAAATCCTTCAAAAGCGTCTTCTGATTCATTATCGAAATAATAAACATTATTTTCTTTTTTGAAAAAGGCTACCATAGTTAGTTGGGTTAATGTTAAAACCCTGCATATTAATGAATATTTTTAGGTAATCAACGATAAGCAGCTCATGGTAACTTATGTTACTTAATGGGATAGATTCTTAAATGACATGCTGAAATTCAATAAAATGTCACCCCTGCGAATGGACATAATCCCTACACCCCCACCTTCTCCTCACTCCCCAGCTCACTCAGAATCCGCTTGGCCGCCTGCACGCTTTTCACTTCCTCGAAGGAGATAATCAGCTGCTCTTTGCGCTCTTTCATGCTGGCCGAGCGGGGGTGGGTTTGCACGTAGCTGAGCACGTTGCCGAAGACGTCGCCCTGGAAGAAGGCCTCGTTGTTGGTGGCCGGGATAAAGCCTTTCATGAGGTTTTTCTTCAGCGTGAGCTTCTCAAAGCCCACCTGACAGGCCTGCCAGCGCAGGCGCACAATGTCGGCCAGCTGTTCCACTTCCTGGGGTAGCGGCCCAAAGCGGTCCACAATGCCAGCCACCAGCTTGCGCAGCTCCTCGGGGCCTTTCACGCGGTCCAGCTTGCTATACAGCTGCAGGCGCTCCGAGACGTTGCTCACGTAGTGGTCGGGAATCAGGATTTGCAGGTCGGTTTCAATGTTGCACTCCTTGGGTCCTTTGGTGGCGGCGGCTTCCTGCAGGCGCTGGGTAGGGTCGCCGAGGAACAGGTCGCGGAACTCGGTTTCCTTCAGCTCCTGCACCGCCTCGTCCAGAATCTGGTGGTAGGTCTCAAAGCCCAGGTCATTAATAAAGCCCGACTGCTCGCCGCCCAGCAGGTTGCCCGCACCCCGGATATCCAGGTCGCGCATGGCTACTTTGAAGCCGTCGCCAAGGTCGGAGAATTCTTCCAGGGTGCTCAGGCGCTTGCGGGCATCGGCGGGCAGGCCCGCCACCGGGGGCGTGAGCAGGTAGCAGTAGGCCTTCTTGTTGGAACGGCCCACGCGGCCTCGCATCTGGTGCAAATCACTCAGCCCAAAGAGATGGGCGCGGTTGATGATGATGGTATTGGCGTTGGGAATATCCAGGCCCGACTCAATCAGGTTGGTGCTCACCAGCACGTCGTACTCGCCGTCCACAAACTTCATCATGCGCTTTTCCAGCAGGTCGCCCTCCATCTGCCCGTGGATGTAGGTCACGCGGGCATCGGGCACCAGGCGCAAAATCATGTTGGCCAGCTCCTCAATGTCCTTCACGCGGTTGTGCACGAAAAACACCTGCCCGCCGCGCTTCAGCTCCCGCGCCACGGCGTCGCGAATCAGCAGCTCATCAAACACGTGCAATTCCGTTTGCACCGGCTGGCGGTTGGGCGGCGGCGTGGCAATTACGCTGAGGTCGCGGGCGCCCATGAGGGAGAAGTGCAGGGTGCGCGGAATGGGCGTGGCCGAGAGGGTGAGCGTGTCCACGTTCACCTTCAGCTCCTTGAGCTTGTCCTTGGTTTTCACCCCGAACTTCTGCTCTTCATCAATGATGAGCAGGCCCAGGTCTTTGAACTTGATGTCCTTGTTGGTGAGGCGGTGTGTGCCGATGAGGATGTCGGTTTTGCCCTCGGCCACGCGGCCCAGCGTTTCCTTAATCTGCTTGGTGCTTTTGAAGCGGTTCACGTACTCCACCGTGACGGGCAGGGCCGCCAGCCGCTCCCGGAAGGTTTTGTAGTGCTGCATGGCCAGAATGGTGGTGGGCACCAGCACGGCCACCTGCTTGCCATCGGCCACGGATTTGAAGGCGGCCCGAATGGCTACCTCGGTTTTGCCGAAGCCCACGTCGCCGCACACGAGGCGGTCCATGGGGTGGGGCTGCTCCATGTCGCGCTTCACGTCCTCGGTGGCCTTGCCCTGGTCGGGCGTGTCCTCGTAAATGAAGCTCGATTCCAGCTCGGCCTGCATAAAGGAGTCGTGGGCGAAGGCGTGGCCCGGCGCGGTTTTGCGCTTGGCGTACAGCCGAATCAGCTCGGCGGCAATGTCCTTCACCTTTTTCTTGACGGACTTCTTCTTGTTTTCCCACTCCGGCGAGCCCAGCTTGCTCATAGTGGGCGGCGTGCCCTCGGCCCCGGAGTACTTGGCAATTTTGTGCAGGGCATGAATGCTCACGGTCAGCACGTCGTCGTCGCGGTACACGAGGCGGATGGCCTCCTGCAGCCGGTCGTTGATTTCTACCTGCGTGAGGCCGGCAAAGCGGGCAATGCCGTAGTCCTGGTGCACCACGTAGTCGCCGGGCACCAGGGTGCGCAGCTCTTTTAGCGTAAGGGCCTTTTTCTTGGAGAACTTGCGCCCTTCCTGCGCCCGGTAGAAACGCTCGAACAGCTGGTGGTCGGTGTACACCACCAGCTTCAGCATGTCATCAATAAAGCCTTCGCGCAGGCCCAGCAGCAGGTGCTGAAACTGCACGTTGTTGTCCAGCTCATCAAAGATGGTGCGCAGCCGGTCCGCCTGCCGCACGGATTCCGCCCCAATAATATTGACGTAGCCCTTCTCCTGGTTCTCGTGCAGGTTTTTCACCAGCCGGTTGAAGTCCTTGTTGAACGAAGGCTGCGGCTTGGCCGTGAAGGTGAAATCCTCGCCGCCCTTGAAGTGGAAGCGCTTGCCGAACTCCACGATGGGGAAGTTCTCCAGCAGCTTTTTGAATGATTTGCCCGTCTCGAACAAATCCTCCGGCTTGCTCACAATCTGCACGCCGCCGGCAGATTCCAGCATCTCCTTAAAGCCCAGCTCGGCCCGCTCAAAGGATTCCTCCACCACGTCCAGGGTCTGGCGCACATCCTTAGCCCAGATGGCGGTGTTCTTTGGAATGAAGTCCAGAAAAGCCTCCCGCGTTTCCTGCAGCAGCTTGGTCTGCACGTTGGGAATAATGCTCACCTGCTGGCGCTTCTCCACCGACAGCTGGCTCTCGGGGTCAAACGTGCGGATGGTTTCTACCTCGTCGCCAAACAATTCAATACGGTAGGGCAATTCGTTGGCGTACGAGAAGATATCCACGATACCGCCGCGCACCGCAAACTGCCCCGCCTCATACACAAAGTCGGAACGCTCAAAGTCATACTCCGCCAGCATGTCGCTGATGAAGTTCACGTCCAGCTTGTCGCCCACCTTCACAATAAAAGTGTTGGCAACTAAGCTCTTCTTGTTGATAACCTTCTCAAACAGTGCCTCCGGGTACGTCACAATCAGCGCGCCGGCCGTGTCCTTCACGCTGATTTTCCTGCTCCGGGCTGTGGCGTCGCCTTCCGGCAAAGCATCGTCGGCATCTTCGGCGGCCTGCTCGGCGGTGGTTTTGGGGCCGCGGTGGGAGTTGAGCTTGTTCAGCACCTCGGCCCGCATCAGCACGTTGGCGTTTTCCGTCTCATCGAAGGCGTAGGGGCGCTTGTAGGAGCTGGGGAAAAGCAAAGGCTCCTCGTCGGGCACCAGGTGCTGCAGGTCGGCCAGGAAGTAGGCCGCCTCTTCCCGGTCGTGCAGAATAAACAGATGGTGCTGATCGGGAAAGTCCTGGTGCAGGGCGGCGGCCAGCACGGCATCCTGGCTGCCCACCAGGCCGCGCAGATGCAGGCGCACGGGCGCGGCCGGGGCGTTGGCTTCAGCGCGCAGGCTGTTGCGCGTGGCTGGGTTCAGGCGGGCCCCAATGGTCAGCACGGTGGGGTCCAGGGTATAGAGCTTGAGGAAATCGGAGACCTGCAAAACGGATATCGGCTAGGAGGCAAAACAACGGGAGAAGCCCGGCCGAATGAGAATCCGGTCGGGCTGGGGGCGGTAGCAATACCGCCGCCAAGGTCCGAAAGTTTCCCGGATGTGCTATAAAGCCTTTTATTGTTGAGCTGGGTGAAGTATCAATAGTGAAAAGTATATATCTTAGTCCTCTGCTCTCCCCACCCATCCCACCGTTGCATTATGGACCCCACCCGCAACCCCGCCCCGGACCCCGAGTTTGATATTGACGCCTGGGAGCGTTGGCAACAGGCTAAACATGCCTGGCTGGCCATTTACCGGCGGCGCTGCCTGGCTGCCGTACAGGCCGCACGGCCCTATACCCGGGAGGCGCCGGTGCGCGGCACGGCCTGCGCATTACCTGCTTCGGCCCCTCGTTCCTAGCGGTTAGCCGCGTACCTTCGTTCTTTCGTTCAAAGGTATTTTTCTGCGTGCGCGGCTCTTCTCACCTGGCCATTGGCCTTATTACCGGCGTAGCCGTGGCCGGCCTGGTACCGGGTATTCCCTTTTCGCCGGCCGGCATAGCCCTGGCGGGCTTTTCGGCCCTGGCTCCTGATCTGGACCATCCCAGCTCCCGCCTGAGCAAGCGCCTAGGCTTTGCCCAGAATTACGTGCGTTGGGCGTTTGTGCTGGTGGGCATTGGCATAGCCGCCTACACGCACTATATGCTGCTGGGCGCCGACCGGCGCATGGGCTTTACTACCGCGCTGGCTTTTGGTATGGTGGGCGCGGCCATGCAGGGCGGCTCGGCGCGTAAGCTGGCACTTATGTTTACGGGCCTGTGCACCGTAGTGGCGGGGCTGTATACTGGTATGCTCTGGCTGAGCATGCTGGGCACTTTTGTAGCCGTGGCGCCCTTCACCAGCCACCGCACCTGGACGCACACCATCTGGGCCACCGCCCTCTGGACGTATATCGGGCACCTGGCCAACCAAACGCTGGGGTGGCACGGCGTGGCGCTGTTTGCCGGCGGGGGCTACCTTTCCCACCTGCTGGCCGATACGCTGACCAAGTCCGGCGTGAAGTATTTTATGCCCCTTTCCGATTTCGCTATTAAATTGCCGCTCATACGGACGGGTTCGGCCATGGGCAACGTGCTGGAAATAGTGGTTTGCGGCGTATATGGTGCAGTAGTGTTGTTGCTGATAGTGAGCAGAATGAAATTCTAATTCACTTGGTGTTGTTACCTGAATAAACCCGGATTTCGCAGGTAATCGGCCTGCTTGTTTTGCATTTAAAAGGCTTGGTTAGCTTTTATAGTCAGCCTTGGTAAGCTCGACAGTAAAGTTGCACTTTGCTGTATGTAGTTGGAATATCTGCTTTGATAAACGACGTTTTTCACCGCAAATTGGCGCCTTCGGAAGTATTCATAAATGTGATTATTTATGGAATGATTTTGTGGTATATACCCTTTGAATCAAACAGTTAGCATATTAAATTTATATTATGTATTTTATGCATACTTCGTACCTTTGACACGGCCTTTCCTCCTTGAAGGCCCACCCTGACCTGTTACGTGTCCTGACACACCCCCCTGCACATTTCCAAAACGAGTAGAATTTTATGAATCAGATGAATAGCCCGCTGATCCGGATCGGTGTCTTCTATGACGGCAATTATTTCCTTAAGATCAGTGATTACTACTACTTTCAGCATGAGCGCAAGGCACGAATTAGCTTGGAAGGCCTGCACGAGTTTATCCGTCATCAGGTAGCCGAAGACGAGGACACCGATGTGCGCCTGTGCCAGATTACCGACGCTCACTTCTTCCGCGGCCGCTTAAGCGCCACGGAGGCCCGCGAAAAAGACCGTCTGTTCCACGACCGTCTGCTCGACGATATCCTGATGAACCTGGGCATCACCACCCACTACATGCCCCTGAAAACCCGCGACGGCCGTTTGCAGGAAAAGGGCATTGACGTGTGGCTGAGCCTGGAAGCATTGGAAATGGCCCTGCACAAGAGCTTCGACGTAATTGTGCTGATTGCCGGCGACAGCGACTACCTGCCCCTGGTGAAGAAGCTCAACACCGTGGGCACCCGCGTGATGCTGCTCAACTGGGACTTCAAATACACCGATTATAAAGGCGAAAACCGCGTAACCCGTGCCTCCCAGCAGCTCCTCGACCATGCTACCTACCCCGTAGCCATGCACGAGGTAATTGATGAGCGCCTGAGCAAGAACGACCCGCTGATTGAGGACCTGTTCGTGAACCAGCCGGAGCCCGCGGCTTATACCGCTGCTCCCAAGCCGCTGCGCCCCGCCGGCCCTACGGCCGCCGGCCCGGTAGGCTCCATTGGCGTAAGCACCATCAAAAACCTGAAAAACGGGTTTGGCTTTGTGGTAATGCCCCCCAACAACCTGTTCTTCAGCTACGCTGATATGGCCGAAGGCGACTTCAACGACCTGCAGGAAGGCGACTGGGTAGAATTCACCGTAGGCCGCAACCACCGCGACGAGGACTGCGCCCGCAACGTGCGCAAAGTGCAGCCCCCCATCATGAATGAAAACGAAGACGACGATTCTCCCCAGGAGGAGGAAGAGCACGAGTCGGCTTCTTCGCGCTACTAAGTAGCCAGGGCCGGTTAGCCGGCACTGCTATAAACCGCCGGGCGGTTCCTTTTACGGGAACGGTCCGGCGGTTTGCGTTTTATTCCTGCTCGTCGTCGGCGGAGGGGAACAGCAGCTTGCGGAAGTCGCGCTTGTCGGCGGGGTAGCGGTTGAAGGTGCCCATGCCCTTGGCTACCACTAGCTCGCGGGTGGCGCAGTAAATGTCGCCGGTAGCTACCAGCAGGGTTTTGCCGGCGTGGTCTACTTTGGCGGTGGCCACCAGCGTATCATGCAGGCGCACCGGGTGCAGGTAGTTCATCTTGAACTCCACCGTAGATACCAGCTCACCCGCGGTGAAGGCCTCCGACAGGGCCGCTGCTCCCAGCACCGAGTCCATGAGGCCGGCCAGCACCCCGCCGTGGCAGGTGCCGGGGGAGCTAAGGTGCTCGGCGCGCACTGTCATGGTGTACTTCACTTCCCCGGGCGAGGCTACGTGCAGCACCATGCCGTTTATGCGGCCGTATTGGTTCATTTGGTTGTAAATAGCCACCAGAGTGGCTACATCAGGTAATTGGTCCATTGCGCAGGGCAGGCTGTGATTTCAGGGAAAAGTTAGGCTTCTTTACGTAAAACCCTGCTTGCTATGACGGCCCGGCCCCTGACTTTTGCGGAGTTCTACCCACGCTACCTGCGCGAGCACCAGCAGCGCGGTACCCGCATCCTGCATTTTATAGGTACTTCCCTATTCCTGCTTTGCCTGGTGCTGACCGTGGTGCTGGGGCGTCCCATATTAATTGGGTATGGCATCATAGCAGCCTATGCTTTTGCCTGGGTAGGTCACTTTTTTGTGGAGCACAACAAGCCCGCCACCTTCCAGCACCCGTGGTTTTCCCTGCGCGGCGACTTCCGCCTGTACTGGGACCTGCTGCGCGGGCGGGAACGGTTCTAAAGCGGCTTGCGCATGAGAAAGTGCGGAATGCTGCCGAACAGCGTGTGTGAAGGCGCCACCACCGCATACCCCAGCCGCAAATAAAATGGTACGGCCTGCTCCCGGGCGTGCAGCACACACTCCCGCAGGCCGCGGCGCCGGGCTTCGGCCTCCAGGTACTCCAGCACGGCCCGCCCCACACCTTGACCCCGTGCATCGGGGTGCACGGCCATAAAGCGCACCTGCGCCTGCCCGGGGGCGGCCTTGTGCAGGCGGCCTACGCCCAGGGCGGTGCCATCCGGGGTAGTTACCAGAGCATGAAAGGTGTCGGGCAGGGCGTCATCCTCGGCTCGCTCTGAGCCGGGTGGCTGCTGCCAGGGCTGGCGCAGCACTGCATAGCGCAGCTGGTAATAAGCGGCCCAGTCGGTGGGCGAGGAGGGAGGATGAACGGCAGGCAGCATAACCACGGAACAGACAGATTTCGTACAGGCAGGGCGGGGGCCGGAAACGCCGAATTTTGCGCCCGGGTAAAGGTAGCATTCCGGCAAACTCCTACCTTTGGCACCCTCGCTACCGGTGCTCCGGGCAGTGTTTTCTCCCACCTTATGCCTTCTGCGCTATGGCTTCCTTCGATATCGTGAGCAAAGTAGATCCGCAAACCCTCGAAAACGCGGTGAATACTGCCAAAAAAGAACTCCAGACCCGCTACGACCTGCGCGACACCAAAGGCGGCATGGAGCTCGATAAAAAAAACAATACCATTCAGCTCAGCTCTGAAAACTCCATGCGCATCAAAGCCCTGGAAGACATCCTGCTCACGCGCATCGTGAAGCAGGGTATTGATGGCACGGCCCTGGATTTTACGGCCGAGGAGCTGCCCAGCGGGGCCCTGGTGAAGAAAACCATAAAGGTGCGGGCCGGGGTAGATAAGGATGCCGGCCGCAAAATCATCAAAGCCATCAAAGACGCCAAGCTGAAAGTGGAGGCCCAGATGCAGGACGACCAGGTGCGCGTATCGGCCAAGAAGATTGACGACCTGCAGGCCGTAATTGCCCTGCTGCGCCGCACTGATATCGGCCAGCCCCTGCAGTTTGTAAACATGAAGAGCTAAGCCTGGTAATTATGAATGCTGAGTTATAAATGATGAATGGGTGAACGGCGCCCAACGACACTATGGGGCCATTCATACTTCTGCATTCATAATTAAAAATTGAAAAAGAATGAATTTCGACTTCTCCGTCTTCTCCAGTGCCAATACCTGGGTGAGCCTGCTCACGCTCACGTTCATGGAAATCGTTCTGGGTATTGATAACATCATCTTCATTTCCATCATCGTCAACCGCTTGCCGCGGGAGCAGCATGCGCGCGGGCGCAGCATTGGCCTGTTTCTGGCGCTGCTGTTCCGCATTGGGCTGCTGCTGAGTATCTCCTGGATTGTGGGCCTGAAACACCCCTTGTTTACCCTGCCTTTGCCGTGGATGGAAGGCGGCTGGGGCGTATCCGGCCGCGACCTTATTCTGCTGGGCGGGGGCTTATTCCTGATTGGGAAAAGCACCACCGAGATTCATACCAAGCTGCAGGGCGAGGAAGAGGAGGCCCAAACCGGCAAAGCCGCCGCTACCATGGGCAGCGTCATCATTCAAATCATCCTGATTGATATTGTCTTCTCCTTCGACTCCATTCTGACGGCGGTAGGCCTGGTGGATAACGTGCTGATTATGATTATGGCCGTTATTCTATCCATGGCCGTTATGATGATTTTCTCGGGCGTGGTAGCCGATTTCGTGAACCGCAACCCCACCATCAAAATGCTGGCCCTGTCCTTCCTGATTATGATTGGGGTGATGCTGGTGATGGAAAGCTTCCACAAGGAAATTGAGAAAGGCTACATCTACTTCGCCATGTTCTTCTCGCTGTTAGTGGAGGTGCTGAATATGCGCCTGCGCAAGAAAACGGAGCCTGTGCACCTGCGCGACTCGCAGTACGACTAAGCTGCCCGGCGTGGCTGCCGCTAAAACTGCCCAACAGAAAGGCCGCTTCTTTAGGGGAGCGGCCTTTCTGTTGGGCAATAATTCACTGATGAAGGGCAGGCAGCTGATCCAGCAGGCGGTGGGTGGCCATTTCAATCAGCCGCCGGTTTAGCTCAGGGCGGTGCTGCCGGTAGAATGCGGTTTCTGCCGCCGTAAACAGGCCGGCTATCAGCCCCACCAAAGTATAGCGCAGCTTCACGTTGCGGGCCAGCAAATCGGTTAGTAGGCGCTGCTGCTCAGTGGAGCTGCGCTGCGCGAGGGGTATGTGATGGTCGTGCACATAGTCGGTGAGGGTGAGTAGCAAGGGCATGTTCTGCAGCTTGAGCAGGGGGCGCAGCGTGTGGTGCAGGAAGTCGGCCACGGTCTGGGGCGTTTCATAGGCCGGCACCCCTTCAATAAGGGGGCGCATAGCCAGCAGGGCGGTATCCCGGGCAGTAGAGGAATTGGTAACAGGCATAAGGGTAGGTTGCAGAAAAGAGAAGCTTTTGAAAAACAAAAAAGCGGCCCTGTTGGGGGCCGCTTTTTCTCCTTCTGGCAATTTTCTTTTAGTGCTGTACCACCACTTTGCGGGTAAGTGCCCCGTTAGGCGTAGAAATGCGCACCATATATACCCCATCGGCCAGGTTGCCCAACGACAATTGGCTACCACGCTGTGCCTGCGCCGCGGTAAAGGTAGAACGCAGCACCTCCGTGCCCAGCACCGAGTATACGGCTACCTGCACGGGAGCACTACCCAGCCCAAACGTGCGGAGCGTTAGCTGGTCCTGCGCCGGGTTGGGGTACAGCTCCACGGAAGAAGCGGCCAGCTCCCGGGTGGTTGCCAGCACGGTGGGCATAGCATAGCCGGCCTTGTTATCCTTCAGGTTATCACTGCTGCCCTGCACAGCATCACTGCCCATGCCGCGGCGGGCAAACACCCGCCAGATCAGGGCCTGGTTGACGCCTTTGTTGTTGGCTTTATCAGCGGCCAGAATGGCGTCGCGGCCATCAAGGAAGCCGGGGCTGCATTTCTGCAGCTTCAGGCCGTCCATCACCAGCTGCATGGTTTTGTTGTTGCCGCCGGTGCCCCGGTACAGGTCGGTGCTGTAGCCGTATTGCTTAATCATCTCCCAGTTCAAATCCCAGAGTACGCTGGCCCATACTTCGCCAATGGAGTGCTCCTCATCAAAGGGCGGGGTGCCGATGATGGCATAGGAAAAGTCGTTCACGGCCATATCGGTGCTGTAGAACTTGTTCCGGATACCCACGCCGCTGGTGGCCTGCCCCATTACGTAGGAGCCAATACTGCGGGGCGTGGTGCCCGTGTCGCCGGGTTTGGTCGTCAGCCACAGGGCAAAAAAGTCGCTCCAGCCTTCACCCATCTGCTCCTTGTTATTCAGGCACTCCACCGAGGCCGGTCCGCCCGTGAGGCGGATGGAAATACCATGGGTGTACTCGTGCGCTACTACGGCATTATCAAAGGCCCCATCCCGCCCCACTGGGGTTTCCATGCTGATAGTAACGGTTTCGCCGGCCTTCAGGCGCTCCTTGATAAGGTTGCCGTCGCCGAGGCGCATAAATACACTGGGAATGCTGAGCTTGTAGTCGCCACTCATGGTGATGAGCGTATCGGGCTGGTTATTAACCACTACTGCAGCTATAGCGCCGGCATTCTGGGCGGCTTGCACTTTATCTGAAAACGTGCAGGTGCCCCGGTCAATGAGGGCAATGTTGCCTTTCAGGGCCGCCGCGTTTTTCAGGGGAGCGGTACAGCCCAGTGTGGGGGCGGCACTGCCATCATCTACCAATACCAGCTTGCCCGTAATGGGCGCGCCGGCAGATAAGCTCGGCCCGATAGCACCTTCCACCACGGGGTACTGCCCGGCAATAGAAGATGGGCCAGTTACCTTAAAGGTGGTAGTGCCCGGCCACAAAAACATGTGCATGGCGGAGCTTTTGCCGTCTACTGCGGCCGAGAAGTAAGCATTGTAAACGCCATCTGGGTCCTGAGCCAGGGCGCGCACTGCGTCGCTGCCTTTGCCCAGACCGGTGTAGTTCTTCGTTTGAAAGTTGCCGGCAGCTTCCGTAAATCCATACTGAAAGGAAATGTCGTGCATGATGTTGTTCAGGTAGAACAGCTGCGTTAGCGCGGCATTCTTGTTGGTTACGGCCGACTTCTGGGCGTCGTAAGCAAAATCGAAGTTGAGACTGGTGCCGCCATCGGCAAAGTAGGAGGCAACGGTCGTGCTGGGGATGTACGTGGAGGCATTGTTGCCGCGGGTGGTGGTGTACTCCGGTCCGGCCACCCCATTGTTATCATGCCAGCCATAGGGCGAGGCTTTGGCATCGGCGGGGTTGCGCGCCAGGCTCCGGGGCCCAAAGCCCGGGGCTTCCACTGGCACCGCAAACACATTATAGGTGGCATCGGTGCCGGAGGGGCGGGCCGCTGCCCGGCTGGCGGGCAGGAAAGGAATAGTAACTGGTACGGCAGTGGGCGGGGCCAGCTTCTCCTGCGGATTCCGGTCCCGGCGCTTTAGTACTTTCCCGGTAGTGGCATCTACCTGCAGGCTCCACTGGTGGGTGGTTTTGGGTGGGTGCATCACCAGCTGCCATACCAGCTTCACGCTGCCATCGGGCTGCACGGCATAGGCCAGCTGGGTAGGAATTTCTTCCGTGGAAAGGGCCGCATCATACAGCGTGAGGCGGGTAGAGCGGCTTTGCGCCGGGGAAGCGGGCTGCGGGGTGGGCGTGAGGTGCAGCACCTGCGCCGCCGCCGCCATGGCCGCCGGGGCAGCTACCGTGGCCGTAGGAGCGGGCGCTTTGCTGGCCAGGTCTGTCACAAACTTTCCCGTTTGCGTGAGCACTTCTCCCTGGCCGTCAAAGTGCAGGCTCATTTCAGTGCCTAGCACTTCCAGGCCCAAATGCTGCTGGCGCAGATACACGTGCGAAACCCCGTTGTGGGCATCGGTATAGGTATCCGTTATGGCCGGAGCAGCTACGTCAGCCTCCGTGAGGCCCAGCTGCGCGCGGTGGCTGCTCAGGTATTGGCGGGCATAATCGGCGGAGAAGGATTGGGCAGGGGCCAGGCGGGGGAGAGCAAGCCACAGCCCCACCACCAGCCACCTACCCAGCAGGGTAGAAGTTGTACGCACAGAAAAACAGGTTTAGTAAAAGAGTCTGGAAAGATAACAAACTGAAAGGAAAGCGTTTTGATAGCCGCGGCTGGTGGAATTATTTTGACCCCTGCAGGAGTTTCCGATTTGCCGGCTAATAGCACGGCACCCGGATACCCAAAAATTCTTTTTGACGCCTCACTTTTTATGCGGACTCAGGAAATGGTAGTATTTTTCCTGAACGCAACTATTCTAAAGCTGCTTGTGTCCCGAACAGGAAGCAGGCAGGGGCGGTTCCAGGGCAGTATTATTGCACTATATAAGGTAGCAGTCGGTTGCGAAAAATTCCTTTCTTCTCCATGAAAAGACACTTACTTCTACTGCTGGGCCTGTGGGCTTCGGGTCAGACGGTATCGGCCCAATCCAATAAACTACAGCGGGCGCCGGGGCGGAGTACTATATGTTTTGCCACCACGCAAACCGGCGTTACGCGCGTAGCGCCCCCGGAGCGGTTTCTGCAGGTACGGGCCGGCAAAGCCCGCCCCGCCGGAGCGGCATCCATCACCGTAACTTACCACGACTTTACGCCCCAGGCCCAGAAGGCTTTTCAACATGCCGTGGATATCTGGGAGGCGCTGCTGGAGAGTCCGGTAGAGATTCATATTGATGCTACCTGGAAAGAGCTGGCGGCCGGTACGCTGGGCTCGGCGGGGTCTACATCTTACTACCGAAACTTTAGCGGCACGCCCCGCACCAACGCCTGGTTTCCGGTAGCGCTGGCCGAGAAAATTCATGGCCAGGACCTGAATGCTGCCTCCGAGCCGGATATTGCCGCCAGCTTCAACAGCAAATTTGACTGGTATTATGGGCTGGACGGCAAAACGCCGGAAGGCCAGTACGACCTGGTAACCGTGGTGCTGCATGAGCTGGGCCACGGCCTGGGCTTTGTGGATACCATGGACAAGGACGACCAGAAGAAAGGCAGCTACGGCTTTAGCGGTCTGCCCTCGGTGTACGATTCGTTCATCGAAAACACCAGTGGCCAGCGCCTGACCAACGAAACTGCCTTTAGCAATCCTTCTACGCAGCTGGGTACCCAGCTTACCAGTGCCGGCCTGCACTTTAACAGCCCCCTGGCCGTAGAGGCCAACAAAACGGTGCGCCCCCGGCTGTATGCGCCGGCCACGTTCAGCGGCGGTTCCAGTGTTTCGCACTTAGACGAGGCTACCTATAAGGCGGGCACTGCCAACTCTCTGATGTCGCCGCAAATTGCGGACGGGGAGTCCAACCACCAGCCCGGGCCGCTGGTGCTGGCCATGTTCAACGACATGGGCTGGTTTAACACCGCCATTCGGCACACCCCGCTGCCCGATGCCGAGACCCTGCAGAGCTACCCCGTAACGGCGGTAGTTGTATCAGATGGTGCCGTAACCCCAGGCTCCGTACAGCTGGTGTACGCGGCCAATGGCGGGCCCGATGCCACCATTACACTGCAGCCCACCGGCCGCGCCAACGAGTATGCTGGCAGTATTCCCAAGCCGGCGGCCGCGGCTAAAATCAGCTACTTCCTAAAAGCTTCCGATAACGAAACCAAGCGTACCTACACCGCCCCCGGCGCGGGCACGCCCGGCAAGCCGGAGCAGCCGCGCTACGAGTTTGTCATCGGCCCCGATGCCGAAGCGCCGGTAGTGGGGCACCAGCCCCCGGCTTTCCTGTTTACCTCTCAGCTGCCTTACCTGCTGGTAGCGGAAGTAACCGACAATATTGGCGTGGCGCGGGTGTATGCTGAAGTGAAAGTAAACGGCCAGACCCGCCCCGAGGTAGAGCTAACCCGGCAGGCCAACGGTCTGTATCAGGGTACCCTCTCGGCCGCCAGTGGTGCTATTAATGCTGGTGATGTTATTACCTACCGCATTGTGGCCCAGGATGCCTCCCAGGCTCACAACCTGGCTTATAGCCCTGCCAGCGGATATCACACGGTACCGGTAGTCGACTTTAAGCCGGCGCAGGCTACCTACATCAATAATTTTAATAGCACGACCACCACTGACTTTGTGGGCAATGGCTTCTCCATTGGTAAGCCCACCGGCTTCAGCAATGGCGCCATGAATACGGAACATCCGTATGCCGATGGCACCGGGCCCAACCAGGAAAGCAACTTTATCTACCAGCTGCTGGTGCCCATTACGGTAGCCAATGAAGCCAGCGCCGCTACCGTCATCTTTGATGAGATAGTACTGGTAGAGCCCGGCGAAACCGCCGCCGCTTTCAATACCCCCGAGTTTTACGATTACGTGGTAGTGGAAGGCAGCTCCGACAACGGCCAGACCTGGACGCCCCTGGCCGATGGCTACGATGCCCGCGCCAATGCCACCTGGCTGGCCGAATGGAACAAAGGCACCAGCGGTAACAACTCCACTGGCACCGGTATGCCCGCCCTATATAAAGAGCGCAAACTCAACCTGCTCGATAAATTCTCGGCCGGTGAGGTAGTGAAGCTGCGCTTCCGGCTGTTTACCGATGCCGGTGCCCACGGCTGGGGCTGGGCCGTCGATAACCTCTACATTCAGACCCCACGCCCCCTGCCCATAACGGCCGCCGATGGCCTGAGCGTATTCCCCAACCCCAGCACCGGCCAGTTCACCGTGGTTACGCAGCTGGATAAGTCCGTGACCAGCGCCCCGCTGGTGGTGTATAATCAGCTGGGCAAAGCCGTGCTGCATACCACGGTTACCGCCGTGCAGGGCCGGGTAGAAGAGCCCGTTAGTCTGCATAACCTGGCGGCGGGCATCTACTACGTCACCATCGGTACCGATAGCAACCGGCAAACGCAGCGCCTGATGATTCAGCAGTAGTACTGTTGGCTCTTGCCTGATCAAAAAGGCCCTTCGCTCAACAGCGAAGGGCCTTTTGCTTTTTTGGTCAACGGCTGGTTACCGGGCCGGGGCCTGAAAACCCATCTTGGTGAGAAAATCCCAGAGCACCACCCCGGCCGCCACCGAAACGTTGAGCGAGTGTTTGGTGCCGAACTGCGGAATTTCCACGGCGGCGTCGCACTGGGCCAGCACCTCATCATCCACCCCAAATACCTCGTTACCCATCACCAACGCATAAGGCCGGCCGGGCTCCAGCTCAAAAGCAGGCAACAGCTGGCTGCCGGTGGTTTGCTCCACGGCCACCACCACGTAGCCCGCGGCCTGCAGCTGCCGCACCACATCCAGCGTACTCGCGGCATATTCCCACACCACCGACTCGGTGCTGCCCAGCGCCGTTTTGGTGATTTCGCGCTGCGGTGGGCGGCCCGTAATGCCGCAGAGCCACATTTTCTCAATGGCAAACGCATCGGCCGTGCGGAAGGCGGCGCCCACGTTATGCAGGCTGCGCACGTTATCAAGGACTAAAGTGAGGGGGAATTTTTGCGTATTTTTGAAGTCTGCCACCGTCAGCCGGTTCAGCTCTTCCATGGAAAGTTTGCGCATAGCGCAAAGGTAGGAAGGCCCGGCCGGCTGTTCGCTGTTTGTCAGCCTTTGACAACTAACTGACCGTCATGTCGAGCGCAGCCGAGACATCTCGCGTGCTGAGGTTGCAATGGTAACCAAACGGCGCGAGCTAGATGTCTCAACTACGCTCGACATGACGGCCTGATGACTGGCATTTTTACCTCTTCCTCTGTAGTTCCGCTTCCGTGAAATCCAAAGTAGCTGCTTCCGATAAAAAGCCCATCCGCACCCACGGCACGCTGGGCCCCGCGCCCGTGATTGATACGCCGCTGATGAAGCAGTACTATCAGCTGAAGCAGCAGCACCCCGGCGCGCTGCTGCTGTTCCGCGTCGGCGACTTCTATGAGACCTTCGGGGAAGATGCCGTAACGGCGGCGCGCATTCTGGAAATCACCCTCACTAAGCGCGGCGCGGGCACCTCCTCCGAAACCCCGCTGGCGGGTTTCCCCCATCACTCCCTCGATAACTACCTGCCCCGCCTGGTGCGCGCCGGGCAGCGCGTAGCCATTTGCGACCAGCTGGAAGACCCCAAGCAGGCCAAAGGCCTGGTGAAGCGCGGTATTACGGAGCTCGTCACGCCGGGCGTCTCGTTCAACGACAACGTGCTGGAGCGCAAGAGCAACAACTACCTCTGCGCCGTGCATTTTGGCAAGCAGGAGTGCGGCATCAGCTTTCTGGATATCAGCACCGGCGAGTTTCTGGTAGCCCAGGGCGACCATAACTACATCGGCAAGCTGCTGCAGAATTTCAGCCCCGCCGAGGTGCTCTTCTGCAAGAAAAGCCGCCACGATTTCGAGCACCACTACGGCCCCGATTTCTGCCACTATGCGCTGGATGAGTGGGTGTTTGGCTTCGATTACACCCACGATATTCTCACCCGCCACTTCAACACCACGTCCCTCAAAGGCTTTGGTATTGATGGCCTGCGCGAGGGCATCACGGCCGCCGGCTGCATCCTGCACTACCTCGCCGAAACCAAGCACGACGATGTGGCGCACATCAGCAGCATTGGGCGGCTGGAAGAGGATAAGTACGTGTGGCTGGACCGCTTCACCGTCCGCAACCTGGAGCTGGTCTACCCCCAGCACCCCGGCGGCGTGCCCCTCATTGATATTCTGGATCAGACCGTGACGCCCATGGGCGCGCGCCTGCTGCGCAAGTGGGTGGTGCTGCCCCTGAAAGAGCCCGTGCAGATTCAGCGCCGCCTCGATACCGTGGATGGTCTGCTGCAGAACAGTGAGCTGCTGGGCGAGCTGAATCAGCAGCTGCGCCAGATAAACGACCTGGAGCGCCTGATTTCCAAGGTAGCTGTGCGCCGCATCAACCCGCGCGAGCTGCTGCAGCTCGCCCGCGCCCTGGAAGCCATGGAGCCCATCCGGGCCCTGCTGGCTGGTTCCGGCCTGAAAGCCCTGCAAAAGCTGGCTGATCAGCTGAACCCCTGCGCCTCGTTGCGGGAGGAAATCAACACCAAAATCCGCCCCGATGCCGCGGTACTGACCAACCAGGGCAACGTGATTCTGGATGGCGTGCACCAGGAGCTGGACGAACTGCGCAGCATTGCGTTTTCGGGCAAGGACTACCTGCTGCAATTGCAGCAGCGCGAGCAGCGCAACACCGGCATCAGCTCCCTGAAAGTGGCCTATAACAAGGTGTTCGGCTACTATCTGGAAGTTACCAACGCCCACAAGGACAAGGTGCCCACCACCTGGATTCGGAAGCAGACCTTGGTTAACGCCGAGCGCTACATCACGGAAGAGCTCAAAACCTACGAGGAGAAAATCCTGCACGCCGAGGACCGCCTGTTTGTGATTGAGCAGCAGCTCTACAATGAGCTGGTACTCACGGCCGGAGAGTTTGTGCCTCAGATTCAGCAGAACGCACGCGCCATTGGCGTGCTCGATTGCCTGGCTTCCTTTGCTACCACCGCCCGCCAGCACCGCTACGTGAAACCGGAAGTGAATGAGTCCACCGTGCTGGATATCCGCCAGGGGCGCCACCCGGTTATTGAACGCCAGCTGCCCCCCGGCGAGGCTTACATTCCCAACGACATCTGCCTGGATCAGGAAGACCAGCAGATTGTGGTGATTACCGGCCCCAACATGGCCGGTAAATCGGCCCTGCTGCGCCAGACAGCCCTGATTGTGCTGCTGGCCCAGATTGGCTCTTTCGTGCCCGCCGAGGCCGCTACCATCGGCGTTATCGACAAAATCTTCACCCGTGTGGGCGCTTCCGATAACCTGAGTAAGGGCGAAAGCACCTTCATGGTGGAGATGACGGAAACCGCCAGCATCCTCAATAACCTCTCCGACAGAAGCCTGGTGCTGATGGATGAAATCGGGCGCGGCACCAGTACCTATGACGGTATCAGCATTGCCTGGGCCATTGTGGAGCATCTGCACAACAACCCCAAAGCGCGGGCCAAAACCCTGTTCGCCACCCACTACCACGAACTCAACCAGCTGGCCGACGACTGCCCGCGGGTGCGCAACTACAACGTGGCCGTGAAGGAGGCCGATGGGCGCATTCTGTTCCTGCGCAAGCTGCAGGAGGGCGGCTCGGAGCACAGTTTTGGCATCCACGTGGCCCGCATGGCCGGCATGCCTACGGCCGTGGTGCTGCGCGCCAACGAAATTATGCACCACCTGGAGCAGGAGCGCACCAGCGCCGGCCTGGAAGAGGGCCCCACGGAGTTTGATGACGTGCTGGCCGGGCTGGATGATCGGCCAGCCAGCAATGGCAAAGCCAAGGCAAAGGCTGCCCGTGGTCCGGTAGCCCAGCCCGCCGCAGCCGTTGCTACCGCCCCGCGCCCCAGTTTGCAGCTCAGCATGTTTGAGCCCGCTGACCCGGCCCTGGAGCGCGTGCGGGAGCTATTGCAGCACCTGGACGTGAACACCCTGACACCCATTGAAGCCTTGTTGAAAATCAATGAGTTGAAGCTGGTTTTAGGCGGTAAGTAGTTTTTGAGCTGCGCTCCGTTCCTGAAAGAACGAGCCCCGACACCGATTTTGAGGAGCCATATTGCGGTTTGTGCTTGATCCAAATTCAGAAAGAAGAAGAAAAAAAGTGTCTGAAAATGAGATAGAAGCACTTTTTTAAGAGGCAAAACGAGAAATTTTAGGTTCAAAGGCTTGACAAAAGAGAATCTCCTAGTACCTTTGTCACACCAAACGCCACTACGGTGGCAAACCTCAAGCGAGAGTAGCTCAGTTGGTAGAGCGCGACCTTGCCAAGGTCGAGGTCGCGAGTTCGAACCTCGTCTCCCGCTCAAAAAAGGACGTTGCCCGCGCAGCGTCCTTTTTTATTTTTGTGCATGTTTGCTGCACGGCTGCCGGAGTGGTGGAACTGGTAGACACGAGGGACTTAAAATCCCTTGCTTTCACGAGCGTACGGGTTCGATTCCCGTCTCTGGTACAAAAAAGGCCTCAAGCGCAATGCTTGGGGCCTTTTTGTTGAGTGTATGATGTATTACTGTAAGCACCCTAGCTCCAAGGCTGATTTGCTGCCCGCGGCATAGGCTGAGGAAAAAACCACCGCAAATCTGGCTGAATCTCTATTTTTGAGAAAACCGGTTGGTACAGCTAGTGTTCAACCAGAGCGGTTGTCTCTCTTTTACTTTTCTATCTGCTTTATATTGCAACTGCATGGACGACTACCGCGACAAAATCCGCCAGGTATTTACGGAAGTAGGCAAGGTCGTGGTAGGCCAGCAGTACATGGTCAATCGGCTGCTGATTGGCTTGTTTACGGGTGGGCATATTCTCTTGGAAGGCGTGCCGGGCCTAGCCAAAACGCTTACCATTAGTACGCTTTCCAAGGTGCTGCACCTGCCGTTTCAGCGCGTGCAGTTCACGCCGGATTTGCTGCCTTCTGACCTGGTAGGCACCATGATTTATAACCAGAGCCAATCGATATTTGAAGTAAAGAAGGGGCCGATTTTCGCCAACCTGGTGCTGGCCGATGAAATTAACCGCTCGCCGGCTAAGGTGCAGAGCGCCCTGTTGGAGGCCATGCAGGAAAAGCAGGTGACCATTGGCGAAACCACCTACCAGCTGGATCTGCCGTTTCTGGTGCTGGCCACCCAAAACCCGGTGGAGCAGGAGGGGACCTACCCGCTGCCCGAGGCCCAGGTAGACCGCTTCATGATGAAGGTGTATGTGGACTATCTGAAAAAGGCCGATGAGCTGGAGGTGATGCGCCGCATGGCCAACCTTTCTTATGTAGGCGAGGTAAGCCCGGTGCTGCACAAGGAGGATATATTTGCCATTCGCAGCCTCATCAACCAGGTGCAGATTTCCGAAACGCTGGAGAAGTACATTATTGAGCTGGTGTTTGCTACGCGCAAGCCCGCCGAGTACGATCTGGCCGAGTTTGCCCAGTATGTGCAGTTTGGCGTAAGCCCGCGGGCCAGCATTGCTCTACACCGCGCCGCCAAAGCCGTGGCCTTCCTCGACCAGCGCGACTACGTGCTGCCGGAAGATATCAAGGAAGTAGCCTCCGACGTGCTGAACCACCGCATTCTGCTGAACTATGAAGCCGAGGCCGACGGTATTCGCACGGCGGATCTGATTGAGGCTATTTTGCGCAAGGTGCCTATCAGTTAAGCGGCGTCTTCTGTGGCAGTGGCAAGCGGTTGAGCCAGGCGAAGCAGCTGCCAGGCGTAGGTGGCGTCTTCGCGCCGCGGTAGTAAATCCAGCAACCGGATACCGGTGGCTCGCAGGAAAGCGCGCACCAGATACAGCGCCGAGCAGCTGTAGGAAACAGTCATGACCAGCGCGGCACCTCGAATGCCCCAGGCCGGCACCACCGTTACACAGCCTACCAGCGTGACCACCACGCCCAGCAGGGTAGCCAGGTTATTGACGCGGTAGTGGGTAACGGCCGTAAAATAAGTGCTGCAAATCTGGCTGAGGGCAATGGCCACCACGCCCGGGGCCAGCAGCAGAATAACGGGGCGGGCGGTGGCAAACTCCAGTCCAAACACCAGAGAAAGAAGCTGCGGCGGCAAAGCACACAGCACCACCACGGCGGCCACGGTCAGGAAAAGGGTAAGGCGGGTGAGGCGCATGGCCCTAGCCACCTGCGCCCGCTTGTCATCAGCCCGCACCAGCTCAGTATACTGCATAAGTGCGGTGCTGCGCGGAATCATCCAGATGGCCTCGGCCAGGGCTACTCCTACGGAAAGAATACCCACGGCGCGGGCATCGGCGAAGTGCGCTACAAAATAGTAGCTGAGGCGGTAGTTAATAAAGGTGAGAATGTTGGAAAGATGAGCTTCGCGACTGTGGCGGGCCAGTTCCCGCATGGTGCCACGGAGGGCTGACGTCACCTCCGACGGCCTAGGCAAGCCCGCCAGCCAGCCAAAGCTGAGCAGCAAGGGCAGCCCATACGCCAGGTAACAAACCTGAAAATAGACGGACAGCTCGCGCTGCCGAAGCAGAGCAAAATTTAGCAGCAGCGTGCTGGCTAACAGCAGTACCGGCAGTACGCTGAGCAGATTATAGGGTGTATCACGCCGGCGGCCCAGCAGCAGCAGCGTGTTAACGGAAAGAAAGGCCTGCAACAAAGAAAGGGCCCATAAATGCAGCAGATACTCGGCCGACACAGACCGCAGCAAAGCTACCGCCGCCGTGCCGGCCGCGCACACCAGCAAGGCCCAGCAGTAGGCTGGCAGGAGCAAATGCCAGATGTTGCGGCGCGGCGCCAGATAAATCAGCGAAGAGCCGCCCAGCAGCCCAATAAAGAGCAGCAGCGCCGCGCAATCCGTCAGGAACAGGCTGATGTGCCCCCGCCCGGCCGCTCCCAGATACCGCGCCGTGAGCCACACCACCCCAAAGCTGAGCAGGGCAGTGAGCAGGCGGGTAGCAAAGTTGTGGAGAATACGGCGCAGCATAGAAACTGAAGCGGGCTACTTGTGGGCGACAATCTGCTGATACACTTCTAAAAAAGCGGCACCTACGGCCGGGTAGCTGAAGCGAGCTACTGCCTCGGCGCGGAGGGTGGCGGAATCAAAGCGGCCGGGTGGGGCCTGCAGTACTGCCAGCAGGGCCTGGGCCAGGGCCTGTTCATCCCTGGGTGGCACCAGCAGGCCGCGGGAGCCATCATCCGGCAGCAGCTCCGGTACGCCATTCACCCTGGTGGCTACGGCGGGTAAGCCGCTGGCCTGGGCCTCAATCAGTACGCAGGGTAAATTCTCATAATTGGAAAACAGCACCAGAGCCTGCGCCTGCCGCATTTCAGCTGCTACCTGAGCGGGTGGCAGCTTGCCCAGGAACTCCACCGTGCCATCGTCCAGCAAACCCAGCGAGCCGGCCAGCTGGTGCATCTGTGCCTCCGCGGCACCATAGCCTGCTATTCGCAGATGCAGCTTCAGGGCCGGATAGGCCGAGCGCAGCCGGGCTACTGTGCGCAAGGTGCCGCTCAGGTTTTTGGCCGGCTCATTAAACGCGGCCACATGCAGCAGGCCGTGCCGCTGCCCGGGCATAGAAGGTGGGTGAAACAGCGCTGTATCTACCACATTAGGGATGATAACGGTGTGTGGGTTTATGCCCCCGAAGCGGGCCAGTGCCTGCCGCAGATCATCCGAAACAGGCGTGTACGCCGCTGCCTGCCGCACCAGCACCCCGGCCAACTTACGCCGCAGCCACCCCAGGCGCCAGGCGTTTGCCGGCTGAAAAATCGTCCAGTGTTCCGTAATCAGATAAGGTAGGCCGTGCCGCCACTTCAGCCACAGCGCCAGCATACCCGTCCGAAACAGAATATGGGCGTGCACCAGATTGGGCAGCTTGCCGCCCCAGTGTTGGCGCACGGCCCGCAGGCCGCGGGCCATACACACCAGCCACAGCAGTAATTTCAAGGGCTTATCCAGCCAGGGCAGGCCGGTAAGCCGGGAGCGGTAGTAGTAGCGCCAGGTAGGCGTGAGGCCGCTTAGGTCCGCCTCCAGTTCTATCAGCTTAGGGACAGGGGCACGGGCTACGGCGGCAAATACTACGGCCGTTTGCAGGGCCGCATCTGCCTGCGCAATGGCCTGGATATGACGGGCCACGAAGTCCCCATCCTGGTCGTCGTAGCGGTTGGGGTACCACTTGGGCAGCATCAGTATGCGCAGTTTGCTCACGGTTTGCAAGCTACGGATTTAGGCGGGTGCTTCCGTATGGCCCAAGGCACTGTTAGGTAACGATTTGGTAATAATTAGGTCCGATTGATGTAACACTAGGAGAGGAGCTTTGTGGCATAAATCACTGACATGGCCACACATCTAACCCGAATCATCACCCTGGCGCTGTTGCTGTTCAGCTTCAGCAGCCTGGAAGCCGCGGCTCAGACTGGTACGATTACCGGGGTCGTGAAAGACGAAAAAACGCAGGAGGCCATCATTGGGGCCAGTGTAGGCGTGCAGGGTACTACCATTGGCGCTTCTACCGACCTGGATGGCCACTTTACGCTGGCTAAAGTACCGGCCGGGCCGCAAACACTCGTTATTTCCTACATCTCCTATCAAACCAAATCCATTCCTAACCTAACGGTGGAAGGCGGTAAGGTGCTGGTGGTGAATACCGGTCTCGCGGAATCAGCCCACCAGCTAGCCGATGTGGTGGTAACCGGGCAGCGCATTACCAACACGGAAGTAGCCGTTATTACGGAAGTAAAGAACGCCCAACTGGTAGCAGTGGGCGTTTCTTCTGAGCAGATAGTGAAGTCGCAGGACCGCGACGCGGCCCAGATTGCCCGCCGCGTGCCCGGCGTTTCTATTCAGGACAACCGCTTTGTGCTGGTGCGTGGCCTCACGCAACGCTATAACTCCGTGCTGCTGAATGATATCCTGACGCCCAGCACCGAAGTAGACAGCCGTGCTTTCTCCTTCGATATGATTCCGAGCAGCGCCATTGACCGGATGATGATTTACAAATCCGGCTCGGCGGAGCTGCCCGGCGAGTTTGCGGGCGGCGTTATAAAGCTCTATACCAAGCGCGCGCCCCAGGAAAACTTCACTAACCTGAGCATTGGCGGTGGCTACCGCGCCAATACCACCTTTCAGCAGGTGCAGCAGGCCCAGGGCGGCAAGCTCGATTTCCTGGGTTTTGATGACGGCAAGCGCGACCTGCCCGGCAACTACCCGGTGCAGCTGCACGTGCCGCCCTTCACGGCGGAGCGCGCCGCCGCCTACGCCAACCAGATGCCCAACCGCTGGGGCCTGCAAACCAAGAAAGCCCTGCCCGATTTCCGTCTGGGCTTTAATATGGGCCGCCGCTTTGCCTTGGGCGAGAAAGAAGCCGGCACCATGACCAGCCTGAGCTACAGCAACACCAATCAGTACTCTGATATCGACCTGTCCTTCTACGAAGGCCAGAAAGTGGGCCAGCAGTATAATGACCGCACCTACAGCAGCAACGCCCGCCTGGGTTTGGTACAGAACTTCTGGCTGCGCGTAAACCCGCGTACTTCCTTCGAGTTCAAGAACCTGTTCAACCAAATGGGTTTCTCGGAAAGCGTTACCCGTGAAGGCCAGGATATTACTTCCTCAGATAGTGACGTGCGGGCCTACTCGCAGCGCTTTGAGAGCCGCAGCCTGTACTCGGGCCAGCTGCTGGGCAAGCACGAGCTGGCCAACGACAAAACCAACATCGACTGGCAGAGCGGCTTCTCCATCATTCGCCGCACCGAGCCCGACTGGCGCCGGGTGCGCTACATCCGCCCCCACGTAACCCCTGGCTCTGAAGGCGTACCTGCCGAGTTCGGCGTGGCCCTGCCCTCGGACCCCAACCCCACCGATGCCGGCCGCTTCTTCTCGGAGCTGACGGAGCGCGTAGAAACGGTGGCGGCCAACCTCACGCATCAGCTGGGCCAGAAAGATTCTTCCTCGGTATCGGGGGAGGAGCGCGGCATGAAGCTGAAGGCCGGCGTGTATGCCGAGCGCAAAGACCGGAATTTTGCTTCCCGCTTCTTCGGCTACCAGGGCGTGGGCAATACCAGCGGCGTGCGTTACCTCCCGCTGGACCAGGTGTTTGCGCCGGAAAACGTAACGGGCACCGAAGGCAAGTTCACGTATGAGGAAGGTACCGAGCCCAACGGCCGCTACGATGCCAGCAACACGCTGGTGGCCGGCTACGCCAGCCTGATGGTACCGGTGGGCCCCCGCTTTACGGGCACGATAGGCCTGCGCGCCGAGTACAACGACATTAAGGTGAACAGCCGCCGCCTGGACGGCACCCCCACCCAGGGCGGTACCAGCGTGCTCAGCCCGCTGCCCTCCCTGAACATGACCTACACCATTTCCGACAAGGCCCTGGTGCGGGCCGCCTACGCCTCTACCATCAACCGGCCCGAGTTCCGGGAACTGGCGCCGTTCAGCTTCTATGATTTCAACCTGAACTCGAACGTGGTGGGCAACTACACGCTCAAAACGGCCAACATTCAGAACCTGGATGCGCGCTGGGAATACTACCCGGCCTCCGGCGAAATGATTTCGCTGGGTGCTTTCTACAAGCAGTTCCGCAACCCCATTGAGTCGTTCCTGCTGTACACGCCTTCCGGCCTCAGCAACACCTTCGTCAACTCCAAATCGGCCCAGAACTACGGTGTGGAACTGGAAGTACGTAAGTCGCTGTCGGAGCTGACCAACTCCAGCTTTTTGCGCCGCATCTCGCTGGTCGGCAACGCCTCCTACATCTTCAGCCGCGTAGACCTGGGCGAAACCGTACTGGCCGCCGACCTGGGCGGGGAAGTAAGCCGCGAGAACGTGGCCGACATTCAGGACCAGAAGCGCCCCCTGCAAAACCAGTCACCTTACCTCATTAACCTGGGCGCTTACTACGATAACCCGGAAGCCGGCACCCAGGTGAACTTGCTCTACAACGTGGTAGGGCCGCGCATTTTCGCGGTGGGCAACCTGCTCAACCCTACCGTATATGAGGCCCCGCGCAACGTCATCGACCTGGTGCTGACCAAGCGCCTGAGCCAGAAGCTGGAGCTGCGTGCCGCCGTGCAGGATGTGCTCAACCAGCCCGTGAAACTGGTGCAGGACCTCAACACCAACGCCCGCATTGATAACAGCGACCCCACCGTGCGCTCCTTCCGCCGCGGCGCTAACTCCTCCCTGGGCCTCACCTTCAAGTTCTAATTCCACGCTTCATACAGTACCCAACTCCCATAATTCTTTCTATGAAAAAGCTGAGTAAAGCACTGTTGGTAGCTATGATGACGGTGGCAGCGGTGAGCTGCAAAGACGACAACCCGGACCCTATTCCGGTGGTAGTAGACAATGGTACCCGCGACCCCCAGGGCCGGGTGGTGCTGGAAGGCGAAATCAAGACCAGCCGCACATTGCTGGCTACGGAGAAGTACCTGCTGAAAGGCTTTGTGTATGTGACCGAAGGCGTGACGCTGGAAATTCAGCCGGGCACGGTCATCTTCGGCGACAAAGACACGAAAGGCTCCCTGATTATTGAGCGCGGCGCCAAGCTGATTGCCAATGGCACGGCCGCCAAGCCCATTGTGTTTACCTCAGCCCAGGCTAAAGGCAGCCGCAAGTACGGCGACTGGGGTGGGGTGGTACTGGTAGGCCGGGCGCCTATGAACCAGCCATCGTCTACCAAGCTGGAAGGCGGTATTCGGGGCGAGTTCGGGGGCTCTGATGCCGCTGATAACTCCGGCAGCCTGCAGTATGTACGCATTGAGTTTGCCGGTGTGCCCCTCTCAGCCGCCGCCAACAGCGAAATCAACGGCCTGACTATGTACGGCGTGGGCTCCGGCACCAAGCTCGACTACATTCAGGTTTCCTACTCCGGCGACGACTCCTACGAGTGGTTCGGCGGCACCGTAAATGCCAAGCACCTGGTGGCTTACCGGGGCTGGGATGATGATTTTGATACCGACTTTGGCTACACCGGCAAGGTGCAGTACGCCGTTTCCCTGCGCGACCCGCAGATTGCGGACCAGTCGGGCTCCAACGCTTTTGAGTCAGATAACTTCAACCCCGGCACCAAGGCCGACGGCACCATTGGCGCCAACGAAGGCATGCCCCTCACGGCACCGGTGTTCAGCAACGTCAGTGCTTTTGTTACGGCAGGCACGCCTTCCAACGCCCAGCAGTCGGGCAGCGGCGCGTACCAGTCGGGTATGCACCTTCGCCGCAACACGTCTACCAGCATCTATAACACGGTAGTGGTAGGTTATCCGGAAGGGCTGCGCCTGGATGGCGGCCCTACCTGGGCCAATGCCCAGGCGGGTGGCCTCACTCTGAGCGGGGTAGTACTGGCCAATACCACCACGGCGCTGGTGGCCAAAAACAACACCGATGCCTTCACACTGGATCAGCTCACGGCTTGGTTTAAGGAAACCGGGAAAGGCAATTCCACGGTACTGGGGGCGGAGCTGAGCACGCTGGGCCTCAACCCGGCCACGTTCAACCTGTCGGCGCCCAACTTCCTGCCCGAGGCCAGCTCGCCGCTGCTCACCGGTGCTGGTTTCGAAGGCAAAGCGGCTGATAGCTTCTTCGATAAAGTGACCTACAAAGGTGCCTTTGGCACCGAAAACTGGGTGCAGGGCTGGACCAACTTCACCCCCGAAACGACCGATTACTAATAAGCTGGCCCCTAGGGCAGTTTGGCGAAAAGCCGGAGCTTAGGCTCCGGCTTTTTTATTATACCAAGGTGTGTCCGTAAGGCGGCGTACTAGTGCGGGTTGTTTGCCGATGCCGTACTTTTAGGGCCACTCACCCTTTGATGTGTCTGCCCCATGCTCCAATCCATGACCGGCTACGGTACCGCCACCCGCGAAACCGACCAGTATTCTCTCGTTGTTGAAGCCAAATCCCTGAACTCAAAAGGCCTGGACCTGAGCCTGCGCCTGCCGCGCTTTCTCAATGATAAGGAGCTGGAAATCCGCAACATGGTCACCCGGGCGCTGGGCCGCGGCAAAATCAACCTGAGCGTTGACTTCAGCCGCCCCCGTACCACGGCCTCCGTGCAGTTTGCCCTCAACCAGGAAGCCCTGGTGGCCGCTTATGAGGAGTTATCCCGCGCGGCGGAGCTGGTAGGCGCGCCCAAAACTGACCTGTTTGCTTTGGCCCTGAAGATGCCCGGCATTATTCAAAGCCCGTCTGAAGCCGCCCGCCCCGACGAGACCGAGGCCTTGTCCTGGGAGGAATTGCAGCCCGTGGTACAGGAAGCGCTGGATAAGCTTAATCAGTTCCGGCAGGATGAAGGCCAGACCCTGACCACCGAAATCCTGAGCTACATTGACCGGATCCGCATTCTGCTGGCCGATGTAGACCGCCACGACCCGGTGCGGGTAGACACCATCCGGGAAAAGCTACGGGCTCATCTGGCCGATTTAAGCACCTCTGAGCAGTTCAATGCCAACCGTTTTGAGCAGGAACTGCTCTACTACATCGAGAAGCTGGACATTGCCGAAGAAAAGGTCCGGTTGATCAGTCATTTGCATTATTTTAACGAAACAGTATTTCTGCCCGAACCCACGGGCAAAAAGCTGGCTTTTATCTCGCAGGAGATTGGGCGGGAAATAAATACTATCGGTTCCAAGGCCAACGACCCTGTGATTCAGCACTTAGTAGTGGAAATGAAGGAAGAGCTGGAGAAAATAAAAGAGCAAATCAACAATATTCTCTAAATCCAACTTGGCCCCAATTTCCGTAGATAGAGCACGCTAATAGAATTAATCCGATAACGAATGGGATATTAATTTTTAGTGAAAAATTGAACAATTTTAGGCTTGCCTATTTAAATCGTTCTTATATTTGCTCATCCAAAACGCTGAGTATCTCACTCATTGGTCTTTTCTACCACAAGTAGAGAGAATTGGTATCGGTGTCGCTAAAATATTTTTTGCGAAATACTTGCGACTCCGGATATTGTAAGTAAATTGTGTTATCCGAACAGTTGGATTTTTCTGCTGATACGGTCCTTTCCATAGATTGATTCCATCTTTTTTCTGCCTACGACTATGAAAAAAGCTCTACTCTTCCCAGTATTCAGCCTGATGCTTCTGCTCATGGCTGCCCGTCCTGCCGCAGAAGTTGAACTTATCAAGAAGCGCGTTCTAAGTGAGCGGGTTGAGATTCTTATCCCCAAAGGTTTTGAGGTGATGAGCGAGCAGCAGATGGACTTCATCTATGCCAAAGCCCAGAGCCGCCCCAGCGTTATTTATACCAACAGCAAGGAGGCCAGCATTTCCTTCACCTATACCGATAACACGGCGGATCAGGATATGATCCAAATGTACACGGACAACTTCATCAAGACCTACTCCAAGCAGTTTCCCGAAGCCAAGTGGTTTGGGAAAGGCATGAAGGACGTAAGCGGCCGCCACGTAGGCTACCTGGAGCTGATGAAGCCTGAGTTGGGCCACGAGGTATACAACCTGATTTTCTTCACCGATGTGGAAGGCAAACTGCTCATGTGCACTTTCACCTGCGCTGACCGTCAGAAGCCCGAGTGGGAAATGGTAGCCAAGCAAATCATGAACTCCCTGAAGTCGAACGGCTAAGCTTTCCCGCTTTTCGCTCTACCAGTAAACAATACGACTACCCCGGAATACGCTGACCTTAGGGCTGGCTGTTCCGGGGTAGTTTCGTTTTGTATTAGTCGGAGTGGTTTTTTAGTGCGCTAAACGGGTAAGGAATTGACTTAACAGCTGGAAAAGTGCTGCGTAGCGCGTCAGGGGCAGGGTTGCCGCTTTGTCATTCACATCGTGATAAGCAGCAATGCCGCCCCGGGTGTAGAGAAAGAAGGCTGGCACGCCTGCTTCGGAAAACGGAAAATGGTCGGAGTTGGCCGCTTTGCCGCGGGCGTTGATGGACCCCACGCCTGCCGGGCCACTGTTTAGTTGCTGTAGCAATTGAAATTCCAGTGGATGCAGCGTGCCGTTCACTACCGTGGCGCCGGTATCGCCGGTGCCCACTAAATCCAGGTTCAGCAGAAACCGGACTTTATCTAACGGAAATAGCGGATGCGCCGTGAAATAGCGGGAACCCAACAGGCCTGCTTCTTCCGCACTAAAACCAATAAATACCACGGTATAGCGCAACCGGTGGGCCGGTTGGCTGAGGTACCGGGCCAGCTGGAGCAGCATACTGGTACCGCTGGTATTATCATTGGCACCGGGGAAATAGTGGTGCCGGCCCAATTCGCCCAAGTGGTCGTAGTGCGCAGTTACTACCAGTAAAGAATCGGGGCGGGAGGTGCCGGGAAGGTACCCCAGCACGTTCTGCGTACGGTAGTTCTGCTGCAGGCGTGCGTCCAGCTTGAGCGTCACTTGTTTTGCTGCGGTTGGCCAGGCGGAAGTGGCTACCCGCAACCGGGACTGTGTTATTTGCTGCGAGGCGAGAGACGCCGTAAGCTTATCGGGAACAAGCGCAATCAGGGCGCGGGCTTCACCTAGTTTGTGCGCCAGCGCGGGCTGGGTTAGCACACGCCGGTAAATAGCCTGTGGCAGAACTAGGGCAGCCGTTTGCAGTGGCTGCGCTAGAAACTGCTGCCGGGCTGCGTCCTGCGCTAAGGCCAGCGAATCAAAATACACAACCGGAGCTGTGAAGCGGCCGCCGCCTGACTCAGGCGCCAGGATAAAATCCTGCCCAGGCTGCAGCTTGTGGCCATCAACGGCGAAGGCCAGCCGGCCCGGAAAGGTGTTGACGGTAAGCGGGAATGGCTGGGTATAGGTTGCGGCAGCGTCAAAAGGCAATAAGCCTAGGCGCTTAAAACTTTTCGCCAGGAAAGCAGCGGCGCGCTGGTCTCCCTGGTGCGTATAGCCGCGTCCGTGCAGGTGCCGGGAGGTGAGGTAACGCAACGTGCGGCGCACCTCGCGCATGTCCTGGCTTTGTGCCGGTTCAGCCGCAAGCGTGAGCAGGCAGGCGCTCAGGCCCAGCCATTGCAGGGGCCGCCGGGTTAGCTTCCAGAGTGCAAGCATAAGCTAACGGGTAAAATCAGGCGAAACGGCGCAGGGCCAGTTGGGCCATCAGCAGACCGGCCAGCGTGCCCAGGGCATCACTTAATATATCCGTCCACTCCGCATAGCGGCCCAGGTCCATCACCAGCTGGGCCAGTTCGATAAAAGAACCGAACAGCGTGCAGCCTACAAACAGCACGCTGATGGCGTGGGTGCGCAGCCAGGGGGAACGGGTTTGCCGCTGGGCCGAGAAATAGCAGAGGATAGCCAGCACCCAGAAAACAAAGGCATGTGCTGCCGTGTAAAAAGAGAACAGCTGCCATTGGGGCTCATGCGGCATATGGTCCTTGGGCGTGAGGGTAAGGACCAGAATGACCACCGCCCACGTTGCGGGCAGCGCAACATAGGCGCGGCGGCGAGACGTGGGCGGGGCCGGATACATCAGCAGAAAGTTTATGCGCCGATCAGCTCGCCGTAGGCTTCGGCCTTGAGCAGGTCTGCCAGCTCCGCCTGGTTGCCAATCGACATTTTGATCATCCAGCCGTCGCCGTAGGGGTCAGAGTTTACCAGCTCGGGGCTGCCGTCCAGCTTCTCGTTTACTTCCAGCACGGTGCCGGAAATAGGGCTGAACAGGTCCGATACAGTTTTTACGGCCTCTACGGTGCCAAATACGTCGTTCTGGGCTACCTCTTTGTCGAGGGTGTCAATGTCAACATACACAATGTCGCCGAGCTCTCTCTGCGCGTGGTCGGTGATGCCGATGTAGGCAACGTCACCTTCTACGCGAATCCACTCGTGCTCTTTGGTGTACTGCAGGTTGGCGGGCAAGTTCATAGTGCTGGGGAAAAGGGAAACGGATGGTGTTAGGCTAATTCAGCCTGTGTTCAAAAGTAAGATATAATGCTTGCAACGCCAGCCCCGGCGCAGAATATGCTGCCGGACATGGACCTTGGTAATCTGAAATCAGCTGCTGGCTCCTAGCTATACAAAGAACCGGGCGGCTGGTTTTCAAAAACCTTACTCCGAGAGGCTGTAGCGCAGCTGCAGGCCGCCTTCGGTGGCGGCGTTGCGGTAGCCGGAGTTACCACGCGGCTCGGAAATGAGACGCGTAAAGTAAAACTGCAGATTCAGCCGTTGGTTTAGAACGTAGTCGATGGTGGGGCGCAGCTGCACCTGGCGGCCGCCGTTGGTGGTGGTGCTGTTGGGCTGGCCGCGGTCAGTGTCCGATACATTATTAATGCGGCGCTGAATGGTGCTGTTGTCCCGAATAGACAAATCCAGGCGGGCCGTCAGCTCGTTGCGTAGTATCCGCTGCTCGCCGCCAATGCGGAACGGTAGCTTCAGCTGGTTGGTCACGTAGCCAAAGCCAATGACCATTTCCTCGGTGTGCACTTCCGTTACCTCGGCGTTGGTGGTGTTCAGGGAGAGGTTGCGCTCGGTGCGGTATTCTACGCGGCCGGTTACTTTCTCCAGGGTCTGGAAGTTGAGCCCCAGCAGCGGCGACATCCGCTCCAGAATACTCACCTGTCCCAGCACGAAGTAAGGAATAAAGTCTCCGTTGATATTCACTTCCGAGGCCAGCCCCTTTGGTTCCGCATCATACTGGGCCGAGGTAGAGTAGCTGCCTATGTTATAAGTAGAGGCGTAGGCGTGGGTGAGGGAAACCGAGCGGAAGAACCGCTGCATAAAGGGCAGCTCGCCCAGGCCATTATAATCAATGCGCCAGTTGGGCAGCGGCAGCATAGCAAACGGGTCAAACTTCTTGGATTTGTACCCATCAGAAGAACGGCCGCGGTAGGCATCCAGGAAAGCCGGAATCAATACATCCTGGGAGTTAAAGCCATAGTTGCCTGCGTTGGTATTGTCCGCACTTAGCCGTTCCCGAATAATCTGCCGGTTGGCTACGTACCGGTCAAAGGCTTTCGACTCGGTGCCGCCCCGGCTTTGGTCGCCGAACAGGGTTTGGATGGAAATGAAAGAGGTGCTGAACGAGCCCGTGCCCAGCGGCAGCTTATTGGCCAGCTGGAAGTTGCCATTACCGTCGCGGTAGCGCTCCAGCGTGAGGGAGTCTATTTTCCAACGGTAGAACTCCTCGCGGTTGCGCACCGTCAGGCGGGTAGCATCCAGCTGAATGTTGAAGTCGCGGAAGGGCTCCAGCGCGGTGCGCAGGTTCAGGTTAGTGGTTTCCAGGGAGCTGAGCGGCGTGTTCAGGTATTCACTGCGTTCAGTGTACCAGTTATTGCTCTGCGCCCGGTTGTAAAGCTCATTGAGCCCGTACTGCTGCCCCAGAATAAAGGGCAGGCCTGGCGCATCAAAATCACTGTTCATGCCCAGAAAACGGGTTTTGGGCAGATAGCCCGGCAGCAGCGTGCCCGCCGTGCGGGTATAAGTGAAATTGAGGCTCCGCGCCGTCATCAGGGAGCGAAGTACGCCTTTCAGCACGCGCAGCTCGGGCCCGGCCGTGGTATCGGCGGGGGCCTGGGCTACCGGGGCCTGTGGGTTGCGCTTGGCTTCCTCCGCGGTGGGGCGGCGCGGGGGCGGCGGGGCATTGTTGATGATGTTCAGAAAGCGCACTTTGTTGTAGAGCTTCACCAGGTCAATGCGGCCGTTGGCACTCAGCTCGGCGTTATTCTGAATGGTATTGCCCAGCTTTAGCTGTTGCGTGGTGGTATCCGACTCTGCCAGCGGGTTGAGCGGCACGCGCAGGGCCGTAGAGGCAGCCTGCCAGGAGT
This sequence comes from Hymenobacter sp. DG25B, assembly GCF_000801315.1. Lineage (NCBI taxonomy): Bacteria > Pseudomonadati > Bacteroidota > Cytophagia > Cytophagales > Hymenobacteraceae > Hymenobacter > Hymenobacter radioresistens. The sequence goes on along the minus strand of NZ_CP010054.1, from coordinate 3,784,507 downwards.
AGTTGGCGGCGTAGCGGGTATCGGCGCTCAGCCAGTCCGTGAGCGGGAACTTGTCCAGCGGCAGCCGGTAAGTAAACGCTATGGTCTGGTTGAAGTTGGTGGTGCGGCCCCCGCGCTTCAGGTTTTCCCACAGTTGCGCCCGGTTGCGGCGGGAAATATCATCGTCGCCGATGGTGCGGCCGGGACCTTCATCAATGGTACCGCGGTTGGCAGCCGTATAGTCAATGGCCAGACTCTTGGTCAGGTCCCACTTCAAATCATAAATCCGGTTGAAGAAGAAGCTTTTCTGGAACACGCCCGGAATACCCTCGGCCGAAGGCACCTGCCCCGGCAGTGTGGTGCGCTGCAGGAACCGCTCGTTGTAGCGACGGTCCAGGTCGGCGCGGAAGGCAAAGCGGCTGGGCAGGGGCGTGAAGTTCAGCTCCTGCAGCATCTTCAGGTACGGCGACTCCAGCGCCTTTACGCCCGCCAAGGGGGTGTAGCTTTTGGGCGTGGTCTGGTAGGTGTAGGCCAGCGCGGCATTAAAGGTTTTAGTGAAGTCCCGGTCCGTGCGGATATCGGTGTGCAGCTGCTCATTCAGGGAGTAGCTCAGCGCAAAGTTCTCGATATCATAGGGGCGCACTTTCTTTTCCGGGTTCACACGCTCCTTGCGCAGGTTCAGTACGCTGATGCTGCGGCTGCGCGTCTGGTCCGTTACCTCGCGGCGGTAAGCCGCCCGCTCACCATCGGTTTCAAACTTCTCCAAAGACTGTTTCAGCTCCACATCGGGGTCCAGCGGGTCGTAGCGGGGCGAGCGGGACTCCGTGCCGGCCTGCAGCAGCACCGGAATGCGCAGGCCCAGCTTGCTGGGCAGCAGCTTTTCGGCTGCCACGGTGGCATTCAGGTCGCCGCGGGCTACATCGTCCAGGGAACGTTGCTGCACCTTGTCCTGCAGGCCGCCAAAGCCCACCGTGAGGTAGCTGCCCGTGGCCGTTACATTAGCCAAGTCTGCCAGCTGCGTATTGAAGCGGGCCGTAGCGGCCCAGCCGGCGGTGCGGTCAAAGTCATCCACGCGCAGCTCATCGGCCCAAATACACACCGACTGCTCGGCGCCGTCATTAGTAGGGTTGAACACGCCAATCAGCACGCCCTGCACCTCCGAGAAATCGGGGTTGCCGACAATGGTAATGGTGCGGCCATCGGCCAGCTGCTTTACATACGGCACCTGTAGATTAGCACCACCCAGCACTTTGTAGCGCTCCATTTTGGCATCTACAAACTCCTGGAAAGCAATGTCAATGTTGTTGGCCGGGTCCCAGATTTCGGATTCGTTGATGCTGCCCTGCGGCGTAATTTTCAGCGGCAGCGAGTACTCATAGTAGTTCTGGGTATAGTCGGTGCCAATGCGCACGAAGGCGCGCACCTGGTCATTGCGCGTACCAGTTTCGCTTTCGGCGTGCAGGAACATGCGCAGGCGCTTGTAGCGCAGCATATTTATGCTCACGTTCTTGTAAGCGGCTTTGCCGTAGCCTTCGCGCAGGCCTTCCACGCACAGGCGCAGACTTTGTTCGTTCTGCTCCCGGTTTACGGTGCTGGAGCCAAACTCCCGGTCGCGGCGGATGCCGGGCGGCAGCACGTAAGGAATAGCATCCGTTACGGCATTGGTGCTGGAGCGGCCGTTTTCTTCCAGGCTCACCGTCGATACGGCAAAGGCGTCAGCGTCAGCGTCCGTATTCACGTTGGGCTTGCCGGGCTCCGCCACAGTACCCAGGAAACGGCGCCACTGGTTAGCCACAAACTGCATCTGCACAAAGCGCAGCACGGCAGGTTGCTGCCACTGCGTGAGATACAGCCGCATAAACCGGATAGACTTAAAGCCGAAGGGCTGACCATCAGGGGTGCCGCGCACGGCCGTGGGCTGGCGCACTGGCACCCGGAACTGGTACCAGGTTACGGCGTCGCCATTCACATTTTTGGAGACTTTGTCTACAATGAAGTTCTCGCCCACGCGCAGTTGCCCGGGCTTCAGCGAAATCTTGTATTCGTAGTAGCGCTCCGTGTCGGAAATAACGTTGTCGCGGTTCAGATCTTCCTTATCGGGCAGGGGCGTGGAGCTCTGCTGGCTGTTCTCGGGCGAGTTAGCCTCCATGCCATTATACTCCTTGTAGCGGCCCAGAATCTTTATGTCGCGGCCGTTGGAGTTGTAGTAGTCGTTCAGGTGGTGGCGGAAGTTATCCGCCGAGGGGTCATCCAGGGTGCTGTAAACGCCTTGAAAGAAGCTTTTTTCCTCTGAATCGTTCAGGCCATCCAGACCGATGTCCTGGCGGTTGCGGCCGCCGGGGGCGGTAGAGAAGGCATCGGTCAGGAATTGCTGGGTGCTCACGCGGCCCCACGCCGTACGCTCCGTGTCCCGGTCGGGGTTGGCTTCATCATCCGATAGGCCATTCTCAAACTCGTAGCGGCTCTGGTCCTTCAGCACATCTTCTGACACGGCCCCCAGGTTGAGGTACAGCTCGCCGCCAGTGGTATTGTTCACGGCCGGGTGCTCACTGTCGTCAATCAGGCCATTTTTGCCTTTAATGAAGGGGTCCATCAGCCAGAACTCCAAGTACTCCACGTTGGCGTTGTCGAAGTCCGTATCAAAGGTGATTTCGCGGCTGATGCCGGCGTAGTTTTTATCCGGTGTGGGCAGCGTTTTGCCATCGGCGCCTACGGCCGGGTTGTAGTTGTAGGGGCCACGCTCGGCGGGAAAATACGCTAGGTCCAGCGGGTACTCGTAGCCGTTGCCCAGGGTGCCGTTGTCGCGGTTGGGGAAGATTTCCGTGCGCGCAATGCCGCGGGTGTAGTGGTTCAGCAGGTCGGCGGCCCGGATGTTGTTGGGCTTGCTGGAGCCGTTGTTGTAGTACGACTGGTCAATGGTGTACCAGGCCAGTTTGGCGCGGTTGTAGGCCGTTTCCCGGTCGGTACCCTGCAGCAGCGGCAGGGGCGTGGCCGCCAGCCGCCAGGAGGTAATGGAGCTGATGCCGCTGAGCGTGTACGGCGTGCGGGCTCCTTCAAAGTCATCCAAGTAGGATACCCCGTTTTCGCCGCGGCCCAGCTTGGTTTTGCCCGGCACCAGCTGCGCAAACTCCCCGCTAAAGGCCACCGACGAAGGCGCCTTGGTTTCAATCAGCGGCAGCATATCCAGGTACTTGGTCAGTACCCGGGACTCGCGCCGCATATTCACGTCCAGCCCGTACATGGTGTTGTTGCCGGGCTCGTCGCCAATATTCACGCGGTTGATGCCCGGGGCCTGATTTTCCACCAGGTGCAGCACCGTGCCGCCAAAATTGATGTCATCGGTGAGGCGGTAATCAAAGCGCGCGCCCAGCAGGCGGCGGGGCTGCACCTGCACCAAGGCATCCTTCTCAAAGGCTACCCGCAACTCATTGGCCGCATTCAGATAAGCCGGGTTCAGAATTTTCACCTTGGCCTGATCATAAAACACCTGATAATCGGTGCCTTCCTGCAGCAGTGTGCTACCGGAATATACCCGCACGGAGCCCTCCGCCACCCGGATACCGGGCAGGCTGATTTCGTCGGTGGAGGTAGCCTGATAGCGGCCCTGCAGGTAGAATTTGTCTTTCTCCTGCCGCTGCTGCGCATCGCTCTGGGTCTGCTCGTAAAGCTCCTGGTACACGTATTTGTCTACCAGGTCTTTCTCGCTTACCGTATCAAACTTGCTCTTCAGGTAAGAGCCAAAGGGCTCCACTTCCGGGAATATGATGCGGCCCTGTTCGGGGTCCACGGTAATGCCGGAGAGAAAGTCGAAGTTGCCGTCGGCGGGCCGGTCGTTATTAGCGTTTACGTTGTCGAGGTTGAAAACCTGCACCAACGGAATGTTCTGTACTTTCTCGCCCTCCTTCAGCGAAATCAGGTCGATGCCCGACGCATCATCTTTGTAGATAATATCGAGGCGGAAATTGTCGCGGTTCAGCTGGTTGGCATTCAGGGAGTAGATGTTTTTCATCATCAAATCCCAGGTAGGGAACTGCAGCGCCGGGTTAGTGCTCTTCAGCATCTTCAGGAAAACCACTTCATCCTGCTGCACATCGGGGCCGTACTCATTTACGGTTTCGCCCACCTGATACACGCGGCCATTGTAGGTGTACTCGTAGGAAACGGCCAATACCTGCTCCGGCAGCAGAGAGGTGTTCAGGGAGAGGTAGCCTAACTGGGCATTAAAAGTATACTCGCGTGGGTCCAGGCGGCGGGCCCGCACGTGCTCATAGTCCACGGATTTTGAGAGGCCAATGGAGTTAAGGAAGTTATCCGTAGTGAGGTTGCTGCGGGCAGCCTGACCGCCCCCTAATACTGTCTGAAATTCCTTGTTGGCATCATTGGCAGCCGGGGTACGGGGGGGCAGCTGCTTGCTGAACAGTTCATTGCGGTATATCACGCGGGGCTCGCCCAGGTCCATGAGGCTGACCACGTTGCGCAGGTTGTCGGTGGCGCGGTTGTCGTTGGTCACGTACACCTCCAGGCGCCGGATTTCAATGCCCGACTGAATGGTGGGCAGGTTGCGCAGGGCAGCATCGTACCGGTCGCGGAAAAACTGCGACAGGAAGAAGTGCCGGTCCCGCTCGTACTGGCTGGCTTTAATCTCAAAGGGCCGGCTCTGGCCGCCGTTCTGCACGCGCACCTCATCGGCCTGGCCGCGCAGGGTAGCGGCCACGGCCGTTACGGCCAGCTTGCCAAACTGCAGCTGGGTTTTCACGCCAAACAGATTCTGCCCGCCCTGAATAAGCGAGTTATTGAGCGGCAGACTCACGTTGCCCAACTCAATCTTGCGGATGATATCGGTATCGAAGCCCGTGAAATCGAGCTTCATATTATTCTCAAAGTCGAAAGCCGCCTTCGTATCGTAGTTGAGCGTCACCCGCAGCTTCTCACCAATCTGGCCGGCGAGGTTCAGATTCATTTGCTGCTCAAAGTTGAAGTCGCCGGTTTTCTGCTGGCGCAGCGTGAGCGTGGGGTTGCGGTTGCGGTTGAACTTGGCGCCCGCGCGCACGGTAACCGAACCATTGGGGCGGATATCCACAAAGCTGCCGCCAAAAATACGGTCAGCGGCCGGGCCCAGGTAGATTTTGGGAATCAGGCGCTGGGCAACGGCCGGCGTGTTAGCCTCGCCGGCTACGCCACCAGCCGCCCTATTGCGGAAGTAGTTGCGGATGGTTTGCTGTTCCTGCCAGCGGGAATACTCCTCAAACGTCATCCGCGTGGGGTCGCGGTAGTTGATGCTGTCCCCCACAGTTTCCGACAGATCCACGCCCTGCAGGCTGTCGTCCACGGTCACGTTCAGGTTCACGTTGGAGGGCAGGTCCAGCAGCAGCGGCGACTCGCGGCGCTGCGGGCTCAGGCGGTTGCCCACCCGGTCGGCCGGGGCTACTTTGGGGCGGCGGCTGGGCCGGTAGCGGCTGGTATCGGCTGGCAACACCGTGCGCGGGGTATCCACGGCCAGCATTAACCGGCCTGCTGACCATAGGTCCTGAAATGCAAAAGCGCCGGCTCCGGTGGCCTCAGCCTGCGACCACCAAGCCAGTAGTGACGCAAAAACGACGGATACGGCGGTGAAGGAGTGCTTACCGGTATTCAATTGTCAGCAGGGACAGGGGGATTCCTAATGGGACTTAAGGGCAAATTTAATTAATTCTTCCACGCTCAGATCGTTGCCATGGCGGTGCTGGATCTGGTCTAATTGTTTCTCGGCCGCCGCCCGGGCAAAGCCCAGGGTAACCAAAGCTGCTAACGCTTCCGAGCGGTTGGTATTGTGCTGCCGGGCCAAAGGCACCGTATCATAACCGGCTTTAGCCAAAAGCTCTTCCTTCCGGAATTTATCTTTCAACTCCAGCACCACGCGCTGGGCCGTTTTGGGCCCCACGCCTTTAATACTCTGAATAGAGCGTACATCTTCCTGCACAATAGCCTGCCGGATTTCCCCCACCGACATGGAAGATACCATCACAATACCCGTGCCCGGCCCAATGCCCGACACAGAAATCAGCTGCATAAACAGCGACTTTTCGTTGGGGTCCAGGAAGCCGTACAGGGCCTGCGCGTCTTCCTTAATATGCTGATAAGTGTAAAGTTTCGCTTTTTCACCCTCGGCCGGCAGCTTTGAATAGGTGGCCAGGGATATTTTTACTTCATAACCCAGGCCGTTAAGGTCGATAATGGCCAGGGTAGGATCTTTATAGGCTAGTTTACCGTCGAGGTAGGCAATCATGCAGGGGTGGGTAGATTTAGAGAATCAGAGGAAGTAGGCTTTGAGCCCAGAAGGTACGCAACTAACACCAGAAAGCCGGTTTTCTATCCTGCAAACTGCACTTTAGGGCAATAAAATGGCCGTAACGCAACCCTCCGAAAAGCGTTGCGCTACGGCCATCAGTTGGTATACTACAGGCGGTCCTGCGGCTGTTGGGCATCTACCACCGCAATGGCGGCCATGTTCACGATTTCCCGCACGGAGGCGCCCAGCTGCAGAATGTGCACCGGCTTGCGCATACCCATCAGCACCGGCCCAATTACCTCGGCCCCGCCAATTTCCTGGATTACCTTGTAGGCAATGTTGCCGCTGATAACGTTGGGGAAAATGAGGGTGTTGGCGCCGCCTTTTTCGGCCAGCTCGGAGAAGGGATACTGCTCGCGCAGCAGCTCTGGGTTCAGGGCGGTGTTGGCCTGCATTTCGCCGTCGATAATCAACTCTGGATAGCGCTTCTTGGCCAGCTCGGTGGCCTTGCGGGCTTTGTCGGGCAGCTCGCCGGGGTTGGAGCCGAAGTTGGAGTAGCTGATAACCGCCACCCGGGGCTCGGCATCAAAAAAGCGCACGGCACGGGCCGTGAGGCCAATGATGTCCACCATCTCCTCAGCCGTGGGGTCGATGTTCACAGTGGTATCGGCAAAGAAGAATGGGCCTTTCTTGTGCTGAATGATGTACATAGACGCCACACGCTGCACGCCGGCTTCCACCCCAATCACCTGCAGAGAAGGCACAATAGACTTGCCGTAGTCCTTGCTGAGGCCGGTAATGAAGGCATCGGCCTCGCCGGTTTCCAGCATCATGGAGCCGTAATAGTTTCGCTCCCGCAGCAGGCGGCGGCCTTCATACAGTGTAATGCCCCGGCGCTGGCGCTTCTGGTAGAGCAGGTTGGCATACTCTTCCCGCTTCGCTTCCTGCTGCAGAATATCAATGATTTCGCACCCTTCCAGGTCCAGGCTGTTTTCGGCAGCCAGGCGCGCAATTTTGTTGCGGTTGCCCAGCAGAATAGGCTTGGCAATACCTTCTTCGCTGAGAATCTGGGCGGCTTTAAGGGTTTTGTAGCTGTCGCCATCGGCAAACACCACGCGCTTGGGGTTGCTGCGGGCGGCCTGCGTAATGCGGTTCATCAGCTTCTGATTGACGCCCAGGCGGCTGCGCAGCTCGTCTTCGTAGGCCAGGAAATCATCAATCTGAATACGGGCCACGCCGCTTTCCATGGCGGCTTTGGCCACGGCCGGGCTTACGGTGGTAATCAGGCGGGGGTCCAGCGGCTTCGGAATGAGGTAGGTGCGGCCAAAAGCCAGCGTGTTGTCCCCGTAGGCGCGGTTTACCATATCCGGCACGGCTTCCTTCGCCAGCTCGGACAAGGCTTTTACCGCCGCCAGCTTCATTTCCTCATTGATTTCCGTAGCGCGCACGTCCAAGGCTCCCCGGAAAATGTAAGGGAAGCCCAGCACGTTGTTCACCTGGTTGGGGTGGTCGGAGCGGCCGGTAGCCATTATAATGTCCGGGCGGGTAGCCATGGCCAGCTCGTAGGCAATTTCCGGGTCGGGGTTAGCCAGGGCAAACACAATGGGGTTGTCGGCCATCAGCAGGAGCAGCTCGGCGGGCAGCACATTGGCCGCTGAAAGACCCAGGAACACGTCGGCGCCTTCCATGGCCTCGGCCAGTTTGGTGATGGGGCGCTGGGTGGCAAACTGGAACTGCAGTGGGTCGAGCTCCGTGCGGCTGGAGTTGATAACGCCGTCCTTATCGAACACCACTACGTTTTCCAGCTTCAAACCCAGCGCCAGGTACAGGCGCAGGCAGGAAATGGCCGCCGCCCCGGCGCCGCTTACTACCAGCTTAATATCCTCAATGCGCTTGCCCACAACTTCCAGCCCGTTAAGCAGCGCCGCCGAGGAAATAATGGCGGTGCCGTGCTGGTCGTCGTGCATCAGCGGAATGTTCATCTTCTCCCGCAGCTCGGTTTCAATGCGGAAGCACTCCGGTGCTTTAATGTCTTCCAGGTTGATGCCGCCGAAGGTGGGCTCCAGGGCCTTTACAATCTTGATGAACTCGTCGGGGTCGGTGGCATCAATTTCAATATCAAAGCAGTCGATGCCGGCAAACTTCTTGAACAGTACGCCTTTACCTTCCATCACGGGCTTGGAGGCATCGGGGCCAATGTTGCCCAGGCCCAGCACCGCCGTGCCGTTGCTGATAACGGCGACCAGGTTTCCCTTGGCGGTGTACTTATAAACGGCGTCCTTATCGGCGGCAATTTCCTTACAGGGCTCGGCAACTCCCGGGGAGTAAGCCAGCGCCAGATCCAGCTGGGTACTGACGGGCTTGGTGGGAACAACTTCAATCTTGCCGGCGGGTGTGCGGGAGTGATAATCCAGCGCTTCCTGTTTATTTATTTTCAGCATGCGTGCAATGGTAGGGTGGTTCCTCGGGTGTGAGGCAAGAAGCAAGTTGGGGCGAATTTGCCCGGAATCAAAGTTTAGGCGGCATGCAGCGTAAACAGAGTCGCTCCGGAAAGAGGTGCGCCGGTGCCGGAAAATGCCTCAAAAACCAGTGCACTACTGGCACTTTAAATAGGAGAATGTGTCAGGCAAAAACTGACTGCTGTACCCTTTGTTGGAGTGGTTTAAACGCTTCGGAAATATGCCTTATTTGTCCGGGCGGGTTGTTAATTGAATCTGTGTAAACTGTAAAATAAAAAGGGAGCACCACAGTAGCGGTGCTCCCTTTTCATGCAGTACTAACTGAAAGTTAGCTCTGTACTATCAGCTTCTGGCCGGGCTTCACTTCATCGGAAGTAAGATGGTTGAGCTTGCGCAGCTGCTCCACCGTTACTCCCTGATAGCGCCGGGAGATATTATAGAGCGTGTCGCCGGGCTGTACTAAATGTACGCGGGCTGGCATGGGGGTAGGGCGGCCGGCCGTTTTAGTGCCTGCTGTAGCACGAGGCTCCTGGATTTTGGGACGAGCTTCGGCTACGACTTCTTCCGGGGCCGGCGCGTGCAGTACCAGCTTCTGCCCTGGCACCACCTGGCTTGATTCCAGGCGGTTCCAGGCGGTTAGCTGGGCAACAGTTACGCCTTGCTCGCGGGCTACTTTAGTCAGATAGTCGCCGGGGCGGACTACATATTCCGCGGGCAGGCTGTCATCGTCGGAGCTGGTAGCCGGGCGGGCTACGGGAGGCTCCGAAGTATTTTTCTCCGTGGCAACGGCAGCCACTGTGCGCGCCGGTGCCGGGCGTGGCGAAGGCTTCTCCGTAACCTTGCGGGTTAGAACGGCTACTTCCGGAGTCTTGGCTTGCATAAGCTCCTCCGCCGCTACCGGGGCCGGGACAGCAATTTGAGCTACTACCGTGGCCGTATCGGCGTCGTTTTTCGCCACTACCACCGGCAGCTTAGCTGGTGCGGTCCGTTTGGGCTTTACCGCTACCACCGCTTCGGGTTTCTCAACGGCTACCGGCACATATACATACAGTTGCTGCCTGGCCACCAATTTTTGTCCTTTCCGCAGCTTGTTCCACCGCCGAATCTGGCTGGGGTCTACGTCGTAGCGGTTGGCTACGCTGGCTACGGTTTCTCCCCGGCGCACCGTGTGGCGGGCCCGGCGGTAGCGGGGCTTCTCTGCCGGAATGGCTGGCTCGCTGGCGGCCACCATTGTATCGGTGGAATCAGCCCCGTTCAGCAAGGGATTAAGCGGGACGATGGGCGCCGGTGGGAGCAGCGTTACTTTGCAGTAGTCCAGCAGCGTGTTGCGGTCCTGGGCTACCAGCTCGGTACGCACGCAGCTGGGTACCTGCAGCGGGTAGTTGCGAAATGTCTCGGGGATGTAATGCTTGCGCAGCTCCGGGTTATAGCTGAGAATCGTGGTGGAGTCCAGCCCCATCGACTTCGCCAGCTTGTACAAATCCAGCGAGCGGCCGGAAATCAGCAGCGTATCCGTTGGCTCCGGGTAGCGGTAGTTCAGCGTTTCGGAATGCAGGCCGTGCTCTTTGGCGTAGTTGAGGGTGTAGAGCGTGGCCGTGAAAGTGGGTACGTAGTTGCGCGTTTCCTTGGGCAGGTAGTTGTAAATAGCCCAGAAGCTACGCTGCCCACCGGCCCGCCGGATAGCCTTGTTGATGTTGCCGCTGCCGTAATTATAGGCGGCCAGCACCAATTCCCAGTCGCCGAAGTAGCGGTACAAATCCCGCAGGTACTTGCAGGCTGCCTCCGTCGATTTCTCCGGGTTCATGCGCTCATCCACAAACTCATCGCGGCGCAGGCGCAGGTCGCCAGCGGTGGGGCCCATAAACTGCCACAGGCCCACCGCCCCGGCATGGGAGCGGGCCTGGGGCAAGAGTGCCGATTCCACTACCGCCAGATATTTCAAATCCTGCGGCAGATGGTACTTGGCCAGATACTTCTCAAACAGCGGGAAGTATAAGTTCTGGCGCTCCAGCACCCGCTGGGTATACGTGCGGTTGCGCACCGTGAAGTAATTCACGAAAGCCATCACCGTGTTATTGAACACCAGCGGCATGTCGGACTCGTAGCACGCAATCCGGTCGGCCACCAGGTCGCGCACAGCCGGTGGAGTTTGCCGCCACACCAGCAGGGCAGAGTCCGGCGAAAACACCGGCTCAGCTACCAGCGAGTCAGCGCGCAGCAGCTGTTGCTGGGCGCGCAGGGTATCGTCCGCACGGAGGGCGTCCGGTTTCAGTTCGGGCAGGGTTTGCCCCAAAGTAGGGCGCGCCACGGTGGCCAGGAAGAGAAGCAGGGCGGAGGTGCGGAACGATGGACTCATCAAGTAGCGGCCGGGGTTAAGGTTTCCGTGACGGACTTGGAAAAGGCAAACAGGTGCTCTTCGCGGAAGGCGCCGCTCAGAATCTGCAAGCCAATAGGCAGCCCGGCCGCGTCCTGACCAAAAGGAACAGAAACAGCTGGTACGCCTGCCAAAGAAGCCTGAACAGTAAAGATATCAGCAAGATACATTGCTAAAGTATCTTTTTTATTCTCCCCGATGCGGAAAGCAGTAGTGGGGGTAGTAGGCAGCACCAGGAAATCGTACTGGCGCAGCAGCTCATCGGTAGTTTCCTTGATGAGGCGGCGTACGCGCTGCGCTTTGGTATAGTAAGCGTCGTAGTAGCTGGCCGAAAGCACGAAGGTGCCCAGCAGAATGCGCCGCTGTACCTCGGGGCCGAAGCCCTGGGAGCGGGTTTTCTTGTAGAGCGACTCCAGATCAGTAGCGTCGGGGGCGCGGTAGCCAAATTTCACCCCGTCGTAGCGGCTCAGGTTGGAGCTGGCTTCGGCGGTGGTCAGGATGTAGTAAGTGGGCACGATGTAGTCGAGGTAGGGGAATTCTACCGCTTCCACCACGTGGCCCTGGCTGCGCAGCTGCTCCAGGGCATCTTCCGTGGCCGCTTTAATTTCCGGGTTCAGGCCCGGGCGCTCCATACAATCCCGAATGTAGGCAATGCGGTAGTGTGGGGCAGGCTCCAGCAACTGGCTGTAAGCCGGCACCTCGCGCTGGCTACCGGTGCTGTCGAAATTATCGGGGCCAGCCATCAGCTCCAGCAGCAGCGCCGCATCTTCCACGGAGCGGGTGAGGGTACCTACCTGGTCAAAAGAAGAAGCATAAGCAGAAAGTCCGTAGCGTGAGATGCGCGAATACGTAGGCTTGAAGCCAATAATACCGCAGAAAGCAGCCGGCTGCCGCACGGAACCGCCCGTATCCGTACCCAGCGAAGCCAGGCACATATCGGCCTGTACGGCCACGGCCGAGCCGCCCGAGGAGCCCCCGGACACCCGCTCCGGGTCGGCCTCGTTGCGCACGGGGCCAAAATAGGACGTCTCATTGGAGGCACCCATGGCAAATTCGTCACAGTTCTGGCGGCCGATGATGATAACATCTTCATCAAGGAGGCGCTGCACGGCCGTGGCCGTGTACAGCGACTTGAAGCCGTCCAGGATATGGCTGCTGCTTTGCAGGGCGTGGTCCTTGTAAGCCAGCACGTCCTTAATGCCTAGTACCATACCCGCCAGGCGGCCGGCAGTACCGGCCGCCAGCTTGGCGTCCACGGCATCGGCCTGGGCCAGGGCTTCATCAGTAAATACTTCCAGAAAAGCATTCAGGTCACTTTTCTGCCGGATATTATCCAGATAATACTCCACGAGCTGACGACAGGTCATGGTGCCTGCCGTCAGCTCGTGGCGAACTTCCGTGAGGGAGTTAAAGCGTCTCAAAGTCAGAGAATCAGTTGGTCGGTTGATCGAGGCGGGTTTGTTCTTCCGGCGTAGGCGGGGTAATGCCCCCATCCATGGGCGGTGCTACGTGCGTGGGTGCCACCGGAGGGGCCACCGGCTGCTGCGGCGCGGCATACTGCTGGTTGAATTGCTGCTGGTACGGCTGCTGCGGCTGCCCGGAGTTCTCAATCTCACTGCGGATTTCCCGCGAAGCATCCTTGAACTCCCGAATGCCTTTGCCCAGGCCCCGCGCCAGCTCCGGAATCTTGTTGGCGCCAAAGAAGATCAGGATAACCACCATGATCAGCATCAGCTCACCACCGCCTAGGTCACCCAGAAAAAGAAGAAATGGAGTATTCATGACAGAAAATTACTGACGTGGTTGCGTAGGATTGTTGGGGTTGGAAGGACCGTCCCGGTACTCGGGCTTTTCCTCCTTGGAGGCATCCTTAAACTCGCGGATACCCTGGCCCATGCCCCGGAATAGCTCCGGAATACGCTTAGCCCCAAAAAGCAGAATAATGGCCAGGCCGATAAGCAGAAGCTCAGTGCCTCCGAAGTTACCGATACCCAGTAGAAGTGTGGCGAATGTCATGGCACAAGGCCCTTGAGGGCCGGTTTTGAAGTTGAAATCTTGTATACGCACTTCGTGCAGCTACAGGATTGGCAAAGGTACCCTATAATTTCCAAATGCAGATTGAATGGCCAGGCTTGCTGTGCACATTTTGACAATCTGAATGGTGCGGTAACTACGTAGGTATTCGCCAATTAAACCAAGTCCTATGGGTTTACAACGGTTGAAATCCCACCTTCACCCAGTACTTTTGTTAAGAGCTTACTCTAAAGTAGTGGGCCAGTTGAACTTCCTGTTATGATTCCTTACAAAGCTTCCGCCTCCGAAACTGGTCTGCCAGCGGCTCCTACCATGAAAGTAGTGAGTGAAGAAGAGCGGTTAGAGGCTCTGCATAGCTATCAGGTGCTGGATACGCCACCCGAGCCTTCACTGGATGCCTTAACCCGGCTGGCTGCTATCATCTGCGGAACGCCAATTTCACTGGTTTCGCTAGTAGATGCCGAGCGGCAGTGGTTTAAATCTAACCTGGGCCTGGAAGCCACGCCGGAAACGCCGCGTAATATGGCGTTCTGCCAACACGCCATGTTCACTGAAAAGGGCGTTTACGAAGTGAATAATGCCACCGAAGACCCCCTGTTTCAGAACAACCCCCTGGTAACCGACGAGCCCAGCATCCGGTTTTATGCTGGGGCGCCGCTGCTCACGCCGGAAGGCATACCACTAGGTACGCTGTGTACACTGCATACTGAACCACACGCCCTTTCTGTTCAACAACGGGAGGCCCTCACTATTCTGGCCCGGGAAGTATCCATGCATTTGGAACTGCGGCGCACTCAGCTGTTGCTGGAGCAGGAGAAGCAGAAGCTGGAAGGGCTGTTGAAAATGGCCAACGACTCGGCGCAGGCTCTGTACATGAGCAGCCGCAATGAGATTTTCGTAAAGCACGAGCAGAAGCTGCAGCGCGTAAAAATCACCGATATCAATTTCATCGAAGCGCTGGGCGACTACGTGAACATTCACACCATCACTGAGCGCCTGACGATTTATACCACCATGAAGGATATTGAGTCCAAGCTACCGACGCGCACCTTTCTGCGGGTACACCGCAAGTACATTGTGCAGCTGGATAAAATTAACTCTATCGAAGCTGATGCGGTGATAATAGATGGTCCGAAAGGAGGCCTGGAGATACCCATTGGCCAGTCTTACCGGGCAGGTCTTATGGGACGCCTAAATCTTATTTGATAAATCCCAAAACTATGAAATGTCCTTTATCGTAAAATAAGGGAATACACCGAGAAAAAATACAGATTCGACGAAAAACCGCTGTTATAAACGACGGAATTTTCCTATCTTTCGCCTGTTATCGGGGGCATTCTCTGCCACTCGCTGCCGCCAGCGGTAGAGAATAGACTGATAGCTAAGTTTGTTTTCATAGCTCAGAAAGGCACCGTGCGCTGTACGGTGTTTTTTTTGTGCTATTTCCGGCCGGTTTCAGGGTACCTTATTTGCGGCCCAGCCAGTTTTCCGGATTCAGATTCGCGCTGTTGCGCCATACTTGGAATTGTACCTCACTGGTGCCCTCCGAGTCCGTGTACACGGTGCCAATGGCCTGCCGGGCCTCTACATGCTGGCCCTCGCTCACGCTCACGCTGCGCAGCTTAGCATACACCGTGAAGTATTCCCCATGCTGAATCATGACAATGTTGTTCATGCCCGCAATGCTGGCCACCGTCAGCACTTTGCCCTCAAACACGGAGCGCACCGTCTCGCCGGAGTTAGTTTGAATATCTACGCCCCGGTTTTCTACTACCACGTGCTTTAACACGGGGTGCGGGTGCTTCCCAAAGCGCTGGGCAATAAAGCCCCGGCCCACGGGCCAGAGCAAACGGCCCCGGTTATCCGCAAAGGAAGAAGAGAGCACCGCTGTTTCGGGGGTCAGCGTTACGCGGTCCGTGCGTTCCACCTCGGCCTCGGCCGGCGCGTTACGGGCCGTGCTGCCGGGGCTGCGCACCGGCGCATTGCCCCGGCTGGCCGCTGCTGCCCGCGCGGCTGCTTTGGCGGCCGCGGCGCGGGCAGCCCGGGCAATTTCCTCCCGCACGCGCTGCGCAATCAGGTTATCCAAGCGGCTCACGGCTTTCTGGCGGGTGGCCAGCTTCTGACGCAGGGTTTGCTCCTGGCGGCTGAGCTGCGTGACAACCTGGTCCTGCTGGGTTTTAATGGTCAGCAGGTTGCGGTTTTCAGTTAGCTGGGAAGAGAGCAGGCTCGATTTCTCCTGCCGTTTGGCGTGCAGCCCGGTTAGCTGCCGGTTCAGCTTTTCCTGGGTGTCGGTAATCTGGGCGGCCTGGGCCTTGCGTACCTCCGAGTACTGGCGCACGTACTGCAGGCGCCGCAGCATCTGGTTGAACGACTCCGAGGCGAACAGGAACATGATGCGGTTGTAGCTGTTAGCTGTTTTGGCCGAGGCATAAATCAGCCGGGAATATTCCTCCTTTAGCTGCTGCAGGGTATGCTGGGTCTGCTGCACCTGGGTTTCCGTCTGGCGCACGTCGGAGTCCAGGTATTTCAGCTCGCTGGAAATATTATTGATGACGTTCTGCTGGCCCGCAATTTTCTCTTTCAGCGCGTTCAGTTGGCCAATGGTGGCTTCCTTGCGCTGCTGGGTTTGCTGCAGAATACGGCTGGTCTCGCGAATATCGCGCAGGGCGTTGCGCTTCTCGCGCTCCAGCTGGGCCTTGGTGCGCCCCGTACGGCTGGTGCGCCGCGTCTGAGACATGCCGGAGAAGGCCAGCAGCACCAGCATCAGTAAAATGGCAAAACGTGCCCTACTTTTTCCGCACATAATCTGAGGGCACCGAGAACGGGAACGATAGACGCTCCTTATCCACGTCGATGTTACGGAAATTAATGGAAGCAGTGGAGGCCGGGCCGTTGGGTGGCTGAATCATGACCAGCAGCGCATTGGCGAACTGCTGCGGCTGGGGCAGCAGGGGCTTAAAATCGGAATAGTCTACCGTGAAGTTGGTTTTGCTGTTCTGGTCTTTTACGGCCAGCTTCTGCACCCGCTGCCGGGTTTGCTCAATCAGCTGCTCCACAAACAGCGAGGACTGCTGGTACTGCACTTTCTGCAGCGGCCCCTCAGTGCTTACCGTAGGCGGGGTATTCACATCAGAGGAAGGCACGTAGTTGCCCACCACCAGGGCCTGAATCTGCTGGAAAGTGACGGGCAGGTTGAAGCGCTGCCGCAGATACTCGAAGTTACCGGCGTAGTACTCCCGGTGCAGCTTATCCAGAATCTGCACGGAATCGGGGGTGAGGTGAGCACGCAGCACTTCCACACCTACCACCGAGACGGATACCCAAATAATGCTGTCTTTCCGCATGCGCAAGGACAGGTTAGCATTGGGCATTTTCTCGCCGTTGGTTTCAATCTGAGCTTTTCCCTTGGCCGAGAGAAACTTGAAATCCAGGTTATCGGCGTGTACCAGATCCACCACTTTGGGCACTTCCGTGGCGGCCGGGCGGGTAGGTACGGCTTTGCGGGTGCAGGCACCCAACAGCATCAGAATCAGCCCAAGCACCAAGGGTGCGAAGCGTCTATTCATACAATTTACGGTCTTTGAGCTTCCG
The DNA here is from genome assembly GCF_000801315.1 of Hymenobacter sp. DG25B. Taxonomy (NCBI): domain Bacteria; kingdom Pseudomonadati; phylum Bacteroidota; class Cytophagia; order Cytophagales; family Hymenobacteraceae; genus Hymenobacter; species Hymenobacter radioresistens. Next base: position 3,767,802 of record NZ_CP010054.1, on the reverse strand, counting down.
GTCGAGGAGTTTGGAGGCCCCGCCCAGGCGCTTGGCTTGCTGCCATTGCGTATATGCGCCGGCAATATCGCCAAGCTGGAACAGAACGTCGCCGTAATGTTCGGTTACGGTGCCGTCTTTGGAGGACTTCAGCGCCTTCTCCAGGTACTGCCGGGCACCGGTATAGTCTTTCATTTTGTACAGCACCCAGGCATACGTGTCCAGGTAGGTGCCATTGTCGGGAAACTGCTTCACCAGTTTGCCCGACATTTCCTTGGCCTTGTCCAGCTTCTCACCGCGCAACGACAGGAAGTAGCTGTAGTTATTCAGCGCCTGAGCATTGTTGGCGTCAAACACCAAGGCCGCATCATAAGCCGCGTCTGACTTGGGGTAGTCCTTCAGCTCGTGGTAAGCATCGCCCAGCTGAATATCAAACTGTGCCTGCAGCTCGGGGTTGTCGGCGGCCAGCTTTTTGCCGTATTCCAGGGCCTTCACGCCCTTGGAGGCGCTTTTGTTCAGCAGATGCGCCGTGCCGTTATAAAACCAGAAAACGGCCTGGTTGGGGAACAGCTCCAGGGCGCGGTTGGAATGCACCAACAGAGAATCCGTCTGGTTCAGCTCGGCGTCAATTAAAACCACCTGCTGCCAGATCTGAAATTTGGAGTTATCCAGCTTCAGGGCTTTCAGGTAAGAAGTGCGGGCCTCTTTCTTGTGCTCCGTGATGGACTGAATATCGCCGGCCACGGCAAACGCCTTGGCTTCTTTGGGGTGAGCCCGCATAGTAAGGTCGGCCAGCTCCAGGGCGGGCTTTTCCAGCGCGGGGTTGGGCAGCTGCTTGATGTAGTCTACCAGAATCCGGACTTTCTGATCAATATCCAGGCCGGGGCTGCTGAAGGCCTGCTTTAAATGTACCTGCGACTCCGCGGGGTTGTTCTGCTGGCGGTATACGTCGGCCAGAATCATGTGCGCCTGGGGGTTGTCGGGGTCCTGCGCCAGCGCCTGGTTGGCCACCCGAATGGCATCGGGCAGGCGGTTGTTGGCGGCGTACATTTCGGCCTGGGCCAGCACGTAGCGCACTTCGTTAGGGTTAGCCGTAATCAGGGCCTCGCCTTCCTGCAGGGCTTTGTCGAGGTTGTTCTGGCGCAGGTAGATCTGCTGCTTCTTGAAGGATACCTCATCCAGCGGGCCAAACTGCTTTTCGGCCTGCTCCAGGGTAGCCAGGGCTTCCGGCAGCTTGTTTTGCGCCAGGTACAGGTCGGCCAGGTTAAAGAGGTAGTAGCCCGAGTCGGGCACGTCCTTAATGAGGGAGGTATACACCTGCGCTGCCTCATCAAACTGCTTTTGGGAGGCGTAAATCTGGGCCAGCAACAGGTAGTAGTAGGGGTTCTTGCCGTCCAGCTTCAGGGCTGCCGTAGCAAAGTTGGTGGCATCCTTCAGGTTGCCGGTCAGCAGGTTGGTTTCCGCAATCTTGTAGTTGATGGCGGCATTATTGGGGTTGATGCGGTAGGCGGCCAGCAGCCGTTCCAGAGACTTGGTGTAGTCCTCCAGCAGGGCATACTTCACGCCCTCCACAAAGTAAGACTCGCTGAGCTCCCGCTCTTTTTCCGTCAGCTCGTGCACCTGCTGGCGGGCCTGCTCTACGGCCGCGCGGTGCTTCAGCTCGCGCTTTTCTTTGCGCGTGAGCTTTTGGCGCTTGGCCGGTTTCTCCGTTTTGGCCGCGGGCTGCTGTGCCATAACCGGCCCAGCCCCCAGCCCTAATGCCAGAAGTAGCAGAACAACAAAAGCGGAAGAACGAGGCATAAACGGAAAACGGGGAGCAAACAAGATAATCGGCCGCGGCGTGCCACTGGTAATGCCAGAACAACGCCGCGGCCGAAAAGTGCCTTTTATCAAACGCGCACCACGTTGTAGTCGCCCAGGCTCAGGTCGTCGGGCTTGCCCGTTACCGTGGCGTGGTTGCCAATCATGGAGTTGGTCACGTTGGCGTGCAGTACCGTAGCCGACTGCTGCACGATGGTGTTGGAAAGCACGGAGTCGCGCACGGCGGTATTGTTGCCGATGGAAACGTGCGGACCCACCACGGAATTGTTGATGATGGCATTTTCGCCGATATACACCGGCGGAATTACCACACTGTTGGTGAGCTGGGCCGAGGAGGCAACCAGGTTTTCGCCGCGCTCCTGCAGGTATTCCAGGTAGCGCTGGTTAGTGTATACGGTGGCATCCTTGTTGCCGCAGTCCAGCCACTCGGTTACGCGGCCGGGCACGAACACGGTGCCTTTGTTTTTCATGTTCTCCAGGGCATTAGTGAGCTGGTACTCGCCTTTGTCCTTGATGTCGTTATCCAGCAGGTACTGCAGCTCGTCGCGCAGGTAGTCACCGTCCTGGAAGTAGTAAATGCCGATGATGGCCAGATCGGAAACAAACTCCTGAGGCTTCTCCACGAAATCCGTGATGTGGCCCTGCTCGTCCAGCTTCACCACGCCAAACGGCTTGGGGTCGTCCACGCGCTGCACCCAGATGGTGCCGGGCACGGAGGAATCCAGGGTAAAATCTGCTTTAAACAGCGTATCGGCGAAAGCCACTACTACCGGGCCGGTCAGAGATTCTTTGGCGCAGAGAATAGCGTGGGCCGTGCCCAGCGGCTCGTCCTGATAGTAGATGGAGCCTTTGGCGCCCACTGACTCGGCAATCTGCACGAGGCTTTTCTCTACTTCCGCCCCGAAACGACCCACAATAAAGGCTACTTCCTCTACCTGCTCGCCGCATACTTTAGCAATATCCTCTACCAGGCGTTGCACAATCGGCTTGCCGGCAATCGGAATCAGGGGTTTGGGAACAGTAAGCGTGTGGGGGCGCATGCGTTTGCCCATGCCGGCCATCGGGACAATGATTCTCATATCAGAAGGTCAGTTTTGGTATGGATGTGTAAGTAGTTAAATCAGCTATAAAAACCAGGGCTAGTGGACGCCGGTACTGCCGTAGCCACCCGCACCCCGACCCGTTTCGCTTAGCTCTGCTACCGGCTCCCACACAATAGTTTCGTGCCGGGCTACGATGAGCTGCGCAATTCGTTCCCCATCTTCCACCACAAACTCCTGGTCAGAAAGGTTAACCAGCAGCACCTTCAGCTCGCCCCGGTAATCGGCATCAATGGTGCCGGGGCTGTTTACGATGCCGATGCCATGCTTGTAGGCCAGCCCGCTGCGGGGCCGGATCTGGGCCTCATAGCCCACCGGAATTTCCAGGAAAAGACCCGTGGAAATCAGGGCGCGTTGCAAAGGTTTCAGCGTAACGCTTTCCGTCAGGTTGGCGCGCAGGTCGAGGCCGGCGGCGTGGGCCGTCTGGTAAGCAGGCAAAGGATGATGAGAACGGTTGATGATGGGAATCTGCATCGGAAACGGGAAGAACGCGGAGAAGTTGTGCGCAGGCACCAAACAAAGCTACGAAACCAGGGCGGCCCGCCGCCCCCGGATTTCCACCAGGTACACCAGCCCGGCAAAAGCCGCGCACAAAACCAGGTGGAACAAGTGGCGCAGCCAGTACCCTGCTACCGGCGTGTACCAGGAAACGGCTACCAGCCCAATGGCCAGCGCCAGCCAAAGCCCCAGGCGGAAAATAGGGTAAGGCACCGGGAAATGCCGGTTGCCCAGCCACCAGCAAATGGCTGCCATGGAGAAATAACAGGCCAGCGTGGTGAGGGCGCTACCCATATAGCCCAGCAGCGGAATCAGCAGGAAGTTAAGGGCAATGGTAAGCAAAGCACCGCCAAAACCAATGTACGTCCCGAAATACGTTTTATCGGTGAGCTTAAACCATACCGAAAGGTTGTAGTACATGCCCAGAAAGAGGTTGGCCAGCAGCAATACCGGCACCACCACAATACCCTCGCGGTACTCCGGCCGGCGCAGGAACAGCAGAGAGAAGTCCTCAATATTCACGCTGATGAGCACGAAAATCAGCGCGCAGCAGATGGTAAACCACTTCAGAATAAGGGCAAAAGTGGCCGGAGAGTTCTTGTTGGTGCTTTGCGAAAAGAAGAAAGGCTCGGCCGCGTAGCGGAAGGCCTGAATAACCAGGGACATGAAGATGCTGAGCTTGTAGCAGGCCCCGTAAATACCCACTGCCGCCAGGTTGGTCTTGCCCGGGTAAAAGCCTTGGGGTAGCCAGGAGCCCAGCAGAATCCGGTCCAGGGTTTCGTTTACCATGCCCGCCAGGCCCATGAGCATGAGAGGGTAGGCATAGCGCAGCATGGGTTTGAGTGCAGGCAAATCCAGGCGGAAGCGGAAGTCCGTCAGCTCACGCCACAGCAGGAGCAGCGTGAGGGCGCTGGCCGCCAGGTTAGAAAGGAACACGTAGCCCACGCCAATGCTGGGGTCATACAGCGGCGCGAGGATGGACTGTAGGCCAGGGAGGTATTTGCCGGCCAGCACATCGGGGCACAGCACCAGGAAAAACAGGTTCAGGCCTACTGTGAGCAGGATATTGACCAGCCGGATGGTGGCAAACTTACGGGCCTTGTTTTCCAGGCGCAGGCGCGCAAACGGAATGGCAGCCATGGCATCCAGGCCCAGAATCAGCGCAATCCAGACGGCGTAACGCTCATGGCCGGGCGGCAGGTGCATCAGGTTCATGAGCGGCGTGGCCAGCAGGGCCAGCAGACCGCTCAGCACCACGCTGCTAATCAGCAGCAGACTGAGTACCTGGCTGTACAGCGCTTTCCGGTCGGTATCGGGGCGGTTGGCGAAGCGGAAGTAGGCCGTTTCCATCCCGTAGGTGAACACCACGTTCAGAAACGAAACGTAGGCATACAGCGCCGTTACTATACCGTACTCGGCGGCCGCAAACCGGCTGGTATAAATGGGCACCAGCAGGTAGGACAGCACCCGCCCTACAATGCTACTAATGCCATACACGGCCGTTTGCCCAGCCAGTTTTTTCGCTACACTCAAAAGGTGAAGTGGTGAAATGGTGAAGTGATGAGTTAAATAGGCTAAGAACCAGTATTCAACTCAAGGTCAGGTTGCTTAGCGGCCCGTGAAAACGGCCGGGCGCTTCTCCAGGAAAGCCTGCGTGCCTTCATGGAAATCCTCGGAAGCGCAGCAGCGGCTGAAGGCATTGGCCTCCGTCTGGTAGCCGTGGCGCTCGGAGTCGTAGCCCGCGTTTACGCAGTCGATGATGAGGCCCACGGCCAGCGGCGCTTTCGTTAAGATGCGGCTCAGCAGCTGTCGGCAAAAGTCCAGCAGCTCGGTGCGGGTTACTACGTGGTTGACTAGGCCCAGCTGCAGGGCTTCCTCAGCATTCACCAGGTCAGCCGTCATGAGGAGCTCCAGGGCTTTGCCTTTGCCAATGAGCTGGGCCAGGCGCTGGGTGCCACCGTAGCCGGGCACCAGGCCCAGGTTTACCTCGGGCTGGCCAAAGCGGGCGTTTTCCGAAGCTACCCGCAGGTGGCAGGCCATGGCCAGCTCGCAGCCGCCGCCCAGCGCAAAGCCATTCACGGCCGCAATAACGGGCTTGGTGCTTTCCTCAATAGAGCAGAAAGCCTCCTGGCCGTACTCGGCCACGCGGCGGCCGGTTATTTCGGTCATCTGAGCCAGCTCGGCAATATCGGCGCCGGCCACAAAGGCCTTCTCGCCGCTGCCTGTCAGAATAATGCCGCGCACCTGGGCATCGTCCTGGGCCTGCTGCATGGCCGCTTTAATGTCGGTAATGGTAGCGGCATTCAGCGCATTCAGCTTGGTAGGCCGGTTGATGGTAATTGTCAGAATGCCGGAGGCGGGGTCCAGCTCATACAGCAGGTTGTCGAAAGAAGGCATAGGGCGTGGGTAGGTTGGGAACGGCGGCAAAGATAACGCAAAAGCCCTGCGCGGCGGGTGGTATTCCAGGCGGCCATTTTGCTGAATACAAGCCGGGGAAGTTGCCCACCACGCTGGTTAACGCCACAGGTATGAAAATACTGCTGTGATAGGATATAATAACGGTAATTGTATATTTACCCAGCTATACTTTCACTCTCCACCAACTTACCAGCACCGCTTATGGGTTTTGTATCCGAATTCAAGGAGTTCATCTCCAAAGGGAATGTGCTTGACCTGGCCGTCGGCGTTATCATTGGGGCCTCCTTTGGCAAAATTGTAGGTTCCCTGACCGATGATATCCTGATGCCTATTCTGGGCCTTATAACCGGCGGAGTCGATTTTAAGAACTGGTTTGTTTCGCTGGATGGCAAATCGTACCCCACCATAGAAGCCGCCAAAACGGCCGGGGCCGCTACCCTCAACTATGGCAACCTCATCAATGCCATTTTCTACTTCATCATCATTGCCTTCGCCATTTTCTGGCTGGTAAAGCTGGCTAACCGCTTTAAGAAGCCGGCTGAGGTAGTGGTTACGGACCCGCTGCCCACCAAAGACCAGGTATTGCTGATGGAAATTCGGGACTCGCTGCGTAGCCGCGTGTAACCAAACTTTCGTTTCAGGCTTCCAGGCCAGCTTTTTCTCCGGTAGTGAGCAAGAGCTGGCCTTTCTGCTTCTTCACCACTTCACTCTTATGAAACAGCTTTTACTTTCCGCTCTTACTTCCTGCGCACTAGTTCTGCTGCTCATGCTGCGGCCAGTCACTACTTTGGCACAAGTGCCCAACCGGGCCCCGGTACCGGCCGAGGCCTATAAAGTATCGGCGGAGGTAGATACCATGCAGGGCTGGCACCGTGGTGGGGCCGGCACGCTCAATTTTAGCCAGGTGAGCTTAAGCAACTGGGCCGCGGGCGGACAAAGCTCCCTCTCGCTGCTGGCCATCGGGAATGCCTATACGCACTATAAAGAGGGAGTGCACAGCTTCGATGCCGCCGCCGACCTGGTATATGGCCTGCTGAAGCCCGGCAAGTCGCGCCTGCGCAAAAACGACGACCGGCTGGAGCTGAACAGCCGCTACGGCCGGCAGTTTACTAACGTGCTTTCCTACGCCGCCCAGCTTAACCTGAAAACCCAGCTCACGCCCACCACTGATATAGAAAAGCCGGATTCGCTGCTGTCCCGCTTTTTCGCGCCGGCTTTTATACTGGCTTCGGTGGGTATTGAGTATAAGCCCACGGAACGGTTTTCCCTGTTCCTTTCGCCCGCCACGGGCAAGTTCACCATTGTAGGCGACCAGACGCTGGCCGATGCCGGCGCCTTTGGTGTGCGCGCCGCGCGCCGCGGCCCCGATGGCCTGCCCATTGCCGGCACCGGTGAGCGGCTGCGCGAGGAGATGGGCGCCTACCTGAATGCGCGCCTGCGGCAGCCCATCATGGAAAACGTAACGTATCAGTCCCGCCTGGAGCTGTTCAGTAACTACTTCCACAACCCCCAGAATGTCGATGTCAACTGGGAGAACCTGCTCGATTTCAAGATCAACAAGTTTTTTAGTGCCAACGTAGCCGCCACCCTGGTGTATGATGACGACATTCTGGTGCCCATTCGCCACACCGACCAGCCCGACACGCGCGGCAAGCGCATTCAATTCAAGGAAACCCTGGGTTTAGGGCTTACCTACAAATTTTAGAAAATGAACTACCTTAGCTAACCAGCCGTTTCGGCACCATAACCCCAGGAGTGTGGCACGGCATGTGCTTCAGAGGTGGCTACAGGTATTTTGCTTTTGATGGATATGAAGAAGTATATAATAGCCGCTGTATTGCTGGCGGTTACACTGGTTTCCACGGCCGCCGTAGCGCAAACGGCCCCGGCTGGTCCGGCCGGCCCCGTATTTGAAGCTCCTAAAAAGCAGGCAACGCCACGTAAGAAGAAAGCTTCTGCTGCGGACATTGCGCGCATGCAGCGCCGCATGAGCATGAACCCCAACGAAGTAAAGCGCGACCAGCAGATTGAAGTGCTGGAAGCCCGCGGCGGCGGAAACTCCAGCTACGGCAGCGGCTCGCGGGCGTTTGAGCGCGGCTCCGGCGGGTTTGTGGTAAAGCGCTTCCGCGATAAGCGCGGCAGTGCCATGCAGAAACGCGGCATGGCGCGCGCCGCCCGCGGCATCGACCCTGAAGGCAAGCCGCTGGTGCGCAAAACCAAGCGAGGATTTATCTACTCCAAGTAAACAGCCATAAAAAAGCCCCGGAACAGTGTTCCGGGGCTTTTTGCTTCTTCAGTAAAACCAGAGCCACCGTTCGCCTCCGGTTCGGCCAAAGAAGAAGCCTAGATATCATCTTTCATCTGAGGGTTCCGCCGGGGTGCCCGGCAGCCGGCACCAAGGCTGTGGCCCTGATGTAAAACGAAGGTACTAAGTTCAGCGTCAGCCTGTTGTTGCATCTTTAGAGGGGCGTTGACCTCTGCCGGTGCTTTATTATGGTTATATCTATATCTTAACGAGTTCCAGGCGCTGGTTCAGGCTGTCCAGTCCCGTGGTGGTGTCTGGTTCCAGCGGCCGAGTCTCGCCCAGTCCTTTGGTGGTCAGGCGCGCCGCCTCTACGCCACCCCGCACCAGCGCTACCCGTACTGCTTCTGCTTGCCGCTGCGAGAGTTTGAGGTTAGTGGCCGCGTCGCCTTCCAGCGCCGTATGCCCTTCAATGCGCACGCGCAGCTCCGGGTTATCAGTCAGCGCCCGCACCAGTGCATCAATCACGGGCTGAGACTCCGCCGTCATGGTGGCGGTGCCGGGCTCAAACTGAATACCGTGACAAACGATTTTGCCATCGGCCAGCAAAGAGCTGTAGTACTCCGAACCAGCCTCCGCCACCCGACGCTCTATGGCCGCCTCGGCTTTCTTATCCAATTTGTTCACGATTTTCTGAGCGGCTTTGTCCGCCAGCTTGTCCTCTACTCGCCACAGCAGCCCAAGCTGGGCCTGCGCGCCCAGTGGTAAAAAAATGACCAGCACCAGCGCCCAACGAAGATGATATAAGGTTTTCATAGAAGCGAATAGCCTAAAATGAGTTAAAGAATAAAACAGCTTGCCAGACAAAGCGCCCCGCCGTTTGCCAAAACTGCGGGGCGCTTTGCTAGCTTTATTTCTTGCGGAAAGTGGTAACCAGCGTGTAGGTTACGCCTTCTTCGGTTTCCTGCAGGCTAAGCTTCAGCTCCTCTTTGCTGAGGTTGACCACCGTGAAAGTCTGCGGCTCGCCGTCTTCCACTATCGTCAGTTTCTTATTGCCATCGGTCAGCGTCCAGGTGCCGGAGCTGGTGGTCTGTGGGTCCTCGTCTTCGCACTTGCTGGAACCCTCGTCGCCCTTAAAGGTGCCGTTCTTTTCAAAGCGCAGAAAGTCGTCTTTGGAGCAGCCGGGCATCCAGGCATACAGGTCGGATATGGGGCCGGCCTCCGTTTCCATAGCGGGGCTAATCTGCATAGCCGACATCTGCCAGTTTTTATCGACCAGTTGGTTTTCCGAAGCCGCTGGATTGGGGGAGGAGTCCTTGTCTTTATCACAGGCAGTAAGGGCAAGCAATAGCGCGGCAGCAACAAATTTCAGGTTGGTTTTCATAGGTCAGAAAGGAAGGAGGGAGTAGAAAGAATGAATTAGGGGTGTTATTAGAATTTGGCTGTCAGGCCCAGCTTCAGGTAAGACATATCATAGCCGGCTTCCGCAAAGGCGCCTACCTTATCAGAGAAGTAGTAGCGGCCCCCCACGAAAATGCCGGAGTGAGCATAAGCGCCACCGTAGCTGCTATTGTAATCGTTGCCGTAGTAAGTATCCTTCCAGCTTTCCAGGCGCAGGCCCAGGCTAATGCCGGCGTAGGTATCTACTTTGGGGTTTTCGGTGAGATTGTAGTGGTAAATGCCCCGGGCGGCCACATAGATATCCGTCCAGGTAGCTTTATAATCGGTGCCGGGGTAGTTGTAGCGGTAAGCTTTGTAGCCCACCAGGCCACCCACCGAAATAGTGCCGGGTCCGATGCCCTCGATAATGCCCCGCTCCACCGACAGGTTAAGCGCTGGTAAGTTGGCGTTGCCCAGGTAGTCATAACCCAACCCCAAGCCAACGCCCAGGTTTACGGCCATGGAGCCTTTGCCAAAGCCGGCAGTACCGGCAGTTGCTTTGGGTGCCACGGCTACCACGGTCTTGGCGGCGGGTGCTGGTGCCGCCGGGGCAACCTGCGCCACGGCCGCCGCTTTCACCGGGGCCGCTCCCTTGGCCGCTGGCTGAGCCGTGGTAACCCGGGCTGTAGCATTGCCGACTTTGCCAGCAGGACGTGGGGATGATTTAGTTTGCGCTTCCGCCGCACCGCTCAGGAGCAGCGCGCTAAAGCATAAAGAGGTAGCCAGCGTTTTCATAGCAGGTAGTAAGTAGGTTGGTTTAGGTTAGTGGGAACTGTTTGGCGTAAGAAGATTCAATTCCTTCAAGGCATGATGCAAAACTAGTTCAGGCGGGCAACAGGGTCAATCGCATGATGATGTGACCAAATCATCATACCACGCACTAAAGCCTACTTCCAATGCGGATCTTAGAGTTGGAGCCACCAGGAATGCTATTCCTGCCGGTTGCTGCTGTTGGGCGAGAGTGAAGTGTGTTCTACAACAAGTACAAGCCTCGTGTCAGAATACAATAGCTCTATGAAAACCCGCGCTAATAGCTTGTAAGGCGTTAAAGGGCCTCAGTTTTTTTCTGCAGCAGTAAGGCTGGCTACACTTGGTATCAGCTGGCTTTACTAAAGGAACAGCACGAAATCGGCTGGCTTATCTACCATGCAACCGCTCTGCCACAGGAATAAGCAGCCGCAATAGGTTACCCAATGATGTGAGAGCCGGCTAAGGGGAAATTGTTGATTTAGAACTTTCGTCTGAAATGTTTGCCTGAAAAGTGGCCTGACTGTTGGCAGGCCCTAAACGCACAACGCCCCGGCCTTTGCAGACCGGGGCGTTGTGTATTCGCTATTTGCTGGGCGCTTACAGCGTCCGTTTTACTTCCTGCTCTTCGAAGCCCTCAATGTTGTCGCCTTCGCGCAGGTCATTGAAGCCCTTAACCGAAATACCGCATTCGTAACCCTGGCGTACTTCCGACACATCGTCTTTGTAACGCTTGAGGTCCTGCACTTCGCCGGCGTACACCACAATACCGTTGCGTACCACGCGTACTTTGGTTTTGCGGGTGAAGCTGCCGTCCGTTACCATACAGCCGGCAATGGTGCCCACCTTGGTAATATTGAACACCTGACGAACTTCGGCGTTGGCCACCACTACTTCCTTCACCGTTGGAGCCAGCATGCCTTCCATGGCATCCTTTACCTCGTTGATGGCATTGTAGATGATGGAGTACAGACGAATATCGATCTGCTCCTGCTCCGCCAGCTTGCGGGCACTCTGCGAGGGCCGCACCTGGAAACCAATGATGATGGCATCCGAGGCCGAGGCCAGCAGAACGTCGCCTTCCGAAATGGCACCCACCCCTTTGTTGAGGATGTTTACGGCTACTTCCGGCGTGCTCAGCTTCAACAGAGAGTCGGCCAGTGCTTCCACTGAGCCGTCCACGTCACCTTTTACAATAACGTTCAGCTCTTTGAACGAACCGATTGCCAGACGACGACCAATTTCATCCAAGGTAATGTGCTTCTTGGTGCGCAGGCTCTGCTCACGCGAGAGCTGCTGCCGCTGCGTAGCCAGCTCCCGGGCTTCGCGCTCGGTCTCCATCACCTGAATCTTGTCGCCGGCCTGTGGCGCGCCGGTCAGACCAAGCACCTGTACCGGAGTAGCAGGACCAGCCGACTTCATCTTCTTACCGCGGTGGTCGGTCATGGCCTTCACGCGGCCGTAGTGCGGACCAGCCAGCACAATATCGCCCACGTTCATGGTACCGGTTTGCACCAGAATGGTAGTTACGTAGCCCCGGCCTTTGTCCAGCGAGGCTTCAATAACGGCACCCACAGCGTTGCGGTCCGGGTTGGCTTTCAGCTCGAGAATCTCGGCTTCCAGCAATACTTTTTCCAGCAGGTCGTCAATACCCAGGCCAGTTTTAGCCGATACTTCCTGCGACTGGTACTTACCACCCCATTCTTCTACCAGAATGTTGATGGCCGACAGCTCCTCACGGACCTTATCGGGGTTAGCACCAGGCTTGTCAATCTTGTTCAGCGCAATTACGATAGGTACCCCAGCCGCTTGTGCGTGGTTGATGGCTTCCTTCGTCTGCGGCATCACCGAGTCGTCGGCGGCTACCACAATAATGGCAATGTCCGTAATCTTGGCACCACGGGCACGCATGGCGGTAAACGCTTCGTGACCAGGAGTATCCAGGAAAGTAACGCGCTTACCCGACTGGGTCATTACATCGTAGGCACCAATGTGCTGCGTAATACCGCCGGCTTCGCCTTTGGCCACGCTGGCATTCCGGATATAGTCAAGCAGCGAGGTTTTACCGTGGTCAACGTGACCCATGATGGTCACGATAGGCGCGCGGGGCTGCAGGTCTTCTTCGTTGTCTTCGATGCCGAGGTCCGTTTCCTCTTCCTCCGCCGACAGGAACTCCACGTCATAACCGAACTCATCGGCAATAACGGTAATGGCTTCCGCATCGAGGCGCTGGTTGATGGATACAAACATGCCCATCGTGAGGCAAACCTTGATAACCTCGTTCACAGAAACGTTCATGAACGACGCCAGGTCGTTGGCCGAGATAAACTCGGTTACCTTCAGGATCTTGGCATCCAGCTCGTTTTGCTGGCGTACGGCTTCCCGATCTTCGGCAGCACCGGCCCGCTTGTCGCGGCGGTACTTGGCGCGGTTGGTCTGGTTGCCACCACGGCCGCCGCTGAGCTTAGCCAGCGTGGCTTTGATCTGCTCCTGAATCTGCTTGTCGTTCTGCTCAGGCGTAGCGGGCGTTACTGGGCGCTGGGCACCGCCCTGGCCGGGCCGCTGACCTGCATGCATGGAACGCTGCACCGGGCGGCTGTTCTGATCCGGACGGTTGTTCTGGCCGGGACCGGGGCGGTTGCCTTGCTGGGCACCACCCGGACCACCCTGACCGGTACCGGGCGTGGGAATACGCTGACGCTTTTTCTTGTTATCGGGCGCCAGACCGCTTTTCCGAACATCAGAAGAAGCAACCGGGCGGGCACCGCGGCCTCCCCGGCGCGAGGAATCCGTGGGCAGCTCAATCTTACCCAGAACCGTCAGGCCTTTCAGCTGGTCGGCTTTGGCAACGATGGTACCGGCGGGTTCTTCTGTGGAAGGAGTGCCTGCTTCAGATGCCGGGGCGGCGGCGGCCGGAACTTCCGGGGCCGCAGCAGCGGGTGATGCTGGGGCCTGTGCTGCCGGAGCAGGAGCAGGCGTGGGGGCCGGCGCTACGGGAGCAGGGGCTGGTTCTCCTTTAGGAACAGGCGGCGTTACCGGCGCTGCGGCCACGGGGGCCGGGGCGGGCTCTGCTTTAGGTGCCGGGGCCGGAGCGGGCGCAGGCTTTTCCTCCGCTTTGGGAGCGGGCGCAGGTGCCGGGGCTGGCGCCGCGGCTGCCGGAGCAGGCCGGGGTGGTACCGGACGACCTTTGGCATCCAGCTCAATTTTCCCCATCACCTTCAGGCCGGGTACTTTAGGCGCTTCTTCCGTAATGGCGGGGGCGGGAGCAGCGGCGGGATTAGCAGCAACAGGTGCCGGAGCGGGAGCAGCCGGAGCTGCTGGCTTGGGCTCCTCGGCTGGCTTGGGAGCCGGGGCAGGAGCGGCCACCTCTGCTTTCGGAGCGGTAGGCTCCGGACGCGGGTGTGCCTCCAACTCACTCTGGCGCTTGGCCTGGCTGAGTTTGGCTGCCTCGATCTTATCCTGCGCCGACGACTCAAACGCTTTGTTGAGCAGGGATACCTGCTCCGCCGTCAGCTTAGTCGTCGGTTTATTGTCGATCTGAATCCCTTTTTCCGCCAGAAAATCCACAATCGTGGACAATCCAACGTTCAGGTCTTTGGCTGCCTGATTCAGCCTCTTGGTTGCTGCTTCCGCCATTCTATGCTCGCGAACGATACTCTTATCCAGTTGCAAAGGTACTATATTAAATCTTGCCGGGCGGCGTTAAATCCAGCCCGGGGCCCGATTTAACGCCTTTGCCGTACCGGCCGCCACGCACTCATTGCGCGTCGCCGGTATTCGGTACTTCTTGTTCTTCTTCGTCTTCAAACTCCTGGCGAATCACGCGGAAGACATCTTCCACCGTTTCTTCCTCCAGTTCCGTCCGACGAACCAGGTCTTCCTTGCTGACAGCCAATACGGCGCGGCCCGTGTCGAGGCCGATTTTTTTCAGCTCGGCAATAACCCAGTCTTCAATTTCATCCTGGAATTCATCCAGGGCAATGTCCTCTTCGTAGTCGCCGGCTTCCCGGAATACGTCGATTTCCATGCCTACCAACCGCGAGGCCAGCTTGATGTTGGCACCACCACGGCCAATGGCCAGTGATACCTGGTCGGGTTTCAGGAACACCGAAACACGACCGGTTTGTTCGTTTATTTTCATTGAGCCGATTTTAGCCGGCGACAAAGCACGCTGAATGTAGAGCTCGAGGTTATCGGTGTAGTTGATGACGTCGATGTTCTCATTCTCCAGCTCGCGCACCACGGCGTGGATACGGGAGCCTTTCATACCTACGCAGGCACCCACCGGATCGATACGGTCGTCGTAGCTTTCTACGGCTACTTTGGCCCGCTCGCCGGGTTCGCGCACAATGTTCTTGATGGTGATGAGGCCATCATAGATTTCAGGTACTTCCTGCTCAAATAACCGCTCCAGGAAAGCCGGAGCAGCGCGGGAGAGGATGATTTTGGGCGTACCGTTGATGATTTCCACGCGGTGTACCACGGCGCGCACGGTGTCGCCCTTGCGGTAGCGGTCCTTGGGAATCTGCTCGGATTTGGGCAGTACCAACTCGTTTTCGTCCTTGTCCAGAATCAGAGCCTCGCGGCTCCAAACCTGGTACACTTCACCGGCAATGATTTCGCCTACCTGATCCTTATAGGTCTGGTAGAGGTTATCCCGCTCCAGGTCCTTCACGCGCTGAATCAGCGTTTGACGGGCCATGAGCACGGCGCGGCGGCCGAAATCTTCCAGCTTTACTTCTTCGGCTACCTGTTCGCCTACTTCAAAGTCGGCCTCAATTTTCTGCGCTTCGGCCAGCGGAATTTTGTCGAAATCCCAGATATCCTCTGAGTTATCGTCCACGATTTCGCGGTTGCGCCAGATTTCCAGGTCGCCCTTGTCCACGTTGATGATGACGTCGAAGTTCTCATCCGTCGTGTACTTTTTGCGAATCATCGTCCGGAACACGTCTTCCAGGATGCTCATCATCGTGGGACGGTCGATGTTCTTGCTCCGAGCAAACTCGGCGAACGATTCGATCAGAACGTGGCTGTTCATATTTTTTGAGCTTTTGACTGTGCGCTGCCGGCGGTTGGCTTACGTGGGGAAATTAGCCAGCAGACGAGACAGATGAAAGGTGAGCAGAACGAAAAAGCGGATGACCCGGGGCCATTCGCTAGTAAGTTATTTGAAAGAAATGACGACCCGGGCTTCCTTGATGTCCGTGAACGGAATAGAAACGGCGGGCAATACTTTCTTTTTGGTTTTCTCTTTAATGACTTCGGCCAGTTGAATGCCTTCGGCTTCGAGGGCTTCCAGCGTACCGGTTTTCTCGGTGCCGTCGGCCAGCTTCAGATTCAGGTCGCGGCCTACGTGGCGGGTGTACTGGCGCGGGTCGAGGAGAGGTTGGTCGGCGCCGGGGGAGGTAACTTCCAGCGTGTAGCTGGCATCTTCTCCGTAGGCTTCATCGATGCGGTGGGCCAGCCGGCGGCTAACTTTTGCGCATTCATCAATGCCCAATCCCTGCTCTCCGTCCAGAATAACCGTCACTTTAGGGCGGATAGCATCAGAGATAGTCAGGCCGACAACGAACAGCTCTGTGCCAGGCAGGCTGTCCTGTAGCATTTCGGCAATTCGTTCACGGTCAAATCTCATACGGCTGAACCTAGGGGATAAAAGAAAGAGGGGACTGCACGTCCCCTCCTCTTAACTTGTAGTTTGCAGGTGCAAAGATAGGACATATTCCGCCTAAATGCAATACCCCTTCTGGTATAGGCGCTTAGCGGCGCACCTCCACCCACCCTTTATATTGCTTGCCGTCGGTATCGCGCAGCAGAAAATAATAAATGCCATCAGCAAGCTTGTCGCCGGTCCAGTCATTATGGTAGTCGGCGGTGCTGTACACCTCATTGCCCCAGCGCGAGAATATCTTCAAAGAAACCGGCAGGCAGGTGAAGTGCTGCACAAAGGTGTCGTTGCGCTTGTCGTTGTTAGGGGTGAAAATGTTGGGCACGCTGGCCTTGCCTACTTCCACGGTCATAAAACGGGTGTCTACCTGGCAGCTACTATTATAGTAAGCAATACAGGTGACCGGGTAAGAGCCTGGGTTGGTGTACACGTGGGTGGGGTCGGGGTCGGTGCTATGAGGGCTACCGTCGCCGAAATCCCAGTCGTAGCTGGTAGCGTAGCGGGCGGGGGAGGTGAAGTGTACCGTGAGTGGGGCCAGGCCGGTTTTGCCGGGGTAGGCAGCACATTCAGGGATGAGGAGTGGCTCCTTATTCGTGTTGAGGGGCGCTATGACCACCTTTCGGAAGGCGGATTCGCTGCAGCCTTCGGCTCCTTGAAAAGTATAGGTAAGGCGAATGACCTGCGCCGTATCTACGGCAGGTGGAGGAGTAAACAAGCCACCCGGCGTAACGCCTACGCCGCTCCAGACCCCACCGGGCGGAGTAGCGCCCAAAAGCTGATAGGGCGTCAGTTGAAAGCTGCAAAGCGCTGAGTCAGGCCCGGCTTTTACGGTGGGTGCGGTTAGTACGGTAATGTTTTGGCTGGCCTGACCGCACTGCCCGGCGGGCAGGGTGTAGGTGATAGTATGAGTGCCGGTACCGGCCTGGTTCGGATTAAACTGATTGCCACTGACGCCGGGGCCGGAAAAAGTGCCCCCTGCGGGTGTAGCCGTCAGGATGATGCTGGATTGATTGGTACAGGCGCCTGTAACAGCGGGGAAGTCAACCGGTACCACCGGGTTTACCGTGAGGCTCAGCACGCTAGTGGTGATGCAGACTCCGGTAGAGGCTACGGAGTAAGTCAGCTTTTGCTCGCCTACTAAAGTGGCGCTGGGCGTGAAAAGGTAGCTACCATCTGCCCGTAGGGTTACGCCGGGGCCGGTCCAGGTGCCGCCGGCCGGGCTGCCGCCCAGCACAAAGGCATCATCATCGGCGCACACAATTCGGGCGGGGCCGGCCTGCGCAAAGTTCAGCCCGAAATCAATTTTAAACGCCGCGTTATTGCAGTTGCGGCTATTGTTACGGCTGGAGTAGGTATTGGCCCCGGGCGGCACCGGAAAGCCGGAGGTGCCGCCGCAGCCGCCGCACACGGCCTGGTACACGACGCCGCGCTTATCAAAGCGGCTGGTGCCACCGTCTACATGCTCGCCCCGGCCGCCATTCTCCCCAAAGAAAGTGGCGTACTCTACGCTCTTTGCGCCGGCCCCAAACTGAATCAGGTAGAAATCGGAACCATCGGTAGTGGGCTGGATGGCGTTGGAGGTTACCGGCAGCCCATCGGTGGAACCGCCTGTGTAGCCTTGGTTGACCCGGCCGCCCCAGCCACAGGCGTAAATCCGCTCACAGGCATCTACCAGGAAAGCCGTCAGAGACAGGTCCACGCCATTGCGGCCACTGCCGAAAACCACCGAGTACACCCGCGTGGCCAGCCGCGGGTCCATCTTCTGAATAAACTGCCCGCCGCGCTGCTTATTATTATTGTACAGGCCGGATGTTACGGGATACGCGCCAAACGTTTGCCCCAGCAGATACACATTGTCCAGCTCATCCAGCTGCAGGAAATAGGCCTGATCATACTGCGCGGTGCCCAGGTAAGAGGCCTGCACCAGGCTCGTGCCATCGGCGGAAATATGCGCCACAAATCCATCGGCATTGCCGGCCTTGCCGGGCTGATAGGAGCCGGTGGTGGTGGGGAAATCGGTGCTGTTGGTGCCGCCGGCCAGGTAAACGGAGCCATCTTTAGCCAGCTGAATGGAGTAGGCCGCATCGGCTCCGCGTCCGCCCAGGTAGCTGGACCACAACAGGCTGCTGAGGTCGGCGGGGAGCTTGGTCACTATGGCGTCGCTGCCACCACCGCCGTAAGTGCGGCCCAGACCATTGCGCACCGGAAAATCGGTGCTGATGGTATTGGAAGTGAGGTACACGTTGTCGGCGGCATCTACCGCAATATCACCCCGGAACGAGTCGCCGTAGTTCCGGGAGAGATAATCGTCCCCGGCTTTATCCGTATTGAGGCCGTCGTTGCCGTTGCCACCCAAAAAAGTGGAGGCCAACAACTGGCTGCCATCCGTTGATAAAGTGCTGACAATAATATCAGAGCCTTGGGTATAGTTGGAGCCGCTGAGGGGCGTGATAGAAGCGCCTCCGTTAAATTTCCGGTCGAAGGCGGTAGTGCTGGTCGGAAAGTCAGCGGAAGATGTAGTGCCCATAATCAGCAGCTCGCCCTTAGAGTTTACTACTAAGCTATGGGGCGTTTCTACGCTTTTGCCGCCCAGAAATGTTGCGTACAGGCGGGCGCCAGGTCCATTAACGCTGGTGTTATATTTAATGATGGCAATATCAATTACCTGATTAAAGCTCTGGTCGAAAGCCCCTGGGGAAACCGGATAGCCTGGACCGAAGGCCGTGCCGCCGGAATACAGGTGGCCTTCCTCATCATAAGTAGCCGTGTTGCCCCAGTTATCATCGGTAGCGCCGGTGAAGGAGGAAAAGATAACCGTGGGGTCAATAACGAGCGGGTATTTCCGCTGATAGCCCTGGGGCAGGCTGAAGGATACTTCCTGGCCGCGCAGCACAAAGGCGCAGGGCACGGGTACGCGGCGGCCATTAATATTCTGCCAGGCCCGCGGGGCTGTTTCCGTCACCTGGCCCACCGAGGTGCGCACTACCAGCACCCCTTCCTGCAGCGTGAGGCTTTCCTGCCCCTCGTAGCGCAGCCGGATGGCATCGGGCTTGCCGCCCGGCGCTACCAGGAAATCATACTCCAGCTGGCCGCCCACGTTTTCATACAGCTGCACATCGGTATTGGGGTACACCTTTTCATAGCGCAGCTGGCGGAAGCCGCGCACGTGGCGGGCCCATTGGCGGGAATCTTTCCCCAGAAAATAATTGCGCATACCGTCAGTGGGTTCCTGCGAGCTGATAGTGGCCGCGGCCCGCCCGCCCACAAAGGAGACGGTATAGGCGTGGCCGCGCAGGCGCTCCGGCGGAACGGTGGTGGTTTCGCTGCGGTCGTCGTGATGGTTATGCGCGCTCAGGTCCTGGGGCGAGTACAGCGTGTAGGTAAAGCCGGCAGGCTGCAAAAACAGGCGCCCGCCCGGAATATCAGCTGCAAAGCGTACCGGCTGAGGCCATTGGCCGCGGTTTTCCACAAACTCCAGGCTGCGCGTGGTAGGAGCCGCAGCATAGGTGGATTGTCCTGGCCCTAATAACAATGAAATAAAGCCCAGAAACAGGCAATAGTAGAGCCTTTGGTTCATAATAGCATAGCCGGCGAAATACAACCCTGAAATATAGTCTAAAGTAGGCACCGATTAATGCCATTGGCATCTAAACAGGCAGGATGTCGTAATTTGCCGCTGTCTTTCTTTGTATCTGTGCGACGTTCCTTTGCTTTTAAATGCACCCTGCTGGTGTTGGGATGGGTGTTGGTGGCTATTGCCGCTCTGCAGGTGCCGGCGCATCAGTTCTGGCCCGCCGCCTTTCTGGGGCTTTCTTTGCCCGTGGCGCTGGTGCTAACCGGCGGGCTGGCGGTATATTGGCTGCTGCGCAACTGGCGGGTAGCGCTACTCCCTATTCTGATGCTGGTGCTCATGTGGCCCCACGTGCAGCGGGGCTTTGCGCTGCACCCTTTGCATCTGGTGCCTTCAGGCGAAAAAGCGGCCGGCCAGAAAGTACAGCTCTTGAGTGCCAACGTGCGCATTTTCAACGTGTACGCACAGCTGCGAGACAAGAACTTTTCGTCATCCCGTAAGCTGATTAAGTGGTTGGCCGAGCAGCCGGCCGATGTTATCTGCCTGCAGGAGTTCTACAATGAGCCCCGGCCATCCCGCACAAATAAAGACGTATTCCAGTCCGTAAGGCGCATTGGGCCCGAGGCCCACCGCACGCCTTTCGTGTCCGTAACCCTGCGTAATGCCATTGGGGCGGAGTTTGGGCTGGCTATTTTCTCAAAGTTTCCAATTGTACACCGGGGCACCATTCACTTTGGCAAGCTCACGCAGAACCACGCCATGTTTGCCGACCTGCGCCTGCCCAGCGGCGACACCATCCGGGTGTACAACGCCCACCTGCAAAGCATGAGCATGGATGAGCGCGACATCGTGGACAGCTACTCCAGCAAGGACGGGCTGAAGGCGAAAGGCGTGGGGCTGCTGCGCCGGTTTAAGCGCGGGCTGGTGGCGCGCAGCCGGCAGGTAGATGAGCTGGTGCAGCACATGCAACAGTGCCGCTACCCCATTCTTTTTTGTGCCGATTTAAATGACCTGCCCTACAGCTATACCTACGACCAGCTGGCCGACCACCTGCAGAATGCCCACGCTACCATCGGCAATGGAATTGGCACCACCTACAACGGCCGCCTGCCTTTTCTGCGCATCGACCAGCAGTTTGCCAGCTCCCAGTGGGCCATTGATGACTTTGGCGTGCACTACGAAATTCCGTATTCTGACCACTTCCCTCTCACCGGCACGTATCGGCTTAAAAAATGAAATATGAAGAATAAAGAAGAGGGAATGAGCCCCGGCGACTGACAACATCCAGGCAATTCCTCCTGCTTCCTTCCTCATACTTCATTATTCTATCTTTGCTCCATGCACCACCCGCTCTCGCTCTACAACACCCTTACCCGCAAGAAGGAATCCTTCGAACCCCTGCACGCACCCTTTGTGGGGGTGTACCTGTGCGGCCCCACCGTGTACAGCGAAGCCCACGTGGGCAACGCCCGCGGCCCGGTGGTGTTCGATGTACTCACGCGCTACCTGCGCTATCTGGGCTACACCGTGCGCTACGTGCGCAACATTACCGATGTGGGCCACCTGGAAAGTGACGCCGACGAAGGGGAGGACAAAATCAGCAAAATGGCCCGCGCCCGGCAGCTGGAGCCCATGCAGGTGGCCGAGCAGTTTGCCAACCTCTACCAGCGCCACGTAGAGGTGCTGGGTTGCCTGCCGCCCGATATTCAGCCCCGCGCCAGCGGCCACATCACCGAGCAGATTGAGCTGATTCAGGAAATCATCAGCAACAAGTTTGCTTACGAGGTGAATGGCTCCGTGTACTTTGATGTGCCCGCTTATAACGCCGCCGGCCGCGGCTATGGCAAGCTTTCCAACCGGGTAGTAGATGAGCTGCTGGCCGGCTCGCGCGACAACCTGGCCGGGCAGGAAGAAAAACGCAGCCCCCTGGATTTTGCCCTCTGGAAAAAGGCCGATGCGCGTCATCTTATGCAGTGGCCCTCGCCCTGGGGCCAGGGTTTCCCCGGCTGGCACCTGGAGTGCTCGGCCATGAGCCGCAAGTATCTGGGGCAGATGTCGGACATCCACGGCGGTGGCCTGGATCTGATGTTTCCGCACCACGAGTGCGAAATTGCGCAGAGCCAGGGCAGCCACAGCCATACCGATGAGGCCCGGGTGTGGGTGCACCACAACATGATTACGGTGAATGGCGCCAAAATGAGCAAGTCGCTCGGTAACTTCATTACCATTTCCGAGCTGTTTGCGGGCACCAATGCTACGTTGTCGCAGGCGTACTCGCCCATGGTGGCACGCTTCTTCCTACTGCAGGCGCACTACCGCAGCCCCATTGATATTTCGGACGATGCCATGCAGGCCGCCCGCAAAGGCTACCGCAAGCTCATGAACGGGCTGCGCGTGCTGGATAAGCTGGTGTTGCCGGAAGGCACCGAGCGCGCCGCCGACACCACGGCCGCCAATGCCGAGCTGCGCAAGCTCACGCAGGACTGCTTCACCGGCCTGAACGACGACCTGAACACGGCCCGCTGCATTGCTTCCTTGTTTAACCTGCTGCGCAAGTTTAATGGCTACGCTGCCAACCTGGCCACGCTGGGCCAGGTGAGCGAAGCTGCTTTGCTGGAAGCTGCTACCACTTTCCGCACGCTGGTGCAGGAAGTACTGGGTCTGCAGGACGAGCCGCGGGCCAATGCCGAAGACCTGCTGGGCCTCACGCTGAGCTTTTATCAGGAAGCCAAAGCGGCTAAAGATTACGCCAAAGTAGATGTAATTCGGGCGGCGCTGAAAGAGCAGGGCATTGTGGTAAAAGACACTAAATCCGGTATCGATTGGGCTTACAGCGAAGAATAAGCAACCTCCGTTTCCTGACCGGCATACTCCCTCTTCCTGACTCTATGAACCTCCGCCTCTCTCATCTTAGCTCCGTTGCGCTGGCTGCCCTGTTGCTGGCTGCTGGCTGTACAGAGAAGAAAACCACCACCGAAACCACCGCCACGCAGGCCGAGGTGTCGCTGCCGAAAGCACCCGTCTTCAACGCCGACTCGGCCTATGCCTACACGGCCCGGCAGGTAGCCTTTGGCCCCCGCGTGCCCAACTCCGCCGCGCACGTAAAAACCGGCGACTGGATTGTGCGCACCTTCAAAAGCCTGGGCCTGGCGGTAAAGGAACAGCCGTTTGAGGCCATGGCCTTTGATGGCAAAATGCTCCGCTCGCGCAACATCGTAGCGCAGTATCAGCCCCAAGCCGCGCGGCGCATTGCCATCTTCACGCACTGGGACACCCGCCCCTTCGCCGACAAAGACAAAACCAGGAAAAATGCCCCTCTGGATGGTGCCGTAGATGGTGCCAGCGGCGTAGGCATAGCCCTGGAAATGGCCCGCGTGCTGGCCGCCCAGCCCGACAGCCTCCGTCCCAACGTGGGTATCGATTTTATTTTGTTTGATGCCGAAGACTACGGCTACGACGAATCGACGCAGAGCGAGTTGCGCAACCAACTGCCCGATACCGACAGCTGGTGCCTGGGCTCCCAGTATTGGGCCGAGCATATACTGCCCGCCGGCTACAAGCCCAGCTACGGCATTTTGCTGGATATGGTAGGCGCGAAAAATGCCAAGTTCAGCCGCGAAGGCGAGTCGCGCCAGATGGCCGCCGATGTGGTGGAAAAAGTGTGGAATACGGCGGCTAAAATCGGTTTCTCCGATTTCTTCCTGTTCCGCGACGGCCCCGCCCTCACCGATGACCACGTGTATACCAACAAGGCGGGGGTGCGCACCATTGACATCATTGACACGCTCCCCTTCGGCGAAGAAGTATTTCCCGCCTACCACCATACCACTGAGGATAATATGAACATCGTTGACCGGCGCACGCTCAAAGCCGTGGGCCAGACGGTGCTGCAGGTGATATACGGGGAGTAGCTTTCTTGCTCCATAACCCCGAAGAGCCCCGACCCTAGTATAGGGCCGGGGCTTTTTTTATGGGTTGATGCCACCTCTGCTGGAAGAGCAGGCTCTAACAGGCATATGCGAACTTCTCTCCTCATGTTGGTAGCCCTATTGCTGCCCCAAATGGCCTGGGCTCAGGCTGCTAAAGAATCTGTGGCTGACGGCCTGTTCCAGCGCGTGAGTGTGCGGGCTCATGCTGGTCGGCCTTACCGTTTATCGGCCCGGGCTATGGTAGATACTACCCGCTCGGATAAAGCTGATGCCTGGATTGCGGCCTCGGTGCTGGGACCGAAGGATAAGTTTTTAGGCGCGGCGCGCCTGCCCAAAAACATTGTGGAGAAGCAGTGGCGCACGTATACGGTGCAGGGCAAGCTCCCAAAAAACGCCGATACGCTGCAGGTAGTGCTGGGCTACTACATGAATGGCCGCTTTGCCTTTGATGATTTTAAGCTGGAAATAGAGCAGGCCAAAAACCAGTGGATAACGGTCCCGCTGCAAAATGCTGACTTTGAAACTTCTTTGCCACTGCTGGCGGGCAACCAAGGTTGGCGGGAGTTTCAGCAGGTTACGGGCTTCTCCCGGGAAATAGCCACGGATGCTGCGGGCAACCACTATTTGGCAGCCGCCGGGCAGCAGATTGTGCCCTATGGGCGGAACAGCCGCGCTGGCCACTATGCTACGGTGAATGGCGTGAAACTCTACTATGAAACCTACGGGCAGGGCCAGCCGCTGCTATTGCTGCACGGCAACGGCGAGTCCATCAGCAGCTTCCGGCAGCAGATAAAAACCCTGGCTCAGACTTATCAGGTTATTGCCGTGGATACCCGCGACCAAGGCAAATCGGCCACCACCCACGGGCGCCTAAGCTACGACTTGTTTGCTGATGACATGCACGCGCTGTTGCAGCACTTACAGATACCCGCCACCCACATTGTGGGCTGGAGCGACGGCGGCAACACGGGTCTAAGCATGGCCCTGCGCTATCCGGCCCAGGTGAAAAGCCTGGTAACCATGGGTGCTAACCTTTACGCTGATACCACCGCCGTAGATGCTAACCTCTTGAAAGAGATACGCCAGACCAAGCGGATCCTGACGGTGCTAAGGCCTTTCAAGAAACAGTGGCACAAGGGCTACCGCCTCAGTACCCTGCTGCTGAAATACCCCAATATGAAACCCGTTGAACTGCACGCCATAACGGCGCCGGTACTAGTGCTGGCCGGCGAAAAAGATGTAATTAAGGAAGCCCACACCCGCCTTATTGCACAGCACATTACCGGCAGCCAACTGGTTATCCTGCCCGGCCTCACGCACTACGCACCCCAGGAAAATGGCCCGCTATTTAATGAAACGGTGCTCAGTTTCCTGCGGCAGCACTCCGCAAACTAGCGGCTACACATATTCCACTCGTGCCCCGTTCGCATCCACCGTCAGGCTGGCCCGCCGGCCGCAAATCAAGGCCATATTCTCGGGCTCGTGGCCCACGGGAAAGCCGTAGGCTACCGGAAAATTATACCGCCGGGCATAGGTGTCAATGATTTCGTAGGGCGTTTGGCCGAAGGGCACCAGGTTGTCCTGGGGGTTGGAGAAGTGGCCCACCAGCAGCCCGGCCAGCCCGGCCAGCTTGCCGGTGCGGTCCAGGTGTACCAGCATCCGGTCAATGGCGTAGAGGTACTCATCGGTGTCTTCCAGAAACAGGATGCGCCCGGCGGTGGGGCAATCGGAGGCCGTGCCCGTCAGATTTTGGAGCAGGCTGAGGTTGCCGCCAATCAATTCTCCTTCCGCCCGCCCGAAACGGTTGAGGGGTTGGGGTGCTACGGTATACGTTATAGGTTCACCAAATAAAGCGCTGCGCAGGCTTTCCAGAGCGGCCTCGCCACCGGGCTGGTGGAAGAGCAGCGGCATCACACCATGAATACTCTCGTGGCCCAGGCGCAGCAGGTGGCAGTTGAGCGTGGTGATATCCGAGAAGCCGGCTATCCATTTGGGGTCCTCGGTGAAGTGGGAGAAATTCAGCTGGTCGATGATACGCGGGGTGCCGTAGCCGCCGCGCGCAATCAGAATAGCCCGAATGCCGGGGTCATCCAGCTGGCGCTGGAAGTCGCGGCGCCGTACTTCATCGTCGCCACCAAACTGGTGATGGGCAATGTTCGTGCTTTCACCCAGTACCACTTGCAGGCCCCAACCAGTGAGCGTAGCTACGGCGGCGGAAAGTTCTTCGTGCGAAGCTTTCCGGGCAGTACAGACAATGGCAACCCGGTCTTGCGGGCGAAGCGGAGCAGGAGCAGTAGGCATAGCGCAGCAAAAAGTACGAGCGTAAACCTACGGAACAAAACCCGGAGCACTGGCAGCAAACGGGTGCAAAAAGCCCCGGCAAAGGCCAGGGCTACGCTATTATACCTTTTGTAGCTAGATGGGTCAGATTACCCGCAAGCTGAGGACTTCCATGGTTAACTTCCACTGACCATCGGTGCGGCGCCATACGTGCAGGAACTGGCCGCGCTCGGGTAGCTGCCCAATATAGCCGATGGTGTAGCCCCAATCACCGGCCGCCGATACCTCCGTTTTTACAGGCTGCATGTGCAGCGGCTGAGTAGAGGTTTTAGTTAAGGCCCAGGCAGCTGTATTCAGGAATGGCGGCTCGCCTTCGCGCAGCAAGCGCAGCTCGGCCGTGGGCCCCAATACTGGCTGGTAGGCCTGGCGCAGACATTTGCTGGCCCGGCTGGCAAATTCTGCTTCTACCTGCCCCAACTCGGCCCGGCGGCTAGCCGTATCGGCCGGCGCTGAATCCTGCTTGAGGCCATATTTGGCCGGCCGAAGCTGCTGGGCGGCGGGTTTGGCGGGGGCTGCGTGGCTTATGCCTCCATCGTATACTGCCTCCCAGTCGCCGGCCGCTGTTTTGCGCCAGATGGTAGCAAAATTACCGAAACGTGTAGGCGCATCGGCCAGGGTATTGGGCCGAAACTCCCAGGGGCCGGTGGTAACGCCCAAGTCGCCGGAGGCGGCTATATCTGCAAACACCGGCCGCCAGACCAGGCGGCCGGGCTGCTCCGGGGCCTGAGCATAAATGTCACGGCCGCGCATAAACTGTCCCTTGTGCAGCAGAAAGGCATTGCTAAGGTATTTGCCGAAGGCATTTTGCACGGAATGCTCCTGACCGTAGGCAGCAAAGGTTCGCTCGGCTTCTACCAAGGTTTCCAGGTCGTTGCGTACGGTTTTATCGGGCCGTGCGGCCGGGACTGGCTGCGCGTACCAGCCAGTTAAGAGGCTGAAGAGGGGCAAAAGTAGAGCGGCAAGCATAGGGCAAGGCGGTAAAAACAAACAACACCTTTTGGGCCGAGGGAAATGCCTGAGCCATCTGGTTTTTCCATGATGAAAAACCTGGCCCGATTCCATACTGGAATATACACATTCCTAAGCTGGAATAAGTGCCCGCCTTACCTTTTGTCTGCCTTATTGCGCCAGCGCCGATTCAGTAACCTCCTGCGCTGCCTCCGTTACGCGCATAGCGCCAGTACGCACTATCAGGGCGCCGGCTTGCCGTAGGTTTTCCCGTTGCTCCAGTAAGGTAGCCAAGGTGGTGTAGCCTACGGCGAAATATCCCTCCGGCCCGTTGCCTTCCACTGAAATATCCGTTAGCGCCAAGTCGGCCAGCCCATTTTCCTCCGGCGTGCGCAAATAGATTTCTACCGCCAGTTGATTGGTGAAGGCCGGTGCTGCCTGCCGGAGCTTGGTATAAGTGTAAGTCTGTTGGCGTTGCAAAGCGGCCAGATCGGATAAAACGGCCGAACCCGTGGGGTGTCCGCCGGCTCCGCGCCCGCGCAGGAACTGCGCACCGGCAAATGCCGCTTCTACAGATACCCCATTAAACTCATGCTCAACGGTGTACAAGGGGGATTCGGCCGACACAAAGGTGGGCGCCACCAACGCCGTTACGCGGCCGTCGGGCAGCTGCTCCAGCGTGGCTACTACCTTTATTTTATAGCCTTGGGCCTGCGCATAAGCAATATCCGTGGGCGTTATGGCTTCAATGCCCAAGTGCAGTACCTGTTCCGGCTGGAGGAGGAGGCCGTAGGCATGAGCGGCCAGAATAACGGCTTTGGAACGCGGGTCGAAAGCGGCCATATCCAGGGTAGGGTCGGTTTCAGCGAAACCCAGGAGTTGCGCTTCGGCCAGGGCGGCGGCGTAATCGGTTCCTTCCTGCGTCATGCGCGTGAGCACATAGTTGGAGGAGCCATTCAGAATGCCACTAACTGAGCGCAGTGGTTCACTGCTGAAGTGAGCATCCAGGGTGCGCAGAATGGGGATACTGCCACACACGGCGGCTTCGTACAAAAGCGTGCCGCCAAACTGCTGCTGAAGCTGCACCAATTCCGGCAGATGGCGGGCCAGCATGGCTTTATTAGCCGTTATTACCCGACGGCCCTGCAGCAGGGCCGCCTTCACCAGGCGGAAGGCTTCGGCAGCATCATCAATTACTTCAACCAGCACGTCCAGATACGGGTCAGCCAGTAGGTCCTCGGCATGGTATTCAAAACGATGAGCGGGCAGGGAGCGGGGTTTGGCGGGGTTCTTTACCGCAATACGCCGCACCTCGGCCCCAAATTCCGGCAGCTGCTGCAGAATATCATACAGGCCCTGGCCTACGCAGCCAAAGCCTATCAGGCCAATACGCAGGGGAGAAGGAACGGGGCGCGGCAGGCTAATGTGCGAAGGTCTGGGCATGAAAACGTTCGAGAAAATGCGTGATTTGGTCGGTTTCAATCAGGAAGCCATCATGGCCAAAGCGGGACTCCATCTCAGCGTACATGGCTCCCGGAATATGGCGCGCCAGCAGGCGCTGCTCAGTTGGCGGAAACAGTACATCGGAACTGATGCCGATGATAAGCGTGCGGGCTTTAATGCGGCTTAAAGCCGTTTCAATAGTACCGCGGCCGCGGCCCAGGTGATGCGAGTCCATGGCTTTGGAAAGCACCACGTAGGTATAGGCATTGAAGCGGGCTACCAATTTTTCGCCCTGATACTGCTGATAAGCACTGGCCCGGAAGTATTCCAGCGTATCATCGCCCGGCTCGGCCTGGGTTTGGTGGTAAGCCTCGTAGCTGCGGTAGCTGAGCAGGGCCATGGCCCGGGCCGCTTTCAGTCCGCGCTGCCCACCCGAAGGTGTAGCCTGATGGTAGGTTTCATCGGCCAGAATAGCCAGCCGTTGAGCCTCGTTAAAGGCAATGCCCCAGGGAGAGTGCCGGGCATTCGTAGCCAGCACCACCAGATGCGCAAACACGCCGGGCTGCTCTACGGCCCACTCCAGTGCCTGCTGACCGCCCAGCGAGCCGCCAATAAGGGTATGAATCCGGGTTAAACCCAAATGCTGCCGCAACTGCTCATGGGCCGCCACCAAGTCCCGGATAGTAAGCAGGGGAAACGCCTGATACCAGGGCCGGCCGGTTTCTGGGTTCTCCGTGAGCGGGCCAGTAGAGCCGTAGCAAGAGCCCAGCACGTTGGCACACACAATAAACCAGTCGGCAGGGTCGAAATAGCAGTTCTCGCCAAACAACCCGGGCCACCAGGCCAGCACCTCGGCGTTGGCCGTGAGAGCGTGGCACACCCAGATGACGTTGTCGCGGGCTTCATTCAAGGTGCCGTAGGTGCGGTAGGCCACCTGAGCTCCGGGCAGCACGCCGCCACCTTCCAGCGGCAACGGTTTAGGGAGCGTAAAAACCAAGTCTTCGGGCATGATGTATTCGGCAGGGAATTCCTAATCGGCGCTGCCCAGGCGGGCAGCGCCGTGATAGAAAGGGTTGAGCCCAAAGGCCGGCGAGTCCTAGTCCCACCCAATAGACTCTTATAGTGCCGACGGAGCTCAACCCAGGTGTTGAGTTGCCGGTTGCCAGGATGGTTTTAAACGAATGGGCAACCGGCAACTCACAACTGGCAACTGAAATTAAACCTCCAGCGGCTGGGCATGCTCAGGCTTGGGCTCCAGCAGGGTAGTTTCTGTCTCCCCAAACTGAGGCACATCCTCGCGCACGGCTTCAAAAGCCTGTGCCAGGTCGGCGCGGATGTCTTCGAAGTGCTCGATGCCCACGGAGAGGCGCAGGAGGGTAGGCAGTACGCCGGCGGCCTGCTGCTCCTGCTCCGAAAGCTGTTGGTGCGTAGTAGCCGAAGGCTGAATAATCAGGGTTTTAGCGTCGCCTACATTGGCCAAGTGGCTGACCAGCTTCAGGTTATCAATAAAGCGCGTGGCCGTATCCTTGGAGCCCCGAATGCTGAAGGTGAGTACGCCGCCCGCGCCCTTGGTCAGGTATTTCTGCGCCAGCGCGTAGTAAGGGCTGCTTCTTAAGCCCGGGTAGTTTACCCGCTCTACCTGCGGGTGTTGCTCCAGCCAGGTAGCAATACGTTGCGTGTTTTCCACAGTGCGCTCCAGGCGCAGACTCAGGGTTTCCAGGCCCTGCAGCAGCAGGAAAGAGTTGAATGGGCTTTGCGAAGGGCCAAAGTCCCGCAGGCCTTCTACCCGGGCGCGAAGGATGAAAGCAATGTTGCCAAACGGCCCGTTCTTGCCGAAAACATCATTAAACACCAGCCCGTGGTAACCCTCGGATGGCTCCGTGAACTGCGGAAACTTACCGTTGCCGAAGTCATAGGTGCCGCCATCCACAATCACGCCGCCAATGCTGGTGCCGTGCCCGCCAATCCACTTGGTAGCCGACTCCACCACAATGTGCGCGCCGTGCTCCAGGGGGCGGAACAGGTAGCCACCGGCCCCAAAGGTATTGTCCACAATCAACGGTAGGTCATACTTGTTGGCAATGGCGGCAATACGCTCAAAATCCGGCACGCTAAAGCTGGGGTTGCCAATGGTTTCCAGGTACAGGGCCTTGGTATTGTCATCAATCAGGGCCTCAAAGCTCTCGGGGTTGTCGCCATCGGCGAAGCGCGCATCAATGCCCAGGCGCTTAAAGGCTACTTTAAACTGATTATAGGTGCCACCATACAGGAAGGAGGTAGAAACGAAATTGTCGCCGGCCTGCAGAATGTTGTTTAGGGCAATGAACTGTGCCGCCTGTCCCGAGGAAACGGCCAAGGCTGCTACGCCACCTTCTAATGCGGCAATGCGCTGCTCAAACACGTCGGTGGTGGGGTTCATGAGCCGGGTATAGATATTGCCGAACTCCTTTAGGGCAAACAAGTTAGCGCCGTGTTCGGCATTTTTAAATACGTAGCTGGTCGTTTGATAAAGCGGTACGGCGCGGGAGCCGGTTACGGGGTCGGGCTGCTGGCCGGCGTGCAACTGAAGGGTTTCGAAGTGCAGGTTCTGAGTAGACATAATAGGTCTGTATTTAAAGAAGAAGTTTTTGACTGGGGAAAGCGCAAAGCGCGCAAAATGGCCACGACGAAGCGTAGCGGAAACCCTCCTGAAACCGGCAAAAGCAAGCAAATTGCGGCGGTTAGGATGCGGCTTAGCCCACGGAATGCCAGCGGGCATTGCCAGTTAGGACCAAACAGGAAATGGGAGGAGGGGTGCTGGAGGGAGCCGGCTTTAAGCGGCTAGCAACAGCAACAACACGCGCTGCAACAGCAGCGCATTCGCATTCGCGTAGTGACGAAGGCGGAAACACAGACATCTGTTGAGGGGCCGGGACGCAGCAAGGCGGCCGGGGCAAGCGGATTTGAGCAGGCGAAAGCGAGGGTGTTTTCCATGGCACTCAACTTATATCTCCCGCCAGCAACAGCTGGTCTGGGCAGGAATTGGCACCTTTCGCGCGGTCGAAGGTTGCCAGCGGGTCACGGAGCCTGTTCTCTCGCCGCTTCTATATAAATCCTATGAAAACTGCCCCGCCGCGAGCGGGGGAGTACCGGGTTGGTGAGGGCAAATGTAAGCGCCAGATTCAGAACTCAAAATTTTAAGCGCAATTTTTTAACCGCTTTAGCTTAAAATGAAACAAGCTATACGCAGGTAAATGCACAAAAAAACGCCGCCCTGCGGAGCAGAGCGGCGTTTGGAGGAAGTAGCGTCGGAGACTAAATTTTTGGCAAATTCAATACCTGGCCTACTTCAATATGGTCGGGGTTGGAGCCAATGGTGGCTTTGTTGGCGTCGTAAATCTGGTGCCACTTGCTGGCGTCGCCGTAGTGGTGCTTGGCAATTTTAGACAGCGAATCACCGGATACTACGGTGTACGAATCGCCCTGCGTGGTAGCGGCCGGCTGGTTGGTATTGCCGAAGAAATCGGTGTTGCCGGTGGCGGGCTTATTGGCGGGCTGAACGGGTTTTTGTTCGCCTTTATTCAGAAAATCGAAGAGTCCCATGGGAGTGGTTAATTAGGAGTAGGAGAGGAGTGGAAGTACCGCATCGGCCTGATAGCCATGGTTATGTACTGCTGATCTTACGTGGCCTGCCGGATTTAGTTGTTATTCCGGGAGAGCATAGACTTATCCCAACTCTTTGTGCCGCCTAGCGTAAGAAGTGGCTATCTGCCGGAAAAAGCATGGCTCAACCGGCGGGTAGTTCACCTTGCAAGTTTCTCCCAACTTCTCATCCTTTCCCTATGAAACTGATGCCTTTCCCATTTCGCTATCTGGCCAGCCTGTTGGTGCTGGTGGCCCTGTTTGCTACCTCCTGTAACCAGGAAAATAAAGTAGGCGAAACCAATATGCTCTACGGTACCGACAGCAAAGTCTGGAAGACCGATAAGGAAACCACCGCCACCGGCGACAAAGTAGACCAGAGCAGCGCTGATAAGAAAACCGAGCTGCGCTTCTTCGCCAACGGCAATTTCAACATGACGTCGCCCTCCCAGACCATGCAGGGAACCTACACGTTCGACCAGACGGCTAAAAAAATTACGCTCACGCCCACCGGCAGCAGCAACACTTTGACGTTTGATGTCGTAAACCTCACCAAAGATGAAATTACCCTGCGCGCCCCCGATGGCTCGCAAATGATGCTGGAGGCCGACTAAGCTCCGGTTGAGAATTCGAAGTCTGAAAAAACACAAAAAAGCCTTTCTGCCAGCGGTAGAAAGGCTTTTTTGTGTTGATACAAGCTGGATATCTAGGAATGCATCAGTTTCTCGGCGGTGCGCCGGCCGTATATGCGGGCCACCCAGCGGGGTAGGAACACGGCGCCCAGCACCAGATACAGGTAGTACGTTACCATGCGGTAGAGCAGCACCATGAAGCTGGTCATGGTAGCCGTACCGATAAACTTGCCGAAAAACGTGGGGAAAGCGCCTTCCGCAATGCCCGCACCACCCGGCGTAATAGCTACCAGCAGAATGACTTTGTAAGTAATGTTGCGGGCAAACATCATGGTAAATTCCTGGGCTGATACGTTCACGAAAGCCGCAATCAGGCAGCCAATGACGAGGTAGCGCGCCGTCCAGACAAAGGCGGTGCTGAGGGCCGCCCGCAGCCAGTAGCCCGCGCCATTGCCGCGCAGCTGCGCTGAGGCCCACACTACTTCATTGCCGTGCTGATAGGCTTTGGCACGCCAGCGCCGCAGGCCGCGCAGGGAAAACAGCCGTACCAGCAGCCGCTTTACCGACATGGGGTTGATAAACAGCGCATACAGCATGAGACCGGAATACAGCGAAACCATCACGTAGCTCAGCCCAAAGGCTATTTTGAGCGTAGTCATGAATCCGCTCTGCAAGGATTCGGCCGGGTACAGCCCCTCGTGCGCCAGCCAGACCACCAGCGGTACCATCACCACATAATACAGGTTATCCAGCAGGGCCGTGACCATCACATACGCCACCGATTTGCCCAGCGTAATACCTTCCTTATGCAGCAGTATGGGCGCTACCGAGGTGCCACCCACGGCCGAGGGCAGAATGCAGGAAGCAAACTCCCAGATCATAATAATATCCAAGGAAGCGCGCCAGCTCAGCACCCGCTCCGATATTTCCCGGATTCTATAGACATAGCCAGCGTCGCGGGCTACCAATACCAGCAGGGAAATAAGGAGCCACATGGGGCTGGCGTTACTCAGGGGAGCCAGGTCGCCGGGCTTGTAGCTGCGCCAGAACATGAAGCCCACCACGCCCAGGCCAATAAGCACAGGCAGCACAATGCGCGAGGGCCGAAGCTTATCGAGCAGTTGCTGTTCCTCGGAGTCCTGGGTAAGCGGCATAAGCAAGCGGTGTGGTAGTGGCAAAAGTAGCCATTATTCGGCCAGAGCTGCGTAGGGAAGATACGAAGCGGAAAACCTGTACGACAGGGATAAACCGCTGCCCCGGAAAACTCGTACCTTTGCCCACTATGGGATGCTATCTGGTAGCGGCCCTTAACCTTTTCTAAGGTTATCTGTTGCCCTCTTAGTTCCTGCTATTTGTCCTGACCCAAGATGATTGTTGAACCCGGTGCCCTGCTGGCAGCTATTGACTCGCCTGACGACCTGAAAAAGCTCAGCCCGGACCAATTGGTTCAGCTAAGCCAGGAGCTGCGGCAATTCATCATTGATTCCGTGTCCATCTACGGCGGCCATTTTGGCGCCTCCCTGGGCGTGGTAGAGCTGACGGTAGCCCTGCATTATGTTTTCAACACCCCCTACGACCAGTTGGTGTGGGACGTAGGCCACCAGGCTTACGGCCACAAAATCCTGACTGGCCGGCGGGAGCAGTTTCCCACAAACCGCCGCTACGGCGGCATGTCGGGCTTTCCCAAGCGCAAGGAAAGTGAGTACGATGCCTTTGGCGTGGGCCACAGCTCCACCAGCATTGGCGCGGCGCTGGGCATGGCCGTGGCCTCCGACTATAAAGGCGAATTCGACCGGCAACACATTGCCGTTATTGGCGATGGTGCCATGACGGCCGGTATGGCCTTTGAAGCCCTGAACCACGCCGGCGTGGAGAAATCCAACCTGCTGGTTATTCTGAATGATAACTGCATGAGCATCGACCCCAACGTGGGCGCGCTCAAAGAATACCTGACGGACATCACCACCTCCCGTACCTATAACAAAGTGCGCGACGAGCTGTGGAATGTACTAGGCAAGCTTTCTAAGTTTGGCCCTAATCCGCAGCAGATTGCCAAGCGTGTGGAGCAGGCCATGAAAGCTACCTTGCTCAAGCAGGGCAACCTGTTTGAGGCCCTCAACTTCCGCTACTTCGGCCCGGTAGATGGCCACGATGTGCAGCATCTGGCTACCATCCTGCACGACCTCAAGAGCATTCCCGGCCCCAAGCTGCTGCACTGCGTTACGGTGAAGGGCAAAGGCTATGCGCTGGCCGAAAAAGACCAGACCCTGTGGCACGCTCCCGGCCTGTTTGATAAGGTAACGGGCGAAATTCATAAGAAAACCTACGCCACGCCGCAGCCGCCCAAGTATCAGGACGTGTTTGGGCACACCTTGGTAGAGCTGGCCGAGAAGAACGACAAGATCATGGGCGTGACGCCGGCCATGCCTTCGGGCTCGTCGCTGAACATCATGATGGAAGCCATGCCCGACCGCGCCTTCGACGTGGGAATTGCCGAGCAGCATGCGGTGGTTTTCTCTGCCGGGCTGGCCACGCAGGGCCTGGTGCCTTTCTGCAACATCTACTCCTCCTTCATGCAGCGCGCCTACGACCAGGTGGTGCATGATGTAGCCCTGCAGAACCTGCACGTAGTATTTTGCCTGGACCGCGCCGGTTTTGCCGGCGCCGACGGCCCCACGCACCACGGCTGCTACGACCTGGCCTATATGCGCTGCATCCCCAACATGGTGGTTTCGGCGCCTATGAATGAGGAAGAGCTCCGCAACCTGATGTACACGGCCTCCTTGCCCGAAAACGCCGGTCCGTTCAGCATCCGCTACCCGCGCGGCGAAGGCGTGATGCCAGAGTGGCGCAAGCCGCTCAAAAAGCTGGCAATTGGTACCGGCCGGGTTGTGCGCGAAGGAGAAGGTGTGGCGGTGCTCAGCATTGGCCATATCGGTAATTACGCTGTGAAAGCCACCCAAAAGCTTTTAGCTGAGGGCCTGAACCCCGGGCACTACGATATGCGCTTCTGTAAGCCGCTGGATGAGGAAATGCTCCATAACATCCTGCGCCAGTACAAAGCCATTGTAACCGTGGAAGATGGCTGCCTGCAAGGCGGCTTCGGGGCGGCCGTGCTGGAATTTATGGCCGACCACGGCTATAGCCTGCCCGTAAAGCGCCTCGGTATCCCGGACCGCGTGGTGGAACACGGCACTCAGGACGAGCTGTATAAAGAATGTGGTTTTGATGCTGATGGAATTGCCGCTGCTCTGCGCGAAATGAGTGGCAAGGTGGCAGCGACAGAACCCAGGACTACGGTATTGCTGTAAGATTCTTCAGCAATGGTTTTTAGAGCCAAAGTAGCGTTAGCTGCTTTGGCTTTTTTCTTTTTATAGCATGCTATAGAGTCTGAAATTTTTATCAAATAATGGAATCATTTTCAAAGTTGTGCCTACTGTTTTAATATATAGATCTTATATATATAGTTATATATGAGGTAAATAATATATTTTCTTCTATTGTACAGTCATTAGATGTAGAGCTTGCGTATTGCAGGAAATTCAGTTTTCGACCTCTTTGAAAAACCTGCAACATGAAAAATAAATACGCGTTTTTGACCTTCTTCCTGTTTTTAGTTGGTACCGTAACATCTGGCTACAGTCAGGGCCAGGGCCAAGCACCCGGAACCAGTGAAAACTGCTCTGGCCAATTTGATCTGACCTACCCTTCTGGTGCCGGAGTTACTACCAGGACCTTCAACAATGGTAATAGTAATCCGGTGGTAACGTATTGCCCAGATGGTACTGGTAGTATTGCTTTAACGGTAACGGAAACCTCTACTGGTGGATCGTTCACCGTTAAAAATGCTGCCGGTACTACTTTGTATACCAATGTTTTCCCAACTGCCCCGGCAACATTTACCTTTTCTTTACCAATATCGTCTCAAACAACTTACACGTTTATAAACACTATCAATTGTAATAATCCGAAAACAATTTCTGTTGAGTTAACCTTAGCCCCTTCGCTTGCTATTACTTCCAGTGCAGGTAATAATGCTGTTTGTCCGCTCACTGCTGTTACACTTACTGCTACCGGTGGTACTGGTACCTATACTTTAAGAGATGCTAACGGAGCAATTCTGGGAACTAATAACTCGGGTATCTTCACGGTATATCCAGGAACAACTACTTCATATACTATAGAAAACACCACTGCTGATTGTGGTGCAAACACAGTTACACAGCGCATCACGGTTGCTACCAATAATCTGACCCTAACCTCAAATGATGCCGATAATACGGTATCGTCAGGCACAGCGGTTATCCTTACAGCAGGCGGTGGTACTGCTGGTGGATACACTTGGACTGCCAGTGATGGTACTGCTATTACTTCAACTGGCTCCCAGGTAACGGTTAACCCAAGAGTAACTACTCAATATACCGTAAGTGGTCGGACTGCCATTGGTAACTGTCCAACTTCAGCTTCTTTGACTATCACCGTAAATGCAGTGATTCTGCCGGTAGAGTTTGCGAGCTTCACGGCAGTATGGGCCGGTAAAGCCCCACAGCTGAGCTGGGCCACGGCCTCAGAGAAGAACAGCGCCTCTTTTGTGATAGAGCGCAGTTTGGACGGGCTGACCTTTGCCGCCATTGGCCAGCGCGCCGGGGCTGGCAGCACCACCACCCGCAATGAGTACCAGTATTCAGATCTTAGCCTTTCTTCCTCGGTTGCGGGTACAGTGTACTACCGCTTGCGACAGGTAAACACCGATGGCACTTTCAGCTACTCGGCGGTGAAAACACTCCTGATTCCTACAGGAAAGGCCGGTTTCAAAGCTACGGCATTCCCCAACCCTTTTGAAACCAGTGTTTCAGTAGAAGTAGAGGCGCTGGGTGCCGGTGCCATTACCTATACAGTGCACGATGTGCTGGGCAAGCAGTTGCTGCTACGCACAGTGGCAGCCTCGGGCGTTGGCCTGCAGAAAATCAACTTACCACAAAGCGCTACTCCACGGGCGGGTGTGTACTACCTCACGGTGCACCAGGGTAATCAGCAGCAAGTGCTCAGGATCAGCCGCAAATAGATAAACTAACAAACCCCGAATTTGTAAAAAGCCCAGGCCGATGTCGGTCTGGGCTTTTTGTTGGTAGTTATCTGGCAGCGCAGCCAAATTTCAGTTGTAAGAGTCATTATATAGAAGGCTCTAAATCTATAGGGGTATCGGTTGGTAAAGACCTGATCTATCGGACAAAATCCTTTAAGGTAGGATTACGGGCAGCTAAGAGTAGTGGGGCCCATAGTGAAAACCTGCATCCCAATTTAAGAGCAATATCAGATCAAATTTACGGAGGATTTTATTGTACTTATTAAGTGCAAGTAAAATTGGTATTATTTGTATAGTGCTTATTAATAGCATTATATAGTATATTAAAAGATAAATAATGCTATTTAATTTGAAAGTTTCCGCTAAATGGTAAGTTTGTGCTGAATCGTGATGTTGTCACTAAACCTCTTCCTACCACTATGAAAACACTCTACAGTTTCTTAGCATGCCTGCTCATGCTTTTGGGTATTCCTTTAAAGGATTACGCGCAGTGTTCCAACCAGATTAACGTAACGTACTACAACTCTGCCGGGACTGCTACTACCCAAACAATTAACAATGGTCAGTCGGGGGGCGTTATTCCAGTCTGTCCTACGGCTGGGACCAACTTTGTTCTGAAAGCAACGTCTACTTCCGATGCCAACCTGTACTGGTATAAGGTAGTTGGTACTACGGAGACGTTGCTCACTACTGGAGCAAGGGCGGCGGGTTCAGAATTAATTCTGTCAACGCCCTTGAATACGACGACGGTGTTCCGTATTCGTTCACTGACCACAAAATGCGGTGGTAGCGGCACTTCCAGCAACTATGCCGACATTACGTTGCAGCCCTCGTTGACGCTTACTTCCAATGCTGCCAGCGTATGTACGGGCGGTACGGTCACGCTTACGGCCAGCGGCTCTTCGGGTACCTATACGTGGTATCAGGATGGGGTTCTGCAAAGCGAAACCGGCGCCACCATTATCCGCACAAATCTGTTGGCCACGACCACCTTTTTGGTAAGTGCTCCTACTACTTCCTGCGGTACCAGCTCCCAGGAGTTGGTGGTTCCGGTAAACAGCTTAACGCTGACACCAACCACGGCTACGGTCTGCTCCGGCGGATCGGCCACGTTTACGGCTGCATACACAGGAAGCAACGCCACTTTTAACTGGTACAACGCGGCGAATACGTTGGTGTATACTTCTATCGGAACTACTTCCTCTTATACGGATACCAACGTTGCGGGCAATACTTCCTACCGGGTAGATGCCGTAACTGCTGATTGTGGTACTACCCTTTCGCAGACAGCAAGTGTTACCATTGGCGCTCTTACGGCCGCTATTTCGCCCAGCGCCCCCACGGTGTGTGCGGGTAGTGCCGTTACCTTAACAGCGTCTTCGAATAACCCGAACGTAACCTATCAGTGGCAGTCACAGGGTGCTAACGGTAACTATTCCAACATTGCGGGTGCTACCAGCTCCACTTACTCGGTATTTACCGCTAGTAATAATACCAACCCTGAAAACTATCAGGTTGTGGTTTCCTCTACTAACTGTTCTGCCGTTTCTGTTCCTGTAACAGTAACCAAAGTTGCGGCGGCTATTAATTCGCTCAGTACCAGCCCCAGTTCGGCTACGGTCTGCGCTGGTTCTCCCGTAACCTTAACGGCCGCTTCCAATATTTCCAATGCCCGCTTTGTATGGTATACTACTGCCGGGCAGTCGCTTTCTACTTCCGCTACCTATTCACCCAGCCCCACTACTACTACTACCTATCAGGTAGATATTATCAGTGGCTGTGGTACGCAAACGCTGAGCTCAACCATAACGGTGAATCCCAAGCCTACCATTATGGTTACGCCGGGTAGTGCTTTTGTTCAGCCAGGTGGCTCAGCCGTTCTTACGGCCAGCGGCGCTACCGCGTACAGCTGGTCACCGGCAACGGGCCTGAATACCACTTCGGGAGCTAGCGTAACGGCTACGCCTTCTGCCACCACCACCTATACCGTGACCGGCACTAATGCCAATGGCTGCGTGAATACTTCTACGGTAACGGTAACAGTGGCGTCAGTTATCCTGCCGGTAGAGCTCGTAGAATTCAAGGCGGTTTGGCATGGTCAGTCACCCAAATTGACCTGGGCAACTGCTTTTGAGAAGGAAAATGCTATGTTCCTGATTGAACGGAGCTATGATGGTATTACATTCGAGGTAATTGGCCAGCAGCAAGGCGCTGGCAATTCCCAGAACCGTACCAGCTACCGCTACACCGATGGAGCCTTGCCAGTTTCTGCTTCTGGAACAGTATATTATCGGTTGCGGCAGGTAGATGTTACCGGCAGCTTTAGCTACTCCGATGTTAAAACGGTGCAGGTGCCTACCAAGCGTCGGAATTTCGCGGCTTCCGTTTACCCTAACCCATATGAGAAAGCCCTAACGGTTGAGGTAGAAACATTGGGCACCAATGATATTATCTGCACGGTGTATGATGTAGTTGGCAAGCGCCTGATAACCCGTAAAGTAGCTGCCAAGGGTACTATTACCCAAGAAATTGATTTCCCGGAAGCAGCTTCACTCCACACGGGTATGTACTACCTGCGTGTACAGCAAGGTGGTCAGTCCCAGGTGATTCGCCTGAATCGTAAGTAATAAGCCAGCTTATTATGGTCAATGGAAAGACCAGGTCCGTCAGGGGCCTGGTCTTTTTTGGTTTTAGCTAGCTTAATTCAGGGTCAGTACCGCCGGGCTACAGGCCTTATTTGTAACTCTACCTTGTATTCGTAAGCTAATTTGATAGGACAATTCCTTTATTTACTGTTTGCCATACAACTGTATAGCTTCCTTTTTCCGTGGATAAACAGTCCTATTTCCAGCTTATCTAAAACCACGTAAGCCTTAAGTACAGCGGCTGCATACGATTAAGGGTTATAAAAAGTTACATTTTTGGTTGTTTTTATATTTAAAATAATTATATAAAATAATGTTTTAATAATAATTATATATAAAAATTCCAATATGACATTATCAATAAAGCCCCTGATATGTTAATTGAATAATAATATTTTAATATATATTTCAGGGTTTCGTAGTACCTTTGAGTGTTGATTAAGGTGTTATTCACAAACTAAGGGTTCCTGTATATGAGGACATTGTACAAATTGCTGGGCAGTTTCGCGCTGTTCTTCTTCCTTCTGCCAACTGTGGCTTGGTCTTTACCAACGTGGGCCGGTTGTTCAGGACAGTACAGACTGGTTTATCCATCCGGAACCGGTACTGCTTTTACAGATATTAATAACGGTTCCGGTGCAGTAACCGCTACTTATTGTCCTAATGGTTCAGGTACGACCACTATTACGGTTACACCGGAATCTGAAAGTACTGTTTCGCTGATCCGTCAGTCTGATGGGGCTGTATTGGGCAGTCGCTATTTCACGGATGCAGAAGTGAATGCTAATACGTCCTATACGTTTACAGTAGCTGCGACTTCTCAAACTAACTATACAATCAATAGTGTTATTAATTGTAATAACACGAAGAGCTCCAATATCACATTCACATTAGCTCCTACCTTATCATTAACTGCCAGCTCTTTGGTAGTTTGTGCAAATGGTACGGTAAATCTGACGGCTAATGGGGCTACATCAACTACTGGATATACTTGGACGCAAACAGTAAATGGTGTTACTACCACTATTGCTGGCGCAACCGGGAGCACCCTCACGAGGACGGTAACTGCTACTACCGTTTACACAGTTAGTGCTGCCACCACTGGCTGCGGTAATGCTACACAGAGCATTACGGTAACGGTGCCTACTTTAGCTGTAACCCCTACAGCGGCCACAATCTGCTCAGGCGCTTCTACCACGCTAACCGCTACTTCCAATATCCCTGGTACTTCGTATACGATAACCAACAACGTAAATACTACTACTACTACGAACACTACAGGGGTTTTCACAGTAGCACCAACGGCCAATACCGCATACACCATAACAGCCTCAAACTCATCAGGCTGCTCAGGACAAACGGTAGCAGTTCCTATAACAGTAGCTACGCCCATTATTACGATTACGCCAGCTGCTCCTGTTATTTGCGCGGGTAGCTCTACTTCGCTTACGGCCAGCACTAATATTACTTCTGGTACTACAACCTACTCTTGGTCGCCCAGTACTGGCCTCAGTGGCGCTACTGGTGCTACTGTTACCGCTAACCCCACCACTACCACCACCTATACCGTAACTGCTACTAACTCAACTTGTGGCAGCAGTGCTACAAAAACGGTTACCGTTACGGTGGCCCCACTAGCCGTTACCGTTACTCCGGCCTCGGCCACTATCTGCTCTGGTGGTTCCACCTCTTTAGTTGCCAGTAGCAATATTACGGTCGGTACTATTACCTACAGCTGGTCTCCTGCAACAGGCCTGAACACACCCACTGGCGCAACTGTAACGGCTAATCCTACAGTTACTACAACATATACTGTCACCGCGACTAGTTCCTCTTGCGGTACGGCTACTAAGCAGGTTACCGTTACGGTAAATCCAACACCGGTAGTGTCGGCCCTGACGGGCACACCCAGTCCGATTTGCTCGGGCAACACTGTGACGCTGACGGCCACGGCCAGCAACGCGGCCAACTACACCTGGACGCGTACGCTTAACGGCACGACCACCACGCTGGCTACGACCACGACCAACACGTATAGCACCACCGCTCCTTCGGTTACCAGCCAGACCATCTATACTTATGGGGTGGTAGCCAGCAATACTAACTGCTCTTCCACCCAGCGTACGGTTGATGTGACGGTGAATCCGCTGCCCACTATTACGGCCATTACGTCTAATCCGGCTTCGCCTATTTGCCTTGGCACAGAAGTTACCCTCACTACCACTGGTACTAATGTTTCTGGGTATCGCTGGAGCTCACGTCCTGCAGGTAGCACTGGTAGCTATTTCATTATAACCGGGGAGACCTCTGCTTCGCTGACGGTTACTCCAGGTGAGAGCACCCAATACCAAGTTGTGGGACTCAGCAGCTTTGGCTGTGCTAATAGTGCAGTCCGAACACTCACCATTACGGTGAATCCACTGCCTACAGTTGTGGTGACGCCTGCTGCCCCGGCCATTTGTGCGGGTAGCTCGACGAGCCTGACGGCCAGCGGCGCTTCCACCTACACTTGGTCGCCGACCACGGGCCTGAGCGCCGCGACGGGCGCCACGGTAACGGCTAACCCGACCACCACCACTACCTACACGGTGACGGGTACCAGTGCCAGCGGTTGCACCAACACGACTACCGTTACGGTAACCGTCAATCCACTGCCCACGGTTGTGGTGACGCCTGCTGCCCCGGCCATTTGTGCGGGTAGCTCGACGAGTCTGACGGCCAGCGGCGCTTCCACCTACACTTGGTCGCCGACCACGGGCCTGAGCGCCGCGACGGGCGCCACGGTAACAGCTAACCCGACCACCACCACTACCTACACGGTGACGGGTACCAGTGCCAGCGGTTGCAGCAGCACGACCAGCGTTACGGTAACCGTCAACCCGCTGCCCACTATCATAATATCACCAGCTTCGCCCTCTGTTTGTGCAGGCGTAAATCGCCAGCTAACGGCTAGCGGTGCTACCACCTACAGCTGGTTACCGGCCACGAACCTCAGTGATGCGACCATTGCCAACCCCGTATTTAATTCTAC
Source organism: Hymenobacter sp. DG25B (assembly GCF_000801315.1). NCBI lineage: Bacteria > Pseudomonadati > Bacteroidota > Cytophagia > Cytophagales > Hymenobacteraceae > Hymenobacter > Hymenobacter radioresistens. Next base: position 3,724,643 of record NZ_CP010054.1, on the reverse strand, counting down.
TACGCCTGGCGACTATACCTATACGGTAACTGGCACAAACGCCAACGGCTGCACAAGCACGGCTACAGTAACAGTGACGGTGAACCCACTGCCCACGATTACGGCCATCACCTCAAATCCTGGTTCACCTGTTTGCAGTGGAACGCAGATTACACTCACTACCACTGGCACAGACGTGTCTAGTTACCGGTGGCGTAGCAGACTGGGGACTACAGGTGCCTTTACTACATTAACTGGAGAAACCTCTGCTTCGTTGACCGTGACCCCAAGCGCCACTACGCAATATGAGGTAGTGGGAATCAGCAGCTTCGGATGTAATCAAACTAATCCTCGGGTAATCACAATTACTGTGAATTCCTTGCCGGTAGTATCGGCAACTCCAGCTTCAGCCTCCATATGTGAGGGTAACTCTAATACCCTTACGGCTTCTAGCACAGGTGCTAACCCAGCTACTTCCTACACTTGGTCGCCGGCTGCGGGCCTGAACACAACGACGGGTGCCACAGTAATTGCTTCACCCACTACCACAACGGACTATACGGTTACGGGTACCAATGCCAACGGCTGCCAGAGCACCTTTACCGTAACAGTAACCGTAAATCCCAAGCCTGCTATTGAGGTAACGCCTGCGGATGCTACTATCAATAAAGGGTCATCTACTACTCTTACAGCTAGTGGTGCTGCTTCCTACTCCTGGTCGCCGGCAGATGGGTTGGACGTTACAACGGGCGCTACTGTAAATGCTAGCCCCACCGCTACAACTACCTACACCGTAACGGGCACTAGTGCTTCCGGCTGCCTCAACACACAGCAAGTAACGGTAACTGTATCGGCGCCTCTGCCAGTTGAGTTGACGAGCTTCACGGCTACCTGGACAGGTAAACACCCCACCCTCAACTGGGCTACGGCTTCTGAGCGGAACAGTGCCTACTTTGATGTAGAGCGCAGCCTGGATGGCGGCCGCACTTTTAAAGTTGTAGGTCAGGTGACCGGCGCTGGTACAGCAACTACCCGCACGGACTATAAGTATGATGACATGACGCTAACCCAAGCTACGGTGGGTACTGTCTTCTACCGCTTGCGCCAAGTTGATCTGGATAAGAAATCTGCCACCTCGGTTGTGCGTTCCGTGCAGGTTCCTGCAGCAGCGCATACCTTCCAGGCCGGTGTGTTCCCGAACCCGTACGAGAATACGGTAACGGTGCAGTTCAACACCCTGGGTGCGGGCCCGGTGTCCATCACCGTGCATGATGTACTGGGGCAGCGCCTGCTGCAGAAAACCATGACCTACAACGCGGCCGGTGAGCAGGAGCTGAAGCTACCGCAGGCCACCAGCTGGCCAGTAGGCGTGTACTACCTGACCATCCGCCAGGGGAATCAGCAAAAAGTAGTGAAGATGAGCCACCGCTAAACCAGCGCCTTATCTAAGCCAGAATAAAAGCCAGGGCCAGTAAGGTCCTGGTTTTTTTGTTTGCGGAAACCCACCATTACGGTCTCCCTAGATTGCCTACTTTTGGCTTCCACTATTATTACTACAAGGCCAGCAGTACATGTCTGATTTACATCCCACGTTGCTCTTCCTCCACGGCTTCGGCGAATCGCGCGAGGTCTGGACGGACTTTACCCGCGGCTTTCCGGACGAGTATCGTTTGCTCACCCTGAACCTGCTGGGCCACGGCACTAACGTGCACGATATTCGGGACTATTCCATGGAAGCGCAGGCCCGCTATGTGGCGGAGCAGCTGCGCCAGAAAAATGTGGAGAAAGCCCTGCTGGTGTGCCACAGCATGGGCGGCTACGTGGCGCTGGCCTTTGCTGAGCGCTACCCGGAAATGGTAGCCGGTTTGGTGCTGTTCCACTCCACCGCCCTGCCCGACCCGGACGAGAAGAAAGCTAACCGCAACAAGAACATGGACTTTGTGCGCCGCAATGGGGTGGAGAAATTTATGGAGTCCTTTATCCGGCCGCTGTTTGCGCCCGTGAACCGGGAACGGCTGCTGGAGCGCCGCGAGTTTCTGGAGGATATCGGCAAAGCCACTCCGCAGGAAACCGTACTAGGCGCCCTGCAAGCCATGCGGGACCGGCCCGACCGGACGCACGTGCTGCGCAATGCCCGGTTCCCGGTGCTGTTTATTGTAGGAAAAGAGGACGTGGCCGTATCGGTAGAGAGTATTCTGCCGCAACTGGCGCTGCCCGCCCAAAGCCATGCACTACTGCTTAGTAATGTAGGCCACCTGGGCTACTTTGAAGAACCCGAAGTGACCTGCCGGGCGGTAGTGGATTTTGCGGGCGGTGTGTTTAGTTGATTCATACCCAGCAACTCTGAGCTCAGGGAACAGATTTTTACTTATTGCCTGGCACTAAAGGAACTTGCTTTTGGGCACTCTCTACACTATCCCGGTACGCCAAAATCTGATCCAGATTAGGTGGCAGCACAAAACGAATGGGGATAGTGAAAGCAACCGGAACGGGGCGGCCCACTTGCTTGCCCGGAATAAAAGCCGGTAGGCTACTCACGGCTCTTACCGCTTCCGCATCAAGCAAAGGGTTATTGGCCTTGTTAACTTTAATGTTCGACGGCATACCAGTAGTGGCCACTACAAAAGTAACAAATACAGTTCCTGCTACACGCTGCCGCAAGGCCTCTGTGGGGTAAACTAACGTCTGGCCCAGGGTCTGAAATAAAGCCTGTTGCCCGCCGGGAAATACGGGCATCTGCTCAACATACGTATACACTGCATTCCCATCAGGGCCATTCTGACTTTGAGCTTGCAGCTGGGACGAACTTGCAAGAATAACGGCGCTCCATAGTAGCGCCCGGAATCCACGTAGCATAGTAAAGACGGCAATAGTTATTTAAATAAAAAAATGGGGCTACTTCAGTAGCCCCATTTTCAGCATTTTCTCCGCTATCTGCACGGCATTGGTAGCGGCACCTTTCCGCAGGTTATCAGCCACTACCCACAGGTTCAGGGTGCGGGGTTGGGACTCGTCGCGGCGGATGCGGCCTACCAGCACGGCATCTTTGCCGTGAGCATCTTTGGGCATGGGGTAGCGGTTCTGCGCTGGGTCATCTACTACTTCCACGCCTTCGGTTTTGGCCAGGATTTTATAGACGTCGGCCAGTTCGAATTCCTGCTCAAACTCCACGTTCACAGACTCTGAGTGGCCACCCATTACGGGGATGCGCACGGTGGTGGCCGTTACCTGAATGGAGTCGTCGCCCATGATTTTCTTGGTTTCCTTCACCATCTTCATCTCCTCCTTGGTGTAGCCGTTGTCCTCGAATACATCAATGTGGGGCAGCACGTTCAGGTCGATGCGGTGCGGATAAGCGGGGTTGGTTACCTCAGTGCCGGCGCGCTCCTGCATAAGCTGGTCCACGGCTTTTTTTCCGGTGCCCGTCACGCTCTGGTAGGTGCTTACCACAATGCGCCGGATGCGGTAGGCATCGTGCAGGGTGTGCAGGGCCAGCACCATCTGAATGGTGGAGCAGTTGGGGTTGGCAATGATTTTATCTTCGGGGGTGAGGGCTTTGGCGTTGATTTCGGGCACTACCAGTTTTTTGGTGGGGTCCATGCGCCAGGCCGAGGAGTTGTCAATTACCACGGTGCCCACTGCCGCAAACCGGGGCGCCTGCTCTTTGGACACGGAGCCGCCCGCCGAGAAAATGGCTACGTCCGGCCGGGCCGCAATGGCGTCGTCCATGCTCACTACTTTGAATTTCCGGCCCTGAAATTCGATTTCCTGACCCACTGATTTTTCCGAGGCAACGGGCAGTAGCTCGGTAACGGGAAACCGGCGTTCGGCCAGCACTTTCAGCATTTCGCCCCCAACCAGGCCGGTGGCACCTACAATTGCGACTTTCATAAAATCGTGCAGCAAAAAATGAAGCTTCGGGCAAAGCCCAAAACGTGGCAAATGTCGGGAAAAGCCAGTTACTTAGATGCATGATCCGGCATGTGCCCGGCCGGGTTGCCCCTTTCTTTTTTGTCAGTTTCCCTCGTGAACCACGTTTCCTCCGCGTTGGCGCCCCGTTTTGCGCATCTTTCTCTCCTTGCCGGCCTTCTTCTTTTTCTTATAGCAGGCGCTGTTCCAGCCCAGGCACAGTTAAGTGAGTCTTTCACCGATGGAAATTTCGTCGAAAATCCTGCCTGGACGGGAGACGTTGCCAGCTTTGAAGTAAACACCGCGCTGCAGCTGCAAAGCAACGGCCCCGCCGTAACGGGCACCAGCCTGCAGCTGGTCACGCCCAGCCTGGCTGTCTCCGGCACTACGTGGGAGTTCTACGCCAACCTGAAGCTGGCCACCAGCAGCGGGAACCTGGCCGATGTGTGGCTGCTCTCCGACCAAAACGACCTGCGGGCCACCACCAACCACGGCTACTATGTGCGCCTGGGCGGCACGCCCGATGAAATAAGCCTGTTTCGCAAAGATGCCTCCACCAGCGCGGCCTACGTGATAAACGGCCGCGACCAGTCCCTGAACTCCAGCAACAACAACGTGGTGCGCGTGCGGGTAACCCGCGCCGCCAATGATACCTGGACCCTGGAAACCGACCTGACCGGCACCGGCCAGAGCTATACCACCGAGGGTACTGCTACCGATGCCACCTACCACACCAGCAACTACTTGGGCATTGCTCTCACGTATTCCTCTTCTAACAGCCGCAGTTTTTACTTCGATGATTTCCGCGTCAGCGACCAGCAGGCGCCCCAGCCACTAACCGTAACGCCCACAGCGGCCCGACAGCTCGATGTGCAATTCTCCGAAGCCGTAACCGAAACCCAGCTGGCTTCCAATTATCAGCTAAAAAACAGCACTCCCTCTGTAAGTGCTGCCGTGCGCGACGCCACCGATAATACTCTGGTGCACCTGACCCTGGCCACCGACCTGCCACTGGGCACCAATACCCTAACGGTGCAGCAGGTAGCCGACCTGTTTGGCAATACGCTGGCCACGCCCGCGCAGGTGGAGTTTGTAAACAGCGGCTTTGCCGTGCAACCCGGCGTCAATCAGGTGCTCATCACTGAAATTCTGGCCGATGAGTCGCCGGTGGTTGGTTTGCCGGCCTCGGAGTATCTGGAGATTTTCAACCCAACCACCCAGGTTATCAGTCTGGCGGGCATCCGGTTGCTGAAGCTGGGCAGCAGCACAGTAGCCGTATTCCCGGCCGGTGCTTCCCTGCAGCCCGGCGAGTATGCGGTGGTATGCGGCAGCACCCGAGGCAGTTTGTTTGCCAGCTACGGAAAAGTATTTGCCCTGAGTAACTTCCCCAGCCTCAACAACAGCGGCGACCAGCTGGTGCTGCGTGCCCGCGACGGCAAAACCCTGTTTTCCGTCAGCTATTCGGATACTTGGTACAAGGATGGTGGAAAGAAAGAGGGCGGCTGGGCACTGGAAATGGTAGATACCACCAACCCGTGCGCCGGCATCGAGAACTGGACGGCCAGCAACGACGCCAGTGGCGGCACCCCCGGCAAGGCCAACTCCGTGCAGGCCACCAACGGCGACCATACCGCCCCGGTGCTGCAGAAAGCAGTGGCCATTAATGCCACCACCGTTCGGCTGTACTTTGCTGAGAAGCTGGATAGCGTAGCCGCTGCCAACCCGGTGCTGTACACGCTAACGGGCGGCCCCACCATTACGAAGGTAGTGGTAGCCTCGCCCGGTTTTCAGACGGTAGATCTGGAACTGAATACGGCCCTGCAGCCCAGCCAGCAGGTAACGGTGCAGGTGCAAAGCGCCACCGACTGCGTGGGCAATGCGGCCGGCCCGGCTACCTCTGCCACTTTTGCGTTACCCTCGGTAGCGGAGGTGGGAGATATAGTCATCAATGAAATCCTGTTTAACCCTCGCACCGGCGGCGTTGATTTTGTGGAGCTGCTGAACCGCTCCGGCAAATACCTGGACCTGCAGGAGGCTCAGCTAGGCAATATCATGGCCGATGGCGGTCTGGATGCCGAAACCATTAGCGAGGACACGTACGTGCTGGCTCCCGGCCAGCTGCTGGTGCTCACCACCCGCCCCGATATCGTGCAGGCGCATTACCCCACCCACGACCCCGCCGCCTTCCTGTTAATGACTTCCCTGCCGTCATTCCCCGATGATGCCGGCCAGGTAGTAGTGAAAACGGCACAGGGCGTGGTGCTGGATCAGGTAGCGTATAGTGCCAAGCAGCACCTGGCGGTGCTTTCTGATGTGAATGGCGTGTCGTTGGAGCGTATTCGGCCGGAGGGGCCCAGCACGGCGGCTAACTTCCACTCGGCCGCCGGCAGCGTGGGCTATGCCACGCCGGGGCGCCGCAACTCGCAGTATCAGGAGGACCCTAATGGCAGCAAGCTCTTTACGCTGGAGCCCGAAGTGTTTACCCCGGATGGAGACGGAGAGAAAGATTTTACCACTCTCAACTACACCCTCAATGAGCCCGGCAACCTGGCCAGCGTTACCATTTATGATGCCCAGGGCCGGTTGGTGCGCCGCCTGGTGCGCAACGAAACCCTGGCTACCAAGGGCTTTGTGCAGTGGGACGGCCTCACGGACCAGGGGCGAAAAGCTACCGTTGGGTATTACCTGCTCCATATTCAGCTGTTGCAGCCCAAGGGCGGCACGAAGCGGGAGTATAAGCGCACCGTAGTAGTAGGGGCTCGCCTGTAAGCAACTCATCGTTTGCCATTAAAAAAGCCTGCCTTTACATAAAAGGCAGGCTTTTTTATGGATTGTCCCGTGGTTAGCGTCGGAAGCTCAGGCCCAGAAACCAGCTGGCCGCGGTGGCATGGGTTAGCGGCAGATAGGTGCCGGCATCCAGCTGGGCATTTTCCCCCAGGCCCAGCGTGAGGCCGGTATCAAAGGTGGCCTGCCAGCTGGCGCTGCGGGTATCCCAGGTGGAGGAGACTTCGGCAAAGCCAGCCAGGCTTCTGTATATATCGTGGCCGGCCGTGATGCTGGGCGCCAGCTCCAGGAAATGCTCTTTGGCGTCCTCATCGTGCAGCAGGGACGCTTTTAGCTGCGAGCCCAGGGTCCAGTCGGCGGGAAGCTGCCAGACAAAGGGCGTAGCCAGGCCGCCTTCTACGGCTTTATCCCCTACCTCCTGGCCCATAGGCAGCGTAATAAAGGGCAGCAGTGCCAGGGCGGTAGTGCCGCCTTCATTGCCCCACACGTTGCGCTTGAGACGCAGGGTCAGGTCGCCGAAGCCTTGCCTGCGCTGCACCTCGCCGATGCTTTTATCTTTCTGCCAGGTGTAGGTTTCAATAACGGCCTCTATATCTGTTGTGCGGCTCAAACCCATTTTTAGGTTGATGTGGTTGAGGGCTATTTCCTGCTCCTGCAACCGGCCGTTCTCGCGCTGGCGGGTAAAGCGCAGTAGTTCGGATTCCAGCTGAAAATGCCCCGCATCCAGGGTATAGGCACTTTCCGTAACGTCGGGCCGGTCGGTGCTGAGGGGGCGCAGCAGGGCCGTGGGCGTGGGCCGCAGCAGGGTATAGCCGCGTTTCAGCTGGTGCAGGGAATCCGCCTCGGGTTTATTGGGCATGGTTTGGGCGGCCAGGGCAGGCGCAACCAGCAGGCCTGCCAGCAGAAGCGGCCAGGCTGAGAAGAATACAGACATAGCAGGTGGTGAAGCCTAGCCCCAGAAAGTCTGGACCAGCAGGTACACGTTGAGTAGAATAATAATGGCTGAAATAAGCCACGCCACGACCTGCACCCAGGGTTTGTTGACGAACACGCCCATTTTGGCTTTACTGCCCGTGAACAGCACCAGCGGCACTACGGCAAAGCTGAGCTGGAAGGAGAGAATAACCTGGCTGAGGACCAGCAGCTCGCCGGTGCCTTTTTCTCCGTACAGCAGCGTTACAATGAAGGCCGGTACCACCGCAATGCCGCGGGTAATTAACCGCCGCAACCAGAGCTTTAACTTCAGATCCAGAAAGCCTTCCATCACAATTTGCCCGGCCAGGGTACCCGTGAGGGTGGAGTTCTGACCGGAGGCCAGCAGCGCCACGGCAAATACCATACTGGCCGCGCCGGCGCCCAGTACCGGGCTCAGGAGCTGATGCGCTTCATTGATATCGGCCACGTTTTGGTTGCCTGTATTATGGAAGGCCGCCGCGGCCATAATCAGGATGGCGGCATTCACGAAAAAGGCCAGAAACAAGGCTAAAGTAGAGTCAATAGTAGCAAACTTGATAGCCATGCGCCGGCCGGCTTCGTTCTGCTCAATGGCGCGCGTCTGCACAATGCTGGAGTGCAGGTAGAGGTTGTGCGGCATTACGGTAGCCCCCAGAATACCAATGGCTACATACAGCATCTGGGGGTTGGTTACCACCTCTGGCTGAGGCACCAGGCCCTGCAGCAGGGCAAAATAATCAGGGTTTGAAACGATGATTTCGTACAGGAAACACCCGAAAATCAGCATAATCAGGCCGCCTACAATGCTTTCCAGCACCCGGAAGCCACGGCTTTGCAGCATCAGCACTACCAGCACGTCCAGGATAGTGAGCACTACGCCCCAGGTCAGCGGCAAGCCAAACAGCAGATTCAGGGCAATGGCTGAGCCGATGACCTCCGCCAGGTCGCAGGCGGCAATAGCAATTTCGCAGAGTACCCACAGCACCATGGCCACGGGTTTGGAGTAATGGTCGCGGCAGGCCTGGGCCAGGTCCCGGCCGGTTACAATGCCCAGCTTGGCTGCCAGGTGCTGGAGCAGCATGGCAAACAAATTCGAAATCAGAATAACGGAAAGCAGCGTATAGCCGTAGCGGGAACCGCCGGCCAGGTCGGTGGCCCAGTTGCCGGGGTCCATATACCCCACGGCCACCATCAGGCCCGGCCCCCAGAAAGCAAACAGCTTGCGCCAGAAGGAAGCGCTGGCCGGGGGCACTTTCACCGAGCCAAAAATTTCACCCAGCGAAGGCGCATGCCGGGGCCGCCGCCACCCGGTTAGCGGCGCTTCCTGAGGTGGTGCCGGAACAGGCGGCGGAACGGTGACTGGCATAGGGGCAGAGGAACTGGTTTCCACAAAGAACGGAATTTTAGATCAATCTAAAAATATTTTTAAGCCAGTATAAATACCCTGAATAAAGCAAAAGGTTTTAGCGGACCGGTTTCTTTCCGGACTTTTACACTTTAGCTCCCATTTTCTGCTTTATGTTGTCGTCGGTGAAGTTGCGGTTTGGTCTTTTGTCGCTGGTGGTAAGTCTGGCATTGGTGGGGGTGAAGTTTTATGCCTACTTCCTCACCCGCTCACAGGCGGTACTGACCGATGCCCTGGAGTCTATTATTAACGTGGCGACTAGCGGCTTTGCACTCTATAGTATTTACCTGGCCAGCCTGCCCAAAGACGAAAACCACCCCTACGGCCACGGCAAGATTGAGTATTTGTCTATCGGGTTTGAGGGGGCACTGATTCTCTCGGCCGGCTTTTACATCTTCCATTCGGCCATTCAAAGCCTGATGCACCCGCATGCGCTGGCCCGGCCCGACTGGGGCATGGCGCTGCTGAGCTTCACGGCCCTGGTAAACTTAGTAGTAGGCTTTTTGCTGATTAGGGCCGGAAAAAAGCACCATTCCGTGGCCTTAATTGGCGATGGACAGCACCTGTACCTGGATTCGGTCAGCACGCTGGTTTCGGTGGTGGCTCTGCTGCTGGTAGTGCTTACGGGCAATGTTCTTTTTGACTCTATTGCGGCCCTGATTCTGGGCGTTATCATTGTGGTGAATGGCTACCGTATGGTGCGCCGCTCGGTGTCGGGGCTGATGGATGAGTCGGATGTGACGACGGTGGAACAGGTTATTTCCGAGCTGAGCGCGCACCGGCAGCCCGCCTGGATAGACGTGCACAACCTGCGGGTGCTGCGCTACGGCGCCAATCTGCACATCGACTGCCACTTTACGCTGCCCTACTATTTCAGCCTAGAAGAAACCCACACCGAGCTGCACAATATAGAGCAGGTAGTGCGCGGCCGCTTTGATGTGGAAGTGGAAATGTTTGTGCACCCGGACCCCTGCACCTTTGCCGCCTGCTCTCACTGCCGCATGCCCGACTGCCCCGTGCGCCAGCACGCCTTCGACCGGGAAATTCCCTGGGTGATTTCCAACGTGGTGAAAAATGAGCGGCACCGCCTGGAGCAGGAGGCCGGCTAGGTTCTTATCAGCCTTTTGAGCTTACCGGATTAACTGCACCCAGCCTTTAGTAGCCGGGCCGGTGGGCGGCGTGAGAATGTAGTAATAAAGGCCAGTGGGCTGGCCGTCGCCATTCCAGTTGTTCTGGTAGCGGGTGTACCGGCGCACCAGGCGGCCCCAGCGGTTAAAAATCTGCAGCTGGCAGTCGTCGGGCAGGCTGTCAAACGCAAAGGTTTCGTTGCGGGCGTCGCCGTTGGGCGTGAATACATTGTAGCTGCCAAAGGGCTTAACCACTAAGGCGGGCACCACGCGCACCACTACCACTCGGTTTTGCACGGCCCGGGTAGGGCAGGCATTGTCTTGAATGCGCAGCGGAATCCGGAAAGTCTGGCCGATATAGCGGGCATCGGGCTGCAGCCGCAGCTGACCGATGGGGTGGCTGGTGTTGTTATCGGAAAGCGCCAGGGTGCCTACGGCCGAGGGCAGGAACTCCGGGTTGGAGAGGGTGGGGGAGCCGGGCGCCAGCTCGGGCATGGTTACCGTAAGCTGGTCGGTGGGGTTGGGGTCAGAGAAGTCAATGCGCGCCGTGGTCAGGCGGCCGGCGGGTACTTCTATCAGGGTAGAGTCGGTGTTGAGTATGCGGACGTCCGGGGCAGCCGGCGCACTGACGATGGGCGGGTTAGGCACCCGGTTTTCCTGGCAGTCCTGTACAATCACCAGCATGTCGCGCCGCACCAGACCAATCATTACCCATTCCCCCTCCAGGTAGCGGTACTCTTTAATCTGCACCACCAGCACATACTTATTCTGGGCCTGCTGGGCCGTCTCGGTTCCCGGGGTATATAGCGCCGGCCGGAAGGTAACGCTGCGGTTAAAATCGTTGATGCGGAAATCGGGCACTGCCAGGCTATTGCCGCCGGCGCAGGTGCCCGGCCGGAAGGACGGAATAGGAAAGCGGGCTGAGTACTTTCCGCCGGGGTCGATAACGCGGCACTGCGGGTTGGTATCATCAATGCTGCCGGGGTAGGTGCCCCAGCGCAGCGTCTCGCTGCAGCCATTCATTGCGTCGGCCAGGTCATACACCAGCGAGTCGCCGTCGGGCTCCGTAGCCGAGAAGGTAAGCGTGGTGGGCTGGCGCCAGCACACAAACGGCACCGGAATATCCTGTTCCAGAAACTGGGGCGAGGTATTCTGCAGGTCCGTAGTGCCCACCCGGGTGCGCAGAATAGCTTCAAAGTGCAGCGGCTCCACCTCCGAAAGGCCACCGGGCAGGTTGGCTACTTGCGGCCGGGAGGCAATGGTTACAAACAGGCGCCACTCCGCATTGGGCGGGAGGGTAAGCGTGGTCTGGTACTGCGCCGTTTGATAGTTAGTAGCCTGGCGGGGGCCGCAGGGCGGCTGCGTGCCCAGGGCCGTGCAGTAGGGGTTGCCCAGCGTAACAGCACCGGTTCGGGGTATCATCAGATAGCCACTCAGCGGGTCCAGATCCACGCAGCCGGTGCCGCTGGCGCGGTAGTCCAGCCGGACTTCATCGGGTAGCTTTTCGCCGGAGCAGTCCCGGAAAAAGCGGCACGTAATACGGTACTCATTGTTGCCGAGGGCCTCATAGGTAAGCTGTCCGCCCTGGGCGTGCGAGGCCCGGAGAGCCTGGGGCAGCAGGAACAAAATCAGAAGCAGCCATAATTTACCTGATGCGTGTAACGCTTTACCCATATAGCCGCTGCTGAAGTATCGAAAATGCCTCTTATACATTATAAGTCAGAAGACCAAAAGTACACGAGAAGCAGCGGAAGATAAACACCGGCCGAGGAGGGCTATTGAATGGTAAGGCGAACCACAGCTTTCTGTTGCGGGCTCTGTACCTGCACCGTGTACCACCCGGCACGCAGGTGGTGCAAGGGCAGCACCGCATGTGCCTGGCCCGCCGGTAGCATGGTGTGGCCTACTGGCCGCCCCAGCGCATCGTGCACAGTAACCTGGGCCGCTACCGGCAAGGGGGCCGCCAGGTGCAGCTCTACCTGGCTGGTAGCGGGGTTAGGCCAAACTGAAACTGCTAAAGGCAATGTTCCTGGAGTAGTGGCAGTAGGTACATAGGCTTTGTTCTGCAGCATCAGAATCTGGTCATCATTGGCAGTGCCTGCCCCGGAGCCGTCCCGGTTGCTGGTGCCCAAAAACACGCGGCCATCGGGGGCTACGCAAATAGCCCGCAGGCGCCCAAACTGCCGGTTGAAAATCAGGACCGGCTGGCTTTGCAGGCTAGCCCCATCGGCCTGCAATGGCAGTTGTAGTAGTTGACCGGCTTTCAGGCTATTCAGCAGCAAAGAGTTGCGCCACTCCGGAATGGCTGGGTGGTTATAATAAGCCAGCCCCGATACTGCCAGCGTGGGTGACCAGGCAAACAACGGCTCTTTCACGTTTTTATCAGTGCAGAAGGCTTTTTCAGCGGGCTCATCACAGAAGCCCTTCACCGTAGGCCAGCCATAATTCCGGCCCGCTTCTATCAGGTTAACCTCGTCATTGGAATCGGGGCCGTGCTCAGAGCTGTAGATGCGGCCATTAGGCCCCAGCGCCAGGCCCTGCGGGTTGCGGTGGCCCAAAGTGTACTGGTACTGGCCGGGCTGCGGGTTATCGGCGGGTACGCTGCCATCGGGGGCCAAGCGTAGCGTCTTCCCATTCAGACTGACGGTATTTTGTGGAGTGCTTTGGTCGGCGGCATCCCCCGTCGACATTAACAAATTACCATCGGGCAGGAACAGCAGGCGGGAGCCGCTATGAATGCGGGCGGCGGGTATTTCCGCAATCAGGGAAACCGGGGAGTTGAGCGTGCCGCCAGTATAAGTGTAGCGCACCAGCTTTTCCCTGATCTGGCCACTGGCTAAGTAGGTGTACACCACATACACGTAGGGTGAGGTAGCAAAGGCCGGGTGCAGAGCCATACCTAACAAACCGCCTTCGCCTTCCTCCGCCACCTCGGGCACCGTGAGTAACAAAGCTACTTCTCCCGTTGTCGGGTTTATCCGGCTGATGCGACCGGGGCGCTCCGTCAGCCAAAGAAAGTTATCAGGCCCCCAAAGCAGTTCCCAGGGCGTATCCAGCTGGGTGGCCAAAGTGGTTACCGTAACGGTGGTGTTGCCTACCTGCACAGTGCTGGGCTGCGCTATAGCCACCACTGCCAGCAGCCACAGCCAACCAAGGAGCAGGAAGCTTTTCATAGGGCCAGAAGTAAAGATGAATAAATGGCACCTGGTTAAGTTGGAAGATAACACTTTCGGGCAAGAAAGTGCCCCGGCTAATTTATAATCCTGTGTGCGGCGGCTGCCTGCTTGTCAGTATATTCACGCTGATGAAGAAGCTGTTACCCGCCTTGCTCCTGGGCTTTACTGGTCTGTTGGCTGGCGCCATGCTGCCCCGCCCCGCCGAGCTGCCGGACATTACTGTGCCCATGGTGCGCGCCGCCCAGCAGCTGATTGGGCTGAACTTTCCGGATGCGCAGCTGGACTCCGCCCGCCGCGACCTGCTAGACTACCGAAACAACTATCTGGCCGTGCGCCAGGTACAGTTGCCCAACAGCGTCATTCCGGCCGTCAGCTTCGACCCCCGCCCGCTGCGCCTGCGGGCCAGTTCTTCTGCCCCGCCCACGGACTTCCGGCGTCTGCCAAAAATGGGTAAAGTGGTGCTGCCCACCAACCGCGACGAGCTGGCCTATTACTCTGTGCGCCAGCTGGGCGAGCTGCTCCGCACCCGCCAAATCACCTCCGAAGAGCTGACCACATTCTTCCTGGCCCGCCTCCGGCGCTACAACCAGAAGCTGTTCTGCGTTACCTCGTTCACGGAGGAGCTGGCCCTGCAGCAGGCCCGCACCGCCGATGCCGAAATAAAGCGTGGGCGCTACCGGGGGCCACTGCACGGCGTGCCTTATGGTATTAAGGACTTGTTCAGCACCAAAACCTACCGCACCACCTGGGGCTCGGTGCCCTATAAAGAGCAGGTGCTGCAGGAAGATGCGGCCGTAGTTATCCGCCTGCAGGAAGCCGGCGCCGTGCTGGTGGCCAAATTTACTTTGGGCGAGCTGGCCATGGGCGACGTATGGTATGGGGGCAAAACCCGCACCCCCTGGGATATTACCAAAGGCTCCAGCGGTTCCTCGGCCGGCTCCGCGGCGGCTGTTTCCGCTGGCCTGGTGCCCTTTGCCATTGGTACTGAGACTTTGGGGTCTATTGTGAGCCCCAGCACCGCCTGCGGGGTAACGGGCCTGCGCCCATCCTTCGGGCGCATCAGCCGCTACGGCGCCATGGCCCTGAGCTGGACCATGGACAAGCCCGGCCCCATTGCCCGCTCCGCCGAGGATTGCGCCACCGTGCTGGGCGCCCTCACCGGACCCGACCCGCGCGACCCGGCTACCTTGCTGGCTCCCGCCGGCTTCCAATATGCGTTTGAGGGCAGCGTGAAAAAGCTGCGGGTTGGCTATCTGAAGACTGATTTCGCCCAGCTTTACTCCAACCAGGCCCACGACCAAACTACGCTAACAGTGCTGCGCCAGCTGGGCGTGGAGCTGGTGCCCCTGGAGCTGCCCGATTTACCCGCTGTAGACCTCACGTTTGGTCTCACGGCCGAGGCGGCGGCGGCGTTTGATGAGCTCACGCGCTCTGGCCAGGACCGCCTGATGGTGCAGCAAAGCCGCGACGCCTGGCCCAGTATTTTTCGTTCGTCGCGGTTTATTCCGGCCGTGGAGTATCTGCAGGCCCAGCGTGTGCGCACCCTGCTCATTGAGGAAATGGATAAGCGTCTGCTGGGGCTGGATGCCTACGTGGCGCCTTCGTTTGCGGGCGCTAACCTTATTCTCACCAACCTCACCGGGCACCCGGCCGTGGCCGTGCCCAATGGTTTTAATGCCAGTGGCCTACCCACCAGCATTACGTTCTGTGCACCGCTGTACGGCGAGGCCCGCCTGCTGGCGCTGGTGAAAGCCTACCAGGACGCCACGGACTTCGATGAAAAGCATCCGCCCCTTACTTTTTAATTTTTACGCGCAGTGACTCCCTATCAGGCCCAACATCCTTCCGGCTTTACCATCAGTACCGACGCCTCGCAGCTGGATGTACACGCCATTCACCGCTACCTGAGCGAGGATTCCTACTGGGCCAAGGACATTCCGTACGCTACCGTGGAGCGGGCCATTGCTAACTCCCTCAATTTTGGCTTGTATGCGCCCGATGGCCGCCTGGCTGGGTTTGCCCGCATCATCACCGACTACGCCACTTTTGCCTGGCTGTGTGATGTCTTCGTGCTGCCGGAATTCAGAGGGCAGGGCCTTTCTAAGTGGCTGATGGAAGTAGTGTGGGCGCACCCGGAGCTACAGGGCCTGCGCCGCCGGATATTGGCCACGCTGGACGCGCACGGCCTGTACACCCAGTTTGGGTTCGCGCCGCTGGCCGCCCCGGATCGGTTTCTGGAAATCCGGCAGCATAATCCCTACGGGGCACCCACCGCCAACTAAACGCCGGCCGTTTTTGCAACGCCGGGCGGCCGGGCCTTGTCATTGGCGCCCGAGGGTGTAGTTTGCAGTCTGTCTTTGCTTTTACCTGGTCTATGCGTTTTTCTGTTTTTTCGCTGCTGAGCCTGCTGCCTTTGGCCGGCCTGGCGCAAACTGCCCCTACAACCGGGCTGGCCCCGCTTACCGTTGAGAAAATCATGCGCGACCCAGCGCAGTGGCTGGGTAGCTCGCCTACCAATGTGTATTGGAGTGAGGACGGCCGCCGCATCTATTTCAACTGGAACCCGGAGAAAGCCCGCCGCGATTCCCTTTACGCAGTAGCGCCGGGCGGCGGCATGCCCCGCAAGGTCAGCTTGCGGGAGCAGCGCGAGCTGCCGGCGGCCACTGGCGCCTACAACCAGAACTACACGCGCAAAGTGTATGAAAAGGAGGGAGATATTTATCTACTGGAGCTGAAATCGATGAAGAGCCGCCGCGTGACGAACACGGCGGAGCGGGAAACAGAGCCCCGCTTTGCCCTGCAGGGCCAGCTGGTGAGCTACACGCGCAACGGCAACCTGTTTACCTGGGACCCCGCCACCGGCGAAACCACCCAGCGCACCGACTTCCGCCGCGGTACCAAGCCACCCGGCGCCCAGCCCACCGATAAATCGGAGAAATTCCTAAAGGCCCAGCAGCTGGCCTTGTTTGAGGTGCTGCAGCAGCGGGAGCAGGACGCCAAAGCCCGCGAGCGGCAGCAGAAGGCCCTAGCCCGTCTGCGCCCCAAAGCCATCTATCTCGGTACCAAAACCGTGGAGAATCTGCAGCTCAGTCCCGATGGCCGTTTTGTAACCTACACCCTGGTCCAGGAACCCGCCAGCAGCAAAGTGGCCGTGGTGCCCAGCTTCGTGACCACCTCTGGCTTTACGGAGGACTTATCCACCCGCACCAAAGTGGGCTCGGCCCAAACGGCCTACGAATTGGGGCTGTATGATATTGGGCGCGACACTACGTTTGTGTTGGGCTACCGCGACCTGCAGGGCCTGGACGAGCAGCCGGCTTACCGCAAGGAATACCAGCTTACTGCCAAAGCCCCGCAGCCTGCCGATTCCAGCAAAACCAAAAAAGAAAAGCCCGCCACCGAGCTGCGCCGCGTAATACCCTATGGGCCTTTCTGGTCGGAGAACGGGAAGCACGCATTCCTGGTCATTCGCTCCACCGATAACAAGGACCGCTGGATTGTAGCTCTGGACGCGCCCACCCAGAAAATAAAGCTACTGGACCGCCAGCATGATGATGCCTGGATAAATGGCCCCGGCATTGGCTACGAGGCCGGCGCCGTGGGCTGGCTGCCGGATAATCAGCATATCTGGTTTCAGAGCGAGGAAACCGGCTATTCGCACCTTTACACAATGGATGTTACCAGCGGCCAGAAAAAGGCCCTGACCAGCGGGACGTTTGAAATTCAGAATGCCCGCCTGAGCCGCGACAAGAAAACCTGGTACCTCACGGCCAACAAAACGGCCCCCGGCGAGCAGCAGGCTTACCGCATGCCCGTGCAGGGTGGCCCGCTTATCCAGCTCACCACGCGCCCCGGGGCCAGCGAAATTTTCCTCTCCCCCGATGAGAAAACCCTGGCCGTACGCTACAGCTACACCAACAAGCCCTGGGAGCTGTATGTGATGCCCAACAAGCCCGGTGCCTCCATGCGCCAGCTCACGCACTCTACCACTCCGGAGTTTGAAAGTTACGCCTGGCGCGACCCGGAGGTAATTACCATTCCCACCCGCGACGGCCAGCAGGTGTATGCCCGCCTGTACCGTCCGGCGTCACCGCAGGCGCAGGGGCCGGCCGTGGTGTTTGTGCACGGCGCGGGCTACCTGCAGAACGCCCACAAGTGGTGGAGCCTGTATTTCCGGGAGTACATGTTCCATAACCTGCTGGCCGACCAGGGCTACACCGTGCTGGATATTGACTACCGGGGCTCCGCCGGCTACGGCCGCGACGTGCGCACGGGCATTTACCGCTATATGGGTGGCAAAGACCTCACCGACCAGGTAGACGGGGCCAAGCTGCTGACGGAAAAGTACGGCGTCAGCCCCCAGCGCATTGGTATTTATGGCGGCAGCTACGGCGGCTTCATTACTCTCATGGCCATGTTCACCCAGCCCGAAGTATTTAAAGCCGGGGCCGCCCTGCGCTCCGTTACCGATTGGGCCCACTACAACCACGCCTACACCGATAATATCCTCAACGAGCCCTATTCCGATAGCCTGGCCTACGTGCGCTCTTCGCCTATTTACTACGCCAGCGGCCTGAAAGGTGCCCTGCTCATGTGCCACGGCATGGTAGATACCAACGTGCACTTCCAGGATATTGTCCGCCTCACGCAGCGCCTCATTGAGCTGAAAAAGGAAAACTGGGAGCTGGCCGTGTACCCTGTGGAAGACCACGGTTTTGTAGAGCCCAGTTCGTGGACCGATGAGTACAAGCGCATTTTAAAGCTTTTTGACACCAATCTGAAGCCTGCCGCCACGGCACCCCCGGCCGGGCAAACCAGCCGCTAAAATCATTGCTTTCTTTACAAAAACACCCCGGCGCCAGTAGGCGCCGGGGTGTTTGCTTTGGCATCTATACCAGGTTTCTCAATCGGTGTTTTTATTCAGCCGAAAGCCAAGGCTAAACACTGCCAGGTGGCTGCGCAGGTTGTATTCCCGGGTGCGGTACAAACTAAGGGCATTGGTCGACTTTTCTACCACTACTGACTCAATAGCCGTGCGGTCGTCCAGCAGGCCTTCCTGGTAGCGCCAGCTGAGCAGGGCAGTGAGGCGCTGCCACCGGTAGCCAATTTCCGCGTACAGGCCCACCTGCTCGTGCGGGTAGTCCAGCTGCACGCTTCTGCGCAGGGGTGTGCCGTTGTACGTGAGGTCGGTAGCACCCGGGTAGGCGCTTTCGTTTTCCTTTAGGGCATTAAAGCTCATGGCCAGGCCCAGGCCCGCCAAAAACTGCCCGGTTGGCAGGGGCCGCAGGGCCCGAATGCCTATCTGCAGGTTTGTCTGTGAGCCGCTCAACCGATAGGTCTTGGTTGGGTAGCCCGCTTTGCCCGTGGCAAACTCCTGTTGATAGTCCTGCATTTTCCGAAAGCTGGCGTCGGTGTGCAGGGCCAGGCGCCGGCCGGGAAACAGCACATCGGCATAAATGCCCACCACCGGGCGCAGCCCCTGTTCCAGCTTGGCATCAGACAGGTAGCGCTTCTCCAGGGGCAGTACCTCGTACTGCTGCGGTCCGGTTACGGAGGCGTACTGGTTATCGGCGGTTTTGCCATCCTTGGCGGTGGTGCTGGTATAGGCGGCGCCGGCCTGCACGCCCCAGTCCAGCCGCACGCGGTTCTGGCCTTTGGGCTTATCCCCGGTGTTTGGCGTAGCGGCTATGGTCTGGCCCAGGCAGGTGGTATTATACTGCTGCACCAGCCGGATTATGGCTTTCTCATCGTAGGGCAGTCTGCTGATACGGGGAGCTACCTCCGGGCAGGTGGGCAGGAAGCCCCGGAGCTGTTCACGGTAGTCATTCACCCGGCTGAGGTAGCGCCGCCCATCCGGGCCGGTGTACTGGTAGCGGCGGTCTACCAGCTCCAGGGGCTTCTGCCCGTCGCGCAGCAAAAAATAGTGCGGGGTAGTTCCCCGGAAAGCCGCCAGCAGCGTGATGGGGCCTTGCACCAGCACTTCCGTCACCAAGGTGTCCGTCACGAAGCGGGTGCGGGGCGCATCGGTTTGCAGGTAGGAGGGGTTGCTTTCCGCGGCGGCATCATACGTCAGGTATTGGGTGCGCCAGTGGCGCACGCCGCTCAGCCCAAATGCCTGTAAGGAGCGGGTAGACAGTGTTTGCAGGGCTGTTTGCCCCTGGTTTCGGAACCGGATAGTAGCGGGGGCATCCTGCCAGTAAGCGTTTTCCAGCTCTCCGCGCACGGTATCACCCGCGGCGCGTACCAAATATCCCGGCTGAAAGGTTTGGGCCCGGGCCATAGGCATTGAAATACCGAAGGCCAATAAGGTGATACAAGCTAAATAATAGAAGTGCCGGAGCATTGGGAAAGAAAGAATAAAGAAGGGAAAGGAATAAAGGGCGGAAGATACACGGATAATCAGGGAAGATACTATCCGGCAAACAGCCGGCTGGGGCCGCCAAGAGCAGGGAATATGCCGGCCCGGGCCTTTCTGATGTTTCTACATGCTTCCTGCCTTGCATAAAACTCGTAGCTTTGCGGCCCGCCCACCAGTGCTTTGGGCAGGGCAGGGGCTACCGGCCTCTCGCGCACTTCTATCTCATAAGCTGATGTCGTACCTGTTTACTTCCGAGTCCGTTTCGGAAGGTCATCCCGATAAAGTAGCCGACCAGATTTCTGATGCTATCCTTGACGAGTATTTGCGTCAGGACCCTGCGTCCAAGGTTGCCTGCGAAACCCTCGTTACCACGGATTTTGTGCTGGTAGCCGGCGAAATCAAATCCAAAGCGCACGTAGACGCCGAGCCCATTGCCCGCGAGGTAATCCGCCGCATTGGCTACAACAAGCCGGAATACCTGTTTAACGCCGATACCTGCGAGGTGATGAACCGCCTGCACGAGCAGTCGCCGGACATTAACCAGGGTGTGGAGCGCGCCAAAGACGAAGAGCAGGGCGCCGGCGACCAGGGCATGATGTTCGGGTACGCTACCAACGAGACGGAAAACTACATGCCGCTGGCCCTGGACCTTTCCCACCGCTTGCTGGAAGAGTTGGCGCGTATCCGCAAAGCCGGGCAGGAAATGACTTACCTGCGCCCTGATGCCAAATCGCAGGTGACTATTCGCTACGCCGATGATAACACGCCGCAGGCCATTGAAACCATTGTGGTGAGTACCCAGCACGATGAGTTTGATGCCTCGGAGGAGAAAATGCTGAAGCAGATATCCGAAGATATCCGCCACATCCTCATTCCCCGCGTGAAAGCCGGCCTCGGCGCGGAAGTGCAGCGCCTCTTCACCGACCAGATTACCTACCACATCAACCCCACCGGCAAGTTCGTCATCGGTGGCCCGCACGGCGACACCGGCCTGACCGGCCGCAAAATCATTGTGGATACCTATGGCGGCAAAGGTGCCCACGGTGGCGGGGCTTTCTCCGGCAAGGACTCTTCCAAAGTAGACCGCTCCGCGGCTTACGCTACCCGCCACATTGCCAAAAACCTGGTGGCGGCCGGCGTAGCTGACCAAGTTCTGGTGCAGGTGGCCTACGCCATTGGCGTAGCCCAGCCCGTGGGCCTCTATGTAACTACCTACGGCACTACCAAAGTGAAAGGCGCCAATGGCCAGCCCCTCACCGATGGGGAAATTGCCGAGAAGGTGAACAAGCTGTTCGATATGCGCCCCTATGCTATTGTGAAGCGCTTCGGCCTGCAGAACCCCATCTTTGGCGATACTGCCGCTTATGGCCATTTGGGTCGTCGCCCCGGCACCAAGCAGGTAACTATGCGCAACGGGGAGGTGAAGACGTTCGAAACCTTTACCTGGGAAAAGCTCGACTACGTGGATAAAATTAAAGCTGAGTTTGGGCTGTAATACTCGCCGTCTCCAGCAAATGAAAAGCCCCGCCTGAGCTATCAGACGGGGCTTTTTTTATGGCCAAATGGCAAGGGTGGGCTAGTGGCTCACCATTTTGTCTTTGTACCGGGTAATCTGCCGTTTCAGGCTATCGGCGGCAGCATCAGCGGCTGCTTCAAACGTACCCGCATCTTCCTGGGCAAACAACGTAGTGCCCGGCACGTGAACCTTAATTTCGACGGTCTTATTAGAAATACCATCCTTGTTATTCAGGCGCAGAATAACTTCACCTTCGGTCACACGGTCGTAGAAGGTTTCGAGCTTGTCGAGGCGCTTCTGGATGAAATCGAGCAGTTTCTGGTCGGCGTTAAAGTGCACCGATTGCGTCTGTACTTTCATCGATTGTGGGGTTTGGGAGTAAGAAAAAAGGAACAACTCAGGCCTTTGGATGGGCCTTTTCAAAAACCGCTTTCAGCTTATCAATAGACAAGTGCGTGTATACCTGCGTGGCCGCCAGATTGGCGTGTCCCAGCAACTCCTTAATAGCATTTAGGTCGGCTCCTTTCCCCAGCAGATGCGTGGCAAAGGAATGCCGCAGCACGTGTGGGTGCTGTTGCGAGGAAGCCGTGGTAATCTGCCCCAAATAGTGCTTTACGGTACGGTACACGAACTTTTCATAGAGCGGTTCTTGCTTATTGGTAACGAGCAGGACGCCGCGGGCGTTGTCGCCGCTGCCAAATTCGTGTTGCTTTAACGCTATATAGCGCTCCAGTACTTGTAACAGGGTAGGGTTGAGCGGCACCACCCGCTGCTTGTTGCCTTTGCCGGTTACGCGCACCGTGCGGGCCGGCAGACTTACATCATCGTGCCGGATGCCTAGTAGCTCAGAAAGGCGGATGCCTGTACCGTAGAGCAGCTCCATTATCAGCTGGTCGCGCACGCCTACAAAGGTGTCCGGAAACGCAAAGGAGTTGAGCAGGCCATTGAGCGAGTCTTCTGGCAGAAAATCGGGCAGCTTCTTGCCCACTTTGGGTGAGGTGATGCGCAGCATGGGGTTTTTGCTGATGACCCCGGTACGCAGCAAAAACTTATAGTAGGAGCGCAGGCAGGCTATTTTGCGGTTTACCGTGCGCGGGTCGCGCTGCTGCTCCATTAAAGTCACAATCCACGAGCGAATCAGGGTATGATCTGCCTGTGCGGGTTTTTCCAGCTCATAGGTGGTGTGCAGATATTCGGCAAACTGCCGCAAATCTGTTTGATAAGACACCAGCGTATGGGGACTGAAGCGTCGCTCGAACCGTAAATAGTCAAAAAATAATTCCATACGCGGGCTACTGCCAGCCAACGGGGCCGGACAACCAATGTATGGAATTATTTCGAAAAGTACGAACGCGAAAAAACCGTCTGATTCGCTCCAGAGAGCAAATCAGACGGTTTTTATGTTCCGTTCAACAGGGGCGGTTAGTTTAGTTAGCCGCCTCGTTGCCGTACATCGTCTGCTTATAGGCAGCCTTAATCTTCTGCTTGCGCTTCGTGATAGAAGGCTTCTGGAAGAACGTGCGACGACGCAGCTCTTTCAGCACGCCGGTGCGCTCAAACTTCTTCTTAAAACGCTTAAGTGCACGGTCAACCGACTCGTTCTCCTTGATTTGGACGATGATCATATATTCAGTGAGCTTGAAAACTATTCCTGGATTGAGGGGGGCAAAGATAAGCAGAGATTTCAATGATTTGAAATGATTCCACAGAATTTCCTGCGTGGTAAGTCGCGCTAGGGCTGTGCCAATCAGTGAAATCCGGCTAAAACTGGCCCAATCAAGGTTTCTACTTTAGCAAGGTGCGGGCAATTACCAGCTTCTGAATCTCAGAAGTGCCCTCGCCAATGGTGCAAAGCTTAGAGTCACGGTAGTACTTCTCGGCCGGATAATCCTTTGTATAGCCGTAGCCACCAAAGATCTGTACGCCTTCATTAGCCGCCCGCACACATACTTCCGAAGCATACAGCTTCGCCATGGCCGACTCACGATTCACGTTGAGGCCCCGGTCCTTCATATCAGCGGCGCGGTACGTGAGCAGCGCAGCGGCTTCAATTTCAGTAGCCATATCCGCCAGCTTAAAGGAGATACCCTGGAAACTGGAAATAGGCTGGTTGAACTGGTAGCGCTCTTTGGAATACTGTAGCGCGGCCTCGTAGGCACCCTGCGCAATGCCCAGGCTCAGGGCCGCAATGCTGATGCGGCCACCGTCCAGCACTTTCAGCGCCTGCACGAAGCCGTCGCCTACTGTGCCAATGATGTTTTCCTTGGGTACACGGCAATCAGTGAAAATCAGCTCCGTGGTTTCGGAAGCGCGCATGCCCAGTTTATCTTCTTTGCGGCCAGCCGCAAAGCCGGGCGTGCCACGCTCAATGATGAAAGCCGTCATGGCGCGGGAGTCGCCTACCTCACCGGTGCGGGCAATTACCACGGCTACATTGCCGCTTTTGCCGTGGGTAATGAAGTTTTTGGCGCCGTTCAGCACGTAATGGTCACCATCCTCAATGGCTACGGTACGCATATTGCCGGCATCAGAACCGGTGTTGGGCTCTGTGAGGCCCCAGGCACCAATCCATTCGCCGGAGGCCAGCTTGGGCAAATACTTGCGTTTCTGCTCCTCGGAGGCATGCTGCAGAATGTGGCCCGTGCACAGCGAGTTATGCGCGGCCATGGACAAGCCAATGCTGCCATCAATTTTTGATAACTCCGCAATGGCCGTTACGTACTCGGTGTAGCCAAAGCCGGAGCCGCCGTATTCCTGCGGTACCAGCACGCCCATCAGACCTAGCTCACCCAGTTTGTGAAACACCTCCACCGGGAATTCCTGGCTTTCGTCCCACTTCATCATGTGCGGCTTGATGTGGGTGGCACCAAAGTCGCGCACCATCTGGGCAATCATTGTCTGGTTTTCAGTAGCTACCAGTTCCATGTAGTAAATCGTTTGGGTGGGAAGTAAGGGGATAACCGAAAAAGGCCGGTTTTGGGTTTGCGAAAGTAGCTTTTTTACAGCAGCTATACTTGCCTCTGCCAAACCTGATCAAGCCTCTGATTTTGAAAGGGGCCGCAATTTCGGTAACTTTGAAGGTTTTTTAGGTGAAATTGCCTCTTTATTAGCTGCTTTCGGCATACGTTTCTATTCTTTCTTCACCGGCTTATCCAGCCTACATGCGCATAGCTTCTCTACGTTTTCTTGTTTGGGTTCTGTTGGTGCAAGGCGCTATACTCAGCTCCTGCTCTACCTCCAAGTCTTACAGGCAAAATATTATGTTCCGAACTACCGGCAGCAATGCTGTGGTGGACACCAGCCGCTTGCGTAACTTGGTAGGGCAGCTGAGCCGAAACTACGTTATCCGTCCCAACGACTACATTCAGGTAAGTGTGTATACCAACCGGGGTGAGCGGTTGCTGGACCCCAACGGCGAGCTGCGTTTTGGCACGCCCGGCAGCCAGTCGGTACAAGGAGGCAGCACATCGGGTAGCAGCGGTAACCAGACTGGCAGTAGTGGCGGTATTTCCCGCGGTGGGGAACTGGGCAGCCAGCCCGCCGGTGCCGCCCAGTTTCTGGTGCAGGCCGATGGCCGCGTGAAATTACCTATGGTAGACTATGTGAAGGTGAGCGGGGCTACGCTGCTACAGGCGGATAGTATTCTGCAACTAAAATATAATACCTATTATAAAGAGTCCTTTGTAAGTACCCGGGTCACGAACAGCCGTGTATTTGTGTTAGGAACGCCAGGCGGGCGGATTGTACCCATGTACAACGATAATATGAATCTGCTGGAGGTATTGGCTGCTGCAGGTGGCATTGATGGCGGCGGCGGCGCTAGCGGCGGTGGCGGGAGTAATGGCCGGCTAGGGAAAGCTTTCAACATCCGGCTGATCAGAGGTGACCTACACAATCCGCAGGTGCAGGTAATAGACCTTTCTACTATTGAAGGTATGCGCCGGGCCGACTTGCAGGTGCAGCCTAATGATGTGATTTATATTGAGCCGGTACGCCGGCCTTTCAAAGAAGCATTGGCGGACATAACGCCTGTTTTATCAACGCTCACGGCTGTTATAACCACCGTCTTTCTAATAGCCAACCTGAATAACAACTGAGCAGTGGATTTAACGTCAGTATTGCAAAAGATGGGCTTTCCTTTTTACCGCTAAAGCTGGAATGGCAAGTAACGAAAACGCTGAACTGGAAGACCTGATTCGCAATAGTTTAGGGAATCAACCTGCTGCAACTGCTATTGAACCTGATGCGGAAGCAGAAGGCGGCGGGCTGGATCTGGCTACGCTGGTCATGGTGGTTCGCAAGAGCCTACCCTGGATGCTCTTGTTCGTCCTGTTGGGTCTGCTGGCTTCCTGGACTTATCTGCGGTACACTAAGCCCGTCTATCGTTCTTCCTCTATTCTGAAAATAGATGAAAAACAAGAGGCAGGCTCATTGGGTCTGGGTGCCAATATAGCGGGTGGCGAGTCCGGTCTTACCCTTAACAAACTGTCGGGCGAGGTGGAACTGATTAAGTCCAACCTCATTTACCGCCAACTGCGCGATTCACTGGAGTTGGACGTGAACTACTACGCACAGGGAACGGTCCTGGAAAGTGAGCTTTATAAGACCTCACCCTTCCATGTGGAATATGTTATTGCTGATCCGAGTCTTTATGGAATTCGGTTTAATGTGCAATTTGTTGACAAGAATAGATTTACTCTTTCTTACGCGCTGAGGGGAGAGGAATTTGCCGGAGAATATACGGTAGGCACCAGTATCGCAAAGCCGGGTATTTCATTAACGCTTACTGTTAATCCTCAGGGAGGGACAGATATTATAGGTGGTAAATACCATTTTGTTATCAATAATAACGGAGCAATTAATCAGTACATTGATCAAAACCTGACGGTTGAAATCATCAATCCTGATGCCAGTACCATTGGTATTTCGTTTGCTGATCACAACCCGCGCAAAGCCCAGGATATCGTCAACCGGATTGATACAGTTTATCTGGTAGAGAAACTAGCCAAAAACTCTCTGGGGCAGCAGCAGACGCTTCAGTATCTGGACGAGCAGCTGGAAGTAACCCGGGATAGTTTGCAGAAGGCCGAGTTAGCGCTGCAGCGCTTTGTGAAGGCAAATAAAACCTATGACGTAAAATCCGATGTCGGTACGCTGACGGGCAAGTTGGACGAGCAGGAAAAGGAGCGCCTGGCCCTGCAACAGCGACTGGACTTACTAAATGGCGTGTCCCGTTTAGTACAGCGTGAGCAGCTTACCCGGGATGAAAATACCACCGTTGAGCAAAGTATCCCGGGCTTGGTAACGCTGCAGGATCCAGTGCTGACGCAGCAGATAAACGAGTTGAATATGGCGCAACAGGATTTGCGCCGCGTCCTGAGGTCTAATACCGAGGCCACAGAAGCCGTGCAGCAACGAAAGGCAGCTGTAGAATACGCGCAACGGAACGTGCAGGATGCGCTCCAGCAAAGCCTGCGGGTAGTCCGCGACCAGATGGCCGTCATTAATCAACAGCGCGGTCAGTTTAATGCCGCGTTGCAGGTATTACCTCAACGCGAAACAGAGTTGGCGCGCCTACGTCGTCCTTTCGAGCTATTCGAGAAAACTTATCTGATGTTGATGGATAAGAAGGTGGAGTTCAGCATTGCCAAAGCTGGAACCACGCCTGATTTCCAGATTCTTTCCCCGGCATCTGCGCCTTTGGAGCCTATATCTCCCGTGCGGATGATAGTGTATGCTATTGGCCTAGCTGGTGGTATTGTACTAGGGCTGGGCTTAGTAGCGGTGCGCTATTTTATGCACAATACTATTACCAGCAGCCGGGAGCTGGAAAACAATTGTATTGCCCCGGTTCTGGGTATCATTCCAACCTACGATAAAGAGAAGCTGGCAGTGTCCAAGCTGATTGTCGATAAAAACCCTAAGTCAGCCATTTCAGAGTCCATTCGCTCTATCCGGACTAACCTGGAGTTTATGGCGTCTTCAAAGAAGAAACGCCTGATTTCCATTACCTCTACGGTCAGCGGAGAAGGAAAAACGTTTGTGGCAGTAAACCTGGGGGGCATTATTGCACTATCGGAGCAGCGGGTAGTTATCCTGGATCTGGATATGCGCAAGCCAAAAGTCAATCTGGCTTTTGGGGCTGAGAATATCAAAGGCATCAGCACCATTCTGATTGAGCGGCATAGCTGGGAAGAATGTATACAGCACACTTCTATCCCAACGCTCGATTTCATTTCGGCGGGACCCACGCCGCCTAACCCTTCTGAGCTTATTCTGAGTCCCAAGTTTGACGAGTTGCTCGCCAACCTACATCAGCAATATGATGTCATTATGATTGATACCCCGCCGGTAGGATTAGTGACGGATGGTATCCTCATTATGCGCAAAGCCGACCTGCCGATTTACATTGTGCGGGCTAATTACTCGAAGAAAGCATTCCTGAAAAATATCAATAAGCTGATTCGGACGAATGGCTTTACCCGGCTGGCCACCATTCTGAATGATGCTCAGGCTTCTGGAATGTATGGCTATGGCTACGGCTACGGCTATGGCCAAGGCTACGGGCAGGGCTACTATGAAGAAGTGCAGCCAAAACTCAGCGTATGGCGGCGCTTGCGGCAGCGCTTTGCGTAACTTTCGAGTATGGCATCGTTCCTAAGTAAATTGTTTGGCAGCCGGGCCGCAGCGGTGGAGGCGGTCTCTTTAGGAGCGTTGGAAGTAGATATGCATTCCCATCTGCTACCGGGGCTGGACGATGGGGCCGAAACCCTGGAGCATGCCGTAGAGCTTCTGCGCGAGATGCAGACCCTGGGTTACCGAAAGCTGGTGATGACGCCCCACATTATGGGCGACTTCTACAAAAACACCCCGGAAGGCGTCCGCACTGCGCTTAACAACTTACAGCAGGCTGCTCAGGAGGCCGGTATTACCGGTCTGGAGCTGGAATGTGCTGCTGAGTATTATCTGGATGAGTGGTTTGCCCAAAAGCTGGAAGCTACTGAACCACTGCTAAGTTTTGGCGGCAACCAGAAGTATCTGCTTTTTGAGACTTCTTACATCAACGAGCCGTTCAACCTGCAGGAAACCATCTTCAACCTCAAGGCAGCCGGTTACCAGCCCGTAATGGCCCATCCAGAGCGGTATACTTACCTCTACGGGCGCTTTCAGGAGCTGGAAAAGATTCGGGAATCCGGAGTTCTGCTGCAGGTGAATCTGAACTCCTTGTCAGGATATTATTCGTCTGGAGCCAAGCACGTGGCGGAGAAGCTTATTGACGCGGGTATGGTAGATATGCTGGGCACGGATGCGCATCATCGGAAACACACCGAAACCCTCCGCACCAAAGTCCTTATGGCAGAGTATCTGCAGAAAGCACTGGCGCTGCCTTTGCTCAATAAATACCTGTAAAATGGTCTTCGTTACAGGTGGCAGCGGGCTTATTGGCAGTTTCCTGATTCCGGCGTTGGTGGCGCGTGGTCTGTCAGTGCGCGCCCTCTACCGTAGTCAGATTCCGGCCATCCCGATGGCTGAGCAGGTAGAATGGGTGGAAGGCGACCTGCGCGATTCGCTGGCTATGCAGCAGGCATTGGAGGGAATAACCCACGTATTTCACTGTGCAGGCTTAGTCTCTTATGCACCGCAGGATGAAGACGCCTTGCTGCAAGTGAATGTAGAAGGCACAGCGGTACTGGTGGATGCTTGTCTGATGCAGCCCGAAATTCGCTTGTGCCATGTATCCTCAGTCGCTGCATTAGGGGAGGCAGCGGCTGCCTCACCGGCGGTACTTGGAAGCCTGCAGGTGGTTACGGAAGAGGCCAAGTGGGATTTAGGAGCCAGCCACTCAGCGTACGCGGCGTCTAAATACCTGGGCGAGCTGGAAGTATGGCGCGGTATTTCCGAAGGATTGTCGGCGGTGATTGTGAATCCATCCGTAATCTTAGGCCCCGCCGACTGGAACCGCAGCAGTACCCGGCTGTTTCAGTATGCTTACAATGAACATCTTTTTTACACGCCCGGCAACATTAACGTGGTGGATGTGCGCGACGTGGTAGCCGCTATGCTGCGTCTTACGCTGGACCTGACGGTAAGCGGGGAACGGTTTGTGCTGAGTGCGGCCGCCCTGCCCCTGCATGACTTCCTGACGCAGGCCGCTAAATGCTTCGGCAAAAAGCCACCTACTACGGCTGTGCCGGACTGGGCCGCCGAAGCCATCTGGCGGGTAGAGCATGTGCGTTCCGTACTCACCGGCGCCCGGCCGCTCATCACTAAAGATACTGCCCGGGCGGGCCGCCGTTCCTTGGTGTATGAGGCCACCAAAGTGCAGCAGGCAACCGGTCTTATTTTCCGGCCGGTAGCCGAGACGATTGCCTGGTGCTGCACGGAATTACAACGGAACGTGCACGCCTCCGGTGCGGTTGTTGTATCTTAGTATACCCATTCTCTTTTCCCAGTAAAAGAAGAGAATCTGACCGCAAATGCTGCCGTTTTGGCGGCGCCCTGCTGATAGTAGTAGCATGAGAATGAACGAAAATTTTGAGGACCGGGACGAAGTGCTGGATACCGTGCGCCGCTTTGAGCGCATGCTGACCAACAACGAGCCGGTGTTTTTTGATCTGGGCGATTTTGAGAACATCATCGACCATTATACCACCCATACCCAGTACGATAAAGCCCTGCGGGCCTGTGAGGCCGCTATTGCCCAATATCCTTTCAGCACGGAACTGCTCATCGACCGGTCACAGGTGCTGGCCATGAAAGGCGAGTACGTGGAGGCTGCCGCGCAGATTGAAGACGTCGCCCTGCTCGATCCGGACAATCCGGACGTGGCTGTGACGCGCGGTATCATTGCTACGCAGAAAGGAGATTTCTCGGAGGCCGTAGCTTACTTCCTGAGTGCGCTGGAGCGCGCGCCCGACCGCGACGATATCCACTTCAACCTGGGCCTGGCTTACCAAAGCTGGCAGAAGTTTAAGAGCGCGGCCAAATACTACAAGCAAAGCCTGCGCCTGAACCTGGATAATGAGGTGGCCGTGCAGGAACTGCTGTATTGCCTGGAAGTATCAGAGCGCCTAGAAACGAACCTGGAGTTTTTCCGCCGCTTCACCGATGACGACCCATATTCGGCTTTAGCCTGGTACAACCTGGGGCAGGCCTACTTCCGCCTGGGCCGCTACGATGATGCCGTGGCCGCTTTTGAGTACGCTATTCTCATTGATGGCAAGTTTTACGATGCGCACGGCTACCTGGCCAGCACGTACGTAAACCAGGAGCTTTACCGCAAGGCCATTCTGGAGTTTCAGCTGAGCTACGAGAAGGACAAGCCAACAGCCGAGGCGCTCTGTAACATTGGCGAGTGCCACGAGAAGCTGGCTGAGTGGGACCAGGCGCGCCGCTACTACCAGAAGTCCATCGACCTGGATGAAACCATGGACGAGGCTTGGTTTGGTATCGGTATTGTACTGAGCGCGCAGGACCGCAACTTCGAGGCTATTCACTTTTTCCGGCGGGCGGTAAACCTGTACGAGGAAAGCGTGGAGTACTGGATGGCGCTGGCCACGGCCGAGTACCAGGTAGGCAACATCGTCAGCGCCATTGAGTGCTACGACAAAGCTACCCAGGTAGCGCCGGACAATAAAGACGCCTGGCTGAACTGGAGCATTATTCTCTACGAGCAGGGTAACTATGACGGCGCTATTGACTTGATGCGCAACGCCGTGGAAATTCAGCCCGCCGAGGCCGAGCTGCATTACCGCTTGTGCGCCTACCTGCTGGCCGCCGGCCGCTACCGTGAGGCTTATGAGTGCTTGGAAAATGCTTTGGTACTAGATTTCGACAAGCACCGCCTGCTGTTTGACTATTTCCCCGAGCTGGAGTCGCAGCGCGCCCTGGCCCGGCTGATTGATCAGTACCGCAAGTAAGCGGCTTCAACAGCCATTTAATACAAAGAGCCCGGGAGGTTTGGCTATAGGCCAGCTTCCCGGGCTTCTTTCTTTGCGGCCAATATTAAAACTGAACAGTACTTTTGCGGATCGGATTTACTTTTTCCGGGTGGCGGCCCCTGTATTGCCAGCGGCCCGCTTTTCACACCTTTCACACCTAAGTGCTTATTTCCTTCTGATGAACTACGACCTGAACCAAATTCCTGAGCGCACCGCCAAACCCCGCGAACAAGGCTTTACCATGGTAATGGACAAAGGCCTGAGCGTGCGCGAAGTAGAGGACTTTCTGGAAGTAGGCGCCTCCTACACCGATATTGTAAAGCTGGGCTGGGCTACCTCGTACGTCACGCCTAACCTCAAGCGCAAGCTGGAAGTGTACAAAGAAGCCGGTATTCCGGTGTATTTCGGTGGTACCCTGTTCGAGGCCTTCATCATTCGCAATCAGTTTGATGACTACCGCCGCCTGCTGGATACCATGGGCATGGAATACGCCGAGGTATCCGACGGTTCCATTGATCTGGACCACGAGCGGAAGCTGGAGTTCATTCAGACGCTGTCGAAGGATGTGCGCGTGCTGTCGGAAGTAGGCTCCAAGGATGCTGAGAAGATCATTCCGCCCTACAAGTGGATTCAGCAGATGCGCACGGAGCTGGAAGCCGGTGCCGAAAAGGTAATTGGCGAAGCCCGCGAGGCCGGCAACGTGGGTCTGTTCCGCAGCACCGGCGAGGTGCGCTCCGGTCTGGTAGAAGAAATTCTGACCCAGATTCCCTTCGAGAAAATCATCTGGGAAGCTCCCCAGAAAGCGCAGCAGGTATGGTTTATCAAGATGCTGGGCGCCAACGTGAACCTGGGCAATATTGCCCCCAATGAAATTATCTCGCTGGAAACCATTCGGCTGGGTTTGCGCGGCGATACTTTCACGCACTTCCTGGATATGGATAATGTGGCCGAAATGTTCAAGCCCGAAGCAAAGGCCCCCGGCAAGCCCGGAACCTCCATGCCAAGAGGCTAAATCAGACTTTCAAAAACCCGCTTCCCTGGCCGGAAGCGGGTTTTTTCTTGCCCATCTGTTTTCTAAGAGCTATGATTTTTCGCTTGATTCTTTCTGGGTGGCTAATGCTACTTTCGGCAGTAGCCATGGCGCAGGCTACGGGCCGCGTGGAGCACCTACCGGATTTCCCCTCCAAGTTTGTGCAGCCGCGTAATGTGGATGTCTGGCTACCCGAGGGCTACGCGCCCGGCAAAAAATACCCGGTGCTGTACATGCATGATGGCCAGAATCTGTTCAGCCCCAAAACGTCTTACGGCGGCGTGGCCTGGGAGGTGGATAGTGTGCTCACGCAGCTGCAGCGGGATAAAAAAGTTCCGGCATGCATCGTAGTAGGCATCTGGAACTCGCCCAAACGCTTTGCCGAGTACACGCCCGAAAAGGCGTTCAATCTTATGTCGGCCGAGCGGCAGGCGGCCATAAAGCAGGAACGGCAGTCAGAGTCGTTGGCCGATGCTTATCTGCGCTTCGTGGTAGAAGAGTTAAAGCCCTATATCGACCAGCATTATCAAACCCGGCCCGACCGGAAGCACACCTTCGTGATGGGCAGCAGCATGGGCGGGCTCATTTCCCTGTATGCCGCGCTGGAATACCCACGGGTATTTGGTGGAGCAGGCTGCGTTTCCACGCACTGGCCGCTGAGTTTGAAATCGAATACGCCGGACTTTACCGAGGCAATGGTGCAGTATCTGGCGCAGAAGCTGCCGCGTCGGCACAAGCCCCGTCTGTACTTCGATTATGGTACCGCCACGCTGGATAGCTGGTACGAGCCCCACCAGCAGCGCATTGATTCCGTGCTGCGCGCCCATGGCTACGATGCCCGCCACTGGCAAACCCGCCGCTTTGAAGGCGCTGCGCACAACGAAGCCTCCTGGCAGCAGCGCCTGGCAGTGCCGCTGGAATTCCTGCTGGGGAAGAAATAACAGTAGCGCGAAGCTCCGGCTTCGCGGACGAGCGCAGCGAGTAGCAGGCGTATGCTCAACGCGTAGGAACTCGCGTTGCTCGTACACGAAGCGGGAGCTTCGCGCTACTTTTTGCATTCCCGTTACCTTGCAGGCTATGAAGAAGGCATTGAGCTATCTGTACCCGTTCACGCGCAAAGTGCCCTCCACTTATAATGGCGAGCTGGAAATTAGCCTGTACCAGGGGCGCAAGGTGCTGGACTCGCGCACGGCCAACTACTCTTATGGCTCTTTGCAGCGGGTGCTGCGCTTTGGCTTGCAGCAGATTTCGCTGGGCGGCTGCCGGCGCGTACTGCTCCTGGGGCTGGGCGGGGGCTCCGTTATCCAAACGCTGCGGGAAGACTTCGATTACCAGTACCACATTACCGCCGTCGATTTTGACCCGGTAGTGATAGAGCTGGCGGCGCAGGAGTTTGGTATAGCGCCCGGCCCGCGCCTGCAGATTGTGTGCGCCGATGCCTTTGCCTACGTGCAGGATGCGCATCCGCCCTTTGACCTGGTCCTGGTGGATCTGTTTGTGGATAGCGCCATTCAGGAAGGCGTTTTTGCGCCGGCTTTCTGGCAAAATGTATTCCGGCTGGTGCGCCCCGGCGGCCACGTTCTGCTGAATACCCTGCAGGCCGCCGTGCCAGCCGGCGCGCTGCAGCAATTGCAGAATGCTGTGCAAGCTTTGGGCGGTACCGTCAGGCTGTTTCCGAAGGTGGAAAAGCTGAACCTGCTGGTGCTGGTGCAGAAGCCCGCATAAGCTGCGCGCTGGCCCGGCCGGAAATACTTTTCCTGCACTTTAGCGGCAGCCTGTTTTCTTTGTAGAAATTATTCCGCCGCTTTTTCAGTCGTTTGCGCCCTATGGAGATTATCAAAGACTTTTTTGACCTGGTTCTGCACCTGGATGTGCACCTCAAGGCCATGGTGCTGGACTATGGGAACCTCACGTATCTGATTCTGTTCCTGATTATATTCACTGAAACCGGCGTAATTGTTTTTCCCTTCCTGCCCGGCGATTCGCTGCTGTTTGTGGCGGGCACGCTAGCCGCACAGCCGATAGCTGCCGGCTCGCCGGAAACCTTGCTAAACGTGTGGTATCTAATGCCGCTGCTGTTTGCGGCGGCTTTCCTGGGCGACAACCTGAATTATTTTGTGGGCGACTACCTAGGCCCGCGCGTGTTCCGCGAGAACTATAAACTGCTCAACCGCAAGTATCTAGATCAGACGCAGGCATTCTATGCCAAGCACGGAGGCAAAACCATCATTATGGCCCGCTTTATTCCCATTGTGCGCACGTTTGCGCCCTTTGTAGCCGGCGTAGGCACCATGAAATACAGCTACTTCATCAGCTACAGCGTTGCCGGCGCACTGCTGTGGGTGGTTTCTCTCACCATGGCCGGCTATCTGTTTGGCAATATCCCGGTGGTGCGCGACAACTTTACGCTGGTCATTTACGGCATCATTCTGTTTTCTATTTTGCCGCCGCTCTTTCAATTCCTGAAAAGCAAGTTTGCTGCCCGGCCTACCAGTGCCTAGAAAAATAGGATTTACTAAAAAAACCGCCCGGCCGTCATAGGTACCGGGCGGTTTTTTTGTTGCTTTGGAAGTGCTTAGCTAGAAAAGCACTGCCTATGAGGGAATTTGGATTGATTGGTCGCTCCTTGGAGCATTCTTTTTCGCAGACGTACTTCACCCAGAAGTTTGAAAACCTGGGCCTGAGCGACCATCGTTACGAGCTGTTTGAGCTGTATTCTATTACGGAGCTGCCCCGGCTGTTGGCGCAGCATCCGGAGCTGTGCGGCCTCAACGTAACCATTCCCTATAAAGAGCAGGTGTGGACGTATCTGGATGAAATGTCACCCATTGCGGCGCGCATTGGGGCCGTAAATGTTATTGAGTTTGCTGCCGATGGCCGCCGCATTGGTCACAATACCGACTATATCGGGTTTCAGGAATCGATGCGGCGCTTTTACCCCACGCGCGGCGACGATGCCGGCGCGCTGATTCTGGGCACGGGCGGCGCGGCCAAAGCCGTAGAAACCGCCCTGCGCGACCTGGGCATCCGGTGCTGGCTGGTCTCGCGCAACCCCCTGGCTGCCGGCCTTACCTACGCCGACCTTTCGCCCTCCCTGCTGCAGGCGCATTCGCTCATCATCAATACCACCCCGCTGGGCACGTACCCCAACGTAGCGGAGTGCCCCAGCATCCCCTACGAGCACCTCACGGAGCGCCACTACCTCTACGACCTGATTTATAACCCCGGCGAAACCCTCTTCATGCAGAAAGGCCGCGAAATGGGTGCTCACACCAAAAACGGCTTCGAAATGCTCTGCCTGCAGGCCGAAGCCGCATGGGCTATCTGGAATAAGTAAGTTGCAGAAGCACAGTATAACAGTATAAAAAGAACTGTCATCCTGAGCAAAGCGAAGGACCTTATCACGCTAGAACAGTGGTCGAAACAACGACTCGTTTTAACGTGATAAGGTCCTTCGCTTTGCTCAGGATGACAGCTTTTTTATTTAACAGGTATAGTAAACAGGTATACTAAGCTGTTTTAAGCTTGAAGCTGCTACTGCTGCCCGTTGCCGCCGCTTTCGCCCTGCTTCTGGTCGTCGTTGCGGATGCTGCGGGCGGGGCGCTTGGGCTTGTTCTCCAGCTTGCCGAAGCGGTAGCTGAAGGCGGCGCGCACGCCCCGGTTATACACGTAAGTGGTATTGGTGGAGCGGGAACGGCCGTTGTCGAAGTCGTTATCCAGCTTGATGTAGCGGGAGAAGGGGTTGTCGGCGTTCAGCGTCAGATCGGCCTTGCCTTTCAGCATTTCCTTGCGCAGGCCAATGGAGTACATCTGCCAGGGCGAGTTTTTGCCTTGCAGCTGAATACGCGGCGAGTTCAGCATGCCGAAGAACTGTAGGCTGAAGCCCTTCTCAAACTTGTAGCCGGAGTTGATGTTGGCCGAATACACAAAACCCGAGTTGCTGGTGTTCAGCGCCTGGCTTTTCAGGAAAACGTAAAACAGGCTAATGTTGCCGCTGATGTCCCATTTGGGCAAGGGCTTTACTGAGCCGAACAGGTTGGTGCCGTAGGTCTGGTTGCGGGCTACGTTGCCGAAGGTGGAAACCACCCGGCCCTGATTATCGGTGCGATAAATGCGCTCAATGGCGTTGTTGGTCTGGCGGGAATAGGCCGAGATGTTGATGACGGAGCCCTTCACGAAGGTGTTCCAGTTCACCTCGTAATTGTCGGTGAATTCGGCGTCCAGCTCCGGGTTGCCCTCCGAAATGTTGCGCGGGTCGGTTTCGTTGCGGTAAGGGTTCAGATAGAAAATGCTGGGGCGCTGAATGCGACGCGAGTAGCTCAGGCGGATGGTGGAGCCTTGCTGCTTGAGGTTGCGCGTAAGGGCCACGTTGGGCAGCAGATTGGTAAACGTGAGGCTGAACGGACGGTCCTGACTGGCAAAGTCACCCTCCAGATCGGTGCGCTCCACGCGGGCCCCCAGGCGCACGTTGTACTTCTTACCCAGGCTGGTAGCGTAGGTAGCGTAGCCGGCCATTACATCCTGATCATAGGTGTATTGGTTGGTCAGGCTGGGCACTTCGGCAAACTCGCCGGTATTCAGATCGGTGCGGCTCACGCGGAAGTCACTTTCCACCCGCCGCTGAATCAGCTTACCCCCAAACTCCACCGTTTGCTTTTCGCCAATGGGGTGCACGTAGTCGGTTTGCAGGGTGTTTTCCTGGTTGCTGGCTACGTTGGGGCTATATTCCTGGAACGTAGGCGTGCTGCCCGTGTAGTCCAGGGGAAACTGGTCTACATCGTAGAAGCGGTTGTTGTTATTGCGGTTGTGCTGCGCCAGCACCGACCACTCGCGGCGGCTGCCCGGCCCGAAGGTGCGGGTGTAGGTGCCGGTCAGGTCGTAGCTCCGGATTTTAAACTCCTGATTATAGTCGCGGGTGTAGTTACCGAACAGCGGGTTGCTGTTATCCGGCTCGCCGGCATCCAGGGTGTAGGTGTTATAGATATCCGCGTTGTTGCGGTGCTGGAACATGTTGCCGTTCAGCGACAGGCTGAAGGTGTGGTTGGTAGCTGGCTCATATTCCAACCCGATGCGGGCATTGCCGCCACCACCGTTGGAGCGGCCTTCGTTGCGCTGCATCAGGCGGCCCGTGGTGGTAATGCCGTCGGCGCTTACCACGCCCCGGTCTTCGCGGTCTACTTCCTGCACGCCAGGGGAGTAGTGCATCCAGCCATTGGCCGAGGAGGAAAACCCAAACTTACCTTTGCGGGCGTTCAGGCTCAGGTTACCGTTGGAGTTGCGGGTACCCACGGCCAGGCCCACGTTGCCATTCACCCCCTGCAGGTTATTTTCCTTCAGGACAATGTTGATGATACCGGCTGAGCCTTCCGCATCATACTTAGCCGAAGGGGAGGTAATCACCTCCACGTTTTTAATCTGGTCGGCGGGCAGCTGCTTGAGGGCTTCGGCAATGTCGCCGGCCATTACGGAGGATGGTTTGCCGTTGATGAGCACGCGCACGTTGCCGGAGCCGCGCAGCTGCAGGTTGCCATCGGGGTCCACGCTCACCATAGGGGCTTTGCGCAGCACGTCGGCGGCGGTGCCGCCTTTGTTGGTGTTGTCCTGGGCGGCGTTGTACACCAGGCGGTCAGGCTTGCTTTCCACCACGGGCCGCTCACCCGTCACGGTTACTTCATTCAGCTGCTTCACTTGGGAGGTCAGGTTTACCGTGCCCAGGTCGAGGCTCATTTTGCCTTCTGCCAGGGAAATAGCCTGCACCTGGCTGCCGTAGCCAATAAAGCTGATGGACAAGCGGTAAGACCCGGCTGCCAGGCCTTTCAGCACGAAACGGCCTTTCTCATCCGCAACAGTGCCATCCAGGGGCTGCTCGCCCACAGGAGGCAGCACCGTAATGGTGGCAAACTCCACCGGCTGCTTGGTAGTGGCATCTAACACAGTGCCGCTGATGCGGCCGGTGCCTTTTGCGGCCGGAGCCAGCGTAATAGCCGGGGCTGTGCCCGCCGGGCGCGTTGCGCCGGTAGCTGCCGGGGGCGTGCTTTGCGCCGCAGCCATATGAGTAATGAACGTAGTGCCGACCAGCAGCAACGCGGAAAGGTGTTTCATAGCATGTTAGGTGTAAGCGCAGTTAGAGCAAGTGGCCTGCAGTGTATCTCCCGGATAATCTCAACAACTCCTGCACAGATGGCAAAACGCAGCTGTGGGTTGCATTCCACGGCTTTTATTTTGTGCTTCCTTCTTAACCGATGAGTTTAATTTTTTTCCGGGTGCAAAGGTACCGTTCTGGCTACCCGCTGCCTACTATCCCGCTAACTTTATCTTCCTAAGGGCCACCCAACTGCGGGCTGCCGGAAACCGGCCGCAGCATACCAACTCGGCCAGAGAGAACCCGCCACCAAAAAGAACAGCCCCCCGAAACCGGGCGGCTGTGTTGCAGGAGGTGTGCAGGTTATGAATAGGAAATGTAGCATTTCGCGCTTGATTTCCTAGCGGTTTAACCGGAATGTTTTCTCGGAAAACCGACACGCTGGTAGCCCCTTATTCATTCCTGTCAGCTCGCCTCAGCAGAAAATTAACCGAAAGTTTACAGGCACTTTTATCGAATGCTATAGGAAGCCGGCGACGCTGGCATAGCGCTTGGTTCCTTCGTAGATTATATCAAGAACACAGCCTTACCATAACCTAACTAATACACCTCAGCCTACCCGCGCCTGCATTTAATTGAATTACGCCAGGTTACTTAGATTATAAGCTGAATTTTGTAAATATATAGTTGGTAATAAGGTAAATAGCGCCTTCTTAATATATTTCTGCAAACGGCATGCAACGCTTGGCTAACCCGCTGTACTCTTCAGAATACAGGGCGGGAGTCAATTCCCTTTTATTCACTTTTTCCAGTAGCCCCAGCGTATGCCCCAGCCTAGCACCCGGAGCAATTTTAGTGGCTTTATACCTTCTATCTACCCAGTGAAGGGAGGCAGCCGTAGTGGTTGGTTAGTAGCATGAGCGCGCTATTACCTACCTTCGGCGGGTCGGTTCTGGACAACCTGCTTGCGCCGGTGGCCATTGCCGAGCCGATTCTCCGCCCTGCCACTGCCCCTGTGCGTCCTCTCTCCTCACCACACACCCTGAGCGAGTCTGAACTGCTTGATGCTTGCCTGGCTGGTAGCCGCCTGGCACAAAAGCAGCTTTACGACCGATATTCTGCCAGGATGATGGCCGTTTGCATGCGGTATGCCCAAACCACGTTTGAGGCCGAAGACGTACTGCAGGAAGGCTTTCTGACGGTGTTTAAAAATCTGCCAAAATTCAGGCGGGAATGCCCACTGGAATTCTGGATTCGCCGTATCATGGTGAATGCTGCCCTGCGCCAGCACCGGCGCAACGCGCACCTGGTAGCAGTAAGCGAAGGCGAATACCCCGAAGACCTGGCCGATGAAGAATTTACCTTAGCCAATTATGGCTTTGAGGAGCTTCTGACCCTGATTCAGGAGCTGGCCCCGCGCTACCGGATGGTGTTCAACCTATTTGCTATTGAAGGCTATAGCCACAAAGAAATTGGGGAGCTGATGGGCATTTCCGAAGGCACCAGCAAGTCGCAGTACGCCCGGGCACGGGTTATTTTGAAAAACAAACTAGAGCGCCTCGACGCTCACCGGACCAATGGAACCTTCAGCCGATAAGCCCACCTCCCCCCAGAAGGGCGACCTGGAGTACCTGTTTCGCCAAAAATTTGAGGAAGCTGAACTGCAGCCCCGGGCCAACCTGTGGGAGCAGCTGGACCATGAGCTGGTAGTACAGCAAAATGAAACCTTCCGCGAGCGGCTCCGGGTACACCGCTGGGTAGCGGCTGCCTGCGTGCTCTTTATGCTGGGTATGGGGGGCTGGTTTGCCCTGCACTTCACCAGCAACCACGAAGCCGAGCTGGCTGCCGGCCTGCAGAATTTTCAGGAATCATCTGAGAATGCAAACGGCAACTCTGGCCGCAAGCTGCAACTGGCCGCCCAGGCACCTGCTGCCAACAGCGCCCGCCCATCGGTATCCAGCAATGCAGCTGCTGCATCCGGTAATACAACTTCTGCCCGGCAAGCCGGCGCCACGGTAGCGGCTTCCGGTAGCTCCTCGCAACCTCTAATTATCAATGGTACCCCGAATGCAGCAGGCAAGGAAAGCTTAGCGGATGCCGGTGCGCCTAAGCGTACTGCTACGGCGGCCGTAACCGCCAGCAGCAACCGCGAACTGCCAACTAATACGCAGGCGGCCAACACGGCCTCCGGAACCACCACTGCACCTCAAACCGAAACGAATAGCCAGTCTGTCCAGGGTCGCAACTCCTTCCTGGGCTATGCTGCTAACGGCACCACCCGCCCCCAGGCTGAAGTGACCGGACAGCAAAATTCTGCTGCAGCCACTAATGCGGTACCGGCTACTGGTGCTGCGCTGGCTACTCTTAACCCGAATACGTCTGCGCCAACGGTGGCGTCAGTAACTGCACCAGCAGCGGCCAATTCCGCAGCCACCACCCCGGCCACCACTACGGCTATGCAAGCAACCGCTACGGAGCAGGTAAATGCATTGGCCCCCCGCCCGGCGGCGCTGGATAATGCTTTGGCGGCGCTGCCTGCTTCCCTGGAGCAAACCTACACGCCTACTGCCTTGGCCTGGGCCGATGAGCTGGCCGCGAAGGACGAAAAGAAAATAGCGCAAAAAGGTGGCTGGAGCTTTGGTGGTGGCCACAACCTGTCTTCCTTCAACCCTAACGTTAATTTCTCCCGGGGTCCGCTCAGCACGCCTACTTTTCAGAAAACTTCGGCTACGGCCCGCGTAAATGCCCAGACGTATGAAGAGGCTGCCACCGAGTATCGCCATAACTTACAGGCTGGCCTGGGGCAGCGGGTTGCTTTAATGGCCCGCAAGCGGCTGGCTGGCCGCTGGAGTGCCACGGCCGGGGTAGAGGCCGCCGAATACCGCGCTTCTTCCCAGACCTCCTATGCAGCCCTTGCACCTAATATGCCCGCCACTTTTACCGGTGACTTGCAGCAGAAGACCCGCATCCGGACCCAGATGGCTACGGACCTGACGGCGCTGGCAGAACCGCAGACAACGCATTACCGCTACCGCACGGCAGGCCTGCCGGTGTCGCTGCAATATAGCGCGGCCGATAAAATGGGCTGGTCGTTATATGCCCGCATGGGGGCGGCGGTAAACCTGCTGTTTAATAGCCGGCTGACCCCTGAAAACACCAACCTGATTGGTGAGAAAGCATATAAGCTGAGCTCCCCGGACTCGCCTTATCGGCATGTGCTGGCCTCGTTGCGGGGTGGCGCTGGAATGCAGTACCGCCCGGTGGGTGCTACCTGGCTGGTAGCCCTGGGGCCGGCCGCCGAAACCGGCCTGAACACCCTGAACAATGAGCCTACCCAATCTTACTGGCATCAGAACCGGCCTTACTCTGTGGGGCTGGAGGCCAGCGTAGAGTTTGGCTTGAAACCGGTGGTTGCCGCCCACTAGTACCAGCAGTTGCGTCAAGCCGTTTGCGCCGGCAGTTATTCTACTGAAAGGACATTCCAATCGAATTTTGCTTTTAACTATTCCCCGGCAGGTCAAATAGCCGGGGAATTTTTATGTTCGTAGAAACCCAAAACGCAGTTGCCGGGTTATTCCAGGCTATCCTTTTGCATTCCTCTCTCTTTCTGCATGAAGTACCAGCTTACCTCGGAGTTTGAACCCACCGGCGACCAGCCCCAGGCCATTGCCCAACTGGTGCAGGGCATTAATAGTGGCGAG
Organism: Hymenobacter sp. DG25B; assembly: GCF_000801315.1. Taxonomy (NCBI): domain Bacteria; kingdom Pseudomonadati; phylum Bacteroidota; class Cytophagia; order Cytophagales; family Hymenobacteraceae; genus Hymenobacter; species Hymenobacter radioresistens. Next base: position 3,682,681 of record NZ_CP010054.1, on the reverse strand, counting down.
CATGTACAGGTGTTGCTGGGGGCCACGGGCACCGGCAAAACGTTTACCATGGCCAACGTTATTGCCGAAACCGGCAAGCCGGCCCTGGTGCTCTGCCACAACAAAACCCTGGCCGCCCAGCTCTACGGCGAGTTTAAAACGTTTTTTCCCAACAATGCCGTCGAGTACTACATCAGCTACTACGACTACTACCAGCCCGAGGCCTACATTGCCAGCACCGATGTCTTCATCGAGAAAGACCTGGCCATTAACCAGGAAATTGAAAAGCTGCGGCTGCACTGCACGTCTTCTCTGCTGAGCGGGCGGCGCGACATCATCGTTATTGCCTCCGTTTCCTGCATCTATGGCATCGGCAACCCCGAGGAATTCGCTAAAAACGTCATCTACCTGGCACCTGGCCTGCGCTACTCGCGCAATAACCTGCTCTACCAGTTTGTGCAGATTCTGTACTCCCGTACCGAGGCCGAATTCACGCGCGGCTCCTTCCGCGTGAAGGGCGACACGGTGGACGTATTCCCGGCCTACGCCGACTATGCCTACCGCATTTATTTCTACGGGGATGAAATCGAAAGCATTCAGAAGATAGATCCGCAGAGCGGCAAGAAGCTTTCCGATGAGAAAGACGTGACGCTGTACCCGGCCAACCTGTTCGTAACCGGCAAAGACACGCTGAATCAGGCCATCAAGGAAATTCAGTTTGACATGATGCAGCAGCACGCTTACTTCGAGAAGGAGGGGCGTGATTCTGAAGCCAAGCGCATTATGGAGCGCACCGAGTTCGACCTGGAAATGATTCGGGAGCTGGGTTACTGCTCCGGCATTGAGAACTACTCGCGCTATTTTGATGGCCGGGAGCCCGGCTCACGGCCCTTCTGCCTGCTGGATTACTTCCCCAAAGATTTCCTGCTGGTGGTAGACGAAAGCCACGTCACCATGCCCCAGATCCGGGCCATGTGGGGCGGCGACCGGAGCCGGAAAGCAGCCCTGATTGAGTATGGCTTCCGGCTGCCTTCTGCCTTTGATAACCGTCCGCTCACTTTCAATGAGTTTGAGAGCATGTTCCGGCAGGCGGTGTACGTTTCGGCCACCCCTGCCGACTATGAGCTGACCCAGGCCAATGGCGTAGTAGTAGAGCAGATTATCCGGCCCACCGGCCTGCTGGACCCCGTTATTGACGTGCGCCCATCCGTTAATCAGATTGATGACCTGCTGGATGAGGTAGACAACCGTGTGAAAATGGGCGACCGGGTGCTGGTAACCACGCTCACCAAGCGCATGGCCGAGGAGCTGCAAAAATACATGGAGCGCCTGGGCATCAAGTCCAGCTACGTGCACTCCGATGTGAAGAGCCTGGACCGGGTAGAAATCCTGCGCCAGCTTCGCCTGGGAGAAATTGATGTACTCATCGGGGTAAACCTGCTGCGCGAAGGCCTTGACCTGCCCGAAGTAAGTTTGGTAGCCATTCTGGATGCTGATAAGGAAGGCTTCCTGCGCGACCAGCGCAGCCTCATCCAGACTATGGGCCGCGCCGCCCGTAACGACCGGGGCAAGGTAATTATGTACGCCGACCGGATTACGGGCTCTATGCAGCGGGCCATGGATGAAACCAACCGCCGCCGCGCCACCCAAATGGCCTACAACGAGAAGCACGGCATTACCCCGCAAACCGTGAAAAAGTCCAGGGAGGCTATTATGGGCCAAACGTCGTTGTCGGACTACCGCGTTATCGAGCCCAAAGCCTATGTAGGGCCCAGCGAGGAAACGGCCATGTCCCTGGCTGCCGAGCCCGTGGTGGCTATGATGACGAAAGTGGACTTGGAAAAGCTCATCAAGCAAACCGAAAAGCAGATGGAAGCCGCCGCCAAAGAGCTGGACTTCCTGCAGGCCGCCAAATACCGCGACGAGCTAGCGGCGCTGAAGCAAATGCTGAAGATGAAGCGGGATTAAGGAGACTGTCAGATAAATGGATAGGTTTGCTTATTCTAACCTATCCATTTATCTGATGAAATTGTCCGGCTCCCGTATTCTACTGGCTGTTATGTTATTGGTAGGCGCTTTCTCTGGCCGCCCCGCTCTGGCGCAGAAAGCCGGTACGCAGTACATGCAAATCTTTTATTCGGGCGCGCAAAACCCTATGGGGCCTGTTATCCGGTTTAGCCCAGAATTTAAAGGGCAGAAGGAAGTGAGTTTGGCTCAGCCGGATGAGTACATGAAAATGTTTTTTGGGGAAAGTGAGTACGTGGGTAAAGTGCAGGAAACCCGCGCCGATGGGAGTGTTTACATTGATGGGATAAAGCAGAAAGAGACTACCAGCCAGGAAAAGCAAGACAATGTCATGCGCATCATGTCAGAGCACATGGATAACGTTACTGGCTTGCTGAGCAAAGCGCTGAATGAGGCTGCCGCTGATGGCTGGGAAGTAGTGGAAATGGCTGCCCAGGAGAAGGGAGCCATGGTGTACCTGTTGCGCAAAGGCCGAAAGTAATTTCCCTGACCTCAAAATTCTTTCTGAATGTACGGGCTATGACTCCGGCGCCGAGCCGGTCTTGTCCGGGCTGTGCTTGCGCTTAATTACGCTGATGCGGCCGTTGCGCTCCAGCACCACCTTTTTGGCCTGTGCCACTACCTCCACGCCACCACTGTCGCGCAGACCTTCGGCCAGGTCGTTGCGGGAAATATTGGTGCGCCGCAGGTTTTGCTGATGTAGCTCCCCGTCTTCCACCAGTACCTGCGCTTTGCCTTTGATGAGCAGGCCAACAAAGTCGGAGTAGTAGGCGGCAATGGCCAGCAGCCGGTGCAGCACCACAAATGCGGTGGCCGCTGCAATGGTGGGCCAGAAGGGCGAGGCCGCTACAATGGCCCGGCTGAGCACGGCCCCCAGGATTATCTTCAGGACCATATCAAAAGCGCTACCGCTGCTGAAAGCGCGCGTGCCCGCCAGCCGGAGCAGGGCCAGGGCTACAAAAAAGATAACCACCGCCCGCATCGACATTTGCAGCGCCGTGATATCATCCGAATGCACGTGTAAGCCTAAAAGCTCATTTAGCTCTTCCATCAGGTAGAGGAAAGAAAAAATCAGAAAGGGTGCGGCCTTTGCCAAGGCTGGTTGCTGCCGCCAGCAGTAGGGCCGGGTAGGCTTATATACCCCAAAGCCAACTTGGGAGTTACCGCCCGCAGCGGCTGTTGTCCGGAATACCGGGTTCAGCCTAACTGAGCCTTTAAGCCAAGTAACGCAGCCGGAACCCACGGGCATTTGTCAACATCAAAAGGCCGGTCTGCAGAGCCGGTCGGCCTTTTGATGTTGGGTAGCTTGTAAGGATAAACCGGTGGCCCTTGCGCTGTGGGCACTGCGGGGCCATCAGCTGGCCTGCTCAGTGGCGGGGTTAAGCTCCTGGCCGGAGAGCAGGAACTCCCGCAGCCGGTTGATATGCAGCTTCATTTCCTGAATACGTTCTTCCTGGCGCAGGCTCAGGTTGCCCTGGCCCCGGCCCGCCATGCTGATGAGTAGGTTTTTGCGCTCCTCCATCATGCGCATGGCCACCCATAGGGTTTCTTCCAGGCCTTGCTGGCTGCTTTCCAGCAGGGCTTCCGCAGCATAGGCGTGGCCCGTATGGCACCGGAAGCGCAGTACCTTGCTTTGGTTCACCTTCCATAACGAGCCGCCGCAGTCCGGGCAGGTAAGGGGCACAGGGGTGCCTAAAAGGGCAATTGCTTCCGTATCTCCCACAATACGCTCCGCAATAGCGGCCTCCATTTTAATGTCCTGAGGAATAACGGTGGTCCCGGTACCGGGCATCTGTACCAGGCGCGTCAGTAAATGCCCCATTTCGGAGAGGGGCACCACGTAATCAATGGCTACGTTGCTGAGGGCACTTTCCGGCATACTGGAAAACTCGGCCTCCTGAGGGTCCTGCACCACGGCCTGCCCGCCGGCGCGCTTAATCTGTTCCAGGCCGGCGGTGCCATCGTGCAGCATGCCGGTAAGGATAACGCCAATAGTGGCCGCCCCGTAATGGGCTGCGGCCGAGCGGAAGAGGGCATCGGCGGCGGGCCGGTAATTGTTTTCCCGGGGGCCTTTGGTGACCAGCAGCTTCCCGTCCCGCACCAGCAGGTGCCGGTCGGGTGGGGCCAGGTACAGCGTGCCGGCTTCCAGCGCCTGGCCGTGCGTGGGCAGCACACAGCGCAACTGGGTGTGTTTAGATAGTCGCTCTACGAGGTGCTGGCCGGAAGAATCGGGGTCAAAGTGCTGCACCACCAACACGGCGGCTGGTAGCGTGCCGGGCAGGTTGCTGACTACGCGCGTAAGCGCCGGCATACCACCCGCTGAAGCACCAATGACAATAATATAAGCTGGGTCTTCCACGGGGTAGTCAGCAAAAGCGTGTCAAAAGGAGGACCAACAGCTTCAGGCCCCATCTTTTAACCCTACGCGGCACTTCTGATTCGGTTTAACTTTTGCGCGGGCTGCCCCAAAGCACTAAATCCATCTTAGTCGGACTAAAACGGGGTTTATGTGTACTTTTGAATAGAGGCGCTACTCCTTTTTACCGGGTAGCCCTCTGCCTGCTGCTATGCCTACTACCAACCCTGCCTCTCCGGAAGAGAGACTTCCTGCTGAGCCGGTTTCAGCCTCGCCACCACCCATTGATACCCAGGTGTCGCAGGCGCAGCTACGCCGGGTGCAGGCCCAGGAAGATAGCCGGGAGACGTTTCCGATTGTAGGTATGGGCGGCTCGGCGGGCTCTTTGGGGGCCTTTGAGCAGTTTTTTCGGCACATGCCCCCCCACAGCGGTATTGCCTTTGTCGTGGTGATGCACCTGGCCCCTAATCCAAACGGCGAGCTGGCCCAAGTAATGCAGCGCTTTACCGACATGCCCGTGCTGGAAGCGGCCGATGGCATGAAGGTGCTGCCCAACCACGTGTATGTGATTCCGCCGGACCGCGACATGAGCATTCTGCACGGTACGCTGCTGCTGTTTCCGCCCACGCAGCCCCGCGGCAAGCGCCTGCCTATTGATTTGTTTTACCAAAGCCTGGCCAAAGATGCCCGGGAGCGGGCCGTGTGCATCATTTTCTCCGGCATGGGTGCCGATGGCACGCTAGGGCTGAAGATGGTGATGGAAAACTTTGGAATGGTGATGGTGCAAACCCCGGAAACGGCCGAGTACGATTCTATGCCCCGCTCCGCCATTGCCACCGAGTTTGTGGACTATATTCTCCCGGCCGATCAGCTGCCGAATAAGCTCCTGGAATACCTGCACAAGCCCATCATGGAGCGGCCCCGCCGGGAACGGCCCGAGTCGGTTTCGCGCCCGGCTCATGCGCTGCAGAAAATCTTTCTGCTCATCCGGACCCAAACCGGGCACGACTTCAGCTATTATAAGCGCAACACCGTGTTCCGGCGCATTGAGCGCCGCATGAATTCGCATCAGATTAAGGAGTTCACGCAATATGTGCGCTACCTGCAGGAAAACCCCTCGGAGGTAGATGCCCTGTTTAAGGAGCTGCTGATTGGCGTAACCAAGTTTTTCCGGGATCAGGAGGCCTATGATTCGCTGAAAACGCAGCTGATTCCCATGCTGCGCCAAAAGCCCATTAACAGTGTTTTTCGGGTGTGGGCGCCGGGCTGTTCTACCGGCGAGGAAGCCTACTCACTGGCTATGCTGCTGCAGGAGTGTCTGGAGCAGATAGAGCCCGGCCACTACCTCAAAATTCAGATTTTTGCTACCGATATCAATCCTCAGGGTATTGATTTTGCCCGGGCCGGGCTGTACCAGGATAACATTGTGGCTGATGTATCCCCGGAGCGGCTGGAACGCTTTTTCATCAAACAGGAAATCGGCTACCAGATTCGGAAAGAGGTGCGGGATGCCGTCATCTTTGCCCTCCACGATATCAACAAGGATGCGCCGTTTACCCGGCTAGACCTGCTTTGCTGCCGCAACCTGCTCATCTATCTATCGGCGGAACTGCAGCGCAACCTGCTGCCTGTGTTCCATTACGCCCTGAACCCGGGCGGCCTGCTGTTCCTGGGGCCCAGCGAAAATATGACGGGCTTTCATGAACTGTTTAAGCCCCTGGACATTAAATGGAAAATTTTCCGCCGCAACGATGCGTCCTCGTCCGTAACCCGTCTTGCCAATTTCCCATTCGCTCTTACCCGTCAGCAAACGTCGGTGCCAGTGGCAGCCAGTAGTATGAATACTTCCTCTCCCCGCAAAGACGGGACCTTTGCCTCCCTGGTGCAGAGAGTTATGCTGCGCGCCTTCACGCCGCCGGCCGTGCTTATCAATGCCAAGGGCGAAATCCTGTATGTGAATGGCCGCACGGGCCGCTACCTGGAGCCGGCGCCCGGGCTGGGCGGCCTGAACATCTTCGAAATGGCCCGCGAAGACTTAAACTACGAAATCAGTGCCGTAGTACACAAGGCCAGTACCGCCAGGGAAAGTGTGGTGGCCGAAAATGTAAAGGTGAAAACCGATGCCGGCTATCAGCTGCTGCGCATCAGCGTTACTTACCTCACCGAGCCCGATGCGCTGGCTGGCCTGATGCTGGTGGCCTTTGAAGACCAACCCACGCCGCGCCGGGTGCGCACCGGCAAAGCCAGCCCGGGCTCTGATCTGAGCCGCGACACCGTAGTGGCCGCGCTGGAAAAAGAGCTGCAATACACCAAGCACCGCCTGCAAACCACCATTGAGGAAATGGAAAGCAGCGTGGAAGAGCTCAAAAGCACCAACGAGGAGCTGCAGTCGGCCAACGAGGAGCTACAAAGCACCAACGAGGAGGCCATGACCAACAAGGAGGAAATGCAGAGCCTGAACGAGGAGCTCATGACGCTGAACATGCAGTATCTGAGCAAGACGGAAGAGCTAAGCCAGGCCGCCAACGACATGAAAAACCTGTTGGACGCCACCGAAATAGCTACGGTATTTCTGGATAATGATATGATTATCCGACGCTTTACGCCTTCCGTGGGCCGCATTATGCACCTGCAGCCAGCCGATGTGGGCCGGCCTATTACGCACTTCGCCAGCAACCTGCGCTACGCCAGCCTAATTCAGGACATCAACCAGGTGCTGGAGCGCCTGGTGAGTACGGAATCCATTATTCAGACCACCACCAATGAGTGGTACGCCATGCGGATTCTGCCCTACCGCACCCTGGATAACTACATCAGCGGGGCTGTTATCACCTTCACGGATATCTCCGGCCTGAAGCACCTGGAAGAGGAGCTGCAAAGCAGCCGCCGCTACGCCGAAAGTATTGTAGAAACCGTGCGCGAGCCCATGCTGGTGTTGGACCACGAGCTGCGCGTGCTAACCGTTAGCCAGGCATTTACGGAAGCCTTTGGGCAGGAGCCGGCCAAAGGCCAGCCCCTGGCCGAACTCAATAACGGCGTGTGGCGGCAGCCCATTCTGCGCGACAACCTGATGGACCTGCTCAACGGCGTCAGCGTCGGTTTCGATGACCTGCCGCTTGCACTTTCTTCCTTGAACCGGGATGAGCCGCCCCGCCATGTGCTGGTGTATGGCCGCCGCATCCACAGCGAGGGCCACCCCACCGACCGTATCCTGATGGGCGTTAGATTCGTCTATTAGAATTCCAGGCCGCGCCCTTTGCCTGGCTTTTTATTGATATTGATACCAAGTGTTTACGTAAAAACAGAATCTATCCCAGCAAGGCTATGGAAGCTCCCGGCTTTTTGTCCTCCGCACCCCTCGACACACAGGCTGCCCTGCGGGAGTTGCGGCTGCGCGCCGAGCGCCGGCAGCTGGCTACGCAGAGCCTAGCGCCTGATACCGCGCCAGAGGTGCAGCGGCTGGTGCAGGAGCTCCAGGTGCATCAGATAGAGCTGGAAATGCAGTATGAGGAGCTGCTGCTGGCCCAGGCCGAAGCCCAAAGCTCCCGTGCGCAGTACGTAGACCTCTATGATTTTGCCCCGGTAGGCTACTGCACCCTGGCCGCCGATAGCACCATCCTGCGGCTGAACCTGCAGGCCGCTCAGCAGCTGGGTACCGTGCGCCAGCAGCTGCAAGGTCGCCGGCTGGCCTTGTTTGTAGCCCAGGAGTGCCGGCTGGCTTTCAGTCACTTTGTAGAGCAGGTGCTGGCTTCTGATTTCCGCCAGACCACCACGATGGAAATGTGCCGGGAAAATGGCACTGCCCTGTTTGTGCGCCTGGAAGGCAATGCCATTACTAATGCACTGGGCGAGCGGCACTGCCTCCTGGCTATGATAGATGTAACGGAGCAGCACCAGGCCACCCGGGCGCTGGAGCTGAGTGAGCGGCGCTTCCGCACTCTGTTTGAGCAAAACCACGACGGCATGCTGCTGCTGCGCGACAACCGGTTTGTGGACTGCAACCCCGCCACCCTGCACCTGCTGGGCCTCACCGATAAAAAACAATTGCTGGGACAGCATGCCTCGGCCTTCTCGCCTAAGTACCAGCCCAACGGTCGGATATCCACGGTGTGGGCCGATGAGCTGTGGGAGCAGGCCCTGCGGCGGGGCTACTGCCGCTTTGAGTGGTGCCGCTACCGCCACGGCACGGAAGAGTTCTGGGGCGACATCCTGCTCACGGCCATTCCGGACAACGGCGGCACCCTGGTGCATGCGGCCTGGCGGGATATTACGGAGGAAAAGCAAGCGGCGCACCGGCTGCGCGAAAACGAGGCCCGGCTGCAGGAAGCCCTCACGGCCACGGCCATGGGCATTACCGACTGGAACCTGACCGATGACCAGTTATACTGGGATGACCGGGCGCAGGAAATATTCGGCCACGTCTTCGATGCCAACCCTGTGCCTTCCAGCGTAGCGCTTAGCTGCATTCACCCCGAAGACCGGCCCCGTCTGCTGGAGAATATCCGGAAGCTGCGCCAGGGAAAGCTGGCCCTGGATACTGAGTACCGCATCATCAAGCCCGACGGGACGGTGAGCTATGTAGCCATGGTGGGCCGCGTGTTTACCGAGGAAGACCACTCGCACGGGCGCCTGCTGGGGCTGGTGCGGGACATAACCTCCCGCAAGGAGGCTGCTGAGGAGCTGAGCTACAAAAACCGCCTGCTGGAGCATATTCTGGCTAACCTACCGGTAATGTTAGGCCGTCTTTCGCCGGAAGGCCATTTCCTGGAGCTGGTGGGAGCTGGCCTGCACCGCCTGGGGCTGCAGGATAATGAGCTGGTAGGCAAGAGCGTGTTTGAGGAGTTTCCGGCCCTCACGGAACCGATGAAAAAATTACTGACCGGGGAACCGCTCATATTTTTGGAGTATGCGGAGTACCAGGGCGAGCCGGTCTATTTTCAGAACTACGGCTTCTTTGAGGCCCAGCGGCAGCAGGGTATTGTGTTTGCCATTGATGTGACAGACTCGGAGCGGATGAAGCAGGAAATTCAGCGGGAGCAGGAGTTCACCAAAAGCCTGCTCGATAATAGCGTGGACGTAATTATGGCCCTGGATGCCGACCTGCGCGTAACAGCCTGGAACCAGCGCGCCACCCGCCTCACCAATATAGCAGAGGCAGCGGCACTGGGCCGTCTGCTGCCGGAGCTGCTCCCGCAACTGGACGCTAACCCCGAGTTTCAGGCGGTACTGCACACTGCCCTGGCCGGCGAAGCCGGCCATCTGCTGAACTGGGCTGGTTTTTTGCCCCAGGGTGCCTTCGACCTGCACATACGGCCCTTGCACCAAAGCACCGGCACGGGCGTGCTCATTCTGGCCCGCGACGTAACGGAGCGCAATGCCTTAATGACGGAAACCACTCATTTAAAGCTGCGCCAGCAGCAGATAGTGCTTTCCGCCATTCTCAACACGCAGGAAGAGGAGCGCCGCCGCATTGCCGAGAGCCTGCACAATGGCGTAGGCCAACTGCTGTATGCCACCAAGCTAAACCTGGATATGCTGCCGGAGTCGGCCCAGAAGCTGGCGGCCCAAAATCTGCTGGGCGAGGCTATCCGGGCTACGCGTACCATTTCCTACGAGCTAACGCCCAGCGTGCTGGAAAACTTTGGCCTGAAGGTGGCGCTGCAGGAGTTGGTAAAGCTGATTCCCCGCAGCCTGCCGGTAGATCTGAACCTGACTGGCCTGGATGAGCCCCTGCCCCGGCAGCTGCAAACGGCCATTTACCGCATGGTGCAGGAGCTGCTCAACAACATTATGAAACATGCGCAGGCCCGCGAGGCCTTTGTCTCGGTAGCCCGGGAAGATAACTATGTGTATGTGAGCGTGGAGGATGATGGGGTGGGTTTTGATACCAGTACGCCCCGGGCGGACCACGGTATTGGGCTGGCCGGCATACGTACCCGCGTGGCGCTGCTGGGCGGCACGCTCAACATTCATTCCCGCCTGGGTCAGGGCACCACCATTTCGCTCACCCTGCCGGTATTGGAAGCTCTGCCTTTGCCAGCTGACCTTGATTCGATAGAAAAAAAGTCCTGAGCCGGCATGGTGGCCTTTCCGGTTCGGGAAGCTCATCGGCCCCCGGGCGAACTTTCCGCCGCTGGCTTATCTTACACGTGCTAGCCCGCCTGCATTCCGCCGCTCCCGTTTATGCCTGAATCCTCTGCCGCCTTGTCTATACCTTATTCCTCCCCCCAGGAACTGCTTCATACCGTACTGGAAGTCTCTTTAACGGCTATTCACCTGCTGCGCCCCCTTTATGGGCCGGCCGGCGAGCTAACCGACTTTGCGTTGGAGTACCTGAACCCGGCCGGCCAGCGCATGACGCAGTTGCCCGAGCAGCCAGGCGGCACTGTGCGTACCCGCTTTCCCGGTACGGTGCCTAATGGCGTGTATGATTTCTACTGCCGGGTATTTGAAACGGGCGAGGCTGGCCAATACGAGGTAAACTGTCAGGCAGATGAGCTGGATAACTACTTTCGAATAGCGGCACAGCGCAGCGGCCAATGGCTTGTCGTCAGCTTTACCGATACTTCTGATCATGAGCGCAGCCCCATAGAACAAGCCCTGCGCGAGAGCCAGGCCCGGGAAAAGACAGCCCGCGCCGAGACGGAAGAGCAGCGTGAGCAGCTGCGTACCATTCTGCATCAGGCGCCGGTGGCTTTCAGCTACGTGCAAGGCCCCGAGTTTACTATCATGAACATCAACCCCCTGGCCTGTACTGTGTGGGGGCGCACCGAAGAACAGTTGCTGGGGTTACCCTTGCTGCAGGCTCTACCCGAGCTGCAGGGGCAAGGCTTTGAGCAGATTCTGCAGGAGGTAATGGACACCGGCAAGCCTTATGTAGGAAAGGAGCAGGCCATTTATATGTGGCGAAACGGGCGCCTGCAGGAAACCTATTTTGATTTTGTGTACCAACCCCTGCACAACCAGCACGGCTCAGTAACTGGCGTTGTAGTAGTAGGAGTAGACGTAACCGAGCAGGTGCATACGCGCCGGAAGGTGCAGAGCCTGAACGCCGACTTGGCCATAGCAAACGAGGAGCTGGCGGCTACCAACGAAGAGCTGCACGCTTCCAATGAGGAGTTTCTGGCCAATAATATAGACCTGTTGAGCGCTCAGCTGCAGCTGCAGCTGCTAAATCGGGAGCTGGAGTCGCGGGTGGAAGAGCGTACCAGCCTTCTCCTGGTGGCCCAGGCCGAAGCCGAGCGGCAGAAGGAACGCCTGGAGAGCCTCTTCATGCAGGCCCCGGCCGCTATTTGCATCCTCAATGGGCCAGATCTGGTGTATGAGCTGGTCAATCCTAGTTATCAGCAGCTTTTTCTTAATCGGGAGCTACTAGGCAAGCCGCTGCTGGAGGCCCTGCCCGAGGTAAAAGACCACTCGGTATATCATACCTTCCGGCAGGTGTACGATACGGGCAAAACGCACGAGGAGACAGGGATTCTTATTCCTTTGGTGCGGGCGGATAATGGAGTACTGGAAGACCGCTACTTCAGTTTCATTCAGCAGGCGCGTTATAATGCCAGCGGCCAGATTGATGGCGTGCTGGTGTTTGCCTTTGAAGTAACCCAGCAGGAGCAAAGCCGGCAGCGCGCCGACCAGCTCCAGGCGGAGGCGCTGGCAGCCGCGCAGCAGGTAGTGCGTCAGCGCGAAATCTTCTTTCAGGTATTTGAGCAGACCCCGGCCAGCGTAGCCATTCTGCACGGCCCGGAGCACCGCTTCGATTACGTCAACCCCGGCTATCAGGGCCTTTTCCCGGGCCGCCAGCTGCTGGGCCTGCCCCTGGCTGAGGCCCTGCCTGAAACCGTAGACTATGGGTTCTTAGCCCTCCTGGACCAGGTGTATGCCACCGGCGAGCCATTTTTTGGTACAGAATTGCCACTGCAGGTGCGCGACCTGGAGGGCAATTTGCTGCCGGAGAAGTACTATACCTTTACCTATCAGGCCTACCAGGAAGAAGGCGTTACGATAGGCGTCTCCATTTTTGCGTTTGATGTAACGGAGCAAGTGCTGGCCCGCCAGCAGCGGGCCGCCCAGCAGGCCCAGCTGCAGGCCCTGTTTGAGCAGGCACCGGTGGCCGTAGCCATTTTTCGGGGGCCGGAGTATCTGGTGGAAGTAGCTAACCCCCGCGTCACGGCTATCTGGGGGCGCACCCCGGAACAGGTAATAGGCCGACCAATTTTTGAGGCGCTGCCCGAAGTACGGGACCAGGGCTATAAGGAATTGCTGGACCAGGTGGTGGCTTCTGGGGAGGCCTTTGTCGCACAGGAAGTTACTACCCTACTGGAGCGACAGGGGCAGCTGGAAACCGTGTACCTGAACTTTGTTTACCAACCGCTGCGCGATGCGGATGGCGCTATTACCAGCATAGCGGCGGTTGCTACGGAGGTAAGTGAGCAGGTGGCTGCCCGCCAGCAGGTGGCACAGGCCAACCAGCAGCTGCTGACTGCTAACGTCGCGCTGGATAACCTCAACCAGCAGCTCACGCGCACCAACGTAGACTTGGATAACTTCATTTACACCGCCTCCCACGATTTAAAAGCCCCTATTACCAATATTGAAGGGCTGCTGCAAACCTTGCAGGATGAGCTAACAGAGTCTACCCGAACCCGGGAAGTAAGCTACATTCTGGAGCTGATGCATGATTCTGTGAACCGTTTCACGCGCACCATTGAGCACCTGACCGATGTCTCCCGCCTGCAGAAGGAACATGAGCAGGCTCCCACCCAAGTGCAGCTGGCCGAGGTAGTAGAAGATGTGCTCCTGGATCTGGCCCCGCTTATTCAGGAAGTAGGTGCCCGCCTGCAGGTAGATGTGCAGGACTGCCCCTCCATTGCCTTCTCGGCCAAAAACCTCCGCTCCGTGGTCTTCAACCTCGTCAGTAACGCTCTCAAGTATCATAACCCGGAGCGCGACCCGCTGGTGATCCTTCGGTGCTTCCCGGTAGAAAAATATATGGTTCTGGAAGTGAAGGACAACGGTCTGGGCATCGAACTTGACCGTGAGCGGCAGCCTTTCCAGATGTTTCAGCGCTTCCACACGCATGTGGAAGGCTCCGGCGTAGGACTATATATGGTGAAGAAGATGGTGGAAAATGCCGGCGGCAGCGTAGCGGTAGTCAGCCAAGTAGGGGAAGGCTCTACCTTTACCGTGTACTTCCCTAAATAATGCTTTGAACCTGCCTATGACAGCAGTATTGCGGCTGATTTACAACAAGCAGGGCCGCATTTGTGGCCCCGTTTGCATGAGGTGAGATTTATGCCCGGCAGCTAGTACCAATCCGGGCTGCCCAGCTCCGCCGTGCGGCCTTGCTGCTGGCCCCGCACCTGGGGAGGAAGGTAGTTCTGGTCCTGCTCGCTGGGCAGGGGAAGCAAATCCTCGGAGTAATTATTGGGGTTGCGGACTATATCTGTGCTTTTCCAATCCTGCTGCCGCACACTGGTTTTGGAAGTGTTTTTACTCTTCATGGTAACGTCTCAGGAAAAGAAAGGAACCGTGGGAGGGAGTCGCTCTTCTTCAAACGTGTAATGCCATTCTGAGGATGGAAATATCGGCCCAGAATGCTGATTTTAAGTAGTTTTTGCCCCTGCTGCGAAAACCACTTACTCCTTCTAAAGCAACCCATGCCGCACGAAAAAACGCCACCTATCTGAGTCAGATAAATGGCGTTCTTCGAAATGAGCGAGAAACGAGGTTCGAACTCGCGACCCTCAGCTTGGGAAGCTGATGCTCTACCAACTGAGCTACTCTCGCAAAGAATGTGGTAAGGCAAAATTACACAGGTGAAATCAATTTGCAACTCGGCGTGTGACTGCCGGGAAAACGGAGGGGCCGAAGGTTTGCAGCCTGGGTTCCCGAAATTTCGTAGGAGAGCAGGAGTAACAGGCTGTTTTGCCGCAAAAGCTGTTTCTTGCACCAAAATCCTTCTGCTATGGCTTCTCCTGCCGGCCGGCGCCAATTCGGGTTACTATTGATGATTCTGGGTGGTATTGGGGCTGCCCTGATGCTGGTGCGTACCGTGACGCAACTCTATCTGAGCGGCCTGATTACGGGCGTCGGCGTGTTGCCGGATCAGCCTAATCAGCTGGTACCCGTGCAGGACTGGTTACTTACCCTGGCTACCTTTGCCGCTTTTATCATCATTATCCGCTACGGGCGCCGCATGCGGCGTGACGCGCGGATATCTGACGAGCCCGGCGACCATTCCATTTCCTGATATCTCCCGCGCCCCGGCGCTTTTTTTCTATGTCTTCCCCCCTGCAAATTGTAGTGGCCAAGCGCACCGCGGCCGTAGCAGCGCAGCTGGCCGAACTAGGCCGCCAGACGTTTCACGAAACCTTTGCCGCTGATAACAAGCCCGAAGACATGGTGGCTTACCTGGAAGCCAACTTTGGCCCGGAGCAGCAAATGGCCGAGCTGCAGAACCCAGCGGTGGTGTTCCTGCTGGCTTATATGCAGCAGGTGCCCGTAGGCTATGCTAAGCTGCTCATCGGCTCCGAGCTGGGTATTGCCGAAGGTAAATCCCCCGCCGACCGCCTGGAAATTGAGCGGCTGTACGTGCTTGAAGACTGGATTGGCACAGGCTTGGGTGCCACGCTGATGCGCCGCGCCATTGAAGAAGCCCGCCAGCAAAACTGCCGGAGCGTGGTGCTGGGCGTATGGGAGAAAAACGAGCGGGCTATTGAGTTTTACCGCCGCTTCGGTTTTAAAACTATTGGCGAGCATGCCTTCCAGGTAGGGACTGATATCCAGAACGACCTGATTCTGCGCAAAGGCCTGTAAAAGCGCTGCATGGCGCGCAAGCCGTACATTTGCCGTATTGTTTCCCTTTTTCTCTTCCTCGTGCCCGTAAACGGCTTTGTCTCTTTCCCTCGTCTGCTGTCCTGGGCTGCCCAGGGCCGGGCATTGGCGGTTGGCTGTCTGCTGCTGACGGCCTGCTCCGGAAAATCCGGCAAGCCGGCGCTGCCGCTACCCACCGGCCACTTTGAAGGACCGGTTACTATTCAGGGAACTGAGCTGCGGGCCGCTCTGGACTTGCGGGAGGTAGCGCCCGGCAAACTGCAGGCCGAGCTGTCATTTCCGGCCGTGCCCGGTATGGAAGTTCCGCTGAACGAGGTGCATTACACCGAGCCGCAGCTGCATTTCGAACAGCAGGGCGGTTTTCCGGGCCACGTTACCGTAAATGCTATACGGGAAGGTGACTTCCTGCGGGGCTCTTTCCTGCTGGATAGCCTGCGGGCCGAGTTTGTATGGGTGCGCCGTGGGCCCGCCGCGCCCCGCCAATACCAGGAGCAGGCCGTGCGGCTGCAAGCGGGCAATCAGCGCCAGATAGCTACCCTGTATTTGCCCGAAGACACTGTGGCCCGGCATCCGGTTATGGTAGTGCTGCCGGATTCGGTTACTTCTGCCGTTGGCCCGGCCCGTGCCGCCTGGCTGGCCCGCCAGGGCGTGGCTTCCCTGCTGCTGGCACCGGCAGCATCAAAAAATGCCCCTACTGATTCCTCGGCCCGGCAATGGGTAGAAGCAGCCTTTTCCGCCCTGCGCACAACCCCAACCATTGATACCGCCCGGGTGGCCCTGTGGGTGCGGGGCACCGCCGCCACGCAGGTAGTAAAAAGTGTTGCCCGGCCCCGGCCGGTAGGTATTATTCTGGAAGCCGTTCCGCTGGCCAGTGCCGCAGAGGCGCAAGCTTATAAAGCCCTGAGCCGCCAGCGGATTCCTACGCTGGCTCTGTATGCCGGCGCCGATGATGCAGTAGACGCCCGGCAGAGCGCACGCCGCCTGCGGAATGCCATTGGCTACGGGCGCGGCAACGCCGTGCAGGTGTACCTCAAGGCCAATGCGTATTTCCTGTTGCCTGGCAGCACCAATACGGCCGGCTTGTGGAGTTGGCCCTACTTTGCCCCCGGCTACGTGCAGGACGTGGAGCAGTGGCTGCAGCAGCGACTTATCAAGTAAGGGTAAAGGCTACAACACCAGTAGCCCTTTTTCGCGCAACGTAAGCCAGCCGGCGCTCAGCAGAAATTGCTCCCACTTCTGCCCACCCGCAGTAGGGAAGCTTTGGGCGGCATCTTTCAACAGCACTTTTGTGTCGTAATCTGAGGCCAAGCTGGTAAGCAACGTCTGCAGCCAGGGCCCAAGCGGCGCCGGTACTTTCACTTCGAAATCCTCCGCCTGCTCAAAAAAGGTCAGTACGGCTTGTTGCCCCTTCTTGCCTGCTTCGTAGCGTAGCTCCGGGGTGTTGCCCAGCCAGAACAGGCGGTTGTTGGGCCGGGCGGCATCCGGCTTGCCGGGTTCCTGCAGTGCCTGCTGAATGAGGTGGCGCGGTACCGTGGCGCGGGGCGTTTTGAAATCGAACCAGAAGCTGAGCGGCTCCTGCAGGGCCACGCCGTGCAGGTAGTTATATAGGGCTTTGGCCAGGCCGGGTCCGAAAGCTTCGTGGTCGGTGCCGGTGGGGTCTTCGTGCCAGAGGTCGTTCCAGGCAAAGGGGCCGGGCTCGGGGCCAACGGGAGCTACCTGATACTTGGCCGGGTTCTTACCCACGGGCGAGTGCGCCGTCATGGAGAAACGGTGCCAGTAGCCGCTTTGCACAATACCAGCGGCAAACAGCTGGCGCACTACCTCCAGGCTGTCTACCGTTTCCTGGGCGGTTTCGGTGGGGAAACCATACATGAGGTAGGCGTGCACCATAATGCCGGCCTGGGTGAAGCCATCCGTCACGCGGGCTACCTGGGCAATGGTGACGCCTTTTTCCATAAGAGCCAGCAGGCGGTCAGAAGCTACTTCCAGCCCGCCGCTTACGGCAATGCAGCCGGAGGCTGCCAGCAGCCGGCACAGGTCGGGCGTAAAGGTTTTCTCGAAGCGAATATTGCCCCACCACGTAATGGTTACGCGCCGCTTGAGGAGCTCAATGGCCAGGTCGCGCAAGGCCAGGGGCGGGGCAGCTTCGTCTACAAAGTGAAAGCCGGTTTGCCCGGTTTGCGCTATAATCTGCTCGATGCGGTCTACCAGCAGGGTGCTGGGCGCAGTTTCGTAGCGCGAGATATAGTCCAGCGTTACATCACAGAAGGAGCAGCGCTTCCAGTAGCAGCCATGGGCCACGGTCAGCTTGTTCCAGCGCCCGTCACTCCACAGCCGGTGCATGGGGTTCAGTACCTCAATCACGGAGAGGTATTCCGTCAGCGGCAAATCGGAGTAGTCCGGCGTGCCTACTTCGGCGTGGGGTATGTCTGGCTGGGGCGAGTTGTGGTATTCCACCTCACCCAAGGCATTGCGCAGGAAGGTGCGCTGCAATTGATGAGTTGCCAGTTGCCGGTTGCCAGTTGCCAGGTTGTTCTGGACTACATCTGCTAACTGTTCATTCTGGCAACTGGCAACCGGCAACTGGCAACTGATGGCCTCAAGCAGCCGTAGCCAGGGGCCTTCGCCATCGTCCAGGGTCAGGAAATCGATGTAGTCGAAAAAGCGGGGCTCCTGAATGGTGCGCAGCTCGGTGTTGGGGTAGCCGCCGCCCATCAGGGTTTTGGTGGCCGGGCTGATTTGTTTGATGCGGCCCGCCAGCCGCAGCGCGCCGTACAGGTTACCGGGGAAGGGGACGGAAAAGCCCACTACATCTGGCTGCACTTTGGCCATTAGCGCGTCTGCCAGCTCCAGCAGCATCTGGTCCAGCAGGTTAGGTGCGGCTTGCAGGGCTTCGTGCAGGGCATCAAACGTGGTAGCCGACATAGCCAGCTTCTCGGCGTAGCGTGAAAAGCCAAACTGTGGGCCCACGGTTTCTTTAATCAGGTCAGCCAGGTCTTCCAGGTAGAGCGTGGCCAGGTGGCGGGCCTGGTCGCTGAGGCCCATGGTGCCGAAGGCCGTTTCCAGATCGGCCACGTTATCAAAGCGGCTGGCTTCAGGCAGAAACCGGGAGTGACAGATGCGCGACGCCAAGGTGTTGTCCTTGTTTTGCAGGAAGCGGATAACGGGCTCAACAGTGTTCAGGTAGCTTTGCTTTAGGCGCAGCATGCGGCGGGCGTTGTCGCTCAGTTGATAAGGGCCGGCTTCAATTTCCGCAAATACCCGCCTGAGGCCTTCCTTCGAAAACAGCTTCAGCACCAGCTCCAGCCCCAGATCTGCCTGCGTAACGGTGTAGCCGCGCCCGCCCAAAAAGCCTTTTATATAGGCCGTAGCCGGGTAGGGCGTGTTCAGCTGCGTAAGCGGCGGCGTAATGAGCAGAATATGGGGCGAAGTAGACACGGCAACACGAAAGCAAAACGAACCGCAAAGATACAATGGCTGTTTGGCTATCCGGGCGAAACGCTGGTTACCCCACTCTACCTCCTGCCTTGATTTTCTTCTGTATGAGCGCCGGTGCCCTGCAACGTATTGGTATGTACCTGGCCCGCGGCTCCTGGCCCCGGCAGGCTGCCTATGTGCAGGAGTTTTGCCGCAAGGTGCAAATCCATTTTGCCTACGGCCATACGCCCGAGGCCGAAGAAATAGCCGAGGCACTAGCCTTTATTCACCAGTACCGCTCCCAGTCAGCGCGCCTGATTTTTGGCGAAGACAGCCCCCGGGAACTGGCCAGCCGTATTCGGGAACAGCGCACCCGCGCCCATCTGGCCCGCCTGCGCGAACGGCCTACTGATATCAGCCGTCCTTACCCGCAGTTCCGCCCCACGCGCCGCAACTGCTCCCATCAGGACTGCGGCTCCGCGGCCATGTATCATTCCGATTACTGCTACGACCACAACCCGGAGTAAGGCCGCCGGGCGCTACATTTTTCCCATCTTCATCAGCGAAGGATTCAGGCGCAGATACACCTGCGCCGAAACGGGCGTTTTGCCATACAAAGGCCGGATGAGCTCTTCCGGACGATACACGGTGCCCTGGGCGCCCAGCGTAAGGTCAGTATTGGCTACCTGCGCTACCCGGTAAGTAGCCCCCAACGTGAGGGCATGAATGTTGAACGGTCCTTCCTCAGGAGCGTCATTCGGTTGGAAGATTATGGTTTCCGTCTGCAGTTCCTCCGCCGACTTCTGCACAAACTCATAGCGCGCATACACGGCCGGCTTACCCAGCTGCACGTTGGTTTCGGCCAGCACGGAGTGGGAAGTGTGCGTGTGCTCATCCGAAATATTCTGGTTCATCCCCCACACCAGCGCCGAGGCTATATAGCGTCCGTTGCCCCATTGGTTGCTTTGTATAATGGAGGCCGTGGTGCGTTTCACGTCCTCGTTGGGGTGCAGCTCTTCCGGCTGCTTAAGAAAGGCCCGGCTTACCTGCAGGGCCAGGTTGCTGGTGGGATTCCAGTTCAGGCGCCCGGCCCAGGAGTCGGCGCGGGGCTTGTCGAAGCCGTAGCGGTGTTCGTCGGGCTCCCGGCCGGTGAAGTTGGAGCCTTCCAGCTTGAACTGTTTGTAACGCAGGCCCAGCGTGGCTACGCCAAAGGTGATGTGCGTGGCATCCTGCCAGTGGTGGCCCAGGGCGGCATCGGGGTTGGGCATGGCCGAAATGCGGTGCATGAAAGCTACCGGGCCAATGGCCGGCTCACCGGGGTAGCCCACGTAAGCAGTCAAGTCCACATCCTCCGAAAACGCGTGGGTGTAGCCGATGCTCAGGGCCGAGAATAAATCGTGGGGGTGCTGGCGGTCTACCAGCGGCCGGCCCTGGTACGCCTCGCCGCTCTGGAACAGCAGGGGGTAGCCGTTGCCGCCTTCCGTTAGGGGGTCAAGGGAAAACATGGCCGTCAGGTTCAGGAGACCTTTCTCGCCTACTTCCCGCTGGGCCATGGTCATAAACCAGTTGGGGGCATCAAAGGTGCTGCCGCCGCGCTGGCCGCCACTGCGCCCTATGTTCTGGTTGGTGTAGCGCAGGTTAATGGCGCCGTGGTTCATCACCATCCATTTGCCGTGGTGGCTCATCCACATGTACATGGGGGTTTGGTCGGGATTCCAGGCAGTGCCGGAACCGTTCCGGCTCATGGGTAGCTGGCGCGAGTAGGCGTGCGGCATAGCGTCCATATCCATACTGCCGTGGTCCATGCCCTGCATACCGCTCATATCATGACCCATGTGGTTCATGGGCATGGCGGGCTTTGCGGTATCAGCGGGGGCCATGCCGGGCATTTGGTGCTGGCTGTGGTCCATGGTAGCGGCCGCCGGGCGCCGGGTGGTATCGGTGGCAGCGGGCTGCTTCATTTGGTGCTGCTCGTGCTGGGCATAGCCGGGCGCGGCGCTTAGTAGCAGCAGGCTGAAGGCAAAGGGAAGGGAAGAGGCCATAAAAAAACAGGGTATCAGAGGAATTACCTCTAATACCCTGAATGGGGCCCGCCGGTTATACAGAATTCCGGCGGTGTAAGTACGATACTGTGGCTTGCGGCGGCCGTTACGCTATTTTATCCAGCGCCATGCGCTTGGGCATCAGGTCGCGGCGGAATTCGCTGACGGAGCGGCCGGTTACCTGGCGGAACTGGTTGCTCAGGTGCTGGCCGCTGCTGTAGCGCATTTGCTCGGCTATTTCGCCCAGGGTCAACTCGCCATAGCTGAGCAGCTCCTTCACCCGCTCAATCTTCATGCGAATCAGATACTTCTCAATGGTAAGATTAGCCGTGCGCGAAAACACCTTGCTCAAGTGAGAATAGGTGGCCGCAAAACGGTCCGTGAGAAAGGCTGAGGTGGTAAGGGGCATGCGCGCCGTACGCAAATGCTCCAGGTACTCGGCCAGGGCGGTCTTGATTTGTTCGGTGAGCTGTTCCGCCCGGTCCATTAATACATCGAAGCCTGCTTCGCGAAGCAGCGGTGCTACTTCTTTGGGGTCGGCAGGCGTGTCTTTCGCCAATACTGCTTCTCCGAGTGTTACCTGAGCCGGCCGATAGCCAGCCTGCTCCAGGAGGTGGCGCACGGCACTAACGCAACGTGGGCAAACCATGTTCTTGATGTGCAAGCGGGTTGTTTTCACAGTGTAGAAGGTAAGTTGGGCGTTAATGATTTTAAGGAGCCAACCGCGAACGGCTGGGTGTTTGTTTCCGCGGGGCAGCGGAAACAGTAGGGCGGCTACGGCGTGTAGGTGCAATTGGGGTTTTCTGCCAGCCCGCACCAAACCAGTTGCTGGCAGCCCAATTCACGAATGGCACAACAACGAGGAACGTTACGGCCAGGAGACAGAAAAGTACGAAAAAAGCAGCAGAAGTTCTGAACAAGAACGCATTACGAAAGCCAAAAACATACGCTACCAGTAGTACGGCTAAGAAAAGACTTATACCAGCTACCAAGGCGGCGTGTCGCAGCAAGGGGGAAGCAGGGCGGAACCTGGAAAGAGAGGAGCGGTGCTTCGGCATGAAACAAATATACCAGATTTGCCAAAGTCGGGTTGCATGGGTGTACGCACCACGGCCCACCAACGACTAAAAATGTGGGTGGTAATTGGCAGAAAACATTAGGTGGCTACCTCCGTTTTCCCCGGGCAACGGGCGCCACGTAAACCCGGCCAACAGGCAGCCGTAGGAAGCACTATACTTGCCTGTCTCACAACCCGCCTTACTATTTCGCCCTATGACTTTCTCCCTCCCATTCCTGCGCACGGCTGCCGGCGCGTTTCTGTTTGCCTTTACCCTGGTGGCCTGCGGCACCGGCAATAATACCGGCGACACCAACGTAGAACGCGGCGTAGATAAAAGCCACGACCCCACGGAGGCAAACCCCACTTCTACCGCCGCTTCTACCAACGGCACCAGCCAGGACACCACCCGCCGCCTTACCGGCAAAGAAATATACGACCGCGCTGGCCAGGCTAAAGACCGTAACAACGACGGTATCGCCGATTAACGCTTCAGTATCTTATAAACAAAGCGCCCTTCTATTTGCTATGGAAGGGCGCTTTGTTTGTTGGGCTATACCAGCGGCTACTGCCGGTAAAACACGAAGCTGTTAGCGCCCACGCCCACCGCAAAGGAGTCAATAGGCGTGCCGGTGCTTTGGTAGCGAATGAACTTGGTAGGCCCGCTGAAATTCTCCAGCGACCCATACAACGTATTGTCGCGCGGGTCCAGCCCTAGCCCATAAAACCGGCGCCGTATAATGGGCGTGGTGGGCAAAGCAGCATCGGTGGTATTCATGCGGAACACTGCCGCGCCATTGCTGAAATACAAGGTGGTGCCAGTAAAATCAATCAGCAGCTTTTGGGGCCGCACCTGGTTAGAGGCAAACGTACGGCGGGTCTGCGCAGTCGGGCTCTGCGGGTCAAAACTCACCAGAGAGCCGGGCGTGGTATGTTCATAGTCCTCGGTGTAATCGGGGTTGTAGGCAACCATACCGCTGTTTAAAACCCATACCCGGCCGGTGCGGTCCTGCACCAGGCTGGTAGGGGAGTCGCCCACGGTTACGGTGGCCGCCACCTCATCAGTCAGGGTATTAATGATGGTGAGGGTGTTTTCGCCGTTGTTGGCTACATACAGCTTGTTGCCTACCAGCAGCATAGTTTCCGGGGTAATGCCCGTGGTAATGGTTTTCAGAATGGTATTGGTTTTCAAATCGATGACGGCCACGCGGCCCGACACCCCAAAATCCACCCACTCTGTTACGTAGCCCTTATCGGCCGAGGCCGCTACAAAATACCGGGGTAGCTGCAGGCCCGTAACCGTAGCAACTTCCTTTAGATCAGGCATGGAGACTACCTCCAGCTTGTTGCTATTATTGACTACAATGTAGCCCCGGGTGCCCACAACCGTCATCGACTGTGCCACATCACCCAGCGGCCGGTTATTGGCCGTTTGAAACTGGTTTACATTCATCAGCTGCCGGCTGGCGGTGCTGAAGCTGCTGATGCCGGCATTGCCTTTATTGAAGCCGCCTTCATTCACAATAAATACATCGGCTGGCTGCGTGGGGTCGGGGGTATCCGTATCCGGGTCGCAGGCCGTTACAGCCATCAGACTTAGAAAAGCCAGCGCCGAGCGGGTAATGTAGGGAGGGAAGCGGGGAGAAGAGTACATAGAATATAGAAACAGGGAAAGAAGTTAGCGCCACGCCACCCGCAGACTAAGCTGCCCGTTGCGGGGCGGCATGGCCTGGGCGGCATAGCTGCGGTAAGACACATTGGTGAGGTTGTAGCCCTGCGCCAGCACTGTAAGGGCCCAGTTTTGGTGAGCTTTGATGGTGTAGCCCAAAGTGGCATTGGCCAGCAGGTAGGAGGGCAGAAAGTCTCTGGCGCCGGAATCGGTGTAGCGGAAGCCGGTGAAAGTGGCCGCGGTACCCAGCTGCCAGGCCCGCCACTGCTGGTTGGTAGTGAAGGCCACCGTATGCCGGGGCACATAGGGCAGCTGGCGGTAGGTGGGGTCCGCGTCATCGGCGTAGCCCCGCACTTTTTCCGAGCGGGTATAGGCATAAGCGGCCTGCACCTGTAGCTGGTAGTGCCGGGTTTTCCAGGCAAGCTGGCTGCTGGTTTCCTGGCCCCAGGCCCGTACGGTGCGCAGGTTGCGCGGGGAATAGTAGCCCGCATCAGCAGCAGGCAGCCATTGCACCCAGTTCTCTACCACCTGCCGGTAAAGGGTTGCTTCCGATTGCAGGCGCAGCTGGGAAGTGAGCTGCCAGCTGTGCTGCAGGCCACCTTCGTAGCCAAAACCCTGCTCTGGCAGGAGAGCCGGGTTGCCGCCTGGCCGCCAGTAACGCTCATTCAGCGTGGGCGCCCGGTAGCTGCGGGAGACGGATGCTTTCACCACCAGCTGCTGTTGAGCCCACGTGCCGGCCTGCCACTCCGCCCCAACCGTGGGCGCCAGGGGAGCCTTGCGGCCGGGAAGCACTGCCTGCCGCAGGTTGGCCGTAAGCCGGAGCCGGGGCTGTGGGTCATAGCGCACCAGGGCAAAGCCACTGAAGCGGTTTTCCGCTACCGGTCGGGCGTACCCGTCTACTTCGGCTGCAAAGTGCTGCGCTTCGGCGCCTACCTGCACGCTGGCGTGGGGGGCGAAGTTGAACGTGTGCTGCGCCTGCGTCTGCGTGGTGCGGACCCTTGAGTTGCTCTGAACTCCCGCAGCCTGGTAATCTAACACATCCTCAAACCAAGCCACCCGCCCCACCGATTCGTGGCGGGCGGCTACGTGGCGGTAGCCGGCCAGCAGGCGGCGGCTTTGGTCCCGCTCGCGGGCGTGGTTATTCACGGCTCCTATGGCCGGCTGAATGCCCCGGTCGGCATCGGTCAGCCAAGCGGCCAGCATGACTTCGCCTCGTTGGCCGGTGCGCACCGTTAAATCCTGGCTCATGCTCCACTGCGCCACATCGGCATTCGGCTGGCGGCGGGTTACGAGGCCCTGCAACTCCGGCGAAGAATAGGGGAAATCATTGCGGGCCGTGCGGGCCGAGGCCGCCACCCTGACGGCTACTTTCTGGTTGCTGAAACTGCTTTCGAGACTAGGTGCCCACAGATTGTAGCTGCCGTAGTTTAACTGGGCGCTGGCCTGCAGGCCAGCACCCCAGCGTACGGGGGCTGCCAGCAGAACCGTGCCGCCCACTGCCCCGGTGCCGTAGGTAGCGCCGGCCGGGCCGGGCTGCACCGTTACGCGGGTGGCCCCGCTGGTGGGCAGCAGGGCAAAGTCAGCCTCGCCTAAAGTGGGTAAGTTGATGTTCAGGCCATTCCACAAAACGGCCGTATGCCGCGCCGAGGTGCCACGCATAGCCATGGAAGCCAGCTGCCCGGGGCCATAGTTCTTCAGGTAGATACTGGTTTGGGCGCCCAATGCATCGGCCAGGGTCTGGCCCCGGTAAAGGGCCAGGGCAGCGGAGTCCAGCACCTGCAGGCGGCTGCCCACGGCAAACCGCTCCGGGCGGGTGGCTTCTACCCGCACGGCGGGCAACAGCAAGGCCGTATCCGGGGCAGCCGCGGCCACTGGCTGCTGGGCATGCGCGGCCAGCCCGGGGAGCACCCAAACAGCCAGCAAAAGCAGCAAAAAGTGAAAAGCACCGGTACGCATTCGATGAACCAAATTTTCAAAGCTGAAAATTCAGTTCAGAACTTCTGGGAGAACTGCCAAAAGCAGACCGCCACGAAGCCGAGGCCGAAAACAGGGTAAAAGACGGCCCTTTACAGGCCGCCACTGTATTCATTCTCCGCCCTTCCTCCGAAGGCGCTGAACTTAGGATGCGTAGGGGCAGGTCTCCTGGCTTGCTTCGGGCACGCCGCCTTCCCATCTCTCGGGTTTTCCAGTGGGAAAACCTTCTGCGAAACAGTGGCCGGGGGATTGGCGTGCCTGGTTATATGAAGCGTACAGTTGCGGGGACAGCTCCGGATTTTAACCGGATTCCCTTTTCAGCCGCGCCCCGCAATTGGGGTCTGGCCACCTCTACGGGGGTAAAGGTAAAGCATTTCTCCGGCAACTGGTAAGCCCGGGCAACCAGCTGCCTTAATTACGTATGGGTCTTTTCTGATTCAATGCTTTTCTGAACAATGAAACTTCCCGCTTCCTTTTACCAGCGCCCCGATGTAGTACAAATAGCCCGTGAGCTGATTGGTAAGCATCTTTTCACCCATTTTGATGGCGTGCTGACCGGGGGGCGCATTGTAGAAACCGAGGCCTACGCCCACATAAACGACCAGGCCTGCCACTCCCACCTGGGCCGCTACACCGCCCGCACCCGCATTATGTACGAGGCCGGCGGCGTGGCTTATGCCTACCTGATTTATGGCCGATACACACTCTTCAACGTCATTACCAATGAAGCCGGCAAAGCCGATGCCGTGCTCATTCGGGGCCTGGAGCCGCTGGTGGGCCTGGAGGAAATGATGCTGCGCCGGGGCCTGAGCACCCCCGCCCGCAACCTCACCGGCGGCCCCGGCTTGCTCACCCAGGCCTTGGGCATTGGCACCCGCCATTATGGTACTGATTTAGCCGGGCCGGATATCTGGCTGGAAGATCAGGGCGACGCAATTCCGCCCACGCAGATTATTGCCTCCCCGCGGGTAGGCATTGATTATGCCGGCGCAGATGCCGCGCTACCTTGGCGCTTTCGTCTGCAAGGCAGCCCCTGGACCAGCCCGGCTAAGTAGTCTTCAATAAAAAGCTCAGGATGACAGCTTTTTTATTGAAAGCCTTATTCTGGTTTACAGCTTCTCACATACCAGCACCATCAAACGGCCGCGCAAATCGGTGGTAGCAAACAGGTATAGCTCCCCACCTTCCCGAATCCCGGTGCGGTGGCGGAAGTCGGCTACGGAGTCGGGGAAGTTGCGGGTGGTGACGTGGGCGCGCACCTCCGGGCCCAGGTGGGCACGCAGAGCATCCCGGTCGTAGCGCTCGGCGGCCCTGATGCGGAAAATACGGCCGGGAAAGTCGGCCCGAAGTGTATCGGAGGTATATAGGTGGCTGTGCTGGTGCAGCTTCAGCAGCTCAAAAGCGGTGCCAATGCTACGGAACCCGCCTGCTTTCAGAATGGCGCTGTTGGGCTCGTAGAGGTATTGCTGAGCCTCAGCGTAGCGCGGAATGGCGCGAGCTTCCCGGGCGCGGTTGAGGCGGAATTCCTGCTGGGTGCCATCTCGCTTCATGTTAATGGTGAAGCGCTCCGGGTCAACGGCAGGCTCCTGACCCAGCTCGTATAATACCTCCTTACACTCATTATCCACGGCCACCACCCAGAGCCGCCGCACGTGCGCCAGCTCCTCCAGGGCCTGCTCAATATCCAGCATGGGTGAGGTTTTGAGCAGCACCCGGTCGGCTTTGTGCAGCAGCAGGGGCATCATGCGCAGAATATCCGGCTCACAATCCTGCAGCCGGAAGATTTTGCGGGCGGCGGTATCGCGGCGGGCCGGGTCCAGGTAGAGCCAGTCGAAGTGCTGGTCCGTGTTCCTTAAAAACTGAACGGCATCAGTAGCGTGGCACACCACGTTCTGAATGCCCAGCTGCTGCAGGTTGTACTGCACTACGGCTACCAGCTCGGGGTTGCGCTCTACGTAATGTACCTGCGTTACCTGGCTGGCAAAAAAGCTGCTGTCCACGCCAAAGCCGCCGGTGAGGTCGGCCAGGAGCGTAGCGCCGCTTACCAGGCTGGCTTTGAAAGCAGCCGTGCGGTCGGAAGAAGCCTGCTCTACCGAGAGGGCAGGCGGAAAGATTAAATCAGGGTTGGCGGCCCAGGCGGGGAGCTTGGTGCGCGCTTTCTGGCGGGCCTGAATCTGTCGGACCAGCTCCGGTACCGGCAAGTCCGGGTAGCGGCGGGCCTGCAAAGCCAGCTTGGCGGGGTCTTCGTGCAGGTTATCGGCTACGTATTGACGCGCCGCTTCAGGCAGCGGGAATTCCATAAATCGGGGCTAACATACAGAAAAAAGCCCATCCTTACGCAGGACGGGCCCTTTTGAAAGAAGGACGTATTAAATGCAGCGCTTAAACTAGCGCACCGACCAGCGCAAGGCCAGCTGCGGGTGCGTGCCTACTGCCGTAAGGCCTACGCCACTGGGAGCCAGCCGTTGCAAGGCACCCGTGCGGGCCGCCGGCTGGCCGGCATTATAGGCTTCTACCGTCCGCCGAAAATGCTCGTTGGTATTGCGGCTAATCAGCACATTGGCCAGCAGACTAAAGGCCGCCATGCCAATGGCGCCGCGCTGGGCCTGGCTGAAATACTGCTTCTCATCCTTGGCCAATACCTGCTGGCTATATAAGCTCAGGGAGCCTAAAAACACCAGCCGCTCGCCCAGATACAGCCATTTCTGCCGGCGGTAATGGTTCAGGTTTTTCAGCGCCTCCGGGTTAGCAGCCACGTAGGGGCGCAGCTTTTGACCAAAGAAACCAGCGTTCTGATATTCTTTTTCACTACCGGTAGCAAAGTAGAAATTTTTCTGGGGGCCGTTAAAGCCCCGGTCCTGATCTTCCGGGCTCAGCCGTATAACAGCCGGTGCCTGCTGCGCCCGAAGTGGAGCGGCAAACAGCACAAAAAGAAGAGCAAATAGGAAGGTTGCAGGCCGGTGCAGGCCAAGGCGTGTTAAGAGCATAATGCAAATCTAACGGTCTGCTCGACAATATATTGCCCACAGCAGATCAAAAAAATTTTATTTCTCAACTCAACAAAACGCAGCATGCTTACGTTTTGAGCACAAATCATTTCTTATCCTGATTGGTTCCCTTATGAAAACTACACTTCAGCATCTGTTCCGCCCTTTCCTATTCGCCTCCCTGGCTTTATCCACTGCGCTGGTTGGTTGCAGCGACGACAATGAGGACGTGGCACCCGTAATTGAGCAAGGGAAAGTACAAGTAGTACATGCCGCCCCCAATGCCAATGTAAAGGTGTCGGTGCTGGCTGACGACAAGGCGGTAAAAGACCTGAACTACGGCGAGAATACCGGCTACACCACCCTCAATGCGGGTACGCGGGTGTTCAAAGTAAATGTGTCGGGCACCACTACCACGGTGATAAACTCTTCCCAAACTGTAGCGAAGGATAAAAACTATTCCCTGTTTGCCTACAGCCCCACGGACCAGGCCAACTCCATTGCTCCGCTGTGGGTGGAAGATGACCTGACTGCCCCCGCGGCTGGAAAAGCCAAAATTCGGGTGGTGCATCTGGGCCTGGGGGCTGCTTCCCCCGTTAGCCTCTACCGCACCGAATCGACCGGCACGGCTGCCCTGCTGATTCCGAACATAACCTTCGGCACCGCTTCGGCCTTCACGGAAGTAGCGGCTGGCGCTTCCAACCTCTACCTGGCTAACTCCAGCAATGTGCCGGTTATCGTTCTTAACAGTAAAGACCTGGCGGCCGGCAAAATCTACACCCTGCTGGTGCGCGGCTCTGCAACCGGCCTCACCACCGATGTACAGGTAAAGGCTGATTTCATCGAAAATAAGTAAGCTGACTTATTCTGTAGCACTAAGCCCGACCAACCTGGTCGGGCTTTTTGTTGTGCCCAGGGCGCAACTTTTTGGCTACCTTTGCGGTTGATTCGCAAACATTTTCTGCATCATGGTTGAGACGACTTACGTTCCCTACAAAGTAAAAGACATGTCGCTGGCCGAGTGGGGCCGCAAAGAAATCCGTTTGGCGGAGGCTGAAATGCCCGGTCTGATGGCCCTGCGCGAGGAGTATGGCGCCAGCCAGCCGCTGAAAGGTGCCCGCATTGCCGGCTGCCTGCACATGACCATCCAAACGGCTGTGCTCATTGAAACGCTGATTGCACTGGGCGCCGACGTAACCTGGTCTTCCTGCAACATCTTCTCTACCCAGGACCATGCCGCCGCTGCCATTGCCGCCGCTGGCATTCCGGTATATGCTTGGAAAGGCATGAATGAGGAAGAGTTTAACTGGTGCATTGAGCAGACCCTGTGGTTTGGCGAAGAGCGCCAGCCCCTGAACATGATTCTGGACGATGGCGGCGACCTGACCAACATGGTGCTGAACCAGTTCCCCGAGCTGGCCGCCGGCATCAAAGGTTTGTCGGAAGAAACCACCACGGGCGTGCTGCGCCTGCTGGACCGTGTGAAGGCCGGCACCCTGCCCATGCCCGCCATCAACGTAAACGACTCGGTTACCAAGTCGAAGTTCGACAACAAATACGGCTGCAAAGAGTCTGCCGTAGACGCTATCCGCCGCGCTACCGATGTAATGATGGCCGGTAAAGTAGCCGTAGTAGCCGGATACGGCGACGTAGGAAAAGGTACCGCCGCTTCGTTGCGTGGTGCCGGTGCCCGCGTTATCGTAACGGAAATTGACCCCATCTGCGCCCTGCAGGCCGCTATGGACGGTTACGCCGTGAAGAAAATGGCCGAGGCTATTCCCCAGGCGGATATCGTGGTTACCGCTACCGGCAACTGCGACATCATCACCGAGGAGCACTTCCGCGCCCTGAAGGACAAAGCCATTGTCTGCAACATCGGCCACTTCGATGATGAGATTGATATGGCCTGGCTGAACGGCAACTACGGTCACACCAAAGACACCGTGAAGCCTCAGGTTGACCTCTACACCATCGACGGCAAAGAGGTAATCATTCTGGCGGAAGGTCGCCTCGTGAACCTGGGCTGTGCCACCGGCCACCCTTCGTTCGTGATGTCCAACTCCTTCACCAACCAGACGCTGGCCCAGCTGGAGCTGTGGACCAACACGGCTGCCTACGAAAACAAAGTATACACCCTGCCCAAGCACCTCGATGAGAAGGTAGCCCGCCTGCACCTCGCCAAAATTGGCGTGGAGCTGGAAGAGTTGAAGCCCAAGCAGGCCGCTTATATCGGCGTAGACGTACAAGGCCCGTTCAAGTCGGATCTGTACCGCTACTAGGCCGTTAGGTCAAATTAAACCACAATAAAAACGCCCAACTCACGCTTTGTGAGTTGGGCGTTTTTATTGTGGTTTGTCTGCGGTGGCGTTTGTTACCCCAAAACGAGTGACAATGACATTTTCAGGGTCAATGGAAGCGTATCGTAGCTGCAGGAGTTGATGATAATGAGTGCTGGAGTTAGTCCGTACTCGCTGTTTGTATAATTGACCTTGGTGTTGATACTCATAAATGGCATATCTCACGGAGCCTCCTTTGCGGTGTTCCATCTCGAAACCGGTTACATGCCCGTAGCCAGTTATGCCGTAGTGAGCTAATTGTTGTGCCAAACGCTTCTTGTGGAAGTCGTCTACAGCGCCGCAGAATAGTAAGAATAACCCGAAATAAACTAAAGTGGACAAGGCTTTGAGCAGATTGGAGCGCCACAAAGTGTCTATCCACAGCATGTAGAGCAAGACAATAGATAAAGTCGCGAAAAGCCACAGGGTGCTAGTAGAAATGATGCCAAAACGGTGTCCATGAAAAATATACCAGTAAGTTTCAGCCGCTAATATATTTCCAGCAACTACCGTGATAGTAATCTTTAGCCTTTGAGGTACTTGGAGGCTGGACTTAGATTTGGACATAGAGTAGGTGGCAAGGCAGGTGGTGCCACTTAGGGTAGTATGGCAAAGATAGATACCATGCTGATCGGGAACATACGACAGCGGTAAGCGAACCAAACTTCCGATATTTGCTCGCCTATGCCTGCTGTCCCGCTTTCCGTCGTTATCATTACCTACAATGAAGAACGCAACATTGCCCGCTGCCTCGAAGCGCTGGGTGATGTAGCCGACGAGGTAATCGTGGTCGACAGCTTCTCCACCGACCGCACGGTGGACATCAGTCGGCAGCACGGCGCCCGCGTTATCCAGCACGCCTTTGAAGGCTATGTGCAACAAAAGAACTTCGCTACCGCCCAGGCTCAATATGACCACGTATTGCAGCTGGATGCCGACGAAGTCCTGACGGATGAGCTGCGCCAAAGCATTAGGCAAGCCAAAGAAAACTGGCAAGGCGCCGGCTATACGCTGGCCCGCCTCACCAACTACTGCGGCAGCTGGGTGCGCCACGGCGGCTGGTACCCCGACCGCAAGCTGCGCCTCTACGACCGGCGCCTGGGCCAATGGGAAGGCATGCTCCTGCACGAGCGGTACGAAACCCAGCCCGGCCAGCTGGTAGGAGCTCTGAACGGTGACCTGCTGCACTACTCTTACGATTCCGTAGAGCAGCACGTAGCCCAACTCAACCGCTTCACCAGCATTGCCGCCGAGGAGCTGTGGCTGCGCGGCAAGCGCCGCGTTACGCTGTTTCACCTGCTGCTGAAACCCATCTGGAAGTTCGTGCACGGCTACTTTCTGCGGCTGGGCATGCTGGATGGTTTTGCCGGCCTCAGCATAGCCACCATTTCTGCCTGGGGTGTTTTCCTCAAGTTTGCCAAGCTGCGTACCCGGCGGCCCACCACTACTGTATGAAGACTTTCCTGGTCAGCCGTACCGATGCTATTGGCGATGTGGTGCTCACGCTTCCCGTATGTGGGCAGCTTAAGAAGCTGTTCCCGGGCTGCCGCGTGGTGCTGCTGGGCCGCACTTACACCCAGGCCATTGCCGCTGCCTGTCCCTGGATAGATGATTTTATAAACGTGGATGAACTGCGCAAGCTCACCCAGCCGGCGCAGGTGCAGGCATTGCAGCAACAGCAGGCCGATGTCTTGCTGCACATCTTCCCCGATAAACACCTAGCTTCCTTAGGCCGGCAGGCCCGCATACCCATGCGCATTGGCACGCGTAACCGGTGGTTTCACTGGCTTACCTGTACCCACCGGGTAGTCCTGAGCCGCCGCCATTCGCCCTTACATGAAGCGCAGCTGAATCTGGAGCTGCTGCGGCCCCTGGGCTATACTGGGCTTATGCCGCTGGCCGCCGTGGGTGAGCTGGTGCGGCTGGCACCTATCGAGCCGCTGGCGCATCAATGGCAGCACCTGCTGGCCCAGCGCCAGGCCGGGCAGCTCAACGTTATTCTGCATCCGCGTAGCCGGGGTAGTGCCCGGGAATGGGGGTTGGTAAACTTCGGGACGTTAGTGCGCATGCTGGACCAGGCCGGGCACCGCGTGTTCATCACCGGCACCGCGGCCGAAGGGGAGGAGCTACGCCCCTGGCTGACGGAGCACGCCCCTTTCCTGGCGGGTGATATGACCGGGCAGCTAACCTTGCCCCAACTACTGGCTTTCATTGGCACTGCTGATGGCTTGGTGGCCAATAGTACCGGGCCGTTGCATATGGCGGCGGCGCTGGGTAGGCAGGCCCTGGGGCTGTATCCACCTATCCGCCCTATGCATCCCGGCCGCTGGGCACCGCTGGGCCCGCATGCAGAATACTTGGTGTTTAACAAGCCTGATTGCCAGGAGTGCCGGCAGGCGCCGGCCGCGTGCTCTTGCCTGGCCGCTATTGAGCCTGTTGAGGTGCTGAACCGGATAGCTGCCTGGAATTCTTTGCCGCCTGCTGGTTTCTGACAGGCCCTCTGCGTTCTTTGCGGCTCCCATGGCTTTTTTACCTCTCCCTTCCTTTCGGCAGCTTTACCAGAGTGGGCGCCTGTCGCAGTACCTGTTGCTGCTGGCGTGCGTGGCCGGCGTGGTAGGTCTGCTGATGGCCCGGGCCCTGATTGCATTGAGCCCCGTGGTAGGTGTACTAGCCGTTGCGGCGCAGCCCAACCTGCGCCGACAGCTGGCCGGGTGGTGGAGTTTGCGCACCGCCTGGTTCCCGGCATTGCTGTATCTGTTCCTGGTGATAAGCGGCCTGTATACCGCGGAGTGGGCGGTATACAGGCACGAGCTTTTCCGCCAGTTGCCGCTTCTGGGTGTACCGTTGGTTTTTGCCGTAGCAGTTCCGCTCACCGCGCGCCAACGCCTGGGGGTGGGCAGCCTGTTTGTGCTGGGCGTAGCCGGGCTGGGGTTAGCTACGCTGGCCGAATATCTCATGAACGCCGCCCAGGCTAACAACGCCTTTGGCTCGGGGCAGAATATGCCGTCTGTTACGGGGGTATTTCACATCCACTTCAGCATTATGCTGGCCCTGGCGGTATATATCGGTATGTTACTGGCCCGCGAGAAGATAGTTGGTACTGCCTTGCGCTGGTTGTTGCGGGCAGCCAGCATCACCGCTTTGGTTGTGTTGCATGTGCTGGCGTATCGCACGGGCCTGCTGGTGTTCTATGCTACGTTGTTGCTGGATGTGGTTCTGGTAGTAGTTATGCGGCGCCAGTGGCGACTGGGCTTGGTATTGGCTGCCTTACTGGTGCTGCTGCCCTGGGGCGCCCTGCACACGCTGGTATCAGTGCAGCAGCGGTTGGAAGCCACGCACTTTGATCTGGAGCAGTTTTCTCTGGGGCACGATATCAATAACTACTCCCTTTCCAAGCGCCTGGCGGCCTGGCACACGGCCAATGTCATATTTCAGACGCATCCTGTGCTGGGCGTGGCCCCGGCTGATGTGCGGGCCGCTATGATGCAGCAATACGCCTGGCAGAGCTTTGGTCTCACCCCGGCCAACTGGGTAATGGTGCATAATCAATACCTGCACTATTTAGTAGGTGGCGGGCTGGTGCAGCTGGGCTTGTGGCTGTTGGTTTTGCTGGGCCCTTTGGCACAACCAGCCCAGCGCCGAAACCCGTATGTGATACACTGTATCTGGCTGCTAGCCATTGCTATGTTGACGGATTCGCTGCTGGAATTACAAATTGGATTTAATCTATTCGTCTTTCTATATGGTTTTCTCGTAGTGTCCACCGAACGACAAACTGCGGCCCGGGTGTGCAACACCCCTGGGAGTGGTACGGTATAATAGCTACATTTAAGCCACAGGCTGACCCACCAGGCAGCCCTGGCATCCGTAATTTTCTGCGCCCATGAGCGATTCTCCCGAACGGGTTTCTAAGCTGAGTAAGGAAGAGAAAGACCGCCGCTTTCAAGCGGAATTAATGCCGGTTATCGATTCCCTGTACAATTTTGCCTACCGCCTGACCCTGGATGAGGACGATGCCAACGACCTCGTGCAGGAGACTTATTTGAAGGCATATAGGTTTTTTGAATATTTTGAGCCGGGAACCAACGCCAAAGCGTGGCTGTTCCGCATCTTGAAAAACTCATTCATTAACGACTTCCGAAAGAAAAGTAAACAACCCGCCAAGGTCGACTACAGCGAAATTGAAGGGTACTACAATTCGGAGGACGTGGAGGCTGAGGGTGACGCAGGAAGTACCTCGTCCGATATGCGGCAGCAAGCCGTGCGCGACCTCATCGGCGACGAAGTGGCTCGGGCATTAAACTCGCTGCCGGTGGATTTTCGCACCGTCATTATCCTCTGTGACCTGGAAGGGTTTACGTATGAGGAAATGGCTAAAGTGCTGGATATCCCAATTGGTACGGTTCGTTCCCGCCTGCACCGGGCCCGGAACTTTCTGAAGGATAAGCTTGAGAAATACGCCAAATCCATGGGCTACGGCACCGATGATGAGGCCGACGATAACGATACCACCGATTCAGACGCAGACCACGACTAACACTCCAGCCGCACTAGTATGGAAACTACATCTACAAAAACCAACCAACCGGCTGCCGCTGCTCCTGAGACCGGCGCCGACTGTGAGCGTGTGAATACAATTCTCGACCAAATTATCGAAGGCCAGGCCCCCAGCATGGAAGACGAAGAATACTTTGTCAACCACGCCGAAGACTGCTCGCCCTGCTTCGATACCATTGATAAACAGCGCATTTTCGTCGACTTCCTGTCCCAGCATGTAGGTCGTAAAGGCGCCCCTGCGGTACTGTCGCAAACAATTCTTCAGCGCTTGCAAGCAGAAATGGCCTAATTTTGCCCGATGCAGGGTAAAATCATCGCCTTTTCGGCGCCTTCCGGCGCCGGCAAGACCACTATTGTGCACCGGATGCTGGAGCGTGTTCCGGAGCTAAGCTTCTCGATTTCAGCGTGTACGCGCGACCGTCGCGGCCGCAGCGAAGCCAACGGGAAAGACTACTACTTTATTTCCGTACAGGAGTTCCAGGAGAAAATCCGACAGGACGCCTTCGTGGAATGGGAAGAAGTGTACGAAGGTGCCTTCTACGGCACACTGAAGTCCGAGATTGAACGCATCTGGGAAAGCGGCAAGCACGCCGTGCTGGATGTGGACGTAAAAGGCGGCCTCAGCATCAAGGAATTCTACAAAGACCGGGCCCTGGCTATCTTTGTCAAACCGCCTTCCCTGGAAATTCTGGAGCACCGCCTCCGGGCCCGCGCCACCGATTCGGCCGCCAGCATCTCTTCCCGCCTCTATAAAGCCAACTTCGAACTCACCTTCGAAGACCGGTTTGATGTAGTGGTGGTGAATGATGATCTGGACGAGGCCACAGCGCACGCTGAAAAGCTGGTGCGCGACTTCATTACCGCTGAACCTGCCATTCTGTGAGTACCCCTAAAGTGGGGTTGCTCTTTGGCTCGTTCAATCCCTTGCATACCGGCCACCTTATTCTGGCCCACTTCATGGCCACGCATACCGATCTGGATGCGGTGTGGCTGGTGGTGTCGCCGCAAAGCCCTTTCAAAGTAGGGCAGGACCTGCTGCCGGAGAAGGTTCGCTTTGAGCTGGTGCAGGCCGCCATTGCCGACAATGCCCGCCTGAAGGCCCTGGACATTGAGTTTGGCATGGACCTGCCGAACTACACCATTGTTACGCTGGATGCCTTGCACCGGCAGTACCCAGACCACCGCTTTGTGCTGCTCATGGGCGAGGATAACCTCCCCGGTCTGCCGCGCTGGAAAGACGCCGCCCGTATTCTGGCCGAGCACGAAGTGTATGTGTACCCGCGGCCCGGGGTAGCGGCCTCCGAGGTCAGCACGCATCCGGGTGTACGCGTGGTGGATGCTCCCCTGCTGGATATTTCCGCTACGTTTATCCGGGACTGTGTCCGGGCCGGCAAATCTATCCGTTACCTGGTGCCGGCGGCGGTGGAAAAGCGCATTGAGGCGGAAGGCTATTGGCGCTCCTAGGCTAGCTTCAGATAAGTCAGACAACATAAAAAAAGCCCCGGTGAAACAGCTTCACCGGGGCTTTTTTTATGGCTTAAAAGCGCTTAAATCGTCATGATTTCGGCTTCCTTCTTGCTTACCAGGTCATCCACCTTCACAATGTAGGTATCGGTGAACTTCTGCACTTTGGCTTCCGCGTCTTTAATGGAGTCTTCGGAAGCGCCATCTTTCAGCAGCTTGCGCAGGGCTTCGTTCACATCCTTCCGGATGGCCCGAATGCGTACTTTGCCGCTTTCTGATTCATTTTTCACCTGCTTTACCAGCTCACGGCGGCGCTCCTCCGTCATGGCCGGGATGTTCAGGCGTACACCTTCTGCATCCGACTGCGGGTTCAGGCCTAGGTCACTATTCTTGATGGCCTTCGCAATTTCGCCTACCATGTTCTTCTCCCAGGGCTTAATGAAAAGCGTGCGGGCATCGGGGGTAGCAATGTTAGCCACTTGACTCAGTGGGGTAGGGGTTCCGTAGTAATCTACGCGCAGGCCATCAAGCATAGCGGGGCTGGCTTTGCCGGCCCGAATGCGGCCCAACTCAACGCCCGTGTGCTGAAGGGCTTTGCCCATCGATTCATCCGCGTCGCTCAGGTAAAACTGGATTTCTTCGTCCATTTGTTAAGGTGAATTAGAAATTGAGAATTAAAAACCAGGAAGGAAATGCCGGGTTGGCCCAGCCGCAGTACGTACTGGCCGGTACTGCTTCCTTAATTTTTAATTGATTCAGGCTTGCTCTGTGGTAGTGGTGGAGGTTTCTACGGCCGGCTGCAGGCCGCTGTGCTTGCCAGCGGGTTCAGTTTCCGGTTTGGTCCCGTTCATGGTTACCAGCGTACCTACGGTTTCGCCATCAATCAGGCGCTGCAGGTTGCCGGCTTTGTTCATATCGAACACAATAATGGGCAGGTTATTCTCTTTGCACAAGGTAAAGGCCGTCATGTCCATCACATTCAGGTTCTTTTCCATTACCTCATCAAAGGTAATCTGCGGATAGCGGGTAGCCGTAGGGTCTTTCTCCGGGTCGGCGGTATAAATACCGTCTACGCGGGTGCCCTTCAGCACAACGTCGGCCTCAATCTCAATGGCCCGCAGGGAAGCAGCCGAGTCGGTAGTGAAGTAAGGGGAGCCAATGCCAGCCCCAAAGATGACCACGCGGCCTTTCTCCAGATGGCGCAGCGCGCGGCGCCGGATGTAAGGCTCGCACACCCGCTGAATGGTAACGCCGGAAAGCAGACGGGTATTCACGTTTAGCTTTTCCAGGGCGCTCTGCAACGCCATAGAGTTGATAACGGTGGCCAGCATGCCCATATAGTCACCCTGTACCCGGTCCAGCCCAAAGGCTTCGGCCTGCACACCCCGGAAGATGTTGCCGCCGCCAATCACCACGGCTATCTGGGTGCCGGTTTCAGCGGCCGTCTTTATTTCCTGAGCATATTGCATCAGGCGCTCGGCATCAATGCCATACTGTTGAGCGCCCATGAGTGCCTCGCCACTGAGCTTGAGCAGAATTCGTTTGTACTTCAAAACGCGAAAATTTAGCGTGAGTGGGATATATCGAAGCGAAAACCTAAAAAAGCCAGGCGCAGTTAGCTAAACTGAATCAGCACCTGCCCTTTGGTCACGTTGTCGCGCAGGGAAACTTTAATGGCGCTTACCACCCCGTCGCCCGGCGACTTCAGAATGTTTTCCATTTTCATGGCTTCCAGCACCAGCAGCGGGTCGCCCTTTTGCACGGTTTGGCCAGGGGCCACGCGGATGTCTACGATCAGGCCGGGCATGGGGGCCTTCAGCTCGTTAATTTTATGGGCGGCTACGTCGCTCATTCCCAGCTTTTCTAGCAACAGGTCAAAGCGGTCCTTGGCGTTGAGGGTGATAATGCGGCCGTCCAACTTGAGCTGAATAGTTTTGGCCGCGTGCTCTACGCTGACAACCTCGGCGGAAAAAGAGCGTCCCTCGTGCAGGATATGGTAACGCCCATTGCCCAGCGGCGCCAGGTCCCAGGTAAACGTTTCACCATTCACGGTAATGGCGTCGGGTTGATATTCAACTTCCCAAACC
The DNA here is from genome assembly GCF_000801315.1 of Hymenobacter sp. DG25B. Taxonomy (NCBI): domain Bacteria; kingdom Pseudomonadati; phylum Bacteroidota; class Cytophagia; order Cytophagales; family Hymenobacteraceae; genus Hymenobacter; species Hymenobacter radioresistens. Next base: position 3,643,895 of record NZ_CP010054.1, on the reverse strand, counting down.
TGGCTGGATCCGGTGTTTACTTGGAGCATTCTATCAAAGTTACGTTGGGCGGAAAAGGGCTTAAAGATAGGCCAAATCTCAAACTTATTTCGGAAATTGAGCCACAATACCCTATTGCCACTTGCATGAAATACCCGTTTATCGGTGCCCTAAGTTTGGTGCTGGCGTTGCCTCTGTTTGCACCTGCTCAGAGTGTTAAGCCTGATAAAAGCTCGCCGGCGAAGTCTTCCCGCAAGAAGCCCCAAGCTACTACGGATCCTTACGCCTCCGATGCGGCTTCCCCCACCATCGTGGTTCCCTCGTGGCTGCCTAGTACTACGCCAGAGCATGCTGCGGCCACTATTCTGACCGATGTCCTGCATACGCGGCTGGATGTGCGTTTCGATTGGGCCAAGCAACAGCTCATTGGTACGGCCACGCTCTCGGTGCGGCCCCACTTCTATCCGCAAAGCCAGCTGGTGCTGGATGCGAAAGGTTTTGATATCCGCAGTATCCGCCTCATATCGGTGGCTAATGGCAAGGAAAAGGAGAAGGCGCTTACCTATAGCTACGATAAGCGCAAGCTCACTGTTAACCTGGACCGGACCTACAGCCGCTCCGAGGCGTATCAGGTGCGGGTGAACTATGTGGCTAAGCCCAATGAGCTAACCACGGGCGGCAGTGAGGCCATTACCAGTAACAAAGGCCTGTTCTTTATTAACCCGGTAGGCGCTGAGAAGAACAAACCCCGTCAGATCTGGACGCAAGGGGAAACGGAGAACAACTCGGCCTGGTTTCCTACCATCGACAAGCCCAACCAGCGCATGACGCAGGAAATAGCCATGACAGTGGATGCCCAGTATAAAACTCTGTCGAACGGCCTGCTGATTTCCTCCAAGAAGAATTCCGATGGTACCCGTACCGATGTGTGGAAGCAAAGCCTGCCTGCCGCGCCTTACCTTACCATGATGGCCGTAGGCGATTTTGCCGTGGTTAGTGAGTCCTGGCGCGGAAAAGCCGTGGATTATTATGTAGAGCCCAAATTTCAGCAAACGGCGAAGGCGGTGTTCGGTAATACGCCCGAGATGCTGGAGTTCTTCTCCAAGAAGCTGGGCGTGGAATATCCGTGGGAGAAATATGCCCAGGTAGCTGTGCGCGACTATGTGTCGGGGGCTATGGAAAACACCTCCGCCACCATTCACGGCGACGGAATTCAGGCTACGCGGCGGGAGTTGCTGGATAAAAACTCCGATTGGGTTATTGCTCACGAGCTGTTTCACCACTGGTTTGGCAACTATGTCACGTGCGAATCATGGTCTAACCTGCCCCTGAACGAGTCGTTTGCCGATTACTCGGAGTATCTGTGGGCCGAGTATAAGTACGGTGCCGACGCCGCCGCCCTCGTCCAGCAAACTGCTTCCGACTTATACTTTCAGGAAGCGGAAGACAAGCGTGTTCCGCTCATTCGGTATAACTACGCCAACCGGGAGGATATGCTGGACCGCCACTCTTACCAAAAAGGGGGGCGCGTGCTGCACATGCTGCGCAAGTATGTAGGAGATGATGCCTTCTATGCGGCGTTAAACTTATATCTGACGCGCAACAAGCTCTCCGCCGTTGAGATAGATGAGCTACGGCTGGCTTTCGAAGACGTGACCGGCCAAGACCTGCGCTGGTTCTTTAACCAGTGGTTTATGCAGCGCGGCCACCCGGAGCTGCGCGTCACGCATAGCTATAACAACAGCCAGGTTACCCTGCATGTGCAGCAGCAGCAGGATTCCACCTTCACGCCCATCTTCCGGTTGCCGGTCACGGTTACCACCTGGGTAAACAATCAGCCCACCGAGCACAAGCTGACCATTACCAAAGCCGACCAGACGTTTGTTCTGCCGGTTGCGCAGCGCCCCAGTCTGGTAAAGTTTGATGATGAGGCCCAGCTGCTGGCCAAAATAGAAGAGGAGCGAAGCCAGGATGAGCTGCTCTATCAGTTCTACCACGCCCGCAACTACCTGCAGAAATACGAGGCTATTGAGGAGCTCCGCCCCAAAGTAGGTGACTTGGTGGTATCTGGTATGCTCCGTACAGCTCTCAATGATAACTTTTGGGCAGTGCGCACGGCCGCGCTCAGTGCTTTCCGGAAGTACAAAGGTCCGGAGGGTGGGGCTATTCGCAAAGAGATTCAGCATGCCGCCACCACCGATAAACGCAGCGAAGTGCGTGCCGCCGCTATGGCTACCCTGGCTTCCTTCCCCAATGAAGACTTTGGCTCCATCTACGAGGCAGGCCTGAATGACAGCTCCTATGTAGTACTAACGGCCGCCATCAATGCCCTCACCAAAGCACCAACGGCCAAAACGGCTGAACGCATTGCTAAACTCCAGGAAACGCCCAATAACAGCGTTATTAATGCCCTGGGCGGCTATTATGTGCTCAATGGCAAAGTGGATCAGTACGACTGGTACCTGCGCTATGTAGAAACGCTGGGGGACACCGACCTGTATACCTTCCTGCCTAATTTTGGCCTGTTCATGCAGCGCATGCCGCCCATTGAGCGCGAAAAGGGGCTGAAAAAACTGGAAATGCTGGCCAGAAATAACCCTTCTTCCTATGTGCGCCTGGGTGCCTATAAAGGGCTGGTGGCTGTTTCTGAGCGCAGCCCGGAGCTGAAGTCCGTTCTGCAGGACATCCGCGCCAAGGAAAAGGATGAAGGCTTAAAAGGAATGTATAACCTGCTTTAAGGGGTAAGAGTAGCAAAACCCAGCCGGCACTGAGAAAATATTCTGGTGCCGGCTGGGTTTTCAACCTCCTGAGAGGTAAATACCTACTGCGGATAAGGCCCGCTAGAAGGAAAAAATATTAGGTTGATTTCAGGCTAGCGCTTGACTTGCATCAGAAAGCCGTTAATTTTGCAACTCCTTTAGCAACCCACCCACTTCCGGCGAAGGTTATTAACGGAAAGCTTCTCTGCAGTCGGCTGAGAAAAACAACACCCGGGGAGGTTCCAGAGCGGCCAAATGGGACAGACTGTAACTCTGTTAGCGTAAGCTTTCGAAGGTTCGAATCCTTCTCTCCCCACGTAGTTGAGTGAATGGATGGTATAGCGAGAAGCAAGCAATTGCTTGGTAGCGGGCCATCCATTCATTTCTTCTCTGCGGGAGTAGCTCAGTTGGTAGAGCGGCAGCCTTCCAAGCTGCAGGTCGCGGGTTCGAACCTCGTCTCCCGCTCATTGTCAATCACAAATTGATGATGAAGAAAAGCAGTGGACAGCCATTGTGCCTTCTTTGTTGTAAATTTGCCCTTACATAAGCCGTTTTAGCTCAGTGGTAGAGCACTTCCTTGGTAAGGAAGAGGTCATGGGTTCAAATCCCATAAATGGCTCTGAATACGAGTACCACCGGGGCAGCGCGCCTGCACCGTTTGGACCTGCGAGAAAAGTAAAGCGACGTGCAGTCCCCACTAAGCGGAGCTGCGTATCGCTTTCTTGCAGTATAGTCAAGTCGCGTTTTCCCCTCCTTCACAAAATTCCTTTTAATCTCTTTACAATGGCCAAAGAAAATTTTGATCGTTCCAAGCCGCACGTGAACATCGGTACGATCGGGCACGTCGACCACGGCAAAACCACCCTGACCGCTGCTATCACAATGGTACTGGCGAACAAAGGTTTGGCCGCAAAGCGTGACTTCTCGTCAATCGACAACGCTCCCGAAGAAAAAGAGCGTGGTATCACGATTAACACTTCGCACGTAGAATACGCTACCGAAAACCGTCACTACGCTCACGTTGACTGCCCTGGTCACGCTGACTATGTGAAGAACATGGTAACGGGTGCTGCCCAGATGGACGGCGCTATCCTCGTAGTAGCTGCTACCGACGGCCCCATGCCCCAGACGCGTGAGCACATCCTGCTGGCTCGCCAGGTAGGTGTACCTCAGCTGGTGGTATTCATGAACAAAGTAGACATGGTGGATGACCCCGAGCTCCTCGAGCTGGTGGAAATGGAAATCCGTGAGCTGCTGTCGTTCTATGACTTCGACGGTGACAACATCCCCGTTATCCAGGGTTCGGCTCTGGGTGGCCTGAACGGCGACGCTGCTTGGGTTCCCAAAATCGAGGAACTGATGGCTGCCGTTGACAGCTACATTCCAATCCCAGCTCGTCTGACTGACCTGCCCTTCCTGATGCCAGTAGAGGACGTATTCTCTATCACGGGTCGTGGTACGGTAGCAACCGGCCGTATCGAGCGTGGTGTTATCAACTCGGGCGAGCAGGTTGACATCCTCGGCATGGGTGCCAAGCAAGGCCTGAAGTCGACGGTTACGGGTGTGGAAATGTTCCGCAAAATCCTGGACCGTGGCGAAGCTGGTGACAACGTAGGTCTGCTGCTCCGTGGTATTGAAAAGGACGATATCCGTCGTGGTATGGTTATTTGCAAGCCCGGCTCGGTAACTCCCCACAAAAAGTTCAAGGCTGAGGTTTACGTTCTCTCGAAAGAGGAAGGTGGCCGTCACACCCCATTCTTCAACAACTACCGTCCGCAGTTCTACCTGCGCACCACCGACGTAACGGGTATCATTACCCTGCCCGAAGGTGTTGAGATGGTAATGCCCGGCGACAACATCACCATCCAGGTGGAGCTGATCAGCGCCGTAGCTATGGAGAAAGGTCTGCGTTTCGCTATCCGCGAAGGTGGCCGTACGGTAGGTGCCGGTCAGGTGACCGAAATCCTCGACTAGTTTCTGCTAGCATAACACAATCCGCCCTCGATTTTTCGGGGGCGGATTTGTTTTGTGCCATCAGTTCAGTACATTTGCAGTCCCAATCCGGCTTTATAGTCGTTTGAAGCGCTTACACGGGCGTAGTTCAAGGGTAGAATAGAGGTCTCCAAAACCTTTGATGGGAGTTCGAATCTCTCCGCCCGTGCCATTTAGCCAGTTGCTGGCCCAGTTATTATCGCCAAAGCCCGTTTACGGATTATGAGCAAGCTGACAAAGTATTTCCGCGAGACTACCGAAGAGATGCGCTACAAAGTAACGTGGTCGTCTTTCGAAGAGCTGCAGAAGAGTTCCGGTCTGGTACTCATTGGCTCACTCGTATTTGCGGCAGTTGTAGGCTTGATGGACATCATCTTCAAAACGGGTCTGGAGGCATTTTACAACTCGTTCCGTTAAGCACAAGAATCGATGGGTGAGTTGAAATGGTACGTTGTTCGCTCGGTAAGCGGACAAGAGAAAAAGGCCAAGACGTATCTCGAAACCGAGATTGGTCGTCATGGCCTTTCGGATTTGGTGCCGCAGGTATTGATTCCGGTAGAGAAGGTTTTCGAAATGCGCAATGGCAAAAAGCGCGTGCGTGAACGGAATCTGTATCCTGGCTACATTATCATCCACGCTGACCTGACCCACGGCGAAGTAGACCACATTATTACCAGCACGCCTGGTGTAATTGGTTTCCTGAGCGATAAGGAAGGAAAAGCAGCCAACCAGAATACCAAACCTGTGCCGCTGCACATTTCTGAAGTAAACCGCATCCTGGGTGTAGTAGACGAAGCAGAAGAGCAGACGGCCCAGCTGGAAACCCCATTCGTGGTAAACGAACTGGTGAAAGTAGTGGATGGCGCCTTCAGCGGCTTCTCCGGTACGGTTTCTGAAGTGTTTGAAGAGCGGAAGAAGCTCAATGTAATTGTGAAAATCTTCGGCCGTAGCACTCCCATGGAGCTTAGCTACACGCAGGTCGAGAAAGAGTCTTAAAAGTAAATAGTACGTCGTCGGTTGTCCGCTCCGGGCCGGCGGTGCTTCCACCAGGAGCATTACATCATCTGAGGACTGTGTGAGTTACGTCACATCGTCCGAAGCCTTTCAATCCAAATGGCCAAGGAAATTAGAGGTTATCTGAAGCTTCAGATAAAGGGAGGCGCCGCGAACCCCGCGCCGCCGGTTGGACCTGCACTTGGTAGCAAAGGCCTTAACATCATGGAGTTCTGCAAGCAGTTCAATGCTCGCACCCAGGATAAGGCCGGCCAAGTTTGTCCTGTTCTCATTACCATGTACACCGACAAGTCGTTTGACTTTGTGGTGAAGACCCCACCGGCGCCGGTTATGCTGCTGGAAGCTGCTAAGCTCCAGAGCGGTTCAAAAGAGCCAAACCGTAACAAAGTGGGTTCGGTAACGTGGGACCAAGTTCGTCAGATTGCTGAAGTGAAAATGCCCGATTTGAATTCGTTCAAAATCGAATCGGCCATGAAACTGGTAGCTGGCACCGCCCGCAGCATGGGTATCACCATCAAGGGAGATTCTCCTTTCGCTGAATAATCTTAACGGAGAAGAATCAGATGGCAAAAGTTAGCAAAAAGCGCAAGGAAGCCCTTGCCAAGCATGACCTGACCCAGGTGCGCAACCTCATTGAGGCCGCCACTGTTGTTAAGGACATCACTTACACCAAGTTCGACGCTTCGGTTGATATCGACGTTCGTCTGGGTGTTGATCCCCGCAAAGCCGACCAAATGGTACGTGGCGTAGCCACTCTGCCTCATGGTACCGGCAAAACGGTCCGTGTTCTGGCTCTCGTAACTCCGGACAAAGAAGCCGAAGCTACGGCTGCTGGTGCCGACTACGTAGGTCTGGACGACTATATCTCGAAAATCGAGAAAGGCTGGACAGATATTGACGTGATTATCACGATGCCTGCTGTGATGGCCAAAGTTGGTCGTCTGGGCCGGGTACTGGGTCCTCGTGGCCTGATGCCTAACCCCAAGTCGGGTACCGTAACGACCGACGTTGCCAAGGCGGTACAGGAAGTGAAAGCTGGTAAAATCGACTTCAAAGTTGATAAAACCGGCATCATCCACACCAGCATCGGTAAGGTATCGTTCGATTCGCAGAAGCTGGCTGAAAACGCCATCGAAGTAATTCAGACTCTGAACCGTTTGAAGCCTTCGTCGGCAAAAGGCACGTACATCAAGAGCATCACGCTCTCGAGCACGATGTCGCCCGCAGTGCCGGTTGACACGCAAGTAACTTCCGCTTAAGGTATAACCAACACGACGATATGACCCGGGAAGAAAAACAAGCCCTCGTCGACGAGTTGAGCGAGAAGTTTCAATCGCACAACGCGTTCTACATCACCGACGCTTCGTCGATGACCGTGGCGAAAATCAACGAATTCCGTCGCCTGTGCTTCAACCGCGGCATGGAGTTCAAAGTGTATAAGAACACGCTGATCCGCAAGGCTCTCGACACCCTGGGTGGCGATACTTCGGAGATGGATGCTGCGCTGAAAGGCCAGTCGGGTGTTCTGTTCTCGAAAGAGTCGGGCAACGCCCCGGCCAAACTGCTGAAAGACTTCTACAAGTCGCAGAACTACGGTAAAAACGTACTGCCGAAGCCAGCCCTGAAAGGTGCTTACATCGATAGCGACGTGTACGTAGGTGCTGACCAGCTAGAGAGCCTCAGCACTATTAAAGGTAAAAACGAGCTTATCGGTGATATCATCGGTCTGCTGCAGTCGCCTGCCAAAAATGTTATTTCTGCTCTGTCGAGCGGTGGCAACAAACTGGCTGGTATCCTCAAAACGCTTTCCGAAAGAGAAGAGGTTGCAGGCTAACCGCTGCTCATCTTTTTCAAATTCAATTTCCTTCAACAACCCCTTTTTTTAACAATCTACAGAAATGGCAGATTTGAAAGCATTCGCTGAGCAGCTCGTTAGCCTGACGGTGAAAGAAGTAAACGAACTGGCTACTATCCTGAAAGACGAGTATGGCATTGAGCCTGCTGCTGCTGCTCCAGTAATGATGGCTGGCGGCGCTGGCGCTGCTGCTGAAGCTCCTGAGGAGAAGACTTCGTTTGACGTAATCCTGAAAGCCGCTGGCGCTCAGAAACTGGCTGTAGTGAAACTGGTGAAAGACCTGACCGGTCTGGGCCTGAAAGAAGCCAAAGAACTGGTTGACGGTGCTCCTAAGCCCCTGAAAGAAGGTGTTGCTAAGGACGAAGCTGAAGGCCTGAAGAAGCAACTGGAAGAAGCTGGCGCCGAAGTAGAAGTTAAATAACTCTGCGGCCCGCATTTTCTCTCTACAAATAAGGATAGGCCTGGCAACTAAGCCAGGTCTTTTCCTGTTTGTAGGCAACAAACTTTGCTAATGTCCTCATACGCGCCGCTTTGCGGCTTTTTGTGCCTAAACGCACAAGACAGAGGCAGGGTTTTCGATTGCATCCTCTCTGTGTCCATTTCCTAACCCCACATACATTGGCTACACCGAAAGCAAAGGCTGCGCTGGAAAGGCTGCAGGCCGCTGACGAGCGGATCAATTTCGCCAAGATTAAAAAGGTTATTGAGTACCCGGATTTCCTGGACGTGCAGGTTCGCTCGTTTATGGATTTCTTCCAGTTGGAGACGGCTGCTGAGAACCGCACCGATGAAGGGCTGTTCAAGGTATTCGCGGAAAACTTTCCGATTTCGGACTCCCGCGAAAACTTTGTTCTGACGTTCATCGACTACCACGTAGATCCGCCCAAGTATTCGGTGGATGAGTGCATCGACCGCGGCCTGACGTACTCTGTGCCGCTGAAGGCTAAGCTGCGTCTGGTCTGCAATGATACGGACAACGAGGACTTCGAAACCATTGAGCAGGAAGTGTTCCTGGGGAATATCCCCTACATGACCGAGAAAGGCTCATTCGTTATTAACGGCGCCGAGCGGGTTATCGTATCGCAGCTGCACCGTTCGCCGGGCGTGTTCTTTGCCCAAAGCAAGCATACCAACGGCACGAAGCTGTATTCGGCCCGTATTATTCCGTTCAAAGGCTCGTGGATTGAGTTTGCCACGGACGTGAACAATGTGATGTACGCGTACATTGACCGGAAGAAGAAATTCCCGGTTACTACGCTGCTTCGCGCTATCGGCTACGGCACCGACAAAGACATTCTCGACCTGTTCGGGCTGTCGGAAGAGGTGAAAGCCGATAAGAAAACGCTCAAGAAGGCCGTAGGCCGGAAGCTGGCTGCCCGGGTGCTGCGCACCTGGACGGAGGACTTCGTGGACGAGGATACCGGTGAAGTGGTATCTATCGACCGGAACGAAGTGCTGCTGGAGCGCGATTCGCCTATCGAGGAGGACGATATTGACACTATCCTGAATGCCGGAGCCAAATCGGTGATCCTGCACCGCGAGAACGTCAACATTGCCGACTTCGCCATCATTTATAACACGCTGCAGAAAGACAACTCCAACTCGGAGAAAGAAGCTGTAGAGCAGATCTATCGTCAGCTCCGTAACACGGAAGCTCCTGACGAAGAAACTGCGCGTGATATCATCCAGAAGCTGTTCTTCTCGGATAAGCGCTACGACCTCGGGGACGTAGGCCGCTACCGTATCAATAAGAAGCTGGGTATTGACACGAACTGGGAAGCCCGCGTGCTGACCAACGAGGACATTGTTCTCATCGTGAAATACCTGATTGGCTTGATCAACTCGAAGGCCATTGTCGATGACATTGACCACTTGAGCAACCGTCGTGTCCGCACGGTAGGGGAGCAGCTCTACGCTCAGTTTGGCGTAGGTCTGGCCCGTATGGCGCGTACCATCAAGGAGCGCATGAACGTGCGCGATAACGAGGACTTCAAGCCGGTTGACCTGATTAATGCCCGGACGCTGTCTTCGGTAATCAACTCGTTCTTCGGCACCAACCAGTTGTCGCAGTTCATGGACCAGACCAACCCGCTGGCCGAGGTGACGCACAAGCGTCGCGTATCGGCACTGGGGCCGGGAGGTCTGTCGCGTGAGCGGGCTGGTTTCGAAGTACGTGACGTTCACTACACCCACTACGGCCGTCTTTGCACAATTGAAACGCCGGAAGGCCCGAACATCGGTCTGATTTCGTCGCTGTGCGTGCACGCCCGCGTAAACTCCATGGGCTTCATCGAGACGCCTTACCGCACGGTTGAGAGCGGCAAGGTGGATATGACGGAGAACGTGAAGTACCTCACCGCGGAGGAAGAAGATACCCACCACATTGCGCAGGCCAATGCCCGTCTCAATGATGAGGGCCGCTTCATTAATGATTTGGTAAAAGGCCGTTTTGAAGGTGACTTCCCCGTGGTTGAGCCCGGTGAGTACACCTACATGGACGTGGCCCCGAACCAGATTGTATCGGTAGCTGCTTCGCTGATTCCGTTCCTGGAGCACGATGACGCCAACCGGGCCCTGATGGGTTCGAACATGCAACGCCAGGCAGTGCCGCTGCTGAAAGCCGAGGCTCCCATTGTGGGCACCGGTCTGGAAGGCCGCGTGGCAACTGACTCGCGTACGCTGGTTGTAGCGGAAGGTGACGGTTACATCGACTACGTGGATGCGAACCGCATCGTAGTAAAATATGACCTGACGGAAGACGACATCTTGGTAAGCTTCGACGCTGAGAAGATTTCCTACGACCTGATCAAGTTCCGTCGTACCAACCAGGATACCTGCATCAACCTGACGCCGCTCGTGAAGAACGGCGAGCGGGTGGTGAAAGGCCAGGTGCTGTGCGAAGGCTACGGCACGAATAAAGGTGAGCTAGCCCTGGGTCGTAACATGCAGGTGGCGTTCATGCCCTGGCAGGGTTACAACTTCGAGGATGCCATCGTTATTTCGGAGCGGGTTGTCCGCGACGACATCTTCACCTCGATTCACATTGAGGAGTTTGAGCTGGAAGTGCGCGAAACCAAGCGCGGCGAAGAAGAGCTGACCTCGGAAATTCCGAACGTGAGCGAAGAAGCCGTGCGCAACCTCGACGACAACGGTATTATCCGTCTGGGCGCTGAGGTGAAGGAAGGCGACATTCTGATCGGTAAGATTACGCCCAAGGGCGAAACCGACCCGACCCCGGAAGAGAAGCTGCTCCGCGCCATCTTCGGTGACAAAGCCGGTGATGTGAAAGATGCCTCCCTTAAGGCGCCGCCCTCCCTGCAGGGTGTGGTTATCGGTACCAAGCTGTTCTCCCGTCCTAAGAAAGACAAAAACCTCCGGGCCAAGTCGAAGAAGGAAGTAGAAGAGCTGAAGGACTCGTATGCCAAGGAGCTACGCGCGGTGAAAACCGTGATGGTAGAGAAGCTGGTGCAGCTGCTGGAAGGCAAAACTTCCCAGGGCGTGAAGCACAAGTTTGGCGACGAAATCCTGAGCAAGGGTGTGAAATTCGGGAAGAAGAACATCACGGAAGCGTTGTTCCCCGAAAAGAACCCCTACAAGGACGAGAGCAACTACGCCGTGCCCGAAGAGGTGAACATGTTCAAGGACCTGATCCTGGAGAACTGGACCGCCGATGAGCGCGTGAATGGAATGCTGACGGCACTGGTGAAAAACTACGCCAAGCGTCGTAACACCATCACGGCCCGCTTTAAGCGCGACCGGTTCACCCTGGAAGTAGGGGACGAACTGCCCGCCGGTATTGTGCAGCTGGCCAAAGTATACATCGCCAAGAAGCGTAAGCTGAAGGTGGGTGATAAAATGGCTGGTCGTCACGGTAACAAGGGTGTGGTAGCCCGCATCGTGCGCGATGAGGACATGCCTTTCCTGCCCGACGGCACCCCAATGGACATCGTGCTGAACCCGCTGGGTGTACCAAGCCGGATGAACATCGGTCAGATCTACGAAACCGTACTCGGCTGGGCCGGTCTGAAAATGGGCCGCACCTACGCTACCCCGATTTTCGACGGTGCTACCGAGGACGAAGTGGCTAAAGAGCTGACCGAAGCGGGCCTGCCCGATTGGGGCCGTGCTTACCTGCACGATGGTCTGACTGGTCAGCGTTTCGACCAGCCGGTAACCGTGGGTGTTATTTATATGCTGAAGCTGGGTCACCTTGTCGATGACAAGATGCACGCCCGTTCCATCGGCCCGTACTCGCTCATTACCCAGCAGCCGCTGGGTGGTAAGGCACAGTTCGGTGGCCAGCGCTTCGGCGAGATGGAAGTGTGGGCCCTGGAGGCTTTCGGCGCTTCTAACGTTCTCCAGGAAATCCTGACGGTGAAGTCGGATGACGTGGTAGGCCGTGCCAAGGCGTACGAGGCTATTGTAAAAGGCGACGTACTGCCCAAGCCAAATATCCCCGAGTCATTCAACGTACTCATTCATGAGCTGCGTGGTCTGGCCTTGGAAATCACGCTTGACTAATTTTTGAAAAGGGAGCTGCTGGTGTTTCGATGCTGGCAGCTTCCTCTTTCAAGTAATGCGCGGTTCGGGAAACCGAAAACATCCGCTGCCGGCGTCGTTCCGAGATATGGTCAGAACGGCATCAACTTCCGGGAGCAGGTGGCCGCAAAGTGGTTCGTGTTTGCCCAAAGACGAGCTGTTTATCATCCAGACTTGGTGAAACCTACTGCACGACGTACCTATCCGATCTGCAGAGCACTTTTGCCAAAGTCGAACTGTTAAAATTACTCGCGCTGCTCTTAAGAGGGCGGAGCCGTTCTAACAGCACACAAAGCCAACAGCTAATAGCTTCCACACATGGCGTTTGCAAAAAACAAAAAACTGGTACAGGACTTCTCGAAAGTCACTATCTCACTGGCCTCGCCCGAATCCATTCTGGAGCGGTCGAACGGTGAAGTAGTAAAGCCCGAGACGATCAACTACCGGACGTACAAGCCCGAAATGGGTGGCTTGTTCTGCGAGCGGATTTTCGGTCCCGTAAAGGACTGGGAATGCCACTGCGGCAAATACAAGCGGATTCGCTATAAAGGCATTATCTGCGACCGTTGCGGCGTAGAAGTGACCGAGAAGAAAGTACGTCGGGAGCGGATGGGCCACATCGAACTGGTGGTGCCCGTAGCGCATATCTGGTACTTTAAGTCCCTGCCTAACAAAATCGGCTACCTGCTGGGCCTGCCCACCAAGAAGCTGGATCAGATTATCTATTACGAGCGGTATGTAGTAGTACAGCCGGGCGTACTGGCTGAAGAAGGCGTACAGCAGCTCGACTTCCTCACCGAAGACGAGTACCTCGACATCATCGACAAGCTCCCCCGCGAGAATCAGATGCTGCCGAACGAGGACCCCAACAAATTCATCGCTCGCATGGGTGCTGATGCGTTGTACCTCCTGCTGGAGCGTATTAACCTCGACGAGCTGTCGTACTCCCTGCGTGACTCTGCCGCCCACGAAACTTCGCAGCAGCGTAAGGCTGAGGCGCTGAAGCGTCTGCGGGTTGTAGAAGCGTTCCGTGATGCCGCCACCCGCGTGGAAAACAAGCCCGAGTGGATGGTTATCCGCATGGTGCCTGTTATTCCCCCGGAATTGCGCCCACTGGTGCCGTTGGATGGTGGCCGTTTCGCTACTTCCGACCTGAACGACCTGTACCGCCGCGTTATCATCCGTAACAACCGCCTCAAGCGCCTGATCGAAATCAAGGCTCCGGAGGTGATTCTGCGGAACGAGAAGCGCATGCTGCAGGAAGCTGTTGACTCCTTGTTCGACAACTCACGTAAGGTGAATGCCGTGCGTGCTGAAGGTAACCGGGCGCTGAAGTCGCTGTCTGATATGCTGAAAGGCAAGCAGGGCCGCTTCCGTCAGAACCTGCTCGGTAAGCGTGTTGACTACTCTGGCCGTTCGGTTATTGTAGTTGGCCCTGAGCTGAAGCTGCACGAGTGCGGTCTGCCTAAGAACATGGCTGCTGAGCTGTTCAAGCCGTTCATCATCCGCAAGCTCATTGAGCGCGGTATCGTGAAAACGGTAAAATCAGCAAAGAAAATCGTTGACCGTAAGGACGCTGTGGTATGGGATATCCTGGAAAATGTGCTGAAAGGCCACCCAGTACTCCTCAACCGTGCTCCTACGCTGCACCGCTTGGGTATCCAGGCGTTCCAGCCCCGCCTCATTGAGGGTAAAGCTATTCAGCTGCACCCCCTGGTGTGTACGGCTTTCAACGCTGACTTTGACGGTGACCAGATGGCAGTGCACGTTCCCCTGGGACCGGCCGCTATCCTGGAAGCCTCCATGCTCATGCTGGCCTCGCACAACATCCTGAACCCAGCCAACGGCGCGCCTATTGCGGTACCGTCGCAGGACATGGTTCTGGGCTTGTACTACGTGACCAAAGGCAAGCGCACCACGCCGGAAGAGAAAATCGACGGTGAAGGCATGACTTTCTACTCCGATGAGGAGGTAGTTATTGCCATCAACGAAGGCATTCTGTCGAAGCACGCCTATATCAAGGTTCGCACCTTGGTTCGGGACGAGCAGGATAACCTGGTTACCAAGATCATCGAAACCGTAGCTGGCCGCGTGCTGTTCAACCAGCTCGTGCCCACCGAGGTAGGTTTCGTAGATGAGCTGCTGACCAAGAAAAAGCTGCAGCAAATCATTTCGCTGGTGTTCAAACGGACGGGCATGGCCCGCACGGCACAGTTCCTCGACGACATCAAGACGCTGGGCTTCCAGTCGGCTTACAAAGGTGGTCTGTCGATGGGTCTGGGCGACATCCAGATTCCGAAAGAAAAAGATGCTCTGATTGCGCAGGCACAGGCGGATGTTCTGGCGGTAACGCAGAACTACCAGATGGGTCTGATTACGGATAACGAGCGTTACAACCAGGTTATCGACATCTGGACGCGTATCAACAACCAAATCACTGAAACCCTCATGGGTCGCCTCGAAAAGGAGAACCAGGGCTTCAACTCGATTTACATGATGATGCACTCCGGTGCCCGTGGTTCGCGCGAGCAGATTCGTCAGCTCGGCGGTATGCGGGGGCTGATGGCTAAGCCACAGAAGTCGCTGCAGGGTTCGGTAGGTGAGATTATTGAAAACCCGATTCTGTCTAACTTCAAAGAAGGTCTGGACGTAATCGAGTACTTCATCTCGACCCACGGTGCCCGTAAGGGTCTGGCCGATACCGCTCTGAAGACGGCTGACGCCGGCTACCTGACGCGTCGTCTGGTAGACGTATCGCAGGACGTAATTGTAAACGAAAATGACTGTGGTACGCTGCGCGGCATCGAGACCTTCGCGCTGAAGGATAACGAGGACGTGGTAGAGCCACTGGCAGAACGTATCCTGGGCCGCGTGGCCGTGCACGATATCATCGACCCGCTGACGGACGAGGTTATCCTGACGGCCGGCGACGAAATCACCGAGGAAATCACGCGCCGCATTGACAACACCAGCATTGAATCGGTGGAAATCCGTTCGGTACTGACCTGTGAGTCGAAGCGGGGCATCTGCGCCCGTTGCTACGGTCGTAACCTGTCCTCGGGCCGCATGGTGCAGAAAGGCGAAGCGGTTGGTGTTATTGCTGCCCAGTCTATCGGAGAACCCGGTACCCAGCTCACGCTGCGTACGTTCCACGTAGGTGGTACAGCTTCTAACATTGCCGTAGAAGCCAGCATCCGTGCCAAGTTCGCTGGTGTGGTTGAGTTCGAAGATATCCGCACTGTAGAAACCGCTAACGCCGATGGCGAGCCGGTGAAAGTAGTGATGGGTCGCTCGGGCGAAGTTCGTATCGTGGAGAAGGGCACCGGCAAGGTGTTCATTTCAAACCATGTTCCTTACGGCTCGTTCCTGCTGGTGGAAGAAGGCCAGGAGGTAGAGAAAGGTCAGGAGCTGAACAACTGGGACCCTTACAACGCCGTTATTCTGGCCGAGTTTGATGGTGTCATTCAGTACGACGCCATTACCGAAGGCATCACCTACCGCGAGGAGTCGGACGAACAGACCGGTCACCGTGAGAAAGTGATTATCGAATCGAAAGCCAAGGATCAGAACCCCTCTATCATCGTGCGCCCCGGCAAAAAGGGTGACATGGAAGGCTCGAAGGGCTACAACATCCCGGTTGGTTCGCACTTGAACGTGGAGAACGGCGAGAAAATCAAGGCTGGTCAGATTCTGGCCAAGATTCCGCGTGCCGTGGGCAAAACCCGCGACATCACCGGTGGTCTGCCCCGTGTTACGGAGCTCTTCGAAGCCCGTAACCCCTCGAACCCGGCTGTTGTGGCTGAAATCGACGGTGTGGTAACCTATGGTACCGTGAAGCGTGGTAACCGTGAAATCTTCGTGGAGTCGAAAGACGGCGTGAAGAAGAAGTACATGGTGCCGCTGTCCAAGCACATCTTGGTGCAGGACAACGACTTCATCCGGGCCGGTATGCCGCTTTCCGATGGTGCTATTACGCCGTCCGACATCCTGAGCATTCAGGGTCCTGGCGCGGTGCAGGAGTACCTCGTGAACGAGATTCAGGAAGTATACCGCTTGCAGGGTGTGAAAATCAACGATAAGCACATCGAGGTGGTAGTTCGCCAGATGATGCAGAAAGTGGTTATCCTCGATGCCGGCGATACGACCTTCCTGGAGCACCAGGTTATCGACAAAATTGTGTTCATGGAAGAAAACGATACCATCATCGACATGAAGGTGGTAACGAATGCCGGCGACTCGACGAACCTGAAACCTGGTCAGATTGTAACGGCTCGTCGTCTGCGCGACGAAAACTCGAGCCTGAAGCGTCGTGACCTGGCGTTGGTAGAAGTACGGGATGCCCAGCCTTCCGTATCGCGCCCCACGCTGCAGGGTATCACGCAGGCCTCTTTGGGTACTCAGTCGTTCATCTCGGCCGCTTCCTTCCAGGAAACGACCAAGGTGCTGTCGGAAGCCGCCATCCGTGGCAAGGCCGACGAACTGCTAGGCCTGAAGGAAAACGTAATTGTAGGTCACCTCATCCCGGCCGGTACCGGTCTGCGCGAATACACGCGTCAGATTGTCGGCTCGAAAGAGGAGCTGGAGGCGCTGCAAGCGTCGAAGGCTTCGGAAGAGGTTGCTCCCGCAAAGCGTCCGGCCCGCGCTTCCCGTCGCGAATCGGTACAGGAGTAGTTCTTCTGGAGTAAATAAGTAGGAGAAGCCGACCAGAGAAATCTGGTCGGCTTTTTCTTTTTTGGTAGTTTTAACCTGCCGGGCAGAATGCACCTGCTGCGGCCTATCCATTCTGCTATGAATCAGCCCCCCCAAGACGCGAACATTCCCCACGACCCCAACGCCATTAATATCGAGCTGTCCGAAGAAATAGCCGAAGGCGAATACGCTAATCTGGCCATGATTGCGCACAGCAGCAGCGAGTTCGTCATTGATTTCATTCGCCTGATGCCGGGCTTGCCCAAAGCCAAAGTAAAAGCGCGTATTGTCATCACCCCCGAGCACGCCAAGCGGCTGCTGGCGGCGCTATCGGATAATATTGACCGGTTTGAGCAAGTGCATGGCACCATTAAGCAGCAACCCGATATGCCCAGCTACCCCATGAACTTTGGGGGCGCCATGGGCGAGGCGTAACAACAGATTTGTCTTTTGCATAAAAGCCGACGCACTTCCACTGGGGAGGAGCGTCGGCTTTTCCTTACTACCGGCTTTTTCATGCAACATCCCTCAGCGCCAGGTCAGCGGCAGAATTACCTTATCTACCTTTCCCATGGTTCGGCCGGAATCCGAAGTGAGGCGCTGTACAGCATTTTGTCTTATTATCAGGTGGCGCGCCACTCCCCGGAAACGTCCCGCCCCATTATTGTTATTTATACCGATGATGCGGCCAGCTTCCGGAAAGTATTAGGCTCACCAGCCGATATACTTTATCCGGAAATAGGAGAGGAGCAGTGGCAGCAGTGGCGAGGAAGTGTGAATAAAGTGTATCTGCTGAAAATAGGCGTGCTGCAGCATGCCGCTGCCCACTTCCCCGGCAACCTGCTTTTTCTGGATACCGACACCATCTGGCAAAAAGACCCTACTCCCATTTTCGGGGATATAGCCCGGGGAGTACGCTACATGCATATGGATGAAGGCGCCCTGGCAACGGGCAATGAGCTGAGCCGGAAAGTGTACCGGCACCTAAAAAACTTTCAGACCCGAATAGGCGGACTTCCACTCCGCATACAGCCTACCACCCGGCTGTTTAATTCCGGTGTTCTAGGGTTTAAAAGTGAGGATGCCGCCTTGCTGCCGGAGGTAATGCAGCAGGCTGAACAACTGTACGCTGCTTACAACAAGCACATGATGGAGCAGCTGGCCTTCAGCATGCGCTTTGCCGTGGATGGCGAGCCGGTGCGGGAAGCCGCAAGCTACCTGGTACACTACTGGAACCTGAAGGCCATGCGCCCCGTGCTGATAGAGTTGTTTGAGCGGTACGCCGGCCAGAGCTATGACGAGCTGTATGCGCGGGCCAGCCGCCTGCATATAGCCGATTTGCACAAGTCGGAGCAGGCGTATAGCCGCTTGCCCGGTTGGCGGCGGGCTATCCGGAAGGCCACGGGCCGCCGCTGGCGCTTACCCAGCTTCGACCTGTAAGCTGGATTCTGCCTCCCGGGGCTAGGCTGGCTGTATCATGAATTCGGGAACCACGCGCAGAAACAGGCTTATATTCAAGGGTGAACTAGGCCGCCGGGGTTCCGCTTTCATGCGGCTTCTTCTTCTAAAATTAACTAATTCAACCTGTTTGCTATTTCAAAAGCAAGTCTATACCTTTGCAAGCCTAATTTTTTGGGAGCGAACCCCCCTGGACAAACCAATCCGTAGATGCCTACCATTAACCAATTAGTACGAAAAGGCCGCGAGAAGCTGACGACGAAGTCAAAGTCGCCGGCCCTTGACTCGTGCCCGCAGCGCCGTGGCGTTTGCACCCGTGTGTACACCACCACGCCTAAGAAGCCGAATTCGGCCATGCGTAAAGTGGCCCGTGTGCGCCTCACGAACGGCAAAGAAGTTAACGCCTACATCCCTGGTGAAGGCCACAACCTGCAGGAGCACAGCATCGTGCTGATTCGTGGCGGTCGTGTGAAAGACCTTCCCGGTGTGCGTTATCACATCATCCGTGGCGCTCTGGACACCGCCGGTGTAAACGGCCGTCTCCAGCGTCGTTCGAAATACGGCGCTAAGCGTCCGAAGCCGGGCCAAGCCCCTGTAGGCAAAGGCGGCAAACCAGCACCTGGCAAGAAAAAGTAATTGAGACGAGTGTGGTAGTCCGAAGTGCTGGATAGCATATGGTTCTTATCCCACTCCTGGCTACCGCTACTCACATCTGAACCCATGAGAAAGTCAAAACCAAAAAAGCGTATTCTCCTGCCCGACCCCAAGTACAAGGAGACGCTGGTAACCCGCTTCGTTAACTACATGATGTATGACGGGAAGAAAAACCTGGCCTACACCATTTTTTATGATGCCTGCGAGCTAGTAGAGCAGCGCACCAAGGAAAGCGGCCTGGAAATGTGGCGCAAAGCCCTGAACAACGTTATGCCTACTGTAGAAGTGAAGAGCCGCCGCGTAGGTGGTGCTACCTTCCAGGTGCCAATCGAAGTTCGCGCTGACCGTCGTATCGCCGTAGGTTCTAAGTGGCTGATTCAATATGCGCGTCGTCGTGGTGAGAAAACCATGAAAGACAAGCTGGCCGGCGAAATCATTGCCGCCGCCAAAGGTGAAGGTGCTGCCGTGAAGAAAAAGGACGACACGCACCGGATGGCGGAAGCCAACAAGGCCTTCTCGCACTTCCGTTTCTAAACAGTTATTAGGCGTTAGGGTCTTAGGACTTAGTAGTGTTCTAAATACGTTACTAAGACCTAAGGCCCTACTTCCTAAGACCTCATAAAAATC
The DNA here is from genome assembly GCF_000801315.1 of Hymenobacter sp. DG25B. Classification (NCBI taxonomy): domain Bacteria; kingdom Pseudomonadati; phylum Bacteroidota; class Cytophagia; order Cytophagales; family Hymenobacteraceae; genus Hymenobacter; species Hymenobacter radioresistens. Next base: position 3,624,329 of record NZ_CP010054.1, on the reverse strand, counting down.
ATGGCTGTTAATAAAGATCTGCAATACCTCCGGAATATCGGGATTATGGCGCACATCGACGCCGGTAAAACCACCACGTCGGAGCGTATTCTCTACTATACCGGTAAGACCCACAAAATCGGGGAAGTGCACGAAGGTGCTGCCACGATGGACTGGATGGAGCAAGAGCAGGAGCGGGGTATCACCATCACTTCGGCTGCTACCACCACGTTCTGGAACTACCCAACCGATGCTAACGGTGACCCAACGGCGGACACCAAGCAGTATAAAATCAACCTGATTGACACTCCCGGCCACGTTGACTTCACCGTGGAAGTGGAACGTTCGCTGCGCGTACTGGACGGTGCTGTAGCCCTGTTCTGTGCCGTATCGGGTGTAGAGCCTCAGTCGGAGACGGTTTGGCGTCAGGCTGACAAGTACAAAGTGCCCCGCATCTGCTTCGTCAACAAGATGGACCGTGCCGGTGCTGACTTCTTCAAGGCTGTGGCCGAGATTAAGGACAAGCTAGGTGCTAACCCTGTACCGCTGCAAATCCCGATTGGTGCCGAAGATACCTTCAAAGGTGTTGTCGACCTGCTGACGGGTAAGGCCATCGTATGGGATGATGCAACCCAGGGCAAATCGTACCACGAAATCCCGGTTCCCGAGGATCTGGTAGAAACCGTAGCCGAGTGGCGTCAGAAGCTGGTGGAAAGCGTTGCCGAGTATGACGACGCCCTGCTGGAGAAATTCTTTGACAACCCCGACTCCATCACGCGTGAGGAAATGATGGTCGTTATCCGCCAGGCGGTTATCGACATGAAGTTCTCGCCCGTAATGTGCGGCTCTGCTTTCAAAAACAAAGGTGTGCAGTCGATGCTGGATGGCGTAATGGCCTACCTGCCTTCGCCGCTGGATATGCCCCCCATCATCGGTACCAACCCCGATACCGGCGAGGAAATCGAGCGTCACCCCGATAACAGCGAGCCTTTCACTGCTCTGGCCTTCAAGATTGCTACTGACCCCTTCGTAGGCCGTCTGTGCTTCTTCCGTTGCTACAGCGGTGTTCTGGATGCTGGTTCGTACGTGCATAACAACCGCACGAACAAGAAGGAGCGTATCTCGCGTCTGATGCAGATGCACTCCAACAAGCAGAACCCCATCGACAAGATTCAGGCCGGTGACATTGCTGCCGGTGTGGGTTTCAAAGACATCAAAACCGGTGATACGCTGACCGACGAGAAGTCGCGCGTAGTACTGGAATCGATGAGCTTCCCCGAGCCCGTTATCGGTTACGCCATTGAGCCTAAAACTCAGGCCGACGTTGATAAGATGGGTATGGCTATTGCCAAGCTCGTGGAAGAAGATCCTACGCTGGTAGTGCAGACGGACCCCGAGACGGGCCAGACCGTACTGAAAGGCATGGGCGAGCTTCACCTGGAAATCATCATCGACCGTATGCGTCGGGAGTTCAAGGTGGAAATCAACCAGGGTGCTCCCATGGTAGCTTATAAGGAGATTCTCACCAAAACGGTAGAGCATCGCGAAACTTATAAGAAGCAGACGGGTGGTCGTGGTAAATTCGGTGACATCGTATTCGAACTGGGTCCGAAACTGACCGATCCGGAGAAACCCGGTCTGGAGTTCGTAAATGACATCACGGGTGGTGTTATCCCCCGCGAATTCATCGCACCAGTTCAGAAGGGCTTCGAAGAAGCGATGAAGAACGGTCCGTTGGCGGGCTTCCCCATCGAAGGCATGCGTGTACGTCTGTACTACGGTTCTTACCACGATGTTGACTCGGACGCTCTGTCGTTCGAACTCGCGGCCCGTGGTGGTTTCCGGGAAGCCGGCAAGCAGGCTGGTCCAAAACTGCTCGAGCCCATCATGGCGGTAGAAGTAGTTTCTCCTGATGAGTACACCGGCTCGGTAACGGGTGACCTGAACCGTCGTCGTGGTATCATGAAAGGTATGGACACGAAAGGTGGCGCTAACGTTATCAAGGCTGACGTTCCGCTGTCGGAGCTGTTCGGCTACGTAACTACGCTGCGTACCATCTCGTCGGGCCGTGCTTCCGCTTCGCTGACGTTCTCGCACTACGACCAAGTGCCGACCAACCTTGCTGAAGCAATCATTGCCAAGCAAAAAGGTAACGCCATCCGCTAATCCGCTTTCAGATTACAGACATGAACCAGAAAATTCGCATCAAACTGAAATCCTACGACCACAACCTGGTGGACAAATCGTCGGAGAAGATCGTGAAGGCGGTGAAGGCTACGGGCGCTATCGTAAGCGGCCCCATTCCACTGCCCACTAATAAGGAGAAGTTCACCGTTCTTCGTTCGCCCCACGTGAACAAGAAGTCGCGCGAGCAGTTCCAGCTGTGCACTTACAAGCGTCTCGTTGACATCTACTCGACGTCGTCGAAGACCGTAGATGCGCTGATGAAGCTGGAGCTGCCGAGCGGCGTAGACGTTGAAATCAAAGTCTGAGGACCGATTTCCTGGTCTAGTTAAGAATAGCACCCCGTTGGTTTTTCGAAACCAGCGGGGTGTTTTCGTTTTATCCTGCCAACTTTATGGGGCGAAACCAACTTCGCCATAAAGTAGGAGGGCCTCCGCGCTATATCTTCCCATGCCGGTATCTGTCCCCCGTATGAATGCAGTGAAAGTTTCCGGGACACTTGTACACCGCTTACAACTGCTGGCCGTTTTCTGGTGCGGCTGTATCATACTGGGGCTTTTTACCGGCAATATCGTTCGGGTACTTTCCAGCCTGGGTATCATGGGGCTGGTAGCTACCAGTATTTTCTATGCCTACATGCAAAGAGGCGTTTCCCGCAGCCGGTTTACCCCGGCGTACTGGAGCCTGATGGGTGTATTCGGTATTCATGCAGTTTGGGGTGTCCTGACACAAGCCGGAAACTGGGACGAGTTTGCCCGGAGTATTCTACTGCAGTCACCATTTCTGCTGCTGCCCCTTGCTTTCTGGCTGCTGGCCGGGCTGCCCGGACGCTACCTGCGGGGGCTTTATCTGTTTTTTATCGGGCTGGTTACGGTATCCGCCTTAGGTAGCACGGGTTATTATTTGCTGCACACGGCCCAGATTCATAAGATGTATCTGCAGTCGCAGATTATGCCTACGGTACCGGACCATATTCGCTTTAGCCTAATGGTTACCTATGCCATTGCTATTGGAGTTATGCTGCTTTGGAAAAGGGCAGTCCAGCCAAAAGGGCGCAAGCCGTTATGGGCCGTTGTGGTATTGCTAATTATCTATCAGCATATGCTGGCAGTACGCAGTGGCTTGCTCACGCTCTATGTGCTGGCCGCCCTGGCTATAGTAGCCTTAGTGCTATGGGAGCGAAAGTATAAGCTGGCGGTGCTAGGGTTTGCTTTGATGTGGATTCTGCCGATGCTGAGCTATGCGGTGCTGCCAACCTTCCATAACAAGTTCTTGAATACGCAGGAAGATGTAGGCCGCGTAGAGCAGAGCGGGTCGGCGAACAACTATTCACTGGTAGGCAGAATATACTCTTATAAAGTGGCCCTGGAAATTGTAGAGGAACATCCGTGGGTAGGAGTGGGGCGCGCCAATATGGAACAGGCCATAGCGCGGGAATACAAGGCCAGCTTTCCGCAGATAACGCCCAAGGCATACATACTGCCGCACAACCAGTTTCTTTTTAACCTCGTGGCATTTGGGGGGATTGGCATTCTGCTTTTTACCGTACTTTTCTATTTTCCGGGCATACGGGTATGGCCGCGGCAGGCACCCCTGCTGCTTAGTCATTATCTGATTGTGACGTTGTCTTTTCTGGTAGAATATCCACTGGAGCTACAAGTAGGGCTTAATTTCACCCTGATCTTCCTGTTGCTGGCCCTGAATGGCCAGGAAAAACCTTCCGAATCTGATCTGACCTGGCGTCCCGTTTAAAGCAGTTGTTCTTCGCGCTGTTTCGCGGACAATTGGCTGGCTTCGACCCAAAGTATACGCCCGTAAAATGTGCGGTTTACAAAGGCTAACTAGGTGGTTCTGAAAATATTTCAGAATGGGGTTGGATTATGACGTAACAATTCCCTAGCTTTGCACTCCCTTTCCGAAAACGCCGCTCGGGTGTTTTCGCTGTGTCTTTTTATAAACCCCAATAGAATGCCTGGCATCATCGGTAAAAAAATCGGTATGACAAGCCTCTTCACTCCGGACGGGAAGAATATTCCCTGCACGCTCATTGAAGCGGGTCCGTGCGTAGTGACGCAGGTTAAGACAATCGAAAAGGACGGCTACACGGCCGTTCAGGTAGGTTATGGCGAGAAAAAAGCCAAAAACACTACCAAAGCACTGGCTGGCCACTTTGCCAAAGCCGGTACTACTCCTAAAAGAAAGCTGGTTGAATTTCGCCTTGCAGCGGAGTCTACCTATGCCGCTGGCGCTACCATCGACGCTACCCTCTTCGAGGAAGGCGAGTTTGTAGACGTAGTTGGTACCTCAAAAGGTAAAGGTTTCCAGGGTGTAGTAAAGCGCTACAACTTTGCTGGTGTGGGTGGTCAAACCCACGGTCAGCACAACCGTCTGCGTCACCCAGGTTCTATCGGTGCGTGCTCCTGGCCTTCCCGCGTATTCAAAGGAATGCGCATGGCTGGCCGGATGGGCGGTGACCGTGTGAAAGTGCAAAACCTGAAGGTGATGCGCGTGGTAGCCGACAAGAACCTAATCGTAGTAAGCGGTTCGATTCCCGGTGCCAAGAACTCTTACGTGGTCCTGGAAAAATAACGCGAGATGGAACTGTCAGTATATAACATCAAAGGCGAAGACACTGGCCGCAAGGTTACCCTGTCCGACGCCATCTTCGGCCTCGAGCCGAATGAGCACGTGATGTACCTCGACGTGAAGCAGTACCTGGCAAACCAGCGCCAGGGCACGCACAAGTCGAAGCAGCGCAACGAGGTGCAAGGCACCACGAAGAAGCTCAAGAAACAAAAAGGTACGGGCGGTGCCCGCGCCGGCAGCATGAAGTCGCCGGTTTTCATCGGTGGTGGTCGTGTATTCGGTCCTGAGCCCCGTGACTACGGCTTCAAGCTCAACAAAAAGACCAAGCGTCTTGCCCGTCTGTCGGCTCTCTCAAGCTTGGCGAAAGATGGTAAAGTAGCGCTGGTGGAGAACATCGTACTCGATGCTCCCAAAACCAAAGACTTCCTGAACATCCTGAACGATCTGAAGCTGAACAACGGCAAAAAGACCCTTCTGGTAACCGGTGAAGTAGACAAGAACGTGGTGCTGTCGGCTCGCAACATTCAGAAAGTGACCGTAGCAACGCCCGTAGCGCTGAACACGCACGACCTGCTGAACACTGACACGCTGCTGCTGTCGGAGGCCGGCCTGAAGTCGCTGGAACAACTCTATACCTCCGCAGAATAATGAGCACGCTGAAAAAACCCATCGTGACCGAGAAGGCCACGGGCCTGAACGAAAAAGGCCAGTACGTTTTCGAAGTGGAGCGCACTGCCAACAAGGTTCAGATCAAAAAGGAGATTGAGCAAATCTACGGCGTAACGGTAACCGGCATCAGCACGATCCGCACCAACGGCAAGCTCAAGTCCAAATCCACGAAGACCGGTCAGGTAACTGGCCGTCGTCCGCACGGCAAGAAGGCCGTGGTAACCGTGAAAGAAGGCGACGTTATCGACTTCTACAACGGTATCTAAGCCCATCTTTTCCGCAAAGAGCATTATCTAAGCTAGAGTAATGGCACTCAAAAAACTAAGACCAACATCACCGGGTCAGCGCTTCCGCATCGCCCCGGCCTTCGACGAGGTAACCACGTCGACGCCGGAGAAGTCGCTGTTGGCACCCCTGAAAAAATCCGGTGGCCGCAATGGAGCGGGTAAAATGACGAACCGCTATATCGGCGGTGGTCACAAACAGAAGTATCGTGTAATCGACTTCAAGCGTGATAAAGCTGGTGTTCCAGCCACGGTGAAGACGATTGAGTACGATCCTAACCGCACGGCGCGTATTGCCCTGCTCAACTACGCCGACGGCGAAAAGCGCTATATCATTGCGCCCGCTGGTCTGCAGGTTGATGCGGTGGTAGTTTCCGGCACCGGCGTAGCGCCAGAGGTAGGCAATGCCCTTCCCCTGCGCGAAATTCCACTGGGTACCATTGTACACAACATCGAGCTGATGCCCGGTAGTGGTGCTGCCATGGCTCGCTCGGCCGGAACCTACGCTCAGCTGGTAGCCCGCGAAGACAAGTATGCCACGCTGAAATTGCCTTCCGGCGAGATGCGCATGGTACTGGTAACCTGCATGGCTACCGTTGGTACCGTTTCGAATGGTGACCACATGAACGTACGTCTCGGCAAAGCCGGTCGTAACCGTTGGTTGGGTCGTCGTCCGCGTGTTCGTGGTGTTGCTATGAACCCCGTGGATCACCCAATGGGTGGTGGCGAAGGCAAGTCGTCGGGTGGTCACCCACGCAGCCGCAACGGCATCTTCTCTAAGGGTCAGAAGACGCGTAACAAGAACAAGTACTCTGAGCAGCTCATCGTTAACCGTAAAGGCAAGAAGTAAGCAATGGCACGTTCGCTAAAAAAAGGGCCGTACATTGACTTCCGGCTCGAGAAGAAAGTAACGGCAATGGAGGATTCCGGCAAAAAGTCGGTGGTGAAGACCTGGTCTCGCCGCTCGATGATTTCTCCGGACTTCGTTGGCCACACCTTCGCTGTTCACAACGGCAATAAGTTCATCCCGGTGTATGTAACGGAGAACATGGTAGGTCACAAACTCGGTGAGTTTGCCCCAACCCGGAACTTCCGTGGTCATATAGCCAAGAAAGATAAAGGCAAGCGCTAATATGGAAGCTACTGCTAAACTCCGTAATGTGCCTACCTCGCCTCGCAAGATGCGCATGGTAGCCAACATGGTCCGCGGTCAGAAAGTGACGCGCGCCCTGGGCTTGCTGAAGTTCGAGGCTAACTCGGGTGCTGAAAGAATCGAGAAACTGCTCCTGTCGGCTCTGGCCAACTGGCAGCAGAAGAACGAGGATGAGCGCATCGAGGACGCTAACCTCTACATCAAGGAAATCTTCGTGGATGAAGGTCGCCAGCTGAAGCGTCTGCGCCCCGCCCCTCAGGGTCGTGGCCACCGCATCCGCAAGCGTAGCAACCACGTGACGCTGATCATTGACACGAAAGTAGAACCACTGGGTAGCAAAGCTGCTGCTGAGAAGGCTGCTGAGAAAAAGCCCGCCGCTGCTACCGCAACGGAAGGCAAAGCCAAGACTACGCGTCGTAGCTCCTCGAAAAAAACCACTGAAACCAAGGCAGAAGCCACCGCATAAGCACTATGGGACAGAAAGTAAATCCGGTTGGCTTCCGTTTGGGCGTCATTAAAGGGTGGGACTCGAACTGGTACGGCGGTAAGGACTTTGCCGACAAGCTGGTTGAGGACGAAAAGATCCGCAAATACATCATGGCTCGTATCCCGAAGGGTGGCATTAGCCGCATCGTGATTGAGCGTACTCTGAAGCGCGTCACCATCACCATCAACACGGCTCGTCCGGGTGTGGTAATTGGTAAAGGCGGTGCAGAGGTTGATAAGATCAAGGACGAGCTGAAGCAGATTACCGGCAAAGACGTTCAGATCAACATCTTCGAAATTAAGCGTCCGGAACTCGACGCCAAATTGGTAGGTGAGAGCATTGCTCAGCAGCTGCAGGCTCGTATCTCGTTCCGCCGTGCAATGAAGATGTCTATTCAGGCTGCTATGCGCGTTGGTGCCGAAGGCATCAAGATTCAGTGCGGTGGTCGTCTGGGTGGTGCTGAAATTGCCCGCTCCGAGCAATACAAAGAAGGCCGTACCCCGCTGCACACCCTGCGTGCTGATATCGACTATGCCCTATCTGAAGCTCAGACCGTGTATGGTAAAATCGGCATCAAGGTGTGGATCATGCGTGGTGAAGTGTTCGGCAAGCCCGACCTCTCGCCCAACCAGCAGCCTACCAGCCCCGCTGGTGGCGAAGGTCGCAACGACCGTGGCCCACGCGGTGAGCGTGGTGACCGTGGCGGCGACCGTGGCCCGCGCCGCGACCGTAATGACCGTGGCGGTGACAACCGTGGTGGTCAGGGCGGTGGTGGACAGCGCCGTGGTGGTCCAGGTGCCGGCGGCCCTGGTGGCCAAGGCGGCCAGAACCGTGGTGGCGGCGCTCCGCGTCGCTAGTCCTTTTCCCTTCTTTCGAATTTCAATTCAAGATAAATCATGTTACAGCCGAAAAGGACCAAGTATCGCAAGATGCAAAAGGGTCGCGTGCATGGCCTAGCCTACCGCGGCAGCTCCATAGACTTCGGTTCCTTCGCTATTAAATCCCTGGAACAGGCATGGATTACGGCTCGCCAGATTGAGGCAGCCCGTATCGCCATGACCCGTGCCATGAAACGCGAAGGTCAAGTGTGGATCCGCATTTTCCCTGACAAGCCAATTACCAAGAAGCCTGCAGAGGTACGTATGGGTAAAGGCAAAGGCTCGCCCGAGTATTGGGTAGCCGTAGTAAAGCCTGGCACCATCATGTTCGAGTCGGACGGTGTTTCGCTGGAAGTAGCACAGGAGTCGCTGCGTCTCGCCGCGCAGAAGCTGCCGGTTAAGACTCAATTTGTTGTTCGTCGCGACTACGAAGAAAGCAAGTAAGATGAAGAACGCCGATATCCGCGCCCTTTCACTGGAAGACCTGAAAGCGCAAATCAAGACCGAACAAACCAATGGCCAGACGCTGCGCTTCGCGCACGCTATTTCGCCCCTGGAAAATCCGGTTCGCCTGAAGCATAGCCGCAAGAACGTAGCCCGTCTGCAAACCGAGCTCAACCGTCGCGAGAACGAGCAGGCAACCCAAACTGCTAAATAACGATGGCAAGCAACGAAGCACAGCAGGCAACGACCAGCGCACCCGAGCGCAACCTGCGTAAAGAAATCATCGGGCGCGTTTCCTCCTCCAAGATGGACAAGTCCATCACGGTTGTAGTGGAAAGCAAAATGAAACACCCCATCTACGGCAAGTTCGTTACCAAGTCGACCAAATTCATGGCCCACGACGAGAACAACGAATGCGGCGAAGGCGATACGGTTCGCATTATGGCGACCCGTCCGCTAAGCAAGAGCAAGCGGTGGAGACTGGTAGAAATTCTAGAGCGCGCTAAGTAAGATGATCCAGCAAGAATCCCGTCTGACCGTCGCTGATAACAGCGGCGCCAAAGAAGTGCTCTGCATCCGTGTCCTCGGTGGCACGGGTAAAAAGTACGCTAGCGTAGGCGATAAGATCGTGGTTTCGATCAAATCGGCTATTCCGTCTGGCAATGCTAAAAAAGGCACTGTATCCAAGGCAGTAGTAGTGCGCACGAAGAAGGAAATCCGTCGTAAGGACGGTTCTTATATCCGCTTCGACGATAACGCTGCTGTTCTGCTCAACAATAACGACGAGCCCCGCGGTACCCGCATCTTCGGCCCAGTGGCCCGTGAACTCCGCGAGAAGCAGTTCATGAAGATCGTTTCGCTGGCTCCTGAAGTTCTCTAAGCAATGGCAACGAAAACGAAAGCAGCGCCCGCGAAACTACACGTGAAAACCGGTGATACCGTACAGGTAATTGCCGGCGACGAGAAAGGCAAAACCGGCGTAATTAAGTCGGTAAACCGCTCGACGCAACGTGTTATCGTGGAAGGCCTCAACCTGGTTACCAAGCACAACAAACCCAGTGCGAAGAACCCCCAGGGCGGCATCACCAAGATCGAAGCTGGCATTCACGTGAGCAACGTGAAAGCAATTGACTCGAAAAACGCCTAATCCGGTACGACGACAATGGCTCGACTCAAAGACATTTATCTCAAAGAAGTAGTACCCGCGCTCCAGGAACAATTCCAGTTCAAGAGCATCATGCAGGTACCACGCATCACCAAGATCTGCATCAACCGCGGTATCGGCGCAGCAGTTGCCGATAAGAAACTGGTTGATAATGGCGTGGATGAGCTGACGACCATTGCAGGTCAGAAAGCCGTTCCTACCATTGCCAAGCGCTCGGTGTCGAACTTCAAACTCCGTGAAGGCATGCCCATCGGCGCCCGCGTTACCCTGCGCGGCGAGCAGATGTATGAATTCATGGACCGTCTGCTCACGGTGGCTCTGCCCCGCGTGCGTGACTTCAAAGGCATCAACGATAAAGGCTTCGATGGCCGCGGTAACTACACCCTGGGCATCAAGGAGCAAATCATCTTCCCAGAAATTTCGATCGATAAGATCAAGTCGATTTCGGGTATGGATATTACCTTCGTAACGACGGCCGAAAACGATGAGCAGAGCTACGAGCTGCTGAAAGCTTTCGGAATGCCGTTCGCTAACGCCAAGAAACAAAACAATGGCTAAGGAATCGATGAAAGCACGGGAGCGGAAGCGTATTGCTACCGTAGCTCGTTATGCTGAGAAGCGCAAGGCTCTGAAAGCCGCTGGCGACTTCGAAGGCCTGGACAAACTGCCCCGCAATGCCTCGCCCGTGCGTCTGCACAACCGCGACAAAATTGACGGCCGCCCTCGTGGTTATATGCGCAAGTTCGGCATTAGCCGTGTGCGTTTCCGCGAAATGGCTTTGGCGGGTAAAATCCCCGGCGTAACGAAATCCAGCTGGTAAATTACCAGAAGATGCCGGTATAGCCTCTATACCGCATCCTCTAACTTGGCAGGTTGCCGAGAGAAACCATTGACCGAGCCCCGAAAGCCGAGTCAAGAAGTCTTAACCGAAAATTTCGTCGCCGCTTTCCGTGGCGACGAAATTTTCATATCTTTGCGGCTCCCTAAAAAAGGGCGCTTCATTTCGACATCCCAATGAATACAGATCCAATTGCCGACTACCTGACCCGGGTTCGCAATGCCATCAAGGCAAACCACCGGGTAGTGGAGATTCCGGCCAGCAAGATCAAAAAGGAAATCACGAAGGTACTCTACCACAAAGGGTACATTCAGAGCTACCGTTTTGATGATGCAGCAGTACAAGGCACAATCAAGATTGCGCTGAAGTACAATCCTGCCACCAAGCAGCCCGCTATTACCAAGCTGGAGCGCGTAAGCTCACCTGGTCTGCGTAAGTACGCTCACGTAGAAAACCTGCCGCGTGTACTCAGCGGTCTGGGTATTGCAATTCTGTCGACGTCGAAAGGTGTGATGACGGAAAAAGAGGCGAAAGCCGAGAACGTGGGCGGCGAAGTGCTGTGCTACGTCTACTAATCTGAAAGGAAAACGAGACTATGTCACGCATTGGTAAACTGCCCATCAGCCTGCCCGACAACGTGCAGATTGAAGTGAGCAACGAAAACACGGTTACCGTGAAGGGCCCGAAAGGTACCCTCATCGTTCCGGTTGACCGCGACATTACCGTAGCTACCGAAGACGGCCAGCTGGTAGTGACCCGCCCAACTGAACAGAAACGCCACAAAGCAATGCACGGTCTGTACCGTTCACTGCTGAACAATGCCGTTAGCGGTGTTGGTCAGGGCCTGGAAGTGAAGCTGGAGCTGGTAGGTGTAGGTTACAAGGCCACTATGGCTGGTACTACCCTGGAGCTGTCACTGGGTTATTCGCACAACATCTTCCTGGCGCTGCCTAAAGAAGTTACTGCAACTGCCCTCACCGAGAAAGGTAAAAACCCTATCGTTACCCTAACCAGCATTGATAAGCAACTGCTGGGCCAGGTGGCCGCAAAGATTCGCTCGTTGCGCAAAGTTGAGCCCTACAAAGGCAAAGGCGTGCGCTTCGTGGGTGAGCAAATTCGTCGTAAGGCTGGTAAAACAGCTTCGAAATAACATCACACCATGGCTTTCGATAAAGCAACTAGAAGAAAACGGATCCAGCGCATCATCCGCACTAAGGTGGCTGGCACGTCCGAGCGCCCGCGTCTGTCGGTGTTTCGCAGCAATACGGGTATTTATGCCCAGATTATTGACGACACCACAGGGAACACGCTGGCGTCTGCTTCCTCGAAGCACGTTTCGGTGGAAGGGGGCAACGGAGTCGCCCTCGCTGCCGCAGTCGGCAAAGAACTTGCCGCCCGTGCTACAGGAAAAGGAATTTCGAAAGTGGTATTTGACCGTTCCGGTTATCTCTACCACGGCCGCGTAAAATCATTGGCAGAAGGAGCCCGCGAAGGCGGCCTCAATTTCTAAATCATCATGGCAGAATTTAACAACGGCCCTCGTGGTGGTAGCGGCGATAACCGTGGCGGTGGCAATGACCGTCGTGGTGGTGGCAATGACCGTCGCGGCAACGACCGTAACGCGGAGCAGTCGCGCACTGGCGATTCCGACCTGAAAGAAAAAGTGGTTGCTATCAACCGCGTAGCCAAAGTAGTAAAAGGTGGTCGTCGCTTTAGCTTCTCGGCCATTGTGGTAGTAGGTGACGGCAACGGCACCGTAGGTTTCGGCCTCGGCAAAGCCAACGAAGTAACCGACGCCATTGCCAAAGGCATTGACGACGCAAAGAAGAACCTGGTGAAAGTGCCGCTGTACAAGCACACTGTTCCTCACGTGATGGAAGGTAAATACTCCGGTGGTTATGTGCTGGTTCAGCCAGCTGCAGCTGGTACGGGTGTAATTGCCGGTGGTGCCATGCGTGCCGTGTTTGAAAGCGCTGGTATCAAAGACGTACTGGCTAAGTCGAAAGGCTCCTCGAACCCCCACAACGTAGTGAAAGCTACTTTCGACGCCTTGCTGAAAATGCGCGACCCGCTGCAAATTGCTCAGGCACGTGGTATCAGCCTCTCTAAAGTTTTTAACGGCTAAGCAGATGGCGCAGATCCATATCAAACTCGTGAAAAGCGTTATTGACCGCCCCGAGCGGCAGAAGCGCACGGTGCAGGCTCTCGGCCTCGGCAAAATCGGCAGCACCAAAGAAGTAGAAAACACTCCTCAGGTAGCTGGTATGGTGAATGCCGTGAAGCACTTGTTAGAAGTAACTGAACTCTAGGAATATCCCGACCATGAATCTCAGCAATCTCCAACCCGCCGCAGGCGCTACCCGCAATGAAAAGCGCGTAGGTCGTGGTACGGGTTCCGGCCGTGGCGGCACTTCAACGCGCGGTCACAAAGGTGCCAAATCCCGCTCGGGCTACTCTAAAAAGTCAGGCTTCGAAGGTGGTCAGATGCCTCTGCAGCGTCGGATCCCTAAGTTCGGCTTCAAGAACATCAACCGTGTTGAGTACAAAGGCATCAACCTTGATGTACTGGCTACTTTGACCGAAAATGGCGCTACTACTACGCTGGACAATGCATTCTTTGTGAATGCTGGTCTGGTGTCGAAAAACGCCAAAGTGAAAATCCTGGGCCGCGGTGAAATCACCAAAGCGCTGGAAGTACATGCCCACGCCTTCTCGAAGTCGGCTATTGAAGCCATTGAGAAAGCAGGTGGTAAAGCCGTGACTCTGTAAGTCTAGTTGGCAATGAACAAGTTCATCACCACGATTAAGAACATCTTTGCTATTGAGGATCTGCGTACGCGGATTCTCAATACGCTTTTTTTCATTGCCATCTATCGGCTGGGTTCTTACGTGGTGCTGCCCGGTGTAGATCCAAACCGGTTGAAGCAAGGCGCACAAGGACTGTTCGGTATTCTGGATACGTTGCTCGGCGGTGCTTTTAGCCACGCTTCGATCTTCGCCCTGGGCATCATGCCGTATATCTCGGCTTCCATCGTGTTGCAGCTGCTCACGATTGCCGTGCCTTACTTCCAGAAGCTCCAGAAAGAGGGTGAATCAGGCCGTAAGAAAATCAACCAGTATACGCGTATCCTTACTATTCCAATTGTGTTAGCTCAATCGGTTGGCTTCATCGCCACCATTAACGCTGAAGCAATTATGAATCCGGGGGTACTGTTTACGGTATCCACGATGATTATCATCACAGCCGGCACGCTCTTCTGCATGTGGCTGGGTGAGAAAATCACGGATAAGGGAATAGGCAATGGTATTTCCATGATCATTATGATCGGGATTGTATCGCGCTTCCCAGGAGCTATTATCGGTGAAGCTGCTGCTAAAGGCATCAACGGCGCCCTTATTTTCCTGCTGGAGCTGGTTGTTCTGTTCTTTGTAGTAATGCTGGTGATTGTGCTCACGCAGGCTGTACGCCGGATTCCGGTGCAGTATGCCAAGCAAATCGGTGGCACTACCCAGTTGAATGCACAGCGTCAGTTCATTCCCATGAAGGTGAATGCAGCCGGCGTTATGCCCATCATCTTTGCGCAGTCATTGATGTTCGTGCCGGCTATTGTGGCCTCGGTATGGCAGAATGATAGTGACATGGCCAGCTATATCGGAGTGAAATTCTCGGACTATACTTCCTGGCAGTACAATCTGGTGTTTGGAGTGTTGATTCTGTTGTTCACGTATTTCTATACGGCCATCAGTGTAAACCCTAATCAGATTGCGGATGATCTGAAGCGTAGCGGCGGTTTTGTTCCCGGTGTAAAACCTGGTAATGATACCTCCGAGCACATTGATGAGATTCTGACGCGTATCACGCTGCCCGGTGCTTTGGCTCTGGCTTTGATTGCCATTTTCCCGGCCTTCGCTTTGCTACTTGGCGTAACTCGTCCCTTCTCGGCTTTCTACGGTGGTACTTCCCTGATCATTATGGTAGGGGTAGTATTGGATACGCTAAATCAGGTGGAGAGCTACCTGTTGATGCGCCACTACGATGGCATGATGAAATCGGGCAAAGTTCGCGGGCGTACGCAGGACATTGCCATGGCTTCCTAATTCGGTCATGATATTTTATAAGACCGAAGAAGAAATTGAGCTTATCCGGGCCAGCGCGAAAGTACTGGCTCAGGCCCACGGAGAAGTTGCGGGCATGATAAAGGAAGGAATTACCACCCGCGAGCTTGATGCTCGGGCTGAGGAATTCATCCGGGACCATGGCGGACAACCTTCTTTCAAAGGCTATAACGATTTTCCTTACAGCCTCTGCATATCACCTAACTCAGTGGTGGTGCATGGTTTTCCGGGCGACTATACGCTGAAAAGCGGGGACGTTATTTCGGTTGACTGCGGAGTGCTGTTAAACGGCTATCATTCCGATAGCGCATACACCTACCCAGTCGGGGAGGTGGCACCGGAGGTGCTGAAGTTGCTGGAAGAAACCAAAAAGTCGCTTTACCTGGGCATTGAACAGGCAGTGGCGGGCAACCGGATGGGCGATGTGAGCTACGCCATTCAGAACCATGTTGAGAAGCAGGGTTATGGAGTGGTTCGCGAGCTGGTCGGTCATGGTATTGGCAAGAAGCTCCACGAGCGGCCTGAAGTCCCCAACTACGGTAAACGTGGTTCGGGGTTAAAGCTGCAGACGGGACTGGTAATTGCCATTGAGCCTATGGTGAATCTCGGCACTAAGCAGGTGGTTCAGGAAAAGGATGGTTGGACTATCCGCACCAAAGACCATAAGCCCTCGGCGCATTTTGAACATACCATTGTAGTAAGAAAGGACAAGGCAGAAATTCTGACTTCCTTCGAATACATAGAAAAAGCCTTACAGTAGCCTTATGGCCAAACAAACCTCCATTGAACAGGACGGAGTGATTCTGGAAGCCCTTTCCAATGCCATGTTCCGCGTGGAACTGGAAAATGGTCACCAACTGATTGCCCACATTTCGGGCAAGATGCGAATGCACTACATCAAAATCCTGCCAGGAGATAAGGTGAAGCTGGAAATGTCGCCCTACGATCTGTCGAAGGGCCGAATTGTGTACCGTTACAAATAACCCGACGACATGAAAGTTAAAGCGTCCGTCAAGAAGCGTAGCGTTGATTGCAAAATCATCCGCCGGAAAGGCAAACTCTACGTTATCAACAAAAAGAACCCCCGCTACAAGCAGCGTCAGGGTTAACAGCACCAGACTTTTTTAAAAAAAGCACATGGCTCGTATTGCAGGGGTAGACATCCCAGACAACAAGCGCGGCGAAATCGCGCTGACCTACATTTTCGGCATTGGTCGTGCCTCCGCTCAACAAATTCTTACGAAGGCCGGTATCGACCTGAGCAAGAAGGTGAAAGACTGGACGGAAGCTGAAGCCGGTGAAATCCGTAGCATCATTGCTGCCGAGTTCAAGACGGAAGGTGTTCTGCGCTCAGAAGTGCAGTTGAACATCAAGCGTCTCATGGACATCGGTTGCTACCGTGGTCTGCGTCACCGGAAAGGCTTGCCCGTTCGCGGACAGCGCACCAAGAACAACTCGCGTACCCGCAAGGGCAAGCGCAAGACTGTTGCTGGTAAAAAGAAGGCTACTAAATAAGGTTTAGCGGAAATCGACTCCGGGCCGGCGGACGGTACCGGAGTCAACACCTTCCGCAGTTTTTTGCGATAACCAAATGGCACAAAAAAGAAAAGACAAAGCCAAGAAGCGCGTTGTCCAGGTTGAGCAGGTAGGTCAGGTTCACATCAAAGCCTCCTTCAACAACATCATCATTTCCATCACCAATATGAACGGCCAGGTTATTTCCTGGGCTTCGGCTGGTAAGATGGGCTTCCGCGGTTCGAAGAAGAACACTCCTTATGCTGCTCAGATGGCAGCTACGGATGCCGGCAAAGTGGCTCATGATTTGGGCATGCGCAAGGCTGAAGTGTTCGTGAAAGGTCCTGGTTCCGGCCGTGAGTCGGCTATCCGTACCATCCAGAACGTGGGCATTGAGGTAACTACCATCCGCGACGTAACGCCGCTGCCCCACAACGGCTGCCGTCCGCCCAAGCGTCGTCGCGTCTGATATATTGAACTGGTAAGCCTTGCGGCTTGCCTCCTGTGTCGGGTTTCCGATGCTGCCTTTCACCCCTGCAAGGCGCGTCTGAGGAGCCCGACACGCGCGGTTCAACCCCTTCAAAACTCAACATCCCCGAAATGGCACGTTATACCGGTCCTAAAACCAAGATTGCTCGTCGCTTCGCAGAGCCGATCTTCGGCCCAAGCAAGGCGCTCAACAAAAAGAATTATCCTCCCGGCCAGCATGGTCGTGGCCGCCGTAAGAAGCAGTCAGAATATGCTGTACAGCTGATGGAGAAGCAGAAAGTGAAGTACATGTACGGTGTACTGGAAAAGCAGTTTGAAAACCTTTTCCACAAGGCAGCTGCTCTGCCCGGCATCACAGGTAACAACCTGTTGGCTTTGCTGGAGTCGCGCCTCGACAACACGGTGTATCGTTTGGGTGTAGCCCCTACGCGCCGTGCTGCCCGTCAGCTGGTTCTGCACAAGCATATCACCGTAAATGGTGAAGTTGTTAACATCGCTTCCTATAAGCTCCGTGCGGGCGACGTGGTGGGTGTGCGTGAGAAGTCGAAGTCGTTGGAAGCCATCACAACCAGCCTGAGTGTGCGTAACGCTCGTCAGTTCTCCTGGCTGGAGTGGGACGGCAAGGAAATGGTGGGCAAATTCCTGAATGCCCCCTCGCGCGAACTGATTCCGGAGAAAATCACGGAGCAGCTCATCGTCGAGCTTTACTCGAAGTAATCCGGGACCCGGCTACGGCCGGGCCCTTTCTTCGATTTATTCCTTGTTGTAAATTTAAAGCCCCATTTATGTCAATCTTAGCTTTTCAAATGCCGGAGAAAGTCGTGATGGAAAAGTCCGACGACTTCTACGGAACGTTTGAATTCAAACCGCTGGAGAAAGGCTACGGCGTCACGATCGGCAACGCTCTGCGCCGCATCCTGCTGTCGTCGCTGGAGGGCTATGCCATCACGTCGGTTCGCACTTCCAGCGTACTGCACGAGTTCATGACCATCGAGGGCGTGATTGAGGACATGTCCGAAATCATTCTCAACCTGAAGCAGGTACGCTTCAAGAAGGTGAGTGATGCTATCGAGGATAAAATCACAGTTCGTTTCAAAGGCAATGAAGTTTTCAAAGCCGGCGAAATCAACAACTTCACCACGGGCTTCCAGGTGCTGAACCCGGAACTGGTTATCTGCAACGTAGACCCCAGCAAAGAGCTGGAGTTTGAGTTCACGATTCAGAAAGGCCGCGGCTACGTTCCTGCAGAGGAAAACAAGCCAGCCGACCAGGTTTTCGGTCAGATTGCTATTGATGCCATTTTCACGCCTATTAAGAACGTGAAGTATAGCATTGAGAACACCCGTGTTGAGCAAAAAACTGACTACGAGAAGCTGCTCATCGAGATTCAGACGGATGGCTCCATTCACCCGGAGGAAGCGCTGAAAGGTGCTGCCAACATTCTGATTCAACACTTCATGCTGTTCTCGGACAGCACCATGACCTTCGAAACGGCTAAGGCAGAAGAAGAGGAAACCGTGGACGAAGAGACCCTGCACATGCGCAAGGTTCTGAAGACCCCACTGGCTGATATGGATCTGTCGGTGCGTGCTTACAACTGCCTGAAGGCTGCCGATATCAAAACCCTCGGCGACCTGGTGCAGCTGGACATGGCAGACATGATGAAGTTCCGCAACTTCGGTAAGAAGTCGCTGACCGAGCTGGAAAACCTCGTAGAGGAAAAGGGTCTGACCTTCGGGATGGATCTGGGCAAGTATAAGCTCGACGAGGAATAGTCTTCCTCTAGTGAAAATGTGCTGAAGGTGAGGAATGTACTACCCGTACATTTTCACTTCAGCACATTTTTTTTGTACAGGTATTCACTACCTTTGCACCCCATTCATCCAATTCACTGAGTGAGCCCCAAGGGACAACGGTTCTAATGTGATGGTAGCCTGGCTGCCTTCCGCCGTGGTCGTTGTTCGCAAGCCCACATTTTCCTTTTTTTATGCGTCACGGTAAAACCATCAACCACCTCGGCCGTACGGCCTCGCACCGCAATGCTATGTTGTCCAACATGGCATCGTCCCTGATTATGCACAAGCGGGTTACTACCACAGTTGCTAAGGCGAAAGCCCTGCGCAAGTTTGTGGAGCCGCTGCTGACGAAATCGAAGAACGATACCACGCACTCACGTCGTCTGGTATTCTCGGTACTGCAAAGCAAAGAGACGCTGAAAGAGCTGTTCGGCGAGGTTGCGGCTAAAATTGGTCAGCGCCCCGGTGGATATACCCGCATCATCAAGCTGAGCGACAACCGTCTGGGTGACAACGCCGAGATGTGCATCATTGAGCTGGTAGACTACAACGAAGTTCTGCTGGAAGCCAAATCGGCCGGCGAAGCCAAGGCTACAACCCGTCGCTCACGCAGCAAGAAGAAAGCTGCTCCGGCTGCGGCTGCTGCTCCGGCTGCAACGGATGCTGTAGTGGAAACTGCTGCTCCAGAAGATACTGCTACGGAAACCCTCAACGACGGCGAAACCCGCGAGGAAAAGGCTGCTGAGTAAGCACTTCCACTAGCATTACTGACTTCAGTAAAAAGGGCTGCACTAAAATGTGCAGCCCTTTTTTTGTTCTAAACGTTTTACAAAACCATTCTATAAATGGGTTTTTATGATTGAACAATGCTAAAAAAACTTTGAAGATGAGTTCTAAGCGGGATGATGCCACCTTATTAAAACAGATGAGCTGTATGGAAGAATTTAACGGCGTTTTAGTTTAGTCATCATCAACTTGCTCTAATCTTTTTGGAATGTCTTTCAGGAAGAAATAATTTTTACTCTATAGCTTCAGGAGTCTGCTACCTGTAGCCTGAGGACTGAATTAGAGCCCACGTGGCGGTTGCCTCAGTGGAGAGGCAGCAGGGTAGTGGGAGCGAAAGTGAGGCCGCTGCCAGTAGTTTTCTGTTGGCTTTTTGTAATGCTGACTTTGCAACTACTGCGTAAAGCGCTGCGCTAAAACCTTCAATTGAGTACCTTGCTGCTGCAAAGCGGCTGCGCTATTTACCGCGCCCACGCTGTAAGGAGTCTGCCGTTACCATCACCAACTTAACTTTTCCTATGAGCATTATCACCGCCATCCATGCCCGCCAGATCTTTGATTCGCGCGGCAACCCGACTGTAGAAGTAGACGTGACCACCGAAACCGGTACCGTAGGCCGTGCTGCGGTTCCTTCGGGCGCCAGCACCGGCAAGCACGAAGCCGTAGAGTTGCGCGACGACGACAAGTCGAAGTACATGGGCAAGGGCGTGCTACAGGCGGTGGATAACGTGAACAGCAAAATTGCCGAAGAACTGGTGGGCTTCTCCATCTACGAGCAGGGCCTGCTGGATAAGATTATGCTGGAGCTGGATGGCACGCCTAACAAGGGTAACCTGGGCGCCAATGCTATTCTGGGGGTGTCGCTGGCCGTGGCCCGCGCCGCCGCGCAGGATGCCGGTATGCCGCTGTACCGCTACGTGGGTGGGGTGAATGCCAACACGCTGCCCGTGCCCATGATGAATATCCTGAATGGGGGCTCGCACGCCGACAACAGCATCGACTTTCAGGAGTTTATGATTATGCCCGTGGGCGCTTCGTCTTTCTCGGAAGCACTGCGCTGGGGTACGGAAATTTTCCACCACCTGAAGAACGTGCTGAAAAAGCAGGGCTTCAGCACCAACGTGGGTGATGAAGGCGGTTTTGCGCCCAACATCAAATCCAACGAAGACGCTATTAAGATTGTACTGCAGGCCATTGAAACGGCTGGCTACAAGCCCGGCGACGACGTGATGATTGCCATGGATGCTGCCGCCTCGGAGTTCTATTCCGATGGCCACTACCACTTCAAGAAGAGCACCGGCGACAAGCTGACGTCTTCCGAAATGGTGAGCTACTGGACCGACTGGACCAAGAAGTACCCCATCATCAGCATTGAAGATGGCATGGACGAGGACGACTGGAGCGGCTGGAAGGCTCTCACCAACAGCATTGGCGCAACCACCCAGCTGGTGGGCGACGACCTGTTCGTGACCAACGTAAACCGCCTGCAGCGCGGTATTGATGAGCAGATTGCCAACGCCATCCTCATTAAAGTAAACCAGATTGGCACGCTCACCGAGACGATTGATGCCATAAACCTGGGCCGCCGCAACGGCTACAAGAGCATCATGAGCCACCGCTCGGGCGAAACGGAGGATAATACTATTGCCGACCTGGCCGTGGCCCTGAACACCGGCCAGATCAAAACCGGCTCCGCTTCGCGCTCCGACCGGATGGCCAAATACAACCAGCTGCTCCGCATTGAGGAAGAGCTGGGCGAAACGGCCTACTTCCCCGGCAAAAAGATGTAGTCGGGTATTGTACCAAATTCCTGAAAAAATAGAAGGCCGCCCTGCAACTGTGGGGCGGCTTTCTGTATCTTTGAGGCTATGCGTCTGCTAGATATCCTAAACCGGGTCCCGCATTTCCTTCGTAGTTTCTATTTCCTGACGGGCCTGGCCTTTCTGGTGTGGATGCTGGTGTTTGATGCCAACGACCTGCTGAAGCAGTATGAAATGTATCAGAAGTGGCACGAGCTGCAGACGGATAAGGAGTACTATCTTAATGAGATAGATAAGGTTAAAAAAGACCGCGCCGAGCTATTAAGCAGCCCTGAGCTGCTGGAGAAATTCGCCCGTGAAAAATATATTATGAAGCGCCCCGGCGAAGACGTTTTTATTCTGGTACCTCAGGAAGAGGAATAACTCCCATTTTCATTTTACCGGTGTCCTCGGTGCGCGATTATTCCGCCCCGGCCGGGCCTGATATACGCCTACTCCACCCATTACCTGCTTACCCTCCCAAATTTTCTCTATGAAGCACAATTACTCTAGTGCCCGCCGGCAGTATGGCTGGTGGATTATGTTTTGCTGGCTGCTGGCAGCGGGTATGCTCATGAGCCAGGGCGCTCAGGCCCAGACCTACTCCATGCCGGTTTCGGGTACCAGCTCTATTACGGCCTGTGAGGGAACACTCTATGATGATGGTGGCCCTAATAACAGCCCCAGCGCCAACTCCAACGGAGTGCTGACGATTAACCCCGGCGTAGCGGGCAATAAGATTAAGCTGGATTTTACCACCATTCAGCTGTACTACGAGCAAATATCCATATACGACGGCACCTCTACCGGGGCGCCGCTTATTGCGGAGTTCACCAGCGGCTCAGGCACCGGCACTGTGTATGCTACCAACAACACGGGGGCGCTGACGGTAAAGTTCACCTCCAACTATTACAATTATTATGGCTACCAGGGCTTCGCGGCTACTATCAGCTGCGTCACCTCGGTTCCGCTTGCAGATCTGGCCATTCAGGGGGCCTCGGCTCAGCCGCTTTCCATTGTGGCGGGCAATAACATGTACGTTACCTCGTCCATCTATAACCTGGGCGGCACCACGGCCAGCTCCAGCAACGTAGGCTACTACCTGTCTACCAACAATACGCTGGATGGCTCCGATGTGCTACTGGCTACTTCTACCGGTGGCTACCTGGCCGCGAAAGGCTCCAGCTACCGCGACCAGAACCTGACCATTCCGCAGACGACCAGCAGCGGCACGTATTATCTGCTGTTTGTGGCCGATAACCAGAATGGAGTAGCCGAGAGTGATGAGCAAAACAACGTGGTGAGCCTTTCCTTCAGCGTGGTGCCCCCCTCCGTGGATCTTAGCATTAACTCCACTTCGCTGTCTCCCACCTCCGTTATGGCGGGTAACTATGTCAGTATAAATGGCTATGTATCCAACCAGGGCAATGCCACGGTAAAATCGGTAACCGTCGGCTTTTATCTCTCGAAAGATGCGGTGCTGGATGGCAGCGACAAGCTGCTGACGAATTCCAATCTGGGCACCATTGACGCCAGTGGATACGCCTACTTTTATCCTTCCGCCACTATTCCATCCGGCACCACGCCCGGTAGCTATTACGTGCTGGTAGTAGCCGACTACCAGAACCAGGTAACCGAAACCAACGAGCAGAACAACCTCTCGGCCCTGGCCCTGACGGTGGAGGCACCCACCATTGACCTAACCATGCTGCAGGCCGGCCTGGGGGTCAATAAAACCACCGCCGGCAGCCAGATTTCGGCCTCCAGCTATATCTACAATCAGGGAAACAGTACGGCCAGCAGCTCTAACGCGGCTTATTATCTATCTACTGACAGCAAGCTGGATGGGCAGGATGTGTTGCTCGCCTCCTCAACGGGCGGCCAGCTGGGCGCCCAGCAGTACGACAGCCGGAGCACCACGCTTACCATTCCTTCCGGCACCAAAGCCGGTACGTATTACGTGTTGTTTGTGGCGGATTATCAGAATACGGTAGCCGAATCCAACGAGCAGAACAACGTGTCGGCCGTATCGTTGGCGGTAGAGGATCCTTACGTGGATCTGCAGGCATATTCAGTTACCACTTCTTCTTATTCAGTAGTAACCGGTGGCAAGCTGGACCTGTACGGCTACATCTATAACCAGGGCAATATGACCTCGGCTGCCACCAGCGTGGGCTTTTATCTGTCGAAAAATGCTACCTATGATGGCACGGACGTACTGCTCAGCAATAACACGCTAGCCAGCATTACCGGTACCAACAGCTACTACAACTATGGTTCGGTATCTTCTACCGTTACCATCCCCACGGGCACTGCCGTAGGTACCTATTACCTGCTGATGGTAGCGGATAACAAGAACAGCATAACCGAGTCTAATGAGCAGAACAACGTAACCTACACCAGCATATCGGTGGTGCAGCCCAGCGTAGATTTGTACATATCGGACGCTAGCCTATCGCGCTACAGCGTAGCGGCCGGCAGCAATTTTACGACCGGCTTCTATGTAATAAATCAGGGCAACACCAGCGCATCAACCAGCAATGCGCAGGTGTACCTGTCTTCCAATACCACCTTTGATGGTAATGACGTACTGTTGGTAACCTCCACGGGTGGAGCGTTGGGAGGAGGTTCGTACTCCTACCGCAATACCAGCGCTACAGTGCCTACAACTACTACGCCGGGCACTTATTATGTGTTGTTCGTGGCCGATGCTACCAATCAGGTAAGTGAGACCAATGAGCAGAACAATACCTATGGTGCTATTCAGATTACCGTAACGGCACCGTTCAAAGGTGTTATTGTCCCTGCTTCGGGTACCAACACCCTCACTACCTGTAACGCGGATATTTACGACAACGGCGGTACAGAAAATTATGCCTCTTACTCCGATGGGGCCCTCGTCATTAAGCCCGGCACAACCGGGGCCAAGGTACAACTGACGTTCTCGCAACTCTCGCTGGAAGTCTACTCCAACCTCTACATCTATGACGGTACCAGCACGAATGCTCCGCTCCTGGCTACTTACTACTACTACCAGAATTCTAACAATACGGTTCAGGCTACCAACAGTGAAGGCGCACTTACCCTGGTATTCAGCAGCGGCTATTACACTAGCGGCGGCTTTCAGGCCAAAGCCACCTGTATTCTGCCCGCTGACCTGACGGTGTCCGGCGTTTCGCTACAAACCAGCAGCACTACCCCGGGCTCTACCCTCACGGCCTCAGCTACTATCACCAACTCGGGCCAGGGTAATGCCACCTACAGCAATGTGGGCTACTACCTCTCCTCGGACCAGACTTTCAGCGTGAGCGACGTACCGCTGGCCACCGTAAGTGGCGGCACTCTGAATGCCGGCAGCAGCGCCACCCGCGGCGGTACCCTATCGGTTCCGGCCGGCACCAGCTATGGCACCTATTATGTTCTGTGCGTGGCCGACCCGGATAAGCAGGAGCCAGAATCAAACGAGAACAACAACGTAGCGGTAACTACCCTGAAAGTAGGTGATGCCGAGCCCAACCTCACGCTGGCCTCTGCTACCCTGCAGGCGGGTTCGGTGCTGAGCGGCGGCACGCTCACCAGCAGCGTGGTAGTGAAGAATGATGGTTCCGCTTCGGCTGCGTCCAGCACGCTGGGCTATTATCTGTCGGCTAATGCCACTTGGGAAAGCAGTGATGTGCTGCTGCAAACCGCAACCGGCGCCTCATTGGCGGCTTCCGGCACGGCCACGCGCACGGCTACCCTCACCATTCCGGCTACTACCACCGCCGGCAGCTACTACGTGCTGTTCGTGGCCGATCCTTCGGCAGCCGTAACGGAAAGCAACGAAACCGATAACGTGGCTTCCGTAGCCCTAACGGTAAACTCCGCTACCGTTTCCAAGCCGGACCTGGCCTTTGTAGCCGCCTCGGGCAGTGTTTCTCCCGCCAGCATTGTAGCCGGCAAGAGCCTCACGGCCAGTGCTACCGTCACTAACCTGGGCACCACTTCGGCTACCAGCGTTCCGCTCACCATGTATCTTTCCGCTGATAACAAGCTGGATGCTGCTGATGTGAAGCTGGGTGCTGCCACCGATGCCTCCCTAACCAATGGCCTGACGCGCGTGCAGCAGATTACCGCCGCCATTCCGACCACCACCAAAGCCGGCAGCTATTATGTGTTGCTGATGCTGGATGCGGAAACAACGCTTTCGGAAACCAGCCGCGCCAACAACCTGTACAGCCTGCCGCTCACGGTTTCGGTGGGAACGGCCCAACGCGAGCAAACGGCCGGCCTTACCATTAGCGTGTATCCTAACCCCACGCATTCTGCGCCCATTTCGGTGCATATGGATGGCGTAAGCACAACCAAGGGTGCGGCCACGCTTACGCTGTATAACAGCCTGGGCCAGCGCGTGGCGCAGCAGGTAGTACGCCGCCCCGGTAGCGGTGCCAAAGCTGAGTTTGATACCCGTACGCTGGCACAGGGAGTCTACATGCTCCACATTACCGGCGAGCAGTTGCACGTAGTACGCCGCGTGGTGGTAGACTAACGCTTCGGTAGTAATACAATCCGCATCGGCGGCACTTTGGTAGGCACACGCCCACCGGAGTGCCGCCGATTTATTTTCGCCCCGCGTGAGTCTTTGCGCCTTGTCCGGCGTTACCTCTAGGCAAGCCCAGCAACTTTCTATGCGACTTCCCCGGTTTTTGATTTTGGTTGTGCTCCTGTCCGGCCTGGTAGCAGGGCCCACAGAGGCCGTAGCCGCGCCGCCTTCCCAGATGCAGGTAGCCCGGCAGTTTCTGTTGGCGGTGTTGCGGGGTGATTATGCTACTGCCTACGGCCTGCTGGCCCCAGAGGTAACGCAGGCAGTGTCGCAGAAGCAGTTTCAGGCTGCGGCTCAATCTCTGTACCAGGCGGGGCAGCACTACCAGCCGGCGTTTGAGCTATACAAGTTTGGCTTGCGGGTAGGGGAGGGCGAAGATGTGCGCCGCTTTTATGCTTTCACTTTTAAAGCCGATACGCTGGCGGCCACCCCGCATGTGCAGTTGGATGTGTCGTTCCGGGATGCGGCCGCTACCCGGGTGCTGTTTTTTGGGTTGATTCCGATACCACCACCACCTACTTCGGCTGCTACGGGGCGCTAACCGGGCAAGGAAATTTTGCCGAGTGAAACCGCCGGTACCGCCTGGGTGCCAGAGCCAATGGTGCGGGGTTCCCCAACCAGCGTTTCGTTGGCCAGGGTGGCAAACAAAACCGCTTCTTTAGCATCAGGCTGAATCCCCAGCACGGCCGTGGAGCCCAGCCGGCAGAGCGGCAGCCGGGCCTGGAGTGCCGCTAAGAGAACGGGGTTGTGCAACCCGCCCCCGCTGATATAAATGGGCAAGGCAGGGTGCAGTCCTAAGCGCTGCCGCACGGCGCGGGCAATTCCTTCCGCGCTCAGGGCAGTCAGCGTAGCCAGCAAATCGGGAGGAGAGAGATGCTGCGTATGGCTGCGCTCCTGTGCGGTCCGCAGGTAGGCAAGACCAAACAGCTCGGGGCCGGTGGTTTTGGGCAGCTTGGCCTGAAAAAAGGAATGCTGTAGTAGCTCCGTTAGCAGGTTTTCCTGCACCGTTCCCTGGGCGGCCAGCATTCCATCGGCGTCATAGCTAAGGCCCGGGTAGTGCTGGCGTACCACGGCATCCAGCAGGGTATTGGCCGGGCCGGTATCCGTGCTGAATACGGCCGTGGCATCCAGCGAGCCGGGTAGATAGGTAAAGTTAGCAATGCCACCCAGGTTCAGCAGGAGCCGGTCTTCGCCGGGTTGCGAGAAAAGCAGATAGTCACCGTAAACGGCCAGCGGGGCACCTTCGCCCCCGGCGGCTACGTGCTTTTGCCGAAAATCACTCACGGTCAGAATGTCGGTGCGCACGGCCAGGTGGTCAGCGTCGCCGAGCTGCAGGGTAGCGTTAGGCCAATCGGGCAGTTGGTGCTGGTGGCGCGGGGCGTGAAAAACCGTCTGGCCATGGCTGGCAATAAGGTCTACTTCGGCTGGGGGCACCTCCCAACGCTGCAGGCATTCCAGCACCAGCTCCCCGTGCAACGTGCCCAGCCAGGCGTGTAGCAGGGTGAGGTGCTGCAGATCTACCTGCTGCCGGGCAAACACCTGCTGAATGCGCTGCCGGGTATCCGTTGAATAGGCTACCGTAGCAAACTGCTCTACCGTAATCTGCGTAGCCGGGCCATGACCCGTAAAACGGCACAACGCCACATCCAGGCCATCCAAAGAAGTGCCCGACATCAGCCCCACAATGCGCCGGGATGGTTGCTGCGCCAGGCGGCATAAGCGGGTGAGCTGGGCATTCATAGTTAATAGTTAACAGCGAATCTGAGGTTAGCGGTAGAAAAGTTTGTCATTCTGAGTTCAGCGAAGGACCTTCTCACGCATCAACGAGTCGTTTGTACGATTATCGTTCAGCCATAAGAAGGTCCTTCGCTGGGCTCAGAATGACAGGTAGGTTGGAGCTGGTGAAGCTATGCCTGCCTTCACTACTCAATCTTTTTTCCGGCCATGGCCTGCTTGATGGAGATGTTCATCACCCGTTCGGCGAAGGGGCGCGTCAGTTCCTCCAGCTCATCAACCGCCTTTAGAATGGTGTCTTTAGTGTTTGTAGCCAGGGCTTCCCGCAGGCGCTCGGTGGAAGCGGCCGTTTCGGTTATTTCTTCTTCCGTCAGGTGCTGGTTATTTTTCTCCACGAAGCGCTCCACCTGGTACAGCATCTGCTCGGCCACGGTACGGGCTTCAATCACCATGCGGGCGGCCACATCCTCGCGGGCGTGAGTGAGGGAGTCCATCAGCATCTGTTCCACCTGCTCATCAGTAAGGCCGTATTGGGGCTTGATTTCCACGGCCTGGCGGGTGTTGGAGCGCAGCTCAATGGCCTCCACTTTCAGAATACCATCGGCATTCAGAATAAAGTTTACGTCCACTTTAGGCAAGCCGGCGGGCATAGCCGGAATACCGCGCAGATCAAACTCAGCCAGCTTACGGTTTTCCTTTACCAGGTCACGCTCGCCCTGGTACACGGAGATTTTCAGGTTTACCTGCCCGTCTACGCTGGTGGTGTACTGGCGCCCGGCTTTGGTGGGAATTTTGGAGTTGCGGGGAATGATGGGGTCCATCAGGCCACCCAGGGTTTCAATGCCCAGGGTAAGCGGGGTTACGTCCAACAGCAGCACGTCGCGGCGGTTGCCGGCCAGAATATCCGCCTGAATAGCGGCGCCCAGGGCTACCACTTCATCGGGATTCAGGGAGTTGTTGGCGGGCTGCTGGAAAAACGCCGAAACTGATTCGTAGACCAGCGGCACGCGCGTGGAGCCACCAACCAGCAAAACGGCGTCGAGGTCCTGGGGCGTGAGTTTGGCATCGGTCAGAGCCTGACGGCAGGAAACGATGGTGCGCTCTACCAGCGGCTGGGCAAGCTCATTGAACTTGGCTTTGGTGAGCGGCAGCATGGTGCCGCCAAACTCAGCCTCAAACGTATCAGCCCCGCTTAACTGGCGCTTGGCCTGCTCGGCCAGCAGCCGCAGTTCCTGCTGGGCCATGGGGTTCTGAAACAGGAGGGTGGAAAGCTGATACTCACTGGCCCAGTAGTTATAAATCAGGCGGTCCAGGTCGTCGCCGCCCAGATAGGTGTCGCCGTTGGTGCTGAGTACTTCAAAAATGCCCTGCTGAATGCGCAGAATGCTAACGTCGAAAGTACCACCTCCCAAGTCATACACAGCCACGGTTTTCTCTTCTTCGGGCGAGAGGCCGATACCGTAGGCCAGCGCGGCGGCCGTGGGCTCGTTTACAATGCGCAGCACTTCCAGCCCGGCCAGGCGGCCGGCGTCGCGGGTGGCCTGGCGCTGAGAATCGTTGAAATAAGCCGGCACGGTAATAACGGCCTTGTTCACGGGCGTTTTCAAAGCGTGCTCGGCCCGGGCCCGCAGCTCCTTTAGAATCTCAGCCGAAAGCTCAATGGGCGAGTAGAACTGGTCGCCCACCCGGATTTTCACGAGGCCTTCGGAGTTATCATCAATTACCTTATAGCCCAGATCTTCGGCGTGCTCGCCCAGGTCACGGTAAGACTTGCCCAGCAGGCGCTTCACCGAGTAAATGGTGTTCTGCGGATCGGTGAGCAGGTATTCCTTGGCATCGGTGCCCACAATGGGCGTTTCTCCACCCTGAGGGAAGTGTACCACCGAGGGTACAATGGTGCCCCGGCCCATATCATTAATGGCCACTGGCTGGCGGGTTTCCGGATGAATGTAGGCTACCAGCGAGTTAGTAGTGCCCAAATCAATACCTACAATAATTTCTTCCTGCTGCAGACTCCCGGTAGAGAGGTTGATTGCGACTTTAGCCATAAGGTGCGGCGCGCCACAAAGGGCACAAGCGAAACGGGGGTGAAAAACAGATATCTGACAAACCGCTTCGGGGGCACAAAAGTAACGAAGAAATAGCGGCTGCCCCCTCCAGATGCGAGAGGAAGTGGTTTTGAAGGCAAGTTCAATTTTTTTTCAAAAAAATTGAACTTAACCAATCTGTTTACGGGCGCTTGCTCGTAAGTGAATTACCGCTAGAAGCAAGATTATATACTGAGCCTCAGTTTATACCCGGTTCTGAGCGGTATGCTGCTTTTGGTACCTGCGCCCCGCCTCTATCCCACCTCTGTTGTAACTGTTGTTTGCCTGGCCCATCCGTGGGCTGGCTGTCGTGTATTTTTTATTCCTCCCAAACCACACTGTGTATGAACATGATTACTCGTCCGCTTTTATCACTGTCCCTAATGGCAACAGGTGCGCTAGGCCTGGCCGTCTGGAGTGGGCAGACCACTACGCTGGAAGCCTCCAGCCACCGCGAAGCCCCCCTGATTGCCGATGATCCGCTGGCAGACAACACAGACTTATATGCGTTTCGCAGCCCCAATGCCCCGGAAACGGTAACTATCATTGCCAACTATATTCCGCTGGAGCTGCCGCAGGGCGGGCCAAACTATAACACGTTTGGGGAGAATGTGCGCTACGAAATCCACATTAAAAACAAGACCACTACTACGGGGGATGATATTACCTATCGTTTCACTTTCACCCGCGAAAATGAAGATCCTACCACGTTCTTCAACATCCGGCTGGGCAAGCAAAACCTGAAGACCACTTACAAATGTGAGATGAGCACGGGTGGGGCCGCCTTTACCACCTTGGTAGCCAATGGTAAGGTACCACCCACCAACATTGGGCCGCGCTCTATTGAAGATGCTACCGTAGGCCTGGGAACTACCTACGACAAGCTGATGAGTGATGCTATTGAAGAAGTAAGCGGCATGAAAATCTTCTGCGGCCCGGTAGATGATCCTTTCTTTGCTGATCTGGGTGGTATTTTTGATCTGGGAGGTATCCGTAGCGCCGCTGGTGCCCGCGACGGACTGGCCCGTAAAAACACCCACGCCATTGTGCTGCAAATCCCTATTGCCACGTTGCAAAAGGATGGCAAAGCAGTGGGTAGTGCCAAGAATATTCTGGACGCCGACTACGTAATTGGCGTATGGGCCTCGGCCAGCCGCCCCAAACTCCGCACGCTGAATGCCGATGGCACGCAAACGCATAGCGGTGACTGGGTGCAGGTATCGCGCCTGGGTATGCCACTCACCAACGAAGTAATTGAACCCATTGGTCAGAAAGACCACTGGAATGCTCTGACGCCCTACACCGAGGACAAAGCCACGGAAGAAAATCTGGTTAACCCGGAGCTGGCGCTGTACATGGATGACAGTAAGTTTGGCGGTGCCGTGCCCGGCCTGAAATCCTTGCGCATCCAAACGGCTTCTTTACAATCTTTCGATTTCCGGAATACCAAAGACGGGGTTTCAGCACTGCTGGGCAATGCTGCCACGGCTGGTACTGCTTTTGCCAAGTCTGCTGATGGTGGTTTTGGCGAGTACCTGCTGCGCGCCGGCAAACCCCGCTCGGTAGATATTCTGCCCATATTTCATACGGGTGTGCCTAATTTGCCCCCCTACCAGCTGGCTACTGGCAAACCGGCCCGCAGCCCCCTCTCAGCCGGCAAACCCTTCATCAACAATTTCCTGCCGAATACCGGAGCCAACACCACCGGTGGCGACATGCTTCGTCTGAACATGGCCGTGCCCGCTACCGCCCGTAACTCGGCCGACTTCAGCTCCGAGGGCCTGTTAGCCGCCGCCGTACTGGGCCTTACGGATGCTCGCTACAACAAGGATGCTTCCCTGCAGGCTATTCCTAACATGGATGGTTTCCCGAACGGACGCCGTTTGGAAGATGATGTAGTGCGGATTGAGCTGCAGGCTGTGGGAGGCATTGCGCTGGCAGCTATTGGCCTGTTCTATGATGACTACTCTGCCACCGCTACCAACCCTGTAACCCAGGATCTGCTGAATGTGCTGACTTTTACCACAGGAGTAGAGAAAAACGATGCGGAGTTTAAAACCGTGTATCCCTATGTACAAACGCCTTGGCGCGGTACGTCGGTGGGCAGTGACATAATAACAGCCAATGCAGCACCCGGCAGCTCCGGCTTAAACATGCAGGCGCCTCTCATGGCGCTGTCCCAGAACTACCCAAACCCCTTTGGCGGCAAAACCACATTCCTGTATAAAGTAACCGTGAAGGCTCCGGTCACGCTGTATATCAGCGACCTGACCGGTAAGCGCGTTGCTACTCTGTTGCAGGAAGAAGTGCGTAAGCCCGGCACGTATGAGCTGAAATGGGATGCTTCCTCGCTAAAGAAAGGCCTGTACATTGCTACAATGTCATCCGGCGGAGAAGTAATTCAATCCGTGAAGCTGTTGCACACGCGCTAAGCGAAATAGGGCTTATCAGTGGTTTTTTATGGTATGCCTTGGCAGCCGGGTAGTAAAATGCCCGGCTGCCAGTTTGCGTACTGATTTGGTAACGCTTTAAACGTTTGTGCTTTGCGAAAATATTTCTACCCTTCTTTGCTGCTTCTGTTTGTTGCGGCAGTGGCCGCTGTCTTGTTGCTGCGACGGTCTGAGCCGGTGCCGCACTTAAAAAACCGCCACGGAGATTTAGCAGTCGGCAGCGAATGGATTAACACCAAAAATGCGGTGGCCGGCTTACAGGCCCGCCTGCGCACCCACCCCGATGACTACGAAGCACAGCTGCAGCTGGCCCAGGCCTACATGCAGGAAGGTCGTGTAACCGGTGACCATGGGTATTATGATGCCGCGGCGGTAAAGTTGCTGAATCAGGTGTTTCAGGCCCAGCCCGAGAACTTTGAAGCGCTGTGCTGCAAAGCGTCGCTCAGCCTCACCCAGCATCACTTTTCAGAAGGCTTGGAGCTGGCCCGCCGCGCGCAGGCCCAAAACCCGTACAGCGGCTTTGTTTACGGCTTGCTGTGCGATGCGAATGTGGAGCTGGGCAACTACCCTGAAGCCGTACGGATGGCCGACAAAATGAATGCCGTACGCCCCGACCTGCGGGCTTATGCGCGGGTGTCGTACCTGCGGGAGATTCATGGTGACCTGCCCGGCGCTGTAGAGGCCATGCGCCTGGCTGTACAGGCGGGGTATGTAGGCCTGGAGCAAACAGAATGGGCGCGCGTGATGCTGGGCCATCTTTATGAGGAAACCGGTAGCCTCGATCTGGCCGATCAGCAATACCGGCTGGCTCTGCAGAACCGGCCATCCTATGCCTACGCGCTAGCGGGAATAGGGCGGGTAGAACGCGCCCGGCGCCAGTACCCGGCGGCAATTAAACATCTGGAGCAGGCCCACGCCCTGGTGCAGGACTACGCCTTTATGGAAGAGCTGACGGACCTTTATCGTTTGAATGGCCAACCAGAAAAAGCCACCGCTGCTGCCCGGGATGCTATTGCCCAGCTGGATGCCAGCTCCCAGGCTGCCGATGCCGACGAGAACGTTGGCCACTACGTAGATCGGGAGTTGGCCCTGGCCTACCTGAAAATCGGCGAACTGGACAAAGCGCTGGCACATGCCACCATTGAGTATAAGCGCCGCCCCGATAACCTTGATGTGAATGAAACCATGGCGTGGGTGCACTATAAGCGCGGCGAGTATGCGCAGGCCGCCAGATTTATGCAAACTGCCCGCCGAACTCATTCCCAGAACCCCACGCAACTGTGCCGCGCCGGCCTAATTGCTCTGAAAACCGGGAAGGAGGCCGTTGGCCAGCAGCTTATCCGCCAGGCGCTGGCCATTAACCCGTATCTGGAAACGGAATTAGCTACCGAGGGCCGTAAGCTACTGGCCATTCGCTAGCTCCTGCATAAACCTGTGCTGTGTTTGGATCGATGTTTCTTTCATGTACCAAAGCTGCCCAGTGGCGGCGGCTGGTACTTATTGGATTAGCGCTGTTTTTGCTGCCTCGGCTGGGCCAGGCGCATGTGCTGGATGTAGACCTGAGCAAACTATCCCGCACTGATATTGTGCTGACATATCTTCGGGTGGGGTTCACGCATATTCTGCCGCTTGGCCTCGACCACATTTTATTCGTGGTAAGCCTGTACCTGCTGGAGCCTCGGGTGCGGGCCGTGCTGTGGCAGGTCACCGCCTTTACAGTAGCGCACTCCATTACGCTGGGGCTGGCAATATATGGCCTCATTGCGCCACCTGCAGCCCTGGTTGAACCTATTATTGCTTTGTCCATCCTATTTGTGGCTCTTGAAAACATCATCATAGCACGCCTGAACCCGTGGCGGCTGGCAGTTGTGTTTGGATTTGGGTTGATTCATGGAATGGGTTTCGCCAGCGCCCTCACTTCTGTAGGACTTCCCCGAGCTTCTTTCCTGGAGTCTCTGATAGCCTTCAATGTGGGTGTGGAATTAGGCCAGGTATCCGTTATTTTACTGCTCTACCTGCTGATTGGGCGGTGGTTCGCGACCAAGCCGTGGTACAAGCAGCGTATTGTAATTCCGGCCTCTGTTGCCATTGGCCTTATTGCCGCCTACTGGACGGTAGCACGTATTTTTTTTCCGGCGTAGGCTCAATTCAATAAAAAAAGCTCCTTCCACTATTAGGAAGGAGCTTTTCTTTAGCCAAAAATCAGGCGGTTCTACCGCACCAGAACTTTGCTGCTGCGGTTCAGTTCGGGAACCGAAAGCTGATATACGCCGGCCGGCAAAGTCGTCACTTTCAGGCGCAGTTCATTAGAGCCGGCGTAAAGCTGCTCGGTCTGGGTATGTACTAGGCGCCCGGTCAGGTCATAGAGCCGCACGGTAACCGTACGCTCGGCCGGGGTTTGCACCGTAAACTCAATATGCCCGGCAGAAGTAGGGTTCGGGTACACGGAGAGGCCGGTAGTGAGGTCGGCCTTGGCTCCCTGCTCGTCGGTGGGGTTGGTGCCGCGGGCCGTCATGGAGCCTACCACGGCCGTGGGAGCTGTGTAAGTGGCTTTCACGAAGGCACGCTGGGCAGGGTTGGTGGTGCTGGCATTCTTCGCCTTCAGCGTAATCCAGCCGGCGGTGCTGGGCGTATACGTGCCGGTGAGGGTGCCCGTGCCGGTTTTGCTGCTTACCAGCGTACCGGCGCTGTTGTACAGCGCAATGGTCAGGCTGCGGGTAGCATCGGTGGGGTACAGTGTATAGGTAATAGTTTTGCTGGCTGCCGAATAAATGCGGCCGGCCGTGCGCAGCGCCGTAGAGGCGGCCGGCAACTGCCCGCCCTGCTTCAGGGAGGAGGCATGCGAGTCGCCCAGATCATCGGCCAACTCCCATTCCTGCGTGGTGCTGAGGGCGGCTTTGGTATAATTGGTGCCAATGCCGGTGGGCGCCCACACCGAGTAGCCGCGGCGGCCGCCGCTGGCCGTGCCGTTGCAGGGCGGCGTGTTGATGGCCACCGTCTGCGAGCCGCTCACGGTAACCGTGGCGGTGCCATTGGCGCCGGAGTAATCCTTCAGCACCGTGCCGGGCGCAAAGTCGCAGCTCACGGTGGTGTTCTGCCAGGTGCTCCAGTTATCGTTGATGCCGATAATAGCCTTGGTGCTGCGCTCAATCACAAGGTGGTCGGCAGCCTGGCCGCGCACTTTGTAGGCACCGTCCTTGAAATGCAGGTTCTGGTGGCACCAGATTAGGTTTTCCAGGTCGGAGCGGGTGGGCAGGTCGGTGGTGCTGGTGGGCTGGTGCACAAAACGCTTGCTGGTAGTGCCCACGTTGAACAGGTCTTCAAAGAAAATCTGGGGCGAGCCATCCAGCGCCAGCGCCGCGGCGTAGGCCGCCGAAAGGCGTCCATCGGAAGGGTCGATATGGGGCGCCAGTTCCGAGCCGGTGTTCCAGCCGGTGTAGTTACCGTTGGTATCGGTGGTGGGGCGGAAGGTGTCGTGGTTGTTCACGAAAGGCACCGTGCGGTGCACGTAGGTGCCCCCAATGTTAACCACGCGCGTGCCCTGCTGGTAGCCGGGCAGGCTGCCCAAATCAAAATTGCCGCCCTGGCTTACAATGTTGTAAATGCCATTGCGCAGGGAGAAGTCGAAGGTGCCGGCGCGATTCTGCACGTTGGCTACCCAGCCGTCCATCTGGGCGGAGGAGCCTACCCATTCGCCTACGGCAAACATAGTAGCGCCGCCATTCGCCCAGCCGGCGTTGCTTTGCATGTTGTAGAGGAAGTCCTCCATGGCAAAGTCGGGGAAGTGCTTCACGGCATCCAGCCGCACGCCATCAAACCCTACCTGCTTTTTATACCACACCAACCAGTCACGGGTGTTGTTGCGCATGTAGTCGGCGGTTTGCGTGGGGTTGTAGGTGGCGTTGGAGCTTTGGCCGTAAGAGCCGTTGTAGTAGCTCACATCGGGACCGAAGTACACGGCATTCCAGTCGCCGGAGGTGGAGTTGTTGCCGGGATTGGGGTTGAAGTTCTGCCAGTTTTTGGAGAAGCGGCCGTTGCGGGCCAGGTAATTAGCGGCGTCTTCGGCCGCAGCCGGCTTGGTGTAGCTCACATACCGGAAGTTTTTGTACTTGCTAGTCGTGTAGTCTTCCCAGGCCGCCGGGTCCTGGCCGCCCGCGCCAGACTGCGAGCCGGCGCCATCTACGTGGTTCAGGACAATATCCTGCACCACTTCAATGCCGTTGGCATGCAGAATGGCTACGGCGCGCAGCAGCTCATCTTTGGTGCCCAGGCGCGTACCTACAAAGCCTTTTTGGTACTTATCGCCCAAATCGTAGTTGTCGAAGGGGGAGTAGCCATTGCCCTGATTACCATTTTTAACCGATGGCGGCAGCCACACGGCATCAATGCCCATGGCTTTCAGGCGCGGTGCCAGCTGCGCAATGTAATTAGCCCAGCCGTTGGGGTAGTTGCTGTTCCAATAGTCCCACCAGAAACCCTGGAGGACAATTTTCTGGGCCTGGGCCGGGCGGTTGGCGCCAACCAGTAGGCAGCCAAGAAGACACAGGAGGGCAGCTGCCCTCCTGAAAGGAGTACGCGTGTGCATAAGCAGTGGGAATTGGGGAGTGGGAAAAGAGAGATTATTCCCAGATCGGGGGGTGGCCGATCTGGGGTTCTAAATTAACAAAATACTATTCTCTTATTGTGGATAGGAGCTATATAAAATTTGGATGGTCAAAACCCAAGTGCTTCTGATTTGAATTATAAGGCGGCTATATATGTTTAGCTCACTACCTACCCCTGGTACATCCCACCCATCAGCCGTTTTTTACGTATAGTCGGCATTACTTCTGCTTACACAGAAAGTACCTAACCCCGACCCAACCAGAATACCTGATATGGAAAAGCCAAGTGTTATTCGCCGGAATCGTCTGAAGCGCCGGGCGCGTCGGGCAGCACGTCGTATCCTGCCATTCGTAGCTTCGCTATTTATGGCTACTCCTTTGGCTACGCCCATGGGCTCTACCCAGGCTCGCGCTACTACTGCTGAACACCGTTTGCCAACCGCTGCTGAACTGCGGGCCAGCGCTTTTGCCCAGACTACCCGCCAGCTGTATAAAGAGCTGGGCGTAGAAGCCACCGGCCTGCGCTATGCGGTGTTTGAGAAGGCCCTGACGGGCTACCTTAATCTGAAAGGTGACGGTAAGCTAAGCGAAGACAAGCAACTGCTCACGGTCATTGACTTTGAGAAGCCCTCCACGGAAAAGCGCCTTTGGGTGCTGGACCTGGCCCACAAGCAGATTCTGTTTAATACGCTGGTGGCCCACGGGCACAACTCCGGCGAAAACGTAGCTACTTCCTTCTCCAACGAGAATGAGTCTAACATGAGCAGCCTGGGCTTTTATGTAACTCAAGGCGAGTATTACGGCAAGCACGGCCGCTCCCTGAAGCTGCAGGGCGTAGACGAAGGCTACAATGATAACGCCATGATGCGCTCCGTGGTTATGCACGGTGCCGACTATGTCAGCGAAGACTTTATTAAGCAGTTCGGCCGCCTGGGCCGCAGCCTGGGTTGCCCGGCCCTGCCTATGGATCAGTACTCCCAGATTATTGATACCGTGAATGGCGGCACCTGCCTGTACCTGAACGGCTCCGATACCTCCTTCAACTCCCGCTACCTCAATAAGGACGTAGCCATGGATACTTTCTTCAAGGAAGGCGCGTTGATTTAAGCTGCCCTTACCCCCAATAAAAAGCCCGCTTGCAGCAATGCAAGCGGGCTTTTTGTGTTTTAAGCTTTAAAGCGACAAGCCGAATTTCTTGCCTACCGTTTCCAGGTCCTGCACTACCGGCGTCAGCAGCGGAATACCATCCAACAGGCGGTGGGCGGCGGTTTCGCGCTCCGGGTCGCCAGGGATGAGCACCTGCTGGCCGGGCACGGCGCGGGCGTTGCGGAAGGTGGTAATCCAGTTATCCATGTGTGCTTTGAACTCGGCGGCGGGGCGGAAGGCATCTACGCGCATGGCGCCAAAGAAATGTCCGATGCCCTGGCCCACTGGGTCGGCGGGGGGCTGCAGGAAGGCTACGAAGGGCGGCACCCAGGGGCCGTAGTTAGCGCCGGAAAGCACAGCGGAGAAGATATCTACTACGCTGCCCAGGCAGTAGCCTTTGTGGGAGCCGGTTTCGCCGCCCAGGGGCTGCAGCGCGCCGCCGTCTTTCAGCTCGTTGGGGTTGGTGGATGTGTGGCCATCTTTGTCCTGAATCCATCCAGCCGGGGCGGGCTGATTTTTGCGCTGCAGGATTTCCAGCTTGCCGTTGGCGGCCGTAGTCGTGGCAAAATCGGCCACAAAATCAGGCTGGTCGCCGGCGGGAATAGCTACCGCAATGGGATTGGTACCCAGTAGCCGGTCCAGGGAGTGAGTGGGGGCTACCAGCGGCGAGGCGTTGGTCATGGCCAGGCCAATCATATCATGCGGCAGCGCCTTCATGGCGTGGTAGCCCGCAATACCGAAATGGTTGGAGTTGCGCACCGATACCCAACCCGTACCAGCCTGTTGCGCCTTCTCAATAGCCACCTGCATAGCCTTGGGGCCTACTACCAATCCCAAACCACCATCCCCATCCACCACGGCGGTGCTGGGCGTTTCGTACGTCACACCTACCCGCGGCGTAGCATTGATGCGGCCGGCTTCCCACAGGCGCACATACCCAATAAGGCGGGCTACACCGTGAGAATCAATGCCGCGCAAATCAGCCGAAAGCAGCGTTTCCGTAGCCAGTGTGGCGTCATCATCGGGGCAGCCCATGCTTTTGAAGACGGACTCAGTAAAAGAAAAGAGGTGGTTATAGGAGAAGGTTGAGGTCATAGAGAGAGTATTCAGAAATTCAGACAGATTAGACCGCCGCCCGTCATGCTGAGCGCAGCCGAAGCATCTCGCTAGTGTGGTGTTCAGTGATTAGCACTGCAACTCCAGCACGCGAGATGCTTCGGCTGCGCTCAGCATGACGTTCTGTAGCTGACAGCGTTATCAGCAAACGACATTCCCGTGGTACTACTGAGCCAGCATTTCGCTCAGCAAGCCTTCTTTCAAAGCATAAGTCGAGGCCGTGATAGAGCGGAAGTTGTAGGCGTTCAGCACAGAGTCAATCAGCACGCAGGCCACTACAATCATATCGGCGCGCAGGGGCGTCATGCCAGGCAGGTCCAGGCGGCCGGCGTGGTTGAGCGTGAGCAGCTGGTGGTAGCTGGTTTTGAAGCTTTCGTAGGCAATAAAGGTGGCCGGCTCGGCTTTGCCCACCAGTTCGGGTTGGCCGGTGCGGGCCGCCTGCAGGTCGCAGAGGGTATCGAAGGTGCCGCTGGCGCCTACCAGGCCCACGGGTTGGTACTGATGGATGGCGGAGGTGAGGGGCGCCAGCACTTCGGCCAGGTAATTTTGCTCAGCCTTGATGTCGGCCTCGGAAAGTGGGTCGTGGTTGAAAAACTTATCCAGCAGGCGCTGGGCACCAATCTCAAAGCTTTGCTTCCAGAAGGTGCGGTAAGCATCGGCAATAATGAATTCCACGGAGCCGCCGCCAATATCCATGAGCAGGTGGGGGGCATCACCCAGCGGCACCGCCTGCCGGATGCCCTTGGCAATGAGCTCCGCTTCCCGGTCGCCGGGAATGATATCCACTTTAATACCCGTTTGGTCGAAGATGTCTTCGACCAGGTCCGCACCGTTGCGGGCCACGCGCACGGCGCTGGTGGCCGTAGCGCGTACTTCCGTTACCTGGTGCAGCTCAATTTCTTCCTGAAAAGCGGCCAGCGTATGCAGGGCCCGGGTGTAAGCAGCGGGGGCAATTTCTCCATTGCTGATGCCGCCTTCGCCCAGCTTTACGCCCACTTTGGTACGCATCAGCACCACCGGCTCCAGATGGCG
Organism: Hymenobacter sp. DG25B; assembly: GCF_000801315.1. Taxonomy (NCBI): domain Bacteria; kingdom Pseudomonadati; phylum Bacteroidota; class Cytophagia; order Cytophagales; family Hymenobacteraceae; genus Hymenobacter; species Hymenobacter radioresistens. The sequence continues at coordinate 3,584,413 of NZ_CP010054.1, read as the reverse complement.
CGGCTCGGGCAGCTCCACAATCAGCAGATGAAAGGTGTTGGTGCCCATGTCAATCAGGGCGAGGCGGCGGTGTTTGGAAGGAGGGGTCATCAGGAAGTCAAATACAGGCCGCTAATTAGGAAACACCAGGACGCAATAGGTTACTGCTAGGCCGAAAAAATACGACTGAAGCGGCCGCTAAGCCGGGCTGGCAAACCGGCAGAACGTGCCCAGCGGCAGCTTGCGCGCCGCCTGGTCGTGCAGATAGATTTCCCCGATTTCGCGTGGGCCGGTAGTAGGCGGGAAGATGTCGGTTACGAGGTTATCCAGAATGAGAGCTGAAAAACCCAGGGAATACAGGTTGATGAGGAAAAAGTGGTCCTGCGGATCCAGCAGCTCTTGGCAGAGCTTCATCATTTCATTCAGCTCATCCTCCAATTGCCATTTTTCGCCGTTAGGCCCCCGGCCGTAGGCGGGTGGGTCCAGAATGAGGCCCTGGTATTTGCTGCCACGCTTTACTTCGCGCCGCACATATTTCATAGCATCTTCTACCAGCCAGCGTACCCCGTCCAGATTAGAGGCTTCCATGTTGTCGCGGGCCCAGAAGTTTACCTGCTTCACGGAATCCAGGTGCGTAACATCGGCACCGGCAGCGCGGGCGGCCAGGGTGGCGGCGCCGGTGTAGGCAAACAGGTTCAGCACGCGCGGCACGGCCGCTTTGCGCAGCTTGGTTTGCTGGTAGATAAAGCGCCAGTTGGGGTCCTGCTCCGGAAACAAACCCACGTGCTTGAACGACGACAGCCCCAGCCGAAACCGCAGCTTCAGCCCGTCCTGCTCGTAGTTAATCACCCATTGCTCGGGGGTGCCGGGCTTTATTTTCCACTGGCCGCGCTCCTGGCTGCCTTTTTCACGGGTGAAGGTAGCATGGGCCCGGTTCCATTCTCCCGCCGACAGCTTGGGGTCCCAGATAGCCTGGGGCTCGGGCCGGGCCAGGATATGCTGCCCAAATCGTTCGAGCTTTTCAAAGTTGCCCGAGTCGATCAGCTCGTAATCAGGCCAGTTGCCGGTGGTCAGGAAAGAATACATAGGATACGTGCGAAACCGCTCCGGGGCGGGCCGCCAAAGGTAGGGCATTGCTGGTTAAATGGCGGCAGAAGCAGCGTCGGCCGCCGCAGAGAAAAGGTATTTTCAGACGGCATTAATTTCCGTGGCTAACCTGTATCTTACTGGGTCTCCGGCTGCTGGTGCGGCCTGCTTTTCACCCCGGCCGGAAACGGCATATTCGCGGTAGCTTTGCAGCCGAAAAGCAGAGACGTTATTAGGAGGCCCACGCCTTGATTATCCACTCTGCTTATTCCTACCACACACCTATTATGAATCTGCATTTCCATAAATACCAAGGCACCGGCAATGATTTCGTGATGATAGACGACCGGGCCCGAAAGTTTGACGCGGCCAACCATGCCCTAGTGCGCCGCCTCTGCGACCGTCGCCTTGGCATAGGGGCGGATGGCCTGATTCTGCTGCGCAAGCATTTCGACTACGATTTCGAGATGGTGTATTTCAATGCCGATGGCTACGTGGGCTCTATGTGCGGCAACGGTGGGCGGTGCACCGTGGCTTTTGCGCAGTTTCTGGGCGTGATAGAAAATGCCTCCATCTTTCTGGCCGCCGATGGACAGCACGAAGCCCGCCTGGATGCCGATGGTACCGTACACCTGCGCATGCAGGATGTGCTGGGGCAGCAAGAGATAGAAGAGGACGGTATTTTTCTGGATACCGGCTCGCCTCACCTGGTGCGCTTTATGCCCCCTAGTACCTTGGCCGAGCTGAATGTATTTGCCGAAGGCCGCGCCATTCGCTACAACGAGCGGTTTCGGGAGCGGGGCACCAATGTCAATTTTGTGGAAGCTCCTTCCGGCCCGGCCCAGCCCTGGCAGGTGCGTACCTATGAGCGCGGCGTGGAAGACGAAACGTTTTCCTGCGGCACCGGCGTAACGGCCGTAGCCCTGGCCGCTTCCCGGCGTGGCGCCGCCAGCCCGGTGCATCTGCGCACCATTGGCGGCGACCTGCGCGTCACGTTTGAGGCCCACCCGGATGGCTCCTTCACCCATGTGTTCCTCAGCGGCCCCGCCACCCGCGTCTTCGAGGGCACGATTGAAGTATAGCGTGTATCAATACACACCATAGGAAGCACAAAACTTCTGTCATCCTGAGCTAGCGAAGGACCTTGTCACGTTAGCACGAGTCATTTTTACGCTTGTGGTTTAACCGTGAGAAGATCCTTCGCCAGCTCAGAATGACAAAGTGTTTTATTGCTGGTCTTATTACTTGTTCACTGAATTTCCGCCTGATATAAACCCATGCTCCGGAACGAACTGATTTTTCTGCGGGCGCTGGAAGCCGAAGACCTCGACTTTCTCTACAACCTGGAAAATGATGCGGCTTTGTGGGGCGTATCGGATACGCTGGCGCCGATATCACGGCACGTGCTGCGCCAGTACCTGGAGCACGCCGGCGCCGATTTTCAGGAGGTGAAGCAGCTGCGACTGGTAATTTGCGCACTGCCCGACGGCCGGCCCGTTGGTACGCTGGATTTGTTTGACTTTAACCCGCTCCACCAGCGGGCGGGCCTGGGCATTACGGTGCTGGCCACGGAGCGGCGGCGGGGCTACGCGGCGGCGGCGCTGCAGCTGAGCCTGCATTATGCCGATCAGACGCTGCGCCTGCATCAGCTGTATTGCACCGTTGAGGTATCTAATACGGCCAGCATGGCGCTTTTTCAGGCCGCAGGTTTTCGGCAGGTAGGCGTGCGGCAGCAGTGGCTGCGCACAGCGGCGGGGTGGCAGGATGCCGTAGAATGGCAGTGTATTCTGGCTGGATAAATTGCAGAATATCTTTTTGGAGGAGCTGTGCGTAGTACCATCAGATGCCGCCTGGTGTAGCCGGGGCATCTTGTGTATCGCTATTCAACTCTAGTTCTTCCTCTATGCCCTCTACTACAGCGGCAGGCACCCCCGTGCGTGCTTCTCAAGCCAGCTCAACCGATCCACAATCCACTCAAATTCCTTCTGCTTCTGCCGCTAACAACCTTCCTGATTTAGTTTGCTTTGCGCACCTGCACTGGGATTTTGTGTGGCAGCGCCCGCAGCATTTGCTTTCCCGCTTTGCCCGGCAAGGCCGTGTATTTTATGTCGAAGAGCCCTTCTACCACGCCGATGACCTGATTGAGCCGCACCTGGAAATTAAAGAACGGCAGCACGGCGTGAAGGTAGTAGTAGCCCACCTGCCGCACCGGCTGCGGGCTGATGAAGCCGCCGCTGACAAAGCGCAGGCTGAATTACTGACGCAGTTTTTTCAGGAGAATAACATTGCCGGCAACATTGCCTGGTACTACACACCCATGGCGCTGGCTAAATCCCGGCACTTGGCTGCAGCCCTCACCGTGTATGACTGCATGGACGAGCTGGCCGCTTTCAAGTTTGCGCCGCCCGTGCTGCGCGAGCGGGAGCAGGAGCTCTTCCAGAAAGCCGACCTGGTGTTCACGGGTGGCCACACCCTCTACGAAGCCAAGAGCCTGCAGCACCACGATGTGCACCCGTTCCCGAGCAGCATCGACAAGGAACACTTTGGTCAGGCCCGCCAACACATGCCTGAGCCCAAAGACCAGGCGGCTATTCCCTTGCCGCGCGTTGGGTTTTTTGGGGTAGTAGATGAGCGCCTGGATATAGAGCTGCTGGGCCAGCTGGCGGCAGCGTATCCGCAGTGGCAATTCGTCATCATCGGGCCCGTGGTAAAGATTGACCCCGCCACGCTGCCCCGCCACCAGAACATTCATTACCTGGGCGGCAAAGACTATAAGGAACTGCCGGGCTATTTACGGGGTTGGGATGTAGCCACCCTGCTATTCGCTGATAACGAAAGCACTAAGTTTATTTCGCCTACCAAAACGCCCGAGTACCTGGCGGCCGGTAAGCCGGTAGTAAGTACTCCCATCCGCGACGTGGTGCGCCCCTACGGCGACTTGGGTCTGGTGCACATTGCCTCTAATGCGGCGGATTTCGGAAAAGCCATTGAGCGCGCCCTGGAGCAAAACGCCGACGAAGATTGGCGCCAGCGCACCGATAACTACCTGGAGACCATCAGCTGGGACCTTACCTGGCAGCAGATGGTAGACATAATGAAACAGCGCCTGGCTACCCGGTCGGCCTAAAGCCCGTATACCCCTTTACCTACCTGTTCTACGCTTCATACCAAGACCCTATCATATGTTCGATTACCTCATCGTCGGAGCCGGGTTTGCCGGTAGCGTGCTGGCCGAGCGGCTGGCTACCAGATCAAACAAGAAAGTACTGATCATAGATAAGCGAAACCACATTGGCGGCAACGCTTACGACCACTATAATGAAGATGGTGTGCTGGTGCATAAATATGGCCCGCACATTTTCCACACCAACTCCCGGGAGGTTTTCGACTACCTCAATAACTTCACCGAGTGGCGCCCTTATGAGCACCGCGTGCTGGCTTCCGTGGATGGTCAGTTTCTGCCTATTCCCATAAACCTGGATACCATTAACAAGCTGTATGGCCTTTCGCTGAACAGCTTTGAGGTGGAACAGTTCCTGGAGTCTCTGGCCGAGAGCATTCCGGTGATTAAGACCTCAGAAGATGTGGTGGTGAGCAAAGTAGGCCGGGAGCTGTACGAGAAGTTCTTCCGCAACTACACCCGCAAGCAATGGGGCATGGACCCTTCGGAGCTGGATAAGTCCGTGACCAGCCGCGTGCCCACCCGTACCAACCGCGACGACCGGTATTTTACCGATACCTACCAGGCCATGCCGCTGCACGGCTACACGCGCATGTTTGAGCGGATGCTGGACCACCCCAACATCAGCATCATGCTGAACACCGACTACCATGATGTCGTGAGCTTTATTCCCTTTAAGGAAATGATTTTCACCGGTCCGGTAGACGAGTACTTTGATTTCAAGTTTGGCAAGCTGCCTTACCGCTCCCTGGAGTTCAAGCACGAGACCCTGAACTGTGAGCAGTTCCTGGCGGCTCCGGTGGTGAATTATCCCAACGAGCAGCCCTACACGCGCATCACGGAGTTCAAAGCCCTCACCGGGCAGAAACACCCCAAAACCAGCATCGTGTATGAGTATCCGCAGGCTGAAGGGGACCCCTACTACCCCGTGCCGCGCCCGGAAAATGCCGAGCTGTACAACAAGTACAAGAAGCTGGCCGACCAGACGCCCAACGTACACTTTGTAGGTCGCCTGGCCACGTATAAATACTACAACATGGACCAGGTAGTAGCCCAGGCCCTCACGCTGTACAAAAAGCTCACCACGGACAAGCCTACGGAGAAAGCGGCCACCACGCCGCCCATCACCGGCTCGGCTTCTATTATGGAAAAAATTCTCTCGCGGGACCCCGCTAAAGAATAGGTTGGCCCCAGTGGCTTATCGGTAACATCTCCTCGGCCGGTAACCCAATACACTTTCTGTCATCCAAAACTTACTCATCCTAACCTGCCGTGGCCTTTGGGCCGGCGCAGGAAACGGGCGGGTAGTTTTGGATGACAGTTTTGTTTTAAGCCGGATACCGGCCAAGTAGGAAGACCCACCGTGTAGCCGCTGCCCGGGGTTCATCTTCTAAGAAGTTAAGCCGGCAGGTTATGCTCGTGCCGGGAGTGAGGCGGGAACTGTATTTTGCAGCTTGATAGTCTACTCCCAATTCATGCAAAATAACTTCGATGCCGTGCGGCTGGGGCTGGCGCTGATAGTAGTCTGCTGCCATGTGGCGGTGCTGACCGCGCTGCCGGCTTTCCAGCCTTTGCTCACCTATCTGTCGGCTGATTTTGCGGTGAAAGGCTTTTTTGTGCTGAGCGGCTGCCTGGTTAGCCGCAGCTTCCTGAGCAGCGCCACCGGCTGGGAATACGCCCAAAAGCGCATCCGCCGAATTTATCCGGCTTATATAACCGCTATAGCAGTAGCCTGGCTGATTGGGCTGGCCGCCACCAGCCTGCCCGCAACGGAATTTCTCCGTTCGGCGGCAGCCTACAAATATTTGGCGGCTAATGCCAGCTTCCTCAACTTTCTGCAGCCCACCTTACCCGGGGTATTTGAGCAGCACCCGGTGCCGGTAATGAACGGCTCCCTGTGGACGATAAAGGTGGAGCTGTGCCTGTATGCCTGCCTGCCGGGGCTGGTATTCCTGTTCCGCCGACTAGGGCCTTTCCCGACGGCGGCCCTGGCTTTTGTGGTAGCTGTTTGCTGGGAATTGCTCCTGACTCACTGGCCCGCGCTTAGCCCGAAAATGGCGGCGGAGCTGGGCCGGCAATTTCCCGGCGCCCTGCATTTGTTTGCCTTTGGCGCTTTATACACAGTGGCAGAGCGGCGCCTGCGGCCCCTGTTGGGTTGGCTCACGCTGGGGGCTTTCCTGGCTTTTGTGCTGTTGCAGCATCATAGCCTCCGCATACTGGTAGAACCCGTGTGCTACGCGGCCAGCGTGCTATTCCTGGCAACCAGTTTGCCGGTGCAGCTGCCAGTGGGCAAGTGGGGTGATTTATCGTACGGCACTTATTTGCTGCACTTTCCGCTCATTCAATTGTTTATCCAGCTGGGCCTGTTCCGGAACAGCGCCTGGCTGGGGCTGGTTGCGTTGGTGTTTACCGTACTGGTAGCGGCATTGCTGCTCTGGCACTTTATAGAAAAGCCCTTCCTAAAGCGTAGTTCCCACTACCTTGCCCCCGAAGTAGGTGCCAAAACCGTGGCCTGCTGACGCCAGGCCTCAGGCCGGCCCGTGCAACAGCTACCATTGGCCTTCACTAGGCGCTACCCTTCTAAATCGGCCAGATTGGCGGTGCGTTACGGATTGGGGCGGTTTTGGATAGAAATCTTGTAAATTTGAGGTACGCCCCGGCGTTTTCAGTCAATATCTACCAGCATGTTTGATTTTTTAGGGAAGGCAGTTGCCAAAGTGTTCGGGACCAAGTCCGAGCGGGATTTGAAAGAGATTCTGCCGTATGTGGCCCTCATCAATGCCGAATATGCCAAACTGGCACCGCTCACCGATGACCAGCTGCGCCAGCACTCCAGCGAGGTGCGCGCCCGGATTGACGAGCGTCTGAAAGGCCTCGACGACCAGATTGGCGGCCTGCATCAGCGCATTGCCGCTGAGCCTAACCTGGATATCATCGAAAAAGAAAAAATCTTCGACCAGATTGACGCGCTGGAAAAGCAGCGGAACAAGGATCTGGAAGTAGTACTGCTAGAAGTATTGCCCGCCGCCTTCGCCACTGTAAAGGAAACCGCCCGCCGCTACAAGGAAAACGGCCAGCTGGTGGTTACCGCCACGGATTTCGACCGGGAAATTTCCCGCCGCAAGTCCAACGTAACCATTCAGGGCGACCAGGCCATCTGGAGCAACAAGTGGCTGGCCGGCGGCGCCGAAATCACCTGGGACATGGTGCATTACGATGTACAGCTGATTGGTGGCGTGGTACTGCACCAGGGTAAAATTGCCGAAATGGCCACCGGTGAAGGTAAAACGCTGGTATCCACCCTGCCTGCTTTCCTCAACGCGCTGGCCCGCCGCGGTGTGCACCTGGTTACGGTAAACGACTACCTGGCCAAGCGTGACTCCGAATGGAATGCGCCGCTGTTCGAGTTCCACGGCATCACCGTAGACTGCATCGATAAGCACCAGCCCAACACCGACGCCCGTCGTGCTGCTTACGCCGCCGACATCACCTACGGCACCAACAACGAATTCGGCTTCGATTACCTGCGCGACAACATGGCCCGCGAAACCGGCGAGCTGGTGCAGCGCAAGCACCACTACGCCATGGTGGACGAAGTAGACTCCGTGCTGATTGACGATGCCCGGACCCCGCTCATTATCTCCGGCCCCGTGCCGCGCGGTGATGTGCACGAGTTCCTCATCCTGAAGCCCCGCATTGAGCAGCTGGTAAACGAGCAGAAAAAGCTGGTGCAACAGTACCTGGTGGAGGCCCGCAAGCTCATTAAAGACGGCAACGACGGCGTGAAGGAAGGCGAAGGCGGCCTGATGCTGTTCCGCGCTTACCGTGGTCTGCCCAAGAGCAAGCCGCTCATCAAATTCCTTTCCGAGCCCGGCATGCGCGTGGTTATGCAGAAAGTGGAAAACCACTATATGCAGGATAACTCCCGCCAGATGCCGGAGGCCGACAAGCCCCTGTTCTTCACCATTGATGAGAAGAACAACCAGATTGAGCTGACCGAGCGCGGCATTGACCTGATTACGGCCCAGGGCGAAGACCCGCACCTGTTCATCATGCCCGACATCGGGATGGAAATTGCGGCCATCGAAAACAGCAAAACCATCAGCGACGATGACAAGCTGCACCAGAAGGAAAAGCTCATCAACGACTATCAGGAGAAGAGCGAGCGGGTACACACCGTGAGCCAGCTGCTGAAGGCCTACACCCTGTTTGAGCGCGACGACCAGTACATTCTGTCTGAGGATGGCAAGGTGAAGATTGTGGATGAGCAGACCGGCCGCGTGATGGAAGGTCGCCGCTATTCCGATGGTCTGCACCAGGCCATTGAAGCCAAGGAAAACGTGCGCATTGAAGACGCCACGCAGACCTACGCCACCGTAACGCTGCAGAACTACTTCCGCATGTACCACAAGCTGGGCGGCATGACGGGTACGGCCGAAACCGAAGCCGGCGAGTTCTGGGAAATCTACAAGCTGGATGTGGTGGTAGTGCCCACCAACCGCGGCATTGCCCGCAAGGACGAGCACGACAAGGTGTACAAGACCGTGCGCGAGAAGTACAACGCCGTAGCCGAGGAAATTCAGACCCTGGTGAAAGCCGGCCGCCCCGTGCTGGTTGGTACCACCTCGGTAGAAATTTCCGAGCTGGTGAGCCGCATGCTGAAGCTGCGCAACATTCCGCACCAGGTTCTGAACGCCAAGCAAAACCAGCGCGAAGCCGAGATTGTAGCCGGCGCGGGCCACCCCGGCACCGTAACCATTGCCACCAACATGGCTGGTCGGGGTACCGATATTAAGCTGCGCGGCACCGCCAAGGAGTCCGGTGGTCTGGCCATTATTGGTACCGAGCGCCACGAGTCACGCCGCGTAGACCGCCAGCTGCGGGGCCGCGCCGGCCGCCAGGGCGACCCGGGTTCTTCGCAGTTCTTCGTTTCGCTGGAAGACAACCTGATGCGTCTGTTCGGCTCGGAGCGTATTGCCAAGCTGATGGACCGCATGGGTCTGGAGGAAGGCGAAGTGATTCAGCACTCCATGATTACCAGCTCCATTGAGCGGGCTCAGAAGAAGGTGGAAGAAAACAACTTCGGCATCCGGAAGCGCCTGCTGGAGTACGATGATGTAATGAACGCCCAGCGCGAGGTGGTGTACAAGCGCCGCCGCAACGCTTTGTTCGGCGAGCGTCTGGAGCTGGACGTGTGGAACATGATTTACGATGTGTGCGAAAACATCGTGGCCGCCCACAAAATCACTAACGACTTCGAGGACTTCAAGCTGGCCGTTATCCGCCTGTTCAGCTACGATACGCACCTCACCGCCCAGGACCTGACCAGCCTGCCTGCCGCACAGCTCACTCAGAAGCTGTATGACGAAGCCCTGGGTTACTACGACGACAAGAGCCGCGTGATTGGCGAGCATGCCCTGCCGCTCATCAACGACCTGATTTCGCAGAACGCCCCCTACGAGAACATTGCCGTTCCCTTCACCGATGGCCGCAAGCAGATTCAGTCGGTAGTAAACCTGCGCCGCGCCCAGGCCAACAAAGGCCAGGAGTTGATTCGGGGCATGGAGAAGGTGGTAACGCTGTCGGTTATTGACACGGCCTGGACGCAGCACCTGCGCTCTATGGACGACCTGAAGCAGGTGGTGCAGAACGCCGTGTACGAACAGAAAGACCCGCTCTTGATTTATAAGTTCGAGTCGTTTGAGCTGTTTAAGCGCATGATTGGCAAAGTGAACGAGGATACGGTCCAGTTCCTGTTCCGCGCCGACATTCCGGGCCAGGCCGGCGAGGCCGAGCCGGAGTTCTACGTGGAAGATGAGCTGCCGCAGCCCGCGCCTCAGCCCAAGCTCAAAGCCCAGAAAGAAGTGTCTACCACGTCGCTGGGCGCTGGCCCCGAGGATCTGGAGCAGGATGGTGCTATGCCCCAGGTACTGGAAAAGCAGCAGCCGGCCAAGAGCCAGAAGATTGCCAACCGCAACGAGAAAGTAAGCGTGCAGTATATGGACGGCCGCATTGTGCGCGACGTGAAGTACAAGAGCGTGGAAGATGACGTGGTGAATAACCGCGCCGTCCTCATCGACTAAGCCTTTGGCTTCCTAACTGCGTAGTAAACCAGTGGCAGGTAAATTTTTACCTGCCACTGCTGTTTGCCCGCCATTTTGTTTGCTTGCCCTATGCCTATGCGTATGCCTTCCCCCGCTGAGTTAGCTGCCCGCATCGACCATACGCTGCTGCGGCCCGATGCCACGCAGGCCCAGATTGCGCAATTGTGCGCCGAAGCCGCGCAACACCGTTTTGCCTCCGTGTGTGTGCCGCCCGCTTTTGTGCGGTTTGCGGTGGAAGAGCTGTACGGTACCGGCGTGCCCGTTTGCACCGTAGTGGGCTTTCCGCTGGGTTATCAGATTGCCAAGGTGAAGTTCTTTGAAGCCCACCAGGCCCTGACCGACGGTGCCCGCGAAATTGACGTGGTGATGAACATTGCCGCCTTTAAATCGGGGCAGCTGGAAGAAGTGGAGGAGGAACTGGGCCAGCTCACGGAGCTGTGCCGGTTTAAAAATGCTCTGCTGAAAGTGATTATTGAAACCGCGCTGCTCAGCGAGGAGGAAATCATTACGGCCTGCCAGCTGTGTGCGGAAGCCGGCGTTGATTTCGTGAAAACCTCCACCGGCTTTGCCAGCCGCGGGGCTTCCGTAGATGATATTGTTTTGATGCGCCGCCATTTGCCGGGCCAGATTCGTATTAAAGCCGCGGGCGGCATTCGCACGCGCACGGCGGCTCTGGCCCTCGTGGCGGCCGGTGCCGACCGGCTTGGTTCTTCCAATAGTGTGGCTTTGCTGCAACCCGATGAAACACCTGCTACTTCGTAACGTGCTGCTGCTCGCTGCTCTGCTTAACCTGGGCGCCTGCGCCGCCACCACCCCCGGTGCTTCCACCTCCTCTGACTCTACGGCCCGCCGAAACGCCCCCGTAGAGGCGGCGGAGGACCTAAGCCGCTACCGGCCGGTCTTCACCCTGCCCAAAGCCCCGGCAACTCCGGCGCCCGCGGCCGTGCGGCCCAACATAACACCGGTAAACCAGGTAAATGCCCAGATAGAACAGCGCCTGCGCGACCAGGCCTACACCAACCAAAACGTAAAATATGCCCAGGGCTACCGCATTCTGGCTTACGTGGGCCTAGAGCGCGACCAGGCTATGGCTATTCGTCGGGCCGTTATCAGCCGCTACCCCGAGGAAACCGACTATTTAACCTTCAAACAGCCCGTGTTCCGCCTCTGGGTGGGCGACTACCTTACCCGCCTGGACGCCGAGCAGGCGCTGCTGCGTATTAAGCCCTTCGCGCCCAAAGCCGAGCTGCAGGCCACGCAGGTGGTGCTAAACAAAAGCACACTTTAGCAAAGCACTATGGCTTTTCTGCGGGAGTTGCAGTGGGATGAGCTGGAAGTGTTGCAGGCCCTGGAAGACGTGCCCACGGAAGGCGCAGGCGGCAGCCTGCACTACCGCGTGCAACAGCATGATCTGCAACTGCGCGTGTCCTTATGGCCGCAGCATGGCTTTGTAGATGTCCTGCTGATTCAGGCCGGTACGCAGGCCATTTTACTGGATATGACGTTGGCCGTGCGGGGCCGCATTCGCTACAATAATGATAAGCGCGGCGAATACCTGGAGCTGGCCGACTGCCTGGTAGTAAACCGCATGCTTTCCACCGATGAGCAGTTGGAAGCAGCTTTTAGCTCGAACACCCCCGGTCGGCCGCTTCTCCTCACGGTGCGCCCGCATCTGGGCGTGTTGTTTGAGTAAGCGCCCGCCTGTTATTCCCGGATATCTCTACCGTATCTTGCCCCCTATGCAGCATCTGATTTCCCGCCTTAAAGCCCTGGCCGCTGAGTCGGCCGCCACTACCGTTAGCTGGCGCCAGCACTTGCACGCCCATCCGGAGCTTTCCTTTCAGGAGTTTTCTACCGCCGCTTACGTCACCGAGCAGCTGCGCCAAATGGGCCTCAACCCGCAGCCCCTGGCCAAAACCGGCGTGGTAGCGCTTATTGAAGGCCGCAACCCCGGCAGCCGGGTGGTAGCCCTGCGCGGCGACATGGACGCGCTGCCCATTCAGGAGCAGAATGAAGTAGCGTACAAATCCACCAACCCCGGCGTGATGCACGCCTGCGGCCACGATGTGCACACGTCCTCTCTACTGGGCGTGGCCTATATCCTCACCCAGCTGCGCGAGGAATTTGAAGGTACGGTGAAGCTGATTTTTCAGCCCGGTGAGGAAAAGCTGCCCGGCGGTGCCTCCCTCATGATTAAGGAAGGTGTGCTGGAAAATCCCAAGCCGGCCAGCGTACTGGGTCAGCACGTATTCCCCATGCTGCCGTCCGGGCAAATCGGTATTCGGGCGGGCCGCTACATGGCCAGTACCGATGAGCTGTACCTGACGGTGCGCGGCAAAGGCGGCCACGGTGCCATGCCCGAGCAAAACCTGGACCCTGTGCTGGTGGCCGCTCATATCATTGTAGCGGCCCAGCAGATTGTGAGTCGGCGCGCCAATCCCAAAATTCCTTCTGTGCTGTCCTTCGGGAAGGTTGTTGCCAACGGCGCTACCAACGTTATTCCCAATGAGGTGTACCTGGAAGGCACCTTCCGCACCCTGAACGAGGAGTGGCGCCAGGAAGCCCACCAGCATCTGCGCAAACTCTGTGAGGGGCTAGCCGAAGCCATGGGCGCCACTTGCGAGCTGGAAATCCGACACGGCTACCCCTACCTGGAAAACGAGCCTCAACTCACGGCCCGTGTGCGCGCCGCGGCGGAAGAGTATCTGGGCGCAGAAAACGTAATTGAGCTGGACCAGTGGATGGCCGCCGAGGACTTTGCTTATTTCTCGCAGGCCGCTGATGCCTGTTTCTACCGCCTGGGCACTCGCGCCGAAGATGGCCGCTTTGCCTCCTCCGTGCATACCCCCACTTTCGACGTCGACCCCAAAGCCCTGGAAGTTGGCCCTGGCCTGATGGCCTGGCTAACCCTGCGCGAGCTGGCGGCCTGCACTACTACTGATGCGGCCACGGCCGAAACGGCTCATGCGTAAGATATTCCTTGTATTGCTGGCCGGCCTGTGCGCTGGTACTGCTCACGCTCAAACCCGCCGCGTGGGATATGACTTGGAGCTGTGGCCCGAACTGCAGGCCGAATATGCATTTACAAACCTGGGCTACGCGTTTCTGAGTGCGGGTGGCTTGCGCACCACAAACACGGACATTAACAACCCTGGTGGCTTTTACCGCAAGCAGCTGAAGGCCGGCTACGAAACCTGGCTGAATGAGCAATGGAGCCTGGGCGGCACTGCCCGGTACAGCTATTTGGAAGGCAGCAATGAGTTTTCGCCGGAAATTATGCTACGACACCGGAGTACTATTGGCGCCTTTACCCTCGGGCAACGTTTGGGGGCGGAATACCGCTTTGCCAATACGCCAGACCAGACCCGCGGGCTGACGCGTCTGCGGCTGGATGTGGAGCGGCAGGTGCCGCTGGGCAGTACCCTCATGCTGCGCCCGCGCCTGTCTTATGAGCTGGCCACGTACCTGCGCTTGCAGCGCGACGAGCAAACCCAACCTAAAGAGCGGGTAATTGATTTTGGCCTGCTGCGGGCTGAAATGGGCGTACGACTCTCGGACCACTTCGATTTCACCCCTTGGTTTGGCTACCTTACTTCCTATCAGTTTGTGCTCTCCCAAACCGATTCTGAGGGCAAACTTATTCCTGGTGGTCGCCGCAACTTCGTAACGCCGATGCTAGGGTTGGAAGCGCGGTTTACATTCTTATCAAAAACGCTGCTGACCCCGCGCAAACAGCTACCGACGCAGCATTAAGTAGACAGATACTTAATTTTTTAATGACATTTAGTCAGTGGTGTAAAATTGACTTACATGCGTTTTAAGTCGTTTTTGGGCTATTTTTAAAAGTGATATTCTGCATAGGAAGAAATAGGAATTGTAAACAAGACAAAATGGCTTGGAAAACTGGTCAAAGTGGTGCTGGTACAGAATTTATGGAATAGAGGTCAGAATCAATTAATGATTACTGTTCAACCTCAACATTCTCGTACCATACCATGGCCACGCTTTTGTATAACAATCTGCCTACCCGCCGTTCCCCCCGCGCTTTCAATACCGTATTGAATGAGCTGCTTCGCGAGGGGCTGCAACCACAGGATAAACCCGCTGCCAGCTTCGTGCCGCAGGCTGATATTCTGGAGTCGGAGCAGGGCTTTGAGCTGCACCTGGCTTTGCCAGGCGTAGCGAAAGAAGACCTCAAAATTGATTTTCAGGAAGGTCGCCTCATCATCAGCGGGGAGCGGAAAACGCCGGCAACGGAAGAAAACGGGCCGAAATTCCGCCGCATTGAAACCAGCTTTGGTACCTTCTCCCGCACCTTCCGCCTGCCCGAAACGGTTGATGTTACCGGTATTGATGCCCAACTGGCTGATGGCCTGCTCCGGGTTACGCTGCCCTTTGACAGTAAAAAGGTAAGCAAACACCAGATTGAAGTACGGTAGGCCCCGATTTTAGAAAAAAGGCACCCGGTTGGTGCCTTTTTTCTTCCCGTTGTGGTTATATACTTGCAACCGTATACAATCGGGAGTGCCTCTAACGTTAGGGGCAGGAGTGGTGTAAAGCATTCCGCCAGAACGAGTAACTTAGTCAGACTTCTTTTTTTCAACCTCATCTTTAGAATAACCCATGCAAGCCAAACAAATGATGCTCGGCCTCATGGCTTCCGCCGTTCTGGGCGGATCGGTGGCCGTGGGAGGTTATAAGCTATTGGAACCGGAGCGCGAACTATCGCCCCAGGCCATAGCTGCCGACCCCAACGTACGCTACACCAGTGAGCTGCGCAGCAGCACTTACGAAGTGCCCGAGGGCCTCAACTTCGTGGCCGCTGCCTCCGCCGTAACGCCCGCTGTAGTGCACGTTATGACGGAGTACGCCCCCAAAATGACGCAGAACGACGCTGTGCGGATGGATCCATTCCTGCGCCAGTTCTTCGGCGACGATTTCAATCAGGGTCAGCGGCCCCAGTCGGGCCCGCAGATTGGCTCTGGCTCCGGCGTTATCATTGCCGCCAACGGCTACATCGTGACCAACAACCACGTGATTGATAAGGCTGATAAGATTGAAGTAGTACTGGACGATAAGCGCAAGTACAAGGCTGAGCTGGTAGGCGCTGACCCCACCACCGACCTGGCCGTGCTGAAAGTACAGGCCGATAACCTGCCCTTTGTGCGCTATGGCTCCTCCGACGACGTGAAAGTAGGGGAGTGGGTACTGGCCGTGGGCAATCCCTTCAACCTGAACTCTACCGTTACGGCGGGTATTATCTCGGCCAAGGGCCGCAACATCAATATACTGCAGCGCGAAGACCGCATGGGCGTAGAAGCCTTCCTGCAGACGGATGCCGTGGTAAACCCCGGTAACTCGGGTGGTGCCCTGGTCAACCTAAAAGGCGACCTGATTGGTATTAACTCCGCCATTGCCTCGCGCACCGGCTCCTTTGAAGGCTACTCGTTTGCCGTACCCAGCTCCATTGTGAGCAAGGTGGTAGACGACCTGCTGAAATACAAAGTAGTACAGCGCGCCCTGCTGGGTGTCAACATCCGCGAAGTAGATGCCACGCTGGCCTCCGAAAAGAAGCTGGCGTCGTTGAACGGCGTATATGTGGTGGGCCTGAGCAAGAACAGCGCTGCTGCCGATGCCGGCCTGAAGGAGGGCGACATCATCACTGAAATCAACGGCGTGAAGGTCAACACGTCCTCGCAGCTGCAGGAGCAGGTAGCCCGCTTCCGCCCCGGCGACAAGATTAAGATTGCCTACCTGCGGGAAGGGAAGGAGCGCAATGCCGGCGCCACGTTGCGCAATGCCACGGGCACTACCGATGTCATTCGCGAAGAAATAGCGTCTTCTATTGAGTATGAGGGCGCCAAATTTGCGCCGCTCACCCGCCAGGAAATGAATAAGCTGGACCTGGAAGGCGGCGCCAAAATCTCCGGCGTGCGCGGCAGCAATTTTAAAGAGACGGGCATTGGTGACGGCTTCATCATCACCCGCATCGATAAAAACAAAGTAGCCAAGCCTCAGGACGTGAAGCGCTATCTGGAAGAAGCTAAAAACAACCAGGGCGCGCTGGTAGAAGGTATCTACCCCGACGGCCGCAAAGCTTACTATCCTATCGGACAGGCAGAATAACCAGCTTCTGACCGGCTGAATTCCAAAGCCTCCGCCACTCAGGCGGAGGCTTTTTTGTTAGCTTTGTGACAGAGGAACTGACTAAAATACCGCTGCTGCCCCTTGGCTGCTACCGGCCCCAGCAGGAATAGCAGCTCCCCAACCGCAAAGCCCAAGACCCAACTCACCCACCTATACCCATGAAACAAGCTTTTGAAGAAGCCTTGGCCACCGGCGACGCACCTGCCCACGCCGACCCGCACGGCATCCGTACTGTGCTGCGCGAGCTAGGCGTACAGGCCAACAACCCCGCCTATAGCACCGGCCTGATCTGGGGCGGCGCTGATAACAGCAACACCCGCACCATTACCTCGCCCGCCGACGGCAAAGTAATTGCCACCGTAGCCATGGCCACGGCCGAGGACTATGAGCAGGTAGTGCGCACGGCGCAGGCGGCTTTCCTCACCTGGCGCACCATGCCTGCCCCCAAGCGCGGCGAGATTGTACGCCAGATTGGCAACAAGCTGCGCGAGTTCAAGGAGCCTCTGGGTAAGCTGGTAAGCTACGAAATGGGCAAAATCATGCAGGAGGGCCTGGGCGAAGTGCAGGAGATGATTGACATCTGCGACTTTGCCGTGGGCCTGTCGCGCCAGCTCTATGGCTTCACCATGCACTCGGAGCGTCCGGCGCACCGCATGTACGAGCAGTATCACCCGCTGGGCCTGGTGGCCACCATTTCGGCCTTCAACTTCCCGGTGGCGGTGTGGAGCTGGAACGCCATGCTGGCCGCCGTATGTGGTGATGTAAACATCTGGAAGCCCTCGGAGAAAACCCCGCTGGTAGCGGTGGCCGTGCAAAACATCATTAAGGATGTGCTGCGCGAAAACGAGCTGCCCGAAGGTGTCTTCAACCTCATCATCGGGGATGCTGAAATTGGCGCTAAAATGGCCGCCGATACGCGTATTCCGCTGGTGTCGGCTACGGGTTCTACCCGCATGGGTAAGAAGGTAGGCGAAGTAGTGGGTGGCCGCCTGGGCCGCGCGCTGCTGGAGCTGGGCGGCAACAACGCCATTATCCTGACCCAGCACGCCGACCTGGACATGGCCATGCGCGCCGTGGTATTTGGCGCGGTGGGCACCGCCGGCCAGCGCTGCACCACCACGCGCCGCCTCATCATTCACGACTCCATTTTTGAAGATGTAAAGGCCCGCCTGCTGAAAATTTACCCCAACCTGCCCATCGGCAATCCGCTGAAGGAAGGCACGCTGGTGGGGCCGCTCATTGACGAGCAGGCCGTGCATATGTTTACCAAAGCCCTGCAGGAAGTGCAGGCCGAAGGGGGCAAGCTGCTGATTGGCGGTGAAGTATTGAAAGGGGAGGCCTATGCCAGCGGTACGTATGTAACGCCCGCCATTGTAGAAGCCGAAAACCACTACCACACGGTGCAGGAAGAAACCTTCGCACCTATTCTGTACCTGATTAAGTACAGCGGCAGCGTGGAAGCGGCCATTGAGCTGCAGAATGGCGTGAAGCAGGGTCTGTCATCCAGCATCTTCTCCCTGAACATGCGCGAAACGGAGACTTTCCTCTCGTATGCCGGCTCCGACTGTGGTATTGCCAACGTGAACATTGGTACATCCGGCGCTGAAATTGGCGGGGCTTTCGGTGGCGAAAAAGAAACCGGTGGCGGCCGCGAGTCCGGCTCCGATGCCTGGCGTGTATACATGCGCCGCCAGACCAACACCATTAACTATTCCACCCAGATGCCACTGGCGCAGGGTATTACGTTTGATGTGTAAAAGCCATAAAGCTTAAGATGCAAAAGGCCTGTCTCTCCTCTGAGACAGGCCTTTTGCATGTAACGCGAAGCTCCGGCTTCGCGGACGAGCACAGCGAGTTCCAACGCGTTGGCTCAACGTCAGCATACGTCAGTACTCGCTCTGCTCGTCCGCGAAGCCGGAGCTTCGTTCTACTTCTCATGCTTCTGCTCGCAACTTCTGCAGCGTGGTGCAACCTCTGGTATTTCAGTTTGTCTTTCCCATGCTTACCCGTCAGAGCTAGTAGCTTAGCTTAGAAAGTCGGATATTTACCGGTTACCGATTTTTTACCTTTTGCCAACCCGCGTACCGCATGGAAGCAGTAGCGTATACCGACATCAATGCCCCGCTCGTGGAGCGGTGCCGGCTGGGCGACCGTCGCGCCCAGGCCGAAATCTATAAACGGTACTCCCGCGCCATGTTTAATGCGTCGTTGCGCATTACGGGCGACTACGCGGAGGCGGAAGATGTGCTGCAGGAAGCCTTTCTGAGTGCTTTCCGCGAGCTGCACAGCTACAAGGGAGATTCTTCCTTTGGCAGCTGGCTGAAGCGCATCGTTATCAATAAATCTATCAACTGCCTGCGTAACCGCCGCCTGCAGCTGGTGCCGCTGGGTGAGCAGCATGACGGAATAAGCCTTGATTACGCGGAAACCAGCGCGGAGCTGGAAGAAACCACCTGGAGGGCTGATGTCGTACGACGGTGCGTACAGGAGCTGCCCGATGGCTACCGCGTGGTGTTGTCGTTGTACCTGCTGGAGGGCTATGACCACGCCGAAATTGCCTCCATTCTTAATATCACTGAATCTACATCTAAGTCGCAATACAGCCGCGCCCGCAAAAAATTGCTGGAGCTGGCCCGCAACCACGGAATGTAAAAGAGCCCGCTGCCATTTTGCCGAGGCACCCGCTCTCCGGATAAGGAATCCGGACTTACTCGGCGAAGGGACGAACTGTGCGTATAACCACCTGTATGAATAAGAAACCCACCGGACTTGAAGAATTCGTCGACCGCCACCGCGCGGACTTCGACGCCTTTGAGCCCCGCCCGGACCTGTGGGACAGCATCGAAGCCGAGCTTGATGCACCTGCGGGCACGGTAGAGCAACCCACTTTACGTTTGATTCCGGCCACCGAAGAGTCGGCTACGGTAATACCCATGGCCTGGCATAAAGGTGCCGGCCGCTATGGCCTGGCCGCGGTGCTGGCGCTTTTGCTGCTGGCCGGCGTGGGCTATAGCTCCCGCTTTGGTACCTCCGCCGCTTCTATTCCCTGGAAAAAGGCGGCGCTGGGGCAATGGGCTATGAAGGATCAGCTCAGCCAGCAGGTTTCAGAGCAGGAAGCCCTGCACCTGTACACGGGCCGCAGCCCGGTAGCCATGACCACGGCCGCCGTCGATTCGCCGCGCCAGGATATTGCGCGGGTAGTGCAGCGGATGGAGTCTTACTATGCCGCCCAGATTATAGAGCGGCAAAGTGAGCTGGTACAGCTGGAAAAGCAGACCAAGGCCGGCTCTCCCGCCGACTGGCACCGCGAGCTGGCCAGCCTGGACTCTACCTACCACGAGCTGAAAGTAGAGCTGACCCGTAACCCCGACCCCAACATGGTGCTGGACGCCATGAACCGGAACCTGCAGATTCGACTGGATATTTTGAACCAGCAGCTGCGCATGCGCGAGCAGATGAACGATTACCACGACGCGCCCACGCTTTACGCTGACAACCGATGAAAGCCGCTTCTACCTGGACTCGCCACTGGCCCGGTGCCCTCGCGCTGGCCGGCCTGCTGATGCTGGCTGCCCCCACCCAGGGGCAGATGGTAGTGGGTAAGCTCGTGAGCAGGTCCTCCACCGTTTATTTCACGCAACCCAGTGAGCCCGGCTCGGCGGGCTACCAGCCTACGCCTATAGAAATTGGCTGCCCGGATCAGACGGAGCAAACCTCGGGGCAGGGGCCGCAGCAGACGGAGTCCGTTGGCCCGGTAGTAGAGAAAAACCGCAAGCTGAGCCGCACCTTTGTAGCACCCATTACGCGGCCTTACGTGCTGAATACCCGCTATGGCCGTGTGCAGATCAATGTGTGGTCGCGCAAGGAAGTACGCACCGATGTGGATATTACCACGCGGGCCGAATCGGAGGAGAAAGCCCAGCAGCTGCTGGAAATGATTCAGGTTTCGTTGAAAAACAACGACCCCGAAGCCAACGGCGGTATCAGCGCCACTACTTCCTTCGGCACTATGCCCCGGGAGTGCTGGAGCAAGCACCGGCTGTATGAGGTAAACTACACCGTGTGGCTGCCCAAAAATCAGGCCCTGAAGGTGATGAATACCTTCGGCGACGTGAGCATTTCTGGCGACCTGAGCGGCCCCAGCCTGCTGGCCGTGGAATACGGCACGCTGCGTACCGGCCGGCTGGAAGGCGAGGACAACATCGTGCGGATAAAGAACGGCTCGGCCTCCGTAGAGTATGCCCGCAAAGCGGTGGTGGATGCCAGCTACGCCAAGCTGCGGCTGGATGGCGGCAATGCCGTGGAGCTGCGCAACAACTACTCTGATATTGATATTGGCACGGTTCAGAACCTGACCATCCACAGCAAGTACGGCGACGTAGCACTGGGCACGGTAAAGAATCTAGAAGGCACCTCCGGCTTCAGCAAGTTCAGCATTGATAAGGTGAGCGAGCGGCTGGACATGACGGTGCAGCACTGCCCCACCTTTGAGGTGCGCAATACCAGCCCCAACTTCCGCCAGATTAACCTGGACGGCGGCTACAGCACCATCCTGCTCAACTTCCCCGATGGTACCGGCTTCAACTTTGATGTAAACACCCAGAATGGCAAGCTGCTGGTAGACAAGCGCCTGGTAACGGTGCGCTCAGAAGAAAGCAGCTCCGCTTCCAGTGACATGCAGGGCCAGTTCGGCCGGTCGTCGCTGCGGCCTACGGGCAACGTGAACATCAAGACCAAGTACACCAACGTGAGCTTCAACAAATAGATCAGCCTACTTTGTTGAAATAAAAAAGCCGGTATAGCCGGCTTTTTTGTTGCTCCTAAACCCGCCGTGCAGGCCACCTGATTACCTTTGAACAGTATGCGTTTTTTAGTTTTTATGCGGGTTGTTTTTATCTTGATACTACTGCTGATGAGCGGGCAGGCTGCCCGGGCTCAAACAGCTCCTTCTTCTGCTTCTATGTCGGTTCCTGCGGCCCAGCCTTCTGCTATGCGTACCTACGCCCTGCGCCTGCGCCCGGGAGACGATTTGCGCCAGCAGCTGCTGGCTTTTGTAGCGCAGCACCACCTGAAAGCCGCTACGGTGCTTACCTGCGTGGGCAGCCTTACTACGGCTACGCTGCGTCTGGCTAATCAAGAAGGACCTACGGTGTACCAGGGGCATTTTGAGATTGTATCGTTGGTGGGCACGCTGTCGGTAAACGGCAGCCACCTGCACCTGGCTTTTGCCGATTCTACCGGCCGCACCGTGGGCGGGCACCTGCTGGATGGTAACCGCATTTATACCACCGCCGAACTGGTGCTGGGTGTGCTGGACGACGTAGATTTCCGGCGCGAAACCGACCCGGTATCTACTTACCAGGAACTGGTGGTGTGCCCGGTAAAGCCCGTCGGGAAAAAGCGCGCTTCGCCTAAAAAATAAAAGCCGCCGGCCGGATGAACTTCGCGGTGGCCGGCGTTATTATCGTGGGAACGGGCCCGGGGCAAACAGGCTGCTGTTTGGCCTCAAGCCCAGGTACTATTCTAGTGTAGGAAGCATCATGCATAGATTTTCTTATCGATATCTGCTGGTTGCGCTGCTGGTTGCCAGCAGCTTTACAGCCCGGGCCCAGCAACCCGCGCAGCTCCTGGCGCAGGCCCTGCAGCAATACCCCGGCGAAAAAGCCGTGTACCTGGACTACCGCCAGGACCTGACCGTGGAAATTGTGGGCGACTCGGTACAGGTGCTGGCACGCCACCATTATGATATGCTGCACCTGGAAGCCCAGACTTCCATGTATGCCGATGACCGGGTGTATAGCTCCCTGTTCAACCGTCTGCAGAAAGTAGAGGCCCGCACTATGGTGCCTAATGGCCGCGACTACCGCACGGTGAAGGTGACGGACTTTAAATCGAAGTTTGAAACCCAGCCCGGTATTTTCTACGACGATACCCGCGTGACGACCTTCAGCTTCCCGATGGTGACGCCCGGGGCGCGCACCGTAACGGACTACACCGTGCGCCACCCCGACTCGCGCTTTCTGCAGCCCTTCTTCTTTAGCTCCTACGTGCCCGTACGTCACGCCGAGCTGACCATTACGGCTCCGGCCGGCGTGAAAGTGGAGGGCAAGCTCTTCAACACCGACCAGGTGAAGGTGCAGTTCAGCAAGCAGCAGAAAGGCAACACGGTGGTTTACCGCTGGGCCGCCGACAACCTGCCCACGCCCCGCGCGACGACAACGGCCCGGAAAGCAGCTACTACCGCCCGCACCTGATGTACTACATTGAGGAAGCACCCGTGGCTGGGCAGTCGCGCAAGCTGCTTTCGGGCGTACCCGAGTTGTTCTCGCTCTACTCCAGCTTCATTTCCCGCATCGACCGCAAAAATAACCCGGCTCTCAAGCACACTGTGGACTCCCTGGTAGTGGGTGCCAAAACCGAAGAGGAGCGGGTACGCCGCATTTTCTACTGGGTGCAGGATAACGTGCGCTACATAGCCTTCGAAAACGGCCTGCGCGGGTTTATTCCCCACGATGCCGGCCTGGTGTACGGCCGCCGCTACGGCGACTGCAAGGACATGGCCAACCTGACCCACGACATGCTGCAGCTGGCGGGTATCAAATCCTACCTCACCTGGATTGGCACCCGCGACCTGCCCTACCGCTACTCCGAGGTGGCCACGCCCGGCGTGGATAACCACATGATTACTACCTACGAGGCCAAGCCCGGGCAGTACATTTTCCTGGATGCCACCAGCCAGCACACACCGTTTGGGATGCCTTCTTCCATGATTCAGGGCAAGGAAGCGTTGATGTCTATCGATGGCAAAACCTCCAAAGTGGTGAGCGTGCCGGTTATTCCGAAGGAGCAGAACAGCATTGCCGATGTTTCGACGCTGACGCTGGACGGGACGGGGCTGCGCGGCAAAGGGCAGCTGACGATGAGCGGCTACCCCAAAATTATGCAGTCTTACGCGCTGGATGGACTGGATGAAACCAACGAGCCCAGGTACCTGAAAAAACTGCTGGAGCGCGGCAACAACAAGTTTTTCGTGGACCGCTACACCATTCGTAACCGCGAAGAGCGCGACCAGCCCCTGGCCATCGACTACGAATACCACGTGCAGGACTACGTGCAGAAGCTAGACGACGAAATCTACGTGAACCTGAACCTGGAGCAGCCTTACGCCAACGACCGGATAGACCCGGCCAAGCGTCGCCTGCCCCGCTACAACGAATTCAACCACACCACCCATTCCCGCACCGAACTGGAAATTCCGGCCGGCTACGAGGTGGAATACCTGCCCGCCAATGCCTCCGTGCAGGACCCTGTGCTGGGCTTCACCATCCGCTACGAGCGCGCCGGCAATAAAATTGTGCAGGATAAGGAAGTCTACATTAACTACCTGCTGCTACAGCCCACGCAGTTTGCCCAGTGGAATGCCGTGGTAGATAAGCTCACGGCCGCCTACCGGGACGTGGTCATCCTAAAGCGAAAAAAAGCCTGATATTCCGCCCTTATGCTGCGGGCGTGCTGCCTGTAGCGCCTCCTTACCTCCGTTATATGCCTTCTATTTTCCGGATGCGGCTGCTTGCTGTGCTGCTGTTATTGCTGACCAGCACCGCGGCGGTGCTAGCGCAGTCGGTGGCTACGGCCGTGCCTTCTACTCTGCGCTATGCCAACTATAACTGGGAGGCGCGCCGCGGCCGGCTGCCCATTTCCGCGGCCGATGCTCAGCTGCCCGCCGTTATTCTGCGCCAGCTTATTGCCCACGAGTATGCCTACGATGCCAGCCACGAGAAGCTGGAGCTGTATACCACCGACCACCGCATCATCCGGGTAAACTCGGCCGATGCCATTGAGCAGTTCAACAAAATCTACATACCGATTCAGGATGGGGGCCAGCTGCTTTCCCTGAAGGCACGCACTATCAGCCCCCGGGGCGAGATAGTGGAGGTAGACCAGAGCAGCATCAAGGAGCTGCAGGATGATGAGCGCCGCTTCAAGATTTTTGCCCTGGAAGGCGTGCAGAAGGGCAGCGAGATTGAATACCTCTACACCCGCGCCCGCCCCTTCAACTTCTACGGTCGGGATTATCTGCAATCCGATATCCCGGCCCGCAACGTCACGTTTGAGCTGATTTCGCCGGAAACGCTGGTATTTGATACCCGCGTGTACCACGGCCCCAAGCCCGCCCCCGATACCCTGGTGGAGGGCAAGCACCTGATCCGGCTGCAGCTGGACAAAGTGGCCCCGGTGCGCGAAGAAGCTTTTGCCAACGTGCAGGCCGAGCAGATGCGCATTGAGTACAAGCTGGCTTACAACCAGGCCCGCGGCGAGGAGCGCCTGTTTACCTGGGACGATGCCAGCCAGTATCTGCACAGCAATATCTACTCTCTTACCAAGGACGAAGGTAAAGCGGTGGATAAGCTCCTGAAGCAGCTGAAAGTAGCGGCCAGCGCCAAGCCCGAGGCTAAAATCCAGGCTGTGGAGCAGTATATCAAAAGCAATTTCAACCTGGATCCGGCCGCCGAGGGCGACCTGACAAAGGTAATTGCCACGCGCAATGCCCCGGAAAGCGCCTTTACCAAGCTGTTTGCCGTGGTATTCCGGCGCCTGGGCCTGGAGCATGAGCTGGTGTTCACCACCGGCCGTGAGGAAGCGCCGTTCGACGAAACCTTCGATACCTGGAATTACCTCGACCACAGCCTGATTTACTTTCCCGGCACCAAGCAGTTTATGGCGCCTACCCGGCCCGACTACCGCTACGGCATGGTGCCCGCCGAGTGGACGGCCAACAAAGGCCTGTTCGTGCGCACCGTGAAGGAAGGCAAAACCGAAAGAGGCACCGGCAAAGTGCGCGACATTCCCACCCTCACGGCCGCCCAAAGCCCCAACGACCTCGACATTACCGTGCGCTTCTCCCCGGAAATGGACAAAGCCACTGTGGACATGCGCCAGACCTTTGGCGGCTACAATGCCCAGGCCATTCAGCCCTTCTACTCCTTTATTCCGGAAGACAAGCGCACCGAGGCCATGCAGGAGCTGGTGAAGTCCAACGTGAAGGATGCCACCATCAAGAGCCTGAAGGTTATCAATGGCGAGCAGGGCCTGAGCCCGCTCACCAAGCCCTTTATTGTGGATGCCACGGTGGAATCCGTGGCGCTGCTGGACCGGGCCGGGCCGCGCTACCTGTTCCACATCGGGGAGCTGATTGGGCCACAGTCGGAGCTGTACCAGACCACGGAGCGGCAGTTTGACGTGGAAAACGACTTCAACCGCAGCTACCACCGCGTCATTAAGTTTGAGCTGCCCGCCGGCTACCAGGTGCGCAACGCCCAGGATCTGAACCTCAGCGTGCAGGCCGGCCCCGATGCCAAGTCCCCCGTGTACTACTTCCGGTCCGGCTCCGAGCAGAAAGGCCAGCTGGTCACCGTCACCATTGATGAAGTCTACAACCAGATCCGCTGGCCCAAAAAGGATTTTGAGGCGTACCGCAACGTCATCAACGCCGCCGCCAACTTCAACAAAGTAGTGCTGGTACTGGAGAAAAAATAACCAGGTGCGGCGGCGAAAGGTGCTTACTGCCAGTTAAATGCCTTTTTCGGTGGAGTTGCTCGGCTTGCAGCGTATTCTTCAGGCTGATGTTGTTATCTTGCCGGCCGATAGGCTCTGCCACCTCCATTCTACGGAGCCTGATCTGCCCCACGCACTCCTTTTCTCGCTCCCACCCGCGACCCATAGCCTCCACTCTCCAACCCGTCTTTGATGGATAAGGCCGCGGCATTTCGCCAGACAATTTCGAACCCCGTGAAGCTGCGCCTGTTTATGCTGCGCAGCCTGCCCATGGCCTACCTGGCCGGGCTGCGCGTGGCCAGCATCACGCCGGAGCATGCTACCGTCACGGTGCCGTTCAAGTACCTCACTAAAAATCCATTCCGCAGCATCTACTTTGCCTGCCTGAGCATGGCCGCCGAAATGGCCAGCGGGGTGCTGGCCATGATGCACATTCAGGGCGCGGGCGTACCCGTGTCGATGCTGGTGGTGGGTATGGAGGCTGATTTTACCAAGAAAGCGGTGGGGCTGATTGCCTTCACCAGCACCAATGGCCATGAAATAGAGGAGGCCATTGCCGAAAGCCGCGCCACCGGCGAAGGCCGCACAGTGGTATGCACCAGCACCGGCCTTGATTTGCAGGGCGATGTAGTGGCCACGTTCCGCATCACGTGGTCGTTCAGAGCGAAAAAAAATCGGAGCGAAGCTCAGCAGTAGTCCCCCAGCTTTTCCCGACCTTGCGGCGCCGTGCGTAGCGCGGCCGAACGCCTGCTTCGGCGTTATCATTAAGTAGTTTCAACCCGGCTCTCCCGCGCATTTACACTGGTAGCACCCTGCTCCATACCTGAATCATCCCGCACAGCACGCGCCATGAGTAATACATTGTATTCGGTCATTACGGCCACGGGCAGTTACCTGCCCACCCGCGTTATTACCAATCAGCATTTTGTGAATACCGAGTTTTATGATGCCGGCGGCAACCGGCTGGATAAACCCGGGCAGGAAATAGCCGACAAGTTTGAGCAGATAACTGAAATCCGGGAGCGGCGCTACGTTACCGACGACCTTTCCACCTCCGACATTGGCTGCTTTGCCGCGCAGGCCGCTTTGGCTTCTTCTACCATTGATCCGGAAGAGCTGGACTACATCATTGTCGCGCACAACTTCGGTAACGTCTCGGCCACTAATAAGCGCACCGATATGGTGCCCAGCCTGGCCGCGCGCATCAAGGCCAAGCTCGGCATCAAAAACCCCCACACTGTAGCTTACGACCTGCCGTTTGGCTGCCCCGGCTGGCTGCAGGGCGTTATTCAGGCCGATTATTTCCTGCGCTCCGGTGATGCCAAGAAGATATTGGTCATCGGGTCGGAAGTGCTTTCCCGCGTGTGCGACCCGCACGACCGGGACAGTATGCTGTACGCCGATGGGGCCGGCGCGGTGCTGCTGGAGGCCCGGGCCAGCGAAACTCCCGTGGGCATTATTAAACACGGAACCCGCTCCGATACCGACCAATTTGCGCATCTGCTGCGCATGGGTACCTCCTCCAACCCGGAGTACACCGCCCAGGAGCTGTTCCTGAAAATGGACGGGCGCAAGCTCTATGAATACGCCCTGAAAACCGTGCCCCAGGCTATTAAGGCCTGCCTGGAAAAAGCCGGCGTACCCATTGAGAACGTCAGCAAAGTCCTGATTCACCAAGCCAACGGCAAGATGGATGAGGCCATTCTGAAGCGCCTCTACGCCCTGTACAACATGCAGGAGCCCCCGGCCGGGGTAATGCCCATGACGGTTTCCTGGCTGGGCAACTCCTCCGTAGCCACGCTACCCACCCTGCTGGACCTTATGCTGAAAGGCGAGCTGGAAAACCAGACTATTCAGCCCGGCGATACACTGGTATTTGCCTCTGTAGGAGCCGGTATGAACATTAATGCCGTGGTGTATAAAGTGCCGGAAGCAGCGTAAGAGCACTATTCAAGTAGCATATAAAAGCTAAGGCCCCACCTGACTAGTCAGGTGGGGCCTTAGCTTTTATGGTTCTCAGCCTGGAAGTAACTAAAAGCTACCAGGGTAAGAAACCGAGACTATTTGCGCAAAGTAGAGCGCCCCAGCTTACTGGGCCACTCCAGCATACCGCCGGCCAAGTTAAATACCTGCGTAAAGCCGGCCAGACCTAGTTCTTTGGCTGCTTTAGCGGATCGGGCTCCGCTGCGGCAATACACGTAGGCCGGGCGCTTGGTATCCAGGGTAGCAATACGCTGGGCGAAGTCGGGGTCAGAAACGTCCATGTTCAGCGCGGCCGGAAGGTGACCCTGGGCAAACTCATCGGGCCGCCGCACATCGAGTAGGATGGCACCCGTCTGGCGCATGCCTGCCCCAAACTGGGCAGATGAAAGATTGTGGTACACGGATGGGGCCGTTTTAAGGATACCGGACATGGATAGAGGAAAAAAGAATGAAAAAGAATTATTCTGAGGCCGCCGTGAAGCAGACTGATAGAGGCGTAAAAGGATATTACAATCAGATAATGGCTGGCAGCCAGATAATGAGATAAGTGCGCTAATTTCTAACAAGTAATACAACGGCGCCTGCTAACCGAGGGATAATAACTTTCGGAGCGAGCGAAGGTATCGGCGTTGTATTCTCTGGTAAACTTTGCTTTTAGAATTATTCAGCCCGCAATAAAAAGGGCCCGGTAATGGAGCAGTTGCTTAAGAGGCAACTGCTACAAAGGTAACTGTTCTTGTCAACGGGTAACGGCCCGCTTTAATTCCCTTATATTCTGATCAATAGCTCATCAAAATATTGCAGGCAGGAGAAATTTAGATTTTTGAGGAGCTAACGCGGCAATAAGTCGGGCTAATCCCCCAGGTTTTCCTTGGTAATCACATCCACCAAACCATCTTCGCTCACCACCACGGCCAAACAAGGATAAGGGCTGCTTTCTACGTAGCGAATGGCGGAGTTGTAGCGGGCGCCGCGGGTGCTGGTGCCGCGGCCGGTGGCTTTGCCATCCAGAATAACGCCAATAGAGTAGCAGTAGCCATCGGGGTCGAGGAGGACGGCGCCATCGATGGCGGTGATGAGGCGGGTGATGAGCGGGGTGAGCGGGACGGGCTCAATAAGGGTGCACTGCAGCTTGAGACGGTCGGCTTCGGCCAGGGCCTCCGTGGTAATAACCAGCAGGGTGCCGTGTTTCTGCCGGCTGGCTTCCATCATCACATCCCAGAGGCGCTCAATTTTGCCGGAGTCGGTGAGGCCGAACGTGTGGCGCAGCTCGCGGCGGAAATGGGTGCGGTTGAGGCGGGTGCGCGGCAGGCTGGGCGTGCCGTAGTTGGCGCGCATCAGCACCTGCCCATCGTGCTGAAACTCCCAGATGTAATGCTTCACGAAGTTGATGACAAACAGGTCTTCGCGGGCGGGGTCATAGTGGCCCACTAACCGGCCCAGGGCGTACACGTTTTCCCCATCGGCCAGCAGGCTGACATCGGCCGTAGCCATTTCCAGCAGCTTGCGCACGGCCCGGTAGTCGGTGAGCGGGGTAGGGCAGGTGAGGGCAAATACTTCTTCCAGGTTGGGGTGGCGGCGGCGGGCCAGCAGGAGCTTGCCCACGCCCTCGGCCCCTTCATAGCGCAGGGAGGAAATAGTGGTGCAGGTGGCAAACAGCTTGGCCAGCGTGGGGTCCAGGTCCAGGTCCTGGGCCGGCGTATCCATAAACAGGCGGCCGGCGGCCCGAATCAGCTCCTCCGTGTCGCGCGGGCGAATGAACAGGCTCAGACCGGCTTCCGGCTCGTTGAGTGCCTTCCAGCACTCTTCATGGAAGCGGATGATAACGGCCTGAATGAGAGACGTAGCCAGCGGCCGACCATCGGTGTAATACCGCTCCGGCTGCAGGGCGGCATAGCGCTTCACTACTTTGGCATTCAGCTGCAGCACCGTCAGCACAAAGTGGTTGTGCACCAGCACGGGCATGCCCACGTAGCTGATGCGCTTGTGGCTGGCGGGGTCAGCGTCGAACACTTCCTGCACGGCCCGGCGCAGCGATACGCCTTCCTGCCGCCACTGCTCATACCACTCCGATACCACCTCGTAGCCCCGGAACGGCCAGGGCTCTTCCTGCTGCAAAGCCAGGCCCCGCTGCCGCACCCCCAGAAACCGCTCCCGGTCGGGGAAGGCATCCAAGGGTTCCAGGCTCACATTAGGATCAGAGCCGGCCGTGGTGGTGGCCGGAATGCCCAGCAGGAGCACCGTGGGGTTCAGTTCCTCATCCAATGCATCAAACACGCTCTGGGCGCTTTGCTGGGCGCCCTGCCGGAAACGGGCCTGATGCGGCCACATGGCCAGCGGGCCTACTACGGGCTCGGGCGCAATGGGCTGTACAGGAGGGGCGCTCAGTAAAGGAAGCGGGGCAAGCATCAAATCAGGCATAAAAATTCAACGAGGGCTATAGCTGGAATACAACCGGCAACACCATCTTTTGCTTTATGGGTTGGCCTTTATAGCTGGCGGGCGCCCATTTGGGTGCCGCTTTCAGCAGGCGAATGGCTTCTTCATCAAGGCCGGACCCCAGGCGCTTTACCGGCTTAATATCGGTCAGGGAGCCATCTTTCTGCACAATGAACTCCATAATCACCCGGCCTTCAGTTTTGCGCTGGCGGGCCAGAGCGGGGTATTTCTGGTTTTGCTGAATCCAGGCAAAAAACGCTTCCGTGCCGCCTACGGGGCGGGCGGGCTGGTCGGGGGCAATAACGGTGGGCGTAGCCTTTTCAGCTGGCACGGGGGCCTGGGCAGCGGCCGGCGCGGCAGCTGCAGCGGGTGCCGGGGCAGCCGTAGTGGCGCTGCCGGCATCAGCCGGAATCTGGAAAGTAATAGGAATGCTCATGCGCTGCCGCACTTTGGCTCCTTTGTGCATGGCGGGCGTCCACTTAGGGCCGGCTTTCACGGTGCGCACGGCCTCGGCGTCTAGGTCAGGGTCGCCGGGCTGGATGGGAGCTACTTCGGTCAGGTCGCCGGATTTTTCGATGACGAAGGAAACCGTAACGGTGCCTTGCACGCCGCGCTGCAGCGCGGCGGTAGGATAGTTCTGATGCTCGGCCAGGTATTGCCCGAAAGCCTCCAGGCCGCCTGCCGGCGTGGCCGGCTTTTCTACGGCATCATATACCTTATCTTTCTCCGGCTTGGGGTATTTTAGTTTTTTCTGAGCGTGAGCGGGAGCGAGGCCAACGGCCACCAGGCTGAGCAACAGCACCAAACGGGAAACAAAGCGCATCATAGCTATCAGTAAGGTTTAAAGAAACCCGGCACCGCCGGCACCGCATCCTCAACGGTGCAAGCCGCCCTGTGGGTTCAGGATATATGCAAAGAGTCGAATTTCAATAGATTTGACCTTATGAAAGCCGATGAAACTTCCAGCGCGCACAACTCCAGCCGCGCCCCCGAGCCCGTGGGCCTGTATCCGCATGCCCGCCGGGCCGGCAATTTATTGTTTCTTTCCGGCGTAGGCCCCCGCCAGCGCGGCCAGAAAAACGTGCCCGGGGTAGAGCTGAATGCCGATGGCAGCATCCGGACTTACGACTTCGAAAGCCAGTGCCACGCCGTTTTTCAGAATGTTCGCTATATTCTGGAAGAAGCCGGGGCCCGCTGGGAAGATTTGATTGACGTAACGGTGTTCCTGACGAATATGAAGGACGACTTCGCGACCTACAACCGCCTCTACGCCGAGTATTTTGCCTCCAGCCAGCCCTGCCGCACCACCGTCGAAATCAACTGCCTGCCCACGCCCATCGCCATTGAGCTGAAGTGCATAGCCGTAGTAAGCTAGCGCCTTGTTCTGCCCGCTGATATAACTATGGATACCCCCGGTCCCCAGCACAAACCCATTGTAAAGCACTACTCCAACGGCAACGTAACGGTAGTGTGGCAGCCGGCGCTTTGTATTCACTCGCGGCATTGCGTGCGGGGCCTGCCGGAGGTATTCGACTTTGAGCGCCGCCCCTGGATAGACCCCACCGCCGCCGCCAGCCCGGAAATTATGCGACAGATAGAGCAGTGCCCCTCCGGCGCGCTCAGCTACTTCCGGAACCAGGAAGCCCCGGCCACCGCCCCCGACGACCAGAAAACCACCGCGGCCGAAGCCATGTCCGCCACTACCATTCGGGTAGAGGTAAGCCCCGGCGGCCCCTTGCTCATTAGTGGCCCGGTAGTGGTACGCACACCCGATGGGCAGGAGCATAGCCACCCGCGCACTTCCCTGTGCCGCTGCGGCCACTCGAAAAACAAGCCGTACTGCGACGGCTCGCACCGCGACCTGCCGCCCGGCTGGGACCAGCCGGGGGCCAATCCGGCGTAGGCGGCAGCGCCACAGCGCGTACCTTCGCGGTTCCTGAAACCTCTACCGCCGTGGCCGCCGCTTCTCCCTTCCGCCCGCTTACCATTTCGCCTGCTGACCTCTTCACCGAAAACCTGACGGCCCATGCCGCCCGGGAGCGACATTTCGCGGCCCGGCACCAGGCCGTGGCTTGGCTACGGGTAGCGGTATTTTTGGGCGGCGCGCTGGCGGTATATCTGCTCCTTAACCGCCAGCAGTATGCATTTGGCTTTGGCGTGCTGGCGGCTGCTTACCTGGTGTTTGTGCTGGTGATGCGCTGGCATAGCCGCTTGGGATACCAGCGCGACCATTTCCGCCTGCTGGGCCAAATAAACCAGGAAGAGCTGGACCGCCTGGCCGGCCGCCTCAGTGGCTTTGATGCCGGCTTGCCCTACGTGGATGCTCAACACCCCTACACCGCCGACCTGGACGTATTCGGTCCGCATTCCGTGTTTCAGCTGCTGAGTCGCGCCACCTCCCGCTTGGGGCAGGACCACCTGGCGGCCTGGCTGCAAACCGCTGGCACCCCGGCCCAGCTAATTGCCCGGCAGGAAGCCGTAGCCGAGCTGGCACCCGATGTTACCTGGCAGCATGAGTGGCAGGCCCGCGCCCGGCATTTTTCCAAGCAGGCCGATGACCCGCGCCGCTTTACGAAGTGGCTGCGCGCCCCCGATTTTTTTGCCGATAAGGCCTGGCTGAAAATATTGCTCTTCGTGTTACCGCCCCTGGCTCTGGGTAGCGTAGGGCTCTGGCTAAGCGGCTACTCCTTGTGGGTAGTGGCGCCTTTCCTGTTGCTGATGGGCGCTATCAACCACCACTACCAGGCCGCCCGCGACGCCTACTTCGACCACAGTGAGAGTATGTACGATGTGCTGCGTGCCTACCGCGACCAGCTGGCGCTGCTGGAAGAGCGCCAGGTGCAGGCCCCGCGCCTGCTGGAGCTGCACCGCACGCTGTTTGCCGCCGCCGATGGCACCCCGGCTTCCCGGCTTATTGGCCGCCTTGCCTTGATTGTGGAGTACTTCTCCATGCGCCAAAGCACGCTGGCGGCGTTTTTTGCCAACAACCTGCTCTTCTGGGATTTCTTCTGGATGTGGCGGCTGGAAGGCTGGAAGAAGCGCCTCAGTGGCCACCGCCTGGATGCGGTGCTGGAAGTAGTAGCCGAAACCGAAGCCTTGGTGAGCCTGGCCGCCTTTCAGTTTGCCAACCCTAAGTATGCCGTGCCGGAGCTGAGTGCTGCGCCGCTGGAGTTCACCGCTGAGGGTATGGGGCATCCGCTCATCTTCGCTACGGAGCGCATCACCAATGATTTTAGCACCGTGGGGCCGGGCAGCACGGGCGTGGTCACGGGCTCCAATATGTCGGGCAAAACCACCTTTCTGCGCACGGTGGGCTTAAATATGGTGCTGGCTTTGGCCGGAGCGGCCGTATGTGCCCGCCGGCTACGCGTGAGCCCGGCGCAGGTATATACCGCCATGCGCACCCAGGATAATCTGGCCGAAAGCACTTCTTCCTTCTACGCTGAGCTGAAGCGCCTGCGCCTGCTGCTGGAGCTCACGGCTACCGGGCAGCCGGTTTTCTATCTGCTGGATGAAATTCTGAAAGGCACCAACTCCCGCGACCGGCACCGCGGCGCCCGCGCCCTCATCCATCAGCTGCACCGCCGCCCGGCCAGCGGCCTGGTTAGCACCCACGACCTGGAGCTGGGCGAGCTGGCCGGGGAGTTGCCCGGCTTCGTCACCAACTACAGCTTCAACAGCACTTTCAGCGGCCAGCAGATTCACTTTGACTACCGCCTCACGCCCGGCGTGTGCCGCTCCTTCAATGCCAGCCAGCTGATGCGTTTGATGGGCATTGCGGTGGAGGAGGATGAAGTGACGGAGTAACCGCTCTTTCGGAAAGTAGTACTGCTGAACCAAATATGTGCGCTGGGCAATATTTACCGGCTCGGCGGTGTCCCTGCGGCGGGTTAGCTACGTAGTAGAACGGCAAAAGCCCGCCTTCTTTCCTATGTATGTTCGTAATAATATCCGCTGGTCGCTCATCTGGCGGGTAGCCAGGGTAAACCTGCTCATTTTCACGCTGTATGCCCTGCTGATTTGTGTGGTTTACGGGCCTTTTAACTTTCATTCTTTAGCCATACCCTGGCAGCCGGTAGCCACGCTGGGTATTGCCGTATCCTTCTACCTGGGCTTTAAAAATAACGGCTCCTACGAGCGTTTCTGGGAGGGCCGTAAGCTGTGGGGCGGGGTGGTGAATACCAGCCGCACCTGGGCGGTGCAGGTGCTGGAATTCATTACCTCCCGCGTAGATGCCCCGGATGTGGAGGCGCCCGCCGCCTCAGCCCAGGAGCTCTCGGAGCGCCACCGCCGGCTGGTGTACCGCCACATTGCCTGGTGCAATGCCCTACGCATTCAACTGCGCCGTCAGCCCGAGCAATGGGATATAGCCGTGGCGCCGTTTCTGGAAGCGGCCGAAGGGGAACGTATGCGCCAGTACGGGAACCCGGCCACCCACCTGGTGCGCCAGCAGGCTGCCGACCTGCGCCTGCTGCGCGAAGAGCGCGGCCTGCTCAACGATTTTCAGCACGTAAGTATGATGCGCAGCCTGGAGGAACTGTACAACCTGCAGGGTGGCTGTGAGCGAATCAAAAACACGCCTTTCCCGCGCCAGTATGCCTTCTTCAGCTACGTGTTTGTATGGCTGTTTGCCGGCCTGCTGCCGTTGGGCCTCATTGGCGAGTTTGCCCAAATGGGCCCCGACCACATCTGGCTGACGGTGCCTTTTTCCGTGCTGGTATCGTGGGTGTTCAATACCATTGAGATAGTGGGGCACACTAGCGAAAACCCCTTCGACAACCAGGTGAACGATGTGCCCATGACGGCGCTGTGCCGCTCCATTGAAATAGACCTGCGCGAAATGCTGGGCGAAACGAACTTGCCACCCCGTATAGAGCCCCACAACGACGTGCTGTATTAGGCGGACATCTATAAAAAATGGCCCTGCTGCCCGTGCTTACGTCGCTCCGAAAAAAACTATAGCCTCCTGTTATGGCAATCCAAAATTAGCGCTATCTTACAGACCCTCTGATTTATAGGGGTAACGTTTATTGAAATTTTAACGAGTCATCAAAAATCCCAAATAGGATTGTTTCAGCCTGCGAAGCCTGATAGAAAGAATTAGCAGTATTAAATATTTAAATTTTCTATTAGTAGCTGCACGGGAGAAACTAACCATCGTCGATATCCGGTTAAGTTGCCGCATATCAACTTTTTACAGGATACGTACAAAGCAAATAGCTGATATGTGTTTAGGATGCAGTAGAAAAGGAAGCTCAGCTCAGCATTTGCGCTCAGAGAGCATTACCGCTACTGGCTTCCTGGAAGTTTATTACTTGTCTTGATACCGCTCTGCCCACCACCGAAACGCTTAGCTGCTTTATTTTTATGGAAGTTTACCGAGAGATATTACCTGAGAGCTACTTGCTGATTCTGGCTAATGATGTGCCGGAAACTCATCAGGATGCCAATGCTTTGGATTGGGCCTTGCGTCGGGCTGCGCGTAGCGGAAAATCGAGCGTGTGGGTAGATTGTAGTCATCTGGACCATTTGCCCCCCAATGCCGCCGAGCTGCTGACTTTTTACTACCATAAGCTTCATAAGCACGGCATGAACCTGGTGCTCTGCCACGTAAGTCAAGCCGTGCAGCAGGAGCTGGATAGCCTGGTGCCGGCGCTGCGCCCTCCCATTGTCAATAACCTTCTGGATGCCGAGCTGTTCTGTCAGCAGGAGCATTCTACCCGGCGAACTGCCTGATTTCACCTGAGCCAGAAAGTAGCGCTGCCTGCAAGCGGCATGTTACAGGCTGCTTTTCTGAACAGTAAAACGCCCGGCTACGGTGAGGTAGTCGGGCGTTTGTATGCCAGGCGGATACGGCCCGCTTATTTGCCGGTAGTAGGCGCGGCGCCGGGCTGCAGTGTGCGGCCCAGCCAGTCAAAGAACACCCGGTTCCAGAGCACAGCATTTTGGGGCTTCTGAATCCAGTGGCCTTCGTTGGGGAAGTACAGGAAGCGGCTGGGAATGCCGCGCAGCTGCGCTGTGCCAAAGGCTTCCATGCCCTGGCTCTCGGGTACCCGGAAGTCTTTGCCGCCATGAATCACCAGAATGGGTGTATCCCAGTTGCGGGCAAACAGCTGCGGGTTGAACTCCTGATAGGTGCGGGGCTGGGGCTCCTGCCACGGCGCGCCGCCCAAATCGTGGTTGGCGAAGAACATTTCCTCCGTGGTAGGGTACCAGCTTTCCAGGTTGTAGAGGCCGGCGTGGGCAATAAACGTCTTGAAGCGCCCCTGGTGGTGGCCCGCCAGGAAGTATACTGAGTAGCCGCCGTAGGAAGCGCCCACGCAGCCGCGCCGGTCCTTATCCACAAAGGGCTCCTGGCTCACGGCATCAATGGCGGAGAGATAATCTTTGATGGGCTGGCCGCCCCAGTCGGTGGAAATGCTGTTGTTCCACTCCGTGCCAAAGCCCGGCAGGCCGCGGCGGTTGGGCGCCACCACAATATAGCCGTTGGCCGCCATCAGCTGGAAGTTCCAGCGGTAGCTCCAGCTCTGCGTGATGGGGCTTTGCGGGCCGCCCTGGCAGTAGAGCAGGGTAGGGTATTTTTTACCGGGGTCGAAGTCCGGCGGGTAGATGACGTACACCTGCATTTGCTTGTTATCGGTGGTGGTCACCCGGCGGTCTTCTACTTTGCCCATTTTCACGCCCGCCAGCTCCTGCTGGTTTAGGTGCGTAAGGGCGGTTTCACGGCCGTTTTTCAGGTCTACGCGCACCAGCTCGGCGGGGCTGCTGATGGTAGTTTTATTGACGATGGCTGCGTCCTTGCCGGCCAACTCAAAACTGTTGTAGTTCTGCGGGCCTTTGGTGAGCTGCTTAATCTTGCCGCCTTTGCCGGGAATCGAGAAAATCTGCTCGGTTCCCGCCAATACGCTCACAAAGTAGATGGTTTTGCCATCCTGGCTCCAGCGGATGTTGCCGGCCGCCTGTTCTGAGCCTTTGGTGATATCCTCCCGCTTGCCGGATTTCAGGTCCAGCACCACAATGCCGTTGCGGTCTGACTCAAACCCGGGCGTGGCCATGCTCAGCCAGGCTACTTTGCTGCCATCGGGCGAGAAGCTGGGCTCGGTATCGTAGCCGCCCAGGCCTTCGCTGAGGTTGCGCGTTTTGCCCGAGCGTACGTCGTAGAGGTAAATATCGGAGTTGGTGCTTTCGGCTTCGGCCTTGCCCGTGAGCTTGCGCGAGGTGTAAGCCAGCAGGTAGCCATCGGGGGAAAAGGCAATTTGCTCGGCACCGCCAAAGGGCTGCAGGGGGGCATCAAACTTTTCCCCGGCCATTATATCTTTTCCGTAGCCGGTAAGCTTGCCATCGTCCCCGATGGGCTGGAAAAACACGTGGTTTACTTTGTAGTCGTCCCAGGCGTTCCAGTGGCGGTAATTCAGGTCGTCGATGATGCGGGCATCGGCCTTGGGCAGGTCGGGGTACCAGTCTTTCACCTCTTTGCCGGTTTTCACTTCCTGCGTGTAGAAGATAAACTTGCCGGTGGGAGCGTACTTCAGGTTGGCAATACCTTCTTCTGGGAAAGCACTCAACTTCTGCAGGCCGGAACCATCGGGGTTCATCTCATACAGCTGGTCGGAACCACCTTCCGCGCTGATGAAGGTGAGCTTTTTGCCATCGGGGCGCCAGTTCAGGTTGCCTTCGCTGCCGGGCGTGTTGGTGAGCTGCTTCACGGCCCCGCCGGTGGCCGGCATCACAAAAATGTCGGCGTTGCCTTTGTTGTCGGCCAGGTTGTAGCGCGTAACGGTGAAGGCCACCTGCTTGCCGTCCGGCGACACCTGCATTTCACCCAGCCGGCCCATTTTCCAGAGTAGCTCCGGCGTGAGTACGCCTTGTTGGGCCAGGGCTGCCAGCGGCAGGCAGAACAGCGCCGATAGTAAGGTTTTTTTCATCAGAGAAAGGAATGGGATTTTGTGCACAAGGTAACCAGGATGCCGTAAAATGTGCCCAATGCCTTAGCTTGCCGGCCCGCTCCGGCAACTAGCTTTAACCTGTAGTGCATGCCCGATTTCCGTCTTCGTGTTTTTCAGAGCGTGGCCCGGCATCTGAGCTTTACCAAGGCCGCGCAGGAGCTGTTTATCAGCCAGCCCGCCGTTACCAAGCACGTGCGGGAGCTGGAGCGCAGCTACGGGCAGCGCTTGTTTGAGCGGCGTGGCAACCGCATTGCCCTTACCGCCGCCGGCCACCTGCTGCTCGCCCATGCCGATACCGTGGAAGCTCTCCATCATCAGCTCACCGACCAGCTCTACGCCCTGCACCACGAAGCCGCCGGCCGCCTGCGCCTGGGGGCCAGCACCACGCTGGCGCAGTACATGCTGCCGCCCATTTTACCCGCTTTTCAGGCCCGCTACCCGCATATTGAGCTCACCATGCTCAATGCCAACTCTGAGCAGATTGCCGAAGCCCTGCTGCACGGCCACCTGGACCTGGCCTTTGTGGAAGGCCGCAGCAAAAACCGCGACCTTCACTATGAGCTCCTGCTGCAGGATGAGCTGGTAGCCG
Organism: Hymenobacter sp. DG25B; assembly: GCF_000801315.1. Classification (NCBI taxonomy): domain Bacteria; kingdom Pseudomonadati; phylum Bacteroidota; class Cytophagia; order Cytophagales; family Hymenobacteraceae; genus Hymenobacter; species Hymenobacter radioresistens. The sequence continues at coordinate 3,545,404 of NZ_CP010054.1, read as the reverse complement.
TGCGCCGCAGTACGGGCAGCCTGCCCGTGGCCATGCCCTTGGCCGAAGCCCTGCAGCACCCGCTGGTGTTGCGGGAGCGGGGCTCCGGCACCCTGGAGGTGCTGGAGTTTGCCCTGCGCGCCCAGCAAATCCGGCTCGACCAACTCAACGTGGCGCTCTACCTCGATAATACGGAAGGCATCAAATCCTACCTGGAAGCGGCCCCGGCCTGTCTGGGGTTTGTGTCGCAGCGGGCTGTTACGCGCGATGTGCAGGTGGGCCGTCTGGAAATTGTGCCCATTCCGGAGCTGCGCCTCTCGCGGCAGTTTGAAGCCGTGTGGGTGCAGGGGCAGCCTTTTTCGGCGCAGGCACAGCGTTTCCTGGCGTATGCGCGGCGCCAATTGATGGACGAAGTATAACCTTAGGTTATTCTTGATAATCTTTTTTGATTATCGATAGGAGGAGGTGGCGCGTAAGTTTGGGGTACTGTTTGTAGTGCCCCGTTTATGAAAAGTGCCCATCCTTTGTCCACTCCTAGTGGTAAACCCGATATTACTGCTGACCGCTTCGCCGCGTTTCTGGCGCACCGCTGGGAGGTAGCGGGGCTGGCCGTTACGCCGCGGATGCTGCTGTTCGGGGTAGCGCTGCTCATTTGCCTGTCGCCGTGGGGCTCGCCCCCGCTGGCTCTGGCGTTGGGACTAGTCGTTGCGCTGGTGATTGGCAACCCGTTTCCGGCGCAAAGCCGGCGCTACACCAGCAAGCTGTTGCAATGGTCCGTCATCGGGCTGGGGTTTGGCATGAATGCCCAAACGGCTCTGCAGGCCGGGCGCGAGGGGCTGCTGTTCACCGTAGTTTCTATTCTGGGCACGCTTACGCTGGGGTTTCTGGTGGGCCGCTGGCTGGGCATCGACCGTAAAATTTCCCATCTGATTTCCAGCGGCACCGCTATTTGCGGGGGTAGTGCCATTGCGGCCGTGGGGCCGGTTATTCAGGCCGAGGAAGGACAGATGTCAGTGGCGCTGGGTACTGTGTTTATTCTGAACTCGGTAGCCTTGTTTCTATTCCCGGCGGTGGGCCATGCCCTGCAGATGAGCCAGAACCAGTTTGGGCTGTGGGCCGCCATTGCCATTCACGATACCAGCTCCGTGGTGGGGGCCGCCAGCCACTACGGCGACCAGGCCCTGCAGATTGCCACCACCGTAAAGCTGGCCCGCGCCCTCTGGATTATTCCCGTGGCCCTGGGCACCGCTTTCTTCTTCAAAACCAAAGGGGCCAAAGTGAAGCTGCCTTGGTTTATTCTCGGGTTTGTGGGTGCCATGCTGCTCAATACCCTGGTGCCGGCGCTGCAGCCGTTTAGCCCGGCATTGGTAAAGTTGGCGAAGCTGGGCCTCACCGTAACGCTGTTCCTGATTGGGGCCGGGCTTTCCATGGAGGTGCTGCGCTCCGTGGGCGTGCGCCCCTTTGTGCAGGGTATTTTGCTCTGGAGCGTCATTTCGGCCGCCTCCCTGTGGGTTATTCTACACACGGTGGCGTAGCGCAAGCTTACCCATTCTATCCATAAAAAAGGCCGCCCTGCTAACAGGGCGGCCTTTTTTAATGGGCATTTATGGGCATTAATCAGGAGGATTTACGGCCCGAGCCGCTTTTCTTCCCGCCACCATCATGTTTGTTAACGGTGGCCCAAGCACGCTTCTCAGCTTCTTCGTCCGAAACACCGCGCTTTTCGTAGCTTTCTTCTATGTGTTCAGCCTGCCGCTTTTGCTTGTCGGTGTAGGCTGATTTATCTCCTCTAGGCATAGCTTTAAACTAAAAGGTGAAACCATAGGGTATAGCCCGTATACGTCACTAAGTAAGAGCTGTTTCCATCTTATCCGGCTTTTCTCGCTGCCGGCTGGCTATCTTCGCCCGTCAAACCACTTACGTTCCCTGCGTATGCGTCACGTTGCCGATATTCCGCATTCAGAGGCTAAAATCACCTTGTTTTCCTGGAATGGTAAATACCTCATCAAGCTGGAAAAAGGCGACCTGGAGCAAACCTATAAAGTGAGTGAGCTGGACATCACCGGGGAGGAGGACGTTTTTGCCCTCCTCGACGAAGAATTTCTGCAAGCCGCCATCCGGCGCTTTGCCCTCATGCGCGCCGATTTGCAGGCTTCCTTCGACCGGCACGGTCTGTGATATGGCAGCAGCGCCAAAATCAGGTTTCTACCCCTATTGACATTTCTTATGAACTCATTTTTTCGCTTTCTGTCCGTTGCGCTGCTGGTGCTGGCCAGCCTGAGCGCCCTGCCCGCCACGGCTCAACTTTACGAAGTGCGCCCCGGTACTACCAGCTTTGAAAAGCGCGAGCGGGATGCTGTGAAAGTACAGGTAGACGGCACCGCCCAATGGACGCGCGACTTCTGGCAGTCCTGGCTGAAAGACAACTACAACATCAAGCTGAAAGGCAGCGGCGTGATGGGCGTAGGCAAGAAAGACGTGCTGGAAGCCCGCCAAACGCCTATTTCCAGTGTTTCGGGCAAGCTGATGGATCTGTTTGCCACCGTTACCTCGCCTTCTGACAGCACCTCGGAGCTATCCGTATTTGCTTCTACTGGGCCCGATGCTTTTCTGAACCCGGACAAAACGCCTTCCGAATATGCTGCCCTGCGCAATATGGTGCAGTCGTTTGCCGTAGCTGCGCGCCTTAAGGCCTATAAAGACCAGGTGGACCAGGCGGAAAAGCAGCTGAAGGATTCGGAAAAGGAGAAAGACCAGCTCAACAAGGACATCAAGAATGCGCAGGCCAATACCAGCAGCAACTTGGAGCGAATTGAGGCTCTTAAAAAACAGAATATGGAGAATGTGCTGAAGGTGCGCCAGGATTCCGTGAAGCTGCTGGATAATGCCCGCCAGCTGGAGCTACGCAAGCTACAGCTGCAGCGCCGCAAAGACCGCCTCTCCGCCCTCGACCGTAAATAAAGCTCCCGCTCACCGGCGCGCCCGCTTGGGCGTAGCGCGGTACCCATTGTGCCATGCCCCAAGATCCTTCCCCGCTCGACACCCTGCGCCAGCTCAAAGAGTGGCTCGATGCCGGCACCATCACCCAGCAGGAATTTGATACCCTGAAGCGCAAGCTGCTGTTCAGCGAAGGCAATGCCGCCGAGCCTGCCGCCCCGGTTAAGGAACCCACGGAAACCAGCATTCCGGTACCCGTGGAGGACCCTTTATTGCGCCCTTTCGTGCTAGGTGAAGAGCCCACGCCGGTAGCGCCTCTGCCGCCGCAGGCACCCGCTACCCCGGCCGAGAGCTTCAACCACCCCATTATTGCCGGCCGGCCCGGGACTTCACCTACCGCCGAAAACCCCTACGAGCCTACTACGGAGCTACCGGTTGATAACAGCCCGGAAACCACGCCGCCGCGCAACCCGCTGGCGCTGGTGCTGATTATTGGGGGAATTGTGGCCCTGCTGGGCTTGGTGCTGTATCTGGCCATGGGCTCCCGCGAATCAGAGCACCTGACCAGCATTTCCCAAAGCCCCGCCGATTCCGTAGCCGTGCACCCGGAAGAAGGACCCCAGGCCGAGCAGATTGAGCTTCCGCCGGCAGCAGCGCCGGAAACCGTGCGGGTTGTGCCGGCCACTCCACCGCCGGCCGTTACTACTGCTGCTGATTCGGTGACGCAACCGGCCACGCAACCCACCCCCACGGCCTCACCAGCGCCTGCTGCTGCTCCCGTAGATGCCGATTTGCGCACCCAGGTACAGAGTGCCTTAAACGCTTATTACGAGGATTTGAAAGCGGCTCCGTTTAATGCTTCTCAGCACTTTGCCGGGCAGGTAGAGCGGTTTTACACCCAGCAGAATACTACGCCCGCCGCCATTGAGGCCGAGCTGGCCAAATCTCACTTTCCCGAGTTTCAGGAAGCTGAAACCATCATCGAGCCGGGTACCCTGCAGATTGGGCCCGAAACCAACGATGGTAGCCGCGTGGTAACCTACCGCGAGAAAAGTCGGGCCTTCCGGGTGTCGCGGCAGCAGCACCAGCAAACCACCGCCCAGGTGCGCGTACGCTTCAACCGCAACCTGAAAATTGTATACCTGCGCCAGGAACGGCTGCTGGAAAACACCTTCACCGACTAACCGCCGGTGTTGATTTCACGCTTCTCTATGCGCTTGCTTTTACTTGTTAAGCCCGCCCGGGTGGCCGTCGCGCTGTTGCTCCTGGCCAGCGCCGGGTGCATCAAAGTCATTCAGCCGGGCAAAAGCTTTGCGGCCTACACGCCGCCCGCCTCGCCTGATTATTCTCTGCCTGCTAACTGGGCTGCCCTGCCCGAGCGTCGTGACTCCGCTGATGCTGTGCCCAAAAACAGCGGCTTGCGCGACGAGCAGGCTCAGGCCACGGCCGATGTGTTTTTCGTGCACCCCACCACCTATTTCCGGCGCGGTTCCTGGAATGCGGATATCACGAATGAGTCATTGAACCGCTTTACCGATAACAGCACCATCCGGAAGCAGGCCAGTGTTTTCAACGCCGCGGGCCGCATTTATGCACCGCGCTACCGGCAAGCCACGCTGTTTTCGTTTTTTGATACGCAGGATACCAATGGAGAGCAGGCCCTCAACCTGGCGTATACCGATGTGAAGACCGCGTTTCAGTATTACCTCGCGCACTACAACCAGGGTCGGCCTATCATTATTGCCAGCCATAGCCAGGGTACCTTTCACGCCACGCGGCTGCTGCATGAGTTTTTTGATACCAGCCCACAGCTCCGCAAGCAGTTGGTAGCCGCTTATCTGGTAGGATATAAGGTAAAGGAAAACGAGTATCAGGCTCTAAAACCCTGTGAAGACTCCACTCAAACCGGCTGCTACATCAGTTGGAATACTGCCGAGTGGGGCAACGAGTATGAGCCCTTCCGCGGCTCCACCGCCGTAAACCCGCTTACCTGGACGCGTGACACCGTAACGGCCCCCGCCAGCCTGAACAAAGGCGGCGTACGCTTCGACTTCGATAAGATAGACCCACAGGTAGTAGATGCCAAAGTGCACGATGGCATTGTGTGGGTGCACGCGCCCAAACCCATTGGCTACCCGCGCTTCCTGCTGCCCGGCCGCCCGGAGCTGCGCCATTCCTTCCACATTGCCGATTACAGCTTGTTCTACCTAAACGTGCGGCAGAATGCGGCGGCGCGGGTGCAGGCGTTCCGAAATAGCCAGTAGTAAGTAGTAGCGCGAAGCTCCGGCTTCGCGTACGAGCAACGCGAGTTCCTACGCGTAGACCATACGTCAGCATACGCCTGTTATTCGCTGCGCTCATACGCGAAGCCGAAGCTTCGCGCCACACAAAAAAGCCCCGCCGGCAGATGCCAGCGGGGCTTTTTTAACTCTAAACTCAAAGCTTAGGCACCAATAGCCACCCGCTTGAAGTCCGATACGGTCATGCCTTTCGACGCTTTGTCGAGCAGCTGAGCGATGGTCATCGAGTTGTCTTTCACGAACTCCTGGTTCAGCAGGGTATTCTCCTTGTAGAACTTGTTCAGCTTGCCTTGGGCAATTTTCTCCAGCATAGCCTCGGGCTTGCCTTCGGCACGCGCCTGCTCTTTGCCGATTTCAATTTCGCGCTCAGCAATAGCCGAATCCACACCGTCTTTGTCAACGGCAACGGGCTTCATGGCTACAATTTGCATCGCTACGTCGCGGCCCAGCGCAGCGGTATCAGCGCTACCCACGTTCTTCAGGCCTACAAGTACACCTTTCTTGCTGTCTGAGTGGATGTAGGAAGCTACTTTCTCAGCAGTGAGGGTAGCATAGGTCAGGTCCAGCTTCTCGCCGATTTTGCCCATCAGGTCGGTGATGTGCTCCTGAATGGTCAGGCCATCCTCTTCCTTGGTAGCCAGCAGCTCTTCTTTCGAAGTAGCGTTGGTACGCACGGCGGCGTCCAGAATGCGCTGAACCAGCTCGCGGAAGTTCGCCACTTTCGCCACCGATTCGGTTTCGCAGGCCAGAGCTACCAGTTTGCCGTTGGTGCCATCTTCGCTTACGTTCACGGCTACAAAGCCTTCCGACGTTTCGTTTTCAGCACGCTTGTCAGCAATTTTCTGACCCTGCTTACGCAGAATGTCACGAGCAGCCTCGAAGTCGCCATCGGCTTCGGTCAGGGCTTTTTTGCAATCCATCATGCCCGCGCCAGTCATGGTGCGGAGCTTGTTCACGTCTGCGGCAGTAATTGCGGCCATTGTTGTGAGTTGTATGAGGGTGAGATGAGTAATTCCGGGGTAGGAGGGGTGCCACCAATCAGGCGGGCAGTGCCTCCGGAGTTAAAGAAAAAGGGAACACCGGAGCCAAGTGCTTCGCATGTTCCCCTCTTCTCAATTATCTACAGAAGCCTATTCTTCGGCCGACTGTTTTTCTTTGATGCCTTCATCTTCCGACTGCTTCTTGTCGGCTTCCTCTTTGTCCACCTTGCGCTCCGACAGGCCTTCTTCCATGGCCTTACCCATTACGCTCACGATGAGCTGGATAGACTTAGAAGCGTCGTCGTTAGCTGGGATTGGGAAGTCTACGAGCTCGGGGTTCGAGTTGGTGTCGCAGATAGCGAATACCGGAATGCCCAGTTTCTGAGCTTCTTTCACGGCAATGTGCTCACGCTTCACGTCAATTACGAACAGAGCAGCGGGGAGGCGGCTTAGATCGGCAATGCCGCCCAGTACACGCTCCAGCTTCTCCCGCTCACGGGAGAGCATCAGACGCTCACGCTTAGCGAGAGCGGCGTAGGCCGTGTTTTCCTTCACCATTTTGTCAATGGTGCTCATTTTCTTCAGGGACTTGCGAACCGTAGCGAAGTTAGTGAGCATACCACCCAACCACCGGTCGGTAACGAATGGCATTTTCAGGCGCTTAGCCTCTTCGGTTACAATTTCCTGCGCCTGCTTCTTGGTAGCTACGAACAATACTTTCCGGCCGCTCTTGGCGATGTTGCGGATAGCATTGGACGCCTGCTCCAGAGAAACCAGCGTTTTGTTCAGGTCAATGATATGGATGCCGTTCTTCTCCATGAAGATGTACGGCGCCATTTTCGGGTCCCACTTGCGCGTAAGGTGACCAAAGTGGGCACCGGCGTCCAGCAGTTCTTTATATGTGGTGGTCTGAGCCATGATAGGGGTTCCTCTGGAAGATTAGCGTTTCGAGAACTGGAACGAACGACGAGCTTTGCGCTTACCGAATTTCTTACGTTCCACCATGCGCGGGTCACGGGTCAGGAAGCCTTCTTTCTTCAGCGCGGGGCGAGCCTCCGCGTTGTCGCCCACCAGGGCTTTCGAGATGGCCAGACGGATGGCTTCAGCCTGAGCCGAGATGCCACCACCGCGCACGTTCACCTTCACGTCGTACTGCCCGAGTTGCTCGAGGGTAGCGAAAGGCTGGTTCACGATGTTTTCCAGGAGTTCATTGCCAAAATAGGCTTTCATTTCCCGGCCGTTGATAGTGATATTCCCTTGCCCGGCTTGCATGTAAATGCGAGCCACCGAGGTTTTTCTTCTACCAGAGGTGTTGGAGATTTCCATTAATAGAAAGGTTAGAGAAAACAGTGAAGCCTGTTACGGCTTAGAGGTTCGTCAGTTCAACAGCTTTCGGCTGCTGGGCTTCGTGTGGGTGTTCAGCACCGGCATACACGAACAGGTTGCGGAATTGCTCGCGGCCCAGGCGGTTGCCCTGCAGCATGCCCTTCACGGCGTGCTCAATCACGCTGGCCGAGTTTTTGGCTTTCTTATCACGCAGGTTAATGCGCTTCTGACCGCCGGGGTAGCCCGAGTGCGAGATGTAGATTTTGTCGGTCATCTTTTTACCAGTCACGCGCAGCTTGTCGGCGTTGATAACGATGACGTTGTCGCCGCAGTCGGAGTTGGGCGTGAACGATGGCTTGTGCTTGCCACGCAGCATGTTGGCAATCTGGCTGGCCAGACGGCCCAGCGGCGCAACACTGGCATCAACCACAACCCAGGCCTTATCGGCGTTGGCTTTGTTGACGGATACCGTCTTGAAGCTCAGATGATCCATTGGGGAAGGGGGTAAGCGTTTGGAAATGAGAAGGAAACCGAACACGGTCCGGCAAAAACGGACACAAAGTTACCGCCTTTCAGGCAAAATGCAAGCCGTTGGCTAATTATTGTCCCTGAAACACTTGGCCGGTGGAATTAACTTGGTCATACAACGCCAACCGCTCCGTAATACGCCAGTGCTGCAGCAGCTCCGCGTTCAGCCCCGAGGCATTGGCATCCGTAATCGGCTGCCAGGCCATAACGGGGCAGCTGGCCGGTAAATGTTCTACCGGGGCCTGGCTGCCGGCCAGCTGCTGCAGGGCCGCCCGCTCACAGGTGTTATTCTCATTCAGCCGGATCTTATCGGCGTTCATAAAAATACCCCGAATACCAGCACCGCCCCGGCATACCAGGCTTTGGCCCGGGCCGGCAGGTAAGTGAGCAGGTAATAGGAAGAAATGCCATAGAAAGCCACCAAAGCCAGAATGACGGGGAGCACGGTATCCCGGCGGAGCAAATAGGGGCGGTACACGCGGTAGCCGCCCAGCGGCAGCAGCAGCACATAGCCCAGCGCAAACCAGCCCACCCAGCGGAGCACCATCCGCAGGTGCCGGGCCGCCGCGTGGTCCGGTAAAAAGCGCTTGAGCAGTTGGTTGTTGAGCAGGCAAAAGAGCAACAGCAGGGGTAGTCCCAGCTTGCCCGTTACCTGATAGAAAACCCCCAGCGGCAGTAGTTTATAACGCTCCCACAGAGTGGGGCCGTCCACCGGATTTTCGGAATTGTTGCGCCCAATGTACAGGGAGTACAAACACAGCAGCCCGAAAAAAAGCAGCAGGCCCATGCCCCGGCGCCCACCCAGGCGGCTGACAATGGCCGATGCAGTACCCCCGGTAAAGAGATGATAGCCGGCGCCCACCAGTATCATAATGCCCAATACCACGATGGCGCCGGGAATGACGGGCCCGTTGAAGGCCAATACAATGGCCATCAGCCCCAGCACGACTACCTGCAAATCAGTAAACGGGCCAACTGTATCATTGCCCACCGCTGCCCGGAAATAAGGTAGCAGCCAGAATAGCAGCAGCACGAGCGGAAAGGCGTAAAAGCAGGTGTAGGTGATAGAATGGTCGATAATACCCATCTGGCCATTATAGCCGGCACCCTGGAACAGCGGCACCCACAGCGCGGCCGCCAGCCAATAACGCGCGTAGCGCTGGCTTTTGGTTATGGCCTTGCTATACTGCACCAGCACGTACAGCAAAAGTGCCTGCGTGAGGGTTTTGAATAGGGCCGCTGCCGCATATACGCTGTCAATGGGCGACAGGAAGGCCTGCAGCCAGAGCGGTACGTGCCGGAAATAACCTGATAGCAGCGCGTGGGCGAAATACCGGTTGGGCGCCCCGTAATGGGCGTTCTGCGTGAAGGCGGCCCAGCCAAATGGGTCCTGCAGCACGCGGGCATAGCCCGGGCCGGGCATCACAATGGCGGCTAAGTCGCCATCCAGGGGCAGCTGGTAGTTCTGTATAAAGGAGTAAACCAGGTCTGCCAGCACAAACAAGGCCAATACCCAATACCCAGCGCGTAGCCGCATAACACGAAAAATAGGCTCCCGACTAATCAGCTAGCGGGTAAAAATAGAAAGGAGGTCTGGTAGCAGCTTAAGCGTACTGCCGCATGGTATCCACCAGCACGCGGAAGTCTTTGGGGTAGGGGGCTTCCACCGTGATGCTTTCCCCGTTGAGGCGGGCAAACGTGAGGTTAGCGGCATGCAGGGCAAAGCGCTTGATAAAGGGCTGCTCTTCCTCGCCTTCCTTCATGTTGAATTTCTTCTTGAGGGAGGAAAGATAGAAGTCGTCGCCGCCGTACATGGTATCGCCCACAATGGGGGCCTGCAGGTACATCAGGTGCAAGCGGATTTGGTGCATGCGGCCCGTAATGGGCTGGCACTCCAGCAGGGTGTGGCGGGCAAAGGTTTCCAGGGTGCGCACCAGCGTAACGGCGGGCTTGCCCTTAAAGGCCAGCCGGGCTTTGCCTTTGGTGGTGGTTTCAATGCTGCGGTCTACGCGCAGGCCATCGTACTGGTGCACGCCCCAGGCCACGGCATGGTACACCTTTTTCACCTCGCGGTTTTCAAACTGCATGGCCAGGTGGCGGTAGGCTTCGGGGTTTTTGGCCAGGGCCAGCGCGCCGCTGGTTTCCTTGTCGAGGCGGTGGCAGGCCTGCACATCGTCGTACACCTCGCGCGCCAGGCGCAGGATGTTGGGGGCGCCGCCAAACCGCTCATCCAGCGTGGCTAAAAACGGGGGTTTGTTGATGACGACGAAGTCCTCGTCCTCAAACAAAATCAGATCCTTGAAATTGGGTAGCTTCATAACAGGCCCCAAAGGTACGGCAATGTTCGCGAAGCCCTACCGTGCTGGCCACGGGTATTCCTTACTCCTCCTTTTGCAGGGCGGCGGCTTTCCGGGGCTTGGGCAGCTTAAACTCCAGCGCTGTGCCCTGGCCCACCTCGCTGTGCACCCGAATGCTGGACTTGTGTGCCTCCACAATGTGCTTGCTGATGGCCAGCCCCAGGCCGGAGCCGCCGGAGTCGCGGGAGCGGCTTTTATCAATGCGGTAGAAGCGCTCAAAAATGCGGTGCTGGTGCTCTTTGGGGATGCCGGCGCCGTCGTCGCGCACTTCCAGGCGTACATTTTTACCGCTTTCGTGCAGGCTCACTACCACGTGCCCGCCCTCCCGGCCGTGCTTTATGGCGTTATCAATCAGGTTGATGAGCACCTGCCGGATGCGGTTGCGGTCGGCGAGCACGCGCAGGCCGCCCGGTGGAGTAATGGGCGGAAACAGTTCCAGGCGCACATGCCGCTCGGCGGCTTTCTGCTCCAGCAACTCAAATAGCTCCTGTACCAGCTCTACTACATCAAACACCTTGCGGCGCATCCGAATAACGCCTTTTTCCAGCTGCGAAATAGTGACGAGGTCCTGTACCAGGCCATCCAAAGCATCCAGGCTATTGGCTGCTTTGCGCAGAAACTTGTCCCGGATGAACTCGTCCATCTCGCTGCCTTCTTCCAGCACAGTGTGCACAAAGCCCTGGGCCGCGAAAATGGGGGTTTTCAGCTCGTGCGATACATCGGCCAGAAACTCCCGGCGGAGCTCCTGCAGGCGGCGCAACTCATCAATTTCGCGCTGCTTGCGCTCGGCCATCTGCAGAATTTCGTCCCGCATGCGCTTCAGCGGCTCCGGCCGGAACAGGAATTTGTTGGAGAGGCGGCGGAATTCCTTGCGCTTAATGAGCTCCAGCCCGGCGTAGATGTTGTTGACTTCTCGGAAAATCAGGGCTTCAAACGATAGATACACCAGCAGAAAGCAGGCCGCTACCGTAATGCCGGCACCCAGAAATGCCTCCCGAAAAGGTAGGGTGGGCGCAATCCAGGCAAAGGCAGTGAGCACGCCCCCCACCAGCAGGGCAATGATGATGGCAATTGAGCGTGATGAGAGGTCCATGAGAGAAATTGCCTTCAACAATAGCCGCCGCAAGCCTCTATTAGTCAATAAACTAAAAGGAGGCGGGTAGTGGCGCCACTAAAATAAGAAGCCGCGGCCAGGCGGGCTACCGCTCCCGGTGCAGGAACAGGAACTACTAGTCCAGGTTGAATTTGTAGCCGACGCCTTTAATGGTCTGAATATGATGGTCGCCTACTTTCTCGCGCACTTTGCGCACGTGCACATCCACGGTACGGGCCAGCACAAAGACGTCGTTGCCCCAGATGTTCTGTAGTAGCTCGTCGCGGTTGAACACCTTGTGGGGCGCGGCCGCCAGGAAGGCCAGCAACTCAAACTCTTTCTTGGGAAGGCTGATTTTTTTACCATCCTGGTACACGGCAAAGCCAGTACGGTCGATGGTAAGGCCGTTTATCTCAATGGTTTCCGACTGATGCTGCGGGTCCTTGTCGCGGCGTACAAAGGCAGCCAGACGGCTGAGCAGGGCGCGCGGCTTAATGGGCTTGGCAATGAAGTCATCGGCCCCTGCCTCAAAGGCCGCTACTTCCGAAAATTCCTCGGCGCGGGCCGTCAGGAAGATGATGTATGTGTCTTTAAATTTGGGCATGCTGCGCAGCTGCCGGCAGGCCGCAATGCCATCCAGGTGGGGCATCATTACATCCAGCAGGATGATATCGGGGCCGAACTGTGGGGCTATTTCCAGGGCTTTGCGGCCATCCGGAGCACTGGCTACCTCATAGCCTTCCTTGCGGAGGTTGTATTCCAGCAGCTCTACAATATCCGGATCATCATCTACCACCAGAATTTTGTAGGCATTGGGTTGAGCGGGCGTATGCACAGCAGGGGAGGGTTAGAGCGGAAAAGAATGCGCGAGGACAAAAGTATACCGGGCCGGCGCTTACTACGTGTTACCTTTTCGTGAACAAACCCGCGGCAGGTATAAAAAAAGCGGCCCGAATGGGCCGCTTTCGTTGGAGGTCAGTTTTTGGCTACCACATTCAGCCGGTTTTTCAGCCCCTGATACTTGTACATGTCCACTTTCACGGACCCGACAAACATTTCGGCCTGAATCAGGACCGGAATCTTGTTCCGGTCGTCAGAGAGATACACGGTTATGGCGTTTTCACCGCTGAAGAGCTTGTTCTTCGGCATTTTGGGTATCAGCTTAATGGCCCGGATGCTGCCGGCTTTGGTTTCCACCGTTTCGCGGCCTTTGTACACCACATCCATATCAAACACCTGGTCGTCGAAGAAGCCTTTCACGGCAATTACTTCGCCGGGCCGGCGCTGATCAAAGTTGACGGTGCGCAGGAAATAAAATCCGCTCACCACGTCCTGAATGTTATCCGGCACTTTATAGGTACCGCGCTTGGGGGCATCCTTTTCCTTTTTGCGGCTCTCCACCTTAGCCATGTCGCGCTCATGGTCGAAATCGATAGTCTCCTTTTTGCGGTAGTTGCCCTCCTCAATATTGCGGAAGAACTTCTGGGGCAAAATGCTGGTAGTATCGATATAAGAGCGCCACGTGTCGCGGATGCGCAGGAAAAAGTCGAAGGAGCCGGTGGTGCGGCCGGTAACGGTGGCCTTGTAGCAGGGCCGCTCGTTCACGCGGTGCAGGTCGTCGGAGAGGACGATGGTGGCTTCGGCCGCATTAATCAGGCCGTAGTGCACTTTGTAGTGGAGGGATTCTCCTTTGGTAAAGCTGGAGTTGGGCACCGTGCGTACGGTAGCCTCCGGCCGGGCAGCCAGCAGTCCCACAGTAGCCAGCGCAGAAAGAGTAGAAAGTATAAACCAGCGGCGAAACATATGATGCGTCAGTTGAAGCGAAATGGCTGGCCCTATTCAAATGCGGTGCCAGCAAATATAAGCAACCCACAAAGTACTTGCCTCAGTCCATTTGTTCCGTACGAACGAAAAAGCCTGAAAGGAGTTGACAGGAGCAACCTGGAATGAGTTAGATATTGCTGAAGTGCAAAAAGAGCAGAACCAACCCTAGCAATTTACGGAAAGTGTATCGGGAAAACCATAGTACAACAAAAAAGCCCCTCCAATAGTTGGAGGGGCTTTATCTTTAGCAAAGAACGAGCTTATTCTTCGTCAGCGTCTTCGCCGTGCGCATCTACGGTGCGGTCTTCAGGAATAGCGGCCAGGGCAGCTTCGGGTTCCCCTTTCACCATAGCGCGGATTTGCGCTTCAATCTTATCGGCCAGCTCTGGGTTGTCCTGCAGAATGGTTTTTACACCCTCACGGCCCTGGCCCAGCCGGTCGCCGTTGTAAGAGAACCAGGAGCCTGACTTGGCAATGATGCCCATATCCACGCCCAGGTCCAGGATTTCACCCACTTTGGAGATGCCTTCGCCGTAGATGATGTCAAACTCCACCACCTTGAAGGGCGGGGCCACTTTGTTTTTCACCACCTTCACCTTGGTGCGGTTACCGGTTACGTTGTCCTTGTCTTCCTTGATCTGGCCAATGCGGCGGATATCCAGGCGCACGGAGGCGTAGAACTTCAGGGCGTTACCACCGGTGGTAGTTTCGGGCGAGCCGAACATCACGCCGATTTTCTCGCGCAGCTGGTTAATAAAGATGCAGCAGCAGCCGGTTTTGTTGATGGTACCGGTCAGTTTCCGCAGGGCCTGCGACATCAGACGGGCATGCAGACCCACTTTGGAGTCACCCATGTCGCCTTCCAGTTCGCCTTTCGGCACCAGCGCCGCTACGGAGTCAATTACGATGATATCAATGGCACCGGAGGAAATCAGCTGATCGGCAATTTCCAGGGCTTGCTCGCCATTGTCGGGCTGGGCAATAAGCAGGTTGGTGGTATCGATGCCCAGCTTCTCGGCATACGATTTATCGAAAGCGTGCTCGGCATCGATGAAAGCCGCCAGGCCGCCTTTTTTCTGTGCTTCGGCAATGCAGTGCAGCGTCAGCGTGGTTTTACCCGAAGATTCCGGGCCATAAATCTCAACGACACGGCCGCGTGGCAAGCCGCCGATACCCAGAGCAATGTCCAGACCAAGCGAGCCAGTGCTGATAGCCGGAATATCGACCACCTTGTTGTCGCTCAGTTTCATGACGGTGCCCTTACCGTAGGCTTTATCCAGCTTGTCCATGGTAAGCTGGAGGGCTTTCATTTTTTCGGCAACGGGGTTCGAAGCAGTTTTCTCAGCTTTATCAGAGGTTGCAGCCATTAGGGAGGGGTTAAGTAGAAATGCTTAGGTTTGGTGAATGTAGGCGTTTTGAGCGGGCTGACCAACCGGGCCGCCAGCTTTTCAGTACCGGGCAGCAAGGCCATTTGGGGCTGGCTCATGATAACGCAGCTGAGCTATATTTTGTCCCCGCAATGCTAAAAAAATTCGTTGGTTTTAGGATGTTTTTTCTGTGCTAAATTTTTTAGGAAAAGACCCGCTTCGTTACCTTCTGATCCTGATAGCGCTAGGCTGGCTGGGCAGCACTAATCCCGCCTGGGCTCAGCTGGATAACCGGGCCTTTTTGCATCCGCTCCCGCTTGGCCCCAAGTACGAGCGGCAGCTGCGCCTGGATGTGCAGGGCTTTCTGTTTAACAAGGACAACGAGTATTTCAATAAGATAGACCCCGGCCGCACCTACTTTGGTGCCCACCTGGCCCCGCGCCTGGTTTACTTCCCGGCCGCTAACCTGCGCCTGGAGGCCGGCGTGTTTCTGTGGAAGGACTACGGCACGCCGCGGTTTAAGCAAATCCGGCCGCTGTTCACGCTCAAATACCGCCACGGCCCGCACAACCTGCTTTTTGGCAACCTGGAAGGCAACCTGCACCACGGCTACATTGAGCCCCTGTACGACTTTGAGCGGGTGATGACCAACCGGCTGGAGGAAGGCATCCAGTACCAGTTCCAGACGCCCCGCACCACCCTGGATGCCTGGGTAAACTGGCAGCGCCAGCAGTACCGCTTCAGCAATTTTCAGGAGGAAGTAGCCGGCGGCCTCACGGCCGAGCGCCAGCTCCTGGGCGACTCTACGGGCTGGCTGGTGAAGCTGCCCTTCCAGTTCACCGCCACGCACCACGGCGGCCAGCTCGATACCATAGATGTACCGCTGCAAACCCTCTTCAATGTAGCCGCCGGGGTGCGGGTACGGCGCGCGCTGCCTTCCAACCTGATAAGCGCGGTGCATTTTGATGGGTACGCCACGTATTTCAACGACTACTCCTTTACTGAGGCGCTGGCTTTCAAAGACGGCACCGGCTTGTACCTGAATGCCGGGGCTGATACGCGCCTTTCCAACCTGCAGGTGGCCTACTGGCATGGCAACGGCTACATCTCCCCGCTGGGCGGGCGTCTGTACCAGTCGGTATCCTCCTCGCCGGTAGATCAGGACTACGTGGAGCGGCGGCGCCAGCTCCTGATTCTGCGCGTACTGCGCGACTACCAGCTGCCCGGCCACCTCACGCTTACCACGCGCTTTGAGCCGCTGTATGACCTGAACAACGGCCTCTTCGATTTCTCCTTTGCCCTGTACCTCAATTTCAACCAGAGCTTCCTGCTGACTACGCTGCGGCCCGACTAAGCCAGGGAAGCCGGCATATCCTCACGCTTGAAGAGGAAGTACTGAATTACATCGGTGCGCAAGGGCCGCATCGTCCAGGCACGGTGGCGCGGGGGCAGCAGCTGAAAGCCCACCGACTCGGCCACGGCGCAGCTTCGGGGGTTATTGGCGCGGCACCGGATCAGGAGCCGGTCGGCGCGCATCGTTTCAAAACCAAACGCCAGGGCACCGCGCACGGCTTCGCGGGCGTAGCCTTTGCCCTCGGCCCCAGCATCCAGATAGTAACTGATTTCCGCCGTGACCTTGGTTCCCCCATTGGGCTTGAGGCTAATGTCGCCGATGTAGCAGGCGGTGGCCTGTTCCCATATGCCAAACACATATAGGTGCCCGCTGCGCCAGTCTGCGGTAAAACCATACAGCACCTGTTGAGCATCGGCCAGGGTTTGCACGGCCGCTACCCGGGTGGGAAAAGCCGGCTGCAGGCGCTGGCGGTTTTCATCCAGCAGCTGAAAGAAGGTGGCGGCGTCGCTGGGTCGGTAAGGACGCAGCTCCAGCCGCGCGGTAGTAAGCGGCGCCATGGCAGGGGCAGGCAGGGGCGGGCGAGAGGTAACCATAATCAGGAATACACCAGCTTATACGGCTCTTACAGCTTATAAAGCCGATGGATAGGGTAAAGTTTAGGCATCTGGTAACTCCCCCCGACTACCATCGTTAAGCCAGTACGTCCGGTTGCGCGCTATGCCAGCGGGTGAGCCGGGCGTATTGCTAACTGCTATAAGCTGATTTACCCACAACCAACACTTTCTAAGATGACCAGACGATTGGAAAATAAAGTAGCCATTGTAACCGGCGGTGGCTCCGGTATTGGCGAGGCCGTGGCCAAACGCTTTGCCAAAGAAGGAGCCGCCGTGGTGGTGGCTGGTTTCGCCGAAGACCCCGTGCGCGAAGTGGTAGAAGAAATACTCCAGACCGGCGGCCGGGCCGTGGCTTTTACCGGCGACATCTCCTTGCTGGCCACCGCCGAGGCCTGCGTGCAGCTGGCCGTGAAGGAATATGGCAAGCTGGATATTTTGATTAACAATGCCGGCGTGTTTCCTACCACAGCCACCCTGGATGAATATCCGGTGGAGGCGTTTGAGTATATGATCAAAAACAACATTTACTCCGCCTTCATGATGAGCCGCGCCGCCCTGCCGGAGCTGCAGAAGACCCGCGGTAACATTGTTTCGGCCGGCTCCGAGTCGGGCCAGATGGGCCTGGCCAACAATACCCCGTATGGCGGTACCAAAGGCTTTATTCACTCTTTCATGAAAGGTGTGGCAGTAGAGCAGGCCCCGCAGGGCGTGCGCGCCAACTGTGTTTGCCCCGGCCCCATTGATACCGCCTGGACGCACAAAGAAACCGGCCCCATGACCTCTAAAATGGAGAAAGGCCTGATTTCCGGCACGCCCATGGGCCGCCGCGGTACTACTGAGGAAGTAGCTAACGTGTACTTATTCCTGGCTTCCGATGAAGCCAGCTACGTAACCGGCTCCCTGTACTTTGTAGATGGCGGTACCACTGTATCCAAAGGCCCCCACGGCGACGACGTGCCCAGCGACCTGAAAAAGGAGCCCGAAGGCAGCTTAAATGTGCTGCACGCCAAAGACGGGCACACCAAAATTCGTCCGCAGGATGCCGGTAGCATGGTGGCGGAGTAAATACGAAGCCAATAGGTAAACCGCAGGCTCTGCTGTCGGGCTAAACAAAAAAGGCCGCTCTTTCCAGAGCGGCCTTTTTTGTTGCTATTTATTTCTACCGGGCTACGGCCGTGCCAGGTACTTGGTATTGCGTGGGGCTGCCCAGGGCACTTTGCGTACGCATGACATTCACCTGCCGGGCGGCTTCATTAAAGAATTCCAAACGGCGAATCAGCATTTCCTTGGTGAGTACGCGGCCTTCCGGCGTGCGCATAAACGACTTTTTATCGTCCAGAATGCGCTTCATTTCAGCTTCCGTTTCCGACTCATGCTGCATGTACTGGCGCTGAAACTCCTCTACGCGGGCCAGGCCCTCCGTGGTCAGCGTGAAGTGGGCGCCGCCTTGGTTCAGTACTTCGCAGAGAACATATATTTCCAGTGGCAGCGAGGTACCCAGCGCTGTGGTGCGCAGATCAAGCCCGGCCTGAATAGCATCCAGGATAATTTCAATATTGCGCTCAAACTGCTGGTAGTAAGCGGGAACTTCCATGGTAGGTTACTTCTGAATGCTGCGTGATGAAACTGAAAGACTCCGAGTAGGAACGGTTAATTCAGCTATACCTTAAAGGATTTCTTTTACGATTTGCTCCACCGAGATGCCTTCGGCCTCGGCCTTGAAGTTGCGCACCAGGCGGTGCCGCAGAATGGGCAGGGCTACGGCTTTCACATCTTCAATATCGGGGGAGTATTTGCCGTTGAGCAGGGCGTTGCACTTGGCGCCCACAATAAGGTGCTGGGAGGCCCGGGGGCCGGCACCCCATTCCAAGAGCTGCGTGGCGCGGGCGGCGCCCCGCTCGGTGTTGGGGCGGGTGCGGTGCACCAGGCCTACAGCGTACTCCACCACGTTATCGGCTACGGGCACACGACGGACCAGGTGCTGAAAAGCCTGAATCTCGTCGGCGTGCAACACTTTCCGCACGGTGGGCTTGTGGTCGGAGGTGGTGTTTTTTACGATTTGCAGCTCCGCCTCGTAGCTGGGGTAGTCCAGCTGAATGTTGAACATGAAGCGGTCCAGCTGGGCTTCCGGCAGGGGATAAGTGCCTTCTTGCTCAATGGGGTTCTGGGTGGCCAGCACAAAGAACGGGCGGTTGAGCGGGTAGCGCTGCCCGGCCACCGTAACGGCGTATTCCTGCATGCTTTCCAGCAGCGCAGCCTGGGTTTTGGGCGGCGTGCGGTTGATTTCGTCGGCCAGCACGATGTTGGCGAAAATCGGACCCTTCACAAACTGAAAATCCCGCTGCTGGGTGAGTGTTTCAGAGCCTACAATGTCAGAAGGCATCAAGTCCGGCGTGAACTGAATGCGGTTGAACGACAAATCCAGCGAGTCGGCAATGGTTTGGATGAGCAGCGTTTTGGCCAGGCCTGGCACGCCTACCAGCAGGCAGTGGCCCTGCGAAAACACGGCCGTAAGCACCAGCCGCACCACCTCATCCTGCCCGATAATGACTTTGCCGATTTCCTGACGCAGCGTTTGATAGGACTGGGCCAGCGCATCGGCGGCTTCTTTATCGGAGGCGAAGGGCATAGATAGGTTTTTAGTTGGTGATTGATACGCAAGGGCAGCAATTAGTGGCCTTATACGGAGGCAAAAACCGCCGCAGCCACTACCCCATCAATCTTTAATTCAGGGGTTCCAGCAGCTTGCAGCCGGCGTATTCCGGATCCACTTCAATAAACACGTTGCCGCGGTTTTTGAGGAACCAGTCGTCCAGGGCTTTGTTTTTCTTCTCCGTGAGCGCAGCCTGGGCTATTTTCTGGTAGTCATCGTTGAGGTTGGCCTGGTGGGGCGGCGTGTTCGATTTCAGCCAAATAATGCGCATGGCGTCCTTACCGTCGTCGGTGCGGTAGGGCAGGGGCTTGGTAATGCTGCCCACCTTCATGGTATCAATGGTGAAGAAGATGGCGGGGTCCAGCTTATCCAGCGGCAGGTAAGTGGTGCCGGTTTGCTGGTTCTGCAGCAGGCCGCCGTTGGCGCCGGAAAACTTGTCGTCGGAAACGTCTTTGGCGGCTTTGGCAAACGTGATACTGTCGCCCAGAATACGGGCGCGTACTTTGCTGAGCGCCTCGGCGGCTTCGTTCACGTCGGCGGTACCGGTGCTGGGCTTCAACAGAATGTGGCGGGTAGAGAAACTGTCCCCCTTGCGCTCAATCAGCTGAATAATGTGAAAACCGAACTGGGACTCTACTACCGGAGAAATCTGTCCGGGCTCCAGGCGCAGGGCAGCCGCTTCGTACTCCGGAACCAGCTCTTTGCGCTTGAAGAAGCCCAAGTAGCCGCCTTCTTTGCCGGAACCGGGGTCTTCGGAATACTGCTTGGCCAGCGTAGCAAAATCCTCACCGCCCACAATTCGGGCACGGATATCGTTGAGCTTGGCCATGGTTTCCTGCTTGGCCTTGCTGTTGGTTTTCGCCAGCTTCACAATCTGCCCTACTTCTACCTCGGTAGAATAGTAGGGGAGGCTGTCTTTAGGCGTGCGCGAAAAGTACTGGCGCACCTCGCGGGGCGTCACGGTTACTTTGCCGGCAATAATCTTCTGCATTTCCTGCGTTACCAGCTGCTCCTTTACCTGGGCACGCAGTTCCTCTTTCAGCACCCGGATGGGCTTGTTGTAGTATTCCTCCAGCTTTTTCTCAGAGCCAATCTGCTGCACAAAGTAGTTCATGCGGCGGTCCAGCTCGTCACGCACGCGGCTGTCTTCCACCACTACGGAGTCCGTTTCGGCCTTGGCCAGCATTAGCTTGTTGAGTACAATGCTCTGCAGAATTTCGCAGCGAATGTTGGGAGAAAGGGGCTTGCCGTTGGCCTGGGCCTGTTCCTGCAGCAGAATGTTCTCCAGGTCCGAGCGCAGCACAATCTGGTTGTCTACCTTCACAATGATGCCGTCAATCACCCGCTTGGGGGCGGCGTTGCGGGAAACACCCAGCTGCGCGTAGCTAGTGGCAGTGGTGCCCGCCAATAAACCGGCCACCAAAAGGACCACACGGGCCGACGAACCAAAAAAATCAATCATGAGATGCTGATAAAAGCCTGCCGGGTCAAGGTTGCGCCAGAGGCTGTTTGGCAAGGAGAACGTTCCAAGCCGCCCGTAAATTTCAGGATAATTCCTTTCTCCGGCAAAACACGCACCGAAGCCTCTGCAAGGAGTCGGGAGAAGTGCCGGGCGTTGCACGGTCGCCCAAGAAAAAGCCCCGGCTGTTTCACGGCCGGGGCTTTACGAAAGGTACGGGTTTACTTCGTAACCAGCTTGTCAACCTCGGCCTGGTTTATCGTAACCGGGTACTTGGCCCGCAGTTCGGCAATCCACTGTTTTTCGAGGAAGTTCTGGTAATCGGCCGTGGCCTGCCCACGGGCTTCGGCCAGGGTTTTGGGGCCGGCGGGCAGCACCTGCTCAATGCGCACAAAATAGTAGCGGCCATCCAGCTGGGCATTGTAGGTACCGGGCTTTTGCGGCAGGCTGTCCACCACTTTGCTGTCACCTTTGGGGTAGCCGCGCTGCTCAGCTTTCACGGCCAGCGGGTTTTGCTCGTTTAGAGCTTCTTCCAAACCGCTCAGGACGGTGGTGTTGATATCAAACTGCACGCTGCTGGCCACGGGGCGCGGGGCCACGGCGGTGCTCAGCTGCTGAGCGCCCACCTGCTTGCTCTTTAGGTAGTCTACCACGCGGGTAGCGCGGCGCTGGGCCAGGCTGGCAGCTTCGCCCCGCTTGATCTGACCCACTACGCGTACCGTAATAGCAGTGTCATTATTCAGGCTGATGGCCAGGCGGTCCAGGGCATCCTGGCCGGCTTTGGTAAGGGTGGTAGAGCCAGTTTTAAAGGTGGCGCTGGTGGGCAGGCCGCGCTTTACAGGGTATTTGCCGGCTGCCAACAGCTGCTGGGCGCGGCTGAGCAGCTGCGGCGAGGCAGCACTGATAACCGTGGCCTGCACGCGGGGCTCCCACTGGTAGTTAGCCTGGTGGTCTTTAAAGAACTTCTGAAGGCCGGCGGTGTCTTCCACGGCCTTCGACCATACTTTCTCATCCATCAGCTGGAACAGGAGAATACCGTCGCGGTACTCGTGCACCAGCATGCGGTAGTCTTCGTATTTCTGCTCCAGGTTAGCCTTTTCGAAATCTATGAGGCTTTGATTTACATACTGATCATAGAGCAGCTGCATGGTGTGGCGGGTATCGGCGCCGGGGCGGGGCTGCTGGTTCTGCTGCACGTAAGCCAGAAAATCCTTTACTAAGTAAGGTTTGCTCTTAATGGTAAATAGCGGGCTTTCATCCGATGCGTAGCCTTTGGCGACTCTGATAGTAGCAGGTGCGGTGTACTTAAAGCGGCCGTTGGTGAGGGAGGTATCTGCCTTGCTGAAGGCGTAGTCTACGGCCGCTTTATTTTCCGTGAACTGATTTTCGGTGCGGATGCGCTTGAGGAAGGCTTCGCGGTTCAGCTCTGAGCGGGAGTCCTTGGCCACCTTGCTTTTCAGCATGGGCTCCATATCCGTGAAGCTGGGCAGCGTTTGCTTGCCAATGAGCTTGATGATGTGCCAGCCATAGGGGGTTTGCACCGGTGCCGACAAATCACCCGGCTTCTGCAGCTTGAAAGCGGCTTCTTCAAAGCTGGGAATCATGCGGCCGGTACCAAAGGGAGGTATCTCGCCGCCATTGGTGGCGGAACCGCCATCCTCGGAGAACTGACTTACCAGCTTCTCCCAGTTCTCGCCGCGCTTCAAACGGCTATACAGGGCATCAATCTTCTTCTTAGCGGTTACGGAATCGGCGGCGGGCATACCGGGCGTGGCCCGAATCATGAGGTGGGCCACTTTTACCTCACCCTGCGCCGGCCGCGCATCGGTTACTTTAATAATGTGGTAGCCGTAGCGCGTGCGCACCGGCTGCGACACCTCGCCCACGGGCGTTTTGTAAGCGGCCGTTTCAAACGGATACACCATTTGCAGGGCCGTGAAATAGCCCAGCCGGCCGCCGTTTTCCTTCGCCGAAGGGTCTTCCGACGTCTCGGCCGCTACTTTAGAAAAGTCTTCGCCGCCCGTCACGCGCTGGCGCAGGGCCAGGGCCTTCTGGTAGGCAGCCAGGGTGTCTTTGGGGTCGGCATCCGGGGCCATGCGCACCAGAATGTGGGCGGCGCTGATTTCCTTGCTCAGCCGGTCGTAGGCTTCGCGCACCAGCTGGTCGGTTACGCTTTTCTCCGTGAGGTAGGGCTGGGCCAGCTGCTGCTTGTAGCCGTCCAGCTCGCGCTGAAAGGCCTGGGTCGTATCCAGCCCGCGGCTTTCGGCTTCCAGTACCTTCAGCTTGAAGTTGGTATAGAGGTCCAGATACTCCGCTACGCTGGCCTTGGTGCCGGCCTCGGGAGTGCCGCTGTTGTTTTTGCGGTACACATAGGCAAATTCCGAGGCGGGAACCTCATGCGTGCCCAGGGTTTCCAGAACGGGCTGTTTGGCGGAAGAAGGAGTCTTGGACGTCTGGCAACCGGCCAGCAGTACCGTGGCTACGGCCCCGGTCAAAAGAATGCGTCTGCGCATACAGTAGGATAGAAGGCAAGGAAAGTCGGCGGCGGGGTAACGCCCCGGGGTGGCTGACTAGTGCAATTTTACGGATTTTTTTCTGCCCATCCAGCCCATAAAAAAGCACCCTGCGGGGAGCAGGGTGCTCAACACGGCCCAGGCGGTGTAGCTTCAGGCCAGCGTCTTGTAAAGCCGGCAG
The DNA here is from genome assembly GCF_000801315.1 of Hymenobacter sp. DG25B. Classification (NCBI taxonomy): domain Bacteria; kingdom Pseudomonadati; phylum Bacteroidota; class Cytophagia; order Cytophagales; family Hymenobacteraceae; genus Hymenobacter; species Hymenobacter radioresistens. The sequence goes on along the minus strand of NZ_CP010054.1, from coordinate 3,521,939 downwards.
ATATTGTAGTTGCCGCTGTGGGTAAACTCCACCCGATCCATAATGCGGTTAACCAGCGTCATGCCCACGCCGCCCTTCTTGCCGGTGCGGATGTGCTCCAGCAAATCCGGCTCCAGATAGGTGCTGGGGGAGTAGGAAATGCCCTGGTCGCGCAGCTCAATGGTGAAGGTTTTGTTGTGCATATCCAGCCGGATGTCCAGATACTGATTGGCATCTTCGGCGTTGGCATGAATAATCAGGTTGGCTACCACCTCATCTATGGCCAGAATAATCTGATTTACCTGCACAGCATTCTGGCCATACTCTACTAAGTACCCGGACACGAAGTCGCGCACCACTTTCAGATTGCTTCGGTTGCAACTGATTCGGATTGCGTTCTTCATTTCAGAGGCGTTAGCGGGTAAGAATTATAAAGCAACTGCCTCAGCTTCTGATGGTACAATAGTCATCAGACTATCCAGCCCCAGAATTTCGAAAACGTTGTGCACCTTCTCCTGCATGTTAAAGAAGGCCAGCTTAACGCCAGCATCCTGAAAACGCTGCAGGTGGGAGATGAATACGCCCAGACCAGCGGAAGAAATATAATTGAGCCGCTGGCAGTCAATCAGCACCTTTTTATTGTTCAGAATATCGGGCTGCGAGAGCTCCGTATCCAGCAGAACGGATGAACTGGCATCCAGTTCGCCGTCCAGCGTAAGCGTGAGGGTATTTTCCGAAGTCTGTTGAGTTATTTTCATAACACTTCTTTACGTTAGGGGTGAGTGCCTGGTTGAGCGGTTTTGAATTTGATTACCAGCAGCGTCTGGTCGTCGTGAATGGGCTGCCCGTAGCTGAATTCGCCTAAATCCTCCAGAATGGCTTCTTTGATTTCATCCGCCTGCAGGTAGTATGTCTTTTCCAGCATCTGGCGCAGGCGCTCCTCGCCGTATTCTTCCTGTTCGGCGTTACGGGCCTCCACAATGCCATCGGTGTAAATCACCATCACGTCGCCGGGGTTGTAATCGTAGAACTGGTTTTTAATGTACTTATCGTACGTCTCGTTGCGAATGATGCCCAGACCCAGGCCTGCCGAGCGGAAAAACGCCACTTCTTCTTTTAAAGAGTGGTAATACAGCGTGTGGCAGTGGCCGGCGCGGGCAAACACAAAGCCCCCGCTTTCATACTCCACAATGTAGAGCGTAGCCGTAATAAAGGAGGAGCGCTCCAGGCAATGCACCAAGGCGCGGTTGGCCATAGCCATAAACTTACTGGGCAGCGGGAAACGCTCCTTTTCGTCCTTGGCCAGCGGGTTTTCCTGCATCAGCGCATGAAAGATGCCCTTCATTTGCGCCATGTGGAAAGCCGCCGTAATACCCTTGCCCGATACGTCGCCAATCAGAATAGCCAGGCCCTTACCAGGCAGGTGCAGAAAGTCGTAAAAATCGCCCCCAACTTCCTTAGCCGCTAAGGCATGGGAGCTGATTTCAAACCAGTTATCAGTAGGAAGTGTTTTGGGAATAAGACTTTCCTGGACGGAGCTGGCAATTTTTAGCTCCTCTTTGTAGCGCTCATTCTGAATGGAGTCCTGCAGCAGGCGCAGATTCTCGATGCTGAGGATGGTCTGGCTGGCAAACGTCTGGAGCATGCTCAGGCTTTCCCGATCAAAGCCCTGGCGGGTTTGGCGCAGCAGGTATAAGTCGCCGTAGGTGTGTTTGGCGGAGCGCAGGGGCAGCACCAGCAGGGAGCCAAACGGCAGGTCCAGGGCCCGGAAGCCGCTGCTGCTGGGTAAGTCGTTGTTGAGGTATTCTATGCCGCTGATGTTGTAATCCTTCAGCAGGCCTTCCATGGCCAGGCTCTGCGCCTCAGTTACCACTTCCAGGCGGCTGTAGGGTTCACCTTCCAGGCTATTAATCCGCAGCCAGGCGGCTTCGGCATTCACCGTCTGGCGGGCGGCATCAAAAAAGGAAGTATAAATCTCTACTTCTGACTGCCCGCGCTGAATTTGCTGCGTGAGGCGCTGCATGGTCATGATTTCCTCGCGCTTCTGCTCAAATACGCCGGCCGTGGGCAGGTTGAAGAGCGTAACGAGCAACCCCATCAGGGCATAAAACGCGGCGAAGAATACCGTGAGCAGCAGGAACGCATGCTGCGGTTGAGGCGCCACCAACTGCGGATCGTGGCGAATACGCAGGAAGTAGATAGTGAAAACGCCCAGCGCCAGCAGTACCCCCAGTTGCAGCAGAATAACCTCCCACTTTTGGCGGCGGTTGAGGTAAGCTACCCAGCGCTGGTGGCTGCTGAGATAAGCGCCAAACACCCCCAGCGCCCCTAGAATAATACCGGCTGCCAGCAGCGGTAACTGCAGGTTTACTAGCCGAAGCAGCAAGGTGCTACCCAGCAATACCTCAAACCAAGCCCACTGCTTATGTACGGTAGGCGAAGCGCGAAACAGCACCAACGACCGCCACGTGTAGCAGGTATGGGCCAGAAATAACACAAACAACCCCAGATTCAGGGTGTAGATGATGGCAAACAGGGTGCGGTCGGCAATGCCCAGCTGAAACTGCAGCAGCCGCTCCAATAAGTGCAGGCCTACGCAAATGCTGGCCAGCAACCCCGGTCCCATAATCAGCCGGCGCAACACCCCCACGAAATCCGTGCCGCGCAGTGGGTCGGGCTGGTAGCGCTGGTGCAGGAAAACACTGCCCACAAAAACTCCCTGGGCCAGCAGTGTGAGCCAGGCCGGCAGTTGTACCGCTAGGAGCGTAGGATTAGCCCGCAGCAGCGTGGTGAGCAGCAAAGCAACCCAGCTTACTAATGCCAGTGGCAACGCCAAGGACTTCAATGGCTGCGTTTGGGGCATGAACAGGGAATAGAAATACGCCGAAGCGGAAGTAAGCGTGGAGTAAAAAACAAAGGCAAATTACCGTAAACACGGTAAAATAAGCCTGCACCCGCCAAAAGGGCTGGCGCCGGCAGGGCAATATACAGCCGTTTCGGCCACTACGCCGAAGTAGCTGCGCTAAAATGTATAGCCCGGGAAAAACCAGCCGGCTACTAACCACAACCGGCAGCCCATTTGGGCTGCCGGTTGTGGTTTCTTTAAAAGGCTATAATAGCCTAGCGGCTACTGTAGTTAGGCGACTCACTGGTAATTTGTACATCGTGGGGGTGCGACTCCCGCAGGCCGGCGCCGGTGATGCGCACCATGCGGGCCTCCTGCAATTTTTCTATGGTACCCGCGCCGCAGTAGCCCATGCCGGCGCGCAAACCGCCGGCCAGCTGGTACAGCACCTCGCCGGCGCCGCCCTTGTAAGGCACGCGGCCCACAATGCCTTCCGGCACCAGCTTTTTGATATCATCTTCGGCATCCTGAAAATAACGGTCCTTGGAGCCGTCTTCCATGGCTTCTACCGAACCCATGCCGCGGTAGCTTTTGAATTTGCGGCTTTCATAAATGATGACCTCGCCGGGGGCCTCCTCAGTGCCGGCCAGCAGGGAGCCAATCATGATGGAAGAGGCACCGCCGGCCAGGGCTTTCACCACGTCGCCGGAGAATTTCACGCCGCCATCCGCAATCAGCGGTACGCCGGTGCCCTGCAGGCCACGGGCAGCTTCCATCACGGCCGAGAGCTGCGGAACCCCAATACCGGCAATAATACGGGTGGTGCAGATAGAGCCGGGCCCTACGCCCACCTTCACGGCGTCGGCGCCGGCATCGGCCAGGGCGCGGGCGCCTTCGGCGGTGGCCACGTTGCCGGCAATAACTTCCAGGTTAGGGTAGTGGCGCTTAATGTTGCGCACGGCATCCAATACGCCTTTGCTGTGGCCGTGGGCCGTATCTACGCTCACCACGTCTACGCCGGCTTCTATCAGGGCCTTCACCCGGTCCAGCAAGTCGGGCGTTACGCCCACGGCCGCGCCCACGCGCAGGCGGCCGAACTCATCTTTGCAGGCGTTGGGTGTGCGGCGGCGCTTGCGGATGTCTTTATAGGTAATCAGACCCACCAGGCGGCCTTCGGTGTCTACTACCGGCAGCTTTTCTACTTTCGATTCCTGCAGAATGTCTTCGGCGCGGGCCAGCTCGGTGCCGGCCATGGCCGTTACCAGCTTCTCTCGGGTCATCACCTCCGATACAGCGCGGGTCATATCCTTCTCAAAGCGCAGGTCGCGGTTGGTCAGAATGCCTTTCAGGCGGTGCTGGCCGTCCACAATCGGAATGCCGCCAATTTTATTGTCGCGCATCAGCTTGCGGGCATCCCCCAGAGTGGCTGTTTCCGTCAGCGTAAACGGGTCCATAATCATTCCGCTTTCCGAGCGTTTCACGCGGCGCACCAGCTCGGCCTGGGCCCGGATGCTCATGTTTTTGTGGATGACGCCAATGCCGCCCTCCTGCGCCATAGCAATGGCCATTTCGGCTTCGGTCACGGTATCCATGGCCGCCGAAACGAAGGGGAGGTTCAACCGGATGTTGCGGGTCAGCTGCGTGCTGGTGTCGGCGTCGCGGGGCAATACCTCCGAATAGGCAGGCAGCAGCAGAACGTCGTCGTAAGTAAGCGCCTCGAAGGCAATTTTGGCAGCGTAGTCGGCCATGGCAACAAGAAGATTAGGTGGTTCTTATTGCCGGATAAAATTACGACGAAAAGTTGGGTTGCGCGTTATCAGGCCCGTGGGTTTGTCGCTGCAAACAAAGCTTAACCGTCACAGTAAAGTCAAAATAAACCGTTTTTAACGCTGCAGAGCCACTTCTGTCATTGTTTTCAGTGATTTAACAGCAACCGCCCGGAAGTCAGGATAAAAACGTGCGGCAGGAGATTTTACAGGCCGTTCTGCTTTTTGGTGCCGCGGGTAGGAGGCGCTTCCAGGGGGTTATCAGGCCAATAATGCTTGGGGTAGCGGCCCCGCAAATCCTTGCGCACCTCAAAATAGCCGGTGGCCCAGAAGCTGCGCAGGTCGCGGGTAACCTGGGCCGGGCGGTAGCCGGGGGAAAGCAAATGCAGGGTAAGCGGTACCTGCCCATTATACACGGTAGGCGTATCCAGCAGGCCAAATACTTCCTGCAGGCGCACGGCCAATACGGGCGTGGCGGGGTCAGCATAGTCCAGCCGGATGCGGGTGCCGGTGGGCACTTCCAGGTGGGAGGGCGCCAGCCGTTCCAGTGTCTGGCGCTGCGGCCAGCCCTGTGGCAGCCAGTTCAGCAGGGCCTCGCCTAAATCAATTCGTTGGATTTCAGCCCAGGAGCGCACATTATCCAAAAACGGCCCCAGCCATGCCGGCAGCGCGGCCAGCAAGGCCTCGTCCGAGACATCAGGCCACTCCGCGGGGCTGTGGTGATGCAGGAAAGCCAGCCGCTCGCGCAGCTGCGTAGCGGCTTCTGACCAGGGCAGACGGGCAATGCCGGCTGCCTGCAAAGCCTCCAGCAGCGCCTGCCGCATAATTTCGGGGGCGGGGTTAGTCAGGTTGGATTCGCTCAGGCGAAGGGCCCCCAACTGCCGCAGCCTGCGCGCGGTAACGCGGCCCGTGGCTTCATCCCAGCGCACTTCCTCGGTGGTCGTAATCTGGTCGGCGAAGTACTGCTCCAACTCGGCCTTATCCAGAGGCGCCGCTAGTCCGGCCCGGGGGTTGGTAGCAGTACCATCCAAATGCGCCACGGCAAAAAACTGGTCAGTCTTGCTGAAATACTCATCCGGCAAGGCGGCGCGCTGGCCCGTAACCAGCCGCACGCGCTCCGGCGTTTCGCGCTGGGCCAGCCGGTCGGGGTAGGCCAGGCCCGCCAGCAAACCAGCTACGTCCGGCTCTATGGCCGATGAACTTACACCAATGCGGGAGCGGAGCATGCTGGCTGCCTCGCGCACTCGTCGCAGGGCCGCCGCGTCGGGATGCAGGCCCGGCAGCGGGGCGCGGCCACTGGCCAGGACTTCCAGACGCAGGCGCAGGTCGGGCGGGCCAAAGGAGCCATCGGCGGGGCGCAGAATGTCGCGCTCCGTGAGCAGGGCGGCCAGGGCGCAGGCCGTGGCCCCGTGGCCCGCTTCTTTGCCGCGCACCACCAAATGCGCCAGGCGGGGCGCCAGGCCCAAGCCGGCCAGCGCCCGGCCGTGGGGAGTAGGCAGCGTATCGGTATTAACGGCCTGCAGGCGGAGCAGGAGTTGGCGGGCCTGGGCCAGGGCGGGGGCAGGGGGCGTATCCAGCCAGCGCAGGCTAGTCGCGTCGCGGGTGCCCCAAAGGGCCAGTTCCAGAGCCAAAGAGCTGAGGTCGGCCGTCAGGATTTCGGGGGGCAGGTGATGGGGGCGGTGCTGCTGCTCGGCTGCGGTCCAGAGGCGGTAGCAGGTGCCGGGGCCCAGGCGACCGGCTCGTCCCCGGCGCTGGTCGGCGGCGGCCTGGCTCACGGGCACGGTGGCCAGCGTGGTAAGGCCCGTGCGGGGCTCAAACTGCGGCACGCGGGCAAAGCCACCATCTACCACAATGGTGACGCCCTCAATGGTGAGGCTGGTTTCGGCAATGCTGGTGGCCAGCACAATCTTGCGCCGGCCGGCGGGGGCGGGGCGCAGGGCGGCATCCTGCTGTTCCAGGGGCAGCTCGCCGTGCAGCAGATGGATGTCAATGGTAGCAGCCAAGGTAGGCGTCAGGCGCTCAGCCACCCGGCGCTGGTCAGCCAGGCCCGGCAGAAAAACCAGCACATCGCCGGTGGGGTGGTGCGCCAGGGCTTCGCGGATGATGACGGGGGCCAGATCCTGCAGCAGCTCATGCGGGCGGCGGCTGGCCGCTGCCGCCCGGGCCGGCGACAGGTAATTGGTTTCGACGGGGAACATGCGCCCCAAACTGCTGACCACGGGTGCGCTCAGCCACCGGCCCAAACGCTCGGCATCCAGGGTGGCACTCATCACCAGAATCCGCAGATCCGGCCGCAGTACGGCCTGGGCATCCAGGGCCAGGGCCAGCCCGAGGTCGGCCTGCAGGTTGCGCTCATGAAACTCGTCAAACAGCACTGCTGCTACGCCTTCCAGGGCGGGGTCGTCCTGCAGCTGGCGCGTCAGAATAACTTCCGTTACTACTTCGATGCGGGTGCGGGCCGATATTTTGCTTTCCAGGCGCATGCGGTAGCCCACAGTCTGGCCTACCGGCTCGCCCAGCAGCTGGGCCATGCGCGTGGCCGCCGCCCGGGCCGCCAGGCGGCGGGGTTCCAGCACAATGATGCGGCCGGTGGGTGGCATCCAATCAGCGTGCAGCAGCGCCAAAGGCACTATCGTGGTTTTGCCGGCGCCGGGCGGGGCCTGCAAAACCACGCACGGATTCTCCTGCAGGGCGGCCAGCAGCTCGGGAAGGGCAGCGCGAATGGGTAAATCAGGGAGTTGCACGCAGGGCAGGAAAGAAGGTTAGTATACCGGCACGGAAGGATCTACGCGCAGGCTCCAGGCGTGAATGCCGCCGCGTAGGTTGAGCAGGTTGGTCAGGCCGTGGCGGTGCTGCAGGTAAGCCAGCGCCTGCATGGAGCGCACGCCGTGGTGGCAGATCAGCACTACCTGCTTATCGGTAGCCAGCTCTGCCACGCGGCCGGGCAGGTCGCCTAAGGGAATCAGTAGGCTGCCTTCGATGCGGCAAAAGTCGTATTCTTCCGGCTGACGGACATCTACGAGCTGCACGGCGGGGCCTTCCTGCAGGCGGGTCTGGAGCGCTTCGGGGGTGAGTTCGGGGAGCATAAAAAGTAGTTATCCGGCAGGATGACTACTCACCCTGATCCGCAAAATTAACCCCGGACTTTCTACCTTCGGTTCGTTTATGTGTGTTTACCGGTTTTTCGCCTGATTTGTGACTGTTGCTGAAGTGTGGTCGGCGGTGCTGGCCAGTAGCCCGATTGAAGTGGCTGGCGTACTCACGGGCATTGCCTGCGTGTGGCTGGCGGCCCGCAATTCCATCTGGAATTTCCCGGTGGCCATTGTCAGCTGCCTGCTATATGTGGTGGTGTTTCTGCAGGCCCGTCTGTATTCTGACGTGGGCCTGCAGGCGGTTTTTATCACCTTGAGTGTGTATGGCTGGTATGAGTGGCTGCACGGCGGGCCCCAGCACCGGGAGCTGCCCGTAACGCGCACCAACAGCCGGCTGTGGCTAGGACTTAGCGTAGTCGGGCTGGCGTATGCGGTGGGCGCGGGCTTTCTGTTTCAGCAGTATACCAATGCCGCCATTCCTTATTGGGACAGCACCACCACGGCCATCAGCCTGGTAGCGCAGGTGCAGCTTACCCGCAAAAAAATTGAGAACTGGATACTCTGGGTGCTCGTAGATGCGGCCTACGTGGCCATGTACTGGCACAAAGATCTGTACCTCACCAGCGGCTTATACCTGGTTTACCTCTTTCTGGCCGCCTATGGCTACTGGCAGTGGCGCCAGCTGATGCTGCGCCGCCCGGTCGCCGAACTTACCTTGTCCGCATGATTCGCGTTTCCCTGACTGGCCCCGAATCCACGGGCAAAACCACCCTCAGCCAGCAGCTGGCCGCGCACTACCAAACCACCTGGGCCCCCGAGTACGCCCGCGCCTACCTGGAAAAACATGGCCCCCAGTACACGCTGGCGGACCTGGAAGAAATAGCCCGCGGCCAGCTGGCTGCCGAAGAGCATGCCGCGGCCCAGGCTTCCCGCGTGGTGTTCTGCGATACGGACCTGCTGGTAATCAAAATCTGGAGTGAGCACGCCTTTGGGTACTGCCCCGAGTGGATTCTGCAGGAACTGCAGCGGCGCCGCTACGACCTGGTGCTGCTCCTGAACGTAGACCTGCCCTGGGAGCCCGACCCACTGCGGGAGCACCCCAACCTGCGCCAGCATTTCCACCAGATGTACCGCCGCGAGCTGGAGGAAAGCATTTCCCCGTTCGCCGATATCAGCGGCACGCCCGCCCAACGCCTGGAGCAGGCTTGTTTTCTGGTGGATGAGCTGCTGGCTGCCCCGGCCGCCCAAGCCGCGTATTCCATAGCTAAAGTCTAACGATGTATATTCTCGAAAACGAGCTGAGCCGCGTAACCGTGCAAGCCCACGGCGCCGAGCTCAGTAGCTTTATCCGCAAAGACCTCGATAACCTGGAATACATCTGGCCCGCCGATGCCGCCATCTGGGCGCGCCACGCGCCGGTGCTGTTCCCCATCGTGGGCCGCCTCCCGCAGGATACCTACACCTACCAGGGCCAAAGCTACCAGCTGCCCCAGCACGGCTTCGCCCGCGACCAGGAGTTTACTCTGGTGCGCCAAACAGCCGCCGAGCTGGTGCTGGATCTGCGCCCCAACGAAGCCACGCTGGCCCGCTATCCTTTCGATTTCCGACTCATCATCAGCTACCGGCTGGCCGGCCCCATGCTCACTATTGGTTGGGAAGTGCACAACCCCGGCCGCGGCGAGCTGCTTTTCAGCATTGGCGCGCACCCGGCGTTCCGCTGCCCGCTACTGCCCGAAGTGAAGTTTGAAGATTATTATTTTGAGTTCGACCACCCCGTTACGCTGGAGAGGCACTTGTTGGAAGATGGCTTGCTGAATGGGAAAACGGAACCGCTGCTAAATCAGCAACAGCAGTTGCCCCTCAGCTATACGCTGTTTGAGCAGGATGCCGTGGTGCTGAAGCATTTCGATTTCACGCACCTAGCCCTGCGCAGCCGCCGCTCAGAACGGGCGGTGCGCTTGCGCTTTGATGGGTTTCCCTACCTGGGGTTGTGGACCAAGCAGGCCGGAGCGCCTTTTGTATGTATTGAGCCCTGGCACGGCATTGCCAGCTCCGTAGGCGACTCCGGCGAGTTAGCCGATAAAGAAGGACTTCTCACGCTGGGCCCCGGGCAGGAGTTCGTTACCTCGTACAGCATCACAGTTGAATAAGTCAGAAGCGGTTGAGGTCGGCATCCGCCAGGTAAATGCTTCTGAGACGTATGCCTTGCGCCATGCGGTACTCTGGCCCGATAAGCTGCCAGCCTACGTTGCTTTACCCGATGATGCCGCAGGACAGCACTTCGGCGCTTTTCTGCCCGCGGGTGAATTGGTGGCCGTTATTTCTCTTTTCGTTTCCGGCCCGGAAGCGCGCTTCCGCAAGTTTGCTACCCATCCCGCATATCAAAAGCGAGGCATTGGCAGCCAGCTTCTGCAACACGCTATAGTGGCGGCCCGGTCTGCCGGGGCCAGGCAGCTGTGGTGCGATGCGCGGCTGGCGGCGCTACCGTTTTATCAGCGGTTTGGAATGCAGGCGGCTGGCGGTGTTTTCCATAAAGGGCCGGTGGCCTATTCCCGCATGGAGCGTAGTCTGTAGCAGTTTTCAGCGGAAAGCAGAAATGAAAAACGGCTCCTAAGAGCCGTATGCTGTCTAAGGCAGCCGGTAAGGCTGTAGCAGAAAGTCAGGAAAGCCAACAGTATTGCTGCCGTCAAATAATCATGGGTTGATTGGGGCGCACCGGGGTGCGGGGCCGGCGGTTATAGTCGGGTTCCCAATCATTGATGGGGCGGGTAATGCCGGGCGGGAGGTCCAGGTCCGGTAAACCATCGTCCAGTGGTTCGCCCCCGTCGTCGTCGTTATCGGGAAAGGGGGGGCGCTGAAACCGGCGGCGTGGCATCACCATAAAGTAAGCCAGAATACCGAGTACCACGAGCGTATAGACAAGGCTGATCATGGCGGGGAGACTTAGGTGTAACGCACAAAAAGACCAGAGCTTTTACTACGCTAACGAACTCGCCTATTGCCTGGTTCTCGCTTGCCCGTATTTTGTATCTGCCCGTTCTTTCTACCTTAAGTTACTTGATTTTCAGGCGAAAGTAAAGCCGATGCGTGCTTTGTGTTCTGCGGGTTTGGAACTCGGCGCCGGGCGCTCTAGTTTTGCCTCACAGTTTAGGGGTGCCCCATGCCGGGAGTGGCAGCGGGGCTGAGATCATACCCATTGAACCTGCCCGGGTAATGCCGGCGAAGGGAACAAACGATCCGCGAGCGAAAAACCGTTAGGTGCCGACCCCTGGCATCCGGTCCGTTCCACTATTTCTTTTTTCATCCTTGAAAAATTTTCTGATGACCGGCGCGGCGCTTCTGGCGCTAACCGGTACGGCATGGGCGCAAGGTCCCGTGTCCGGCTCCGTAGCCGATGCCCGCACGGGCGCCGGGCTGCCCGGCGCCACCATTCTGCTGGATGGCCAGGCCACCAGCGCCGCCGCTGATGCCACGGGCCGCTTTCTGCTCCCGGCCGTGCCCGCCGGCCCGCACGAACTGCGCATCACTTTTGTAGGCTACCAGCCGCTGGTACGCAGCGTGCAGGGCCGCGCCACGCCGCAGGAAGTACGTCTGGCCCTGCTGCCGGCCGATGTAGTGACGGGCGAAGCCGTAGTTACGGCTACCCGCGCCAACGAGAAAACAGCCACTACCTATACCAACGTCAGCCGGGAGCAGCTGCAGGCCCGCAACTTCGGCCAGGACCTGCCTTACTTGCTGGATCAAACTCCTTCCGTAGTAACTACGTCTGATGCCGGTACCGGCGTGGGCTATACCAGCCTGCGCGTGCGCGGCACCGATGGCACCCGCATCAACGTAACGCTGAACGGCGTGCCCGTGAATGAGGCGGAGTCGCACGGGGTATTTTTTACGGATATACCGGATCTGGCCTCTTCGGTACAGAGCATTCAGGTGCAGCGGGGCGTGGGCACCAGCACCAATGGCTCCGGCGCTTTCGGCGCCAGCGTGAACATAGAAACCCTGGGCCTACGTACGCAGCCTTATGCCGAGGTAAACAACTCAGCAGGCTCTTACGGCACCTGGAAAAGCACGGTAGCGGCCGGTACAGGCCTCATCAACGGACATTTTACGCTGGATGCACGGGCTTCCCGGCTGCAGTCAGAAGGCTACGTTGATAACTCGTCTTCGCGGCTACGCTCCTTGTATGTAGCAGGCACGTATTCCGGCAAAAACACGCTGCTGCGGGCTATGGTGCTTACTGGCTTCGAGAAAACCGGCCAGGCCTGGTACGGCTTGGCCGACTCGCTGCTGCACAAAAACCGCCGCTACAACGAAGCCGGCACCGACTACGGCCAGCACCTGCCCGCCTATAAAAACCAGACGGACAACTATCAGCAGGATTACTACCAGCTGCTGGTTTCGCACCAGCTCACACCGGGCCTTAATCTGAGCGTAACCCCATTCTGGACGCGCGGCGGCGGCTATTATGAGGAATACAAAGTAGGCCAGGATTTCGCCAAATACGGCATTGGGGCCGGGCCAGTGTATGTACCCAACGCGGCGGGCTCCCTGGATACTATTACCAGCACGGACGTGATTCGGCGGCGGTGGCTGAAAACGGATTTATACGGCGCTACCTACGCGCTGCAATGGCGGCCGGCGGCCGGGCACCTGACGGAAGCCACGCTGGGCGGGGCAGCTATTGGCTACCGCGGCCAGCATTTTGATGAGTTGACCTGGGCCCAGTACGGGCAGAATATTCCAGAGTCGGGCACCCGCTATAACGATGAGCCGCTGGCGCACAAAACCGATGTAAACGTGTACGGCCGCGCCAACTTCGACCTGACAGATAAACTGAGCTCCTTTGCCGATTTGCAGTTCCGCCACGTGTACTACGCCTTTTTTGGGCCAAATACTGCGGGCAGCAAAAGCCAGCAGGCGGTGCGCTTCAACTTCTTCAATCCCAAAGCCGGCCTCACGTACCAGCTGCGCGAAGGGCTGAACGCCTACGGCTCCTTCGCCGTGGCGCAGCGCGAGCCCACCCGCACCGACTACACTGATACCCCCGCCGAGCGGCGGCCTACCTCCGAGAAGCTCTATAACACGGAAATTGGCGTGCGCCGCACCACGGGCCAGGTGCAATGGTCGGCTAACTACTACCTGATGCAGTACCGCAATCAGCTGGTGCTTTCCGGCAAGCTGGATGATGTGGGCAACCCCATTCACACCAATGTGCGCGACTCTTACCGCACCGGGCTGGAGCTGGTGGCGGCCACGCACCTGCTGCCCCAGCTGCTGTGGAGCGCCAATACCACCTTCAGCCGCAACAAAATCAGGAACTACACCGATTACCTGGCCGACTACGACAACGGCGGCGAGCAGGGCACAGCCTTCAAAACCACCGATATTTCCTACTCGCCAGCCGTAGTAGCGGCCAATACCTTTGAGTATGAGCCGGTGGCCGGCCTCAAGCTGACCCTGCTCAGCAAATACGTGAGCCGCCAGTACCTCGACAACACCAGCACGAAAGACCGCAGCATCGAGGCTTATTTCGTGAACGATGCCCGCGTGCGCTACCTCTGGGCGCCCACCAAACTGGGCGTGCGGGAGGTAGAGCTGGCCCTGCAGGTGAATAACCTGCTGAGCACGGAATACGAGAACAACGGCTACACTTACGGCTATATTTCCGGCGGCGCCCAGTACTTCACCTACCATTACCCGCAGGCTCCGCGCAATTTATTGGCTTCCCTGAACCTGCGCTTCTAAACCAACGATTGGACGGATGTTGAGCAGATTTCACGGATTTTGTGGAAGATTAAATGCAACAAAAAAGCCTCGCAGACCGCGAGGCTTTTTTGTTGTCTGGCGTGGGATTGGAAGTAGTCCAATTCGTTCAGCATCCGTCCAATCGGTAGTGTGCTTGATTCAAATAATCAGCCGCACGCCGCCCAGCTCGGAAATATGATAGGGGAACCGGTCGCCGGGTGAGCCGATGAACATGAAGTTTTTGGGAATATTCCACTCCCGGGATAATTCGTCTATCAGGGCGGGGCCAAAGTGGCCTTCACGGCACACAAAGTCGATGTCAATGTCGCCGTAGGCGCGGTCCAGTACCCGGACATCCGTGAGAAGCTCCGGGGGGACACTTTCGCCCTTCTGCAACAGGGTTACGATTTTGAGGCGGTGCGTAAACTCGTTTTCCTGCACGTAGGCCAGTACTTTGTTCAGGTTTTCCACGTTGTCGCCCTTCGTGAAAAACACGAATTCCTGATTATTCAACTCCCGCAGCATGCGGCGGATAGACAGCCGGGCCAGGCGCGATATGCGGGGCGAATGCTCGGCTATGGATTTAGCCGCGGCCAATACCAGGTTCAGAATTGCAATGCGGTTGAGCATGATATACACCAGCGCCATAGCTGGGATAAAATACTGCAGAAAAACCACCAGGTAATCGGGGTGTATTTTAATGTTGCCGTAGAGCGCAATAATAACGCCTGCCAGGGCCAGGAGTACCGTTAGAATGCTGGCGTATACGGGGCGGGGCAGCTGGGGCCGCTTGCTCTTCAGCAGAAAGTTGCCCAGGGCAAAGAAGGCCATTACCGACAGGAAGGAAATAGTATACACACCCGCCAGGGGGCCCAACTCGCCGTTGGTAATCAGCAAAACGGATATGCAGAGCAGGAAGAAGGTGATGAGGATGATATAGTTGCTGTTGCGGCGGTTTTCTTTGAGAAAGAACTGCGGCAGAATCCGGTCCAGGGTCATGCGCTTCATCAGGCCGCTTACGCCCACAAAGGAGGTGAGCACGGCGCCGCTCAGCACCGCCACAGCATCAACAGAAATCAGAACGCCCAGCCAGCGGCCCCCGGTGGTATCGCCCAGGTGGGAGAGCAGGGTTTCCGTATGGGCGCCTACCTCGGTGAGCGGCAGGGCGGCAATGGCCAGAAAGGCAATAACCGGGTTAAAAAAGCTCACCACCACCCACATGTTGCGCAGGGTTTTGGCAAACACGCCGGGGGCCTGCTCTTCCACAAAGTTGGCGGAGCTTTCGAAACCCGAAATACCCAGCATGGCTGCGCTAAAGCCAAAGAACAGAGCTGTAGTCAGACTGCCTTTCAGCGGCACATGAAAGTTTAGCGAGAGGGCGTCCGCGCCGTGCGAGAACAGGTACCATATAGCCACCAACACCAGGATGCTGAGCGTAGCTATGTGGGTGAGAAAGATGATGACGGCCACCTTTGCCGACTCCGACATGCCCAGCAGGGTAAGCACCAAAAACAGCCCCAGCAGCCCCATCGTAGCCGTAATAATGGGCAGGCCGTGCCAGAGCGTGTGCAGGTAGTGCATGGCCTCGGAGGCTGAAATAACGGCCGTGGCCATGTAGGACAGAATAGTGAGGCAGGCGGCCAGGGCGGCGTTGCGCTTGCTGGTGGTGTTCAGCAGCACGTTGTAGGCGCCGCCATTCAAGGGTAGCGCCCCTACTACCTCGCCATAAATTTTGCGGAACAGAAACAGCACGGCTCCTACCAGGAGCAAAGCCACAAAGGCATACTGGCCGGCATAGGCAATGGCCAGCGCCGACACGTACAGGCAGGAGGAGGAAATATCGTTGCCGCAGATGGCAGTGGCTTCCAGCTCGCTCAGCTTTTTAGGGTGGCTCATGGTGGGGAAAAAGAATGGGTAGAATTATTCTGGGAGGAAGTTTACGGTAAAATCTGCTGGAGTACATACGGGAGCCAGGAAATCCGGTCGGTTTTGATGGGGTTGCCCCGTGGCCAGCCGCCCGAACCAAGCCGGCCAAGTGCCTGTTCACCATCTCAGAATCCCTATCTTTGGGCTACACATTCCCACCCATCTACGCATTATGTCTTCGCAAGCTGACGTTCTTTCCCCCAAGGCCAAAGCCTCGAATCATCACGGCTCTACCAACGCCGCCGGCTTCACTGATTACTTCGACCTCGACGGTCTGCTGACCGAGGAGCACAAGCTCATCCGCCAGAGCATCCGCGACTTCGTGAAGAAGGAAATCAGCCCTAACATTGAGAAATGGGCGCAGGACGCGCACTTCCCCTCGGAAATCGTGCGCAAGTTTGGCGAGGCTGGTGCATTCGGCCCCACTATTCCCGTGGAGTACGGCGGCGGCGGCCTGGACTATATCAGCTACGGCCTGATTATGCAGGAAATTGAGCGCGGCGACTCCGGCATGCGCTCCACCGCCTCGGTGCAGGGCTCTCTGGTGATGTACCCCATTTACGCCTACGGCTCGGAGGAGCAGCGCAAGAAATACCTGCCCAAGCTGGCCTCCGGCGAGTGGCTGGGCTGCTTCGGCCTCACCGAGCCCGACCACGGCTCCAACCCCGGCGGCATGACCACCAACATCAAGGACATGGGGGATTATTACCTGCTGAATGGTGCCAAGCTCTGGATCAGCAACTCCCCCGAGTGCCAGGTGGCCGTGGTGTGGGCCAAGGACGAGAATGGCCGCATCAAAGGCCTGATTGTGGAGCGCGGCATGGAAGGCTTCACCACCCCCGAAATTCACAACAAATGGAGCCTGCGCGCTTCCTGCACCGGCGAGCTGGTGTTCCAGGACGTGAAAGTGCCCAAGGAGAACCTGCTGCCCAACATCGACGGCCTTAAAGGCCCGCTGGGTTGCCTGGACTCCGCCCGCTTTGGCATTGCCTGGGGCGCCATTGGCGCGGCTATTGATTGCTATGAGTCGGCGCTGAAGTATTCCATGGAGCGCATCCAGTTCGGTAAGCCCATTGGTGGCTTCCAGCTGCAGCAGAAAAAGCTGGCCGAAATGCTCACGGAAATCACCAAAGCCCAGCTGATGGTGTGGCGTTTGGGCGTGCTCAAAAACGAAGGCAAAGCCACCTCGGCCCAGATTTCGATGGCCAAGCGCAACTCCGTGGAAATTGCCCTGGAAATTGCCCGAGAAGCACGCCAGATTCACGGCGGCATGGGCATCACCGGCGAGTACCCCATTATGCGCCACATGATGAACCTGGAGTCAGTAGTGACTTACGAAGGCACCCACGATATCCACCTGTTGATTACAGGTGCCGATATTACCGGTATTCAGGCATTCAAATAAGCAGTAGCTACCCATAGAAAACGGCCGTTCTGGAAGCAGAGCGGCCGTTTTCTATTCTAGTAATGCACGTATTGCTAGGGCTTGTACAGTAAAAAAGTCTGGGAAATCATAATATCAGGACCTAATGATGGAATTCTGGTATTAGCCACGGGGGTGTTGGCGGCCTGCATCTGCACCACCTCCCAGCCCTGGGCGCGCAGCTCATTCAGCTTTATCAGGGTTTGGGCCTGATAGGGAGCCGGGCCGTCCAGTTTGCGGTCGAGCGTAAGCTTGGCCTGCTCCCCAGTAGGCGAGATAGTTACCAGCGTGGCCCGCCCCGTAACCGGCACTTCTAAGGTAAGCATCATGTAGCCCGGCTCAGCCGCATTTTTCGGATAGAAAGCCCAGCAGCCAACAGCTACCAGCAACAGGGCGAGAACTGGGAATAGCTTTTTCATGAAGTCAATAAAAGCATAATATTCCTCACGGTAGTCGCCCGTACTTTGTGATGGTATGATTAGGTATTCAGCACATAAAAAGGCCGCTCCTGAGGAAGCGGCCTTTTTTATGTAAAAGCAGAACGCAGAAAATTAAGCAGCGCCGGAAGTGTTACGGCCCAGCAAATAGGCGCGGTACTTCTGCACGACAAACGTCAGGCTAAACAGTATTATAAAATAAATACTGGCGGTAGAATGTCGAAACCAGTCGGTAGCAAAGGCAAACAGACCCACGCCTGTTAGCCACGCCAGCAAAGCAATTAGTACGGTAGCCTTGGTAGGCACTTTCTTGGTTGGCTTTTCAAGCGGGGCAGATGAGTTCATAGGAAAGAGTTGGGTTTCTTTCGGTTAAAGTATATAATATGAAGTGAGCTAGGTAAAAAACTGTGGGATTTTTACCGCAGCTCATCAAACGCATACTGCCCGGTGCTCCAGAACTCATCCAGCGCAATTAAACGCGGCTTGAAAAACGAAATCAGCCGGGGCCAGTCGTCGCGGTTGAAGAGGTTTACGGGCGCCAGCTCCTGGTAAATGCGGCCGATAGGCTGGCCGTTGGCATCCAGTGTATCAGCCTCCCACTGCCAGGTTTCGCCCAGGGTTTCTTCCAGCATGGTTTTTAGGGCCCTAAACTGCTCAAAATACAGCTCGCGCAACTCCGCGTCCGGGTGCGTGAGTTCAATGCCGATACTGGCCCGCTTGCCATCAGCCTGCAGGCGGAAGTACACGTGCTTAAGGCCGGTTTTATAGTTTATCCAGTTGGCAGGCAGGCCTTCGGCCGAAGGCACGGGCTGCATATACTGCCCAAACGTGGTCCAGAAGGCCTGGCGTAGCTGGGTTACTTCGGTTTTGCTGTACATAGAAATCAAAAATACCAGCGGAGTTCGGGAAACTATGGTTTAGGAGGAGCAGGGCACATGGGCAGTTTTACCAGCCGGCGTGTTATTATTACACCTTCATTGGTTGTCACATTCGCTTTATGGCCGCAGCTTCTGCCCTTGTTTTGCTTGAATGTCTGATTGCAGGCACCACCCACCGCGAAGGTCTGGCGGCCTATGAGCCCCGCCTACAAATCGGCCAAGCCCTCACCCTGCAGCGGGAGCCCGACAGCGCCTACGACGACTGGGCCGTGCGCGTACTCACCGCCGATACGCCGCCGTTCTGGCTGGGCTACCTGCCCGAAGGCCGCAACGAAACCATTGCCCGCCTCCTCGATGCCGGCTTCCACCTCAGCGCCCGCCTCACGCACAAAGCCTGGGAAGACGACTGGCTGCACCTGGAGATTGAAGTGCTGCTGAATCAGTAAAAACAACGAAGCTATTGAGCAATTCGCTTTTGTGTCACCTGTCATCCTGAGCCTGCGAAGGACCTTCTCACCGCTGAATGAACAGCTTAACAACGACTCGTGCTGATGTGACAAGGCCCTTCGCAGGCTCAGGATGACAGGATTGTTGAATAACTTCAATTAAAGCGTTTCCGTCAGGCCAAATATTTCCTGGCGGGCCTGCTGAATGGCGGGTTCCTCGCCAAACTCGCGTTGCACCCATTGCGTGAAGCTGGCCACCAGCGCGCCCACGGCCTGCCGGCTGCTGCCGGACGTGGCATCTGGATTGGCGCCTGCCTCGGGCATCGGCATGGCGCCTTCCAGCCCCAGGCTACTAAGCACATCCGACACAAATACCAGCCCGCAGACATGCATGGCCTGGTATAAAACGGTCAGTTCGGATAGGGAAAGAGGTAGGCGTTCTTCCGCCGTAATATGGCCCAGGCGCGCCATAAGCGGCTCTACCGCCGTGGGCTGCAGGTGCGGCAGCGTGGCCACCGCTTGCAGGAATGGATGTTCGGCCTCCGTTTGCGGCAGGCTCTGCACCAGCAGCAAGGCCAGCCGAAGCATCTGCAGTCGGGCCTCATCAAACCCTAATGTTACAATGGCGGGAGCCGGCGGTACCAGGCTGGGGCTGTGTGTATCAAACAGCTGTTGCAACTGCTGCTGGCGGTGGCGCAACGGGGCCAGCGCGGCCGCACCGCTGGGGCCGGCAATAAGCTGCTCCAGGGCGTTTTCCAGGGCTGCCGTCAGCCCCAGGCAATAGTCCCAGAGCACCGTCAGCGGCTCGCCTTCCACCTGCATTTGTTGGCGTAGAAAATGGTGTACCGGCGCGGCCAGCGGGCTGTGCAAAGCGGCGCGGCCCACCAGCACCAGGTTATACAGCTGCAATGGGCGGGTATTTAACAGCTCCTGCAGTGCCTCGGTAGATTGAATTGCATTCAGCTCCGCTACCGTTGCGGCATTCAATCGGGTAAGGCTGGTCACGGCACCGGGCAGGGGAGATGCTTCGGTGGCAAATAGCTGCTTACAGGCCATCCCCAGCAGGGAAAGTGCGGGGGAAAGCTGCGAAAAAGCGTGAGGAGGAAGCTGCTGGAGCGAAGCGCCCGTGGGAGTGAAATCATACATGATGCAAGGGAAGAGGCCACAAAAGTAAGGCATTGCGGTTCTATCTACGCCTTGTCGGGGCGGTATGAACTGGCAAGGATTCCGGTTGAAACCAGAACTTCCATATCTCAAAATAAGACCGTCATGTCGAGCAAAGCCGAGGCATCTCGCGTGCTGATGTTGCCACCCTATCTGTCATCCTGAGCTTGCGAAGGACCTTATCACGCGAGAAAGAGGCGTTACAACGATTATCGTTCAGCCGTGATAAGGTCCTTCGCAAGCTCAGGATGACAGGCATGGCGGTAGAGATGCTTCCGCTACGCACAGTATGACGGCCTTTTTGCTCTGCATCACCTGCCTTTCTCAACAACATCAGCACGCGAGATGCTTCGCTGGCGCTTTGCATGACGGCCATCAAATTCCGAAACAGATCATTTCTGTTAATTGCTAATTTAATTGGTAAAATATAGGCCTCCTAGCAACTTTTTGCTAAAAAATTTGCTAAACCTGGGCACATTTCCCCGGCCTCAGGTGTTATCTTGCCACTCAACTTTCCGCTTCTTTTGCATATGCGTGAATCTTATCTGACCGGTGGCGCCGACAATATGGACGCCACCGAAAAAGACATTGATAAAGCCCTGCGGCCCTTAAGCTTTGCTGACTTTGCGGGCCAGGATAAAGTGGTGGAAAACCTGAAGGTATTCGTGGGCGCAGCTAAGCAGCGCGGTGAGGCCCTCGACCACGTGCTGCTGCACGGCCCTCCCGGCCTGGGCAAAACCACCCTCTCGCACATTATCTCCAACGAGCTGGGCTCCGGCATTAAAATGACCAGCGGCCCCGTGCTGGACAAGCCCTCCGACCTGGCCGGCCTGCTCACCAACCTGGAGCCGCACGATGTGCTGTTCATCGACGAAATTCACCGCCTGAACCCCGTGGTGGAAGAGTACCTGTACTCGGCTATGGAGGACTACCGCATCGACATCATGCTCGATTCGGGCCCGAATGCGCGCTCCGTGCAGATTTCGTTGTCACCGTTCACGCTCATCGGGGCTACCACCCGTTCCGGTCTGCTTACCTCGCCGCTGCGGGCGCGCTTTGGTATCAACTCCCGCCTGGAGTACTACGATGCCAAACTGCTCACCAGCATTGTGCAGCGCTCCGCCGAAATCCTGAATACGCCCATTCATGAGGATGCGGCCTACGAAATTGCGCGCCGCTCGCGCGGTACGCCGCGTATTGCCAACAACCTGCTGCGCCGTACCCGCGACTTCGCCCAGATGAAAGGCGACGGCACCATCACGCAGGCCATTGCCCACTTCGCCCTCGGCGCGCTGGACGTAGACGCCCGCGGCCTCGATGATATGGACAAGCGTATCCTGCTCACCATCATCGACAAGTTCAAGGGTGGCCCCGTGGGCCTGAGCACCATTGCCACCGCCTGCGGCGACGAAGCCGAAACCATTGAGGAAGTGTACGAGCCATTCCTCATCCAGGAAGGCTACATCAAGCGCACCCCCCGCGGCCGCGAAGCCACTGAGGCCGCTTACCAACACCTGGGCCGCACCATGCCGCAGCATTTGCGTGGGAATACGGCCACGGGGGAGTTGTTTAGTTAGGGTTTTAGCTACTCTTGTGCAGAAAGCGGCGGGAAGCAGCACCTTGTGTGGGCTTTCCGCCGCTTTTTTGCTGGTCTCAGCAACTGTTGATGAGGAAAGAATAAATAAGCAAGTAGCTATTCTATGAATCTGCACCGAACTATAAAAGCCATCCTTTCAATTTTATTCCTGTGGATAGTACTTCATATAATTTACTCGACAGTTGATGGCTTATCTGACTCAGGAAAATCTGCTGATGTAGCGGTGATATTAGGCAGCAAGGTGAATGAAGATGGCTCCCTTTCTCTAAGACTACTCCAAAGGCTAAGATGCGGATTGCAGCTCTACCAAAGCGGAAGAGTCAAAAGCTTAATAGTTAGTGGAGGCCTTGGCAAAGAAGGGTTTTATGAAGGAGATAAAATGAAAGCATATTTATTGAAATCTGGTGTGCCGAGCGAAAGGATATTCGTTGATAATAAAGGTGATAACACAATTGCGACAGTAGAGAATACGCTCAGGCTAAATGATAGTCTTCATTACAAAAGCTTGCTTATCGTTTCTCAGTACTTCCATATTACCAGAACTAAGATGCTTTTTAAGAAGCGTGGTTTTCAGAATGTATATGGGGTAAGCCCTAAGTATTTTGAATTAAGGGATATCTATTCCATTCTTAGAGAATTTGCCGCTTATTATGCTGAATAATGCTTGGCTTTATGAAGGAACGGAGGTTTAAAAAGCATATGCCTTGATGTTATTCTAGGAAAGTGTAAATAGGCAGCAGTCAGTGCATTATTATTTATATAGATTGGCGCGAATATTAAACTATAGCATCCTCCCAAAGCCTATGCCAGTGCAAACGGTTACGCAGCAGGTTGAAACTACACCCCAGCCATATACCCGCCTCGCCGGCGCCGCCTACCTGCTCATCATCATTGCCGGCCTATGCGGGGAGATGTTCATCCGGGGTAAAATCATCGTTTCCGGTGATGCGGCGGCTACGGCCCACAATCTTATAGCATCTGAGGGGTTATGGCGCGCTGGCATTGCCGGCGACCTGCTGATGCACCTGTTAGACATCCTAGTGATGCTGGTGTTTTACCTGCTGCTGCGAACGGTAAATAAAAAGCTGGCCTTAATGGCGCTGCTCTTCAACCTGATTCAGACCGCCGTGTTGGTCGCCAATAAAATCACCCTGCTGGTCCCGTTATTTTTCCTGGGCAACGCGGCTTATCTAAAGGCGTTCAGCCCGCAGCAATTGCAGGCGCTGGCCTACACCTCCATCAAAGCCCATGATTACGGCTTTGGTATTGGCCTGATTTTTTTCGGGTTTACGTGCCTGCTGAATGGGTACCTGATTCGCAATTCCGGCTTTCTTCCACGGTTCATCGGCAGTCTGATGCAGATAGCCGGCGCATGTTATTTAATAAATAGCGTTGCGCTGATTTTGGACCCTTCTCTCGCCTCCCGGCTATTTCCCTTCATCCTGCTGCCGCCCTTCGTGGCCGAACTCATCTTTTCCCTGTGGCTCCTAATTAAAGGGATAGACATAGCGAAGTGGCAGGAAAAAGCCAGCCGCTGGTAGGGTATAGTATGGCCGCGTAGCGGTATATCCGTATATATTCGCCGCCGCTACTAACCCAGATACCATGCGGCCGTTCCCGTTTCTTCCTTTAGCCCAAACACTGGTGGTGCTGCGCGTGGCCACGGCGTTTATATTTTTTGCGCACGCCGCGGTTCGGGTGTCCAATGGCACCATCGGCCAGTTCGGCGACTTCCTGAATGCTAAGGGCCTGGTGTACGGCCTCCCCATGGTGTGGGGCATTACGGCTTTCGAATTGGGGGGGAGCGTGCTGCTGGCATTGGGCTATTTCGTGCGGTCCTTGTCGGCGGGCTTTATAATGATGCTGCTAATAGGCATTGTGCTCATTCATGCTTCGCTGGGCTGGTTTGTGGGCGAGCATGGCACCGGCGGCAGTGAGTACAGCTTCCTGCTGATTATAGTGCTGTGGGTGTTGGCCGCCACGGCTGAAAAGCACCCGGCCACCCTATAACCCCACCCAGTAACTCATGAACAAACAAGCCTATACTATCCGGAATGCCACACCCCATGAGTTTGCGGAGATAGGGCAGTTATTGGTAGAGGTGTACGCACAGCTGGAGGGCTTCCCGCAGCCAGCGGAGCAACCTGACTATTATGCTTTTCTGGCCAATATTGGCGACATCACGCAGAAGCCCGGTGCTGTGTTGTTCGTCGCCCAAGCGGAAGGAGAGAAGCGCATTGCTGGAACGGTGGTGTACGTAGGCGATATGCGTTACTACAGTCCGCTGGGCATTGCGGCCGGGGAGCAGGATGGCGCTGGTTGTCGGCTGCTGGCCGTGGCGCCCTGGGCCCAGGGGCAAGGCGTGGGCCGCCAGCTGACGGAAGAATGTATCAGTCAGGCCAAAAAGCAGCAAAAAGCCCAACTGATTTTACATAGCACCCAGGCTATGCAAGTGGCCTGGAAAATGTACGAGGCCATGGGCTTCAAAAGGGCCGAAGAGCTGGACTTCCTACAAGGAAATCTGCCGGTTTTCGGATTCCGGTTGCCGCTGGCCTGAGCCTTCGGCCATTTACCGGGCTAAAACAGAAAGTGGGAAGGGGAACAGAATGCCGTATTTTTGTAGTTCCCTACTCTAACCGCCATGCTGCCTACCGCCCATTATACTGCTTTCATTAAACGCCGGGCGGCGGAGCTGGGCTTTATGTACTGCGGTATCTCCAAGGCTGAATTTCTGGAAGAAGAAGCGCCGCGCCTGGAGAACTGGCTGAACCGCCAGATGAACGGCCAGATGGGCTACATGGCCAACCACTTTGATAAGCGCCTGGACCCGCGCCTGCTCGTAGAAGGGGCGAAATCCGTCATTTCCCTACTGCTGAACTACTATCCCGCCCAGGAAGACCAGCAGCCCGACGATACCCTCAAAATCAGCAAATACGCCTACGGCCGCGACTATCACTTCGTCATCAAAGACAAGCTGAAAACGCTGCTGCAGGATATGCAGGAGGAAATAGGGGAGGTAGGCGGCCGCGTGTTCGTAGACTCGGCCCCCGTAATGGATAAAGTGTGGGCCAAAAAGAGCGGGCTGGGCTGGGTAGGCAAAAACTCCAACCTCATTACGCCCGGCATCGGCTCCTTCTACTTCATTGCCGAGCTGATTGTGGACGTGGCGCTGGATTACGACGGGCCCATAAAAGACTACTGCGGCACCTGCACCAAGTGCATGGATGCCTGCCCCACGCAGGCCATTACGGAGCCTTACGTGGTAGACGGCAGTAAATGCATCAGCTATTTCACCATTGAGCTGAAGGACCAGATACCGCGGGAAGTGGAAGGCAAGTTGGGAAACTGGGTGTTTGGCTGCGACATCTGCCAGGATGTGTGCCCCTGGAACCGCTTTGCCAAACCCCACCAGGAGCCCCAGTTCAACCCGCACCCGGGGCTAAAGGACCTCCGCACCACCGACTGGCAGGAAATAACGCACGAGTTATTCTCGGAGCTATTCCGGCAGTCGGCGGTGAAACGGACGGGCTATGCGGGCCTTACCCGTACTATTCGGTTTGTAACGGGGGAAGAAAATAACGCGGCCGAAACCGCCGGGTAACGGGCTAAACTGCCGGGCTGAACTGCGCGAACACGCGGTTCAGGATATTCTGATAAATACGAGCAAATTTCTGGTAGCACCAGGTCTTCAGCTGGTGCAACTCCTCGCTCCCTAGCATACGCAGGGCCTTCCGAAGCTCTTTCTCAAAAAGGATTTTATCGAAGCTAACTTTTGTCAAGATTGTTTTGGCGTACTCCAGCATGGAAAATGCGTTTTGGATAGTGCGGAGTGAGAAAATTGGGTAAGTAGGGGCGTATACGCAGCTAATGAAAAAAGACTGCGACCGAGGATCCGTAGATGGTTTATTTGGAGAAATATACAACTAAAAACCCGATGGATGCAAGTATAATTCCTGGTGCAATAAAAAAGGAATGGCTTTCACCATTCCTTTTTAACTAGTGTTGAGCTTAGAAAGCTAGTAAGTGAAGATTGCCACAATAGCGCTGGCCTGCTCCGTGGTTACGGGCTCATCAAAGGCTTCCTGCACGGCCCGCTGCAGGCGGGCGCTATCGGTGCCAAACACCGGCGCCAGCGTAGTTAGCTCCGAGAAGGTAACCTTGCTTAAGTTGGAAATGGGCTGAGTCAGCTGGTCTTCGCCGGCATAGGCCAGGTCGGTTTTGCCGGGCAGGGGGCTGCCGCTGGCGCCGGGGCCTACGCAGCTGCGAATAGCATCGGGGGCGCCGGCCGCCTGGCGCTGGCGCCGCAGCGTGCGAATGTGCGAGGCGTGGCGGGCTTCCACGGAGTGAATGCGCACGCCGGCTTCCAGTATACCATTATCACTCTGCAGGGCGGTTACCTGGCCTTTGTAGGCGCGCACGCCGGCATCTTCCAGAAACTGCGCTACTGCCAGAAAGGTATCCAGGTTGGTAAATACATCCGGGAACAGCGCCGACTGTGAGCCGTTGTGGCTGCCGGTATAATCAAAGGTGGGCTTGGCAGCGGGCACACCACCGGAGCTGGTAATGGCCTTGGTCAGGAAATCTACGTGCTGCTGCTCGTGCTCCTGAATGGTCACGAAATCGGGGCGCACATCGGCCGGGATAAAGCCGGCCGGTACTTTAGTGCCATCAGCCTTGGCCAGCAAGCCCAGTGCGGTGCGGTAAAAGTCGTTTTCCAGGTGTTCCAGCACCAGGGCAAACTGCAGCACATCCAAAGGAGTGCTGCGGGCCTGCGCCGGCGTAGCAAACAGCAGGCTGCCGGCGGCCAGCGGCAGGCTGGTAGCCGCCACTTTGGCGCCCATAGAGCCCAGGCGGCCCAGAATAGCACGGCGCTGACTGGCCTGCTCGTATACTGCGGGGTTCGCCTCGGCCAGCTCGGCCAGAAGTTGAAGAATATTCATGCTATACAAAGAGAAAAGCCGCGAGAATTAAGCCGTGGGCAGCTCCGCGCCCGAAATCTGAATGACGGAGAACTTATTTACCTCTACCAGCACCTGCAGAGGCGTTTTGCTGTCATCAAGGCCGGCCAGGTCGCCGGAAGTGGCTACCACATCAGCGCCGGCAAACGAGCCGGGCTGGAGCAGGTCGCGCACCAGGGCAGCATGCCGGGCTTCCACGGAAGAAATTTTAGCCAGGGCAGTGAGCAAAAGCGGCGTGTTCATGAGCTTGGCAGCGCCATTGTAGGCAGCTACGCCCAGGTCTTCCAGCTGCTGCGCCGCCTCCAGTACGCCGGCGCGGGTGCTCAGCGGGAGAGTGGTAAACGAGAATTCCAGATTGGCCGGCGGCGTATTACCCAAAGAAGTAAGCACCTGCCCTAGGTATTCCCGGTGCAACACCTCGTGCTCGTAAAGCTGCTGGAAAATGGCTTTTTCCTCGGTGCTGAAATCAGTAGGCGGCGCGGCAACTACCTTCTGATAGAATGCGGCTTCCAGCTGCTCCAGAATATAAGCGTAGGTGAGGACGCCTTTCTCGCCGCTTTCCAGCGCCAGTTTGGGCTCGGTGGGCGTTACAGTATTGTCTTTGCAGCCTGCCAGCAGCAGGGCCGAGGTTGCGGCGGCCGCCCCGGCCACCTGAAAGAAAGAACGACGCTGCATTGCGCGCGTCAGCAAAGAAGTAGCTCCAGAATCAGACATTGGCATTGAACACCAGCCAGCAAATGCCAGCCACCACACGGGGCCGGATAAAACAAAGGTAACCCGATAAACCGGGACGCCCAACCACAGGAGTCGCGCTGCCCCGGTAACGTTGCAAACCGCCTACTGCACAAAAAAAGGCTGCCCAGGAGAGCAGCCTTTTTTTATAACAGAAGGTAGGATAACTATAGCAGTCTTATGACTGAATGAAGGGTCCGGCAATGCTTACTACCGTTTCCTGATCCAGGCCTTCATCGAAGGCTTCGCTTACCTGCTCTTTGGTATAGCCCAAAGTGGTCAGGTCTACGCCGCCCTGCATTACGTTGGCCTCAGAAGGGAAAGTAGTAGCTGGTTTTCCGGGGCCATATACGGCGGCCACGGCGCCGTTGGCTTCGGCATTGGTAATCCAGTTGGCCTGCATTACGCCACTGGCACGGCGCATAGCACGAATGTGCGAGGCGTGACGGGCTTCTACCGAGTGAATCTGCAGGGCCACGGTGAGGTAGTCGTTCGGGTTACCGGCATCCTTAATTTCGCCGGCTTTGCCTTTATAGGCCCGTACGCCGGTGTCTTCCAAAGACTGGGCATAGGCCAGGAAGTTGGCATAGGTATCGAAAGCAGGACCGAAGTCGAAGCCTTTTGGCCGGGGGTTGGCCTTAGCACCCAGCGCACCTTTCAGCAGCGCTACGTGGGCAGATTCGTGCTTTTTAATCAGCTGAATGGCACCAGTGGCCGCGCCGGCGGGAATCAGGCCGCTTTTGTTCAGAGCCTGGGCATAGAAGTCTTCTTCCAGATATTCCAGCAACAGGGCATAGTTAAAAACGTCAAACACGTCTTTGGTGCCGGCCATGGCCTTGTTGAAGGCCGAGCCAATGGCAATAGGGGCAGCAGCCAGAGCGGCTTTCTTGCCCATAGAGGCCAGGGAGGAGAAGATGTCGCGACGCGAGTTCAGCTTCGCCATCGTTTCAGGCTCTACTTTCTCCAGTTCAGATAGGATATGAAAAAGATTCATGGGGTTCGTTTTTCAGGGGTGAGTTATTTACCTACGTTGCTTCCGCTGATGGTTTCTTTGATGAAGGGCTGAGCAGCCTTCAGCACATCCGCCACTTCCATGGCTTTGTCGAGACCCGTAGCCGGATCCACGATATCATCAGAGGCGAAGTCCCCGTTATTGATCAGGTCACGGATATAAGCTGCGTGGCGGGCTTCTACCGATACAATTTTACCGGCCAGCAGCAGGTAGGTATTGTCCTTGATGAGCTTGCCGGCGCCGTTGTAGGCCGCTACACCCAGGTCCTCGAAGGTCTTGGCATAGGTGAGCACCGAAGTGCGGCTCTTAAAATCAATCTTGCTGAAATCGGGGGTCAGGCCCTTAATGGCTTTGCTGCCGAGCGCCGCTTTGAAAAAGTCGCGGTGAATGGCCTCATGCTTGGCAATGGCCGTCATGAACTTGGTTTCGTCCGCACTGATGCTGTCGTAGGGGCTGGCAATTACCTGGGCGTAGAAAGCAGCTTCGAGCTGCTCCAGAGCATAAGCGTAGTTTAATACGCCGATATCACCCGTGCCCAGGTCAACCGTGCCGTCGGCTGGAGTCATGTTGTTATCTTCATCATCATCACAGCCCGATAAAGCCAGCGCTGCAATACCAACGGCGGCACCACTGTACATCATGAAGGAGCGGCGTTGAATCGGGGCGGTCAGGGGAGCGGCAAAACCTGCTTCCTCCTCACCGGAATGGAGTACTTTTGACATGAGTGTTGGATAATTGGATGATGAATAGGAAACTTCAGGCAATACAAAGTCAGCACACGCTAGAAGCCTGTTTTTCAGTGCTAAACCCGAGAAATCCTGAATCTGACCTCACTTACGACCTCCTCAGCAAAGTGGATTGCCTAAAGCCTGAATTTTGTACACATTAGCTGCGGTATAATCTAATATTTGCTTGTAATTCTTCTGTAAAATGCTGATAGAGAGTATAGGAAAGCGTTCCGCAAGCTTTTATGTAGCTTTGACGTTCTGCTTTGCTGGCGTGGTATGATATCCGGGTTTCGTTGGTTGTGCTTGAGTTTTGCCTTGCTGCTGCCGCTGGTGGTGGGGGCGCAGCCTACTACGCCGCCTGCCACGGCTCCTCCCGCTACGGCGGTTCCTGCCCCAGCCGCATCAGCCACCCCAAGCGGCACCGCCACCCTTGTGCTGGGCCCGGCCGCCTTTCCCATAAATGAGTATTTCACCATCAGCTTTAAGCTGGCGGGGGCACCACTGGAGCGGTATTCTGCTTTCCCGGATATCGAAGGCTTCAAGAAAAGCGGGAAGTCCAGCACCACTACCACGCGCATCATCAATGGCCAAACCACCACGGAGCTGACCATTAGCCAGCGCTACGCGGCTTTTAAAGAGGGCGAGTTTGTGCTGAATCCCTTTTCGCTCACCATCAATGGGCAGGCGGTTCGCTCGGCGGGCGCCACGCTGAAAGTGCTGGCCCAGCAGGCGGCCTCCGCGCCCCCGCCCGGCGGCGTGGCCCCCGGCATCGGTCTGCTGGATCAGCTCTTCGGCAAGCCCAAGCCCCAGGACTTTGTGGAGCCGCGCGACAATGCCTTCCTGGCCGTGGCCCCCGATAAAACCAGCGTGTATGTGGGCGAGGGCGTGCACGTGGGCCTCTATTTCTACCTGACCCCCGCCGACCAGGGCCTGCTCAACTTTTATAATTTCTCCAGCCAGCTACCCGGCATTTTGCGCCAGCTGCGCCAGCCCACCGTGTGGGAAGAGCCCTTTGATGAGCAGGAGGTGCTGCCCGAAGCCACCGTAGTAGGCGGCAAGCCCTATCTGCGCTACCGCCTCTACGAGGCCCAGTATTACCCCCTTACGCCCCGCGCCCTGCAGCTGCCCGCCGTGGCCCTGCAAATGGTAAAGTATAGGGTGGCCAAAAAGCCCGAGCCCGGCCTGGATAACCGGATGGAAGGGCTCAAAACGTTTTTCTCCCTGCCGCGTACCGTGGCCGTGAAGCCCCTGCCGCCGCACCCCCGCCGCGACGAAGCCGTGGTGGGTTCCTACCGGCTCTTGGAGTCTATTGATCGGACCAACTTCCGCACGGGCCAGGCCTTCACTTATACCCTGCGGATAGAAGGTGAAGGCAACCTGACGGCCATTCAGGCCCCGGCGCCGGCGCCCCGCCCCGGGCTGGAAATATATGGCCCCGAGGTGCAGCAGGAAACTACCCGCTCGGGCGGCCGCGTGGGTGGCCGCAAAACGTTCCGCTACCGCCTCATAGCCCGCCAGCCCGGCCCCGTGCCGCTGGATAGCCTGTTTTCTATTCTGACTTTTGACCCGGTGGCCGCGCGCTATGCTACGCTGCGCCCCGAGCTGCGCGTAGTGGTAAAAGGGGCGCCGCGCCCGTTGCGCACCCTCAGTGCCCGCACCACCGACCCTTACTATGAGTCGCGGCTGTTTACTTATGATAATACGCTGCGGCCCCTGCACACCCCCGACTTTGTGCGCCGCTACGCCAACCTGTTGCTGGTTGGCCTGTTCCTGCTGGCGGTAGTAGGCTGGTGGCGCGGACAGAGGTGAGATAGTGAGGAGGTGAAATGGTGAGTTTGCCGTTCCGTCTGCACAACTTGCGCCATTTGAGCCACCGGTACCGCAAATCCAACAGCTTCATAGTTTGAGGTGCCCCCATGATTGTGCCATTTGTACAAGCACCCCGTCAAACTCACTATATCACCACCTCACATATTTTACCCTATGAACACCTACGGACGCCTGTTTCGCATTACCACCTTCGGCGAATCGCACGGGCCCGGCATTGGCGTTATCCTGGATGGTTGCCCGGCGGGGCTGGCCGTGAGCACCGATGAAATCCAGGCCGCCCTGGACCGTCGTCGCCCTGGCCAGAGTGACCTGACCACGCCCCGCAAAGAGGCTGACCAGGTAGAGGTGCTGTCCGGCCTGTTTGGCGGCTACACCACCGGCACGCCCATCAGCCTGCTCATCCGCAACCAGGACCAGGCCAGCCACGACTACTCCCACATTGAGCACGCCTACCGCCCCTCGCACGCCGACTATACCTACGATCAGAAATACGGCCGCCGCGACTACCGGGGTGGGGGCCGCAGCTCAGCCCGTGAAACTGCCGCACGCGTGGCTGCCGGAGCCATTGCCGCCGCTTTCCTGCGCCAGCACGGCATTGTGGCCCAAAGTTATGTATCACAAGTAGGGGCCGTGCAGGTGCCGGTAGGGCACGAGCAGCTGGACCTGGGGCTTATTGACAGCAACCTGGTGCGCTGCCCCCACCCGGAAACCGCTGAGCGCATGGCTGAGCTCATCCGTCAAACCCGCGACCGGCACGACACTGTAGGTGGCGTAGTAACCGGCGTGGTACACGGCGTGCCCGCCGGCCTGGGCGAGCCGGTGTTTGATAAGCTGCACGCCGAGCTGGGCAAAGCTATGCTGAGCATCAACGCCGTAAAGGCTTTTGAATACGGCTCCGGCTTTGCCGGTACGCTGCTGTTCGGCTCGGAGCACAACGACCAGTTTTACACCGATGAGGCCGGCGCTGTGCGTACCCGCACCAACCACAGCGGCGGCATTCAGGGCGGCATCAGCAACGGGCAGGAAATTTATTTCCGGGTAGCGTTTAAGCCCGTGGCCACCATTCTGCAGCCCCAGGCCACTATTAACGATCAGGGCGAGGAAATTACCCTGGCCGGCCGGGGTCGCCACGACCCCTGCGTGCTGCCGCGCGCCGTACCCATTGTAGATGCCATGACCAATTTAGTGCTGGCCGATATGCTGTTGCGGGCCCGCGCTAACCGGGTATAAGCTCTTGCTGCGTACCTTTGTAACTTCTGCCGCCGGTTCCTTGTTGTACTGCCGGATCTACCAGTTTCCGCTGATTCCTAAGCCTTCCTTTTCTTATGAATACTACTTCCCCCACTGCGCCGGTTTCCATCTACGCCGAAGCCTCGCCCAACCCGGAGTCCATGAAGTTTGTGCTTAACGCCACGCTGGTAAGCGAAGGTGTAAGCGTAGACTATCCTAACGTAGAAGCCGCCGCCAATTCGCCGCTGGCCCAGGAGCTGTTTAACTTTGATTACGTGGGCCGCGTGTTTATCGCGCAGAACTTCGTAACCATCACCAAAACCTCCGAGCACCAGTGGACGCAGCTTATTCCCGAGCTGCGCACCTTCCTGAAATCGTACGTAGAGGCCGGTGGCCCCATCTTCACCGTAGACCCCACCGCTGAGCACAAAGCGGCCCAGACGGCCGCTGCCGGCGACTCTTCGGAGCAGGACCAGCAAATCAGCCAAAAAGTAATTGACCTGCTGGAAAACTACGTGCGCCCCGCCGTGGAGCAGGATGGTGGCAACATTACCTTCCGCAGCTATAAAGAAGGTGTGGTAACCGTAAACCTGCAGGGTTCCTGCTCCGGCTGCCCCTCCGCTACCGTTACGCTGAAATCAGGCATTGAAAACCTATTGAAGCGCATGGTACCCGAAGTAACCGAGGTGGTAGCCGAAGGCATTACGGCTCACTAAGTATTCTGAAGCAATTCAGCAAAAAGCCCGGCCAGAAATGGCCGGGCTTTTTGCATGTAAGGGCTGCTGAGGGCTATTATTCCGCGGTGATGTTGCCTCTGATTTCACCGCTCGGGTAAGCAGGCGTATGCAGGTTAGCATAGGTTTCGCCTGCCAGCAGCTTGGCGCCATTTTCTGCTGAAAGGGTAGCGGAGCCGGTAATGGGGGAGGCGCTTACATCGTCAAAAGGAACCATAATGGGCCCGCTTGCCCCCGGAGCGGCCTGGTGAATATGCCCGGCCGTGGGGGTGATTCCCTGATACGTAACTGTGTAGGTGAGCAGGCGCGTGTTCTTATCGTAAGTGCCCGTGAGGCTTCCGGTGGCAGCAGAAGGCGTGGCGGGCACCTCCTGAGCTCCGGTTAGGGTGGCTTGCACCTGCACGGTGGTGTTATTATTCAACTTGGTATCTTCATCATCGTCGCAGGCGGGTGTAGTAGCCGCTAGGGCCAGTAGCAAGCCAAATCCATACAAGGAAGTTTTCATGAGCGTAGGAGATTAGGGGTGAGAAAAGAAGGCAATAGAGTTTGCTGCGGGCAAAAGCCCGGCATTTTCAATAGCACATGCTCAGATAGTTCTTCCCCAGGTACTTACCACTTGCGGCCTGGCTCGCCGCCCAAGGCAAAGGCCCGGGAGATATTAAAGCCGAAGAAGATGTCCCCATCAAAGAAATTGCCTGTTGTACGGGGGATAAACAGCGGCTCAATCATGCCCTGGGCGTTGGTCACGTGCAGCTGAAACACGTGGCCGCCGGTTTCAATATCGAAGCCCAGCGCCAGGGAATTGCGGAAATCAGTGGCCGTAGCGCCGGGCAAAACATAGTAGTATTCGGCGGTGAAGGCCACCCGTTGGGTTAGCTTCTGGCGTCCGGCCACACCCAGCGCCCACACGTCATTCTGGTCATGAGGGGTGTCCACCAGGTTGCGGTGCATAAAGGTGGGCATCAGTTGTAAGGAAAGCCCATTCGAAATTTTGCGGGCCACCAGCGCCTGCCCGGTGTAGGCCAGGCGCGTGCGGAAAGGCCGTTCCGGCCCGCCGTAGCGCAAGCTGGTGAGAGCCGTAGTGCCCAGCAGCGTAACCGAAACGGGCATGGAGTGGGAACCGGTTTGCTGCCGCAGGAGTCGGTATTTCGCAAATCCATCAAAAGTCTTTTCCAGGGAGCTGCGCCCAATCCCTACGGCCAGCCGGTCAGTAATGCCGTATTCCAGTCCCAGCCGGATGGTGGCCTGATCTAGCCCAAAAAAGTTGTAAGCGCCACTATTCAGCGGACCAAAGCGGTGAGAAATCAAAAACAGCAAAACGTGCGCCCGGGGTGTTTCTACAGATTGCCCGTTGATAACGCGCGTCCCTTTAAACGTGGCCGCTACCGGCGCGGCACTATCGGCGGGCACTTGCTGGTTGAGCTGCCGCAGCAAGTCGCTGTTCGTATCCTGCGCCCGGCTGCGGAAGGAAAGCAGGGCTGACGTGAGGAGAACCAGAAGGGAAAACACATACCGACACCGCATAGCAGCATAGCTTAAGGTTGAGGAACTGGCGGACAAAGCATATTCACGGTTACCTCCACCGACTTGGCAATATGCTCGCGCACCAGCCGGGGGATTATAATATTGTAATCGGCGGGCGCCACGTTAAACTTTGCCTGTAGCTGCAGGCCATTGCCGCGCAGCTCCAGCGTGCCGGGCACCCGTACCCGGTGCGTTACGCCATGAATGGCCAGGTCGCCTTCGGCCTGCACTGGCTGTGGGCCACTGGTTGGCAGGGTGGCCGCATTAAAGCCCAATAGCTTTCCCACAAAGGTGGATTTGGGGTAGCGGTCCGATTCCACGTAGTTCTCATTGAAGTGCTCCTGCATCAGTCCGTTGGGGAATACAAAGGATTTCATGGGAACGGAGAAGGCCAGCTGGCCGGTGCTGAGGTCGATGACGCCGCCGGCCTGTTGGCTCTTCGCCTCAATATCTTCCAGCGGCGCCGAGGAGTAAAAGCTGATATGCCCGCTGTGGGTCATGTACCGCTCCTGCCCTAAGCCCACCAGCGGTAGCAGAAACGAGAGAAAAACAATGCCGAGAAGTCTCATAGCTGCAAGGGAAAGAGTGAGAGGCTAATTATCCGGCGCCCCGGCGGCTACCCAGGCCCGAATGGCCTCAATGTCGCAGGCGCTTAGCTGAGGGGCATCTTTAGGCATGGCTGGAAAGCCTGGAGCGTGCGTCACCACGCCTAGCAGGGTACCATGCTCGGCCAGGTGCTGTACCTCGTGCGCCTCTTCCAGCACAATGCCACCTTCGGCCGTGGCGCTGCTGTGGCAGGAAAGGCAGTTGGCTTGCAGAATGGGCACAATAGTGCCCTGGTACGTAACGGCGGAAGTGTTGCAGGCGGGCGCCGGGAAAAGCTCTTCTGCGTTATCATAGGCGCAGCCGCTGACCAGGCTGAGCGCCCCGCCCAGCAAAAACAGTCGGAGTAACATAGAATAAAGGATTTATATAAGGTGGATAGTCTACTTCACCTGTAAGGCGGGCGGCAGCAAACGGTACTGCACCGAGAAAAGCACGCCGGCGCTGCTCAGCTTCACCTTGCCATAGCCCACACCGCCCAACGGAACTTTGATAAACGGCTCCGCCCG
Organism: Hymenobacter sp. DG25B; assembly: GCF_000801315.1. Classification (NCBI taxonomy): domain Bacteria; kingdom Pseudomonadati; phylum Bacteroidota; class Cytophagia; order Cytophagales; family Hymenobacteraceae; genus Hymenobacter; species Hymenobacter radioresistens. The sequence goes on along the minus strand of NZ_CP010054.1, from coordinate 3,486,781 downwards.
AAGGCCCCAGCGCGCCTGCACCTGCCGCTCATACCCGGCCGAGAAGTTCAGGATACTTAGCGGATGATTGCTGCCATTTACTATCTGCCTGGTGCGGCGCACCGGCTCGTTAGCATAGGTATACCAAAGCTCATATTGCTCGTCGCGCATGAGTAGTGACGAGAGACCCGCGCTGGCAAATACCTGGTAAGTGGGCCGGTAAAGCAGCGCGTAACGGAGGTTTAAGGGAATATCCAGCATGCCGCACACGGCATACACCCGGTCCAGGGGCGCTTTGCCGTAGGCCATGTGGTAGTCAGAGCCGCGGGTTTCGTAGCGCTTCACGGCGTGCAGCAGGCCAGTGTTCAGGCTGAGGCGGGGCGTAAAAAAGTATTCCAGCTGCACACCCACGTCCCGGCCGGTTTTTTCTATCTCAGACACGCGCACGGCACTTACCTCCGGCGCATATTGCACTGCCACACCCAGGCGGTAAGTAGGCCTTTTACGCAGTTTCGGAAGGAGATTAGTGGTAGCCTGAGGGGCCACAGCAACCAATGCGGGCGGCGCGGACGCCACAGTTGAGTCTGTAACGGATGGCGCGGAAACGGTTTCCGCTGATGGGAAATCAGACGAGGCCGCAGGCGGTTCTGGTGGAGTTGAAGGAAGCACAACGGCAGCGGCGGGCACCGAAACCACTGCTACATCTGATGCAGACGCATAGGAAGCGGAAGTGGGCGGCAAGCCGAGGAGAAGCGTGCTACTGGCCGAAAGGGAATGTAATACGTCTGATTTTCCCGAGGCTTCCTGTCTGGCTTTTGTTCGTTTTCTGGTATCCAATCCAGCTATAAAAACGCCATTAGCAGGCAACGAGGAGTGGCGCAGCATTGCTTTTCCCAAAGACGTTACCGCACCCGGCTGGGTCACCTGCGTTATTGGACCTAAGGAAAGCTGCGGCTGGGTTTTGCTCCTGGTATCAGCTGCTTTCGCCCGGGCAGAGGGCCGGAATAAGTGATGCGAAGCTTGCCAGGGCCGGGAATCATTGGCAGCTGGCTTCGGCCGGCTTCCGGCAGCCGAAGCCGCAGACGGGGCCGTGGGCGCCTGTAGGCGCGGCAGGTACGTAAACCAGCCTACTAACAGCAGGAAAATCAGCCCCAGCTCCGCCACAAACCAGCGCACCACCTGCCGCATAGCCCGCTGATAACGCACCAGGCCGTTGAGCTGCGGCTCCATGCGCTGCCAGCCCTCCGTGGCGTCTGCCGCAGGGTATGCCACGGTAGTGCGCCGGAACAGCGCATCCAGCTCGTCATCCGATAGATTCGGCGTGGGCATAGTGATTGGTGCGTTGCAAAAACTCCCGTAAATGACCCCGGGCTTTGGAAAGGTTTGATTTGGAGGCGCCCACCGAAATGCCCAGCTGCCGGGCTATTTCCTCGTGGGTGAAACCATCCAGCACGTATAAATTAAATACCGTGCGGTAGGCGGGTGTGAGCTGCTGAATCAGGGCGGTCAGGTCTTCGTAGGCCAGGTTGTCCAGCGGAGTGGGCGCGGCATCGGCGCGGGCGTAGGCCGCTTCTTCCAGGGCTAGCTGCTGCTGTTGCTTTACCTGAGCCCGGTAATAATCAATGGCCGTGTGAATCATGATGCTCTTCAACCAGCCCTGAAACGAGCTTTGCAGCTCGTAGCGGCCCGGGTCGAAGCGCCCGATGTCGCGGAATAGCTTCATGAATCCATCATTTACCACTTCCATAGCGGCCTCCCGATGATGGGCATAGCGCAGGCAGATGCTCAGGGCATAGCTGTAGAACCGGGTGTAGAGCTGCCGCTGACTGGCGCGCTCCATACGGCGGCAGCCCGCCAGCAAGGCGGGCAGCTGTTCCGGGTCTATAGGAGGCTGCGCATTCACGGGAAAGGCTTTTTTTAGGTAGCTCGCAGAAAGCGGGTCGATGGTTGCCTGCCTACTATAAGTTATCAGAAAATCAGAGCAATACCTGCGGTGGAGCTGGCCTAAAAGCAGAAAAGCCCGGCCATAGGGCCGGGCTTTTCAAAAAGGAAGTCGGATAGACTATTGAACCGTCGTCGAGAGCTTGGGGGCGCCGGCATCGGCAATTTCCGTGGTGTGCTCCACACCCCGCTCGCGGGCCTCTTTGCGGCCGTACGTGTCCAGAATAATAGGCGTGGCAATGAACAGCGACGAGTACGTGCCGAAAATTACCCCTACAATCATGGCGAAGGAGAAGGAGCGCAGCGTTTCGCCCCCGAAAATGTAGAGTACCAATACCACCAGGAATACCGTAGTGAAGGTAATCATGGTACGGGAGAAGGTGCTGTTCAGCGCCGGGTTTACCACCTGGGCAAACGTGAGGTGCTTGTTCTCGTGCAGATACTCCCGGATACGGTCATAGATAACCACCGTATCGTTCATGGAGAAGCCGATAACCGTCAGCACAGCCGCCACGAAAATCTGGTCCATCTCATAGTTCAGACCAAACAGACGGGCAATGGGGAAGGCCGCAATTACCAGCAGGGCATCGTGGAACAGCGCCACTACGGCCGCCATCGAGTACTGCCACTTCTCAAAGCGGAACAGCACGTACACAAAAATACCCAGCAGCGTGAGGCCCAGGCTCAGAATCGAGGTCTTCTTGATGTCGTCGGCAATGGTAGCGCCTACTTTGGAAGTGCTCTTGATCTGGGGCTGGTCGGCGCCGTATTTCTTCAGGCCGTTCAGCAGGGCCTGCTCTACTTTCTTGTCCGCTCCTACGCTTTCGTCATCAGCCAGGTAGCCGGTAGTGATGCGCAGACGGTTGGGTGAGCCAAAGGTTTTTACCTCGGTACCGGCACCTTGGAAGTCTTTCTCCAGGGCAATGCGCACGTCGGAAGCAACCTCAGCTTTGTTGAAGTCAACGATGTACGAACGGCCACCGCGGAAGTCAACACCCAGGTTTGGACCACCCTGGAAGTACATCAGCACAAAGCCGATAACAATGAACACCGTAGAGAAGGTATAAGCGTACTTGCGCTTGCCCACAATGTCAAAATTCAGGTTCTGGAACAGGTTCCGCGACAGGAACGTGGTGAACTGAATCTTGCTCGTGTCCTTGCCTTTGGTCAGATACTCAATGATCAGACGCGACACGAATACGGCCGACAGGAACGAGGTGAGTACGCCAATGCCCAGCGTTACCGCAAAGCTCTGTACCGGACCCGTACCGAAGAAGCCCAGAATCACGGCAATCAGCATCGTCGTTACGTTGGAGTCGAAGATGGCCGAGAAAGCGCGGGCGTAGCCTTTGTTAATGGCGTCCTTCAGGTGCAGACCGTGGTTGAGTTCTTCCCGAATACGCTCGAAGATCAGTACGTTGGCATCAACCGACATACCGAAGGTGAGCACCAGACCGGCAATGCCGGGCAGGGTAAGGGCCGTACCAAACTGCGCCAGCACACCCATAATCAGGAAGCCGTTGAAGAGCAGAGCCGCATCAGCCACCAGACCCGCACGACCATAGTAAGCGGCCATGAAAATCATGATGATAGCCAGACCAGCCAGCGAGGAGAACAGACCCTGGTTGATAGCCTCCTGACCCAACGACGGACCTACTACGGCTTCTTCCACGATGCGGGTAGGAGCGGGCAGTTTACCGGCCTTCAGTACGTTGGCCAAATCCTGCGCTTCTTCAATGGTGAAGTTGCCCGAAATGCTGGAGTTGCCACCGGCAATTTCCGACTGCACCACGGGGGCGGAGTACACGTTGTCATCCAGTACAATAGCTACCTGACGACCAATATTGCTGGCCGTGAGACGCTGCCACTTCTTGGCGCCCGAGGGGTTCATCTGCATCGAAACCTCGGGGCGGCCGCCCTGGTCGTAATCCTGGCGGGCATCCGATACCACGTCGCCACCCAGCGGGGCCGTCGCCTCGCGGGTTTTGCGGATAGCGTACAGCTGCAGGTACTCCTGGCCGTCGATTACGCTGGGCTTCACATCCCACAGGAAGGTGAGGTTGGAGGGCAGTACGGCGCGCACTTCGGGGCTGCGCATCAGGGCATTCACGCGGGCGGTGTCGCGCACATTAGAACCCAGGGCGCCGGGCATGGTGAACAAACGCGCCAGCTGGCTGCTCTGCTGCGCGGCAGCGGTGTCAGCAGTAGATTTGGTGTCTTTTTTCTTGGCCAGCTGGCTGGCCAGGGAGGTAGAGTCGCCGGCGGCAGTGGCCGAGGTACTGTCCGTAACGGTAGCAGCCGTAGAGGTTGTAGCGGTGGTTTTGCCGGCCGCTTCCTGCGCCGTCAGAACTTCGTTCAGCTGGTTGAAATACGGGGCGAATTCATCCGTGCGCCATACTTCCCAGAACTCCAACTTGGCTTGGCCCTGGAGCAGCTTGCGGATACGCTCGGGGTTATCTACACCGGGCAATTCAATCTGAATGCGACCGGTGCCTTTCACCCGCTGAATGCTGGGCTGGTTTACGCCGAACTTGTCTACGCGGGTGCGCAGGATGTTGAAGGAGCGGTCAATGGCTTCTTCCTCTTCCTTATCAATAGCAGCAATTACCTTCTCATCGGAAGAGTTGAAATCGATACCACGGCTCTTGTTGGTGGTGTTAGCGAAAATGCGGGCCAGCCGGTCGCCGGGCGCCACCTCGCGGAAGCTCTGCGCAAACAGGGCCGTGAAGGGCGTAGTAGGGTTGGCCTTCTGCAGCTCCTGAGCACGCTGAATAGCCTTATTGAACTTGGGGTCTTTGGAGTTGCCGGACATAGCGCGCACAATCTCCACCGGCGATACTTCCAGCGTTACGTGCATGCCGCCCTTCAGGTCAAGGCCGAGGCCCAGCTCCTTCTCGCGAACATCACGATAAGTGAGGGGGCCGAATACCGGCGCCCGCCATACGGAGTCCAGATAGTGCTGCCGCTGCTGCTGATCTACGCGCCCGTTGCGGGTGGCATAGTTCACGGCTTTCTGCTGCACGTTGCGCGAGACAAACGTGAGCATCAAAAAATAGGCACACAGCACGGATACAATAACCGTGAGCGTGATAATGAGTCCTTTATTACGCATTAACTAGGAAGAAAAAGTAGTCTAAAAAACGAGGGGAGTGCTGGGCGCAGCCCGCCATGCGCTACCGCAACAGCAGGCCACCAGACACGGCAGCAGAAGCCAGGGCCGCTAGGGGGCGTGCGGCGAAACCGACGTGCCCAGCAGCCGGGTGCAGAACGTGCTGCTAACAGCCGGCGCACGTGCAGGAACAGGCAGCAACGAGGCCGCTGCCAGGGGCCAGCCCACCAGGGGGCGCACAACCGGCAGCCAGGCATCGGTGGCCGGAGCCAGCCAGGTGCCCAGCGGCGCCGTGGCTTCAAAGCTTACTTTCTGCTTCACCACCGCTGCCCGGGGCGTAGCGCCTACGCGGGCAGCCCGTGCCGCCAGCGGCTCCGGCAAGCGAAGCATAGCTACCGCCTGATGGTTCAGCCCCAGCACCCACAGCAGAGTGAAGGAGAGCAGCATCAGGCGCAGGCGCGGTACAAACGTGGTGATAGTCAGCGTCATCAGAAAATCAGGAGTGCAAATATAGCCAAATCAGCCGCTTGACGAAAGCCGCCGGGAAAACTAGCCTGCTTTTCCGGCCTGCCAGCCCCAAATCAGGATTGTCGCCAGCCCCGGCCGGCCATAAAAAAACCGAGCAGCCCGGATAGAGCTGCTCGGTTTTAATGGATTAAACTAAGCGCCTTAAGCGGACTGTGCGCTGGCGGATACTTTGGTTTTCAGAAACGAAACCAGCACGTCCAGGCCCTTATCAAAGTGGCGGTTGTTGGGAATAATGATGTCGGCGTCCTGCTTGAAGGGCTTGATGTACTTCTCGTAGGTGGGGGCCACGTGGTGCGTGTAGCGGTAGAGCACGTCTTCCAGATCATAGCCCCGCTCGTCCCGGTCGCGCACAATGCGGCGCAGCACTTTCACGTGTTCTTCGGCATCGATGTATACTTTCAGATCCAGCAGCTTGGCTACCTCCTCAAAGTAGAAAACGAAAATGCCTTCCACTACCACAATAGGAGCCGGCGTAAACACCAGCTCTTTCGGCGCGGCCCCGGGGTTGTTGAAGGTGTACTCCGGGCGCCGCACTTCCAGGCCCTTGCTGATCTGCAGCACATCAGCCGCGTAGGCCGCCGAGTCAATGGAGGAAGGCAGGTCGAAATTGGTGACGCCGTTGCTGTCTACCGTCTGCGTTTCGCGCGGGTGGTAGTAGTTGTCCTGCGAAATGAGGCAGATTTCCTCTTTAGGAAAAGCCGCCAGCAAGCGGCGCAGAAAGGTGGTTTTGCCGGAGGCGCTACCGCCCGTGATACCGACAATATAAGGATGTTGCATGGGGTGGGTTGGAGGCCCGTACCGGCAGGGCCAACCCTGCAAAAGTAGGCATTTTGCCGCTTAGCCCCGGCAGCCTCCCAAAAGATTACCTCCGGCCGCGTCCGTTTCCCCGTTAGAAGTCAGCCTCTTATAATTCTTCCCGCAGGAACGCAACCAGCTTTTCTACGGCCCGGGCCCGGTGGCTCATGGTGTTTTTTTCGGCCAGCGGCATCTCCGCAAAGGTGCGCTGGTGCTGCTCCGGCCGGAACACCGGGTCGTAGCCAAAGCCGCCTTCGCCGTGCAGTTCTTCGGTAATCTGGCCTTCCACGGCGCCTTCAAATACGGGCCGGCGGCCATCGGGCAGCACCAGGGCCACCACCGTGCGGAACTGAGCCCGTCGGTTGGGCTGGCCCTGTAGTTCCTGCAGCAGCAGAGCCACATTATCGGCCGCATTGCGCTGGGGGCCGGCATAGCGCGCCGAGTACACGCCCGGGGCACCGTTTAGCGCTTCCACTTCCAGGCCGGTATCATCGGCGAAGCAGGCCACGCCGTAGTGCTCCCACACGTATTCAGCCTTCTGGCGGGCGTTGCCTTCCAGTGTTTCCTGGGTTTCGGGCAATTCTTCCGCGCAGCCAATGTCGGCCAGACTGAGCAGTTCTACGCCGGCCGGCAGCAAAGGCCGGATTTCGTCCAGCTTATGGGCATTGTTGGAAGCAAAGCAAAGGCGCATGGCAGTACTGTAAGTAAAGGAAGAAGGTAAAAGACGAGGGACGAAGGTAAAGCCAATGCAGATCTTCAGGCAAAAAAAGCATCCAAGCCACAGAAACTAACGGTGGTTTATACATCTTCTTCCCATTGGTTTTCAGGATAAAACGCCCGATTAGGGAAGAAGAAGGCGGGAACCTGCGCAAAAACCGGAAAAAGCAAGCCTTTGGTTTTGAAATCCGCCGTTAGGATGTACCTTTGCACTCCCTTCCGCAAAATCGGCAGGCAGACTAGATTTTAACGGGTATCCCCATCATGAAAAAAGACATCCACCCCCAGTATCGCGAAGTGGTGTTTCAGGACACGTCGAGCGACTTCAAATTCATCACCCGTTCGACGATGAGCTCGAACGAGACCATCACGATGGAAGATGGCAAGACGTACCCCGTCATCAAGGTGGAAGTTAGCTCGGCCTCGCACCCCTTCTACACCGGCAAAAACGTGTTTATCGACACTGCTGGCCGCGTAGAGAAGTTCCGCAACCGCTACCAGAAGAAAGCCTAACGAAACTTACCGGCGCCGGCCCCGGGCCTGGCGCAGTGGTTTTGTTGAGAAAATTTGAGAAACTCCCCTCAGTTGCTGAGGGGAGTTTTTTATTTGCCAATTTTGAAGCTGAAAGTATGTGCTGGCTGACGTTCCCGGTGGTTTGCCGCCATCAGCCAGCAGCTACCAGCCAAAAGCTCCTCCCATGACTGTTCTTTTCTTCGACGACCCTGCTATTCGGCCGCACCTGCTGCCCTTCACCTTCACGCGCCCGGTGGCGGCGCTGCGCTGCGGCATTCTCACCGTAGCCGAAAAGTGGCAGCATCGCCTGAAGCTGGAAGAAATCTATTACCTCACCGAGGCTTACCTACAGGCCAAGTTTCCCGCCGCACCCGTTACGGATGGACAGGCACTGCTCATCAACGGCGCCGTGTGCCCCGATGACGTGCTGGCAAAGCAGGTACAGAATCTGCAGCCCGGGCAGGCCCTTATGTGCGATGATACCCTAGTAGCCGCCTGCGTGGAAAACAGCACTTCCCTGACCGAGCTCTACGAAAAGGGCTTTCCCAACGTGGTGAATGTGCTGGAGCCCGTAACGGTGCTGCGCCACCCCTGGCACCTGTTCCTGCGCAACGGCAGCGAAATCCGCCGCGACTTCGCCCTGCTCACCGAAGGCCGTGAGTCGCAGCCCGTGGGCGATGCGCATACCATTGTGTACGGCGCCGAAAACATCTTCATTGAGGAAGGTGTGAAGATCAGGGCCGCTATTCTGAACGCGGAAAACGGCCCGATTTACCTGGGTAAAAGCTCGCAGGTGCACGAAGGTGCCATTATCAGCGGCCCCATGGCGCTCTGCGAAGGTTCCCACATCAACCCCGGCGCCAAAATGCGCGGCGACAATACTGTGGGCCCGCACTGCAAAGTGGGCGGCGAAGTAGGCAACAGCATCCTGCTGGGCTACTCCAACAAAGGCCACGATGGCTACCTCGGCAACTCCGTGATTGGCGAGTGGTGCAACCTGGGCGCCGATACCAACACCTCCAACCTCAAGAACAACTACGCCCCGGTAAAAATCTGGAGCCATGCCGTGGGCCGTTTCGTGAACACCGGCCAGCAGTTCTGCGGGCTGATGATGGGCGACCACAGCAAGTGCGGCATCAACACCATGTTCAACACCGGCACGGTGGTGGGCGTGGCAGCCAACATCTTCGGGGCTGGCTTCCCGCGCACGTTCATTCCCAGCTTCAGCTGGGGCGGCCCGGCTGGCTTCGAAACCTTTAAGCTGCCCAAAGTGGCGGAAGTAGCTGAGCGCGTGATGGCACGCCGCCAGCTGCCTTATGATGCCGTTGAGCAGGGCATTATGCTGGAAGTGTACGGCGCCACGGCCAAAGACCGGGTGTGGGAGCGGGCAGTACTACCTACTGAACCGCAAACCAACGTGGAGCTATAAACAAGTAGTGTGCGCGGGCCGCAACAGTGCACTCTTATCAGGGTATTCTTAAGTCAGTATAAACACCAGTAGTAATTTGCTATGAAACAATACGGACTCGTTTGCTTACTGCTATTCTGCGGGCTTCCTGGTTTCGGGCAAGGGCGGGACACAGTGTTTGCAGTGCATAAGCTGTTTGCGCAAAAGCGCGGCAGCGGCGCGGGTTGGGTAGCTACCGGCGCAGAAGTGGCTTACGATGAAAGTGTAGGTTGGCGGGCCATTGGGTCAAAATCGGAAAAGGCCACAGCGGCCATAGTACATGGCGGTGTACCGACGGTGGTAGGTACTTGGCAGATGCTGCGCTTTAGCGCCGAGAGGGAAGCCGCCGTTATTAAAGGCTACCAAGAAGGTTGGTCGATTCCGGCTGACATCCGCAGTAGGCTGCGTCGCAAACACTTCCGCCTAACCGCCCGCGACCTAAGCAGGCTTTAGATTTCAAGAGCATAACTAAACAATGCGTTTTTCCGAAATTCCTGGTCAGCAAGGCGTCAAGCAACTGCTGCTGCAGAGTGTACAGCGCCAGCACGTAGCCCATGCGCAGCTGTTTCGCGGGGCGGAAGGCTCGGCAGCTATGGCGCTGGCCCTGGCCTACGCTACCTACCTGAACTGTGAAAACCAGCAGCCCGAGGATTCCTGCGGCCGTTGCCCCAGCTGTCAGAAAATCGACAAGCTGATTCACCCCGACCTGAACTTCATTCTGCCCGTCACCACTACCAAAACGGTGGCTAAGGATGCCGTAAGCAGCAAGTTTGCCGCCGAGTGGCGCGCCTTTGTGCTGGAGAACCCCTACCAGGGCCTCAACGACTGGATGCAGCACATTGGGGCTGAAAACAAGCAGGGCAGCATCTCCAAGGAAGAAAGCCTGCAGCTGCTCAAGCTGGTGTCGCTGAAAGCCTTCGAGGCCAAATTTAAAATCGTAATTATCTGGCTGCCCGAGCTCATGCACCCGGCCGCGGCCAACGCTGTGCTCAAGCTGCTGGAAGAGCCGCCACCCGCCACCGTGTTTCTGCTGGTGAGTCACGCGCCGGAGCAGCTGCTGCCCACTATCATCAGCCGGGTGCAGCCCGTGGTGGTGCGCGCCTTATCTGAAGACGAGCTAACCGAGTGGCTGCGCGACGCGCACCAGGTGCCCGAGGTGAAAGCCCGGCAGATTGCCCAGCTGGCCGAAGGCCGCCCCGGCCTGGCGCTAACCCTGCGCGAAGCCGCCACCGACCAGGACTACTTCGAGTTTTTTGTGGCCTGGATGCGCATGTGCTTCAGCTACAAAGTGAATGACATGCTGGCTAAAAGCGACGAATTCCAGAAGCTGGGCCGCGAGAACCAGAAGGAGTTTTTGCACTACGCCCTGGTGGTGCTGCGCAAAGTGCTGCTCTTTGGCATTGATGCCCAACTGGTGCCGCACCTGGCCGGCAAGGAAGAGCAGTTCATGAAAGGCTTCAGCCGCTTTGTAACGCCCCGCAACGCCGACCTGCTCACGCGGGAGCTGAACGACGCGCACTATCACATTGAGCGCAACGCCAACCCAAAGATGGTGTTCCTGGATACCTCTTTGCGGGTGGGAGAGCTGCTGAAAACCGCCTCCTGAGCGTGTTACGGCAGAAAAATACAGATTGGTAAATAACTATAGTAGCTGCTAAACCAGCTATAGGTGAAGCCCAAAAGCACGGCATTGTACCTTTGCCGGGCGCAAGAAAATGAAAATCCATTGTCCGGCTTCCGTAGCCGGAAAAGTTTTTTCAGCAGCGCCGCCGCAGCCCATTATCTACAGGCTGTTGGCGAAGAATTTTTAACCTGATATCGAGGAATTGATGAAGCCCATCCGCATAGGTACCCGAGGCAGCAAGCTGGCGCTGTGGCAGGCCAACCACGTAGCCGACGAGCTGCAGAAAGCCGGCCTGGCCACCGAAATAGTCATCATCACCACTAAAGGCGACATAGTGCTGGACCGCTCCCTGGATAAGATTGGGGCGAAAGGTGTGTTCACCGAGGAGCTGGAGGAAGGCCTGCGCACGGGCCACGTAGATATTGCCGTGCACAGCGCCAAAGACGTGCAAAGCTCTATTCCCGAAGATCTGGAGCTGCTGGCCTTTATGCGCCGGGAGCGGGTGAATGACGTAGTGGTGAGCTTCGATACCACCTTCGATATTCACCGCCCCGACCTGATTCTGGGTACCAGCAGCACGCGCCGCAAAGCCATGCTGCAGCGCTTTTACCCTAACGCCACTACGGCAGAGTCACGCGGCAACCTGCAAACCCGCCTGCGCAAGTTGGAGGAAGGCCAATACCATGCCCTGGTGCTGGCCTACGCCGGCGTGCACCGAATGGAGTATGATGGCCTGATTCGGCACGTACTGCCCGAAACGCAGTTTGTGCCGGCCACCGGCCAGGGCAGCGTAGCCATTGAGTGCGCCCGCAGCCTAAATGCTGACTTGAAAGCGCAGCTCAAGGAAGCGCTGGACCACCAGGCCACGCACATTTGTCTGCTGGCCGAGCGCGCTTTCCTGCGCACCATGGAAGGCGGCTGCAGTATTCCGTCGTTTGCTTTGGCCACGTTTGGGCTGGAAGGCGTGTTGCAACTGCACGGGGGCCTCATCAGCCTCAACGGCGAGCATTATATTGATGAAAAGCTCACCACCGCCAACGCCCAGCACGCCGAAGAGCTAGGCGTGCGCGTGGCAGAAAGCGTGCTGAGCCGGGGCGGCCAGGAGATTCTGGCCGCTATCCGGCAGGAGAGAAGTGCAGAATAAATCTAGAAAGCTAAAAAGCTATTTCTCCTCCTCAGATGAGGAGGGGAAATAGCTTTTTATATCTCATTACTGTTGGTCACCCGGTACAGCAACAGCGCCAGAATAGCCCCGCTGGTATCGGCCAGCATATCTTTCTGCGCGTCCCAGATGTCGCCCTGGCTGCCCAGGAAGGCGGCGCCGGCCGTGCCGCCGGCCGTTACGGCATAGATCCACTCAATAATTTCGTAGGCCATGGCCACGGTACCAATCACGCAGAGCGGAAACAGATAGCTGATAATGCGGCTGCTAATGAGGTGGCGCCGGTCGGTGTACTCAATGAGAGCATAGGCGAAGAAGCCTACCGAGACGTGCGCCACCCGGTCGTACATGTTCCGCTTGAAGCCAAATAGCTGATTAAACCAATCGAAGGGCACTTTTTCGAAGGTATAATGCCCGCCCACCGTGTGCAGGAAAATCAGCACGCTCATGAGGGCATAGGCCAGATTGGAGAACTGCACGCCGCGCAGGTACAACACCACCAATGCCACTACAATCAGAAAAATGGGCAGGTTCTCGGCCCACCAGGTGCCGCGCTCGGCCGGGCTAATACCCAGTACCACAAATTCAATCAGGTAAATCGCTAGCAGCAACTTGGGAAACCAGGAAGTGTTGCGCGTGGCGGTGAGAGCGGGTAGGACGTGGTCCATAAAGAAGAACTAGGGGAGAGAGGCCAGCAAGGCGTGTGTCCGGCGGGGAAAGTAGATATCTTGCCACCAGATTTCAGCCCTTTACTCCATGTGGATGCCTCGGGTTACTTTCCGGCCGGAACCGCACCCCGGGCGGCCCCGTAGGCCTTGGGCAAGTGTACCTCTTTTACGCGCTATATGAATACTGTTTCTCGCCGGGCCCTGCTGATTGGGCTGTTTCTTTTGATGATGGCGGCGGCCGTGCAGGCTGCCAAAAAACCTAAATCCAGTAAAAAAGATGAGCTGGTCACCATCAGTACCTCCCAGGGAGATATCCGGCTGGTGCTGTTTGACGTGACGCCCGCCCACAAGGCCAACTTCCTGAAACTGGCCAAAAGCGGCTTTTATAACGGCACTACCTTTCACCGCATTATTCCGCAATTCATGATTCAGGGCGGCGACCCGAACACGAAGGACAGTGACCCCAGCAACGACGGCATGGGCCCGGCTGGCGAGAAAACCATTCCCGCCGAAATCCGTCCCGAGCTGCACCACAAATACGGCGCGGTAGCCGCCGCCCGCCAGGGCGACTTTGCCAACCCCACCAAAGCCAGCAGCGCCTCGCAGTTCTACATTGTGCAGAACCACAACGGCACGCCCCACCTCGATGGCAATTACACCGTGTACGGCCAGGTAATCAGCGGCCTCGACGTCATTGATAAAATTGCGCAGCAGCCCAAAGATGAGCGTGACCGGCCCCTGACCGACATCAAAATGACGGTGAAAGTGGAGAAGCTCAAGAAGAAGAAAATTACCGAGCTCTACGGCTATCAGTACCAATAAACACGAGCACAGCTAGCGGTATGCGCATACTTATTACGGGCTCTAATGGCCTGCTGGGGCAGAAACTAGTAGCCCTGCTCCGGCAGCAGCCCGGGGTTGAGCTCATAGCTACCTCGCGCGGCGCCAATAAGCTGGCCTCGCTCTATCCTGAGGTGCGGTTTGTGCCGCTGGACGTAACCAGCCAGGAGCAGGTGCAGCAGATCCTGACGCAAGAGCGCCCCACGCACCTGATTCACACCGCCGCCATGACCAACGTGGATGAGTGCGAGCTGAACCAGGAAGCCTGCTGGCAGCAAAACGTAACGGCGGTAGAATATCTGGTAGAAGCCTGCGCGCAGTTGGGAATCCACCTGCTGCATGTGAGTACCGACTTTATTTTCAGTGGGGAAGAAGGCCCCCTGAGCGAAGAAGCCGTGCCGGCGCCCGTCAATTTTTATGGGGAAAGCAAGCTGGCGGCGGAAAAGCTGGTGCAGGCCAGCCCCGGACCGTGGGCTATTCTGCGCACGGTGCTGGTGTATGGCACCGCCCACGACTACGGCCGCACCAACATCGTGCTTTGGGTGCGCGACTCGCTCCGGGCCGGCAAAACCATTCAGGTAGTAGATGATCAGTTTCGCACGCCCACACTGGCCGAGGATCTGGCCCAGGGCTGCTGGCTGGCCGCCCGGCAGAATGCCACCGGTATCTTTCACATCAGTAGCGAGGAAGTACTCACGCCCTACCAAATGGCCATCCGCGTGGCCGACTACTTTCAATTGGATAAGTTACTCATTCAGAAGGTAGATGCCAGTCTGTTTACGCAGCCGGCCCGCCGCCCGCCGCGCACGGGTTTCATCATTGCCAAGGCCCGGCAGGAGCTGGGCTACCGGCCCCACACTTTTGAGGAAGGTATTGCGCTGCTGGCCCGGCAAACAGCTTAAATTGAATTTTACCCGCTTGAAATAATGAGCGGCGGAAGCAGTGTAAAAACCCTGGATTTACCTCCTTCGTTCTTTATCATTTCTCGCGCTATTTCTCTATTGCTACTGATAGCTCACACCGATTGGTAGCTGGTTGATTGTTAACGTTATTATTCCTGTGTTGTGACTAACAAGCGCCCTAGTGGAGCCCTGAAGCGGGCTATCCGCCGGTATTTTGGCTTTTCCCGTGCGGAAACCAACGGGTTTCTCTTTCTACTGGCACTGATGGCCTTGTGGCTTGCGCTGCCTTATTTGCTGCAGCCCGCCCTGTCGGAGTATGATGCTACCGCCGACCAGCAGGAGCTAAACCAGGTAGCCGCCAAGCTGGCTGCTAATCGTGAACCCCGATTTCGGAAAACGTGGCCCCAGCGGCCCCGGTATGCCCGGCCTTCGGTAGCGCACGTGGCGCTGGTGCCCTTCAATCCCAATACGCTTACCGCCCCGGACTGGGAAGCCCGCGGCGTCCCGGGCTTTGTGGCCACCCGGTTGGTGCGCTACCGGGAGGCAGTGGGTGGCTTCAAAGCCAAGTCCCAGATTCAGAAAGCCTACGGGCTGGAGCCGGCCGTGTATGCGCGGCTGGCGCCCTATATCCAACTCCCGGACCAGGAACCGCCCCGCACTAAAACGGCATGGCCCAGCCGCCCTGATTATCCGGCGTGGAAAGACAAACCCGGCAGTGCTAATGGCGGTTTGCCAGCGGCCACCCGCTACGCCCGCAAACCCCGTAATCTGGCACCCTTCGATTTAAATGCGGCGGACACAACGCAGCTCCAGCAAATCAGGGGAGTGGGGCGGCGGCTGGCAGCACGGGTAGTGGCTTACCGGGAGCGGCTGGGTGGCTTTGTGCGGGAAGAGCAGCTGGCAGAGATATTTAACCTGGCCCCCGACCTGGTAGACAGCCTGCGCAAGTACACGTTTGTGAAGGAAGGCTATACGCCAGCTTCCTTAAACATCAATCAGGCGGACTTGGCGGCGCTGCGCGACCACCCCTACGTGGGTCTGCGGCTGGGCCGCGTGCTAATTGCCTACAGAGAGCAGCATGGCCCTTTCCGGCAAGCCGATGATTTGCGCCCCATCCGCGTTTTAGATGCGGCCACTCTGGAAAAGCTGCGGCCTTACCTGCGCTTTTAAGCAACCTCAGCGCTACGCTTCGGGCTGTTGGAGGAAGGCGTTCAGAGCGGCTTGGTTCTGCCGTGGCCCTTTGGTAGTCAGTGCTTCACCAGTTATTTGAAAGTAGGAGGGAGGATGCGGCCGGCCACTAGGGTAAAAACGGATTAGACGTTTTGCTGTGATAAATCGTGACAAAATTCAACTAACTGCGTATGGTTGGGCGAGGAGAGTCTGGCGCGAAGCTGGGCTCCTGCATGGTGAGACTAAAACCGCGTTTATGCTCTTCTTTTATCTGCGCGACCGGCTGGCTCCGCTTGCCTTTTTTCTGCACGCGTTGATGTGCGGCTGCAGCTCTGATACCGGCTATGGCAAGTTTGAGAAAGTAACGGCATCCTATGAAGTAAAAAAGGCGGGCCTGATGCACCGGGACGACGTGGTGGAAAGCTCCGGCCTGGCCCTGGTAAACGATAACGGCGACTTATGGACGCACGGCGACGGCGGCAATACCTCCATTCTTTATAAAGTAACCGCGCAGGGCGACCTGCTCCAGCGCCAGCGCATCCCCGATGCCAATAATATAGATTGGGAAGATCTGGCCCAGGACCGAAAGCGCGGCTATTTGTTTATTGGTGATTTCGGCAACAACGGCAACAAGCGCCGCGACCTGCGCATTTACCGCCTGCACCCCTCCGATTTCAAGAAGGTGGATACCATTTCCTTCCGCTACCCCGATCAGAAGCTGTTCCCTCCGAAAAAGCCAAACCGCAATTTCGACTGCGAAGCCTTTTTCTACCACAACGATTCCCTGTATCTGTTCACCAAAAACCGCGGCGAGGGCAAGTGGGTGAAAGAATACGTGCTGCCCGCCCGCCCCGGAAACTACGTGGCCACGCTGGCCGACAGCATCCGCATCAGCAGCTGGATTACCGCCGCCGATATCAGCCCCGATGGCCGACAGGTAGCGCTGCTTGGCTACGGCAACGTGTACCTGTTTGAGGGCGAGCCGGGACGCCGCCTCTTTCAGGGTAAAAAATATTGCCTGCCGGTGGAAAAAACCGGGCAGGCCGAAGGGCTGGTCTACCTCAGCAATCAGGATTTTGTCATCAGCAATGAGAAAGGCCGGCTTTTTCACGTGAAGCGCCGCCCTGATGTAGCCATGCCTTAGCTTAACCGCGGCCCTGCGTATAGCCTTATGGCCATCTCAGCTGTTAAGCTGCTAACCAAAACCTCTGTTCATCTCTAGCCAAGCACTATTATGTCGCACACCATTCTGGTTACCGGGGCTACCGGCACCGTGGGCTCCGAAGTTGTGAAGGCCCTGTCTAACTGTGGGGTTACCGTACGCGCCGGGGTGCACTCCCTCATTAAAGGCGACCGGCTGAAGACGCTTAATCCTGCCGTGCAGTTGGTGGAAATGGATTTTGCCGATCCGCAAACCTTGGTAGTAGCCCTTACCGGCGTAGACAAAGTAGTATTGATTACGCCGTTTGATGAGCATCAGGTGGAGGAAACCAAGCAGCTGGTAGATGCTGCCCGCCAGGCCGGCGTACGATACATTCTGCGTCTGTCTGTGCTGGGCGCCGAGCAGGAGCCGGGCATTTTGCTGGGGCGCTGGCACCGCGCTGCCGAGCAGTATATTGAGCAGAGCGGCTTGGCCTATACCCTGCTGCGCCCCAACAGCTTTATGCAGAACTTCCTGGTGTATTATGGCGACGCTATCCGGGAGGAAGGCCGTATCTATCTGCCACTGGGCGAGGGCAAAATCAGCTACGTAGATGTGCGCGATATTGCTTCCGTGGCCGCCACCATTCTCACCGCCCAGGATGAGCAGCAGCACTACGGCAAATCCTATACCCTTACCGGACCGCAGGCCCTGAGCGTAGCCGAGGCGGCCCAGGCCATTAGCCAGGCCACGGGCCGGCCCGTGCAGTATGTAGATGTACCGGAAGCAGCCGCCCGCCAGGGTATGCAGGAAGCGCAAATGCCCGCCTGGATGGTGGATGGCATGCTGGAGCTGCATAGCATTGGCAAGGCCGGCTACGCAGCGGCTGTTACCAGCACCGTGCAGGACCTCACGGGGCGGGCGCCGCACACATTTCAGCAGTTTGCGCAGGACTTTCACCCACAGTTCTCACCCGCATCATAATTTACATTGAAGGCCAACAAAAAGGCTCCTCACATAGTGTGAGGAGCCTTTTTTGCTGAACGGTAGCTACCGCTTAGCGGTCTTCATCATCGCGGCCGCGGTTGCGGCGCGGGGCCGAGCCATAGTCGCTGTCATCATCTTGCTGGCTGCGATACTGCGAGCGACGGTCGGAGCCGTAGTTGCGGCTCTGGCTGTAGCTGTCATAATCGCCGCGGGAAGGAGAGCCACCGCGCATGTCGCGGTTACCAGAGGAATACTCGTCATTATAAGAACCGCCCCGGGAGCCGAAGCCTTCGCGGGAGCTACCACCATAGTTGGAATTGCTGTAGCCACTGCGGGATTCGTACTGGTCGCTGGGCCGGTCGGAGTAGCCGCGGTAGTTGCGCTCGTTCCGGTCCCGGCTGCCGTACTCATTCCGGTTCTGGTGCTGCTGCTGGGAGTCCCACTCATTGTGGCGGTTGCCGCTGCCCTGCGAAGGACGATAGTCCTCGTTCTGGTTGCGGTACTGGTTGCCAAAGCTGCTACGGCCCTGGTCGTAGCCATGGTTCATGCCCTGGCTATTGCGGTCCTGGTCGCTCATCCAGTTGCTGCCGCGGTTCATGCTGCTGCTCATACCACTGTTCGTGGAAGAGCGGCCGTAGTCCTCGCTGTAGCCCCGGTCGCGACCCTGGCGCGAGCCATTGTCGTTCAGGTGGCTGCTGCTGCCGCCGCCCCAGCGCTGCTGGTCATCCTGCATGCGGCTGCCGCCATAGTTGCCTTGGCGGTTGTAGTCCTGCTGGTAGCCGCGTTCCTGATAGCCGTAGCTGTCGCGCTGGCCATAGCCGCCCTGCATGTTGCTCTGGTTCATGTTGCCTTGGTTCATATTCCCCTGGTGCATATTGCCTGGGTTCATGTTGCCGCGGCCGTCATAATCCTGGTAAGAGCTGGAGTGCTGGCTGTAGCCGCCGGCGGGCTGGTTGCTACCGTAGTAGCCACCACGGTTGTCGCCGTAGTTGCGGTCGTTCTCGCGGTACTGGTTGCCGTAGCCACCTTGCGTGTTGCCGTAACCATGGCTGCCAAACTCGCCCCGGCCGGCGCCGCTCTGCATATTCTCGTTCCGGTCACGGTCCTGGTAGCTGCCTTCCATGCTGTTGCCAAAGTTGCCACCGTAGTTGCCGCTGTTCTGCTGATTCTCCTGCTGGCCTCCCACCATATCCTGCGAGCCTTTAGACGAGCGCGAAGAAGTAGAGGAAGAGGAGGATTTTTTGGCAGTAGACGACCCGGTGCGCGAAGTACCAGAGGTGCTGGCCGAGCCCGTGGGCTTGCTACTACTGCTGGTACTACGCTTGGTATCCGTGGCTTTTGCCGAAGTGGTTTTGCCCGCCTGGCTACCGGTCTTTGATTTATCAGTACCGCCTGCACTCATAGCAGATGAACCCGAGGTTTTATTAGCGTTGCTACCAGACTGCATGCTTCCGCTGGTACTTCCCATACCACCGGGGGTGGAGCCGGTGCCCATAGAGGAAGAAGAGCCCATAGAAGAAGTACTGCCAGTACCAGAAGAAGTACCTGAACTCATGCTACTGCCCATGCCAGTACCACCGATACCAGTAGAGCTTTTCGCTGACGAGTCAGACGAAGGGGAATTGCCACTCTGATTTTTAGGGTCGTTGTTCATAAAGCTAGTTTTTAGGGTGGGAAAAAGAAATTATAATACTTTACCTATACGCTCCTAAAAAGCCCTAGTTCAATTATCACCACCTAAAAACTGTGTAACTTCTTGGGATAAAAGCTTGACTATATAGGAGTTTGTGGATAATATTGCTTGCAACAAGCACGAGCTAAACAGTATAATTCTCGCCAGACTTGAACTTAACTCATAATAAACAGTAGCTTTACCGCCTAATTTACCTACAACCAACGCCATTATGAAAACGGGCAAAGTCAAATTCTTTAATGAGTCCAAAGGGTTTGGATTCATCATTCAGGATGAGAATTCGCAGGAAATCTTTGTTCACCAGACCGGTCTGGTGCACGAAATCCGGGAAAACGACCGGGTTTCCTTTGATGTCATTGATGGCAAAAAAGGCCTGAACGCCGTGAAAGTAGAGCGCATCTAGCTCCTGATTTCTGATACGCCTATTGCCTGTTCCCGCCTCCTGTATTTCAGGGGGCGGGATTTTTTTTCCAGAGAATAAAAGGGCCATAAAATAAAAAGCCCCTCTTCTACTCAGAAGAGGGGCTTTTTGCGTGGCAACTGAAGCAGCCGGAAACCAGGACAAAGGTTATTCAGCGGTAGCCTTTTTTGCCACGCGCACCCCCACCGACATAATGCCCGGCAAGGCATCCTGGCGCATGTACTGCTCCAGCGTAATCTTATAAGTACCTGCCTGGTGAAACTGCTGCGCCGGCAGGGCCAGAAACGCATGATCGAAAATATCCCCGGCACCTTTGCCGCGCGGCTCACCGGTTTTAGGGTCCATCAGCAGCATCTGGTGCAGCAGCGTGGATAATACCTGCCCGTTGGGCGCCGTGAGCGTGTGCTTCATGTACAGATTATAATAGCCGTAGGAAGAAGCGTTGCGCACGTTGAAGTATACATCATACCGCTGCGTGGTATCAGTTATATTGAACTCAAACGTCGGCTTTTCCTGCACCACCCATACATAAGGCTGGCCGGCAGTATCCTTCAGATCAATATTTTTTTCGAATACCTGGTTGGGGTCGCAGGCACTCAGGCCCAGCAGCAGAAACCAGGCGGCCAGTAGGGCAGAGGGTTTTATATTCATACAGCAGATGGTGGTGTTGCATCCTGACCACCGCCATTGCGGCGGCCCCCGCCGCGCCGGCCCCCGCGACCCTGGCGCTCAGAGCGGTTTTCAGATCCGCCGCCGGTGGGCGGTGTACCACCCTCGGGGCGCGCCGGGCGGCTTTCCCCGGCCTCGCCCGAGGGGCGTGGTGGGCGGTGCCGGCGGTTGGCCGGCTTAGCGGCCGCCCCCCGGGGGCGACCATCACTGCGGGAAGATGCGGCCGCAGCGGTGCCCGTAGCATCCGGCGCCTGCTCTGGGCGTTCCGTGCGCTCTGGGCGGGCAGGCCGCTCCTGGCGTTCGGGGCGCTCTGAACGCTCTGAGCGTTCCGGACGGCCGGCATGGGTGTTAGTGTCCGAAGAAGCTTCCGGCTTTTTCTTTTTACGCTTGGTGCGCTTGCCGGCTTTTATCTTGTCGTCGAGGCGGTCGAGGTTGCCTTCCACAATGGCCGATACTTCGGGCTGGCGCTCTTCTTCTGTCACCGGGGGCAGCAGGGACTCAGGCTTTTCGCCGCGCTTATTCATGTCCTGAATTTCGCGCACCCGCTCCGTGGGCAGCATTACCCAGTTATTATCGCCCCGGAAAGCAAACCACATCTTCTTTTTAAAGATATCGGTCTTCTGCAGGAAGGCGTCGCCTTTTTCCGTTTGCAGGGCGCGCTGCACCTGCGGAATATCCTTCAGGGCCTGCAGGTAGGTATCCAGCTCATAATTAAGGCAGCACTTGAGGCGGCCGCACTGCCCGGAAAGCTTGGCCGGGTTCAAACTCAGATTCTGGTAGCGGGCGGCCGTGGTGCTCACGCTTTTAAACTCCGTGAGCCAGGTAGAGCAGCATAGCTCGCGCCCGCAGGAGCCAATACCGCCCAAGCGGCCGGCCTCATGGCGCAGCGAAATCTGCCGCATTTCTACCCGCACCCGAAACTCTTCGGCCAGGCGCTTAATCAGGTCCCGGAAATCCACCCGGTCTTCAGCAGAATAAAAGAAGGTAGCGCGCGAGCGGTCGGCCTGGTACTCTACATCGGAGAGCTTCATTTTCAGACGCAGCTCATCAACCACGGAGCGGGCCCGGAACATAGTGCCGGTTTCCAGGTCGCGCACGGCTTCCCAGCGCTCCACGTCCTGCGGCGTAGCCACCCGCAGGATGGGGCGGATGTCCTTGGAGTCAAGCGGGACTTTCTTTTTGCGCATTTGCAGGCGCACTAGCTCTCCCTTTAAGGAAACGTGGCCCAGGTGCCAGCCATTGCCGGCGGCTTCTACTACTACGGCGTCGCCGGTAACCAGGGGCAGGTGCTCGGCATTGCGGAAAAACTCTTTTCGGCCGCCTTTAAATCGTATTTCTACTATGTCGAAACCCTTAAAGTCGGCGGGCAGGTCCAGGTCCTGCAGCCAGTCGAAGACGTTGAGGCGGTTACAGCCGCCGGAGCTGCAGCTCCCTTTGGAGCCGCAGCCGGCAGCAGTGGTGGAGCAACCCCCACCGGAAGAACAAGATGAACAAGCCACGGCTTGAGAATATATATAGTGAGGCGGCCGGAAGCCGCACGAAATCGGTTTCAACAAAGATAAGCATTTCGGAAAGGGTGGCTTGCCTGCCGAAATCAGCCGCCGAAACCCGTAGCTCCCGCTTTTACAGAGTGAGACGGGCTAGCAGGAACCCCGGGGTACTTTGCATTAAGGAATACCAAGTTTACAATATTATAAACAAAATTTTGTCATTATGTCAAAAATGAATGGGATTAATTTTGTTCTAGTATATCAAAATCCTACATTTTGAAACTCTTTTACATTTTCACCTTCACCCCAACTATTTTGATGAAGTTTTCTTTCCTCTCCGCTAAAGTGGGCGCTCTGGCGCTGGCTACCGTTGTTTTTGCTTCGTGCTCTGAGAAGACCGAAGTAGCGAAAGACCAGGTTTCGCCTGAGGCTATTTCCAAAATTCAGGCCCTGGGCTTCAGCACGCAGAACATCCAGCGTGATGGTGATGCTTACGTAGTAGAAGGTGACATCCGTCTTTCGGACCGCGACCTGGCTGGTGCTTACAGCAACGGCAAGCTCCTGCGCGTAGGTGAGGCTGAGCAGTATCGCACCACTGAGCTGGTGGCTGGTCCTCGCAACATCACTCTCTCTTTGTCGAACAAAATGCCTTCTTCGTACGCCGCCGTTCTGGACGAAGTAGCACGTCGCTATAATGCGCAGGGCATCAGCCTGACCTTCTCGCGGGTAGCTTCCAATGGTAACATTGTGCTGAATACAGCTAACGGCAGCTACCTGGCTTCGGCTGGTTTCCCCACCGGGGGCAATCCGTATAACTCGGTGAAAGTAAATACCCGCGCTATCGGCACGGTTTCCACCACCGCGCAAATCAACTACGCGGCAACCATCATTGCTCACGAAGTGGGTCACTGCATCGGCTTCCGTCACACGGACTATATGGACCGAAGCTACAGCTGCGGCGGTTCTTACTCGAACGAAGGTGCCAGCACCGTGGGCGCTATCCTGATTCCCGGCACGCCTTCGGCTGCTGACCCCAACTCCTGGATGCTAGCCTGCATTGGCAGCGGCCAGAACCGTTACTTCAATGCCAACGACGTAACTGCTCTTAACTACCTCTACTAAGCCGCCGTTTGGCTGCGTAAGCAGAGTTAGTAGAAGATACCCTGGCCAATTTGGTCAGGGTATTTTTTTGTGCCTCTTGCTAGAGGACAACATTTGAAAGCAGTTGGACAAAAACTAATACTTTGTATTTTAGCCAAATAATGCAAATTAATTTTGATTTTATTTAATATTATAATAAATAGATAAGAATATCACTCATTCCCATCACCCCAATCCACGCTAATCATTATGAAAACAACTGCCTTCTCTTCCACTCTCGGCGTGCTGGCTTTGGCCGCACTGCTGCTCACCTCCTGCTCTGAAAAGACCGAGGTAGCCAAAGACCAGGTTTCGCCCGAAGCACTGGCCAAAATTCAAGCCCTGGGCTTTAGCACGCACAATGTGCAGCGCGATGGGGATACCTACATTGTAGAAGGCGACATTCGCCTGACGGACCGCGACCTGGCCGGAGCTTATAGCAATGGTAAGCTGCTGCGCGTAGGGGAGGCAGAACAGTATCGCACTACTAACCTGGTGTCAGGGACTCGCACGATTAAAATCTCACTGTCGTCAAGAATGCCGGCTTCCTATTCAGCAGTGATAGATGAAGTGGTGAAGCGTTACAATGCGCAGGGCTTGAGACTGACCTTTGCGAAGGCCGGCTCTAATGGTGACATTGTGCTGAACACGGCTAACGGCAGCTACCTGGCTTCGGCTGGTTTCCCCACCGGGGGCAATCCGTATAACTCGGTGAAAGTGAATACCCGCGCTATCGGCACGGTTTCCACCACCGCGCAAATCAACTATGCGGCGACTATCATTGCCCACGAGGTAGGCCACTGCATCGGCTTCCGCCATACCGATTACATGGACCGAAGCTACAGCTGCGGCGGGGCTTATTCCAATGAAGGCGCCAGTTCCGTAGGTGCTGTCCTGATTCCCGGTACGCCTAGTGGCCCTGATTCCGGCTCCTGGATGCTGGCCTGCATTGGCAGCGGCCAGAACCGTTACTTCAATAAGAATGACATAACGGCCCTTGGCTACCTCTACTAAGCTATAAAAAGTGTTATTTATTAACCATAAAACGCCCCGATCGTCAGGTCGGGGCGTTTTATGGTTAATAAATGGTTAGATGCCGCGTCCACTGCCGGCCGTTCTCGGCTTGCACGCGCAGTACATAATGGCCAGGCTTTAAATTCCGGGTGTTGAGCTCGTTGATAACTCCGTCTGCGGTGTTTTCCTGCTGGAGCTTGCCAATACCATCATAAAGCCACCAATGCAGAGGGGCGGCATCGGGGGTAGCTATTTGTAGCACCTGGCCTGCTTGTACCGGGTTGGGGAAAACGGCCAGGTCCTTGCTGGCCAGCGAGAATACCCGTTCCGGGCGGCTGTCAATAGCCTGGCCGGTGGTGGTGAGCAGCCGCACCCGGTACAAAGTGCTGCCGAGCATGGGAGAGGCATCGGTGAAGTGCAGCTGGGTCTGGGTAACCGGCGAAATGGTTTGCAGCGCTACATAGCGGCCGGAGGCGTCCTGCCGCTCCAGTGTGGCTGATATTAGCTGGTAGGTGCTGGCCAGCAACACCTCAAAATCGATGGGCTGCGACGTAACCAGCTGGCTTGGCAGAAACGATATGAAGTAGCAGCTGGTGCCCTGCTGGTAGTTGAGCAGCTGACTGTGTAAGCCCGGTTTTCCCTGTACCAATGGCGCTACGGCATAGTAGGGGCCGGGGCTGTCGGCATCAGAAACCAGGAGCGTCGTATCGGAAATAACCCGCAATGGCTGGAGGTAGGCGCCCCGCAGCGTATACAGCTGGTAGTCGGTTACGCCCGGCAGTGCCGGCCAGGCCAGCAGCGCATCCGGGGGGCAATAATACACGGTGCGGGCCTTCACCTCCGGGCTTATCATAAACTGCTCCGTAGTCAGATTGAGGCTGCCCGCCTGCAGCCGCAGATAAACCTGCGCGGCGGTATCGGGTGGGGCCCAGGCGTAGCTTTGCTGCTGCAGATTGATGTCGGTGGCCACCGTATTCCAGGTGGTAGCGCCTTCGTAGCGGTATTGTAGCATGGCGGGCGTGGCGGCCCCAAGCCATTGCCAGCGTACATAAGCAGGCTGGCCAGCTTCCACCTGACTGCCCTGCACGGGCCAGCTCCACTGGAATGCCGGCTCCAGTTCATAGGCCACGTAAAATGGCTGCGGCCCAGCCGTTACGGCATAGCCGCGCACCAGCACCTGGTACTGCCCGGCGGGAGGAGCGGCCAGGGTAATCTGTTCGGCGTTATTCAGGTGGTCGGAAGTGCGGCGGGCGGCTTTGTTAAGGGAATCAAGGCGGGGGGCGGAGCTGAGCACCCAGGGCTTCCATTTGCGGCCGGTGGAGGTTTCCACGAGCTCCAGGTCCAGGTCGTTGATCAGAGCCTGGGGGGCGTTGGCCGCCGCGGCGGGGTCCAGCCAGGTCAGGGTGCACTTGAGCCGGGCATTGCCGGCCGGAACGTTAAGCGTGAACGTACTGGTGGCGGCCTGGCTGGCCGTGCCGCTGAACAGGCGTTTCTGCTGCACGGTTTGCACGGCCCCCGGGCGTCCAGCTGTCCGTAGCCGGTCCGGAAATCGGGCCCGGCAGCATCTATATCATCCGCAGAGTTTAAAAGCACGGCTTTTACCAGCGCCGAGGAAGGCAGCTCGCCCGCATATTGCTCGCGGTAGGCCTGCTGCACCAGCAGGGCCGCCCCCGATACCAGGGCGGCGGCATCGGAGGTGCCCCCGGCGCCGTAGGCCACCAGCTCCGGCTTCAGGCGGCCATCGTAGGCCGGGCCGCGGGAGCTGCGCGGCGTCAGCTCACTGATGCCGTTGGTGGCCCCCACGCTCAGGGTGTTCTTCGACTGCTTAAACTGGCCGGTCAGGTTGGCTACGCCGGTCAGGCCGGCATAGGGGCCATCGGTGGGTGTTTGGTCGCCGCTATTGCCGGAGGAGAAAACATGCAGAAGTGTGGGGGCCTGCGCCGCTTGCTCATCATAAGCTTTAGACTCCAAGCCATAGTAGTTTTCCACCCCCACGCCGTAGGAATGGTTTTGCACCGATACCTCATCGGCCTGCAGGCCGGCCAGGTCGTCGGGGAGCAGGTTGGCGAAATCAGAAGAGGTAAGCCGGGCGGCCCGCGCCGCGCCGCGCCCCTGTGGCCCGGTATTGCCGGCGCCGGCTATGAGCGTAGCCATTTCCGTGGCGTGGCGCGAGACAAAGTGCCCAATCAGGGAAAAAGGCAGAGAGCGGCCCCGAATGTCAAGGTCTGTAGTATCAAAGGCCTCTTCCTTGATAGAAGCGGTGAGGCCGGCACCGGTTAGTTCCGGAAACTGGTACCAGACTGCGGCCAGGGTGTTTAGAGTGAGGTCGGAGGAGGGAATGAGGCGCTCCGCATGGGCGCGGCGGTTGGGTACATCCACAAAATCTACCCAGGGGCTGGCGGCCAGCTCAGTTAGCTGATCCGCCTTCAAGTTTGAAATTTGATACAGGTGCCCGGTAGGTCCTAAATTCTTGAGTTTGGCCTGGGGCAGATGCTCCCGGAGCCAGCTGCGAAATTGCTGCGGCTCCCGCACGCTTACCCGCCACTGCTGGTACTTAGCGGGTGTAGGTGTGCGCAGGCCAGGTGCGAGTTTCTGCTGGGCCTGCCGCTCTTGCTGCGGGTTTGCCGATGTGCTTTGCGCCTGACTTGTTCCACTCCAGAGTAGCACCAAAAACCAACATGATACAGCGGAGCGGCAGAAAGATGGGCGCATGAACAGGGAACGTTAACGGGCAAAAAACAGCAGACATTCAGGCCAGAGCACGAATCTCAAATGTAGCCAAATGCCGGCTCTTGCGTGGAAGGGCGAGCGGGACAGGAAAACAGCTTGCCATACGAGCAAAAAGCAAGACCTGCCGAAGCCGGCAGGTCTTGCTTTAAAAGTAAATGAGACAAAAGCAGGGTTAGGGTTTGAGCACCACCTTCACGCAGTTGTCTTTTTTGTTGCGGAAGATGTCGTAGCCGTGGGCGGCCTGGGTAAGGGCAGGCGGTGGGTGATGATATCATCCAGCTTCACGCGGCCATCTATCACATACTGCAGCAGCTTATCAATGTGCTTGTGCACGGGAGCCTGGCCGCCCCGCAGCACAATGCCTTTATCAAAGAACTGACCCACGGGGAAGTTGTCGTAGTAGGCCGGATACACGCCCAGCACGGATACAATACCGCCGCGGCGCACGGCACTCATGCAGGTTTCCATCACCTTCACGGAGCCTTTTTCAAAGTTGACCACGGCCTTGGCCCGGTCCAGCAGGTCACGGTCGGGCTCAAAGCCCACGGCATCCACGCACACATCGGCGCCGCGGCCTTCACTCATATTGCGAATCTCTTCCAGCACCTGTTTCTGCGACTCCCACAGAATGGTTTCGCAGTTCGCGGTTTGCCGGGCTTTGTCCAGGCGGTACTTCTGCGTGTCTACAATAACCACGCGGGCCGCACCCCGCAGCCACGCCGATTTAGCCGCCATAATACCCACCGGGCCCGAACCGAAAATGGCCACAAACTCGCCGCCTTTCACTTCGCCCCAGTCAATGCTGGAATAGCCGGTGGGGAAGATATCCGTCAGGAACAGGGCCTGCTCATCGGTGAGGGAATCGGGAATAATGCGCGGGCCAAAATCAGCGTAAGGCACGCGCACATACTCGGCCTGGCCGCCATTGTAGCCCCCGTACAAATCGGTATAGCCAAACATGCCGCCCCCTTTCTGGGTGAGCACGCCGCCTTCCGGGCCATAATGCTCGGGGTTGGAGTTTTCGCAGTGGCCGGGCAGCTGGTGGTTGCAGAAAAAGCAGGTGCCGCAGGCTACCGGAAAGGGCACTACCACCCGGTCGCCGCGCTTGAGGTTGGTTACGCCTTTGCCTACTTCCTCAACAATGCCCATAAACTCGTGCCCCAGCACCATGGGCACCGGTTGCGGGAGCCCACCGTTATACAGGTGCAGGTCGGAGCCGCAAATGGCGGTACTGGTTACGCGGATGATGGCGTCGCGTGATTCTTCGATCTGGGGGTCGGGTACGTTATCGACGCGGACGTCTTTCATCCCATGGAACACGAGTGCTTTCATACGAATAGTGATGAGGTAGAGAAATAGGACAACCGCTTACCCGAGCTGAGCAGGTATTTTCAGAAGCGGATATTGGATAACGGGCTATTGTTGAGATGGTTTGCGGGCTTCAAGCTGATAATGGCAGGTAAGTATTTGATAGAGAGTAAATTGAAAAGGCATGGACAAAATTTTGTCCATGCCTTTTGCTGATGTGATGCGGAAAGAGAAACCTACCCTAAAGTCGATACACCTGCACACTGTTGGGCAGCAGCAGGTAAATATATTGCTCGCCAAACAGCACTTGCGTAGTGGCTTTGGCCAAAGCAGCAGGCAGGGGTACCACTCGCTCGGTAAGGGTGTAAAGCTGGAAGAAATGCAATGCCCCGTTGGCTACATAATACAGCTCGTCGCCGCGGAACCCTATGTAGCTCAGGCCGGGGAAAGGCAGCTTTTTGCGGTAGGTACCCAGGTTGTCGAACACGTAGATGCCGCTGGTATAATCTATCAGATAGAGGTTGTTTTGATAGTGGCGCATAAACCGGAAATCGGGCTTGGTGCGGCCCAGCAGCACATCCAGCGGGGTAGCGGCTACTAGGCGCTGGGGTGTGGGGTCAAACTGACGCAGGGTCAGGTCACTCTCATTCAGCAGCCAGATTTTATTGTCGGGTGCCAGCGTGACGGTGCGGATCTGGCCGTCAAGGAACTCGGGGAGATGCACCTGCGTGATGGGGGCCAGGAAACGGTCGAGGAGCAGAATCTGCTGCTGGTCGTCGTAGAAAGCCAGAATCTTGGTCAGGTTCCAGGCCTCCAGTTGGGCAATGTGGCCGGGCAGCGGGGCCGAGTAGGTATTGAGTGGCTGCCCATCGGCCGCATACTGATGAATGTTGTTCTGCGCATCGGCTACGTAGAGCGTGCCGCGCCGGTCCAGAGAAGCATGAGCGGGCGCGGCCAACGGAATGGTGCGCACCAGCGTCCAGCCCAGACTATCGGGGGTGTTTGGGCCGGGCTTGCTGACTACCGGGGCCGTTTTGGAGGGTGGCGAAACGGAGGCAGCCGCCGGCACACCGGTTTGGGCCTCACTGGCCTGGAAAAGCAGGCAAGTAAAGCACAGCAACAGCAGCCAGGTTTTGCCGGCCGTGTGCCGCAGACTATGCCTGCTCAAAATGCTGCAGCGCCAGTTCAGTGCCATCATATACCGCGTAGGAGCAATAATTGACCCATTCGCCCAGGTTCACGTAGCGGCTCTGGGGCGTAACGGGTACATCCAGCGGCAGGTGCCGGTGCCCAAATACGTAATAATCGTGGTGGAAACGCTGCTCCAGCTCCCGGCAGTACACCAACAGCCATTCTTCGTCGCCGAAATACTTCTCATCGGCGGCCGCGTTTTGCAGGCGACTGTGGCGGCTCCAGCGGTTGGCCAGCCCAATACCAAAGTTAGGGTGCAGCCGCGCAAACAGCCACTGCGCCACCGGCGAGGAAAACACCCGCTTCAGCACTTTGTAGGTATGGTCTTTCGGTCCTAGTCCATCACCGTGCCCAATATGAAACTCCTGCCCGCCAATGCGCTGGCTAACGGGGTGGCGCAGAATGGGAATATTGAGCTCCTTGGTGAAGTAGTCGAACATCCACATATCGTGGTTGCCGGTGAAGAACGTAACGGGCAGGCCGGCGTCCGTCAGCTCGGCCAGTTTGCCCTGCAGCCGGATAAAGCCGCGCGGAATGGCGTGCTTGTACTCAAACCAGAAGTCGAAAATATCGCCCAGCAGGTAAATGGCGGCGGCATCCTGGGCAGCCATATCCAGCCAGCGCACAATGCGCCGTTCCCGCTCCAGGGAGCGGGCGGCATCGGGGGCACCCAGGTGAAAATCGGAAGCAAAGTACACCTTGCGGCCGGGCGGCAGCGCCAGGTCAGGCAGTCGGTTCGGGGGCGTCATCCAGTAAAAACAGGGCAATGGCGCGGGGGCCGTGCGCCCCGAGAACCAAGGTTTTTTCAATATCGGCCGTGCGGCTGGGGCCGGTGGTCAGGGAAAACATAGAAGGCAGCTTATCGGCGCCGTAGCGGGCGCGCATCCCCTGCAGGGCATCGCCAATATCAGTTACTACCTGCGAGGTGCGGGCAAAAACCAGGTGCTGCTCGGGGTAAATGCTCAGGCGCCGGCCGCTGCTGGTAGCGCCGCTCACCAGCACGCTGCCGGTGCGGGCCACCAGGGCTTCGCAGGTGGTAAGGGCAGCATCGGCTTTCTGCAGGAAGTCGGCTTCGTCGCCGTTGAACACCAGGCCACCGGCGTGGAGCAGTTTTTTCAGCTCCGGCTCCCACACGTACAAATTCTCCAGGCCCTTCTCCTTTTTATAGAGAAACAGCTGGTCATAGAAATGCTCCACGGACTCGCAGTAATAAAACGCGCCGCCCACCCGCCGGAAGCTTTGGGCAAAGGCCACAGCCAGGTCTTCGTCGGTAGTGGGGTGCAGGGGCGCCGTGAAGTCGGGCGCAGCCGGCAGGGGAGCCGGCTTGGCCAAGGACTCGCGGATGCGGCGCAGCATAATGTCGCGGGAGGTCTGAGACATAGCGCAAAGGTAACAGAGTAGGGCCATGCACCACCGCGTTGGGAAAGTGGTAAGCACGGGTGGTTATTTTATAGATTGATAGTTAGGAATTTATCGTCCATCGTCAATTTGCTAACGTAGAATATCGAAAGCAAGAACTGCTTGGTATTCCACTTAGCACCATGCCCTTTCCAGCAACCTTCGGGCGGCGGGGCCGCCTTTCTTCTGGCACCGGTTGGCTGAACTATGCCCTGGGCTTTGTGCTTTTGCTGCTGTTTTCTTTTGCGCCGGTGCCCCCGGGGGCGGCCAAAAAGAAGCTCAAAACCCGCAACGTTATTATTGTAGTCATTGATGGCCCCCGGTACTCAGAAACCTGGGACAGCACCAGCATGATTCCGAATATGGCTACGCGCCTGAAGCCCAGGGGCGTATTCCTGCCTAACTTTTATAATAACGCCTTTACCTACACCAACTCCGGGCACGTGGCCATCACCACGGGCATTAACCAGCCCATTGATAACTATGGGGAGGAGTTGCCGCAGCAGCCCTCTATCTTTCAATACTGGCGCAAAGCCACCGGCAAACCTGCTACGGCGGCCTGGCTTATCACCAGCAAAGACAAGCTGCATATTCTGGGCAATACCCTGAACCCGGAGTGGAAAGACCAGTTTATGCCTTCTATGGATTGCGGCGTGAGCGGCCCCGGCAGCGGCTACCGCTCCGATTCCCTGACCCTGGTAGCCGTAAAGCACATTCTGACGGAGTACAAGCCCAATCTGGTGCTCATCAATTTTATGGAGCCCGATGGCTACGCCCACGCCGGCAACTGGGCCTATTACCTGCGCGGGATTTCACGAGACGATTTGTACGTAATGCAACTCTATGATTTCCTGCGCAAAACCAAGGCCTACCGAAACAACACCACCCTGCTCATTACCAGTGACCATGGCCGCCACCTCAACGGCATCAGCACGGGTTTTGTAGACCATGGCGACAACTGCGAAGGCTGCCGCCACATTAGTCTGCTGGGTCTTGGCCCCGATTTCCGGGTGGGCCAGACTGTAACGGAGCAGCATACCTTGGTAGACATCCCCGCTACCGTGGCTTATTTGTTGGGCTTTCCCATGGCGCAAGGCGAGGGCAAAGTCATGCAGAGCATGTTCAAGCGCCAAGCGCTTTAGCCTCGCGCCCTGAGAAGGCGGAGCAGATTTTTGCCGCCCTGCGGCACGTTGCCCTCAGCGTAAACCGGCTGAAGCGCCGGAAAAACCCACCTCCAGCTGTGATGGTACGGGTTCTATACTTACTCGCCAGCCTCGGCTTACTACTGGGGTATTCTCCCGGGGTAGTTCAGATTAGCCCGGAGAAGGAGCACGCCAGTGGGGTGCAAAGCCCGGCCAAACCCGGCGAAAACACCTTCTTTACCAAGGAAAATGAGCAGCCGTTTACGCTGGTATTGCCGCTGGATCGGGTCTTAAAGGACCGGGGCGATAAACCCGGCTGGCATGCGGCCTCCATTCTTTATCAGGATGAAGCGGGGGTATCCCAGTCTGTGCCCGTGCTGATGAGAGTGCGCGGGCACCGGCGGAAAGACCCCACAGTTTGTACGTTTCCACCCCTGCTGATTCGGTTTCCCAAGGGCGCGCCGCAAAACAGCATCTTCGGGCAAGTAGAGGAGCTGAAACTGACTACCCATTGCCTGCAGGATAAGTATGTATTGCGGGAATACCTGGTGTACAAGCTCTACAATGTACTGACGGACATGAGCTTTCGGGCGCGGCTTTGCCGGGTGACTTATCAGGATGCTAACGGCCAGCGCAAAGGCTCCGTGCACCAGGCATTTTTGCTGGAGGATGCCAAGGCCATGGCGCAGCGCAACCAGGCTGCCGTGGTGCCAAACCGCCTGGCGATTGGCATGGAAAACACCGACCAGCAGGCCATGGCTCAGCTGGCATTCTTCCAGTTTATGGTCGGCAACACGGACTGGTCGGTGCCCTACCGGCACAATATCCGCCTGCTGATGCTGGACCGGCGTACCCCGCCCATTCCCGTACCCTACGACTTCGATTATACTGGCCTGGTGATGGCGCCCTATGCCGAACCACCCGAGCAGTTGGGCATTAGCTCGGTGCGGCAGCGCCTCTTCCGGGGCGGCAGCTTTCCGGAAGATATTTACGCGGAAATGCGCACTCTTTTCAACGCCCGGCGGGCCGCCTTCAATAACGTATACCTCTCCTGTGAATACCTCAGCCAGGACGAAAAAGAGTTTGCTATCAGGTTTCTGGATGGGTTTTACGAAACGCTAAACAGCCCCAAGGACTTTGAGCGGAGCATTGTGCGGGTGGGGCGCCGCAACGAGAAGCAATACATCAGCATCAAGGGCCTGGAGTAGGCGGGGTACTGCGTATAGTCGCGGCACTCAACCCATGAGCGGCTTTTACCCGGTTGCAAATGGGTATAGCCCCGGCTGTAGGGCCGGATAGTATTTCAGATAGTTGGTATCTTACAGCAAAATTTTATTTCAGAATCTTATGAAACGTCTATTTCCACTTGCTATGCTGGCGTTGCTAGGTGTGGCTTTACCCAGCTGTGATGAGGAGTCGACTCCTACGCCCAACGGAGCATTCAGCCCGGTTGAAATCAATTACAGCCTTACCATGAAGGGCCTCAGCGGCTCAGAAACGCAGGGGATGTTCGGTGTAGCGGCGACGGAATCCGAAGCCCAGACCGCAAAGGGAACCTTGCTGTCCGGCTCCATTAACTGGTTGGATACCAAAGGCGGCAAAGAAGCCAAGACCTTTACGTTGCCTAACCGCGCCAAAGGGGAGAAGCTCTGGGTTTTCGTTACCACAGATGAGCCGCTTACCAGCGGGCAGTCGGTTTCCGTTGCCTGGGGCGTCGACAAAACCCTAACGCTGGATGCTTCTTCGCCGGCAGTAGTCGTTAAAGAATACACGGTGCAGTAAGCCAGAATTGCTTTCTGTTCCGTCCGTCTTCAATACCCGGACATAAAAAAAGCCAGCCCATCAGGGCTGGCTTTTCTGCTATAAAGCTGAAGGCTAAACCGGCGTAACGGTAGTGCCGCTGGGTACCTCCGCCGACCCATTAGAGCCGGTGGTATTATCATCTACACCTGGCAGGTTGATTTCGGGCAAATCGTTGCCCAAGGCCACCGGGTGCTCTTCTTTCACCTCGCTCAGCGTCTCGGAGCGGTCGGTGCCGGCCATGTGGGCCTGGTAGCTGGTCTGGGTGTCGTAAGGGCGCTTGCCTACCAGCCTTTCAAGATCGTCCTGCAGCAGTACTTCCTTTTCCAGCAGCTCCTTGGCTATAATTTCCAGCTCGTGGCGGCGCTCCGTCAGCAAATCCTTGGTGCGGATGTAGGCATTCTCAATGATGGTGCGCACTTCCTCATCAATCATCTGGGAGGTAGCTTCGGAATAAGGCTTAGAGAAGCCGTACTCATTTTGCCCCTTGGAATCATAGAACGAGACATTACCCAGCTTGGCGTTCATACCATACATGGTTACAATGCTGTAGGCCATCTTGGTAATCCGCTCCAGGTCGGAGAGGGCGCCCGTCGATATTTTGCCGAACACTAACTCTTCGGCGGCGCGGCCACCTAAGGCCATGCACATTTCGTCGGTCAGCTGCTCGGTGTTATATAGGAACTGCTCGCGGGGGAGGTACTGCGCGTAGCCCAGCGCGGCCACGCCGCGGGGTACAATGCTCACCTTCACCAACGGGTCAGCGTGCTCCAGGAACCAGCCGGCAATGGCGTGGCCGGCTTCGTGGTAAGCCACAATACGCTTCTCACCGGGGCTGATGATTTTGTTTTTCTTCTCGAGGCCCCCGATTACGCGGTCCACGGCATCGGTGAAATCCTGCATAGTCACCATCTTCTTGTCGCGGCGGGCGGCAATGAGGGCGGCTTCGTTGCAGACGTTGGCAATTTCAGCACCGGCAAACCCAGGGGTTTGCGCCGCCAGTTTGCGGGCATCCACATCAGGGCCCAGCGTCAAGGGCTTGAGGTGCACCGTGAAAATCTGCGTGCGGCCGTTGATGTCTGGCTTGTCAATGCTGATCTGCCGGTCGAAGCGACCGGGACGTAGCAAAGCGGAGTCCAGGGTATCGGGGCGGTTGGTAGCGGCCAGGATAATAACCCCGGAGTCGGTACCGAAACCATCCATTTCCACCAGCAGCGAGTTTAGCGTGTTTTCCCGTTCGTCGTTGCCACCAGGCATGTTGCCGCGGCTGCGGCTGCGGCCAATAGCGTCAATCTCATCAATGAAGATGATACACGGCGCTTTGGCTTTAGCCTGCTTAAACAAGTCCCGTACCCGGGCCGCGCCCACGCCCACAAACATCTCCACAAAGTCGGAACCTGACAGGGAGAAGAAGGGAACATCAGCTTCGCCGGCTACGGCTTTGGCCATAAGGGTTTTACCGGTGCCGGGAGGGCCTACCAGCAAAGCGCCCTTCGGAATTTTACCACCGAGCACCGTGAACTTAGAAGGGTTGCGGAGGAACTCCACAATTTCTTCTACCTCCTCTTTAGCTTCTTCCAGGCCGGCCACGTCCTTAAACGTCACCTTCACCTTATCACCACCTTCGAAGAGGGCAGCGCGGCTTTTGCCAATGTTGAAGATCTGACCGCCTGGTCCGGCTCCGCCGCCCATACGGCGCATCAGGAACCAGAATGCCACAATCAGAATAATCATGAAGCCCCAGCTGGTGATAAACTCACCGTAGCCCTGGCGGGTATCTACCTCCAGGCCTACCTGCTGCTCCCGGGGAATGGTAGCGCGCAGCTTGTCGTAGTCTTCCTTGAAAGACTTGCCATCAATAACCCGGAAGGTATACTGCGGGCCGGCATCAATGGCCAGCATGCCGCGACGCTGCAGTTCCGCCTGATATTCCGGCTTACGAACAGCGGTTGGTTTGAGGGTTACCTCCACGGCCCGGTCATTAACCAGAGTGAGGCGGCTTACATCACCGGCCAGCAGCATTTGCTCAAACTTCTGCTGCGTGGTCTCAATAGCCGAATTGCTTCGGTTGAAATACAGCAGCCCAAAGATGAACACCACCAAACCGGCCAGTACCCATAGCTGCATACCCGGCCGCGGGGGCGGGGTGGGCAGCAAAGGTTTTTTCTTTTTTAAAGGAGTCTTATCAGACATGGATAAGCAAAAAGGCTAAAACAAAAATCAAAGGCTAAACCCACCATGAGCGGGTTTGTTGCAGAGACGCAGCCAACGGCTTTTTACTTTAAACGGCGGAGGTAGCTTCCTCCACATATTTAATATTGGCATCGCCCCACAGCTCTTCCAGCGCGTAGAACTGGCGCCGGTCGCGCAGGAAAATGTGCACTACCACGTCCACATAGTCCAGCAGCACCCATTCGCGCTGCATGCGACCTTCCGTTTGCCAGGGGCTCTGGCCGGTGAGCTTTTCAACTTCTTCTTCTACTGAGCGGGCAATGGCATCCAGCTGCGTATCGGAGGAGGCGGAGCAAATCACGAAGTAATCGGCCACCGCATTTTTAAGGTCTTTCAGGTCGAGTACCACGATATCGGCAGCTTTCTTTTCCTGCATGCCGCGTACTACTACTTCTGCCAATCTGTCCGAATCCTGCCGAATCAGGGTACTTTTCATGTGGTATTATTAGGTTTGAACGTACAAAGTAGCGAAAATCAGGTGGAGGCACTATCCCCCAAAACCCTCTTCACGGGCCAGCAAGTGATTTGGCTGGCCGAATGTGCCTCCACGAACACGGAGGCGCAACAATTACTTCTCAAAAGCCGCGCCACGGAGGGCTGTACCGTCATAACAGACAAACAGACCGCCGGCCGCGGGCAGCGAGGCAATAGCTGGGAAGCTGCCCCCGGCGAGAACTTAACCTTGTCGGTGGTGTGGCGACCTACGTTTCTGGCCGCCTCGCGTCAGTTTCAGCTGAGTATGGCCGTTGCCTTGGCCGTACTGGACTGGGTTTCCACGGTGCTGGGACCAGATCCGGCCCTGCGCCTGAAGTGGCCCAACGATGTGTATTACCACGACCAGAAGCTGGGCGGTATTCTCATTGAGAACACACTTAGCAGCGTAGGAATTCAATCCAGTATTGTAGGGATTGGAATAAATATTAATCAATTGGAATTTGGGGTGCCCACGGCTACCTCCCTGGCCCGCCTTACGGGCCGGCACTACGCCTTGCCCGCCCTGGCCGAGCGCCTGTTGGAATGCCTGGAGCGCCGGTATCTGCAGCTGCGCTCCGGCCAGACCGAGGCCCTGCGCCACGCCTATTTACAGGTGCTGTACCGCTTTCAGGAATGGCATCATTTTGAAGTAGAGGGCCGGCGGCTCACCGGGCAGATAGTGAGCGTGGAGGAAACCGGCCGGCTGGTGGTGGAAATAAACGGACAGCTGCAAAGCTTTGGGATGCAGGAAATAAAGTTCTGCCAGTAGCCGCTTATTTTTTCGGAGGAAGGCAACCCTTTTGCTTTAATATTCGATTGTTCTAATAGAAGGCTGCAGCGGAGAATATAAGCTGTGACCCTGGTGCAACGGTTGCCAGAAGAATGGTATCTGGTAGTTAGAAACCGGCCGGCAAAGTCAGGCACGGTGCTTGTCATAGACTATAGACGGCTCGCCCCAGGACAAGGAGCAGAGCCGGTGTATTTGTCCTTTCATCCTTTGTCCCCTAAGCCATGAAAACCTTTACTAAGTTTTGTATTGCCGCAACCTTGTTACTGGCGCAGCTGGCAGCAGTGGCCGCCAGCCATACGGTGAAGGTCAGGAACTTTGCGTTTGATCCGCAGTTTCTCACCATTAACCCCGGCGACGAGGTGAAATTTGAGTGGGAATCGGGCACCCACCCGGTGGTGTCGGATAACAGTGCTTTTGCGGCCTTCACCATGGCCTCGGCTACTCCCACCGCTTCCCGCACGCTGGCCACCGCTGGTGTGTATGGCTACCACTGCACCCTGCACGGCAGCCCCGGAAATGGTATGTTTGGCACCATCACCGTAAATGCGGCTACCCCGGTAATAGGTGCTAAGCTGACCGCGCCGGTTCTCACCCTGTATCCCAACCCTTCCCGGGGCATGGTAATGCTCACGGTTAACCAGAAGCCAGGAGCCGACTACAAGCTGCGGATTTCCAACATTATTGGCCGCGAGGTGCGCGCCATTACCCTGAAGCCGGAGCTAACGGATGCCGGCCTGCCCCTGAATCTTTCTGATCTGCCGGCCGGGATGTACATCTGCAATCTGGTCCTGAACGATAAGGTAGTGGGCACCAAGCGCCTGATTCTGCAGAACTAACCCGTTTTTCTTCTCGCAAATTCTTTCCAAAGCAGCCGGCAACCCCGGCTGCTTTTTTTGCATCTGTGGCCTTATGGGCCGGTACTGGAAGGTGCGGTGCGGCCGGATTTATTCTCTACTTTTGGCCCTTCTCTGATTTCGTTTCTATGCGTAGTTACAAAAGCTTAAATAATCTGGTGGGCTGGCTGGTGTTTGCCGTGGCCACGCTCACGTATCTGCTCACGCTGGAGCCCACGGCCAGCTTCTGGGACTGCGGCGAGTTTATTGCCTGCTCCTACAAGCTGCTGGTGCCCCACCCTCCCGGAGCGCCTACTTTCCTGCTGCTGGGCCGCATTATGTCGCTGCTCTCCTTTGGTGATGTGACCAAGGTGCCGATTCTGGTGAATATGCTTTCGGCGCTGAGCAGCTCGTTTACCGTGCTGTTCCTGTTTTGGATTATTACCATGCTGGCCAAGCGCATTGTGCTGCACCAGGCCGGCCACCCGCACCGCCACCGCACCGTAGAGCCCACCCGCGGGGAGGCGCTGCAGATTCTGGGCAGCGGCCTGGTAGGCGCGCTGGCCTTTGCCTTTTCTGATTCGTTCTGGTTTAACGCCGTGGAGGCCGAGGTATACGCCATGTCGGCGCTGGGCACTGCCTTTGTGGTGTGGGCCATGTTGAAGTGGGAAAACCGCGCCGATGGTCCCGATGCCGACAAATGGCTGATTCTGATTGCCTATGCCATTGGCCTTTCCATTGGGGTGCACTTGCTGAACCTGCTTACCATTCCGGCTCTGGGCCTGATTTACTACTACCGCAAAACCCAGCAGCCCACGTTCTGGGGCGCCGTGCTTACCCTGGTTATCAGTAGCGTAATTGTGGGTGTTATTCTGGTGGGTATTATTCCCGGGCTGCCTTCGCTGGCAGGTAATTTTGAGGTGTTCTTCGTGAACAGCGTGGGGCTGCCTTTCAACTGGGGTATCATCATCTTCCTGCTGCTGTTTGGGGCGCTTATTTACCTGGTGTTCCGGCATTCCTTCCGCACCGGCAACCGGGCCCTGAACACGGCTATTCTCAGCCTGATATTTATTCTGATTGGCTACTCTTCGTATCTGATTGTACCCATCCGGAGCAGCTACCAGCCTACCATCAATGAAAACAACCCGGAGGATGTCCTGTCCTTTGTGAGCTACCTGAAGCGCGAGCAGTACGGCGACCGGCCCCTGCTCTATGGCCCGCAGTTTAATGCCCGCCCTACTGGCTCTAAAGAAGGCGCCGCCCGCTACGTGCGCAAAGGCGACAAATACGTGAAGGGCCCGGCCCGCATTGAGTATGAGTATGATGACGCGGATAAAATGCTGATTCCGCGCATTTACAGCGCCCAGCCTGAGCATATTTATCAGTACAAAAAGTGGGTTGATATCCGCGAGGATAAGAAGCCCACCATGGGCCAGAACCTGGCCTTCATGTTCCGCTACCAATTCGGACACATGTTCTGGCGCTATTTCCTCTGGAACTTTGTAGGCCGCGAAAGTGACATTCAGCAGGCCGGCGTAATCTGGCCCGTAGATAGCAAGAACGGCCTGCCCGAGCGTATTGCCGAGAGCAAAGCCTACAACAATTTCCTGGCCTTGCCCCTGATTCTGGGCCTGGTGGGCCTATTCTTCCAGGTGCGCAAAGACAGCCGCAATGCCCTCATTGTAGGCCTGTTGTTCCTGTTCACTGGCCTGGCCATTACCTTCTACCTCAACCAGCCGCCCATAGAGCCGCGCGAGCGGGACTACACCTTCACCGGGGCGTTCTTTGCTTTCTCCATCTGGATTGGCCTGGGCGTGCTGGCCTTGTCTGATGCCCTACGCAACTTGGTGAAAGCCGATGGCGCCCGCGCTGCTGTAGCCACGCTGATATGCTTAGTAGTGCCCGGCATCATGGCCGCCCAAGGCTGGGACGACCACGACCGTTCCGACCGCTACAACTCCACCGACTCGGCTAAGAACCTGCTGAACTCGCTGGCGCCCAACGCCGTGCTGTTCACCAACGGCGACAACGATACCTTCCCGCTCTGGTACGCCCAGGAAGTGGAAGGCGTACGCACCGATGTGCGCGTGGCCGTGCTCAGCTACCTGAACACCGACTGGTACATCGACCAGATGAAGCGCCGCGCCTACAAGTCGCAGCCGTTGCCCATTTCCATGGAGCGCAGCAACTATGTAGAGGGCACCAATGATTACCTGCCTTTCGTGGCTAATCCCGCGGTGAAGGAAGTAAACCTGAAGGAGTTTGTGTCGCTGGTGAAGCAGAACAGCCCGCTGCTGCAGGTAAGCTACGGCGAAGGCGGCCCCAGCCTGCTATCCTTCCCCACCACCAAATTCTACCTCCCCGTTGATACCGCCGCCGTGCTCAAAACCGGCATTATTGCGCCCGAGCGCCGCAACCAGGTAGTATCGCGCATGGAGTGGGATATGGGCAAAGGTGCCATTGAGAAGAAAAACCTGGCCATTCTGGATATGCTGGCTACCAACAACTGGGAGCGGCCCATTTACTTCTCCAGCACCGTAAATAGCCAGGATTACATGGGCCTGCAGCCTTACTTCCAGCTGGAAGGTATGGCCTACCGCGTGCTGCCCGCCCGCGACCCCAACTACAACCCCCGCAGCGGCGACGATGGCTACGTGGTGAAGGATCAGATGTACGACATCATGATGCATAAATTTGCCTACCGCAACCTCGACGATCCCAGCGTATTCTACGACGAGAACAACCTGCGCTTCCCGGCCAACTACCGGGATAAGTTCGGGCGCCTGGCTAACGAATACCTGAAGGCCGGCAACCTGGCCAAAGCCAAGGAAGTAGCGGATAAAGCGCTGGCAGTGATGCCGGATAAGTCAATTCCCTACGACTACTATACCCCGCAGCTGGTAGAAACCCTGGTGAAAGCCGGCGAAACCACCCGGGCTAATCAGATTATGGATGTGCTGACCAACCGTGCCCAGCAGGCGCTGGCTTACTACAGCACGCACAACCCGGCCCTCCACGACCAGGATATGCAGCTGAGCCTGGTAGCGCTGCAAAGCG
The DNA here is from genome assembly GCF_000801315.1 of Hymenobacter sp. DG25B. Taxonomy (NCBI): domain Bacteria; kingdom Pseudomonadati; phylum Bacteroidota; class Cytophagia; order Cytophagales; family Hymenobacteraceae; genus Hymenobacter; species Hymenobacter radioresistens. Next base: position 3,445,876 of record NZ_CP010054.1, on the reverse strand, counting down.
TGTACCGTGCCGCCGCCACTATAAAAGACGAAGCGCGCGCCACCAAAGCCATGCAGATCCTGCAGCAGTACTATCCGCAGCAGGAGTAGTAAGCCTTCAGCAGGATGGCAAATAAAAAGCGGCTCCCCACGGAGCCGCTTTTTTTATGCGGTATAACAAGGCCGGGAGAGGCTGGCAAAGAACAGCCCGCGCAAGCTGCCATAAACCCAGTACCTTTGTAGCTGAACCCTATAAGAACAGGTGCGCCGCTCCGAGTATGAACTCTCTGCCAGGCCGCCATGGAGCAATGGAGAAAAGGACTGACCGCCCCGACCGGCCGCAGAATGAGCGCCGCACTTATTACGATGCCGAAAACCGCCCCGTAGGCGGCGACAACCGGCCTGCCCGTCGCCCGGAAGGGGACCGGGGCGAGGGCCGCGAGCCGCGCGGCGACTTCAAGCCGCGCTACCCCCACCGCCCGGCCGCCGACCGCAGCATTGATATGCTGTTTGGCCTGCGCCCCATTCTGGAAGCCCTGAATGCTGGTCGTACGCTGGAGAAAATCTATCTGCTACGCACCACCAAAAACAGCATCACGCAGGATATTACGGCCCTGGCCAAAGCAGCTAACATTCCGGTATCCCTGGTGCCGCTGGAAAAGCTGGACGGCCTCACGCGCAAAAACCACCAAGGCGCGGTAGCCTTCGTTTCGCCCATCGATTACCAGCCGCTGGACAGTATTCTGGCGGGCCTGTACGAAGAAGGTAAAAACCCGCTCCTGCTCATTCTGGACCGCATTACCGACGTACGGAACTTCGGTTCTATTGCCCGTAACGCCGAGTGTATGGGTGTGCACGCCATTGTAGTGCCCAGCCGCGGTGCCGCCCAGATTAATGGTGATGCCCTGAAAACCTCCGCCGGCGCCCTGAACCTGATTCCGGTGTGCCGCGAGCCGAATCTGAAAGAAACCATTGACTTCCTGAAGCAGTCCGGCGTGCAGGTAGTAGCCTGTACCGAGAAAGCCGATGCCAGCCTGGAAACCGAATCGGTGGACCTGACCGGGCCGGTAGCCATTCTGATGGGCAGCGAGGAAGACGGCATTTCGCCCGAGTACCTCCGCTTGGCGGACCACAAAGTGCGGATTCCTATGGCCGGCCAGATCAGTTCCCTGAACGTATCAGTAGCCAGCGGCATCATGCTGTTTGAAGTGCTACGCCAGCGGTTGGTGAAAGCCTAACTTCAGACAAGTAGGTACGTGTCATGGCGAGGCACAAGCCGAAGCCATCCGTCCTCTCATATGTGACCAACGTCCTTTTACCAGAAAGCCCTTGACGTGCAGTATGTCAAGGGCTTTTCATTTTCAGGGCCTTCTGCATTTCAGAGGACGGATGGCTTCGGCTTGTGCCTCGCCATGATACGTGACTCCTTGCAATGCCAATCAATTGTACCCGGTGCCTTTTTTAGACTTTACATCGGCCACGAAGTCCTTCACGCGCTGCTCTTCCGTGCGCTTGCAGATGAGGAGCACGTTGTCGTACTCAGCCACAATGTAGCCGTCCAGGCCCTGTACTACTACCAGGCGCTCAGATGGGGTTTTGATGACGCACTCGCGGGTGTCGTAGAGCAGGGCGTTGCCGTCCACCACGTTGTCTTCGGCGTCGTGGTGGCCCATGCGGTGCAGGGAGTCCCAGGTACCCAGGTCGCTCCAGCCAAAGTCGGCGGGGAGCACAAACACGTTGTCGGCCTTTTCCATCACCCCGTAATCAATACTGATGTTGCGGCAACGGGTGTAGGCGCGGGAAATGAAGTTATCCTCCAGCACGGTGTTCAGCATAGTGCTGCCTTCGTCAAACACTTCGGCAATGTCGCTTAGGTACTGATGGAAGGCTTTGATGATAACATCGGCCCGCCACACAAACAGGCCGGAGTTCCAGAGGAAGTCGCCGCTGTCCACGAACATGCGGGCCAACTCCAGATTGGGCTTTTCAGTAAAGGTTTTTACCTTTTTCAGGGGCCCAATGGAAGAGGCTTCCTCGTCCAGGAACTGAATGTAGCCGTAGCCGGTATCGGGGCGGGAAGGCTGAATGCCCAGCGTAATCAGAATATCGTGCTGCCGGGCAGCGTCTACTGCCTGCTGAATCACGCGCCGGAACTCGTCCTCGTGTAGCACGGCGTGGTCAGCGGGCGTCACCATAATTACGGCGTTGGGGTTGCGCTGCGCAATCCGGTAGCTGGCATACGCAATGCAGGGAGCGGTATTGCGCCCAATAGGCTCGCCCAGAATCTGCTCGGGCAGCAAATCCGGCAAGTGCTGCTGCACCAGCGGAATATAGTCACGGTTGGTGACTACCAGTACGTTTTCCATGGGGCAGATACCCTTAAACCGGTCTACGGTGAGCTGCAGCATGGAGCGGCCTACGCCCAGTACATCGTGAAACTGCTTGGGATGCTGGGTGCGGCTGAAGGGCCAGAAGCGGCTGCCAATGCCGCCAGCCATTACTACCAAAAAGGTATTAGAGTTCATAAGCAGACGGGCTGCGAGCGTGAGCAGTGGAAAGAGACGTAGACCGGATAGTAAGATAGGAAATTGTGGGCTTCAATAAAGAGAGTGCAAAAAGATACTGCCCTCGCCCAATAAACTTACTGTTTCTGTTATACCAATCCTTCACGAAGCAAATCGTGCAGATGGATGAAGCCGCTGAACTTACCGTTTTCCGTGACTACCAGCTGCGTGATGTTGCGGTTTTGCATCCGCACCAGGGCCTCGGCCGCAAAATCCTCGGTTTCAATGGTCATGGGCGAAGGCGTCATGATGTCCTGGGCGCGGACATCTTCCAGGCGGCCGGCAAAGGTGGAGAGCATGCGGCGCAGGTCGCCATCGGTAATAATGCCCAGCAACGGGCCTTCCGCAGCTTGCAGTACGGCGGTGGCACCCAGGCGCTTGCCCGATATTTCCAGGATAATTTCCTTCAGCTGCGCATCGGCCAGCACCTGGGGCTGCTGGTTCTGCCGGCTTAGGTCGCCTACTTTCAGGTAGAGCTTTTTGCCCAGCGTGCCACCGGGGTGGAGGCGGGCAAAATCGGCGGAGGTGAACTCGCGGCTCTCCAGCAGGCACACGGCCAGCGCATCGCCCAAGGCCAGCGCGGCCGTGGTGGAGGTGGTAGGAGCCAGGTTATGCGGGCAGGCTTCGCGGGTTACGGGGGCGTGCAGAACGTAGTCGGCCTGCACGGCCAGGTAGGAGTCGGCGTTGCTGACCAGGGCCGCCAGCGGCACGCCTTTGCGTTTGAGCAGGGGCACCAGCACTTTTATCTCCGGGGTGTCGCCGCTTTTACTAATGGCCACTACAAAATCTTCGGCCTGAATCATGCCCAGGTCGCCGTGAATGGCATCGGCGGCGTGCATAAACAGGGCAGGCGTACCCGTTGAGTTTAAGGTAGCCACGATCTTTCCGGCAATATGTGCACTTTTGCCGATTCCGGTGACGACCACACGCCCACGAAGGGAAAGGATGGCGGCAACACAGAGCGCAAAATCAGGTGTCAGGGCAATGGCTTCCGCCACGCCCCGAATGGCATCGGCTTCTTCGAGAAGCACTTTTTTTGCCAGCGAGTTGGTATCGTTCAGCGGTTTCAATCTAAATTTGTCTAGATTGAGTAGACAACACGCGGTGTTGCTGCTCAAGTCTGCATACCCCCAACCGAGAAGTGAGGAAGTCCATGCCAGCCGTAAAAAAAGCCGTTGTCACACAGCAGGCTGATCTGAAGGGCAAGTTAAAGGAAGTTTTCGGGTACGGCCAGTTTCGCGGCACCCAGGAGGCCATCATTCAGAACGTCATCGAGGGCCATAACACGTTTGTGATTATGCCCACGGGCGCTGGTAAGTCCTTGTGCTACCAGCTGCCAGCGTTGGTGCTGCCCGGCACCGCTATTGTTATTTCCCCGCTCATCGCCCTGATGAAAAATCAGGTAGATCAGCTGAATGCGTTTGGGGTAAACGCGGCCTTTCTGAACTCGACGCTGTCGAAATCAGAAATGAACAAGGTGAAGAAGGACGTCATTAGCGGCGAAGTGCGCCTGCTGTACGTGGCCCCGGAGTCCCTGACCAAGGACGAAACCATTGAGTTTCTCAATAAAGCCACCATTTCGTTTGTGGCTATTGATGAGGCGCACTGCATTTCGGAGTGGGGGCACGACTTCCGGCCGGAGTACCGCAAAATCCGCAGCATTATTGACGGCCTGGGGGTGCAGGTGCCCATTATTGCCCTCACGGCCACGGCCACGCCCAAGGTGCAGCTGGATATCCAGAAAAACCTGCAGATGGACGAGGCCTCGGTGTTCAAGACCTCCTTCAACCGCACCAACCTGTATTACGAAGTACGGCCCAAGCACCAGACCAAAAAGCAGCTGATTCAGTACGTAAAGCAGCGCAAAGGTCTGGCGGGTATTGTGTATTGCCTCTCCCGCAAGAAGGTGGAGGAAATTGCGGAGCTGCTGCGCGTGAATGACGTGCGCGCGCTACCGTACCACGCCGGCCTCGACCCGCATGTGCGCATGGCCAACCAGGACGCCTTCCTCAACGAGGACTGCGACGTCATTGTGGCCACCATTGCCTTCGGCATGGGCATCGACAAGCCCGATGTGCGCTTCGTGATTCACTACGACACGCCCAAGAGCATTGAAGGCTACTATCAGGAAACCGGCCGCGGTGGCCGGGATGGCATGGAGGGTGACTGCCTGATGTTCTACAGCTACGATGATATCGTGAAGCTGGAGAAATTCAACAAGGATAAGCCCGTAACCGAGCGCGACAACAGCAAGCAGCTCCTACAGGAAATGGCGAACTACGCCGACTCGGCCGTGTGCCGCCGCAAGCAGCTGCTGCACTACTTCGGCGAGGAGTTCGAGAAGGACTGTGGCTTCTGCGATAACTGCCGCCACCCGCGCGAGAAGTTTGAAGGCAAGGAGTTTGTGAAGCTGGCCCTGGAAGCTGTACAACAGACCAATTCCCGCTTTGGCATCGACCACCTGACCACGGTACTCACCGGCCTGACTAACCCGCACGTGGAAAGCTACGGGCACTTTAAGCTGCCCGTGTATGGCAAAGGCAAAGACCACGATATTGCCTTTTGGCACTCCGTGGTGCGCCAATGCATGATTGCCGGCTTCCTGGGCAAAGACATTGAGAACTTTGGCGTAATTAAAATCTGCCCCAAAGGCGAGGAGTTCCTGCAGGCTCCCTACAACATCAAGCTCTCCAAAGACCACGACTACGAGAAGGAGGTGCAGCAAAAGGAGGAGAAGGAAGAGGTGCAGCAAGCCGCCGGCCACGATGCCGCGCTGTTTGATATGCTGAAGGCCCTGCGTAAGAAGCTGGCGCACCAGAAAAACCTGCCACCTTACGTGCTCTTCCAGGATCCGTCCCTGAAGGAAATGGCCACCACCTTCCCCACCAAAATGGAGGACCTGGCCCATGTTTCGGGCGTGGGGCACGGCAAGGCGCAGAAGTTTGGCAACCCATTCCTGGACCTGATTAAAAAGTACGTTGAGGAAAACGACATTATGACGGCCGCCGATGTGGTGGTAAAATCAGCTGTTAATAAGTCAAAAATCAAAATCTACATCATTCAGCAGATCGACAAGAAGATGGACCTGGAGGAAATTGCTTCCTCCAAGGGCATTGAAATGCGGGAGCTGATGGAGGAGATTGAGCACATCTGCTACTCCGGCACCAAGCTCAACCTGGATTATTATATTGACTCGGTACTGGACCAGGAACGCCAGGAAGAGATTACCGACTACTTTATGAGCTCCAGCACCGATAACATTGCGGTGGCGCTCAAGGAGTTGGGTTCTGATGACTACACGGAGGAAGACCTGCGCCTGATGCGCATCAAATTCCTGAGCGAGTACGCCAACTAAGCCGCCCGGCTACCAACCAAAAGGCCCATTCCTACTATAGGGATGGGCCTTTTTTATGGGGTCTGGATTTCCTGCAGCCAGAGATGGTACAAGTGCTCTTCACGGACCAGTTCGAAACCCATGTGCTCATAAAACCGGCAGGCACCCTGGTTGTCGAGCTGGGTAACGGATACCAGCTTGTGCCGGCCCCAAGCCAGGGCCCGCTGCCGGGCCCCTTCCACCAGCAAGGTGCCGATACCCTGGTTTTGCGAGCCGGCATCTACGGCAATCAGTCCGATTTCTACGTGCTCAGGGCGCAGGCAGAGGGTAAGCATGCCGGTTTCGGGGCTGTTGTGGGTACTGCGAAATACTAGTACATCGTGGGCCATTTCTCCGCTGAGGGAGTTGGCTATCCAATGGGCATACAGCTGCTCGTACACGCCATTGGCAAAGTGCGGATCAAGGCGAAAGCGGGACTGTTGCCCACTCTGCAAGGCCAGATCCATGATGGCGGGCGAAAGCTGCACGGTGGAGGACACGCCTACCGGCAGCGGCTGGGGCAGGCCTTCGGGAAAAGTCAGCGCATAGTGCCCGCGCCGGTCGGTCACCTGAAGGCGGTTGCCCTGCGCGGCTGCCGTGGAGTCTGTATCATTGGGGTCTGCCATCCAGTACAGCAGAGCCCAGCCATCATCGTGCGCAGCCTGTAGCGTATCGCGCAGCTCCTCAGTAGTGAGGTGGGCGCCCTGTAACCGTCCTACCGGAAACCCCAGAAAGCTGGAGTCCCAGGGCAGCGGCAGGATGTGAGTAGGCATAGCAGCAGGAAAAAGGAATAGGATATGGAAGATACAGAAAAGCAAAACCCCTGGCAACGTGCCAGGGGTTTTGCTTACGCCTGCCCTTAAACGGGGCAAACAGGCTGCTTGTTCAGCCCATAATTAGCAATACTCTGCGAAAGCGCCCTGCAGGTTGTCTACAATGCGCATCATGTCGTTGCCTTCAATGTGGTAGCGCTCAATCATGTGCACCAGTTCACCATCCTTAAACAGCGCAATGCAGGGCGAGGAGGGGGGATAGGGCAGCATATGCTCCCGGGCCTTGGCTACGGCTTCGGTTTCCATACCGGCAAATACCGTTACCAGCTTGGCCGGCTTTTTATCGGTGCTGGCCAGAGCCATTTTCAGAGCCGGGCGGGCCTTGGCGGCGGCGCAGCCACACACCGAGTTTACGGCTACCAGCACCGTGCCCTCCGCGGGAATCAGGGCCTGGTCTACCTCCTCGGGCGTCATCAGTTGTTCAAAGCCAGCTTCTACCAGGTCCTGCCGGATAGGAGCCACCATGTATTCGGGATATGTTGCCATTTTTTGAAAAGGCTGAAGTGAGAAAAATCGGGTGTGAAAACGAATGCAAAAATACGGAATCTAAAAGCGTCAAGGACCTCAAAAAGTTTTGTGGGTCCCTCCACTCGCGCTGTTTGTTGAGCTGGATTATTTATCCCCTATTTTCAACTAATAAAATGCTGATACCTATTGCTATAGTTCAATTGTATAGAAAGGTTTTGGCAGATGTTGGCAGTGTTGGGAAAGGAAAGTACATTTAACCCGGGCCGGTGCACCAGCACGGCAAATGGGCTATGATGACAAGATTTACTGCTTTACTGCTTGTGGCAGGTATGGGCTGGCTGGCTGCCACGCCCGCCCGGGCTCAGGTAGATACCGTGCGGGCCAGCACCCTGCCGCCGGCTCAGCTGGCCGAGAAATACTATAACAGCGGGGTAGCCAAGTTTGCCGATAAAAGCTACCGCTCGGCCATTCAGGAGTTCGATAAAGCGCTGGCGGCGAAGCCTGATTTCGCCAAGGCTTTCTACAACCGCGCCACCACGCGCTACGAGCTAAAGGAGTATGAGCAGGCCGTGCAGGACTACGACCAGGCCATTAAGCTGGAGCCTACGGGCTTTACCTCCTATTTTGGACGGGGCCAGGCCCGGCAGGCGCTCAACCAGACCGATGCCGCCGAGCAGGACTACACCAAAGCTGCCGAAACCAAGCCGGATTACGCGCCCAGCTGGTACTACCGCGGCGACCTGCGCTTTGAAAAAGGTGACTTTAAAGCGGCCTTAGCTGATTTTACCGCCGCCATTAAAGCCGACCCCAATTATGCCTACGCCTACCATGACCGGGCCAGCACCCAGCGCCAGCTGGGCAACTTTGCCGCCGCCGTGCAGGACTACGACCAGGCCCTGAAGCTGCAGCCCGAGCTGGTTTCGGCGCTGCTGAACCGGGCCAGCGCCAAGCGCCGCCAGGGGGATGTGAAAGGCGCCCTGGCCGATTATTCCGCCTACCTGGCCAAGCGCACCGACAATGCCGTGGCCTATAACAACCGGGGCAGTGCCCGCTACGAGGCCGGCGACTACAAAGGCGCCGTGGAGGATTTCAGCCAGGCGCTTTCCCTGAACCCGGGGTATGCCTTTGCCTTAAATAACCGCGCCGCCGCTTACCTCAAGCTGGAGAACTACAAGCAGGCCGCCGATGATGCCAGCAAGGCTATTAAGCTGAACGGATCCTATGCGGAGGCCTACCTGAACCGCGGCCACGCCCGCGAAATGCTGCGCGATGCTGACGGTGCCTGCCAGGATTGGCGCAAAGCCGCCGAGCTGGGCCTGGAAAGTGGTACGGCTTACGCCAATGCCTCCTGTGAATAAGCGCCGCTTTGCCCTGCTCCCCATGAAAACAAACTATACGCTCACCGCCTCCGTGTTATCCCGTAGTATTGCGCGGCTTACCGGCCCATTGCGGCCGGCGGCCCTGGTTCTTGCTCTCTTAGCGTCCTCAAACTATGCGCTGGCGCAAAGTGTGGAGTTCAGCAAAGACCGGTTCGGCGACAACAAAGAAGGTCTGAAAGAAGCCCTGCGCGACATCAAAGCCGGCGACCAGTGGTACAACGCCGACCCGCCTAAGTATGAGCGGGCGCTGCCGCATTACCTGGAAGCCCAGAAGTTCAACCCCAACAATGCCCAGCTGAACTTTAAAATCGGCGACTGTTACCTGAACTCCGGCTTTAAGTCCCGCAGTCTGAGCTATCTGCAAAAGGCTTTTGAGCTGGATGCGGAGGTAGACCCGCGCATGCACTACCTGCTGGGCCGGGGCCTGCACCTGAACGCCAAATGGACGGAAGCCATTGCCGAGTACAAAAAAGCCATGCCGCCGGCCGGCGCCAAAAACGGCTTGGTTCTGCAGCAGGAGCTGCGCAAAAAAATAGCGGAGTGCGAATCGGGCCTGGCCTTGATGAAGAAGCCTACGCGGGTATTTATTGATAATGCGGGCCCTGGCGTGAACTCTCCCTTCCCGGATTACAGCCCGGTTATCTCCGCCGATGAATCCGTTATTATGTTCACCTCGCGGCGCGACAACTCCACGGGCGGCCAAACCGAGCCGGAAACCGGGGGCTTTTACGAGGATATCTACCAGTCCTCGCGCTCCGGCAAGCAGTGGGGCCCCGCCCGCCCGCTAAATGAGCCCGTGAATACCGATGGCCACGATGCCACCGTGGGCCTGGCCCCTGATGGCCAGCGCATGCTGATTTACGTGGAAAACAACGGCGGCGACCTGAACGAGTGCGACCTGCGCGGCACCAAATGGAGCAAGCCGCAAACCCTCGGCCGCCGCATCAATACCAACGCCCACGAGTCCTCGGCTTCTTACTCCCCCGATGGCCGCTTCCTGTATTTTGTGAGCGACCAGCCCGAGGGCAGTCTGGGCAGTCGGGATATTTATAAGGTGGAGATTGAGGGCAAGGGCAAAGCCGTAAACCTGGGCCCCGGCATCAATACACCCTACGGCGAGGAAGGAGTGTTTATGCACCCCGACGGCAAAACCATGTACTTCAGCTCGGAAGGGCACAACTCCATGGGCGGCTACGACATCTTTAAATCGGTGTACGAAAACGGCAAGTGGAGCAAGCCCGAAAACCTGGGCTGGCCCATCAACACCCCCGATGATGACGTGTTCTTCGTGATTTCGGCCTCGGGGCGCCACGGCTATTATTCTTCCATCCGGGAAGATGGGCAGGGTGGCAAAGACATCTACCAGATTACCTTCCTCGGTCCCGAAAAGCCGCCCATGCTCAACACCGAGGATCAGTTGCTGGCCTCGCGCGTGGCCCCGGTAAAGGAAACCGTACTGGCCGCGGCCGTGCCCATTTCCACTGCGCAGGTAACCATTCTGAAAGGTGTGGTGACGGATGCCGAAACCAAGCAGCCCCTGGAAGCCGCCATTGATGTGGTAGACAACCAGAAAAACCTGGTTATTGCCTCCTTCCGCTCCAACTCCCAGTCGGGCCGCTATCTGGTTTCACTTCCCTCTGGCATTAACTACGGTATTGTAGTGCGGCAGGATGGCTACCTGTTCCACTCCGAAAACTTTGACGTACCGGCCGGCGCGGCTTATTCCGAAGTAGTGAAAGACATTGCGCTGCAGCGCCTGGACGTGGGCGTGAAAGTGGTGCTGAACAACATCTTCTTCGACACGGATAAGTCAACACTGCGCAAGGAAAGCACCGGCGAGCTGGAGCGGCTGGTAGCGCTGCTGAATGAAACGCCCAAGCTGCGCATCGAAATTTCCGGCCATACGGATAATGTGGGCAACGCCGCCTATAACCAGCAGCTCTCGCAAAACCGCGCCAAGGTGGTAGTAGACTACCTGGTGACTAAAGGCATTGATAAAGGCCGCCTGACCTTTGCGGGCTATGGCATGACGCAGCCGGTAGCGCCCAACACCACCAAGCAAGGCCGGCAGCTCAACCGCCGCACCGAGTTTAAGGTGCTGGAGAAGTAACCACCGGAACTGCGTGTTGCATCCGGAAAGCTCCCGGTGCCAGGCTAAACAGCCGGCACCGGGAGCTTTTTTCTGGAATTATGGGAAGGCTGAAACGCAGAAAAGCCGTGGACATGATCCACGGCTTTTCTACACACCTATTGCAACAATTCTAGTTCTGTCCTAACGAGTAAGAGTCGAACCAATTTCTTTTTTCAATTCACTTTAAATTTCACCTTCACGGAACAACGCAGCGAGGAACTTCCGGCTTGGCCACCAGTAAGCTGCCTATTAGAATGGCGGTTCCATCCCGTAAGGCATCATCTCCCTGCTGCCGTGTTATTAAGTCGCCTTCCGGAGTGAAGTAAGCTTGTTCAGAAGGAGGGTGAGCTGTATGTTGCTTCAGCAGACGAAGCAACAGGCAGCGCATCACAAATTCCTGATGGCGCTTGATATACCGGGGAGGCATAATACGGTAAGCGAAGAGATGAATCGGAGTAGCTTAGATAAGCTGGCTGATCCTTTTCGCTATACAATGATACGGCAGCCTTACCCGGATGGAAAGGAAGCTTATGGTGCTTTTGTGACGTCAGATTTAGGCAGGCGTAAGCAGAGCTTTAATAAATATCACCAGCCTGAAGCTGGTTTAACAGAGAAAATAGCAGAAAATAGACCGGAAAAGTATCTGGCAAAGCAATGCAGTGCTGAATAAATCAGTCAAAAACGTGACATTGCTACATTGCTTATTTAGGAGTTGCAGCGGAAAAAACCTGCTTTTGCGTTAGAAAACGCAGGCTGATGATGGTGCAAACCAGGCTAAATCCCGGGAAAACGATAAGCCACCAATTACCGGGCGCCAGTCGGGCCGAGCTTAGCAGGTGCCCCCAACTGGCGGTTTCCGCCGGCAGTCCCACCCCAAGAAAGGAGATGGTAGTTTCGGTGGTAACAATCAGGGTGAGGTAAAAGGGGAAGGCCGCCCGTACTACCGGCCAGATACCGGGCCATACATGGCGGCTGACAATGCGGCTATTGGGTAGCCCCAGCGCCCGGGCCGCTTCTATGTAGGGCAGCTGCCGAATACGCAGCGCTTCTGCCCGCACCAGGCGCATCATGCCCGGCCAGCAGGTAATGCCCAGCAGCAACGGCATCGAAACAAATGACAAGGGCAGAATGGCCGCCACGGTTAGCACTAAAATGAGGCGGGGCACGGAGCCCAGCAAAGCCGCCGCGCCCAGCACTACGGTATCAACGGGAAAAGCTGCCGGCTGCTGTCCCCAGCCAGACAGCCGCAGCAATACCGCCAGCCCCACACATATTCCCGAGGCCAGCAGCCATTGCAGGTAAGCCGCTGCATTCCCGCCGCCGAGCAGTGGGGTATAGGCCAGCGTGCCAACCAGCCAGAGGGCCAGCGCCAGCCAGTATGCTCTGGCCATTTTTAACCCCACTCCCCCAAAATAACCGGCGGCGCTGCCTAACACAATACCAACGAGAGTGAGTAGTACGGCCGCCGGTAAACTCACCAGTAGCAGGGTGCGGCAGCCAAATACCAGCTCGGTGAGTACATCCCGGCCCAGGGCATCGGTACCAAGCCAGTGGACGGCAGCCATAGCGGAGCCAAGTTGCGGCGGTGTGCTCAGCGCCAGCGCATCGGAAGTAGCGGGTGGGTAGGGCAGGGGCAGCCACGGGGCAAAAGTGCCCAGGCACGCTACCAGCCCAAGCCAGCCCAAAGCCAGCGCCCGTTGCCACGGAGTAACCGGTTGTTTGGTTTTCATGCGGCTGATTTCTGCAGGCGGGGGTCGGCTAGCCGGTAGGCCATATCAGCCAGAATATAGGCGGCCAGCCGGGCCACCAGTATCACCAGCAAGGCGCCCATTAAAACCGGGTAGTCCCGGGCGGTGGCCGCATCGGAGAGCAGTTGGCCCATTCCCGGCAGTGCAAAAACCACTTCCACCACCACCGCCCCGGCTAAAACGGCCGGGAGCAAATCGGCCAGCAGGGTAAGCAGCGGGAGCAGCGCATTGCGCAAAGCATGCCGCCGGATAATCTGCCGGCTGGATAGGCCCTTGGCCCGGGCCGTGGTGATATAGTCCAGGGCCAGTTCCCGCTGCAGGGCGGCCTCCAGCTGCACCGTAAGGCCCGGCAGGGTAACCAGGGTCAGGCTGAGGGTAGGCAGCACCAGATAATAAGCGGTATGCAGCAGTTGGTTCCAGCCCGAGGCTCCATTGGCCTCGCCCACCCCATAAGCCGGAAACCAGGTTAGCATATCCGGATTGGCTAACAGCAGCAGTAGGAGCAGCGCCAGCAAAAACAGCGGGATGCTATCCAACACCAGCAGCAGGTTGATAACTGCCGCCCGCCACAAGGGCCGGGCTGCCAGCCGCGTAGCCAGCAGCAGGGACACAGCCACGGCCACCAGGGCCGCAGGTAGCGTAAACTGTAGGGTGCGCGGTAGCGCAGCGGCCAGTAAAGCCGTAACCGGCGTGCCGTTGCGGTAGGAAGTACCCATATGGCCCCGGGCTAAGCCCCGTATCCAGGCATGGTACTGGTTTTGGGTTCCGTGCCAGGCAAAGCGGGGCAGCAATACCCGGGCGCGGGCCGGTGGGGCCTGCAGGGAGAAGTAAAACAAGGGCTGGCTGAGACCGAGCCGGGTGCGTAGCTGCTGGCGGGCCGCCTGCTGCTGCGCGGCGGTTAACGCAGTAGTGGCCGGCATATTCTCCGTTAATCCAAACTGCTCCCCATCGGCCGGGCTCATACTCCGGCTAAGTAGAAAAATGATGGAGGCAATAATCCACGCCAATAGGGTGGAAGAAAGCAGCTGGCGCAGCATTAGAGGCATAGCTTATGGCTGCGGGTGCCCCGTAAAGCGGGTGGCCTCATAGCCCGGCGGCAGCCCGGACAGCCCCAGATTGGTAAAGCGACGGGAAACGGCCAGTGGGTTCCGTTTAAAATACAATACCGTGAGGGGGTTCTGCTGCTGCAGAACGCGCTGTAGCTTACGCAGCAGCTGTTTCTTTTGCACGGTGTCCTGGGCGGCGGCCAGCTCCGTCAGGAGAGCATCGGAGCTGGCGCTGCCAAACCCGGTGTAGTTGCCGCCTTGCGTGCCGGTGCTGCCGGAGTGCAACAAAGGCAGAAAGTTGTGCGCAAATGGATTGCCGATCAGGGAGCGGATATATAAATCAAAAGCCCCTGCCTGCAATTGTTGCGTCAATACGCTGCTCTCCGTAGGGCGCAGGTTAATAGGGATACCCACCTTGCCCGCAACAGTGCGCAACTGCAGTGCAATAAACTCATAGGCAGCATCGCCGGCGCGGTAGCTGATGGTAAGCGCCAGCTGCTGCGCCGGACCAGAGCGGCTGGGTCGCTGCCATGACTTATCAGGCTGTTGCTGCCAGCCGGCCTGGGCAAGCAGCTGTGTAGCCAGGGCAGGGCTATAGGCTACCGGCGCCAGACTATCGTTATAATAGTGCTTATCGTGGGGGCTGATGAGGCTGGCGCTGGGATAAGCCAAGCCGTGCTGGGTAGCTTTTATGAGGGTAGGGATATCAAAAAGGTGGCTGATGGCCTGGCGGGTTTTGCTGTCGGCCAGCGCTGGTTTTCTGGTGTTGAAACCTACGGTTACTGCCTCGTAAGAATCCGGGGCATACAAGGCTATCCGTTTCTGGTCGGTGGCTGACGAGGCTAGCCGCTGATAGTCGGTGGCGGGCAGGCTGCCATACACGTCAATATCTCCCCGCCGCAACGCCAGCAAAGCCGTGGTCTGATCCGGAATAATGTGAAAGGAAATCTGATTGGGGCGGGCCAGGAAGGTGGCCGGGGTAGGCACTACCTGGTCGCCCCACCAGGGTTTTTTGCGCGCAAACACCAGCTGCTGACCCGATTGCCAGCTTTTCAGCACATAAGGCCCGCTGCCATATTTCCCCGGCGACTGTTCCAGCCGCGCTTTGGAAAATTCTTTTACAAACTGCTTCACCGCCGGCAAGGTGGCGCCCACTGAGTCCAGGCGGCCCAGGGAAAAAGCCCGTAGCTGATGCCCGGGGTCCAGCAGATGCTCCGGCAGCACGGCAAAATCTCCGGAAGTCAGCACGTAATCCGGCGCAAACTGGTCGCAAACCAGCGTAAACTGCCGGGTATCGGTGGAATCAAGCTGTACCGAACGCACAAAACCATACGTAGCACGCATCCGCTCATTAGGCAGATCCGGGCAACGCATGGTTTTTAGTGTAAAGATTATGTCCTGGGCCGTTATGGGCTGCCCATCGTTCCAAGTGGCCGCCGGCCGGATGCGGTACGTGAGGTAGGAGGTGTTCCCTGCCCGCCGTACTACCGGTAGTGCCTCTGCCAGCCACGGCACAATGCGCTGTTGGGGCGCATCAATAGCCAGCAGACTCTGGTACGTGAGGTTAATGGCCTGGATGGCTAACGCATTGGCCAGCGTGTGGGGGTGCAGTGTTTCCGGGTCGCGGGGCCATCGTATGCGGACGTTATACGTCCGCTGCGCTTCCTGCTGCCGACATCCCAGCAATAACAACAATACGACCCCACAAGTCGACAAATAACGGTTCATCGGAGCTACACCTCTTGGTACGTTGCCGGGCAAGTTAGCCAAGTTTTAGTACCGGCAGCAAGAGGAGGAGCTAACAGCCTCCCTATAACCTAGTGACCTTCACCCCAAGTACCTCCACCCGTATTGGTGTTGGTAGGAGTAGAAGCAGGAACAGTTTCAGTGGCAGCAGTGGCAGTGGTAGCAGGCTTAGCAGCGTTGGGTGAATTGAAGAGCGTAGCGAGCTGAAGAAGGATGAGGGCGATGAGTTCTAACATGACCTGGGGCGTAAGGAATGGTGAGATGAAGCTGTTAAGCGTCCCGAAGTTCCTCTAAAATTTCTGTTTGCAAAAGGAAGTAAGCGAAGAATAAGTGACTTGTATATTATTAGATAAAGATATAATGGAACGAATTTATATGGCTTATTAACTTCAATTTAAGGTAAAAATTACCATAATAATTGGCTGAAATATCTATTATTGTGACATGTATTCAGTACGGTTAGACTAATGAAAGCATTTGGAATATGCTATTTCTTTTGAAACTCTGCAATCTGATCTGATACTATAACAAGAATAAATTCGCAGGTATTCGTTAGCTCCCACTGATAAGATTTCGCCAAGATGAAAGAAGTAAGTTCAGTAGCACGCATTGTAACCAACCGCCGGCAGAAAATACTGCCTTTACTGGACTTTACGGCGAAAGCAGCAAGAGGCAAGGAAGTGCAACTACTCAGTCTGCTACAATCAAAGGACAGCTTAACCAATATTCAGGCGACCAAAGAGTTATATGGCGGTAATAGTGCTGCGCACCAGACGGCACTTCGCAAACTTAAATCCCGGTTGCAGCATAAGCTGTTGAACCACCTTTTTTTTCTGGACCATACCGATACGCGGCATCCGGTGTACCGGCAGTATGAGCAGGAGTGTCTGGATCTACTTTATCAGGCTGGCGTACTCCTGCGCGAAGGGGAGTATACCATGTCGGAGAAGTTATATGGCAAGAGCCTACGGCTAACAGTGGAAGGAGAATTTACCACCCATCAGGTCACGGCTTTGCACGGGCTACGGCAAATTTATGCCGAGCAACGGCAGACGGTCAAGTTCAAGGCCATATGCACGCAGCTATGTAAGGCTGAGCAACTTTTGCAGATAGAGTTGGAAGCTGGTCACCTTTTCTGGGAGGCAAAGATGCTGATGGCGGAGCAGGTAAGGGTGCGCCAGACCCTGCTGCAGAAGCTGCCGGAACTAATGGCAAAAATGGAGGGGCATTACCGGAAGAATCCCACTTTCCGGATTTATGACTACCTCTATAAGCTACGGCTGATGCAACAGGAGCTGGTAGGGGATTACGAAGGTGTGATCCGGACTACGGCAGCATCGGAAAAACTGTACCAGCAGGGAAAGCTAAATGCCAGACGCTTTGACCGGCGGTACAATATGTACTATAGTGTGTACGCCTACTTTCAGGCCCGGCGGGTACACCCGGGCTTAAAACTAGCGCAGGAATACCTGAATGCATTTCACCGCTCTTCCGGCAACTGGTTTGTATTTCTGGAGCTGTACCTCCTGCTGGCTATGCACGCCGGTGACTACCGGCACGCCAATGAACTGCTCTCCATGGCCTTTCAAAACCCGTTCTACGCTCAGCTGCGCGACTCCGCGCATCAACGCTGGGAATTGTACCGGGCCTATCACCATTTCATTGACCCCGAAAACTCGCCTTTGCGCGGCCTGCACTTCACGCAGTTTATGCAAACGCTGCCCGACTATAGCCGGGATAAGCAGGGGCTAAATGTTGCCATTCTGATTCTGCAGTTTCTGCACTACCTGCGCCTGCGCGATGTAGAAGCCTTATTGCCGCGCCTGGAAGGACTGCGCAAGTACGCCAGCAATCATTTGCGCAACCCCGCTGCCCAGCGCACGCGGTTGTTTTTCCGGCTGCTGCAGCTCACAGTGAAAGAGAATTTTGATGTGCGGGCCAGTACCCGTAAAGGCCAGGCGCTGCTCACCCGGCTGGAACAAACGCCCATGCCGGGTGAAGCTTTTGCGGGGGTAGAAATTATCCCCTACGAGAACCTGTGGCAGCAAACACTGCAGATTCTGCAGCTGCCTACCGAAGGGCGCTAGGGCTGGGCGGGGGCAGATGCATCAGCCAGCAGGTTGATGGCCAGATTGGTGTAGCGGGTAAACTGGGCTTCCGTGAGCACGGTTTTCAGCTGAGCGGCAAACTCTGCTTGCAGAGCTTGCTGCTTCTGGTCGTGCACGGCCTTGTCATCGGCGTATTGGGTATCTATCTCGGCCGCCTGTACCAGGTGCTCATACACCAGGCGGCGCATTTGCAGATACCGGCCTTCATCCAGCGCTAATTGGTCGGTGAGCTTACGGGTAAGCTCATTGGCATGCTGGCGGGTAACCTCTCCGGTGGGTGCCGCCGAGCCTGTCAGCGAATAAGACAGGAGAAAGGCGAAAAGAATAGCTTTTTTCATGACAATAGGGTAGTTAGTAGTAGTACAGGACGAACAAATAAAGCAAATAAATATATATAAAGTACATTATTATTAAAATTATTTATCTGAGTCTAATTATAAATATGCTTTATCAAAGAAAATCGAATTATGTCAGGAAATGGTGTGCTATAATACTGATGCAATAACTTCCCAACTCAAATCCCCCAGCCACCGGAAAAGTGAAGCTTACAGCGCACCTAACTCATGCCGCACACGCTTGAGGTACGTGCTGCCAATGGGAATCTGCTTATGCGTGATGGTAATGGTATTTCTCTCCAGGCCCTGTACCCATTTGGTATTGATAATATAGGAGCGGTGCACCCGGAGAAAGAGCGGATTGGGAAAACGCTGCTCCATGGCCCGCATGGTGCCATGCACCAGTATTTTGCGCTGCCCCGTGATAATATGGACATAGTCGCTGAGGGCCTCCACGTAGCGCACCTCATCAAATACCACTTCCAGCAACTGCTTTCCTTGCTTAATAACGATAAAATCGTTGTTGTTGGGCGTGGGCAACGATTGAAAGACCGGTTGCAGCCGCATTTCCAGCGCCTTTTGCGTGGCTTTCAAAAAGCGAGGGAAGTGCAGCGGCTTTTCAATGGCATCGGCCACGGGCCAGGGCAGGGGCCGCGCCTGATCCGGCACTTGCGCCAACAAAATTACAACCGGCGGCTCAGGCCAGGCTCCCAGGGTAAAGTCCGGTTGCTGTAGCAAAGTGGCTTCGTCCAGCACTACAAGGGCGGGAGGCGGGCCCGCTTGGGCCTGGGCAGCGGCCAGGGAGGAATAGCTGCCCAGGCATTGGAGCGAAGGAGAAGTAGCGAGAAAACCCTCGGCTTGCTGCGCCAATAAGGCATCAGCCGCTATAATAAGGCAAGGCAGAGGTAAAGTAGCTTCCGACATAGGCTAAATATAAGCAACTGCATTATAGAATGGAAGGGTTGGATATTTTGCGGGATGCGGCCAGTGGAATTTAGCTATAAGTACTTTTTCGGCATCTATTTGCGCCTATCGTCTAGGCTTAGGTTGGCCAAACGCCCCGAGTAGTGTACCTTGGCACCACCTAGGTAATACTTGTATGGACGCTACTCCCACCCGAACCGCAGACTTTCTGGCACACCTGGAGCAAGTGGTGCAGCGTGCCCGCACCATCAATAACCAGCGCTTTCGTCCGCTGGATGTGCAGGAGCTGAACATGCGCCCCGGGCCGGGAAAATGGAGCGTGGGCCAGTGCCTGGAGCATTTAAACATCATTGGCGGGCACTACCTGCCGGACATGATGCGCCGGCTACGCCTGGCGCGGCAGCGCGGCAGCAAGCCCACCGACCTGGTAAAGCGCGGCTTCATTGGTAATAAGCTGACCGAAGCCATGCGCACCCCGGCTAGTGTAAAAGCCCTGACATCGCCCCAGAAATATGCCCCCAGCGGCAGCCGCCTGCCGCGCACGGTAGTGGAGGTGTTTGGCCGCCAGCTGGATGAGCTGCTGCGCATTATTGAAGTAGCCCGCGAGGTAAATGCCAACCGCGTGCGTATTCCCAACCCCATTATTCCCCTGCTGCGCCTGCGCCTCACCGACCAGCTGGAGTTCCTGGTGGTACACCTGGAGCGCCACCTGGCCCAGGCCGAGCGGGTGCTCGACGGCCGGACATCCGCCACACCGGCCCGAGAAACCCCCGCCGATACAGAATAAAAAAAAGCCCGGCGCTGCTACCAGCGCCGGGCTTTTTTACTGAAAGCAGCCGCCACTTTCCGCCAGCAACTTTTTAATTGGGTATTGAAATGAGCGGGCCGCCAACCCGGAATCGGACGCCGGATTCTGCTTTGTAGAAAAAAATCAGCAGGGCCGTAAGCTTTTGGCCGGGCAAGTGCATCTATAGAGTAGTTACCTCCTTTCCTTCCTCCTGAGCCTGGCTTATGCGTGCCTGTTTGTTTGTCTGTTTTCTTCTGCTGATGCTCTTTTCCAGTGGTTCTTCCGCGCCCACGCCACCCGCGGGCCCCAACCCCAAAAAATGGAAGCAGATAGATGCCCTGCTGGCGAAAGACCAGACCGCCTCCGCCAAAAAGCTGGTGGAGGAAATCTATCAGCAGGCCCGCCAAAAGCAGGATACGCCCGAATATCTGCGCGCCCTGCTCTACAAGCTGCGCCTGCTGGAAGCCAAAGAAGAAGAGGCGGATGTGAAAGCCATTGCGCTGGTAGAAGCCGATTTGCAGCAGGCCAAATTTCCCGCCCGGCCCATCCTGCATAGTCTGCTGGCGCAGCTTTATGCCACTTATTACCAGGAGCACCGCTACCAACTCTACGACCGCACCCAGGGCGCGGGCCAGAACGCAACTCCCATCGATACCAGCGCCGCCGACCTGCGCACCTGGGATGCCGCCCGCCTCGGCAGTGCTGTGGTACAGCACTACAAAGCTTCCTTAGCCGATGAGCCGCAGCGTCAGCAACAGCTTCTGTTAGCGCAATTGGGCTACGCCATTCGCGGCGGCGATGCTGAAGGTCGCGCCCTGCACCCCACGCTCTATGACCTGCTGGCCCATCGCGCCGTAGATGGCCTGAGCAACGACGAATACTACATTACGCGCCCCGCTGCCCAGTTTCAGCTGAAACAAACCGCGCTGTTTGGCCCGGCCGCCGAGTTTGCCCAACTCAAACTCACCGCTCCTAAAGCCGATTCGCTCAACGGCCAATTTCATGCCCTGCAGGCACTACAGCAGCTCACCGCCTTCCGTCTGCAGGATGCTAAAAACCTGGCAGCCCTGGCCGACGTGGACCGTAAGCGGCTAGCCTTTGTGAAGGAGCACGCCGAAATGGCGAAAGAGGATTCGCTGTATCAGGCCGCGCTGGCCAGGGAAGCCCGCACGTATCAGACGCTGCCTATCAGCACCGAGTTTCTGGCCGAGTTGGCGGATCAGCTGGAAGAAACCCAGCCCGCCAAAGCCCGGGAAGTGGCCCTGGAGGTGGAAAAGCGTTTCCCTAAATCCCGGGGCGCTCAGCAGGCAAAAGCCATTCGGCAGCGTGTGGAAGCCGTGGAGCTGCAATTCACCACCGAAGAAGTATTGCTACCCAACCAGCCCTGGCTGCTGAAGCTGGACGTGCGCAACGTGATGAAGCTGTATGCGCGGGCTTACCGCATCAGTACCGCGCAGGCCACGCGCCGGCTGGAAGTTAATAATAGAGGCGAAGAACAGCCCTTGCAGAAGCGCTATGCCCGTGTGCTGGCCGGCAAGCCAGCCGCAGTCTGGCCCCTGAATGTGCTTGGCACGCCGGACTATAAAAGCCACTCCGTGCAGCAGGCCGGCGTAGCCCTGCCCCTCGGGCGCTATCTGATTATCGTCAGCACGGCGTCGGAAGATCCTGCCAAAACCCGCCCCAGCGTAACTACGGCCACCGCAGAGGTAAGTGTGAGCGAACTAAGCCAGGTGCGCCGCGCCGCCGCAACCCAGGACGGCCCCGAGCTGCTGATGCTGCACCGGCAAAGCGGCCAACCGCTGGCCGGCGTAAAAGCGCTGCCCTTCTTTCAGTATTACGATCAGCCAAGCCGCACATACAAACAGCGCCGCGGCGAGGTGCAAACCACCAACGCGGAGGGTCAGACCCAGCTCCCGATAGGCTCGACCACCGAACAAAATATCCAGCTACAGGCGGTTCTGCTTTCCCAGGGTCCCGACTCCCTACTGGTAACCGAAGGCGGCTACTATGGCCCGCGCCGGCAGCGCACGTCCGAAGCCGAACAGCCCGAGCGTCGCACTTTTCTGTACACCGACCGCGCCATCTACCGCCCCGGCCAGACACTCTATTTCAAAGGGATCCTGACTGAAAGCCTGGCTGGCAAAGCCCGACTTCTGACCAAACAATCCATTTCCGTACGCTTGGTCGATGTGAATGGCCAGACGGTAAAAACCCTGTCCTTCACCACCTCCGACTTTGGCTCCTTTAACAGCTCGCTGGTGTTGCCCACGAGCCTGCTGAATGGCGACATGAGCCTGCAGACCGACCATGGCGGCGTGAGCTTCGCGGTAGAAGACTACAAGCGCCCCACGTTCCAGGTCACGTTTGAGCCGGTACGCGGCACGCCCGTATTGGACAAGCAAGTGACCGTGCGCGGCAAAGCCACCGCCTATGCCGGCCAGCCCATTGATGGCGGCACGGTGCAGTACCGCGTGGTGCGCCGCACGGTGTGGCCGCTGTATATGCCGTATGCCAGTGGCCGGGGAAAAATTGGCTACCCTGGTCCCGGTAGGGGCGGAGAAATAGAAATCCTGAACGGCACCACTCAGACCGACTCAGCCGGCGGTTTTGCCGTTACGTTCCTCGCTCAGGCCGATGAAGAAATGCGGCGCGGGCGTGGCGGCTGGGGGCCGGGCTATATTTTTGAGGTAACGGCTGATGTGACGGATGCCGCCGGCGAAACCCGCACCGGCCAGCAAAACGTGAGCCTGGGTACCACAGCCCTCAACCTGCGCTTAGAAATACCGGAACTGCTGAACCGCGACCAACTGCCGGCCCTGCAGCTCTTCAGCACCAATGCGGCCGGCGAGCCGCAACCCGCGCGCGGCCAGCTGCGCCTCTACCGCCTCACCCCGCCCGCCCGTGCCCTGCGCCCCCGCCTCTGGGAGCGGCCCGAGCGCGAAGCCCTGAGCCGGGAGGAGTTCAAGCGGCAGTTCCCCCTGGATGCTTACGGCCAGGAAGACAACGACAGCACCTGGGCCCGCACCCTGGTACTCACTCAGGATTTCGATACCGGAAAAACTCCGCAGCTAACGGCGCTGGCTACCCAACTGCAACAGCAGGCGCCCGGCCGCTATGTGTTGGAGGCTACGGCCACCACAACCACCGGCACACCGGCTAAAACGGAGCGGGCTTTTACGCTGTTTTCACCCACGGCCAAAGAGCTGTCAATTCCTACCCCGGATTGGTTTGTTGCTCTGCAAGACAGCGTAGCACCCGGACAAACGGCCCGTTTTCTGGTGGGGAGCAGTGAGGCCGGTGCCCGCATCCTGGTGGAAGCCGAGGCCAAAGGCAAAACCCTGCGCCACGAGTGGCTTACGCTGAACGCCTATGAGCAGCGCCTGGTGGAAATAGCAGTACCGGCTGCCCTCGGCGAAACCCAGCTCTACCTGCACGCCACGCAGGTGCGCGACAACCGCCTGTACACCCACACGGCCCCGGTGCAGGTTGCCACGCCGCCCGCGCCGCTGGTGCTCAGCATTGCCACCTTCCGCGACAAGCTCCAACCCGGCCAGAAGGAAACCTGGCGCGTTACCATCCATAATGCCGCTGGCAAACCCGCCGATGCAGAGCTGATGGCCAGCCTGTATGATCAGTCACTGGACGTCTTCCGGCCGCACTCCTTCATGCCGCTGGAATTTCCAAAGCCGTATTTCCCGGCTACGCTGGCATGGAATGGGCAGTTTGAGGTGGAGGATTCCAGAATACTATTAGCTGGTCAGGAACCAGGAATTTCCGTGAGCGAAGTTGCATTTCCCGAACTAAACCAGTGGGGATTTTTAGAAGAAGGGGCGGTAGTATATGGGGTTCGCCGCGAGACTAAAGTAACAATTAGCGGAAACGTCTCAATCCGAATGAATCAGCAAGCCATGGCAGCTCCGGCTATGGATATGGCTATGTCAAAGCAGGCCTTAAGTGAAGTAGTCGTAACAGGACTGGGCGCGGAAGCCACCAAGCCCGCGCCAAAGGTTGACCTATCCGCCATCCAAGCCCGCAAAGATTTCCGCGAAACTGCCTTCTGGCTGCCTGACCTGCGCACCAACAGCAAAGGCGAAATGGTGCTGGAATTCCAGATGCCCGAAGCCGTAACGCGCTGGCAACTGCTGGCCCTGGCCCACGATCAGCAGCTGCATACCGGCCTGCTGCGCCGCGAGCTGGTTACCCGGAAACAGCTGCAGGTAACGCCCAATGCCCCGCGCTTCTTCCGGGAAGGCGACCAGCTGCGCCTCACCGCCAAGCTCAGCAACCTCACTGATCAACCCATGAGCGGCACCGCCCAGCTGTTTCTGCTGGATGCCCGCACCCAGCAGCCTATTGACAGTAAGTTGCTGAAAGGTGCCGCCCAGCAGAAGTTCACCCTCAGCGCCAACCAAAGCAGCGCCGTGGGCTGGGAGCTGCAAATCCCGGAAACGGCCGAAGGCGAGCTGCCACTGGAAGCCATAACCTACCGCGTGGTGGCCCAAACGGAGGCCCCGAAACAGTCGAAGCGCAAATCCAAAAAGCAGCCGGTAGAAACCTATTCCGATGGCGAGGAAAACACACTGCCGGTGCTGCCTAACCGGTTGCTGGTTACCGAAAGCCTGCCACTGCCTATTGTAGGGCCGGCCACGCGGGAGTTTGAGTTGAAAAAGCTGACCAGTACCACGTCGCCCACGCGCCGGAATTACTCGCTCACGCTGGAAATGACCGAAAACCCCGCGTGGTATGCCGTGCAGTCCCTGCCGTACCTGATGGAGTACCCCTACGAGTGCTCCGAACAGGTGTTCAGCCGCCTGTATGCCAACCTGATAGCCGCGAAGATCCTGCAAAGCAACCCGCGTCTGAAAACCATGCTGGAAGAGTGGAAGCGTGCCGCGCAAGCCGGCGACAAAACTGCCCTCACCAGTAAGTTGGAGCAAAACCAGGAGCTCAAAAACCTGCTGCTGCAGGAAACCCCGTGGGTGCGCGACGCGCAGAATGAAACCGAGCGGATGCGCCGCCTGACGGAGCTGTTTGACGAGTCGCGCGTGAAGGCAGAAACTGCCCGGGCCCTCACCAAGCTGGCCAAAATGCAGCATCCCAACGGCTCCTTCCCCTGGTTTGAGAAGATGCCCGATGACCGGTACATCACCCAGCTCATTATTGCCGGCTTCGGGAAGCTGCAGAAGCTGGGCGCTTTTGATGCCCTGCAAGATGCCCAGGCCCGCCCGTTGCTGGAAAACGCCCTGCGCTACCTCGATGAACAGCTGCAGCGCGACTACAACGAGCTGCGCAAGCAGAAAGGTGTAGACCTAAAGCAGCAGCATGTTTCGGATATTCAGATTCAGGCGCTGTATGCCCGCAGCTTCTGGCGGAAACAGGCGGTTGCTAAATCAGCCCAGCCCGCCGAAGCCTATTATCAACAGCAGGCCGCTACCTATTGGAAAGCGCAGACGCGCTACCTGCAGGCGCAGACCGCCCTGGCCCTGCATCGGCAGAAAAGCCAGCCGGCAGCCGTAAAGGATATTCTCACGGCCCTTTCGGAAAATGCCCTGCACTCCCCGGAACTGGGCATGTACTGGAAAGAAGTGCGCGGCGGCTACTACTGGCGCGAGGCGCCCACCGAAACCCAGGCCACGCTTATCGAAGCCTTCGATGAAGTGCGCAACGACCAGAAATCAGTGGATGAAATGAAGCTGTGGCTGCTGAAGCAGAAGCAAACCCAGAACTGGGAAAGCACCCGGGCCACCGCCGATGCCTGCTACGCCCTGCTGCTGCGCGGCTCTGACTGGCTCCAGCCGACCAAACCCATTCAGGTAACGGTAGGAGGGGAGACCGTGAAGCCCGGCACGCAGCAGGCCGGCACCGGCTACTACAAAACCTCCTTCCCCATAGCGCAAATCAAGCCCGCACAGGGCAAGGTAACGGTACAGAAGACCGATGCCGGCGTAGCCTGGGGGGCGCTCTACTGGCAGTATTTCGAGCAGATAGACAAGATAACCCCGGCTGCCACGTCCCTGAGCCTGGAGCGCCAGCTCTTCCGCGAGCAGCGCACGGCCGGCGGCCCCACCCTGGAGCGTCTCACCGCCGCCACGCCGCTGCGTGTAGGCGACGTGCTGGTGGTGCGCCTCGTGCTGCGCTCCGACCGCGACCTGGAATACGTGCATCTGAAAGACCAGCGAGCCGCCGGTCTGGAGCTCATCAGCCAGACCTCGGGCTACCGCTACCAGTCCGGCCTGGGGTATTATGAAAGCCCCCGCGATGCGGCCACCAACTTCTTCATCGGGTTTTTTCCGAAGGGCACGCACACCTTTGAGTACCGCCTGCGGGCCGCCCAAAGCGGTGACTTTTCGGGTGGTCTTTCGCAGCTGCAATGCCTGTACGCCCCGGAGTTTACCAGCCATTCGGCTGGCTCGCGGGTGCAGATTCAGGCAATGGCAGGAAAGTAGGGTGAAATTGCATTTTTAATTTCGTTATCGGGGTCCAAGCGCTGCAAAATGGCTTTTGCAGCGCTTGGGTGCGGGTGTGGTTTGCTATTCGATTCAGGATCTGGTACTTTTGCCACCCTGTCCACCGAAAAGAGTAGTACATGCGCACTATTTTCCTTCTAGTCGGACTGCTGTTGAGCAGTGCGGGAGTGTTTGCCCAGGGTAAGAAAAAGGCGGCCCCAGCCCCCCCAATTGACCACGATGGCAAGGTGGCCGTGCCGGTAAAACCGGCCCTGCCGGGCGAAGAAAAACTATCGGCCCGGGAGCGGGTAGAGCGGGATTTCCTGATGCCCGTTCGCCGCAAGCAGTCCGTTTCCAAGGCGGAGTCTGTGGCCATACCGTCGCCCAGTATGACGGCCCGCAACATAGAAAC
Organism: Hymenobacter sp. DG25B; assembly: GCF_000801315.1. NCBI lineage: Bacteria > Pseudomonadati > Bacteroidota > Cytophagia > Cytophagales > Hymenobacteraceae > Hymenobacter > Hymenobacter radioresistens. Next base: position 3,419,598 of record NZ_CP010054.1, on the reverse strand, counting down.
CGCCCGGGAGGCGGAGGCCGAAGCAGCCGCTAAAGTTCCGGAGAAGCTCGTGGCAGAACCGGTTGCTGCCAGCACTGCTAAGCGCACCAGCGCGCGTACGGCGTCCGCCACCCGCACCAGCCACAAGGCAACCTCCCACAAAACATCAGCGGCGCGCAAGGCCGCGGCCAGAAAGAAAGCCGCTGCCTTAGCTCAGAAGAAAAAGACCCGCCGGCACCGCCGCTAAGGATACGCCAGCCATAAAAAAGGCGCTACCGAAACCCGGTAGCGCCTTTTTTATGGCTGATGTGGTTAAGCACCTTAGGTACCCTGGGGCATAAGGCGCACTACCAGCCCATCCAGGCGGGCGTTGAGGCGTATCTGGCAGGAGAGGCGGCTGCCCTGCGTCATTACGGGTAGGCTTTCCAGCATGGCCAGCTCATCGTCGCCGGGCTCGGGCAGCTCCGGGCCAGCCAGCACTTCCACGTGGCAGGTACCGCACAGCGCCATTCCGCCGCAGGTAGCCTGAATATCATAGCCATCGGCTTTCAGCAGCTCCATCAGGCTCAGGCCCATATCAGTAGGGCCTACCACCTCGCGCCGGTGGCCGGGCTCTTCCTCTACATATACTCGAACTTCGGTAACATCCAGGCTCATATCACAGCGTCAGTAAAACTATCAAAACAAGGGCGCCAGATTTCCGGGCCGGGGTGCAAAGAAAAGAAGAGGCAGGCAAACCCACCTCTTCTTCTTGATAATATCCGGAAGGATAACGCTACTAGAGCGTGGGTACTCCGTTTACGGTGGTGTACTTCAGTACATATTTCTTATCCGGGTTGATGTACTTGAAAGCCCCCTGGGCCATGAGCGCAGCCTCGTGGAAGCCACAGAGGATAAGTTTCAGCTTGCCGGGGTAGGTGTTGATGTCGCCAATGGCAAATACACCGGGCAGCGAGGTGGAGTAGTCCAGAGTATTCACCTTCACGGCATCATCTTGCAGCTCCAAACCCCACTCGCCAATGGGCCCCAGCTTAGGCGTGAGGCCGAACAGGGGAATGAAGTGGTCCAGCGGTACGGATTCGGTTTCGCCGTTGTTGGCGGTGATGGTAACGGCCTCCAGCTTGCCGTTGCCGTGCACGTGGGTTACGTTGCTGCTCAGCACCAGGCGTACTTTGCCGGCCTCGTGCAGCTTCTGTACTTTCTCGGCCGAGTCGGCGGCGCCGCGGAAGGTAGTGCCGCGGTGTACCAGGGTTACTTCTTTGGCCACGTCGGCCAGAAAGATGGTCCAGTCGAGAGCCGAGTCGCCGCCGCCGGCAATAACCAGGCGCTGGTCGCGGAAGTTTTCCGGGTCGCGCACCATATAGTGCACGCCGCGGCCGCCTTCAAATTTCTCCAGATCCTCAATAGCTGGCTTGCGGGGCTCAAAAGAGCCCAGGCCGCCCGCAATGGCAATGGTCTTGCAGAGAATTTCGGTGCCGTCGGTGGTGAAAAGCTGGAACGAGCCGTCGTCGAGCTTGGCAAAGCGCTCTACCCGCTCACCCAAAGTGAAGGTGGGGTGGAAGGGCTCAATCTGCTGCATGAGGTTGCGCACCAGGTCGCCGGCCAGGATGTTGGGAAAGCCCGGAATATCGTAGATGGGTTTCTTGGGATATATCTCCGAGAGCTGCCCGCCCACCTGTGCCAGAGCGTCTACCACGTGGCAGCGCAATTTCAAAAGTCCGGCCTCAAATACGGCAAACAGGCCCACCGGGCCAGCCCCAATGATGCAGATATCGGTGGAAATGGTATTCATACGCAGCAAAAGATTCGCGAAAAGGTTGCTCTCGTAACAAGAAAACTAGGCAAAACGTTGGCCGCTCCCGGCAAACGGCTGCAAAGGTACGCGTTGTAAGCGAGCGGGTTGATGCTGCCTCAACAATTTGCTGCCTCTACGGCAGCCACCCCAAGGCAGCCTGCAGAGCAGAGTAAAAGGAAAAAGCCCCTCAGCGCGGTGCTGAGGGGCTTTTGTGGTCGTGTAAGGAGTCGAACCTTAAACCTTCTGATTCGTAGTCAGATGCTCTATCCAATTGAGCTACACAACCATTTCCCTTTTGAGGAGCACAAAGATAACAGCTAAATATTTTGTCTGGCAAGCCGGTGGGCGGATTTTCTGCTGAAAAAACGAATTGCCGCGCGCAAGAAGCTGAAAGTCAGTTTTAATTTTTTTGCGTCTCGGCTGCGTTTTTACTTAATGCCCGCTTCAGGGCCCGGTTAAACAGGTAATACAGCCCGAATAACGATACCACAATGAGCACCAGCACCAATACTTTGCCGCCCGTGCCGGTGTCGGGGTTATTAAGCAGGGCCAGCGCATCCTGGGCCTGGGTGCCCAGCCAGTAAAAAAACAGGCTGCGCGGGAGCATGCCTACCACCGAGGCCAGCAGAAATTTATGTCGGTTTACGCGCATCACGGCCAAAACAAACGTCATGAGCGCAAAGGGCAGCACCGGCGAAATGCGGGTGAGCACAATCAGCTGCCAGCTTTCGTGGCGCAACTCGCGCATTACGGCATCGGCCTTGGGAAAGTGGTGCAGAAACTGCAGCATGCGGCCATGATCCAGCGAAGCCGCAATATGGTAGCCAATGAAAGCGGCCAGCGCATAGGCCAGCACCATGCCGGGTAAGCCCACCCAGCCCAGATAAAACCCCGTTACAATGGCCACAAACGTGGTAGGCGTAAGGGCAAAGGCCATGGTGAAGGCAATGACCACGAAGTAAAATACCGCGCCGCCCAAGCTCAGGTTCTGGAGCAGTTCCTGGTTACGGTACAGAAAATACGTGAGCGAGGAACTGCCCACTACCGGCATGGCCACCAGCAGCAGCATGGAGAGCAGGGTGGCGGCGTTTTTTTGAAAAAGCTCTTTAACGAAAGCCATAGGCAGTAGCAAACAAACGGGCCGGCACAAAGGGCCGGCCCGAAGATATGAACGTAAGTAATGACGATAAGGCTACACCTCATAGGGTAGGGTTTCCTCAGTTGCTTCCAAAGCGGGTTCCGCCTCCTCGGCCTCTTTGCCTCCAAAAAAGCGCCTGATAACCGACCAGCCTCCTGCTGCCAAGGCCAGTAGTACTTTCCAGAATTTGAGGATAAGTGCGAAAAAGCCCACCTTAGCCAGCACCTTACCCGCTACTAGGCCGCCAATACCATACGCGGCTACTTGGTCCAGATCGGGCTGAAAATCGGCGTAGCGAAGGCCATTGGCAAAGGTGACGCTGGGAATAACGTTTGGAATAGAGCTACGTACCTCCGGCAATTGCGAGGTATTGCCTACTGCATTCAGGATAAGCACGCCTTTCCGGCCCAGTAAGCGCACATTATAATTGAGCGTATTTTCGGTAGCCTCCCCAAACTTCAACTCCTGCGCCCAGTGTAGTACGTTCAGCTTTTTGTCATAATAGGGCTGGGCAGCCCACCCAACGAGGGTAACAGGCTCATAACCGGCTTCTACCCGCCCTTTGTTTTCCTGCTCCGTGTCTTCCTGCATTTCCTTCAGCAGGTCATCGTAGTTTATTTCATCGGCATCATCATCCTTCACGTAGCCCATATCTTCATACTGGAGTACAAAAGCCCAGTTATTGTCACTCAGGGGGCCACGGTCAGCGGGTAGTAGCATGCCTAGCGACTCCCCCTGCGGATTTCCCCACACTTCCGTGAGTAACCGCTTGCTTTGGTCCGAATCTAGGTAGCGAAATCCGGCGGGCACGGTTAAGTCGCCCAGGCTCTGGGGCAGCGCAACTTTACCGGTCTGGTAGTGAAAGGTGGCATTTACGGAATCAGCATACGCTTTTTCGCGGGCCGTACGCTCGGCCACTTCCGGTGTAGTGGCGGCGGCGCTCAGCTGTAGTAAGCCGAGAACTGCCAGGAGTAAAAATTTTTTCAAGTAGATAAAATAAAGGTGAATTGTATTTTCCCAACAAGTTAGGTAGTTCACTAGGAATGGCAAAGGGCTGCTGAAAAAACAGTTAGTAAAGCTATAAACCCAGCAGACCGAGGATACTTACACTTGCCTACCTTTGCGCCCCAAGTCTTCCGCGTTTGCCCCCACTCCAAGAACGTTCTACATGAAATTCGGAACCAAAGCCATCCACGCCGGCGTGCATCCCGACCCCGAAACCGGGGCTATTATGACGCCCATCTACCAGACCTCGACCTACGTGCAACGCTCCCCCGGCGACCACAAAGGCTACGAATACTCCCGCACCCACAACCCCACCCGCACCCAGCTGCAAAATGCCCTGGCCGCGCTGGAAAACGGCCAGCACGGCCTGGCCTTTGCCTCCGGTATGGCCGCCATCGACTGCATTATCAAGCTCCTGCAGCCCGGCGACGAAGTGATTTCCACCAACGACCTGTACGGCGGCACCTACCGCCTTTTCACCAAGGTTTTCGCCAACTACGGCATCAAATTTCACTTCGTGCCCATGCACGATATGAAGGCCGTAGAGGAAAAAGTAACCGCCAACACCAAGCTTATCTGGGTAGAAACGCCTACCAATCCGCTGCTCAATATTATTGATATTGAAGCTGCCGCCGCCGTAGCCAAAAAAGCCGGGGCGTTGCTGGTGGTAGACAATACCTTCTCCACGCCCTACCTGCAAACTCCGCTGGATCTGGGCGCCGATATGGTGATGCACTCCCTCACTAAGTACATGGGCGGCCACTCCGATGTGGTCATGGGCGCCGTGATTGTGAAGGATGATGCGCTGCACGAGCGGCTGCGCTTCCTGCAGAACGCCTGCGGCGGCACGCCCGGCCCTCAGGATTGCTTCCTAGTGCTGCGCGGCCTCAAAACCCTGCACATTCGCATGCAACGCCACTGCGAAAACGGCCGCGCCGTAGCCGAGTACCTCCAGAACCATCCCAAAGTAGAAAAGGTGTTCTGGCCCGGCTTCCCGGAGCATCCTAACCATGCCATTGCGGCCCGGCAAATGCGTGGTTTTGGCGGCATGATGTCGTTTGTATTGAAAGGCGACCGGATGGAAGATGCCGTGGCCGTCCTGGAAAAATTTGAGCTGTTCTCGCTGGCCGAAAGCCTGGGCGGCGTAGAAAGCCTCTCGGGCCATCCCGCATCCATGACGCACGCCAGCATTCCCGCCGAGGAGCGCCGCAAATCCGGCCTCTCCGATTCGCTTATCCGCCTGAGTGTAGGTATTGAGGATGCGGAAGATTTGATTGAGGACCTGAAGCAGGCCATTGGGTAAAATATCCGTTGCCAATTCTAAAACCGCCCGGCCATTTGGTCGGGTGGTTTCGTTTTTAGGAGATGCCGTTAAAGTAATTCGGTCCGCTCACCCGTCATCTCCCAAACGCGCACTAATGCCGCGTACTTCCTATGAAAACACCTTCCCGGTTCAACGGCAAAAAGTATCTGAACACTATTCCCACGGGCATGTCGGGGGAGTATGGGCGCATGGCGCGCCGCTGGCTGACGGGTAAGGAGGAGCGGGAGCCGCAACAGCCGCTGGGGCCTTTTGCGGCCGATGCCGCCGCGCTGGCGCAGCCTGTGCCGGCCGATGCGCTGCGCGTTACCTGGTTCGGGCACTCATCCACGCTGATTGAGCTCGATGGCAAGCGGTTTTTGACGGACCCCGTCTGGCGGCAGCGGGCATCTCCCAGCACCTTGCTTGGCCCCCGGCGGTTTTTTGACCCGCCGCTGGCTTTGGCCGAACTGCCCCCGCTGGACGGCGTCCTCCTTTCCCACGACCATTACGACCACCTCGATAAAGACGCCATTCGGGCACTGGGCCAAACCGGCGTACCGTTTTATTGCCCGCTGGGCGTAGGCAGCCACCTGCGCCGTTGGGGTATTCCTGCGGAGCTGATTACCGAGCTGGACTGGTGGCAGGAAGTGAAAGTGGGCAACACCCATACGCTGGCTGCCACGCCCGCTCGCCACTTTTCGGGCCGCACCCTTACCCGCGACAATACGCTGTGGGCCTCCTGGTGCATCCTCGGCCCCACACACCGCGCTTTCTTCGGCGGCGACTCCGGCCCGTATGAAGCCGGGTTCCGCGAAATAGGAACTGCCTACGGCCCTTTTGATCTGGTAATGCTCGAAATAGGGGCGTACGATGAAATGTGGGCCGATATCCACATGGGGCCCGACCATGCGCTGGCGGCCTATCGGGCGCTGGGTGGCGGAGCATTGCTGCCCTTGCACTGGGCCACCTTCAACCTGGCCTTTCATAGCTGGCATGAGCCCGCCGACCGGCTGGTAGCTGCGGCCGGACCGGAAGCGCAATTGCTCCTGCCGGCTCCCGGCCAGCGCGTAACGGTGGCAGACGGGCCGTTGCCGGGCTACTGGTGGCATGTTTACCGCGGGAAATAACCATGGCACTTTCGAAATATGAAAAGGCTTTATGCTTCTAGAGAAGAGCATTTGGCGGAACATGTCAAGGCAAGATAGTGCGCTCAATAAGCCGCCATCAATCTGAAACTTTGGCTTAGGCGTACATGCAGGCGTTTACCTTCTACTGAATTTTCTGCATGCGTATTCTGCTGTTTATCCTGATGATATTGGGCTTTGGTTGTGCCAAGCCTACCGTGGAGCCCGCGCCAGCCAGCGGGCCGAGTACCACGCCTATCCCGCCACCTTCCGGCCCGGCCATCAGTTTCCTGTCCCTAGGCGATTCTTATACCATTGGGGAGGGCGTGCCGGCCACCGACCGGTGGAGCGTGCAGCTGGCCCGCATGGCCCAGGCGCAGGGCCTCAACCTGCAAATGCCCGATATTATTGCCCGCACCGGCTGGACCACGGGTGAGTTGCAGGCTGCCATTCAGGCAGCCAACCCACCGAAAAACTACGGGCTGGTGTCACTGCTTATCGGCGTAAATAATCAGTATCGGGGCCTGCCCCTGGCTTCTTACCAAACGGAGTTTCGCGAGCTGCTGCAAAAGGCTATTCAGCTGGCCGGCGGGCGGCCCGGCCGCGTGTTTGTGCTGTCTATACCCGATTGGGGTGCCTCGCCCTACGCCCGCGGCCGTGACCAGACTAAAATTGCCGCAGAAATAGACCAGTTTAATGCCGTAGCCAAACAGGAGTGCCAGCAGGCGGGCGTAGCCTTTCTGGATATAACCGGCTTTACCCGCAACGCCGCCGGCGACGCCTCCCAGTTTACCATGGACGGGCTGCATTACTCAGGCAAGCATATGGCCTTGTGGGCCAACGCGGCCGTGCCGGTAGTGCAGGGATTAGTAAAGTAGAAGCAGCCGTTTCATAGTGCCCGGCACGTAGATAGCCGATATTAACCGTCATGCTGAGCGCAGTCGAAGCATCTCTACCGCTTCGGCTGGATAGCATGGCAACGAAGCGGTAGAGATGCTTCGGCTGCGCTCAGCATGACCCGTTCATTTATGACGGTCTTTCCCAACAGAGTCAGCACGCGAGATGCTTCGCTGTGCTTAGCATGACATTAATGTTATAGTCGAAAGCAAAAAGAGCCGGCACTAGTATAGTGCCGGCTCTTTTTGCTTTGGAAGAGATGCTGCTTACTTGCCGCTGGTAGAGTTGGAGTCCAGAATCTTGAGCAGCTCGTTGAGCTTGGGCGTCAGGATGATTTCCGTGCGGCGGTTCAGGGCTTTGTTAGCGGGGCTGTCGTTGGGGGCAACGGGGATATACTGCGCGCGGCCGGAAGCCGTGACGCGCTCCGGCTGAATGCCGCCAACGGTGAGCAGGCGGGCAATTTCGGTGGCGCGCAGCACGCTCAGGTCCCAGTTATCCTGCAGGCCGGCCGTGCCCCGGGCAATAGGCACATTATCGGTATGGCCCTCTACTACCACGTTCACATCGGGCTGGGTTTGGAGCACGGTGGCCAGCTGCTTGAGAGCTTCCTGGCCTTTGGGGTCAACTTTAGTAGAGCCCGATTTGAAGAGCAGCTTCTCCGAGAGTGAGACGTACACTTTGCCGTCCTTCATCTTTACTTCCAGATCGGTGCCCTGGAAACCGCGCAGGGCGTTGCTGACGCTGGCGCGCAGGTCATTGACGGCTTTGTCTTTTTCGGCCAGGGCTTTTTCCAGCTCAGCCATGCGGGCTTCCCGCACTTTCAGGTCGGCGTTGAGCTTATCAATGGCGGTTTTGCTTTTGTTGAGCGAGGTTTCCAGCTCGCCCAGCTCGGCCTCGCGGCGGGCCAGGTCGCGGGCTACTTTGTTATAGTCGGCGGATTTATCAGCCATAGCCCGGTCTGAGTTCTTCAGCAGCTTATCGTAGCTATCCGTGAGCTGGGTGTAGAGGGAGCGGGTGCGGCGCAGGGCGTTGCCAGTCTGGGCGGAGTCGTCGGCGAGGCGGCGGTTCTGCAGGCGCATTTCGGTCAGCTCATCGGTGGTTTTCTTGAGCTCGGTTACGGCCTGGCGCTGCTGGCGCTCCGCTTCAGTTTTGGCCTGCTCAGTGGCGGCCTGGCGGGCGCGCAGATCGTCGTATTTTTTGGAGGCTACGCAGCCGGGCAGCAGGGAAGTGGTAGCCACGGAAGCGGCCAGCAGCAGGAGAGAGGATTTTTTCACAACCGGAACATGGGTAAACACAACGAAAATGCGCACACGGTCCGTAAGCCGTATACTCCGGCCAAGGTAGCTACTTCGGGCCGCACGGTGCAAACTACCGGGTAGCACCCACTCGTTTTCGGTCTATATTTGTTTTCCTGCCTTCCTGGTTTTGTTCCACCCAAATTCCTTGCAAATGGCCACCGTTCTTCCCCAAACTGCTGAAATGGATGCCCTTCTTCAGCACCAGTGCACCACCATCAGCAAAGAGCAGCTGCACGTGCCCGGCCCCGATTTTATGGAGCGCTGCTTTGTGCCCTCCAGCCGCCCACCCCAAGTGCTGCGCAGTCTGGGCCAGCTCTACGGCCACGGCCGCCTGGCCGGCACCGGCTATCTGAGCATTCTGCCCGTTGATCAGGGTATTGAGCACACGGCCGGCGCTTCCTTCGGGCCCAACCCCATGTACTTCGACCCCGAAAATATTATTAAGCTGGCGCTGGAAGGCGGCTGCAATGCCGTGGCCACTACTTTTGGTACGTTTGGCACGGTGGCCCGCAAGTATGCCCACCGTATTCCGTTCCTGGTTAAAATCAACCACAACGAGCTGCTGACTTACCCCAATAAGTTCGACCAGATTATGTTTGGCTCGGTGGAGGAAGCCTGGAACCTGGGCGCCACGGCCGTGGGGGCTACTATTTACTTTGGCTCCGAGGAGTCGAACCGGCAGATACAGGAAGTGGCGCAGGCGTTTGAGCGGGCGCACGAGCTGGGCATGGCCACGGTGCTGTGGTGCTACACGCGCAACAATGCCTTTAAAACCGCCGACAAAGACTACCACGTTTCCGCTGACCTCACCGGGCAAGCCAACCACCTGGGCGTTACCATCGGGGCCGATATCATCAAGCAGAAGCTACCCGAAAACAATGGTGGCTTTGCGGCCCTGAAATTCGGCAAAACCCACCCGGCCATGTACGATAAGCTGGCCTCGGATAACCCCATTGACCTCACGCGCTACCAGGTGGCCAACTGCTACATGGGCCGCATTGGCTTAATCAACTCCGGCGGCGAGAGCAAAGGCGCCACCGACCGCGACGAGGCCGTGCGCACCGCTGTTATTAACAAGCGTGCCGGTGGCCAGGGTCTCATTTCGGGCCGAAAAGCCTTCCAGCGGCCATTTGCCGAGGGCGTAGACCTGCTAAATGCCATTCAGGATGTGTACCTGGATAGCGCCATTACGCTGGCCTGAACCGGCCGGCAAGCGAGAAGAAGCACGCCGTGTAGCACACATATTCCTTTTTTGCCTAAATTCAATGTTACCTTTGCTGGCAGGCCCACCGGAGTAAGCCGGCCAGGCCCCTCTGCACCTGTCAGCCATTCACTTTTCATAGTTTATCATGTCTTGGTTTAAGCGCGTCGAAAAAGGCATCGTCACTCCCACAGAGCAGAAAAAGGAAACGCCCGATGGCCTGTGGTATAAGTGCCCCGAGTGCAAAACCGTAGCCACCATGGCCGAGCACAAGCGCCTGCTTTTCACCTGCGCCAAGTGCAACTACCACGACCGGATTGACTCGGCCGAGTACTTTGAAATTCTCTTCGATGGCAACCAGTTCACCGAACTCGACGCCAACTTGTCCTCCGCCGACCCGCTGAAGTTTGTGGATACCAAAGCGTATCCGCAGCGGGTGGCGGCCACGCAGCGCAATACGGGCCTGAAGGATGCCGTGCGCAGCGCCCACGGCAAAATGAACGGGGTGGAGCTGGTAGTTGCCTGCATGGATTTCAAATTCATTGGCGGCTCCATGGGCTCGGTGGTAGGCGAAAAAATTGCCCGTGCCATTGACTACGCCCGCCAGAACCGTTTGCCGTTCCTGATGATCAGCAAATCGGGCGGGGCCCGCATGATGGAAGCCGGCTACTCGCTGATGCAGATGGCCAAGACCTCGGCCAAGCTGGCTTTGCTTTCCGAGGCAGGTCTGCCTTATATATCCATGCTCACGGACCCTACTACGGGTGGCGTTACGGCTTCCTATGCCATGCTCGGCGACTTCAATATCTCGGAGCCCGGCGCCCTGATTGGCTTTGCCGGCCCGCGGGTTATTAAGGAAACCATTGGCAAAGACCTGCCCAAGGATTTCCAGAGCGCGGAGTTTGTACTGGAGCACGGCTTCCTCGATTTTATCGTGGACCGCAAAGATTTAAAGCAGCGCCTGGCCGATTTGCTGCGCATGCTTCAGCCCAAAGCGGAAGCCGCTGAGGTTGAGGTGCCTGCCAACATCTCGCGCCTGTAAGGGCCTGTTGCTTTGCCCGTGCCGGGCGAAAAAAAGCTGAAATCCCCCGCCATGGTGCATACCGCGGCGGGGGATTTTCGCGTTCAGCAGGCGAAATAGTGGAGCTTATTTTCTGCCCAGCATAGGTCTGGCTCTATATTTGCCAAACATTTTTGCGTTGAAATCAGTAAGCATCTCCAACTCTCAAATTCTCCCTTTTCCCAGTTCTTTTCCTTTCACCAAGTTTCATTCCGATGAATTCTCCCAAATCGATTCTCTCCCTTTTTCTGGCCTTTATCATGTTCCTGGGCTCGTGCGCTTCGAGCAAGCCTGCCAGCGACGGCAGCCTGCCCAGCGACAATGGCTCAGGTGCCCGCAAGACCGGCATGAGCAAAACGGCTAAAGGCGGCCTGATTGGCGCCGGTGCCGGCGCTGCTGCTGGTGCAGTACTGGGCCGCGTAATTGGTGGCAAAAACGGCACCGCTGCTGGTGCTATTATTGGTGCTACCGTTGGTGGTGCCGGTGGTGCTCTCATTGGCCGCAAAATGGACAAGCAGGCTGAAGAGTTGCAGCGTGATATGCAGAACGCTAAAGTAGAGCGGGTAGGCGAAGGCATCAAAATCACCTTCGACTCTGGCATCCTGTTCGATACCAACAAGTCGGACCTGCGCGCTGCTTCCATGACGGAAATTCAGAAGATGGCCGCTACGCTGAAGAAGTATCCTGACACCAACGTACTGGTAGAAGGTCACACCGACAACACCGGTTCCGATGCCATCAACCAGCCCCTGTCCGAGCGTCGTGCCCAGGCAGTTGCTAACTACACCATCTCGCAGGGTATAGATGCTGCCCGTGTTACTTCTAAAGGCTATGGCTCGACCCAGCCTATTGCTGACAACACCACGGCTGAAGGCAAGCAGGCTAACCGCCGCGTAGAAATTGCCATCTTCGCCAACGAGAAGATGAAGAAAGCTGCCGAAGAAGGCCGCCTGTAAGCTGCCCGCTTGCAGCAATACATACAAGAAAAAGGCTGCCCGATTGGGCAGCCTTTTTCTTTTAAACGGGGTATAGAAGTAAGGCTTGAAAGTTTTTTTGTCCATGTAAAATCTTGATTTAGCGCCCGTAAGCCCGGTTTTTCTGACCTATGGAAACCTTCATTGGATTTTTGGCAAGGTGGTTGCAAAATGCCAGACAACCGACCGGATGCCAGGAATTACAAAGGCCTCCTTTTTTTCCAAGACACAACAAGCACAACCCATGAAAAATCTTCGTTCTCCCTTCGCCATTCTCATGGCTCTGGTGATGCTGCTGAGCAGCACCCTGACGCAAGCACAAACCACCACTACCAAGAAGCCGATGAGTAAAACGGCTAAAGGCGCCATCTTCGGTGGCTTGGGTGGAGCTGCCGGCGGTGCCGTACTGGGCCGCGTAATTGGTGGCAAAAAAGGCACCGCTAAAGGCGCCATCCTGGGCGCCGTAGTAGGTGGCTCAGCTGGCGCTCTGATCGGTCGCCGCATGGATAAGCAAGCCGAAGAGTTGCGCCGCGAAATGGCTGGCGCTACCGTAGAGCGGGTAGGCGAAGGCATCAAAATCACCTTCGACTCCGGTATCCTGTTCGCTAAGAACTCCTCGGCCCTTACCTCTACGGCTCAGACCAACATTGATGAGCTGGCTAAAACCCTCATTAAGTACGGCGACACCAACGTGATTGTAGATGGCCACACCGATACCTCCGGTAACGATGCCATCAACGACCCGCTGTCTTTGCGCCGGGCTCGCGCCGTGGCCAACTACACGCAGCAGCAAGGCGTAGATGCCTCCCGCTTCCAGGTGAATGGTTACGGCTCGCACCAGCCCGTGGCTGATAACTCTACTGAAGCTGGCCGCCGTGCCAACCGCCGCGTGGAAATTGCCATCTTCGCCAACGAAAAGCTGAAGAAAGCTGCTGAGCGCGGCGACATCTAAGCCCTCTTTTTTCCGCTAGTATTCTCTCCCGTCCGGCGGTACCTGCTCTCAGGTGCCGCCGGATTTTTTTGTGCTTGGCTTCACCTGAGTGCGCTGGGCGCAACCCCGGCAAGTTGGCGCCGGTACAAGGGACATGCCTACCTCCACTACTACGGTAACTTATACTTCTCCACCCGAGCAAAAAACCTGGCAGAACCACTTGGTGCTGGATGCCTTTTACGGGCCGCTCTCCACCGTGCCCCGCCGCACGCCCATGCGGGAACTGATAAGCACGGTGCTTTCGCACCGCACCACCCACGCCGATGAGGAGCTGGCCTACAACCGAATGTTGGAAGCCTTTGGCGACTGGGCCGGCGTGCTGGCGGCCCCCACCGCGGAGCTGGCCCACGCCATCCGTACCACCCGCTGGCCCGATACGCAGGCGCCCCGCATCCAGGAAATTCTGCGCCGCATTCAGGCCGAACAGGGAGATTTTACCCTGGATTTTCTGGCCGACTGGCCGGTAGAGAAAGGCATGGAGTGGCTAACAGCCATGCCGGGTATTGGCTGGAAAACGGCTTCCCTGGTATTGCTGTTCAACTTTCAGAAACCCGTGCTGCCCGTGGACACGCACGTGCACCGCGTGGCCCAGCGCGTGGGCATGATCGGGCCCAAAGTCTCAGTAGAAAAGGCACACAAGCTGCTGCTGGATCAATTACCCAAAGACCCGGTGGTGCTCCTGAACTTTCATAAGCACAACTACTGGCTGGGGCAGCACATCTGCTTTTTCACGAAGCCGGATTGCGCCCGCTGCCCGTTGAAAAGCTTCTGCAACTATTATCTGGAGCACTTTGGACCAGCCACGGCAGAAGCGCTGGCCGCTACGCCCCACCAGTGGGGAGGTGAGAAGCTGCACTAGCTGTACCAGTGCAAGCAGACCTCCCCAAGCCCCCAATTACTGGAGGCTTGTAATCTTTGCGTCGAGTTCGTCAGCAAAAGCATGGAGATAAGTGGGTAGATTTCCTTTTTGCCGGTCAATCAGCCAAAACTTTCGCTCGCCTTTTGTGCTTACTTCCACATAATAGCCGCCGCCATCGGCAAAATCGGGTGAGCCGATGACGAGGCCACTGGGCTGGGTGAGTAGCTGCGCGGGTAGCTGCTGCGGCAAGGTTTGCACCTGGTTATATTGGGCTTGGCTCTTTATGACATACGTTCCCTCATAAGGCGTAGTGCCCGCAGGATTTTTATCCTGCGTATCCTCATACAATTGGGCTGACTGGGTATCAATCTTAAAGATTTCAATGCAGCTTTCGCCCTGGCATTCATTATGATACCAGCCAAAGACGACGTAATCCTGCGCGGGAGCAGCTTTTTCCTCTTTGCAGCCTGCAAGCAGAGTACCCGTGAGGGTTATGCCTAATAACAGACTTTTGAAGGATTCCATACAGTAGATTTTAGGTAAGGGGATATTTACCAAGAGACACTGCTGGTCTGCCACGTTGCACAGCACACTAATTTTGGTCAAGCGGCCTCTCGTTATTATTTACCTTTACTGCCTATGCGCCTTGTTAAACATCCGGTTCTGTGCAATTACTACGTCACGTATCGGTGCAATGCGCGGTGCTCTTTCTGTGACATCTGGGAGAAACCTTCGCCCTACATTCAGCTCTCGGATGTAGAGCAGAACCTGCGCGATTTAAAGAAACTGGGCGTATCGGTGGTTGATTTTACCGGCGGTGAACCGCTGCTGCACCGCCAGATCCACGAGTTTGTGGGCTTGGCACACGATATGGGCTTCATTACCACGCTCACCACAAACTGCCTGCTGTACCCTAAGTACGCCGAGCGGCTGCGCGGGAAAGTAGACATGCTGCATTTCTCCCTGGACTCTTCCGAAAAGGAAGTGCACGACCATGGCCGGGGCGTGGCCTGCTACGATTTTGTGCTGGAAAGCATTAAGGTGGCGCGGGAGCTGGGCGAGCGGCCGGATATTCTATTCACCGTGTTTCGGGAAAACCTGGACCAGCTGGAAGCCGTGTACCGCAACATTGCGCAGCCCAATAAGCTGGTACTCATTCTGAACCCAGCCTTTGAATACAACACGGTGGATACCGGCGAGCAGCTGACCCCCGCCGAGCTGGATTACCTCTCCGAGTTTGGCAAGCGCAAAGGCGTGTACCTGAACGAGGCCTTTATTGCCCTGCGCCGCGACGGCGGCAACCACATAGCTGCCCCCGTATGCCGGGCCGCCAGCACCACCCTGGTTATCTCACCCAGCAACGAGCTGGTGCTGCCGTGCTACCATCTGGGTGAGCAGAAATTCCCCATCGAAAACCGCTTATTCGACCTGTATAACTCGGCGGATGTGCAGAGGCTGGCCGCTTTGGAGGGCCGCTTGCCGCAGTGCGAGGGCTGCACCATTAACTGCTACATGCAGCCCAGCTTTGCGGTGGAAACCAGTAAATACTTCTGGCAGGCGCTGCCCAGTACCCTGAAATACAATTGGGAAAAAGGTACCTGGAAACGGATGCTTATAAAGTAGAATGGTGAAATGGTGAGTTTGTCGTTCTTTATGGCGCCGTCTTCCGGATACTCAACATCAAACTCACCATCTCAATACCTCACCTCATGCCTGCTCTCATTCTTCCCGTTAACGGTATTCTGCCCCGGCTGGGGGAGAATTGCTTTGTAGCTGATAATGCCACCATTGTAGGCGACGTAACGCTGGGTGCGCAGTGCACCGTGTGGTTTAACGCCGTTATCCGCGGCGACGTCAACCAGATTCGCATCGGGGATAAAACCAATATTCAGGATGGGGCGGTGCTGCACTGCACCTATCAGAAGGCGGCTACCACGGTGGGGGCCCGCGTGAGCATCGGCCACAAAGCCATTGTGCACGGCTGCACGGTGGAAGACGACGTGCTGATTGGCATGGGCGCCATTGTGATGGACCATGCCGTGGTGGGGCAGGGGTGCATTATTGCGGCCGGCGCCGTGGTGCTGGAAAACACGCAGTGCGAGCCCGGCTACCTGTATGCCGGTATTCCGGCCCGCAAAATCAAACCCGTGACGGAGGAGCAGCGCGCTAACATGCTGCGCACGGCTGATAATTATGTGATGTATGCGGGCTGGTTTTCACAGCCTACGGAATAGAAATAATTTTTCAGCAGGATAGAATTTTTCCTAATTTGTGCGGCTTTTGCAGAGCCTGTAATGCTATGCTGAGTGGTACTATTATCCTTGTCTTTCTTATTTCTGTATGAAGAAAAATTACTCATTTCTAACAGCCACTTTGGCTACCACTTTATTACTGGGAGGCTGTAACCGCGCAGAATATGCGTTTCGTTCTGGTGCACCAGCTTACACGTCAACAGTTGAATCAGTCGCCGAGTCGATTAGTGCAGCTGATGCGGCAACTGCGCAGGCTGGTACTATAGAAGCTGTACCGGTTCAGGTTACAACTCCTGCCCAAACTGCTGCAAGCGCTTTAGCCGGCACGCGGGCGGTGCAGCCTGCTTCTGTCTCAACGCACCTGAACGAAACTACGGTTTCGGTGGCGGAAGATGCAGTAGTGGAAAAGCAAACTGCCACGGCAGCGCAGCCGGTTAAGCGGCGCAAAAGCAAGTCAGGAAAAACGGTCTGGATTATTGTAGGGGTTGTAGTTGTATTGGCGGTGCTCCGCGTAATTATAGCATCCGGTAAATCGGAATAGCTTTTTAAACCTTTTACCAAAAAAGCCCTCCATGGAGGGCTTTTTTGTGCATACTACAGAGAGTTAATCAGCTTATAAAGCCGGTAAATTCTCCTCGTTAAAAGAGGGGTTTTGCTCCTGCGTAGTAGTCACGCGCAGCTGCACCAGCTCCACGGAACGTTTGGAGCGTTGTAGCACACGGAACTCATAGGGGTCGAGTACGGCCACGTCGCCTACTTCCGGGATGTTGCCGTAAATCATGTTCAGCAGGCCGCCCACGGTTTCGTAGTCTTCGCCCTCGGGCAGGGGGAAGGGGAGGAATTCGTTGGCGTCGGGAATGGCGGTGGAGGTGTGTACGCGGTATTCCAGCTCGGAAACCTTCTCTACCACGGGCACTTCGTTGTCGTACTCATCCTGGATTTCGCCTACCAGCTCTTCCATAATGTCCTCAATGGTGACAATGCCGGAAACGCCGCCAAATTCATCCGAGACAATGGCAATGTGCATGTGCTTGCGCTGAAACTGGCGCAGCAGGCGGTTGATTTTCTTGGTTTCGGGCACGAAATAGGCCGGCCGCATAATGCGCGAAAGCTCAATGTGCTCATTAAGACGCACAATGTTGAGCAGGTCCTTCACGTACAGAATGCCTACTATGTTATCAATAGAGCCTTCGTACACCGGAATCCGGGAATAGCCTTCGCTCTGTACTATTTCGAAGATTTTATCTTCCGGCGAGTTTACATCAATGGCTACAATCTTGGTGCGGGGCACCATAATTTGCTTCACCATCCGGTCGTTGAACTCAAAGACATTCTCAATCAGCTCGTGCTCAGAGTCCTGGATTTCGCCGCTTTGCTTGCTCTGGTCCAGCAGAATGCGGATTTCCTCCGTGGTGTGGGCTGCCTCGCCGTGCAGGGCTTTCACCCCAAATAAGCCCAGCGTGAGGTTGCTGAGGCGGTCGAGCAGCCAGATGAAGGGCCGGCCAACGAAATAGAAAATCTTGAGCGGCCAAGCCACCAGCAGACTAACCGATTCCGAGCGCTGCAGCGCCAGTACTTTGGGTGCCTGCTCGCCAATAACAATGTGCAGGGTGGTAATGAAGGTGAAGGAAAGCCCGATGGAAACCCAGTGCATCCAGGTTGGATCCAGCGTCAGATTGACCAGGTCCAGGAACCCGGTAATGACTTTCTCGGCCACACTTTCCCCAATCCAGCCCAGCAGCAGCGAGGCCACCGTGATACCCAGCTGACAGGCGGAGAGGTAGGCGTTAAGGTTATGCAGAATACCCTGAGTGATGCGGGCCATGCTGTCGCCGCTCTGGGCGCGCAGGTCAATTTGCGAGGCCCTGACCTTTACTAAAGCAAATTCGGCGGCCACGAAAAACCCATTCAGCAATACAAGCAGAAGGGTAAGCAGTATCTGTAAAACCATAGTTGCGGAGTGGGGCTCACGCGGCCCGTTACTCCTAAGTAGTGCAAAAGTACGAGAATCCGGGCAAGCGGTTGGCTTTTCCCTTGCCGGCCGGGCGTGGTGGGTGCCGGCAAGTGGGCGTGAGGCCGGCAACCCTTGGGCAGTTTGTGTGTTGTGTTAAGATATTTGTGCTACTTCCTGCCGTTCTTTGTTTGGTGCTGAGCTACCGTTCAGCTACTGTCCTGTCTTGTTGTTCTATGTCTGTTGCTTCCCGAAAACTGCTTCTGCCGCTGCTGCTCCTGGCTTTACTGGTTCAGAGTGCGGTAGCCCAGGTGCTCACGCCTACCAAGCTCGCTACCACCATCAGTCAGCCCGCCGCCAAAGTGGGCGAGGAGCTGGATCTGATTGTGAATGCCCGCATGCAGGATACCTGGCACCTTTACGCCACCGATTTCGACCCCGACCTGGGCCCCACGGTTTTCACCTTCACCTTTGCCAAAAGCCCGGCTTACGCGCTGGTTGGCAAGCCCAAGTCCATCGGCGCCAAAAAGAAGTTTGATGATGTCTTTAAAGGCGACATCTCCTACTTCGAGAAAACCGGTCAGATCCGGCAGCGCATCCGGGTACTGCAGCCCGGTCCGCTCACCATTAAAGCAGATGTAGAATACCAAACCTGCACTGATGTAGATGGCCGCTGCGTGCCCGGCGAGGAAACCCTCAGCTTTGGCCCCATTGAAGTAAGCGGCACTGCCGCGGCAACAACGGCCGCCACCCCTCCGGCAGCGGCCGCAACCAAAGCCCTAGCTGCTTCGAAAACGGAAGCTCCTGCCGTAGCCGTTGCGCCAGCTACAGCACCAGTTCCCGCCTCAGACACCAGTTCTGCGGCCACGGCCGCCGCAAGCCCAATGGCGTCGGACACCAGCGCCCGGCCAGCAACCACGGCGGTAACGGCCGGCGGCACCGCCGCCACCGTAGCCGCCGCTCCGGCTACCTCGGCTGAGTCTGGTGGCCTGCTGAGCTTTGCGTTGCTGGCTTTCTTCTCCGGCCTGGCGGCTCTGCTCACGCCCTGCGTATTTCCCATGATACCCATGACTGTATCCTACTTCACGGGCGGCACCGACACCCGGGCGCAGGGCATTCTGAAGGCGCTGGTTTACGGCCTGTCCATCATTGTCATCTACACCATTCTGGGCGTGATAGTGGCCCGGCTGCTGGGCGAGGATGGCCCCAACTTCATGGCCACGCACTGGCTGCCGAATCTGCTGTTTTTCGTAGTGTTTGTGGTGTTTGGCCTCTCGTTTCTGGGCTTGTTTGAAATCACGCTGCCGCATAATCTGGTGAATAAAGCCGATGCGCAGGCCGATAAGGGCGGCTGGCTGGGCGTGTTTTTTATGGCTTTCACGCTGGTGCTGGTATCTTTCTCCTGCACCGGCCCCATTGTAGCTACCATTCTGGGCTTGTCGGCGCGGGGCGAAACCATCATGCCGGTTATTGGGATGCTGGGCTTCTCGCTGGCGTTTGCCCTGCCCTTCACGCTGTTTGCTATCTTCCCTTCCTGGCTGAAAAGCCTGCCCCGCTCCGGTGGCTGGCTGAACACCGTGAAAGTGGTGCTGGGCTTTGTGGAGCTGATGCTGGCGCTGAAATTCCTGAGCAT
Organism: Hymenobacter sp. DG25B; assembly: GCF_000801315.1. Lineage (NCBI taxonomy): Bacteria > Pseudomonadati > Bacteroidota > Cytophagia > Cytophagales > Hymenobacteraceae > Hymenobacter > Hymenobacter radioresistens. The sequence goes on along the minus strand of NZ_CP010054.1, from coordinate 3,400,138 downwards.
GGCCGACCTGGCCTACCACTGGAACCTGCTCTCCCGCGACCTGTACCTGGTGCTCTGGATTGTGCTTTCCGCGTTGTTGGGCGTGTATCTGCTGGGCAAGTTCAAGCTCTCCCACGACAGCGACCTGACCCATCTGAGCGTAGGCCGACTGCTGATGGCGGTGCTCTCGTTCAGCTTTATGGTGTACCTGATTCCGGGCCTGTTTGGTGCGCCACTGCCCTTGCTGGCCGGCTACCTGCCCCCGCAAACCAGCCGCGACTTTTCCCTGGCATCCGCTGTGGCAGCCCCCGGCAGTGCCACCCGCAACACCCTGTGCGAAGTCCCACGCCACGCCGATTTTCTGGAGCTGCCGCATGGTTTGCAGGGCTATTTTGATCTGGAGCAGGCCAAGCGCTGCGCCCGCGCCCAGAACAAGCCCATCTTCATCGATTTCACCGGCCATGCCTGCGTCAACTGCCGCAAAATGGAAGCCAGCGTCTGGAGCGACCCGCAGGTGCTGCGCCGCCTGCAGGAAGACTTTGTAGTGGTGGCTTTATATGTGGATGATAAAACCGAGCTGCCCCAGAAAGAGTGGTACACTTCTAAGCGCGACGGCAAAGTGAAATCTACGCTGGGCAAGCAGAACGCCGATTTGCAGGTAACCAAGTACGGCGTAAACGCCCAGCCCTACTACGTGCTCCTGAACCCCAACGACCCTGCTGATAAGCCCCTGGTAACGCCCGTAGCCTACGAGGCCAGCGTCAGTAACTTCGTTAAGTTCTTGGATGCCGGGCTGGCCCAGTATCGGCAGCAGGCCCAGCCGGTAGCGGCCCGGTAAGTTTCTGTTTCGCAGTTTCTCCCTTTCATCTGCTTTCCCTGTCGTCTGTATGAAAAAGCTATTGTTTTTGCTGAGCACGGTACTGCTGCTGAGCCCGGCCGTTAGTCAGGCGCAAACGGCCGCGCCCGACCCCAGCCGCATTACGCTGGTTATCCACGGCGGTGCTGGTACCATTACCCGGGCCCTGATGACGCCGGAAAAGGAAAAAGCCTATCAGCAGGTGCTGGACCAGGCCCTGCAAGCCGGCTATGCTATTCTGAAAAAGGGCGGCACCTCGCTGGATGCGGTAGAGGCTACCGTGCGGGTAATGGAGGACTCTCCCTTATTTAATGCCGGCAAAGGCGCCGTGTTTACCCACGAGGGCCGCAATGAGATGGACGCCGCTATTATGGAAGGTCAAACGCTGAAAGCCGGTTCGGTAGCGGGCGTCACCGTCATCCGCAACCCCATTACCGCCGCCCGCGCCGTAATGGAGAAGTCGGAGCACGTGATGATGGTAGGGCCCGGCGCCGAAACCTTTGCCAAGGAAAAAGGATTGGAAATAGTGCCGGCCCAGTATTTCTACACCGAGGCCCGCCACCAGCAACTGCAGAAAGCGCTGCAGGAGGAGAAAACCGCCGGCACGCCCGACCAGCTGAATGCCCCCACCAAAGCCGCGGAGGCGCCTAAAAAAGTCAAGATGAAAATGAAGGCCGGCAAAGCGCAGGGCAGCCTGCCGGAGAATAATATCTTCACCGAAGGCAAAAAATACGGTACCGTAGGCGCCGTGGCGCTGGACCAGTTCGGCAACCTGGCCGCCGCCACCAGCACCGGTGGCATGACCAACAAGCGCTACGGCCGCGTGGGCGATGCGCCCATCATTGGGGCCGGTACTTACGCTGATAATAACTCCTGCGCCGTGTCGTGCACGGGCTGGGGCGAGTACTTTATCCGGGCTACGGTAGCGCGGGATGTAGCCGCCCGGGTAGAGTATCAGCAGAAGCCGCTGGCCCAGGCCGCACAGGCTACCATTGATAAAGTAGGCAAAATGGGGGGTGATGGTGGCCTGATAGCCCTGGACCGCCAAGGCAACTTGGCAATGCCCTTTAACTCCGAAGGCATGTACCGCGGCTTTATTAAAGCCGATGGGAAAAGCCAGATTCTGATATATAAAGATTAGCGCTGCCCGCGCCATGCAACCAAAAGCCCCGCCAGCTACTCTGATGCTTGCGGGGCTTTTTTCTGTGGCACGTGGCTTTTGTACCGGAAAAAAGGGACCTTTGCAGCATTTTTCAGCGGGGAGCTTTTGGCTGGGGTACAAAAAGAAAGGCTGCACCCACCCAGATGCAGCCCTCTAGAAAAGAACGCACCCACCCAGATACGTTCCCATGTTAATCCCACACATAATCCACCTAAAAGATGTTGCTGTAGAAGGAGGGCTCGAACCTCCACGGAGTAGTTAGCCGGCCGCCGGACCAGTTTTTCCCGAATCTCCACCCCCGAGAGAGGAGGGTATGTCTGCCAATTCCATCATCCTACAATATGATCAACGCCGCTTGCGTTTGATTATGACAAATGTAGGTACTTGCTCTTAATAATAAAATTATTGCAGGTAATCAGATTAAAATTTACACTGTTTTTATATAAACAGTTAGTTTGTTAAAAATTTCTCAATCATACATTTCAAAAATGGCTCGTAATTATGAACTTGATGAGACAGATCGAAAGATTCTGGCTCTGCTTATCGACGATGCGAAGATGCCATACACTGAAATTGCCCGGAAGGTGCATGTATCAGGCGGAACCGTGCACGTACGCATGTCCCGCATGGAGGAGCTAGGCATTGTGAAGGGCGCTACCCTAAACATCGACTATGCCCAGCTGGGCTATGATATCAATGCCTTCCTGGGCATTTATCTAAACAAAAGCTCCGTGTATAACAGCGTAGCCGAGCAGCTGAAAGCCATTCCCGAAATCCTGAGCATCTACTACACCACCGGCAACTATAGCCTGTTTGCCCGCATCATATGCCGCGACACCAACCATTTGCGCGAAGTGCTGCACGATAAAATTCAGCTGATTGATGGCATTGAACGTACCGAAACGCTCATTTCCCTGGAAGAAACCCTGAACCGCCCTATCCAGCTGGTGTAACATATTGCAAACCAATTTACTAAAGCCTGATATGGCGCTACGGCGCCATATCAGGCTTTTTCTATGTTCTGGCAGCAGTTGCAGCTGATTGTACTTTTTCGGAATGATATAAATGTAATAATAATATCAAATTATTTACTTATTTTTATTTTGATGGAGAAAAAATATACATATTATTACATCAAATAGCCTTTATCCCAGCTGTTAGTGAATTTAGGGAATAAGGTTGTTCCGTCTGCTACTGAAGTAGGCGCTATTGGAGTTTTCTCATCCTTATTCACTATTTCCATGAATGCTACTTCTACTTCTCGGTTGGGTCGTGGGCTGATGGGGTTGGCTCTGCTGCTTCTGGGGCATACTGCCGCCTTCGCCCAAAATATTGGCGAATACCGTTCTTCCATTTCCAACAACCAGTCGGATTTTCTGAATACCGCTGGGTGGGAAGTGTATACCGCAACAGGCTGGAAACCGAATGGTACTACGCCCCTCAACCTCACAAAAACCTTTACTCTGCGCCATACCAAGACCTATTCTGATAACAGTAATAGCCTTGCTTTTGCGAAAATCATTGTGAAGAAGGAAACCAGCTCTCTGGTAGGCCAGCTTACTGTAACCGGAAAGCTGAATTGTACTAATGTGGTGGTAGATGGCGTTGGTGCAACCCTCTCCATCGACACTAAATTTGCCTCCTTCGGAACTACTTCCTTGCAGAATGGTGCCTTGGCTGTGCTGAAAAATTCTTCCGCCTTGGGCAGTATCAGCCTCAATTCAGCAGCTACTTTGCAAGTAACGGGAGTAAACCAGGGTATTGTGGCAGGGCCTATATCCGTGAGTGATGATGCCGAGCTTTCCATAACAGGAGCAGGCGCTTCTTTTTCTGACGTAACCGTAAATAGTGGAGGCCTGCTTACCATCCAAGCTGCTGCTACGCTTGCGGCTACGCACATTCTGGAGGGCGGCCTTATTCAACGCACTTCTCCGGCCATTTTAACTATTGCTGATAAAGCGGGGGTGGTAGATATGGAGCTGGATGGCCAGTGGATTGATAATGCTACCGCTACAGATATAGTAATGAACAGCGGCGCTACCATGGCAGTAGGGGCCACGGGGTACTACGTGTATGCCGCTAACGGCGGCAAGCTGCCACTGGCTACCTGGAATCCGACTTCCACGCTGGAAATAAATGGTATAAAGAACGTAGCAAAGTTTGCGGGGAATGATGGCCAGGCCTTCGGCAACATCATCTGGAATACGCCCAACTTTGCTGTAAGTAGCTCAGTTAATGTGTTTCTGCTCAATTCTTCCAACAACATGAGTATTGCCGGCAAGCTCAGTGTGCGTAGTACCGGGCAGGGAGAGCTAGAGCTGTTGGCTCCCAAAAACAGTCAGAATAAAACCATGAATATTGGTAGCTATGAGCAGTTGGGAGGCATTGTGAACGTGTCGTTAACGGGCTCATCTGCCGGTAGCCAAACAGTTAAGGTAGCCGGGGATTTTGACCTGAACGGGACCTTTAAAATTGCTAATTCCACTTCTACCGGTCCCGGTACCTTAATTGTAAGCGGCACTACCCACCTGCGTAGCAGCGCCAAGCTGATTGTAAGCGGCGGCGCCTCCAGCACCGATGCTGCCACCGGCGAGCTGCATGTACGGGGCAACCTGGTGATGGATAATAATAGCTCGCTGGAAGAAACAGCTTCCATCAGTAATGCCTCCACGGTGGCAAGCCTCATTTTTGATGGCGGAAAGCAGCAGGACTACATCAATACCAATAACAATGCTACCATACGGGGCCGGGTGAATGTTTCGGTTAATGCCGGGACTACGCTAAATATGGGTACTTATGAATTGCTGACGAACTCTACAACCACCGGTGGGAAATTTAACCTGAAAACGGGTGCTACGCTCATGATTGGCCATACGCAGGGCATCGCGAAGACTGGCAGCAAAGGCAATATTCAAACTACCGGCATACGCACCTTTAATGCCGGAGCTACCTATATCTATACCGGAGCTGGAGGTGCCCAGGTAACTGGGAGCGGCCTACCCAACAACCTGACCACCAATGGGGAGCTGGTAATAAACAATCCGGTAGCTAACGTTACGCTTAGTGAAGCCTTAACTATTCAGGGTATGCTTAGCCTGAAAAAGGGTAATCTGATAACGAATGGTGAGGTGCTTACGCTGGGAATTCAGGGTGCCTGGCAGGACGCCAGTGACAACAGCTATGTAGATGGCGCTATGCGTCGGGATGTTGGCAACTCTGCTACCATGTATACATTCCCAATTGGGAACACCGATGGGCTGCAGATAGCAGGCGTACGGCCGGAAAACACGGAGGTAGCCACGTTTGAGATGAATACCTATCGTTTTTCGCCACCTTCTTCTTCTTCTTTCGCAACCGGTTCCGGCCTGATGAAGGTAAGCAAGCAACAGTACTGGAATGTGCGCCGGGTAGCCGGTACGGGCAACGCCTTCCTGCGGCTCTACTATACCTTGCCTTACAGTGACATATCCGAAACAGCCGATGCTCAGAAAGATCTGCGCGTGGCCGGGTTCGATGGGTCATTCTGGCAGAGCTACGGCCAGGAAGCATTGCCCAATACCGTGGAGCGCTACCTTACCTCTGGTTCAGCCCTGCCCATTACCGCAGCCTTTACGCCCGTTACGTTTGGTAGTGGCTCCATGCGTAACCCCCTGCCCATTGAGCTGATCAGCTTTAAGGCCCGGCTGCTGCCTAACCAGAATGTGCAATTAACGTGGCAAACCGCCCAGGAGCGGGACTGCAAGAAATTTGAAGTGCAGGTTTCTACCGATGGTCGCACCTTCCAGGCCATTGGCACCTACCAGGCCCGGGGCGCCGCCACTTCTATTACCAGCTATGCGCACGTAGACAAAAATGCCTTCCTGGGCACGGAAACCACGCGCTACTACCGCCTGGAGCAGGTAGATAATGATGGCTCTGTTTATCAATTTCCGGTGGTAACAGTACATAGTGCCGCCCGGAATGTGCAGCTAACGGCTTGGCCGGTACCTGCTTCTGACCAGCTGACGGTTAGCTTCCGGGCGGTGCAGCCGCGCACGGCTATCCGCATTCTGGATGCTGCCGGCCGCTTGTGTGCCGAGCAGATAGCCGCTACCGAGACCAATACTACCACAGCCGTGCCCTTATCAGTAGCCAGCTTGCGGCGCGGTATATACTTAGTGCAAATTACTAGTGCTAACGGACTAGAACAGTTCCGCTTCGTGAAAGAATAAAACCGCTTTTCCGCCTTGCCGGGCCTTCCGGCAAGGCGGAAAACTTATTTTTGTGGTATCAGTATAAATCCATAAGCTGTGTTTAATACAATTTTGTATATTTAAGGGTTTCGTACTTAGCTGGGCGGCCATGAGAGCAATTATTACGGTCTTAATCATCTGGCTGCTGCCGCAATGGGGGCATAGCCAGAGTATGCCGGCCGTTTATCTCAATGACCAGGACGAGGAAACCATTCCCGACAGCGCCACCCACTACCGTATTATTGAGCGAAAGACAGAAGCCGGTTATGCCATGCGGGATTATGCCCTGAATGGTGTGCTGCTCCTGCGCGGCACCTTTCTCAGCACCGAGCCGCCCCTGCGCAATGGCATCTTCACCTGGTATCATCCCAACGGCTCCAAAGCCAGCCAGGTGCACTTTCATGATGATGAGCCCGAAGGCGTTTACGTGGCCTGGTATGACAACGGCAAAGTAAGTGAGCGGGGCCAGTATGAAGAAGGTCAGCGCGTAGGCCGCTGGGTAACGGTGCACCGGAACGGGCAAAAGCGCTCGGAGGGCCGCTACCTCTACGGCCGGCCGGTAGGCGAGTGGCGCTACTATTATAGCACCGGGCAACTGAGCTCCATTGAGTTGCTGGACCGCAGCAAAGGCCCCGCCCTCATCTTCTTTAACACCGATGGCTCCCCTTACGTAGGCAAGCTGCAGCGGCACGTAAAACCCGAATTCCCCGGCGGCGAAACCGCCCTGCTGGATTTCCTGGCCCGCAATACCAACTACCCCCGCGACACGCGCCGCAAAGGCATTTCCGGCAAAGTATACGTTTCCTACACGGTGGATGAGGACGGGCATGTAGGGCAGGTGCGCGTAGTGCGCGGTCTGGCTCCTGAGGCCGATAATGAGGCCCGCCGCGTGGTGGCCAGCCTGCCGCAGTTTCGGCCCGGCCGCGAGTACAATGTGCCCACGGCCGTTACTTACACGGTGCCTATTTCCTTTGCCCCCAACTTTAACCTGTTTGGTGGGGCACACCCGCCGCGCATTCTCCCAACCGAGGCGCAGGCCGGTTTCCCGGGGCCGCATTATTAAAGGATACCGAAAATGCCTGCCAACAAAAAGCCCTGCTCCGGAGAACGGAGCAGGGCTTTTTGTTGGTAGTGGATAAGGAAACAGCTTACGCCGTTACCTGCGCATCCAGCTTCTGTGCCAGTACGTGCTTTGGTACAGCACCTACCTGCTTATCTACTACCTGGCCGTTTTTGAACACCAGCAGCGTAGGAATGCTGCGGATGCCAAATTTGGCCGAAGTCTGCGGGTTTGCGTCTACGTCTACTTTGCCGATAACGGCTTTGCCTTCGTATTCCCCGGCCAGCTCTTCTACTACCGGACCTACCATGCGGCATGGGCCACACCACTCGGCCCAGAAATCCACGAGCACGGGTTTGTCGGAGTTGATGATCTGGTCGAAGTTGGCATCGGTAATTTCGATGGCTTTATGTCCCATGATAAAAGGGGTTTGTTGTGGTGACGTTGAAAATGCTTCTTACGAAGCTTAGGTCTGCAAGGTAGCAGATTGCGGTTCAAACAAGGAGCGCGCCGGAAAGTTCAGTCGGCCAGTTTGGCAGCCGGTCTACTGGAGTAAACAAGATTATCAACTCCTATATACCATGTCTAGCTGGTGTTCGGGCAAGGAAGCCAGTCGATGCAAGTCAAGATAACCAGCTTACATAGTTGATGATTATGCTGAGAAAAGCTGGATAATAATCACTGTTAACTTATATAATGCACCCAAAACCACCAAAAAAGCAACAATACCTAGTGCTGGGCTAACAGGAAATAGAACCAGACCTAGTACCGTAAAAATGGCTATGGCGGCTAAAATACCTATGATTTTTAAGCTTATGAATACGATATTCAAGGCGAAAGCAGACGGAGAAACGCGTTTCTGAATAGCTAAGTGTTTTCTAGTATAAGTATGTGTGTTCTTGGATGCGGCAACAGCAGGTGCTAAATATTTGCTATAAGCTTGTATTCTTTTAGCCGGTATCCTTTTGCGTGAGGCGGGCTGCACTTTCTGGGCTACTGGCAGATTTGAATCCGACAAACTATGGCGCCCGGAAAAGCAGATGGCCGCATCTGACTTAAATGAGTAGAGGGGAGTGGCGCCCTTTAACAATATTGGAGGTGTAGAGCGGCAACTGACTAGTCCGCAGCTTAACGTTATGGCAAACACACTGAATAATAGGGTAGCAAATTTTAGCATTATACTATAAGTTACGAAGCCATGAATGGCGTAATTACTTACATTTTGCAAGTGTTTACGCCATTCATGGCTCTCATAAGCAAGCCTAAAATCAGCTGGCAGGCCTCAATTTCCATTTCCCCGCTGATGGTAATGCGTATAGCTTCTGAGGTAAAATCAGCCGAGGCTATTATCTGACCGGAAGTCAAAGCGCTTATCTGGATGGAGCCACGTGAAGCTTGTCCAGGGCGTTAAGGTCAGCTTCGCCTTGATTGCTCGTTATCCATTGCCAGGTAGGCGAACCATAGGTGGTCGCAACAGAAATTTTCAGATAGTTGGGCCGGGCCGCGTCCGGCACCAGCAGCTGACAAGTATTAGCAACCGGCAAACCCATACAGAGCTGCATCATGCGGGCATAATAGGGCCACCGCACCTGCAGGTATTCATTGGGGCGTAGCTGGCCCACTTCTTTGCCTTCCAGAAATATGGCAACCGGTTCCACTGAAGTATCAGCCTGGCGGTAGATATACACGGAGGCCGTATCGGCGCGGGCGGGGTAGGGGCGTAACGGGTCCGGAAAGGGGGCAAGCTGGCCCGTGCGCATATCAAGGGCAAAAGGCATTGGTTCGCCGGTGTGGTCTGAGGTACTCATGGTGGCTACACCAAGTACTCCTGTGCGGGCATAAGCCTCTGTTCTGGCACGCTGATAGCCCACATCCAGTGGCTTTTCGCCAATAAGGGTGAAGAAACTGCCTTGCCTTGCCAACGGAAAATACTGCTTTCCCTGCTGCACATACATCTGTTGGCCATCCGAAAAGCCCCACACCATTTTATCAATGGACAGACGCTTGCCTCGGCTATCAGTGATTTCCGCCCGAATCCGGGCTACACCCTGCCACAGTCCCCGCGCGTTGACGCCGGGCAAGCGCGGCGAAATGGTGTCTGTGCGCACAAATAGGGTAGTATCGGGAAGGTTGGCCAGAAACTGTTCGAAGTTGTAATACACGCCCCGCCGCGGCGCCTTCCGTAAAATGGCTGGCAATGACTGTTTCTTTCCCGTAGGCTGGATAGCCACCGGATTATCGGTGGCCAGTTGTGCGAGGGAGCGGGCCGCCGATAGTCTGGCGTGGGCCCAGTCCGAGGAAGTTAGTTGAAAAAGGCAGTTCTGAAGCAGCCGGGAAATGTGCACTGCATGCTGGGCGGTGGTTTCCATGGCCCGCGCAGAGGTGCGGGCTGCCACGCTCCGCACAAAATGGTAGCCATCGGGCAGGTGCTCGTACACATCGGCCGCCAGATCGGCGCTGGCTACTTCTGACATTGCCTTCTCTATTTGTTCACTAACCCGAAGCTGGCGCAGACATAGTACCACGGCATGGTCGCCGGGGCGGGCAGGCAGTTGCTGCTGTAAAAAAGCCGTTAGTTCCGTTTCCAGGCCCTGCCGGAAGAGTACGGCCGCTACCCGGTTATTCAGGCCACGGTGTACCAGACCAATGGGTGGGCGCCCGGGCCGCCCGTCTACCACCTGCTCTACTTGTAATTGCCGCTCCGGCAGCAAAAGCTGTTGCCCATTCAGATCTAGGTAATACACCTGCGCCTGCACACGGCCGGCAAGCAAGCAGCAAAGAGTTAAGGGGAACACATACCGCCAAAATCGCACAGACAATAGCATCAGCTAATAAGTAGAGTAGGATAGAGAAAAAAGTAAAATAAGCCTGCTAAGTACATTAAAAGCGGCTTGCGAACCATGCTCACAAGCCGCTTTTGCTATAAAAAATGCAGTGGTGCGAAAACGCTAAATCAGCTGGCAGGCCTCAATCTCCATTTCCCGCATCTTCCGGATAAACTCTTTGGGCTCGATGCGGTAGCGGCGCGAGTACATATCCACGGTCATATGTTCGTGGGGCTCGGCAAACTTAATTTCCAGCTTCTTGGAGCCCGCACAGCCTTCCACAGCCTCCATAAAACGGTCCATAAACGGCTCCGTAATGGTGCGCAGGTCCAACTGCACGCGCACGCCGTTGGCCAGCTTTTCGGCCACGTTAAACAGCGGCTCCATGGTCAGAATCTTGAATTCAAACTGGTCGGAGTCGCGGAAGCGCTGGGCGTACTTGCCCCGGATATACATGGGCGGCACCTGCTCCTTGTCGTAGTTGCGGGGGTTAATGATGCTGCTGAAACGGGTATAATCGTCGCGGAAGAGCGCCAGGTTCAGGGAGGATTCGTAGTCTTCCACCGTGAACGACACAAAGGGCTGACCCGTCTTGGTGGTCTTGAACAGCACGTTGGTAATCAAACCCGCCACCGTTACCTCGCGGTTTTTGTAGCTCTCCACTTTGTCCAGCCCACAGGTGCAGTAGGAGTCAATTTCCAGCTTAAAGTCATCCAGCGGGTGGCCCGAGAGGTAAAAGCCTATTACCTCCTTCTCGCGGCGTAGTACCTCGGTGGCTGCCCAGGGCTCCATGTCGGCCACTTTGGGCAGCGGCATGGCTACGGCCCCAAAGGCACCACCGCCAAACAGGCTTTGCTGCGCCGAGTCCTGGTCGGCCTGGAATTGCTGGCCCATTTTTACCGCCTTTTCAATCAGGTTCTGGTCGCCGGCCGGCGCTTCCAGAAACTGCCGGCGGTGGTAGCGCTCAAACGAGTCAAAAGCACCTGATAAAGCCAGGCTTTCAAACGTCTTCTTATTCACAGCCCGCAGGTTCACCCGCTTCGAGAAGTCGAAAATATCTGTGAACGGGCCCTTTTTGCCACGCTCCTGCACAATGCTTTCAATGGCTGCTTCGCCGGCGCCCTTCACCGCCGCCATGCCAAAACGAATCTGCCCCTGCTTGTTCACGTTGAACTTCAGGATAGATTCGTTCACATCGGGACCCAGTACGGGCACGCCCTGCTTGCGGGCTTCCTCAATAAAGAACGTCACCTTCTTGATGTCGCCCATGTTATTGGTGAGCACCGCCGCCATGTACTCGGCGGGGTAGTTGGCCTTCAGGTAGCCGGTCTGGTAGGCCACCACGGAGTAGGCAGCGGAGTGGGAGCGGTTGAAGCCGTAGGCCGCAAACTTCTCCATCACGTCGAACACCTCAGAGGCTTTCTTGGCGGGGATGTTGTGCAGCTTCTTGGCGCCTTCCACAAACTTTTCCCGCTCCTGGGCCATCTTTTTCATATCCTTCTTACCCATGGCGCGGCGCAGCAAATCGGCGCCACCCAGGGAGTAGCCGGCCAGAATCTGCGCGGCCTGCATAATCTGCTCCTGGTACACCATAATGCCCTGGGAGTAGTTCAGAATGGGCTCCAGCAGCTCGTGGGGGTATTCCACCGCTTCGCGGCCGTGCTTGCGGTTAATGAAGTTCGGGATAAACTGCATGGGGCCCGGCCGGTACAGGGCGTTCATGGCAATCAGGTCCTCAATGTTGGTGGGCTTGAGGTCCTTGAGGTACATGCGCATACCCTCCGACTCGAACTGGAACGTACCAATGGTATCACCGCGCTGGTACAGCTCGTAGGTTTTCGGGTCGTCAATCGGAATTTCGTCGATGTCGATTTTGATGCCGTGGTTCTGCTCAATCAGGTTGATGGCATCCACGATGATGGTCAGGGTTTTCAGCCCCAGGAAGTCCATCTTCAGCATCCCGGCACTCTCAATCACCTTGCCATCGAACTGCGTCACCAGCAGGTCCGAGTCCTTGGAAGTGGAAACGGGAATGTACTTGGTGATGTCGTCGGGGGCAATGATAACGCCCGCAGCGTGAATGCCGGTGTTGCGTACTGAGCCTTCCAGCTGGGTGGCCAGGCGCAGAATCTGGCCGCGCAGGTTATCCGGGGCCTCGTCGCGCCGGATCATATCCAGCTCCTGGTTTTCGGCAAAGGCTTTAGTCAGGGTAGTGCCTACCTGGTCGGGCACCATCTTCACCAGGTCGTTGGCCTGGGGCAGGGGCAAATCCATGGCGCGGGCCACGTCCTTAATGCTGGACTTGGCGGCCATGGTACCGAAGGTGATAATCTGGGCCACCTGCGTTTTGCCGTACTTATCCACCACATAGTCAATGACTTTCTGACGGTTCACGTCGTCAAAGTCAATATCAATATCGGGCATGGACACCCGCTCCGGATTCAGGAAACGCTCAAACAGCAGCGAATACTTTATCGGGTCGATGTTGGTGATGCCGATGCAGTAGGCCACCGCCGAGCCCGCCGCCGAGCCCCGGCCCGGGCCCACGGCCACGCCAATGTTGCGGCCGTGGTTGATAAAGTCCTGGGTGATGAGGAAGTAGCCTGCGAAACCCATGGTTTCAATCACGCGCAACTCGTAGTCCAGGCGCTCCTCAATTTCCGGCGTGCGCTCCGAATAGCGCCGTTTGGGGCCTTCAAAAGCACCTTTATAAGTGAGGTAGCGCAGGAAAGCGTCGGCCGTGGGGTGCTCCGGAGGCAGGGGGAAGTTGGGGAGCAGAATATCACGCTGCAGCTTGGGCGGCGTGATTTTATCTACAATTTCATTGGTGTTGTCTACGCTTTCCGGCACGTCCCGGAACAGGCGGTTCATTTCCTCCTGGGTCTTGAAGTAGAACTGGTCGTTGGGGAAGCCGAAGCGGGCGCGGGGCTTGGGCATCTGGGCTTCCTCATCAATACGCATCAGCTGCCGCCGAATCTGGTCGTCGGAGCTGGCCAGGGGGCGCAGGTTGTCCAAGTGGTCATACAGCACCTTTTTCTCCTGCGACATCAGGCGGAAATACTTGGTCTGAAAGTCGCCTACCGGAATGCTGTGTTCCTCGCCGGTATTCACGCACAGCAGAATATCGTGCGGGGCAAAGTCGGTCTGCTCCACGTAGTGGGAGTCGTTGGTGCAGATAACCTTGATGTTGTATTTCTGGGCCCAGCGCAGCAATACCTGGTTGAGGTCTTCCTGACTTTTGCCGGTGTTGTCGATGTTCTTGAGCCCGTGGCGCTGAATCTCCAGATAGTAGTCGTCGCCAAACACATCCAGCCACCACTGCAGCATTTTCTCCGCTTCTTCTTCTGATTTCCAGAGCAAAGCCTGCGGAATCTCAGCGCCAATGCAGCAGGAAGTAGCAATCAGGCCCTCATGGTACTGCAGCAGCAACTCCTTATCAATACGCGGATACTTACTGTACACGCCTTCAATAAAGCTCATGGAGCAAAGCTTGGCCAGGTTCTGGTAGCCGGCCTGGTCCTTGGCCAGCAGCAGCTGGTGATGGCGCACATCCCGCTCACCCTTTTCCCGGCTAAAGCTCTTTTTGTGGCGGTCTTCTACCAGGTAAAACTCGCAGCCCACAATGGGCTTCACGTTGTACTTATTCGCCTCGGCCACAAAGTTGAAGGCGCCAAACATGTTGCCGTGGTCAGTGAGGGCCACGGCAGGCATCCCATCGGCCTGGGCCTTCTTCATCAACGCCGATATGCTGGCCTGACCATCGAGAAGGGAGTATTGCGTGTGGCTGTGGAGGTGCGAGAAAACGGGCATGGGCAAGGTGTTTTCCGCCATTAGGGCGGGAAGCATCAGGTAAAGTTACCACTGGCGCGTGGGAAAGGAAAGTTGGAAAATCAGTGCTTTTTCCGTAATCACAGTTGCCCACGCCAATTGCCATAGTCCCAGAACTATGGCTTGGCAAGCACCTCATGAAGTAGTTGCCTTTGTGGAAGAGGAGCATACTATATTTGGCAGTCGTTTTAAGATTTTCCCCGATGTGTAGACTGGGCCTATTGCGCTGGTATTCTGCTTGCTTGCTATTAGTGTGTTTAACAGGATGCCTGGATCCATTTGAGCCAGATGTGAAAGGCGGCCAGTCGCTTTTGGTGGTAGATGGGCATATCAATAGCCAGGGCGTAACCACCATCCGCCTTTCCCGCAGCATAGATCTGGCGCAGAAAAGCGCGGCTCCCGTAGAAAGCAATGCTACGATGTACATTGAAGATGAAGCGGGCACGCGGTACCTGCTGCGGGAGACCAAACCGGGTACGTATGCATCGGACACCCTGGACCTGCCCGCCCGCCAGCGGGTACGGCTGCATTTTACCACGGCCAAGCAGCGGGAATATGCCTCGGACTATACCCCGGTGAAAACTACCCCCGCCATCGATTCTGTCTCCTGGCGTCTTGCCAATGGGGGCGTACAAATAGCTGTGAATACCCATGATGACACCCAGCAGTCGGGCTATTACCGCTGGGATTATGAGGAAACCTGGGAGTTTACGTCCGCTTTTGTTTCGCGCATCGAACTCAAGGCCGGGCAACTGACCACGCGCTTCGAAGACATTTACCACTGCTGGGCCACAGAAAACTCCCCGGCTATCAAGCTGGGCTCTACCAAAAAGCTGAGCCAGGATGTAGTCTCCGAGCTTCCGCTCACGCTCTTACCCAGCAACTCAACCAAGCTGCAACGGAAGTACAGCATTCTGGTGAAGCAATATGCCCTCACAGCCGAGGAATACGGCTATTGGGAGCTGTTGCGCAAAAACACGGAAAACATCGGGACTCTGTTTGACCCCTTGCCTTCCCAGCTCACGGGCAATGTGCATTGCCTGACCGATGCTTCCGAAATCATCATTGGTTTTGTAGGAGCGCAGACAATGAGTGAGCGTCGTATTTTTATCGATACCGGGCAGTTACCGCGCAACTGGTCTTTTGCCACCGGTTATGAAACGTGTGTGCTGGATACCTTGTACCGCCCCCATGAAAATCCCCCGCCCAAGATAAAACCTATTCCAACGCAGTTTTTTGCTAATGTGAGCTATACACCTATTGAAGAGTACTATATCGATGGGGACCCTTACGTCTATTATTTGTACTCATCTACTGATTGTGTGGACTGCCGCAAGCGCGGCACAAACGTAAAGCCCAGTTTCTGGCCATAAGTCAGGCAAGTTTTAATAAACGAAAACCGCCCACCAAAGCCCTAGAGGGAATTGGTGGGCGGTTTTGCCTTAAAGGAACAGTTCTATAAAACAGCGTTGATCAGTAACACTTCCCCAATCTTCACGCCATCCTCCGTTTTATGATTCCAGGCGCGCATTTGCGCGGGTTTCACATGGTACTGCCGGCAAATACCAAACAGCGTCTCGCCTTTCACTACGGTATGCCGCTTTACTACCGGCATAGAAGTAGCAGCAGGAGTACTGGCAGCAGTGTTTAAAACGGCCGGTTTAGTTGGCGCTTCCTGGGGCGCGGCCGTGGCTTTCACCGGCGCGGCCTTGGTGGCCACTGGCTTAGTGCCGGCCGCATTGGTGGCAGTAGGTTTAATAACAGCGGGCGCAGTTTGCTGAGCTTTCGGCACGGGGTTAACGGCAACCCCGGACTTGGGGGGGGCGGAAACAGCTGTAGCTGCTTTCACCGGCGCCGGTGCGGTGGCGTTAGCAGTAGCCGCCACTTTGGGAGCGGGCGCAGTGGTGGGTGCAGTCAGGTTAGCGGCTGCCACGGCTGGTTTGGCAGTGCCCATGAAACCGGCGGCCTGCAGCCGCTCAAAGGCGGTTTTAAGGGCCGGGTTTTTGGCTGCTCTTGCGTTGAAATCCCGGTACTGGGGGCTGCGCTGCAGGGTTTGGATCTCCACCTGCCAGGGCTGCTGGCGCAGGCGCTGGGCCAGTAGGTGCTGCTGCTCGCGGGGCAGGCTGGCGGTGTAAAAGCTCAGGCGCTTATTCAGGGCAGGCACTTCTACCAAAGCGGCTTCAATCAGCTGCACCGCGCGGGCATCATTCGGCTCAAAATAAATATTGTGTAACTGCCGCACGCTGGTCTGCACCAGTCCCGTCATCACACGCACAGAGTCTTCGGAGAGGGCCGGTAAAGTAATTGGGGCCGCCACCGAAGGAGCAGAAGCCGGGGCCGGCTGCTGGGCCTGCGCCGACAGCGTAGCCGCCGACAGACCAGTAAAAAGCAGAAAGAAGCGGGGAGAAAAACGCATGATAACAGTAGACAGCCGCCAGATGCAGCTTATTTGGCAGGCTTAATTTCCAGCTTATCGCCGGGTTTTACATTGAAGTCAGGCTTGTTATTCCACTCCATAATCTGCTTGATGGTGACGCCGTACTTGCGCGAAATGCTGTACATCGACTCCCCCTTAACCACCGTGTGCTGTACTGAGGGCACCACGGCCGGAGCCACGGCGGCTGTTTCCGAAGCCGTCACAACTTCCTGATCGGTAGCGGGTGCTACTACACGCAGCGTCTGGCCAATGCGCAACGAGGGATTCTGAGGCAGATTATTCCAGGTAATGAGCTCCGCCGGGCGCAGGCCGTAGCGCCGTGCCACACTGTACAGGCTTTCTTTGGGCTGCACCACGTGCATACCATTGGCCGGAACCGGCTCAACCGCCGCTGGGGTTTGCGCCGCTGTGGGGGGCACCACGGCAGCAGTAGGCGTGGCAAGCGGAACTGGCTGCGCCGCCGGCTGAGGGGCTGGAGTAACAACGGGAGCCGGTGCCGTAGCCACCGGAGTGACGGCTATTGCTTCCTGCGGAGCCGGGGTGGCTGACTGAACAGCCTCCTCTTCTACAGGTGTTGGCTCATCGGCTACCGGGGCAGACGGCGGCAGGTTGCGCTCATTCTGCGTGCCGGTATAAATGGTGCGGTTTACTGGGGCAGGCTTGGGTGCCGGAGCAGGCGCCACTACGGGCGCCTCAGCAGCTTCTTCGGCTACGGCCTCCTTTTTCTTGATAACCGCAGGAGGAGAAGCCTTGGCGACAGGCTTGCCGGTCGGCCTTTTAAGCAGCCGGCTCAGGCGCGAAGTAACCGAGGTGCTGTCGGTTTCCTCTTCGGCATCGGGGCTGTCGTCGAGCACGCGCTGGCCGGAAGCGGTGCGGCCGCTGTATACGTCGGTGTTATCCTCGCGGGGCGAGCGGGCCGGCGCTGCGGCAACTGCCGGAACGGCCGACTGCTCAAAGGCTGCCAGGGCCGCCGGGTTATTCACGGGCAGATATTCTACCGCCGTTTCGCGGGGGCGGGTGTGCTGCAGCCAGAGCAGACGGCCGGGGCGCAGCTCTTCGTTGCGGGCCATGCGGTTTTTGCTCCAGATGGCTTTGGAGCGCACGCCATACTTCTGCGATACGGCCGCTACCGTCTCGCCGGGCTGGGCTATGTGATATTCCACCGCCGCTTTGTCGCGCTTTTTCTGCACGAAATAAGCCTGGCCGGGCGTGATGTTATCGAACAGGAACAAGTCGTTGTACTGCATCAGCTTGCGCACCTTCAAGCCGGCGCGCTTGGCTAGGCTTTCCTTGGTGTCGCCGGGCAGGGCAATGAGGGCCCGCAGCCCGTTGATACGAACAAAATCCGCGTTTTCCGGGTCGGTCTGGGGCTTGTGAATCAGCTCGGTGGCCACCTGCTTTTGCTGCACGGCCATGGCCGTCAGCTGGAGCGGATCGGTGACGGGTACCACGAGCGTGTAGCTGCGGCCGGCGGGCACGGTGGCGCCGGCCAGCAGCCAGCGGTTATGGCGGGCCAGCTCCTCGGGGCTGGTGTGCAGCAGCTCTGCTACCTGGGCCAGCTGCTGACCGGCTACGGCCGGAAACTCCTGCAGCTGCAATGCCGGCTTGGGGTTTTGTCCGCAGGCAGGCTCATAGGCCACTTTGTGGGCCAGGAAAGTGAGAATATACGGGTGCGTCTTCTCCGAAACTTCCATTTCGGTGGCCCCGGCATCGGTGGGCAGCGTGTAGGGGCGGGCGCCACTCAGGCCCAGGTTATAGCTCAGCAGGGCATTCAGCCAGTTACGGTAAGTGCCGTTGCTGCGCACCAGGTACTTGGCGGCGGCCCGGGTAGCGGCCAAAATGTGCTTGCGCTCATCTACCACCTCGTTCACCAGCAGCCCAAAATCCTGCGCCGATTCGCGCTTGAACTGCCAGTAACCTACGGCATCATGAATACTTTGCGCATCACCCTGCAACCCACTTTCCTGCAGGGCCAGAAAGTGAAAATCCAGCGGAACTCCTTGCTCCTGCAGGGCCCGGTCAATCAGCGGGAAATACGCATCGGCCAGGGCTACGCGGTTCTGGAAGGAGGTGGTGTGGCGGCGCAAGGCGTCTACTTTCTGCTGCACCACGGCACGGCCACCGTCGGTCAGGCGCACGTGTAGGCCACCCAGGTATAAATCGGCCGGAACCGGAACAGTTTGCGCCTGCAGGAGGTGGGGCAGCAGGCAGATTAGAGCGAGTAATAGTTTTTTCATCGGCAAAAAGAAGGCTAGCAACGCCTGGTCTGCATAAACAGCCCACGTTGCTAGCCTCCAAAATAGGCGAAATATCCCGTTTTCGGGGAATTTGCTCCACAAATGCAACTATTCCCGGCTTCTGTACCGCGGCGCGCCCGTTAGGGCCGGGCCGGCGCCGGGCCGCGGCCGGTATTGCGCAGGTTGTAGGTAAACATCAGCATGAAATACCGCTGCAGAATATCGGTGCGCACGTCCTCAATATAGGTTTCCGTAGTATTGCGCTGAATGCTGCGGTTCTGGCCCAGCAAGTCGAAGGCGTACAGCTTCAGCTCACCCTGCTGTTTGGCAAACAGCTTTTTGCCCAGGCTGGCATTCCAGAGCACATACTGCTGGTTGAAGCCGGCCGTCAGTCCCCGGTTGGCCTGGTGCGTCACGTCGGAGGCCACGGTAATGCCATTGCCAATAATCCAGTTCAGGCGGGCCCGCGAGTTCTGCACAAAGTAATTGGTGTTCAGCTGCTGCTGCAGGGTGTTGCGCACAAAGCTCAGGTTGGAATTAGAGGACAAAGTGAAGTCCAGCTTCTCGCTGATGTTGCTGCTGAGTACCACGCCCGCGCCCAGGGCCGGCGTTTGCGCGTAGTTGAGCGCCCCATTAATCAAGCCCGGCGTGCGCGAATACGTGGCCGAGGCGTTCAGATTCAGGTTGGATTTGATGACGGTCAGCGGCACGCCGTAGTTCAGGAAGGAGCGCAAGGAGAACTGCCTGTCCAGGTTTACGGGGCGCGTAAGCTGGGCACCGGCCGGCAGCGTTACGCTTTCATTCAGCACACTGTCCCGGGTAGAAATAAGCGTGCTGTTACTGATGGGGTTTTGCGTGTACGATCCGCCAATCAGCGCAAAGAAGTTGGTGGATTTCTCGGGTTTTGCTGCCGAATAGCGCAGGAACAGGTTGTGCTGATACTCCTGCTTCAGGGCCGGGTTGCCGGTAGTGAGCTGCAGCGGATTCGCATTGTTCACTACTTCCTGCAGCTGGCTGATGCTGGGTGGGGAAGTGTTGGTGCGGTAGTTCAGGCGCAGGTTTTTCTGCTGCGTGAGCTTGTACTGCAGCATGGCCGTGGGCAGAGCGTTCAGGAAGGTATACTTCCCGGTGGAAATTAGCGGAAATTCCTGGTCGCGGCTAAGCGTGGCCCGCTGCACGGATACGCCCACCATGGCCTGAAACTGCTTGGTCTGGCGGCGGTAGCTGGTGCCCAGTGCCTGCGTGAGGTAGGCGTTGGTAAACACGTTGCTCAGGGCCGTATCGGGAATAGTATAGCTCTGGCTGTCCTCGTTCAGGTTATAGGTGCGCTTGTCGGAGTTGCTGGGTGCGTAGCGCAAATCGTAGCTGGCCTGCAGGAAGTCCTGCCTGGTAAGCGGCTCGGAATAGTTGATGCTGGAAGCCAGATTCCAGCCGCTCTGTGTGAGGCGGGAGAACTGGTCCAGGTTGGCATCGGCTAGCGTGGAGTTGGTAGTAACAAGGGTGCTGGTGCCATTCTTATCGTTGTAGCCCGTGCCAGCGCTAATGGAAAGCGTGCGGCCGGGCTTGCCAAAGCGGTGGCGAAACAGCAGATCATTGTTGAAGTTGATGCCGTTGTATTTAGAGCCATAATTGCTGGTGAGGTTGCTCACCGGCGTTTCACCGTTCAGCGTCTGGCCCAGCAGGTTGTTGCGGCCATCGTTAAGCTGATAGGAGAAACGCGGCCGCCACAGCAGCGAGTTCATGGAGTCAATCTTGTAGTCCAGCCGGAAGTTGAGCCGATGGTTGGTGTTGTGGCTGTTGCTGATGGAGTTTTCCGTGTAGTTCTGGTCGGCGGCCGAGGGAAGAATATATTGGCGGAAGGTGTTGCTGCCCAGGTCGTTGTTGTTGCGGTTGAAAAAGTAGCTGCCGGTTACTTCCAACTTCTGGCCCCATTTATCGGCGTAGTTAATGCCCAGCGCGTGCGTGGTATTGATGCCGTTGTTCTGGTTGGTCAGAAAGTCGTTGGCGCCGCCACCGCCCTGGCCTCCGCGTCGGCCACCCCCACCGCCCCGGGGGCCCCCACCGCCACCGCCGCGCCGGCCGCCCTGCTGGGAGTTGCCCACCACGCCCAGCAAATCCTCGGTGCCAAAGTTCTGCTCGTTCACGTTATTGGACTGCGCCACCACGGAAATGCGCCGGTCGCCCTGGAAGGAGTTGATGTTGCCGCTGGCCCGGTACCGCTCCGGTCCGCCGCCCACGCTGATGCGCCCAAACTGCCCGTTGCGGAATTCCGCCTTGGTGACGATGTTGATAGTTTTGGCCGCGTTGCCATCATCAATACCCGAGAACTGGGCCTGCTCGCTTTTCTTGTCGAAGACCTCAATCTTATCAATTACCTCGGCCGGAATATTCTTGAGCACGGCGCTGGCATCATCGCCAAAAAACTGCTTGCCATCTACCAGCACCTGGCGCACGTCTTCGCCCTGCGCCTGCACCTTGCCATCTACCACCGTTACGCCGGGCATTTTGGTAATCAGGTCCTGGGCATCGGCATCGGGGTTGGTTTTAAAGGCCTTGGCGCTGTACTGGGCGGTATCGCCCTTTTGCACGGCCGCGGCGGCCCGGCCCACTACCTCCACATTTTTAAGCGTAATGCCCCCGGCGCGTAGCACCACCGGCCCCAGCACCACCGGCTGGCTGCCTACCTGCACGGTGCGGCGCAGCGTTTGATACCCCAGAAAAGAGGCCGACAGCACATAAGGGCCCGGCGCCACATTAGCCAAAGTGAAATTGCCGCTGGCATCGGCGGCGGTGCCTTGTTTTACGGAATCGGGCAGGTGAATTAGCACCACGTTAGCCCCGCCGAGCGGCGTTTGGTCGGCGCCATCTACTATGCGCCCGCTCACGGAGCCGGTTTGCGCAAAAGCCGTAGTGAAGGCGGAAAAAACAAGAACTAGAAAGAGGTAAACAGATTTTTGCATTGCATCAGGAACAGGCCACATGGGATACAGACACGGGAATTCGGGTTCCGTTTAACGGATCCGGTAAAAAATGGCTAAGTATCAGAATGCCAACGATATAAAAATCAGCGCTTCCGAATCATCAGAATTCCGTCGCGCACGGGCAGCAGCACGTTTTCCACCCGCTCATCCTGCTGCACTTTGTCGTTAAACAGGCGCAACGCCTGGGTATCCTTGTCCGAGGGGCGCACCTGATGGGAGGGTAGCACTTTGCCACTCCAGAGCACATTGTCTACCAGAATGAAGCCCCCCGGCCGTACCTGCGGCAACACCAGCTCATAGTAGGCATCGTTGTTAATCTTGTCAGCATCAATAAACACCAAATCCCAGGTTTCGGCCAGCATAGGCAGCACCTGTAGCGCCTCGCCAATGTGCAGGTGAATGCGCCCGGTCAGGCCCGCTTCCGCCACGTAGCGGCGTATCCGGTCTTCCAGCTCGGGGTTTTGCTCAATGGTGTGCAGCTCGCCATCGGCCGTCAGTCCTTCGGCCAGGCATAGCGCGGAATAGCCGGTGTAGGTACCCAGCTCCAGCACGCGGCGGGGGCGCACCATGTGGCTGAGCATGCTCAGCAGCCGGCCCTGCAGCTGCCCCGAGAGCATGCGCGGAGCCAGCACCTGCACATGGGTTTCGCGGTTGAGGCGAGCCAGCAGGGGCGTTTCGGGCGAGGTATGCTGGTCGGCGTAGGCCTGCAGCTCGTCGGAGAGGAAGTCCATAAATGCGAAATTACTCCGGCAGGTACTGCAGCATGCTCAGGTTGTCCTCGCGCAGGATATCATTGGCCAGCTCCTGCAGCTCCGTGGACGTTATGCGCTTTACCCGCTCAAAAATTTCATTGAGCGACTCCACGCGGCCCAGATCCAGGGTGCTTTTGCCCAGGAGCTGCATCAGGCCGCCGTTGCTTTCTTCGGCCATGGCCAGCTGACCCATGAGCTGCTCTTTGGACGTGTGCAGCTGCAGGCCGCCCAGCGGCGTGGTGCGCAGCTTCTTCAGCTCTTTCTGAACCAGGGAAATGGTGCGGTCTACCTGCTTTTTCTCGGTGCCGAAGTAGATGCCGAACAGGCCGGTATCGGTGTAGGGCGAGTAGGTAGAGTCGATGGTATACACCAGGCCGTATTTCTCGCGCACGGCCAGGTTCAGGCGGGAGTTCATGCCGGGGCCACCCAGCAGGTTGCTCAGCATGAAAAACGGAATGCGCCGCTCGTCTTCAATAGCATAAGCCGGGCCGCCAATCAAGCAATGGGCCTGCGTAATGGGCTTGCGCTCCACCCGGTCGATGCGCTGGTAGTGGCCAAACGGGGTGCGGGCGTGGGTGCCCAGCTGCGCCTGCAGCGGCGCCAGGTATTTATCAGCCAGCCGCTTTACTTCCTTGAAAGGCAGGTTGCTGACGGAGCTGAAGATAAGCCGGTTGGTGCGCACATTCTGGCCCAGAAACTCCCGAAAATCACCTTGCTGAAAACCACTCACGCTTTCCTTGGTGCCCAGAATATTGTGGCCCAGGGAATGATTGCCAAACACCACGGCGTCGAAATCATCGATGATGGCGTCTTCGGGGGCATCGTGGTACATGGCCATTTCTTCCAGAATCACGCCGCGCTCTTTCTCAATTTCTTTTTCCGGAAAAACGGAATGAAAGGTCAGGTCCGTCAGTAGCTCAAAAGCGCGCTCAAAGTGGGTGCTGAGCAGGGAAGCGTAAAAGCAGATTTTCTCCTTGGTGGTGTAGGCGTTCAGCTCGCCCCCCACGGTTTCCAGCCGGTTCAGGATGTGGAAGCTTTTGCGCTTTTCAGTGCCTTTGAAAGCCATGTGCTCCCAGAAGTGCGCCAGACCCTGCTGCTCCGGCTTTTCATCGCGCGAACCGATATCCAGCAGGAAGCCGCAGTGCGCAATTTTGGTGTGCAGAACTTGTTTATGCAGAACCCGGATGCCGTTAGGCAGCTCGTACAGGTCGTAATCAGACATTATTAAAGAGCTTTTGAAAAAAATGTAATGTGAAATATATATTATTAAATATTAATTTATTTGAATATATAAAATGTTGTTAATCACATTTTTTTGTGGCTTGTATATTTGATGAGCCTGTTTTAAATGAATAAGGTTTATTAGATATAGGTAGGATGGTTTTTAATACTGAGTTAGTTGCTTTTGTTGTTAAATTTATTGAGTTTATAGTTAATGGAATTTTAGAGTCATTTGATGCGCAGCTTTTTGGATTGCTGGATTTAACCTTAATTACTCTAAAGCTGATTGGGACCCCGCCATTTATGGGTGCCATCAAATTGCCCAAGAAATAACGATATAATCCCTGTGTATTCAATAATCTTCCATAATCAGCAGTCCATTTTCCATCAGGGTTCATTTCTATGCAGCTAGCATTTTCAGGTTGTGAATTGATGTTAAATTCAGTATAATATAGACCTTGTGGTAATATAGTGTTATTTACATAATTAGGGCTTTCGCCAACCATTCCAACAGTACCATTCTCTGATACATATACTCCTCCCGTACGTGTAAATAATCCGGCAATCGACAGGGATTTAAGAAGATTAAGTTCTCT
This sequence comes from Hymenobacter sp. DG25B, assembly GCF_000801315.1. Lineage (NCBI taxonomy): Bacteria > Pseudomonadati > Bacteroidota > Cytophagia > Cytophagales > Hymenobacteraceae > Hymenobacter > Hymenobacter radioresistens. Next base: position 3,375,972 of record NZ_CP010054.1, on the reverse strand, counting down.
GTCTAAATGAATAAATAATGAATTATCACTATCTGATATAGCTATAGAGTTGTCTTGCATTGCAAATATTTTAAAATTAATTCTTGAAAAGTTTACGTAAGGTTCGTTAATTGTTATTTCGATATTTTTAACGATGTTCTGTTGATTTAATTCGGTTAAAATAATTGTTTTGTTTGTATTTGATAGAGTTCCTCCTAAAACTAATACATTGCCATTTTTTAATTGCGCTGAAGAAATTGGATTCCCTGGGTATTCATATGAGTTCAAGTATTCGATTTTACCTTGTGAGTCAACTTTTCCCGAAACTAAGAAGCGTTTTTCTGATTTTTCGTCAAATTCAGTACAAGTTATAATGCAGCCGTTGTCAATAGTGGAATGTATGGAATTATAAAGGACTCCTTGCCCATTGTTATCATTTGTTAAAACATGACTATTATCAACAACTCCATTAGCATCTAAATGAGATAAAATACCATACCCAGCAATCCAGCAGCCACCATCAGGAGTAGCTGCTAAATCAGTTGTAAAATTAAATAACGATTTGGTTGTCAGTACTTTGCCGGTTGTATCAACACGCGTTAAAAGAGCAGTGTACCCCGAAGCATTTTCATTTAGTCCTATCCAAAAAGGTTGATCAGTGCCATAGCTACTGAAGGCAAATTGCTTTGTGCCTACTAAACCTGCTGCTCCAGGTACTGCAGTAGGCTCTGAGAAAACAGCGCGAAACCCTGATACTTTTTCAGTAATCTTTGGAGCATTCGGTTGAGGATTTGCTGCTTTCTCATTGCAGCTAACGCATACAATTAATGCTGTGTATAACAGTAAAATATGAAAATAGTTAACACAGATATTTCGCTCTTCAGTTACTACTGGCATAAAATGGTTGAATTATATTTTTTTTGTAAAAAATATTACTTGTCGCAAGCTAATAAGTGAATTGAATTATGAATCTCCGCTTCGGCCAGCACAGCCAGCAGCTGGCTGGTCTGGATGCCGTGCGCGCAGTGGAAGTGGTTGAGCGGGCACTTGCGGTGGCCATGCAGGCCGCAGGGTTGGCAGGCCAACTCTTCCTCCAGCATCACCACCCGCGCAAACGGGCTCAGCGGCCCAAACCCGAAGTAGGGCACCGTGGAGCAGTACACCGCGCAGGTAGGAGCGCCTACCGCCGAGCACAGGTGCATGGGTGCCGAGTCGTTTACATAGTTGAGCATGGCCCCGCGCATGAGGGCGGCGGAAGCCAGCAGGGAAAGCTTGCCGGCGGTATTATATACGTGTGGCCGGTTGCTGCGCTCCAGCAGCTGCTGGCAGGCGGCTACATCAGGTGGGCCGCCCAGTAGAAACACGGTATAGCGGGGTGGCAGCGCGGCCAGCAGCTTTACCCACTGCTCCTCCGGAAACTGCTTGGTAAACCAGACGGAAGTAGGGGCAATACAGATATAAGGACTGTCCCCGGCCAGGCTGGCCACCTGGGTGGCGGCGGCTTCATCGGCGGCGGTAGGGTAGAGGCGGGGGGGCGTAAGCGGACCTTCGTAAGCCGGGTCCAGCAGGTGCAGGTTGCGCGATACTTCATGGATGCCGGCCCCAATCAGGTGCGGAATGGCCATGGTAAAGCGGGAGCAGAACGGGTTTTTATCGAAGCCGATGCGCTGCGGAGCCCCCGAGAAGGCCGTGAGAAAACCCGTGGAGGCAAAGCGCTGCAGGGTAATAACCCGCTCGTACTTCGTCTGCCGGATTTGCTTCAGCAGCTGCCACAGGCCACGGTATTTGGCTTTTTTCTTATCCCACACCAGCACGTTGCGCACGTGCGGGTGGTTTTGCACCAGACCCTCATTGCCTTTGCGGACCAGAAAATCTACCGGCGTGTCGGGCTCCGTTTGGTGCAGGTGCTCCAGCAGGGCCGTGGCCAGAATGACGTCGCCGATAAAGGCAGTCTGAATCAGCAGAACAGCACGGGAAGAGGCGTCGGACATCGATAAAGTGCAAGAAAGCAGGCTGCAAAGATACAACTAAGCTATTGTTTTTGCGGCAGCCGCCCAAGCCCGGGGCTCTTCATTGTGCGCGTCATTCTTCTAACTTGCAGCCCCCGCCTTCGTGGCACGTCTTTGTAGCTCTTTTCACTATTCCGCCCTCCTATGCGTTACGGCTCCATCGATCCGCAGCTTTTCATCCAGAACCGCCGCAATTTTACCCTACTGCTGCCCCCGGCATCGATGGCCATTTTTCAGGCCAATGATGTGATGCCGACCAATGCCGACGGCACCATGCCGTTCCGGCAGAACAACGACTTGTTTTACCTGTCCGGGGTAGATCAGGAGGAAAGCATTCTGCTGCTGTTCCCGGATGCCACGCTGCCCCAGCACCGCGAAATTCTGTTCCTGAAGGAAACCAGCGAGCATATTCTGGTGTGGGAAGGCTATAAGCTGACCAAGGACGAGGCCCGCGCGCAGTCCGGCGTGAAGTCCATCATGTGGCTCGACTCTTTTCCCTCGGTGCTGATAGCCCTGATGAACGAGGCCGAAAACGTGTACCTGAACACCAATGAGCATATCCGGGCCGTGGTGGAGGTGGAAACGCGTGATGCGCGCTTCGCTAAAAAAATCAAAGCAGATTATCCGCTGCACAATTACCGCCGCGCGGCTCCGCTGATGCACCGCCTGCGGGCCATTAAGAGCGAGGAAGAAATCCGGCTGATGCGCCAGGCCTGCAACATCACGGAAAAGGCCTTCCGCCGCCTGCTGGGCTTTGTGAAGCCCGGCGTGATGGAGTATGAAATTGAGGCCGAGCTGTACCACGAGTTCCTGCGTAATGCCTCGCGCGGCCCGGCCTACGGCAGCATCATTGCCTCCGGCGCCAACGCCTGCATTCTGCACTACGTCAGCAACGACCGGCAATGCAAAGACGGCGACGTCATCCTGCTGGACTTTGGTGCTGAGTACGCCAACTACGCCGCCGACCTGTCCCGCTCCATTCCGGTCAACGGCACCTTCACCAAGCGCCAGCGCCAGGTGTACGATGCCGTGCTGCGCGTAATGAAGTTTGCCACCTCCCAACTGGTAGCCGGCAACAACATTGAGGACTACCACGCCGCTGTGGGCCGCACTATGGAGCAGGAGCTCATTAAGCTGGATTTGCTGAACGAACAGGACGTGCGCAACCAGGACCCCGCCGCCCCGCTCTACAAGAAGTACTTCATGCACGGCACCTCCCACTATCTGGGCCTGGATGTGCACGATGTAGGGTTTAAATATCGCCCCTTCGAGGCCGGCATGGTGTACACCTGCGAGCCTGGTATTTATATCCGGGAAGAGGGCCTGGGTATTCGCCTGGAAAATGATATTCTCATTACCAAAACCGGCAATGAGGACCTGATGAAAAATATCCCGCTGGAAGCCGACGATATTGAGCGCCTCATGCGCCGCTAATCCTGGGCTTACCAGAAGAATATTAAGCCTAAATCACCCCTGGAAGACGCTTGTAAGTACAAGCGTCTTCTTTTTTTATCATTTATTTTTATTGACTTTCTACGGGATTGAATTTACCCTTGGAAATAACAGTGCAATCAACCGTTCTTCAATTATTTTAAATATAAAATGTTGAATATGTATGGATTGAGGGCCGAATAATGCCCGGTATAATGGTGTTTGGCCACCTCGGGAGCAACTTTATTTGGCAAGGAAGGGTATAGGCGGATAGTTCGGATATGCTATACCCAAACGGTGGCGGCTCCCGCCTGTGCAATTCTTCCACCTAATTTCGCCCCTATGAAACACATTTTAGCAACCTCAACTCTCTTGGGTCTGACGCTCCTGGCGGCTGCCCCCAAGACCGAGGCGCAAACAGCCGACCGAAAGACGGCTATTGGCCTCAACGTCAGCGCCATGCAGTACAAAGGTAACTTCGGTTCCGACTACTGGAAGTTCGGTGAAAACAAGTACGCGCCCGGCCTCACCATTAGCCGCTACCTGACCCCCGGTCTGGACCTGCAGCTGAGCGGTAACTACGTAGAGTTCAAGAAGACGGCTCCTGCCGGCCCTAACCTCTACGGCAGCACTTTCGCTACCAACGTAGTAAACGTGAATCTGGGCCTGAAGCTGAAGCTGAACAACGGCTGGGCTATGAAGGAAGATTCCCCCATTCAGCCCTATCTGCTGCTGGCTCCCGGGCTCACGTACCTGAGCCGCGAAGGCACCATCAACCGCGACAACCAGGTTATTAATACGGCCGAAGACAAGAACCACTTCGATGTGTTCGGTGCCGCTGGTATCAACTTCCAGCTGGGTGAGTCGGTAGGTTTGTTTGTGCAGACCGGCCAGCACTTCCCGCTGGGCGCCAACATTGACGGCGACCCTTCCCGCGACGATAACAAGATTGATGACCGTTTCCTACAGCACACCGTGGGCCTGAACATTGCCCTGGGCAAAGCCAAGGATACTGATGCGGATGGTGTTCCGGACCGGAAAGATAAATGCCCCGGCACCCCCGCCGGTGTAGCCGTAGATGAAGCCGGCTGCCCCCTGGATGGTGACAAGGATGGTGTACCGGATTACCAGGATAAGTGCCCCACGGAAGCCGGTACGGCTGCGCTGGAAGGCTGCCCCGACCGTGACAACGACGGCGTGCGTGACTCCGAAGATGAGTGCCCCGACCAGGCCGGTACCGCTGCTCTGCGCGGCTGCCCCGATGCCGATAACGACGGCGTAGCTGACAAAAACGATAAGTGCCCCGATACCCCCGCTGGTACGCAGGTAGACGCCGAAGGCTGCCCCCTGAACCTGGATAAGGACGGCGACGGTGTGCCAGACAACCGTGATAAGTGCCCCGGCACGCCCACCGGTGCCCAGGTAGACTCTACCGGCTGCCGCGTAATTGACCCCGCTCTGTTCAATAAGGTGAAGCCAGTGCAGTTTGAAACCAACAGCACGGTTATTAAGCGCAGCGCTTACCCCACCCTGGACAACATGATTAAGATTCTGGAACTGTACCCTGAGTACAGCCTGCGCATCTCGGGCCACGCCGATAGCCGCGGTACCGATGAGTACAACCAGGGTCTGTCGGAGCGTCGTGCAAACTCGGCCAAGCGCTACTTCACCAACAAGAAAGTAGATCCAAACCGCGTAACCACGGAAGGCTTTGGTGAGTCGATGCCAGCTGCGCCGAATACCTCGGCGAAGGGCATGGCGAAAAACCGCCGCGTAGAATTCAAGTTTGAGTTCTACATCCCCAGCCAGCCACAGCCCTAACCGGCCCGGCTAAACAGAAAAAGCGGTGAACCGAAAGGCTCACCGCTTTTTTTATGGGGTGTTGGGAGCAAATGCTTCCGGTTACTTGGCTATCTGGTCTACCGCACCGGGCAGAATTTTTAGCAGTTGCTGCAGCTGGTCCTGGGTGAAGTTGCCGGATATGGCCAGCAGCACAAAGGAATCGGGTACATTTTCTACTTTGCCGGTGCCTACCACTTCCTGCACCCGGTCGCCGTCCTGGCGCACGGAGAAGTTGTATTGGGTGGAAGCATCGGCGGCGGCGGCTACGGGCAGAGGCTGGTAACGCTCGCTCTTCAGCAAACCGGTTACTTCCTCATTCAGGCCCCGCTCTACCAGGTTGCGTGCGCTGCTAGCGGTGGGCGTAAAGGTCAGCACGCGCACACTGCGCAGCGCCGCCACGGCGGAGGTAATGTCGTTTTCTCCACCCAGGCGGCCAAGCTGGCCCAGCAGCAGGCGGGTTGTGAAATTGGCTTCAATGGTCTGAGCCTTGAAGCCGGGGCGGGCTTCATACTTGCGGAAGAACTCGGCCACGGTGCGGGCCGGTTTTTCGGGGCCAGCGGCCGTACGGCAGGAGGAGGCGGTGCCCAGCAGCAGGCTCAGCAATAGCAGGAGGAGTGATGAATAGTGGCGCATAGGAGTAGAAAATTTTGCCCCAACATACGCACGCCGGCTCAATCCATCGGCAACTATTACTCAAAGGCAAGGCTGTTCAGGAAGAATACATTGCGGCTTTCGCCCTTATCCGGGCGCACATGCTGGTAGCCAGACACCAGAAACCGGCTGCCAAACCAGGGCAGAACTTCTTCCTGCTGAGTATCGGTCAGCTTCTCCCTTAGGTCACTCAAATTACTGCGCACAGGCACCTGCAAGTCATTAGGGGCGGCAGTAGTGCGGTCAATAATCTTGTAATGGATCTTGTGGTCAATGACGTAGGCCAGGGCCAGGCGGCCATCGGGCAGCAGCCGCTCCCGCACTGTGGGCGCCAGGTCATAGCTCCAGTTGTCTTTTAGAACAAAGGTATTGTCCCAGAGCAGGTTGCCTTGTTTATCAAATCCGCAGGCTATGGCATGCGTGGTACGGTAGCCTTCAAACTGGCGGGAGTTAGAAAGCGCGAGAGCTGTATTGGCATTATTTACATTGTCGTACCGATAACGAGGGTAATAGACTTCGGCCACCAAAACATAGCCCTCCGGGGTGGGCAGCATGTCATGCATCAGGAGCCGGTAATGCAGGCGCATGGGCGTGCCGGCCGCCTTGCGCCGGGCACCCCGCTGCCGCAGCCGGGCTTCCCGCACGGGATTCATAAAATCAAAGAAATGTTTGAATGCCAGGAAATCATAAAACCGCAGCGACTTGCGGGCGCCGGTGGCCGTGACGCCCGCAGTAAGGTCGGTGGCAAAAAGGCCCTGGGAATACTGCAGGTCGCGCAGGGTGTAGGTGCCGGCCAGGATGCGGGAGGTGCTGTCGCCGGGGCTGATTTGGGCGGAAATCAGGTTTCGGTCGCTCTCCGTCTGCACAAACTCCGTGCGCAGCAAGTTGCCGTGGGGGGAAAGCTGCTTTACCTGCAGCCGGGATTTTAAGCCATTGGTCTGCGTTAAAATTACCTCGGCGCGCTTAGTGACGGAATCAGCCAGGAAGGTGAACTGCGCGGGCAGGCTCTCATATACGGAGGGCAGAAACTGGAACTCACCGGTATCCGGGTTGATGTGCAGAATGGTAACGTGCTGCGAAACCAGCGTGGTGACGAACACCCGGCCGGCTAATACCTTCAGATCAAACAAGTCCCGGGAAACGCGGGTGTCAATCTTTACCATGCGGCTAGTCCCCCGGTTGCCATCCAGATGCACCAGCAGCAGGCGGTCGGGCAGGTAGTTACTCTGAAACAGCACGTATACCTGATTGCCCTCGGTGCCGCTCAGTACCTCCTGATATTGGGTTTCCACCTTAATGGAATGCTGCCAGCGCTCCTGCAGCCTGGCGTTCAGCTTATGGAAGGTATAGTTGTCCTGAGAGCTCAGAAAAGCATCTTTACGCACCAGCAGTACCGCCGAGCTATCGGGGAGGGGGAATACGGTTACATCACTGTTGCTGGGGGTAAGCGCCAGCTCAAACCGGGCCGCTTGTACCGGTGTCTGGCCCCAGGCGCGCGGGGTGCTGCCTCCCAGCAATACCAGAAAGCAGTAGGCGTAGAACAGGTAGCGCATAGACTTGAGAATGTAAAATCAGGATATACTCCTAATATACAACACCCCACGCACAAATGCACCCCGGGTGGCCCGGAAATACGGCCGGCAGCAATCAGCTGCCCAGCTCCAGAATAGCGTCAAACTCCTCCGGCCGCAGGTTCATAACCGAAAGCCGGGACTGGCGCAACAAGCCGATGTTATTCAATCGAATATCTTGTTTAATTTGCGCAAGAGAGACCGGCTGGGCCAGGGCCTGTTGCGGACGTAGCTGAACGGCTATCCAACCGCTGTCAGGCGCGGCCGTAGCATCGGGGGCAGCAGGCTGGGCCACTTCGGCCACGCCCACCACTTGCTTGTCGGTCACGCTATGATAAAAGAGTACCAGGTCGCCGGGCTGCATCAGCTGCAGATAGTTGCGTGCCTGAAAGTTGCGTACGCCGGTCCAGTCGGTGTGGCCGTCCCGGGTAAAATCTGCCCAGGAATAAGCCGCCGGTTCAGATTTGACTAGCCAGAAATTCATCATGTGTGTTGCGTAATTCGGAACTGAGGAGTTTGGGAGGAAAGGGTTGCTTTATCTAAACCCGCCGAAAGGTCGAAAAAGAATTTCGACCTCCTCTCTTACTTCAGCGGGCCTGCGAGCTACCCACCTGCCATCGAGCCACCACCCCGGTACCCATGGCAGGGTCTCCCAAACTCCTCAATTCCACATATCAAGGAACACGCTGCACACGCAATTCTGCTATAGTCTTAGCTAAGAACAAACTGCCTGCACACAGGCTGCCGGTTCTCAGTGGTAAGAGGCCTCAGCACAGCAGGAAGTTGCATGAGGAAATAAAAAATATTTCGTGGTCTTCTCCATTCAACCGTAAAGGCCGAATTTTGTTGAAATAAATCCTTGATAATATGAATGTTGTGTGATAATGCGTGAAGGTTGATTCAATAAAAATAATATTGCTCAACGGGTGTTGGCCGCTGATTTTTTAGTCAGCGGCAGGCAGAGAAGGACAGAAAGATTGAGGGAATGCGAGGCAACGCACGACGCATAATGCCGGGCCATTGCCGTTAGATTTCGGTTTTAGTCCACCCGCCGCACTTTCAATAGCCCGGGCTCCAGGGAAATAATTTCCAGATTATAGTCGGGCTGGGAGTGGTCTTCCAGGGAGATGTGGAGCGTATTTTCTTTTACTGCCTGCCACTGGCCTTTGTGCCCTTCCAGCCCATCGGTGGGTGCAATATCAAACTGCGTAAACAGGCCATTGTGCTCAAAGGCCATGCCCGTGCGGCCCCGTGAAGGCGGAAAAGCATACGTATTGGGCCGATAGACATGCACATCACCCTGGTCTTCCTCATGCGCATGCAGCCACGTCTGTTCCAGCAGCTGCAGCTCCGGGTTGCCGCGGCGCGGGTCCGGGGTGCAGGTATTGGCCATCAGAAGCAGGCAAAGGCACACAAGCAGGGCGGAAATACGCATAATAGCAGGGGGCAAAGGCTAAGGGGCCGGAACAGGAGTAAAACGAAAGTACGACTTTGACAGTGGCTTTCCCGTACTTTTACGGCCCCCTGGGTTTACTGATACATTCGTTTAGCGCTACTTCTCCGTGGATAACCGTGCTCTTATTCGTGCCTTCCGGCTGGCCGCCCAGCTCATGGAACTGCACGATGAAAACCCCTTCAAGATTCGTGCTTACGAAGGCACGGCTACCGCGCTGGAGCAGCTCAGCTTTCCGGTAGCCGACGTAGAGCGCACGGGCCTGCCCGACCGCACCGGCCTCTCGAAAACCGCCGCCGCCCGCGTGGCCGAAATGCTGGATACCGGCTCGTTTGAGGAGCTCACGCGCCTGCTCAGCATCACGCCCCCCGGCGTGGTAGAGCTGCTGAAGGTGAAAGGCATCGGCCCCAAAAAGATCCGGGCCCTGTGGCGAGAGCTGGGCATTGAAAGCCCCCAGCAGCTGCGCGAGGCTGCCGAGCGCGACGAGGTAAGCAAGCTCAAGGGCTTCGGCAAGAAAACCCAGGAAACCATTCTGGCCGCGCTGGAATTTACCCAGCAAAGCCAGGGTAAGCTGCTGTATCCCCAGGCCGAGCAGCTGGCTGAGGAACTGGCCGCGCAGCTCCGCACCGCCCTGCATACGGAGCAGGTAGCCGTGGCCGGAGAAGTGCGCCGCCGGCTGGAAATAGTAGAAAATGTGCAGCTGATAGCCGCTACTGATAAGCCCTGGAAAGCGCACCAGGTGCTCGATAAGCTGGAAGGCCTGGTGCCGGATCCAGCCCGCTCGGGTCCGTTTGCGTGGCGCGGCACCACGGCCGCTTCCGGAGTAGGGGTAGAGGTGCTGTTTACTACCAAAGAAGAATTTACAAAGGAGCTTTTTCTGCATTCCGCCAGCGAAGCGCACTTATCCGAAGCCTTAGCCGGCACGGCGCCCGGGCAGCCCGCCTCGTTGCGGCAGCTGGTGAATAAGGAGCGGTTTTATCAGGAAGCCGCCGTCTATGAAAAAGCCGGTCTGCAGTATGTGGAGCCCGAAATGCGGGAAGGCCTGGGCGAGCTGGCCCTGGCCAAAGAGCACAAGCTGCCCAAACTCCTGGAGGAAACGGACCTGCGCGGCTCCCTGCACAACCACAGCACTTATTCCGATGGCGCCCACTCCCTTCGGGAAATGGCCACTTTTCTGCGCGATAAAGGCTACGAGTACCTGGGTATCTGCGACCATTCACAGGCTGCCCACTACGCCAATGGCCTTAGCCCCGAGCGGGTACGCCAGCAGCACAAGGAAATAGACCAGCTCAATCAGGAACTGGCGCCTTTCCGCATTTTTAAGGGCATTGAGAGTGATATTCTCAGCGACGGCGCCCTGGACTACCCGCCCACGGTGCTGAATACCTTTGATTTTATTGTAGCCTCCGTGCACAGCAACCTGCGCATGGACGAGCAAAAGGCCACTACGCGCCTGCTACGGGCTATTGAAAACCCCTATACCACCATGCTGGGCCACCCCACCGGCCGCCTGCTGTTGCGCCGCGAGGGCTACCCCATCAACCACAAAGCCGTTATTGATGCCTGTGCCGCGCACGGCGTCATCATCGAAATTAACTCCAACCCCTGGCGGCTGGACCTGGACTGGCGCTGGGTACACTACGCCCTGGAAAAAGGCGTGCAACTCAGCATTAACCCCGATGCGCACCACACCGATGGCTACGCCGATATGCGCTACGGCGTGATGATGGGGCGCAAAGGCGGCCTCACCAAGGAAATGACTTTCAATGCGAAATCAGCGGAAGAAGTAGCGGCCTACTTTGCCCAGCGCAAAGCGGGTATTAAAGCGCCGCTGGAGTTTAAGGATTCCCTGTTTGGGTAAGCGCATGAAAATTCTGGTGCTGCGCTTTTCTTCCATTGGTGATATTGTGCTGACTACGCCCGTAGTGCGGGCTATAAAGCAGCAGGTGCCCGGGGCTGAAGTGCACTTTGCTACCAAGCCCGGCTATCGTAGCCTGCTGGAGGCCAACCCCTACGTGGATAAGGCGCACTACCTCACCGGCTCCCTGCGGGAACTGGTGCAGGAGCTGCGCGCCGAGCAGTTTGATTTCATCGTGGATCTGCACAATAACCTGCGCACCAGCCTGATTAAGCTGCAGCTGGGCGTAAAATCGGCAGCGTTCGATAAGCTGAACTGGCGCAAATGGCTGCTGGTCAATCTGAAAATCAACACGCTGCCGGAAGTACACATCGTGGACCGCTACCTGGTGGCAGCCGCGCCGCTGGGGGTGCGGAACGATGGGCAGGGACTGGACTATTTTATTCCCGCCGCGGCCGAGGTAAGTCTGGCTACGCTGCCTGCCGCTTTTCAGCAGGGTTATGTGGCCTTCGCTATTGGGGCCCAGCACGCCACCAAGCGCCTGCCGGTAGAGCGGATTATAGAGCTGTGTGCGTTGCTGCACCAGCCGGTAGTGCTGCTGGGCGGGCCGGAAGATGCCGCCAACGGGAAGCTGATAGAAGCACATTTTTCAAGCCGTACCGCAGAGAAAACGCAGCCCCAAATTCTGAACGCCTGCGGCCAGTATTCGCTGAACCAATCGGCCTCGCTGGTGCGGCAGGCACAGTTTGTTATCAGCCACGATACCGGGCTGATGCACATTGCCGCGGCGTTTCAGAAGGAGGTTTACAGCGTATGGGGCAACACGGTGCCGGCCTTCGGGATGTATCCGTACCGCACTAAGTATCATGTATTGGAGGTGCCAGGGCTGGAGTGCCGTCCGTGTTCTAAAATAGGGTACGAAAAATGTCCGCGCGGTCATTTCAAATGCATGCGTGATATCCGTTTTGAGCCGTTCTTTCCGCCGGCTCCGGGCACACCGGTGCCGGTGTCTGACGCACGGTTGGGGTAGAGCCCGGCCGAGCAGCAAAAGAGGAGAAAAGCTGCTATCTTAAGGGGTATTCTCTACGCTAACAGGCCATGGCTGCACAACACTACGATACCGTTTTACAGGCCGTGCGCGACCTGCAGAAACGAGGCTACCTGGTAGATTTCAATATTCAGGATGGGCATTTGGTGTGCTCGGGGCTGAATCTGCGGCTGCACCCGGAGCAGTTTCAGGTGCGGGAGTTTCACCGGTTTGAAGGCACCTCCGACCCCGGTGATGAAGATGTTGTGTATGCTATAGAATCGGCGGAAGGCGTGAAGGGCTTGCTGGTTAGCGCCTTTGGGCCTTACTCTGAGCCGGAAAATGATGCCTTAATGCACAAACTACAAATGCCCCGTGCCTGATAACCCAAACATTACCGCCCCGGAATTTACCGTGCGGGTGCATGTAGGAGCCACGGCACTGCTGGCCGAGGTGCGTGCCGGGCGGCATACCTTTTTCGTGGATGAGCCGGTGGAGGTAGGCGGCCAGGACCAGGGTCCTACGCCCTATGATATGCTGCTGTCGGCGCTGGGTACGTGCACGGCCATTACGCTGCGCCTGTACGCCAGCCGAAAGCAATGGCCCCTGGAAGCCATAGAAATAGGGCTGCGCCATCAGCGGGTGCACGAGCAGGATTGTGAGCACCCCGAGGAGCCCGGCTTTATGCTGGAGGAAGTGCACAAGGAAATCAGGCTGCTGGGGCCGCTTACGAACGAACAGCGGCAGCGCCTGCAGTTGATTTCCGAGAAGTGCCCCGTCCAGAAAACCCTCACCAGCGGTACTTTGCGCATTGTAACCACCGTCGTGGATGAGCAATCAGCCAGCGCTGCCCTGCCATTGATTACACCCACTTCCGGCACTTCCACTATCCACTAAAATTTGCTGCAAATGAGCCTCTGCACCCATCTGTCAGCGTTAGAAACCATTGTTCCGGCCAGCCACCATACCTGCCCGGAGTGTGTGGCTTTGGGTGATAAATGGGTGCACCTGCGCGTGTGCCAAACCTGCGGCCACATAGGCTGCTGCGACTCTTCCAAAAACAAGCACGCTACCCAACACTTCCGGGCCACCCAGCATCCGGTAGTGGTATCAGCGGAGCCCGGTGAGCAATGGGCCTGGTGTTATGTAGACGAGGAAATGGCAGAGTACTAACGCACCTGGTCACATACAAAAAGCCCCTGGTGCCGGCGGGCACCAGGGGCTTTCTACAAGGAGGACTTACGGTTAGCCAATCTGGCTGAAGCCGCAGTAACTGTGCAGCACAGCCGGCAGCTTGATGCCTTCTTCCGTCTGGTTGTTTTCCAGCAGGGCCGCCACAATGCGGGGCAGGGCCAGCGCCGAGCCGTTGAGCGTGTGCAGCAGCTGCATTTTGCCGTTTTCGGCGCGGTAGCGCAGCTTCAGGCGGTTGGCTTGGTAGGTTTCAAAATTAGAAGCGGAGCTAACTTCCAGCCAGCGCTGCTGGGCGGCGCTCCACACTTCCAGGTCATAGGTCAGGGCGGAGGTAAAGCTCATGTCGCCGCCGCAGAGGCGCAGCACGCGGTAGGGCAGCTCCAGCTTCTGCAGCAGGCCTTCAATGTGGGCCAGCATTTCTTCCAAGATGGCGTAGCTCTGCTCGGGCTGGGCAATCTGCACTATTTCCACCTTATCGAACTGGTGCAGGCGGTTGAGGCCGCGCACGTGGGCGCCCCAGGAGCCCGCCTCGCGGCGGAAGCAGGGCGTGTAGCCCGCATTGCGGATGGGCAGCTTCTCCACCGGCACAATTTCGTCGCGGTAAAGGTTGGTGATGGGCACCTCCGCCGTCGGAATCAGGTACAGGTCGTCGGCGGTGGCGTGGTACATCTGGCCCTCTTTATCGGGCAGCTGGCCGGTGCCGAAGCCGCTGGCCTCGTTTACCAGAATAGGCGGCTGAATTTCAGTGTAGCCGGCTGCGCGGGCTTCATCCAGAAAGAAGTTGATGAGGGCGCGCTGCAAACGGGCGCCCTGGCCTTTGTATACCGGGAAACCGGCGCCGGTAATTTTGTTGCCCAGCGCAAAATCAATGATATCATACTGCTCAATCAGCTCCCAGTGGGGCTTGGCCGTGGCGGGCAGATCAGGCTTCTGACCCACCTCGCGCACCACTTCGTTTTCCTCCGGCGTGCGGCCTTCGGGCACGCTGCTGTGGGGCAGGTTAGGCAGCTTATACAGGATTTGCTGCAGCTCCTTTTCTACTTCGGCCAGCTCCTCGCTGTGGGCTTTGGTTTGCTGCTTTAGCTCGGCGGTGCGGGCCTTCAGCGTTTCGGCTTCGGCTTTGTTGCCGGCCTTCATCAGGCCACCAATCTGCCGGGCCAGCTCATTGGCTTCGGCCTGGGCCTGGTCGTGGCCGGTTTGCAGTTCCTTCCGGCGCTGGTCTAGCGAGAGAATGGCCTGCACATCAGCTTCGGCGGTTTTATAGTGTTTTTTAGCCAGCCCGGCCAGCACCGCTTCGGGGTGCTCTTTCAGAACGGAAACTTGCAGCATAAGGCAGAAAACGCGAATTAGAACAAAACAAAAGTAGGGAGAACAACCGGATACGCGGGCTTTTCACTATCTTCCCCTGGGAGTTGCCCGCCGTCTGTTCGGCTAATCGATAGCTAAGGCAAGGATAGGGGCTAAAATTCCGATATCCAATTTGGTAGTTCAAGCGTATTACGCTAACATTGCGCTAATAAGCCGGTAGCTGATGCCGGGCCCGCGGGTACTTTTTTGCTGTGCGTACGGTCCGTTTTTTGCCAGCGCCTTCCCGTTTATAAAATCCACCCTTCGTTTAGACCTTCCAGTAGTTGCGCGCCGTTTCACGGCCGTCCGTTGGTGCCTCCGATTGGTTTGTGCTGTCCGGTTCACGACGTTGCGCCGCGCGTTTCCCCCCCCTTCCAGTTTACTCTATGTACACTATTGACGAGTTAAAAGACCGCCTGCTTTCTGAGCTTAAAGAAATTGCTGAAGAGTTGAAGGTTGGAAACTTTAAGAAACTCAGTAAGCAGGATCTTGTCTATAAGATTCTGGATCAGCAAGCTGTAACCCCGCTGGAGCAGCTTCCGCAAAAAACCAAGCCCAGCAGCCCGAAAGCAAGCAAAAATGCCCCCGCCGCAGAAGTGGTAGCGGCAGAAGCCCCGGCCGCTATGCAGCCGGTGGAAGCGCCCGCCGTAGAGGCCGTTTCCGGAACGGAATCAACCAACGAAGCCACGCAGATTGACACTGCCGTGCGCCCCATTAAACCCTACCAGCGGCCGGAGCGCCGGGCTCGTGGGCAGGAGCGCCCCCCGCGCGGTGTTCAGGCCCTTAATGGAGAACTGCTGCCCTTAGATGCTGTGGCGCTGGATGTTCCGGAGGCCGACGTGCTGCCGGAAGCACCGGCCGTAGCACCTGCTCCCCCTGAGCCGGCGCCCGAAACGGTAGCCGCAGAAGCTCCTGCTGTAGCGGCCTTAGCGCCGGTAGTACCCGGAATCCCGATGCCTTCGCCGGGCGCCGTTATCATCCCGCAGCCTGGCCGCGGCGAACGGCTGCGCGATGGTTCCCGCGACCGTGACCGGGGCCGCGACCAGCAGCAAGGATCCCGCGAGCTGCGGACGGATGTTCCGCGCGGAGAATTCTCCCGCGACCAGCAGCGCCCCTTGCGCGACGACCAGCAGCCCCGCCCCCTGCGCGACCGGGAACAGCGCGACCAGCAGCGCCGCGAAGAACGGTTTGCCCGGGACCAGCAGCGCCGCGAAGAGCGCAACAACCGCCCGGTAGGGGATGTGGCCGTTCAGGGTCAGAACCCCAACCAGAACCAGCCGCAGCGTACCCGCCCCGATTTTGATATCACTATTCCCGGGGAAGGTACCTTGGAAATGATGCCCGATGGCGGTTACGGCTTCCTGCGCAGTCCTTTCTACAACTACCTTGCCTCGCCCGATGATATTTACGTGGCCCCGCAACAGGTAAAGCAGTTTGCCCTCAAAGCCGGCGACACCGTAAAATGCACCATTCGTCCGCCCCGCGAAGGTGAAAAATACTATGCGCTGGTA
This sequence comes from Hymenobacter sp. DG25B, assembly GCF_000801315.1. Classification (NCBI taxonomy): domain Bacteria; kingdom Pseudomonadati; phylum Bacteroidota; class Cytophagia; order Cytophagales; family Hymenobacteraceae; genus Hymenobacter; species Hymenobacter radioresistens. Next base: position 3,360,102 of record NZ_CP010054.1, on the reverse strand, counting down.
AGCGTGGAACTGGTGAATGGCCGCACGGTGGAAGAAGTTCGGGACCGGGTGCCGTTTAACCACCTCACGCCGCTCTTCGCGGAGGAGCGTCTGAAGCTCTCCACCAAGTCTACCCAGTACAGCACCCGCATTCTGGATTTGTTTGCGCCTATCGGCAAAGGCCAGCGGGGATTGATTGTGGCGCAGCCCAAAACCGGTAAAACGGTATTGCTGCAGGAAATTGCCAACGCCATTTCCGAGAATCACCCCGAGGTATATCTCATTATTCTGCTGATTGATGAGCGCCCCGAAGAAGTAACGGACATGGCCCGCTCGGTGAAAGCCGAAGTGCTCAGCTCTACCTTCGACGAAACTGCTGACCGTCACGTGAAAATTGCCAGCATAGCGCTGGACAAAGCCAAGCGCCTGGTGGAATGCGGCCACGATGTGGTAATTCTGCTAGACTCTATTACTCGTCTGGCCCGTGCCTATAACACGGTGCAGCCTGCTTCCGGCAAAATCCTCTCCGGTGGTGTAGATGCTAACGCCCTGCACAAGCCCAAGCGCTTCTTTGGTGCCGCCCGCAACGTGGAAGACGGCGGCTCGCTCACCATCATTGCCACCGCCCTGATTGATACCGGCTCTAAAATGGATGAGGTAATCTTTGAGGAATTCAAAGGGACCGGCAACATGGAACTGCAGCTGGACCGCAAGCTGGCTAACCGCCGCATCTTTCCCGCCATCGACGTACCCGCTTCCGGCACCCGCCGCGAAGACCTGCTGATGAGCAAAGATGAGCTCAGCCGCATCTGGGTGCTGCGCAAGTTCATGTCGGATATGACGCCCGCCGAGGCCATGGAATTCCTGAAGGACCGCATGAAAGGCACCCGCGACAACGACGAGTTCCTAGTATCCATGAATGGCTAATGCTATTCAGCTTAAGTACAACAAAGGGCCCGTATGTTAGCATGCGGGCCCTTTGTTGTAGTTGAAAATTGAAGAATTAGCTTTATCCTAAGCAGTTTGTATAAAACACTGACCAACTTACCCACCACGCTGACCAATGGAAACGACCGTTCCTGACCTGCCCGAACTACTTTACCTCTATGATCCGCTCTGCGGGTGGTGCTACGCTACTACGCCCGTTATCCAGCAGATACAGCAGGCGTTTATGGGCCGCTTACAGGTTTCCATATTAAGTGGCGGCATGATGATCGGGGAACAGGTAGGCCCTATTGGCGAAGACTGGTCGGCTATCCGGTTGGCCGCCCGGCAGGTAGAGCAGGCCACTGGGGTTGCGTTTGGGGAGGCTTTTTGGCAGGCAGGGGAGGAAGGCAAGCGCGTGCAGGATTCGGAGCCGCCCAGCCGGGCACTATCCGTGTTTCGGCAGCTGGCCCCCACACAACAGGCGCTCGATTTTGCGCACGCCCTACAGCTGGCCTGGTTTCAGGAAGGGCAGAATATGAATGCTCTGGCAACCTATGAAGCCCTGGCTGGCCGTTTTGGGATGGATGTAGCGGAGTTCAGGCGGCGCTATCAGGATCCGCAAACTGCGCAAGGGGTGCGCCAGGAGTTTGCGGCCATTTCCCGAATGGGTATTCAGGGGTTTCCCACTATCCTGTTGCGGGTGGGGCAGCAGGGGTATGTAGTTGCCCGCGGCTACCGGCCGTATGCGGTTTTAGCGGAAGGCATAGAGCAGGCTCTGCAGCAGGCCGCTGAAGAAGCAGGGCAGGAGTAGCCCGCCCAGCGGCGGCTAGCCACCATAGCTGGCTACCCGCACCACCTGCCGGCGCTTAGGCGACCAGGCAATTTTGCGCCGGTCTTCCTTGCCCAGTAAGTACACAAAGCCCACGGCGTCTTTCTGGCGGCGCAAATCCTCCCAGGCAGCTTTGTCCAGGGCGCCGCCGGGCTGGTAAGTATCCTGCGGGCTAAGCGCGGGGCGCACAAAGTTTTTGTCGGCGAAGAACTCCTGCAGCCGCTTGCGCACATAGGCTTCGCGCTCAGCCGGGGTAGCGGTTGGGGTTTTCATCTCATACACCATGGCCGCTTCCAAATCAGATACCGGAAACGTTTCACGGAATATTACTTGGTTATCGGTGCCACTGGTAATGGTAAAGGTCAGCTCGCCGGTAAGCAGCGTTTTGCCCCGTAATACCAACGCAAATTTGTCGGGCTTTCCTGTTTGGGAAAACTCGTGCAGCTTCTGCACCTGCTGCAGCGTGTCGGCCAGGGCTGTTACGCCGGGTGGGCGCAGCGTATCCATGGGTTCGGTAGCGGCCGACTCTGTGGCACTAGCGGCTGGCTTCTGTGCGGTTTCTGCTTGCTCGGTGTTAGGGCCGGAACAGGCGTTTAACATCATCAGAGAACTTGTCGCTAACAAAAGGAATAAGGAACGCATAGCAGTGAGCAGGTAGGTGAAGCTGGTGATACGGAGGCATCCGCTCTTCTGTTGAACCTCAATTTAATAGCGGAGCCAGTTGAAATGCTGGAAAAGCAGCATGGCCACAAAAGCCGCACTCAGGCACAGCGACGATACCTGATTCATGCGCATGGTATGCTCAAAATCGGCGGCGGCGGGGTTGCGCCATACCTGCCACACCCAACGGCTGAACAGCCAGACCACCGGGCCGGTGGCTACTAGGAAAAGCAGCAGGTTCTGGGTTTCGTGGCGCTGGAGGTAGGCGGCAGCCAGCACGGCGGCACCGGTCAGCAACCCCAAAGCAGCAAATATAAAAGTGCCCCGGATGCCCAGCCGTAAGCTCAGTGTCTCGTCGCCGCGCTGGCGGTCTTCCTGATGCTGATACACCTGCGTGAGCGGGTAGGAGCCACACAGAAAAAGGGTGCTGACCAGGGCCAGCAGCAGGTTGTCGGGCGCCTGAATGGCCGCCGTGGATGCGCCCACGCCCACCTGCGTCATAAGGAATGTGAAAGCTCCCTGAAATAATACCACCACCAGCGTACTGATAAGGGGGTACTTCTTCAGCCGGATACCATCGTAGCTGTAGGCTTTCGAGATAAGCAGATACACCGCCACCCAGCCCGCAAACGCCACCGACAGCAGGCTGGCGCCCACAATAGCCAGCACATCAAACAGCCAGACCAGGTGCAGCAGCTCGGGCGCTACTTTGGGGGGCTGGCGCAGGCCGCCGATGCTGCCTTCGTCCCGGTCGTAGTAGGAGTTGTAGCCGTTGGATGCCGGATAGGCCAGCACATGCAGCACCACAAAAACGCCCACCGCCCGCCACATGCTGAAAGGCTCACGCAAAGCGCTCAGCCCAAACCAAAACACGGGCATCAAATACACCGAAAACGGAATGCGCAGCAATGGAAAAACGCGGCGGTAAGCGGCAAAGGCCATAAAAACTCGAATAGAAAACAAGAAAAAGGCTAAGCCGGCCAGCCTACGAGGTACGTAACTTCCGGCCCCCAGCTATGCCGCACCTTGCCGGCCCGCCATTGAAAGCGGCCGGCTGGGTCGGCCTGGCGGGCCAGCGCCAGCAAGGCCTCGGGCGGGTACATACGCAGAATAGATACGGTGCCGTCCCAAATGGTACACAAGGGAATCAGCGGAATCAGGTACGTAAACACGAGCCGGCTAAGGCGAAATGGCCGGATAAAGGGGGTGATGAGCAGCTGCGCCACGGGCAAAACCGTCCAGGCCAGCAGAATTTCCAGCCAGTGCTTGCCAGCGCCCTCAAACACGCCAATGCCGGTTCCTTGGCGCACGGCATCGGCCAGAATAGCCTGCGCTACCGCTGGCGGGAAGTGGTGAAAAGCGGAAAAAACGGTGCGAAACCCCTTCAGTTCGGCCGGCACGTGGGTGGCGTCAATGGCCGCTGACTCGTAGCGCAGGCCGCCCTGGGTGCGTTTCTCTAGCAGTTGCCACGCTTCGGGCTGCGGGTACAGGTCGGTGAGGGTGATGTGCAGATTACCATGGCCCCTGGTGCGTAAGGTCTGCAGAATGCCTTCGGTGCCACCGCCCGCGCCGGCACAAAGCTCTACAATATGCGGCTGCCCGGCTTGCTGTAAGGCTTCCTGCAGCAAAGGCACAATAGGCTGATACGTGCGCAGCAGGCTGATCATGAACCGTAAATAATCCATCATTCCCGCCCGAACTACGGCCGGAAACCAGGGTAAATCCTCAAATTCGAATAGTTGAAGGCGAAGGCGCACGGGCAAAGAGAAGCTGAACCGGCAAATAACGGATTCCCGCGCACATTGGCCGGGCTGATTACCTTACGGCCGTTCCTGCAATTTAGCGCGGCGCTGAGCCGCCGCTAACTGGTATATTTGCTTTCCCAACGCCAGGCATTGGCCCTGACTTGGCCCCAACACGCGCTGCATGTCTGCTTCTAATTCGTCTAAATCCCCCGTTAAAACAGTTCCCCGGCGGCGCTGGCCCAATATTCTGACCCGGGCTATCTGGGGCTTCTTTGTTATAGGGCTGGGGGTGTTTCTGCTGTATCCTATTCTGGTCGGCACTAATTTTCTGTTCTTGTTTGGCAAGTCGCCGAGCCTGGAGGAACTGGAAAACCCCAAAGTGGAGCAGGCCTCGGAGCTGTATACCTCCGATGGGGTGATGATAGGCCGGTATTTCCGCGAAAACCGCGTGCCGGTGGCGTACAGCAAAATGTCGCCTATGCTGGTGAAAGCCCTGATTGCCACCGAGGACGTGCGCTACTACCAACACTCCGGCATTGATGCCCAGGCTTTGCTGGGCACGGTGTACGCCGTGGTGCAGGGCGATAAGCGCGGCGGTAGCACCATTACGCAGCAGCTGGCTAAAAACCTGTACAAAACCCGCCGCGGCGAAACCCGCGGCTTGCTGGGTTACATCCCGGTGGTCAGTACCGTCATCAGCAAAACCAAAGAATGGCTAACGGCAGTAGAGCTGGAAAAGCGCTACACCAAGGAAGAAATTCTACGGATGTATCTGAATACCGTGGATTACGGCTCCAGCTCCTTCGGTATTAAAGTAGCCGCCAAAACCTTCTTCAGCACCTCCCCCGACAGCCTCAAGCCCGAAGAAGCCGCCATGCTGATTGGGGCCGTAAACGCGCCTACTACCTACAATGCCCGCTTCCACCCGGAAGCCGCTTTGCGCCGCCGCAACCTGGTGCTGGAGCGCATGGGGCAGGCCGGTTTTCTCTCTGCTGATAGTGTGAAAATGCTGCAGCAGCGGCCCATTGTGCTGCACTACCAGGTGGAGCGGCACGTAGATGGGCCGGAGAATTACTTCCGCGGGGCCGTTAGCCAGTTTGTGAATAAGTGGTGCGAGAAGAACGGGTACGATATGTACCGCGACGGCCTGAAGATTTACACCACCATCGACTCCCGCATGCAGGCCCATGCCGAAGAGTCCCTGCAGAGCCGGATGAAGGCCTTGCAGCGCTCCTTCGATAACTTCTGGCGCAACCGGGGCTCAAACCCCTGGGTGGATGAGGATGGCAAGGAAATTCCCAACTTCATTGAAAACCAGATGAAGCGCACCGACCAGTATAAGCTGCTGGCCGCCCGCTACAAAGGCCGTCCGGATCTGCTGGACTCGGCCCTGCACCACAAGCGCCCCATGAAGGTGTTTACCTGGAAAGGCGACGGCGACACTACCCTGGTGCTTTCTCCGCTCGACTCGCTGGCGTACTACAAGCACTTTTTGCACGCCGGCATGATGACCATGGACCCCTTCAGCGGCCACGTGAAGGCCTGGGTGGGCGGTATCAACTTCCGCTTCTTTAAGTACGACCACGTGAAGCAGGGCAAGCGCCAGGCTGGCTCTACCTTCAAGCCCTTTGTGTACCTCACCGCCATTGACAATGGTTACTCCCCCTGCGACCGGATCCGGGACCAGCGCGTGACCATTAAGTACGTGGAAAACGGCAAAAACATGGAGTGGAAGCCCGATAACGTAACGCGCGAATACACCGGCATTAACATGACGCTGCGTACGGCCATGGCCCGCTCCATCAACTCCGTAACGGCCCAGCTAACAGAACTGGTGGGCTGGGAAAACGTGGTGAAATACGCCCATAAAGTAGGCATCACCAGCCCGCTGCTGCCGGTGCCCAGCATCGGGCTGGGCTCGGCCGGTGACGTAAGTGTGTATGAGATGGTGGATGCTTATAGCACCTTCGTAAACACCGGCTTCCGCACGGAGCCTATGTATATCACCCGCATCGAGGACCGCAACGGCAACGTTATCAAGCAGTTTGACCCCGTGCAGAAGCGCGTAATTCCGGCCGAAACGGCCTGGCTGATGCTGTATATGCTGCGCGGCGGCATGGATGAGCCCGGCGGCACCTCCCAGGCCCTGTGGGAGTATGAGCTCTGGAAGAAAAACAACCAGATAGGCGGCAAAACCGGCACCACCTCCAACTATTCCGATGGCTGGTACATGGGCGTGACCAAGGATCTGGTAACCGGCGTGTGGGTAGGGGGCGAGGACCGTAGCATCCACTTCTTCCGCTCGCAACAGGGCGAAGGCGGCCGCATGGCCCTGCCCATCTTTGGCACCTATATGGAAAAGCTCTACCAGGACCGGGACCTGGATATTACCATGGGGCCCTTCCCCAAGCCCACGGTCAAGATTTCCAAGAAATACGTTTGCTACACCGAAGACCCCCGCCCCAAGCGCGCCGAGCCCGTGGACAGTATTGTGGTGGATAACCTGCTGGAGCAAATCAACAGCGGGGCTGTGGCCGTGCCGGATAGCCTGTAAGGTAGACGTTACTGTGGATTGCTTATCTAGCTTTTCCTTTCAACTGATACCGCACTCCATTTAGTAACAGCCCAGTAGGAAGTACCCGAAGTGAATAAGTTGGTTTAGCAGCACTGGAATCAGGAACCAGTATCCCGCGCTTCACTTGTTCTTCAAAAGATAATGATGAATTGCTATCTGCTGGATTAATATAGCGGTAGCTCACTACCATAGCATAGTCGCTATCAGTAAGTCTCATTTTTGCTAATAGAGAATCTGTTTCCCAAACTAACCTTCCCTTATAGGTTAGAAACCCACCATCTGAAGCTGAATACTGCTTGCCTCTTCGTTTAGTAAAGACGACCGGTACGCTTTCCAATGAGCAGTTTGTTCCGTTTACCACAAATGTGTTTTCGTGGTACCATCGGTCTGTTAAATCATGGGGAGTAATATCATCTTTACTAGAGGCGCCGTAAGGCTCCAAGCCCACATAAACGCCAGATATGGGTAGTTTTTGAGTAGACTGTGCACAAGCGCAGGTACTAAAAAACAGAAGAACGAGGATAGAAGTTATATTCCTTCTCATTTTCTATTCATCGTCGCCGTAAAAAGACTCCAAGGCTTCCTGCAGGTGCGGGTACTCAAAAGTGAAGCCTTCGTGCATGATTTTCTCGGCGCTAACGCGCTGCGAGGCCAGCACAATTTCGCTCATCTCGCCCATCATCAGCTTCAGGCCAAACTCCGGCACTTTCGGGAGCACCAGCGGCCGGTGCATGACCTCGGCCAGCATCTGGGTGAATTCCTTGTTGCGAACGGGGTTAGGCGCTACGGCATTGTAGGTGCCTTCCCAATGGCCTTCCTCCATCATCTGAATAATCAGGCGGCAAAGGTCATCCAGATGAATCCAGGACATAAACTGCTGGCCCGAGCCCAGCGGCGCGCCGGCCATGAGCTTCACGGGCCGGGCCATGGAGGGCAGGGCGCCGCCCTGGTCGCTCAGTACAATTCCAATGCGGGAAATAACCGTCCGTACGCCCAGCGCCGCGGCCTGCTCGGCGGCCAGCTCCCACTGGTGGGCCACATCGGCCAGGAAATCTTTGGAGGAAGCCGGGGGCGTTTCTTCGTTTACTATTTTGTCGCCGGCATCCCCGTAAATGCCAATGGCAGAGGCGGAGATAAAAGCCCGCACATGGTTAGCACGCTCGCGCAGCTCCCGTACCAGCAGGTTGGTGCCGCCCAGGCGGCTTTCCATAATATCGCGCTTGCGCTCATCCGTCCACTTGCCATCCGAAACGCTGGAGCCAGCCAGATTGATAATGTAGTCGGCGTAGGGTACGGCGGCTTCGTCAATGGTTTTGGCGCGCAAATCCCAGCGGAACCGCCGGTAGTGCGAGGCGCCGCCCTGGCGGCTCACGTGGGCCACATCATAGCCTGCATCAATCAGCATTTCGCTTAAGCGCGTGCCAATCAGACCGGTGCCGCCCGCAATAAGAACCTTGCGGGCCGATTCATTCGTGCTAGTAGCCATAGGCCGGAAGCTGGGTAGAAATTTGGGCGCGCAAGCTACAACCAAAAACCTACTTGCCGCAGTTGTTATTTGCCGATGAGGCGCAGGAACTCAGTTCGATAGTGTTCCTGCTGCAAGAAAATGCCGGAATATTCGGCCGTAATGGTGCTACTGCTGGTATCATTCACGCCCCGGCTCATCACGCATAAATGGTCGGCTTCAATCAGTACGGCCACATCATTGGTGTGCAAGGCGTGCTTCAGCTCCTCGGCAATCTGGCGCGTGAGGCGCTCCTGCACCTGGGGGCGGCGCGCATAGTATTGCACTACGCGGTTGAGCTTGCTCAGGCCTACCACTTTCTCGCCGGGCATATACGCCACGTGCGCCTTGCCAATGATGGGCACAAAGTGGTGCTCACAGCAGGAAAACAGCGTAATGTCGCGCTCCACCAGCATCTGGTGGTAGTGGTAGCGGTTTTCAAACAGGCGCACCTCCGGCTGATGCTCCGGATTGAGCCCCCGGAACCATTCCTGCACATACATTTTTGCCACCCGGCGGGGCGTGCCGGCCAGGCTGTCGTCGGTTAGATCAAGCCCCAGCAGGTTCATGATTTCCCGAAAATGGGGTTCAATAGCGGCAATTTTCTCCTGCTCGGAAAGCGCGAAGGCATCAGGCCGCAGGGGGGTGCGCAGATCTTGGGGCAGGTGGGCGTCGGCCTCAGGGCCGGGCACGGAGTTATCCATGGTATTCAACAAAGTTGCGCTCGGTCTCGAACAGGGTGACCGATAAGCCCAGGGGGGCTGCCAGGTGCGGACGAAGGCGTTGCCAGATGACCACGGCAATATTTTCGGCCGTGGGAATCAGGTTCCGGAAATCAACCGTGTCCAGATTCAGATTTCGGTGGTCAAAGGTATCCAGAATCTCGGTTTTAATCAGAGAGCTCAGGTGCTTCATGTCATACACGTAGCCCGTATCCGGATCTACCTCCCCGGTTACGCGTACCACCAGCTCATAATTGTGCCCGTGGTAATTCACATTGGCACAAGGGCCAAATACCTCCGCATTGCGCGCATCCGTCCAGGCCGGATTGTACAATCGGTGGGCTGCGTTAAAGTGTTCCTTACGGCAAACGGTAACTTTCATAGTCGCTTTTTAACTACTGGAGGGTGCTAATGTTTGCCGATAGTGAGGGAATTTGCCTGTGAAAACAACAATATTTTTGGTTTAATATAATTTATAATAGTTGAAATTGTGTTTGTATGATAAAATGGTGATAATAGGAAAAAAATAGAAGCTCAGCAGAAGGAAATGCCTAACCTATAGTTAAATTTGATGAGTCGGTTTGCCACCACGGGCGCCACTTCTGACCTATTGCATTTAACTTCTTTTTAACACTTTCATCTATGAAACCAGGCTTACTCTTAACCCTGCTTTTGATGTTTGTACTAACGGTGACTGGCTATGCGCAGAAATCGCCGGTGGACGAAACCGAAATGGCCATCAAAGGCATCCCGCGCAAAGGCCAGCGGGTAACTATTCAGCTCGACAGCAAGCGCGTCGATGACTCATGGCAGAAGTGGATCAACGAAAAAATCGGCAAAGTAAAAGTCGATAAAGGCATTTACACCATGGATGGCGTGGTAGTAGAAGCTATTTCGAAGACTCCAATCCGTATCATCAGCAAAGTAGACGCTACGCCTACCGGTACTACCGTTTGGTGGTCTATTGACCTGGGCAATGCTTACCTGAGCAAAGACGCTACGCCTGTACAGTGGAAGTCCAGCGAGCAGTATCTGAAGGATTTCGCCCGCATGCTCTACCGCGAAGACCTGGCCCTGCAGGTAGCCGAAGCCGAAAAGGCACTGGTGGCTTCTCAGAACAACCACAACGCGGTTATTGCCAAGTCAGATGCTATCCGCAAGGACATCGAGAAGAACAAGGTTAAGAAGCTGGAGATTCAGCAGCAGCTGGTGCAGAACGCTGCCGAACTGCAGCAGTACAACAACCAGATTGACATGAACCTGAAAGAGCAGGAAGCTGCCCGGGCCGACATTGTTAACATGCGCGTATCGCTGGAAGCAGTGAAAGAGCGCATGAACAAAATCGAGTAGTCGTTTCGCAACGCCTTTCTCCTATACAAAAAGCCCCGCCAGATTCCTGGCGGGGCTTTTTATTTGTGCCTTTGGTAAGCGGCCGGCTACATAGCACCTTTCACGGCCTGCTCGGCTGCCCGTTCATCCTTCCAGCTCACTATCCGGATTTCGCCGGCCCGGCCCTGATGCTGGTACCACTGGCGCACCGCTTCCCGCACACTTGGGTATTGCCTTGTCAAATCCTGCCAGGATTCCACTTTGGGCAAAATCTGCTGACTTGGGCGGGCAGGAGTGGTAACCACAATATTTTTCAGCGTGCCATTGTCATCCAGCGTAAGCAGCGCCAAAGGGAGCACCTCCATAATAGTGCCCTGCGCCTGGGTTTCTGCCAGCACCAGGGACTGCATGGGCAACTCGGAGCCCGCTGCCCGGGTGCCCGGTATAAAGCCCTGATTACCGGGACAGGGGAGGTATTCCACTACCTGCTCTAAGCCCGCCCGGTGCATGGCCCGGAATTCCTGCGTAGCCGGATCAAAGTACTGCAGGTGGTTAGTGCCGGCCGGCACCTCCACTACTACCTGCAGCAGCTTGCGCTCCGCCGAGAAAGTAGGCAGGTTAGCATAGTCCGTACCGCAGCTGCTGGCAGCGCCGAGGAGCCCTGCCAGCAGCATTAGGGAAAGCAGGCGTTTGCCCGCGCTATTTGGCCAGTTGCTCATCCAGGATCCGGAAGGGGTTCAGGCTTTCCAGATGGAAGACAAACCGAATGTTATCGGTGAAGTCTTTGCGGCTGCCGGGCAAGCCATTCTCAAACTGTGAGCCCGCCACCGGCAGATAAAACTGGAGGCGGCTGCCGAACAAAGGCACGACCAGGCCGGCATCGTAAAACAGCCGCTGCGCCCGGCGGCCTTCTACTACTGTCACCTTATTCTGCATGGCGCCCAGGTCTACAAAGGCCTTGAGTGAAGTTACCGGCAAATCGGCCAGGACGTTCAGCGAAGCCAGCCATTTGGTGCTGGCGGCCGGAATATACGCTTTGAAAGCACCGTCACGGTCGTCGGTCTGGTGGCGTTGGGCCGCAAACGCGGGCGAAATCTGCTGGCGGTCCAGGAAAGCCGTCTGGTAGCGGTAGTCGGGGCTGCCACTCAGGCCCAGCACGTAAGGCTGGGGAACGTCGCGCTCGGCCAGTAGCGAGTCGCTGGCCTGTGCCGAAATGTTGGACAGGAAGCGCCCACCAAACAACCGAACCTGAATGCTCTTTTTGGGGCTGTAGAAATGCTCCAGGGTAGCGCTGGCACGCAACAGGTTCGCATTCCGGTCGTCCAGTTCCCGGTTACGCGTGAGCTTGTTAAACTCCACATCAGCATTCCAATGCCGGCGGGCATCACCGCCTTTCACGCCGTACTCTATGGTCTGAATGCTGCTGGTTACCTGCTCATCCTGCAGGTAAATGGAAGCCGTTGCGAACTTCACGCGGTGCTGGGGCGCATTAAAGCCGGTAGCGGGCAGCAGGAAGGTAATGCTGGGCTCTACTTTGCGGTAGCGCTCAAAACGCTGCAGCAGCACTCCGGTCACAATCTGGCGGGCATACCGGTCGGGCAGCACGTTTACATTCAGCATCCCAATGCCATTCAGCTCTTTCTGGTTGAAGCTGTACATGGGCATGGCCACGTAGCTGAGACGCTGCAGCACGGCCGGGCTGCTGTAGAAGGCCGCGCCCACCATCAGCTTATCCGACGAATTGGCCCCCACTACCGGCGTAAAGTTGACAACGGCCCGGTCCCAGCGCTGGATGCCCAGCAGGGGCTGCAGCCGGATGGGCTCTACGCGCCGGAAGCTGCCCTGCGTTTTCATCCGGTCGTCGCGGCGGTTGAGTTCCGGCGTCAGATAGGTAGGATCAATAACCACGGCTGCTACATTTTCGCGGCGGAAGTTGAGTTGGGTTTCGCTGTCTTCATCCTGCACGCCCAGCACCGGCGTCCACTGGGTTTCCAGCACGCGACCCTGCGCATCCAGCGAGGCCACTGGCACGGCAAACGGAGCGGGCGAATCGTTGCGCACCAGCACTTTCACGGTGTCGGTGGCTTGTACGTCGCTCACGGAGGCATTGTAAGTGCGGGTATTGCTCAGCATATCCTGAAAAAACCAGCTCAGCTTCTGGCCCGCAGTTTCTTCGAATACCGCCTGTATATCCTCGGGGTAGGGGTGACGGAACTGCCAGCGCTGATAGTAGGCCTGCATGGCGGCGTCAAACTTATTCTGCCCTAAGTAGGAGGCCAGGTATTTGAACTGCGCCGGTGCGGCCATGTACAGGGCTACGCCATAGTTGGTATTGCTGAAGGTAGCGGAGGTATTGCTCGGCGCCTGGTACAGCCCGCGGGTAGCCAGCGCCTGATACGGAATATGGGTGGCGGCCTGGGCCGTAGCGGCATCTACGCCCAGGAACTGCGCGGCCTTTTTTAGCGGGCCGGCCTTCGTCATTTTAGCGAAGGTATTGTTCGCCGAATCCAGCGCCAGCACGCGTTGATGGTAGTAAGTATTTACGCTCTCGTCCATCCACGGATGGTCCCGCTCATTGGAAGCTAGAATGCCATAGAACCAGTTGTGGCCTACCTCATGCACCACCGCATCAGCGGAAACCTGGGTTACCGTCACCATCGGATACTCCATGCCCGCACCGGCACTCAGGGCGCCATCCACGGCCGTGGCGGCGGAGTAGGGGTATTCGCCCACCCATTTGGAGTAGTTCAGCAAGGCGCTGTTCACATTGTCCAGGGCTTTAATCCAGCGTACCGCGTCCTTATTCAGGAACATCACCCAGGAGGTTACCTGGCGGCCCGAAGGCAGCGTGACGCCGCTTTTCAGCACGTTAAAGCGCTTATCGGCAAACCAGGCAAAGTCGTGCACTTTATCCTGCACGTAGCGCAGGGTTTTGGTTTCGGGGCTGGATGCCGGAAAGGACTCATCGTCGCCGAAATCCTTGCTGGTTTTCTTAAGGGCGGTAGCCGCTGCCAGCTGGTCCAGCCGGGTCTGCTCATCGGCATTCTGCAGCACGCCGGTAGCGCCCACGGTATAGTTGGCGGGCAGCGTGATGCGCACATCAAAAGAGCCAAACTCGGAGTAGAACTCGCCGTTGGTCAGGTACGGCATCTGGTGCCAGCCTCTGCGGTCGTATACAGCGGGCTTAGGGTACCATTGCGTAATCTGGTACGACTGGCCCAGGTGGCTCAGGCGGGAGTAGGACTCCGGCAGCTTGACGCGGAAGGGTGTGGTAATGGTGATGGTAGCGCCCGGGGCCAATGGCTGCGGCAGCACCAGCTTGGCCACGTCCGGATTTTCGGAGTCGAAGTCCAGGCGGGCGGGCTGGCCGTTTACTTTGAAATCCAGTTGATCAATAAAGCCGCGCTGCTCGGGTTTGGCAAATTCAAACTTCAGGTCGCCGTTGCGGCGCAGCTGCTTGGCCAGGGCGGTGTTGTTGTCGCGGTAGGCGTTGGGCCAGAGGTGAAACCAGATAAAGGGTAGCTGGTCCGGGGAGTTGTTGGTGTACTGTAGCTCTTCTTTGCCCGTCAGCATATGCTGTTGGTCGTCCAGCACCACATCAATAGAATACTTGGCCTCCTGCTGCCAATAGGCGGCCGGAGTGCTCGTGGACTGCGCGTAGCTAAGCAGGGGAGAGAGAGCCAGCAGGCAGCCACTCAGAAATTTTCTCATATAACTCATATAAAAAGGGAATAGAGGAAGATACCGGCGCGAAAATACGGTTTCATAGCTGAACTGTTGCCAGAGCTTCGCCAAAGGACTAAACGCCAAAAAGCCGGCCTCCTCAGAAAGAGAAGACCGGCTTCCGGTAATATTGCGCGAGGCAGAAGCTGCTTAAGCTGTTACCGTGGTGTTGCGACGCTCTTTGATACGAGCGGCTTTGCCCGACAGGCCACGCAGGTAGAACAGACGAGCACGACGTACTTTGCCGCGACGTACCATTTCAATTTTTTCGATGTTAGGCGACAGCAGCGGGAAAATACGCTCGGTGCCGATTTGGTTCGAAATCTTCCGTACGGTGAAGGTCTCACCGTTCGAGTTAGAATTCTTACGCTGGATTACCACGCCCTGGAACTGCTGAACACGCTCCTTGTTGCCCTCACGGATTTTCACGTGCACGTTGATGGTGTCGCCGGCGGCGAAGGTGGGGAAGCTGGCGCGGCGCTCCTGGGATTCCTGGTTGATGAAGTCGAGAAGTACGCTCATGGTTTTGGAAACTATAATGGACGGCCGCGCCGTCTTGGATTTCTATTAAAGAGGCGCAAATATAGCCCTCTGATTTGGAGATTACAACCCGTACTCAGGCTTTTTTACCAGCACCGCGGCGTGCAGGCTTAGAAGCGGGTTTTTCGGAGGCAGCAGGCTCCTCCGGAAGCAGGTCGGGGCGGCGCAAACGGGTGCGTTCTACGGCTTGCTCGTGCCGCCACTCTTCAATTTTTGGCGTGTTGCCGGAAAGCAGAATCTCCGGTACCACGTGGCCGCGCCATTCGGCGGGCCGGGTGTAAATAGGGGGCGCCAACAGGTTGTCCTGGAAAGAATCACTCAACGCCGACTCTTCATTGCCCAGCACCCCGGGCAGCAGGCGCACCACGGCATCTACCAGAATAGCGGCCCCCAATTCGCCCCCGCTCAATACATAGTCGCCCACACTGATTTCATGGGTGATGTACTCCTTGCGGATGCGCTCATCCACACCCTTGTAGTGCCCGCAGAGAATCAGCAGGTTTTCGGCCAGGGAAAAGCGGTTTACCAGCGGCTGGCGCAGGGTTTCACCGTCGGGCGTCATGTAAATCACGGCATCGTAGGTGCGCTGGGCCAGCAAACCGTCCAGGCAGGCCGCAATGGGCTCTACCCGCAACACCATGCCGGCACCGCCACCAAACACATAATCATCAATCTGCCCGTGCTTGTTGATGGCGAAGTCCCGCAGCTGGTGCAAATGGATTTCGGCCAGCCCTTTTTCCTTAGCCCGCTTCACAATGGAATAGGCAAACGGGCTTTCCAGCAATTCCGGCTGACAGGTGACAATGTCGATGCGCATATACTAGGGCTCTACCACCTCGTCGGGCTCGTCCCGCTCGCGGGAGGCCGGCGTCATGTACACATCCAGCAGGCCCTCGGGCAGCGTAACGTGCAGCTGGCGGGTTTCCTCATCGGCGTGCGACACCAGCTCGTCAACCACCGGAATCAGCACTTCCTGGCCTTTGTAGCGCATGCCCATCACATCCTGCTGCGGCAGCTCATAGAAGGCCTCCACGGTGCCCAGCTCGCCCAGCTTTTCATCGATGACGGTGTAGCCGATGACATCGTGGAAGTAGAACTGGTCTTCGTCCAGCTCGGGCAGGTCGGCGAGGGGGCAGTAGAGCTGGCCGTTGCGCAGGGGCTCGGCTTCTTCTATCCGGTCAATGCCTTTCAGCTTCAGCAGGGCGCGGTCCTCGGTCTGGGGCTGCACCTTTTCCACGGTGTAGGCGGTGAGCTTGCCGGGGGCGGCCGGCATCTCCAAGTACACCGTTTTCAGCTTGCGGTAGTCGTCCAGGTCGTCCACGTCCATAAACGCCACCACAAAGCCTTTCAGGCCATGGGGCTTTACAACGGAACCCAGCAGGTAACACTCTTCAGGCTTCATGGGAATGAGAAGTTGAGGCGGATAAAAAAGTTGAGAGTTTAAAAGCTGCCCGGGACGAAATTCGCCGCCTCGCAACTCCTAAACTCTCAACCTGGAAACTCCGGAAAGGGCTTAAGCGCCGGCTTCCTCGGTGGTTTCAGCCGTAGCTTCAGCCTCAGGGGCTTCGGCTTCAGCAGCCGGAGCGGCGGCAGCCAGCGCAGCAGCCTGCTTGGCGCGCTGTGCTTCGGCACGGGCTTCTTTCACCTTGGTTTCAGCAGCAAGCTGCTCTTTGCGCTTCTCATCTTTGGCAGTGCCCAGTGAGGTACGCTTGCCTTCGATTTTGGCGTCTTTCTGCTCTTTCCACTCGCTGAAGCGCTGGTCGGCAGTGTCCTGCGAGATGGCGCCTTTAATTACGCCAAGCTGCAGGTGCTTGCGGTACAGCACACCACGGTAAGAGAGCATAGCACGAACCGTATCGGTCGGCTGGGCACCTTTCATCACCCAGTCAAACGCCTTGTCACCATCGAAGTTGATGGTAGCGGGGTTGGTCTGGGGGTTGTAGGTACCGATTTTCTCGATGAAGCGGCCGTCGCGGGGCGAGCGGGAATCGGCAACAACGATGTCGTACTGAGCGGCCTTTTTGCGGCCGCGGCGGGCGAGGCGGATTTTAACTGCCATAAACCGGTTTGGTTAAGCGACGCATCTCGTGCGTCTTGTTGAAAGTGAGGCGCAAAGGTAGGGAATTAATGAGCAAGGAGGAAGGTGAAGTTTCGTTTATTATCAAAGCTGGTCATTCATAATGTCCAAAATTATCATTCATCAATATTCAAATCTGTCATCCTGAGCTGGCGAAAGACCTTCTCACCTAAGAACGACTAGCAGAACAACGGCTCGTTTTGACGTGAGAAGGTCCTTCGCCAGCTCAGGATGACAGGTATGTGATGGAGGACGGATTAAGTTAAGAGGCAGTGACGAAGGGATATAAAGAAAGGCTGCTCCTTATCGGAACAGCCTTTTCATTATTCTTTTAAAAGCTAAGCGGCCATCGGAATGGCTTCCTGCCATTTGCGCTTCACTTTGATGACGCGCATTTTATCCATCGTCCAGATGAACATATACGTGGGGTCAAACTCCCACCACTTCACGCCGAAGTTGACGCGCATGGGCAGTTTGTGGTGGTTGTTCTGGAACAGCTCACCGAAGGCCAGGAAATCCAGGGCCAGCGTGTTCTTGCTGTGGTCGTGGTTGTCGAAGTTCTGGTAGCCGTATTTGTGGCCGCCCCAGTTTACAATAGCGCCGTGGATAGGACCCATCAGGAAGTGGATGGGCAGCAGCAGATACTGCCACCAAGCGGTAGCAAACTGCACATAGAACAGCACATACAGCGTGCCCCAGGCTAGGCGGGAGTACCACTTGTCGCCGATGTTCTCAATCAGGCTCCACTCCGGATAGTCACCCTCAAAACGCTCGGCCTCAGCATAATTGTGGTTCAGCACGGCGTTGTAGATGTTCTTGGTCTTCCACATCATGCTAAACGCATTGGAAGAGAACAGCGGAGAGTGTGGATCCAGCTCGGTGTCGGAATAGGCGTGGTGCATGCGGTGCAGCAAAGCATACGCCCGGGGCGAGAGGAACGAGGAGCCCTGACAGATGTAGGTGAACAGGAAGAAGAATTTCTCCCAAAACTTGTTCATGGTAAACATCTTGTGGGCGGCGTACCGGTGCAGGTAGAACGTTTGCGTGAACAGCGACAGGTAATAGTGGGCAACGAAGAAGATAAGTATTGGCATGGCCAGAAATGAAATGAAACCGACTGCAAGGGCAGGCACACAGGTTGCCCGCATAAACCCAGTAATTGGCCTTTAGTTCAAAGACAAGTACAAAACTACGGTCAGGGTGGGCCCTGTTCAATAATTCGTCCAAAAGGACAAAATATTATTCAAGTGCCGAAATACAGCCGAAAGCAGGGGTATGGGTTCTATTGATAAAAAGGTTGGGCAGCTTCCCAATGTGCAATGTCCGGCAGCGGCGCATTGAAACACATTTCCTCTTTGGTGACCGGGTGCTGAAACTCCAACCGGCGCGCGTGCAGCGCAATGCTCACATCGGGCAGGGGCGCCAGAAAACCATACTTCACATCACCCACAATAGGCGTGCCCAGCCCGGTAGCCAGCTGCACCCTGATCTGGTGCGGGCGGCCCGTAATGGGGTTTACCTGCACCAAAAAGCGGTTACCGGCCTGGCCCAGCACCTCATAATCCAGCTCCGATTTAAGGCCCTGGGCGTGGCGCTCGGTATAGGCTTTGGTGGTGTTGCGGATAGGGTCTTTTACCAGCCAGTGCGTGAGGTGGCCCTTGGGTGGCTGCGGGCATTTGCCTACCAGCGCCCAGTACGTTTTGTGCACCTTATTGTCGCGGAACATTTCGTTCAGGCGGCTGAGGGCTTTGCTGGTTTTGGCCAAGGCTACTACGCCGCTTACCGGCCGGTCCAGGCGGTGTGCTACGCCCACAAAGGCGGCGCCGGGCTTTTTGTATTTAAAACGCAGGTATTCCTCCGCCTTGGCGGAGAGGGGCTCATCACCGGTAGCATCGCCCTGCACAAGCAGGCCGGCCGGTTTATTAATAATGAGCAGATGATTGTCTTCGAACAGAATTTCTTTCCGTTCCGACCACAGATTCGGACGATTCACGAGGTAAAGTTAAGCAACTGAATTTTCGGCGGGCGCATCTGGGTTTTCATACCAATTGATACGCCGCGAGAGATACATCACGGTGGCCAGCACCAGCAGCAGACCCAAGCTGCCAATGAGGAGGGCATAGTCCTGCAGTTGTAGCACCACAAACACAAAGCCGTACACCAGCACCAGCACGCCGGCAGTAATCAACGTAAGGCGGCGCTGCCGGAAAATACTAGCCGCATAGGCCGTTACCAGCCCAATGATGGCCAGCCCGGCCAGGGTGTAAGCCGCATTGAAAGACATGTGTTCGGAAAGGGCAAGCAGCAGTACGTAGAAAATAACCAGCCCCAATCCCACCAGAATATACTGAAAAGGATGGATACGCTGGCGGTTCAGCACTTCCACGAAAAAGAAAATGAGGAAGGTGAGCGAAATAGGCAATAAGGCGTACTTGGCGGCCCGCATGTTTTTCTGATACTCATCTACCGGCACAATCAGGCGGGTGCCAAAGGCAGAACCATCTACATCGGGGCGGAAGTCGGGGGTGCGCCAGCGCTGGGGGTAGCTACGGTTGAGGTGCAGCACCCGCCACGAGGCCTGGAAACCCTGGGGCGTTACGCTGTGCTGGCGCGGCAGGAAAGCACCGGCAAAGCTGGGGTCGGGCCAGGGAGCCTGCAGCTGCACCCGGGTTTCGCGGCCCAGTGGTGCAAAGAACAGTGCAGAGCTGCCATTTAGTGCCACGCTAAATGAAAAGGTGTGTTTCCGGGCTAGCGCGGCAGCATCCGGCAACAAGACCGGCGCACTCATGGCCTCGGTGGCCGGCCCCGCACCCGTTATATCTGCCTCGACCGCTCCTGCATACCGCTGGGCATTTTGCACCTCGGCTATTAGCGAACTGAACTGAGGTGCCGTAGAAACGGGCATGACATCGGGGGAGGGTACGCCGGGCTCGAAAGCAATGGGCTGCCCATCCCAGCGCAGGGAAATGCCGTTGCGGATACCTTTCATATCCGACAGGCCCACGGCCACAAACGCTTCGGGCCAACGGATGTCGGCTGGGTTTATGTTCCAATCGGCCAGGGAGGCTGTCTGAAAAGTGCCCTGTACCTGCAGCTGCGAGCTGTATACCACTACCTCATAAATGCCGCGCCGGCGCCGCTCCGGGGCCAGGGAGCCTTTTATCGACAAGGTGTCGGGCAGGAAGCAGGCGTAGGCAGTACTTTCCAGCAGGCGGTTTTTATCGTCGCGCTCCAGGCGGCGGTAGGGCACTACCAGCACCGGGCCCGTGAACTGCTGCGGCCCACCCCACTTGGCGCTTACCTCGGCCGTGGCCAGGTCGCGGGTATTGGCGCGCTCCTGCACCAGGTTTTCCACCATGGAGGCCGGAATCAGCAGCAACAGTATCAGGATGCCGATAGACAGCAGCTTGATGGTAACGGAATGCCGAACCCAGGAATTAATCCGCTCAAAAGTAGAAGGCGAGGACATAGCGCAGCGGGCTTCGGGAGAAGGATGGTAGCAGCCGGGAGCTGGATTCTTTATCCGGAGAATCGCAATGAAAAGTCAGCCCCAAAGAATGAGGCTGGCTTTCTGGTGGTATTAATAGGCTTCCTCCTGAGTGGGGAAGTCACGGTTTTTTACATCAGCAATGTAGCGTTGCACAGCGTCGTTCATTACGTCGCCCAGCTCGGCGTAGCGGCGCAGAAAGCGCGGCTTAAATTCTTTGGTAATGCCCAGCATATCGTGCACTACCAGTACCTGGCCGTCCACATCGGGGCCCGCGCCAATGCCGATAACCGGAATGCTCAGCTTTTCGGCTACCTGCTTGGCCAGGCTGGACGGAATCTTTTCCAGTACCAGCGCAAAGCAGCCCAGTTCCTGGAGCAGCAGGGCGTCTTCAATCAGCTTCTGCGCTTCGGCTTCTTCCTTAGCCCGCACCGTGTAGGTACCAAACTTATAAATACTCTGTGGGGTAAGGCCCAGGTGACCCATTACCGGAATGCCGGCCGTGAGAATGCGCGTAATGCTGTCCTTGATTTCGGCGCCGCCTTCCAGCTTAATGCCGTGCCCGCCCGATTCTTTCATAATACGAATAGCAGAGCGCAGGGCTTCCGAGGAATTGCCCTGGTAAGAGCCAAACGGCATATCCACTACCACAAAAGCCCGCTTCACGGCGCGCACCACACTTTGGGCGTGGTAAATCATCTGGTCCAGGGTGATGGGCAGCGTGGTTTCGTGGCCCGCCATAACATTGGAGGCCGAGTCGCCGACGAGCAGCACATCTACGCCCGCGCCGTCCAGAATGGTGGCCATGGAGAAGTCGTAGGCCGTGAGCATCGAAATTTTTTCGCCCCGCTGCTTCATAGCCAGCAGCTGGTGAGTGGTTACGAGCTTAACTTCTTTGTGCTGCGACATGGGATTGGGAAGTATGGGGGTCTGGAAAGCAAAGTCAAAGCTGCTGAATTTCCGGCAAACGTGGACCGCTTATCCGTGGGAGATAGTGCTGGGAAGAAAGTAAAACCACCCCGGCCGCCAGCGGCTAGCGGTTGTAGAAAGAGCGGTTACGGCTCAGTTTCAGGTCCTGCAGCAACGATGATTTGGCCGCAATAGTAACGTTGTAGCCCTGGCGCTGCCCAAACGGAATCCAGCTGCCGCTGATTTCCCAGCAGTGCAAATCCCGGTAGAAATCCAGGGAGGTATAGCTTACTTCTTTGTGGCGGAAATCGTAGCCGCTGCTGTAGCCAAAGCGGAGCTTATCAGTGAGCTTTACGGTGCCGTTAACGCTGAGAGTAACCGTAGTAAGGGAAGAGGTGCGCTTCTCGCCGGCGCGGGGCAGCACCGGAGGCTGGTTGAAGTAGCTGGCCGAGAAAGAGCTGTTCAGCGTCCAGGGAATGCTGAAATCAACGTACTCCTCGTACGGGGTAGCATTTTGCGGCTGGCCCAGCACGGGGGTGTTGTTGGGGGCCAGGTTGCTCTTCTGATTTGATTTCCGCTGCTCGGGATTAAATTGATAGGTAATGGACAGGTTGGCGGCCGTAATGCGCGCCAGCCGCCATTTGTTCTGGTTGAAGAGGAATTCATTCAGGCGGCGGTTGGCGCTGTCGCGCTGGTAGGCATCAAAAATACCATCCATCTGAAAGTTCAGCTTGCGGGCAATCTGGGTGCGGAAAGTACCCCGGATCAGGCCCAGCTTGAATTCCGGGGCTTCAAAGTCGTAGGTAGTAGCAAAGTCCAGCCCGTCAATCAGGCTAACTTTCTCAAACGGGGTGTTGCCGGTAGTATCTTTTTTGGCCTTTACTTTCATTTCCACCTGGTTCTGGAGGCGGAAGGAGAGCAGGTTGGAGGTTCGGCCGCCGGGCACGCCCGCGCCAAAGCCCTGAAACCGGGAGATGGTTTGGTTACCCAGGAGCCGACCATTGCCATCCCGCAGGTCCAGGAAATCCGTGTTCCGATCATACAGGATGTCGCTGCTCAGATAATCGGGGGAATGGCTGTAGCTGACAGAGGGCGAAATTTTGTGCCGAATGGCTTCCACCTTCTTGCCCTTAATGACATACAAGCCATAAATATTAGTAGAGGCCGAAGCGCCGGCGGAGAAGTTATACACGCGGCCAAAGCCGGCGGTATCAATGCGCACGGCCCGGGCCAGCGGGTCATAAGTGTAATCGAGGCGCTTGGTGTACCAGGTTTCCCCATAGCTGACGGAAGGGGAGAGGCTGATGTGCTTGAGTACGGTGTAGCTGCCCAGGGAAATGCCAAAGTTGTGGCGCACGCTGGTTTCCGCGTTGCGGAACAGGTTGCCTACATTACTCAGGTTAACCGGAATGCGGCGACCCTGGTTGGTACCGCCAATCAGCGGGATGCTGGTGCCGTCTACCGTCAGCTGGCGGGCCTGCTCCACGTTGGTCAGGCGGTTTTGGCCCTGCAGGTCGTAGCTCAGGGAGAACTGCTCGTAGAAGCGGCCGCGGGGCGCCAGGCCAAACCATTCGTAGGGGTACTGCCGCGCCACGCCCAGGGTAAAGTCGGGCAGCGTCACGTTCATTTCGCCGGTGCCGGTGTTCTGGCTTTGGCTGGCCTGAATGGAGTAGTTGAAGGGTGAGTTGCGAATCACCTTGGAATAGCCAATGTTGGACTGGTAGGTAGAGGAAAGGTAGCGTTGGGTATCAAAGCTGTTGAGCACGTTATAGGCCTGGCTACCCAGGCTCACGCTGGCCCGAAACTGCCCGCCGCCTGGGCGCGCCTGCGGCGAGTGGTTCCAGCTGATCCAGAAGGTGCGCGGCGAGGGCGGGCGCACATACGGCTGGTCCAGGCTAACGGACGAGGAGCGCAGAATCTGGCTTTCCGGCCGCTGGCTGAAGCTGGCATTAAAGGAGCCGGTGTAGGAATAGCGCTTGCGGTATTGCACATCGGCGGTGGCGCCCCAGCCGCCAAACTGGTCGGCGGCGCCGGAGTAGATTTCCCCCGTCAGGCGCACGCCCACATAGTCACTGGCGGCCCAGTAGTAGCCGCCGTTACGCAGGAAAAAGCCCCGGTCGGTGGTTTGGCCAAAGGTGGGCAGAATCAGGCCCGAGGCCCGCTTTTTCCCGGGCGTGGGAAAGTAGCCAAACAGAAAGCCCAGGGGCGTGGGAATGTCGCCAATAACCAGGTTAAAGGGCCCCGTCACCACTTTCTCCCGGGGAATCACCTTCATCTTGCTGGCATTGATGTAGAAGTGCGGGTGCTCCAGGTTGCAGGTGGTGTAGCTGCCGTTGCGCCCGAATATTTCGTTCAGGTCGTTTTTTTTGACCACCTCGGCGTGCACGTAGCCCTCGCCCTGCTGGGTTACGGCCTCGGCAATCTTGCCTTTCCTGGTTTTGAAGTTGTAGGCAATGCGCCCGGCCTGATAGGTCTGGTCCTTGTCTTTGAAAATGGGCCGGTCCTTTATTTTGCCGGTAGAATCGGGCGCGCCTTCCGCCGTGAGCAGGTTCTTGTTGTAGTCGATGGAAATACGGGCGGCTTCCAGGGACAAGGTGCCGTAATCAATCTTGGCTTTGTTGTACAAATGCGCCACCCGCTCCTGCACATCAAACCGGATAGAATCCTTGGCTACGTAGTGGACGGTGGTTTCAATATCTCCTTTGGGCGCGGCTGACAGGCGCAACGAGTCGGCGGTGGTGGCCGTACGGACGGTATCCAGTGCCACCTGCGTGGGCCGCGGCACGGACTTTGTCAAAGGCCTGCGCTGACCCCACGCGTTGCCTGCCAGCCCCAGCCACAGGCCCAGAAGCAACAGAAGGGGCACTACGGAGCGCTCAACCTTTGGAATAAAGCGGGAGTTATAATGGATAGCTGTCGGGGCCACGTAGTTTTTTCGTTTATTTTGTGGCAGTATGCAAAGGTAGCGCGTTGCTCCTCCAACTAACGAACTCTGTGCGGAATATTGTCGCTCTTGGTACTCTAGGCCTGATGCTCCTCACCGGCAGCCCGGCCCCATCCGCTTCTTCCTCGTTTCCAGCCTCGGCCAGCCGCCACACGCAGCGCTACAAGCTGCGCACCGTGGTGCTGGATGCCGGGCACGGCGGAAAAGACCGGGGCTGCGCCGGCGTGAAAGCCCGCGAGGCCGATGTTTCGCTGAAGCTGATTCTGGAGCTGGGCCGGCAGATAGAAGCCAATATGCCGGATGTAAAAGTAGTATACACCCGCAAAACCGATGTGTTTGTGGAGCTGTCCGACCGGGCCGGCATTGCCAATAAGCACAATGCCGACCTCTTCATCAGCATTCACTGCAATGCCGGGCCTTCCGTAGCGCACGGCACGGAGGTCTGGACGATGGGGCCGCACAAGACCGATGCCAACCTGGGCGTGGCCAAGCGCGAAAACGCCGTAATCCTGCAGGAAGACAATTATCAGGAGCGCTACAATGGCTTCGACCCGCACTCGCCGCAGAGCCATATTCTGTTTTCGCTGTTCCAGAGTGCTTATATGGTCAACAGTATTCGCTTTGCGCAGAAAGTGGATCAGCAATTTCGCACGGCGGTGCGCCGGCCCAGCCGGGGCGTAAAGCAGGCGGGTTTTCTGGTGCTCTGGAAAACGGCTATGCCCTCCGTGCTCATTGAGGCGGGCTTCCTCACCAACCCCGGCGAGGAGCGGTATCTGAACGATAAATCAGGACAGTCGTATATGGCCTCAGGTGTTTACCGGGCCTTCAAAGAATACAAACAGGAGTTGGAGGCCACCACCGCCGATTAATTGCTTTTTTGCAGTTTAATCCCTGTTTTTCGCCTGCCCACGCTCCCAATACTACCTTACCAACGTGTCGAAAGAAATTAAAGTAGCCCTGCTGGCCATTGCGGCCCTAGCGTTGTTGTATGTGGGGTTCAGGTTCCTGAAAGGCAGCAATATTCTCTCCTCTAACCGCACCTACTACGCCAAGTACGACAACGTAGATGGCCTGACCGTGGGCAACCCGGTGTTGCTGAATGGCATTCAGGTAGGCCAGGTGAAGGAAATGCAACTGCTGCCGGCCGAAAAAAACCACATCAAAGTAGCCATAGAGCTAGGAAAGAATATTGTAGTCGGCGACTCTACCGTGGCCAGTCTCTCGGGTTCTTTGCTGGGCTCCAAAACCATTACCCTGTTCATGGGTAATAACTCGAAAGTGTACGATGGCGGCGAGGAGCTGCGCTCCTACACGGTGGCCAGCATTACCGATGCCTTCCAGGCCCGCGCCCTGCCCGTACTGGGTACAGTAGACTCCACGCTCATCAAAATAAACAGCTTCCTGAACAAGGATGCCAAAAAGAGCCTGCAGGCGACGCTGCTGAACGCCGAGGGCACCTCCGCCGAACTGCAGAAAATGCTGGTGGCCAACCAGGCCAACATCAACCAGATTACCAGCAACATGGCCCAGCTAACGCAGGCTCTGAACGTTACCTCCCGTAAAATTGACCGGATTGCGGCTAACTTCAGTCAGCTCAGTGACTCCCTGCGTACCGCGCCCGTAGGCCCCGCCCTGCGTAACCTGAACGCCACCGTTACAGAGGCACAAACCGCCATGAAGTCCCTGAATCAGTCCCTGAGCGAGTCTAAGGGCTCCCTGGGCAAGCTCATCAACGACGATTCCCTGTACACCAACCTGAATGCTACCTCGGCTTCGGCCAATGCCCTGCTGGTAGATCTGAAGGCCAACCCCAAGCGCTACGTGCACTTCTCCGTGTTTGGTGGGGGGGGCAAGGAGAAAACCAAGAAGGAAATTGAACGCAAGCCCGATGGCGAGCTGAAAGTGGAAACCAAAACCGTAGGTAGCTCCGCGCAGCCCCTGGCACCTTCCGATACGGCCACAACGCCTAAAAACTAAGCTGTCTGTCATTTTTGACTACTTTTGAAATCCGCCTTCGGGCGGATTTTTTTCGTTTCTCCCCGCCCGTTTTCGCTTCTCTTACCTCCCCACTTCCCACCCGCATGAATCTGGAATTCAACAAAAACGAAGACCTGGTTAAACAACTCACCTTCCAGCTGCGCCAGCGCCTGAAAAAAGTAGCCCTGGGCGGCGGCGAAAAGCGCATTGCCGCCCACAAAGCCAAAGGCAAGCTCACGGCCCGCGAGCGGATTGATTATCTGCTGGATAAAGACGCCGAGCAGGTTGAAATTGGTGCCTTTGCCGGCGAAGGCATGTACCAGTCGGAAGGCGGCTGCCCCGGCGGCGGCGTGGTAGTGGTAATAGGCTACGTGAAAGGCCGGCAGTGCATTGTAGTGGCCAATGATGCCACTGTAAAGGCTGGCGCGTGGTTTCCCATCACGGCCAAAAAGAACCTGCGGGCCCAGGAAATCAGCATCGAAAACAAGCTGCCCATCATTTACCTGGTAGACTCGGCCGGGGTGTACCTGCCCATGCAGGATGAGATTTTCCCCGATAAGGAGCATTTCGGCCGCATTTTCCGCAACAATGCTGTGATGAGCAGCATGGGTATCGTGCAGCTATCCGCCATTATGGGCCCGTGCGTGGCCGGTGGCGCCTACCTGCCCATCATGTCGGATGAAGCCATGATTGTGGAAGGAACCGGCTCGGTGTTCCTGGCCGGCTCTTACCTGGTGAAATCCGCCATTGGCGAAACCATTGACAACGAAACGCTGGGCGGCGCCACCACGCACTCCGAAATTTCGGGCGTGACTGACTACAAATTCCCGAACGACGAGGAGTGCCTGGACCACATCCGCAACATCTTCGATAAGATGGGCGCTACGCCCACCGCCGGTTTCAGCCGCACGGAGCCCGCGCTGCCCCGCGAAAAGCAGGAGGAAATCTACGGCCTGCTGCCCTCTGACCGGGTGAAGCCCTACGATATGATGGACATCATCAACCGTTTGGTGGATAACTCCGAGTTTGAGCCCTACAAAGACCTCTACGGCCAGACACTGCTCTGCGGCCTGGCGCGCATTGATGGCTGGGCGGTAGGCATTGTGGCCAACCAGCGCAAGATTGTGAAGACCAAGAAGGGCGCCATGCAGATGGGCGGCGTTATTTACTCCGACTCCGCCGACAAGGCCGCGCGCTTCATCATGAACTGCAACCAGAAGCGCATTCCGTTGGTGTTCCTGCACGATGTATCCGGCTTTATGGTGGGCTCGCAGAGTGAGCACGGCGGCATTATTAAGGACGGCGCCAAAATGGTGAATGCCATGGCCAACTCCGTGGTGCCCAAGTTCACCGTCATCATCGGCAACAGCTACGGGGCCGGCAACTACGCCATGTGCGGCAAAGCCTACGACCCGCGCCTGATTGTGGCCTGGCCCACCGCCCAGCTGGCCGTGATGAGCGGTGCCGCCGCCGCCAACACCCTGCTCCAGATACAAGTGGCCTCCCTGAAAGCTAAAGGCGAAGTCATCACGCCCGAAGCTGAAAAGGAGCTGCTGGACCGCATCAAAGCCCGCTACGAAGAGCAGCTTTCCCCTTACTATGCTGCTGCCCGCCTTTGGGTAGATGCCATTATTGACCCGCTGGAAACCCGCAAAGTCATTTCCCAGGGTATTGCCGCCGCCAATCATGCGCCGATTGAAAAGGCGTACAATGTGGGGGTTATTCAGGTTTGATGGGGAGTTAAATAGAATAATAACTCAAAGAATATGAACCTTGAGATAATAGATGATCTAATAGCGACAGGAAAAGATTTTAGTTTCAGAACTAACTCATACCACAGTCAATATGGGAGTGCATATAGCCGTGCTTCAGATAGCCTATTGAGTTGGATTGCAACTGTTGAAGACTTTATTATGAACAACTATGGAGAGGAAAGTTCTCCATTTAAATTATATCAAACTTTCGAAAGAAATAAGCTAAATGGGTTTGAGCAAGATGAATTTGATAAGCAGATAACTATACTAATTGGTGCACTGAAGGCGTGTAAATCAATTCCTTTCAGAAAAAAAAATATATCATGATGACCATCCAATAATAAATCTTTTAAAGAATACATATTTCTGGACAGTTATTGTTTTGATTGCTGGAGGCGCATTTACGCTAGGTAGCTATTTTGGTTCCTCAAAATTTGATAAGGATAAAATTGAAATATATGAAGAAAATAGGCAGCTAAAAATTGAGTTATTGTCAAAGAATAGGACACTTAAAGAAAAAGATATTCTGATAAATCAGATGAGAAAATAGTCGGTAAAGTGCTTTTAATAAAGTAATTATACTAGTGCATATAGATAATGTATTTCTAAAAATAGCAGATATCAGCAAACGTGCGCAAAATAACTGCTGGAACGCAGTGGCTACTCGACACACCCGTGCGATTGTAATGAGAGGTGAGTTCTTATGCTGTTCAGCTCAGGTAAATTACTCTAGTAAGGGAGCTTGAAATATTCGCTAACATTGGCGCACAAACCCAAGTCGATGAACACAAAACTTGTCATGACCCTGAGCGCAGCAGCGCTTATCCTGGCAGGCCTCAGCCTGACGTTTCTGCCCAATGAAATAGCCCGGCTGAGTGGTGTTGGCCAGGCCCCAGTTCTAAATGTTCTGCTACAGACACTGGGCGCTCTTTACTTCGCCTTTGCCATGCTGAACTGGATGACGAAGGGCAGCCGGATTGGTGGTATCTACAACCGACCTATTGCGCTGGCCAACTTCGCGCATTTTTTTATGGTGGCGCTGGCGTTGCTGAAAGCCCTAATGAGCAACCCGCAGCTGCCTGCTGGTCTGTGGCTGGTAGCGGGCGTTTATGCTGTTTTTGCAGGGCTTTTCAGCCTGATATTATTTCGGCATCCGCTGGCCGAGCCGGAAGTTTCCGTGTAACGCAACGCATTAAAACCTGCTGATGATTACCCTACGTCGAACAACCTCTGATAACCCCGATTTCCGGGAGCTGGTGGCGCTACTGGACCACGATTTAGCTGTGCGCGACGGCGACGACCATGCCTTCTATGCCCAGTACAACAAGCTGGTGGCCATCAACCACGTGGTGGTAGCTTACCTGGCTGATAAAGCAGTAGGCTGCGGCGCTTTCAAGGAATATGAAGCCGGGCAGGTAGAGGTGAAGCGCATGTTTGTGCGCCCGGAATACCGGGGCCAGGGCATTGCCGGTGCCGTGTTGGCTGAGTTGGAACAGTGGGCCCGGGAGCTAAACTACGCCGCCTGCGTGCTGGAAACGGGCAAGCAGCAGCCCGAGGCCATCCGCCTCTACGAGAAAAGCGGCTACGCCTACATCCCCAACTACGGGCAGTATGCAGGCGTGGACAACAGCGTGTGCATGAAGAAAGGGCTGGCTACGGCGCAGGTTTAAGCTTTAGGCCGTCAGGAGGCTGAACTCCCATTGCCGGATTAATCTAGCCGCAGCCATGCTTCCAGATCGGCAGGAATAGGCATGGGTTGTTCGGCGGGCACGTTGGCGCCGCCCGTGTTGCCAATGGGTACCCGACCCACTAAAGAACCCAGAAAGCCCAGCATAACCCGCGGAATCTGGCCCAGCACTTCGCGCCTGCTGCCGATGCGCAGGCCATGGCGCAGCATCAGCAGGTGCACCTGGGTGTGCGGGAAAGCCCACCGCTGCCCCAGAACATGGGCACGCTCCAAATGATGAAAGGCCGTGGCTGGTTCCTGGCGCAGATAAGCGGCGCGGGCCGCTGCAAGCTCGGCGTAGTAGGGAGGCCGCAAAACGGCGGGGAGAAAGAGTGTAGCCATACAGAAGGCAAGTTGTAGGCAGAAGACCAGCTTTTGAGGCCGCCGGTTGCCCGGGTAATGGGGTAGAAGTAGTTTCACCCGCAGCAGGTCAACTGTTGATTCTTCAGCTGGGGAAATGCAGAAAAAGTGAACATTCGGCAGCTTCTGCCGTGTTACAAGCTGGCAGCTGGCGGTAGAAACCCGCGCCGGTTGCGTTAATTTGTAGCTCCTTATGCTATTTCTACTCCGCCGCTCTACAGCCCCTACGCCCTAAGCTTTGACGAACAAAGAAATAAAAGCGCTTATCTCCCTGCTCGACGACCCGGAAATTGCGCCCGATATTCAGGCCAAAATCCAGACCCTGGGGGAGAGTATAGTCCCGTTTCTGGAAGAATCGTGGGAGGAGACCCTGGACCCGGCCCAGCAGCAGCGGATTGAGGACCTGATTCATCACCTGCAGTTTGAGGGCTTGCAGCAGCGCCTGCGCGTGTGGCGCGACTCCGGCGGTGAGAACCTGCTGGAAGGTATGTGGCTCCTCAACAGCTACCAGTACCCCGATGCCGACCTACAAGCCCTGAACCGCGCCATTGAACAGCTGCGCTTTGAGGCCTGGACCATGATGAAGCCCAATCTGCACCCCGCCGACCAGGTGCAGGTGCTGAACTACGTGCTCTTCAAAACCCACAAATTCGCGGCCAATACCCAGA
This sequence comes from Hymenobacter sp. DG25B, assembly GCF_000801315.1. Classification (NCBI taxonomy): domain Bacteria; kingdom Pseudomonadati; phylum Bacteroidota; class Cytophagia; order Cytophagales; family Hymenobacteraceae; genus Hymenobacter; species Hymenobacter radioresistens. The sequence goes on along the minus strand of NZ_CP010054.1, from coordinate 3,329,667 downwards.
ATTTCCACTCGCCGGCCAACTCCATGCTGCACCTGGTGCTGGAAAGCCGGCGCGGCAACCCGCTCACGCTGTGTGTTATCTACCTGCTGGTGGCGCAGCGACTGCACCTGCCGGTGTATGGCGTGAATCTGCCCAACCTGTTTGTGCTTACGTTTCAGCCCACGCTGCCCGCCATTGAGCCGTTCTACATCAACTGCTACAACCGCGGCCTGATTCTGTCCCGCACGGATATTGAGCACTACATTGCCCAACTCAACCTCACGGCCAATGACATGTTCTTTGAGCCCTGCTCGCACATTGATATTGTGCGCCGGGCCTTACGGAACCTGGCCGTAAGCTTTGAAAAGATGCAGGAGCCGCGCAAAGCTGGCGAAGTAAGCCAGCTGCTGGCCATCCTGCTGGAAGAAGATAAACAGTCCATTGACTCTGAGCCCGAAGAAGGCGAGCAGGAGTAAAAACCGTCATTGCAAGCAAAGCGAAGCAATCCGTCCTCTGAAAGGTGACAAGACCTAATAAAGCAGAAAGCCCTTGACGTGTAGTACGTCAAGGGCTTTCTGGTAAAAGGAAGTGTCTAACTGCTTAAAGGACGGATTGCTTCGTCGTGCCTCCTCGCAATGACACACTAGTTTAATTCCTCAACAGGAAAGCTTTAGTTTTTCTTGATTAGACAACCCTAGGCGCGTTGGTTAGCTACGCCGGCGGGGCGGCCGGCCGTGATGTTTGCCAACACTGTGCCTAGGTAGTTTTGCTTGACGTAGGCTTCCATTTGGGGGTTATCGTCGATGGCGCCTTTGTAGCGCACCACAAAGCCATTGCCGCTGGGTTGCAGCACCACGGCCTCGGGCGTTTTGGTGGCGCCCAGTAGGCTGCTCACCTTCTGGCTGTCGTCGCGCAGATAGGTCAGGTTATTGGCGCTGCCCGATTTGATTTTGAGCTTCTCGGTTTCTCCCTCGGCCGTGCTGGCTTCCAGGTTAATGGGGGTATCAATAAACAGAAATTCCACGCCCTTGCTGCCGTAAGTGGTAGCCAGCTTGCTCAGGCGGTCCTGGTAGAGCTTGGAGAACGGGCAGCTTTGGTTGATGAAAACCACCACCACCGCTTTGCTGTCGGCGTAGCTGCTGAGCTTTACATCGGCGTTGGCGGCATTCTTCAGAGTGAAGTCGGCCACGGTACTGCCCGCAGACTGGGCCCGAACGGTACCCACGGTTACCACTCCAAATAAGAGAGCAGCGGCCAGAGCCAAAGAAATACGGCGGAAAGACATGGCAGATAATTTAAGGAAGGGGAGAGGCATCAAGGGTGTATGTGAGTACATACGCAGAAGAAAGGCGCTGGTATTGAATCTGGTGTTGGCTGCGGAAGTTTTCTGCGAGCAGGTGCCCCGTCAAAACACCGGCCTCCCGCAGCCCAAACGGGTCGAGCTGAATATGCTCCTTAAACACCAGAGCGCGGCGGCTATGCAGTTTGTACAGGGTTTCCTTGGCACTCCAATAGAGACTGTGCTTCACTACATCGTCGCCGGCATCGGCCCGTTCCGCTTCCGATAGAAACCTGGGAGCCAATTGTTGCGCTTTAGGGCGTACCTGCTCAACATCTGTGCCAACGCGCCCGCGGGTGGAAAGCAAAGCGGCCACCCACTCCCCGGAATGGGAAAGAGAAACCGCCAATTCGGGCCGTTCCGGGAAGAAAGGGCGCCCGTTGGCATCGTTCAGCAGCACCATAGAAGGGGCCAAAGAAAATTCAGCGAGCAGGCGGTGGGCCAGTGCCCGGCCCGCCAGCCATTGCTGGGCGCGCCCGGCATCGCGGCCGGCCGGTAGCAGCTCCTGATAAGGGGCCGGCTGGGGGAGGGCTTGCCATAATTCCTCTGCCGGCTCCGTGAGGTGCCACAAACCCAGCAGGGTGCGCTCATCAACGGGTTCCAGGGAGTGCAGCGGCATAGCAGAAAAAGCAGTGGTTACGTTAGATTCAGAACAGCACAGGAAAAAGCGGTGCCAGCTGCTGCTGGCCAAAACTGCCGTAATTTCGCCCCAAATCCAATGGTATGTCCACGCTTTTTAGACCGCAGGCCGAGAAACTAGCCACCCTCACCGGGCACCGCGACTGTGTGTACGCGCTGGCCGGCGCGCTTGATTCCACCGCCATCTACTCCGCCGGCACCGATGGCTTTGTGGTGGAGTGGGACCTAGAAAACCCCGAGCGTGACGGCGAACTGGTGGCTCGGGTAACCAACTCCGTTTACGCCCTGAAATATATTCCTGAGCGGGCACTGCTTCTCATTGGCCATAACTTTCAGGGCGTGCAGGCCATTGATCTGAAAGCCCGCCAGCTGCTCTTTGCCACGGCGCTGCCCCCGGCCGCCATTTTTGATATAGCCTATTCGGAAGCCCGGCAGCGGGTGTACGTGGCCCTGGGCAACGGTACCCTGGCCGTGCTGCACGCCCACAACCTAAGCCTGGAGCACCTGGTGCCTCTTTCCCACAAAAGCCTGCGCTGCCTGAGCCTGCTCGAAGCGCGCAATGAGCTGGCCGTAGGCGGCTCCGACCACCTGGTATATATTCTCGATCTGGACACGCTCACCCCCAAGCAGGGGATTCCCGGCGCTACCAACTCCGTGTTCAGCGTCTGCTACTCGCCCGATGGCCGCTACCTGCTCACGGCCGGCCGCGACGCCCACCTGCGCGTGTGGGATGTGGCCGCGGGCTACACCGAGCACCTGAGCGTAGTAGCCCATTTATTCGCCATAAACCACGTAACGTATAGTCCCGATGGGCGCTTTGTGGCCACCTGCAGCATGGATAAATCCATTAAGCTCTGGGATGCCGCCGGGTTCCGGCTGTTGCGCGTGCTGGACCGCGCCCGGCACGCCGGCCACGGCACTTCCGTGAACAAGTTATTTTGGTCAGCCCATCGAAATAGGCTAGTTTCGTGTAGCGACGACCGCACCCTGGCCGTATGGCAGATACAGGCTGATAGCTAGTAGCTATTGGCTTTTTGCCTTTGTTCGCATTCTTCCATTGTTACGAAAAGCTAACAGCCAACAGCTGTCAGCTATCAGCTTAGTATGAAAATTACCGCTCTCGATATCCGGCAGAAAACCTTTGAAAAATCCTTTCGGGGAGTAGACAAAGATGAAGTTCAGGCATTCCTGCTCCAGCTCTCCCAGCAGTGGGAGCGAATGGGGGATGAAAACCGGGAGTTGCGCATGAAGCTGGACCATGCTACCCAGGACGTGCAGAAGATGCGCGAAGTAGAATCGTCCCTGTACCGCACCTTGAAAACGGCCGAGGACACCGGCAACAGCATTACGGAGCAGGCCCAGCGCGACGCCGAACTGCGGATTCGCGAAGCCCAGCTGAAGGCCGAGCAGCTGCTGGCCGATGCCCGTCAGAAAGCCCGCTCCGTGGTAGATGAAGCCTACAAGCAAGCCGAAAAAACCGTTGCCGACATGCAGGCCGAGGTAAGTGCCCTGGGCCAGGAGCACCAGCGCCTGGAAGGCGTGCTGGAAACCCTGGTGCGCGACCTGCAGCACCTGGCTACCGATGCCCTGGAGAAAGTGGAGAAAAGCCGCAACCGGCCAAAATCCTCCACTGCCGCCATCCTTTCGCGGGCGGCAAGCGTAAAGGTGAATCGACCCGATTCATCCTCCGAAAGCGCTACTCCTATGTTTGTGAATACATCAGCTACATCCTCAGCGGCGGCCGTAGGCAGTCCGGCAGCCCGCCCGGCCACCGTTAGCGGCGGCGGCGACGCCTCCTCAGTGGCGGCCCGCCCCGCTTCGGCGCAGCCCGGCAGCTATAACCCCAAGCCCGGTCAGCAACCCGACCCCGGTGCTCCGGCCCAAACGCCCGGCCCCGATATCAGACCAAATCCGGCGCCGCACGAAAACCCGGGCATCAGCGACCCATCCCGCATTTACCAGCCTGAGCCCGCCCGGGTACCGGACCCCACCGGCCCCCGCGTAGAACCCACCGCCCCGGATATCCGCCCGGTTTCGCCTGACCATCCGGAAATCACCCAGCCCTCGCCTTCGCGGCACTCGGCCTCGCTAACAGAGAAGTCCTTCTTCGACGAAATCTAAACCACGGATTCAGCCGGATTTTTCGGATTCCACGGATTTTGTGAATGGACTAAAGCCTGCCCAATCGGGTGGGCTTTTTCTTTTTGCTTGCACGAGTGCACCAATTGCCATTCCTCCTTCCTGTCATCCTGAGGCGGTAGCTGAAGGACCTTCCTCGCCTTGGTGATGCAGTTAATTAAATGTTTAAAGCCCTTTGCCGGTTGCGCGGTGAAAAGCTTTGTGCATTTCATGAGCGTTTTGGGCTATAAGAGGAAGGTCCTTCGCAAGCTCCGGATGACAGTAAAAGGAAAAGGAAAAGTAAGAAGATCAAATAGTGAGTATAACCGCCTGCGAAATGCATGGCTGTGCTTTCTATACCAATAGGGTTAGTAGTTTTTTAGCACCCCATACCCCAACCCGGCTTTTCATTTCAGAAATTGCCGCTCCCATTTCACTACTCACCATTTCACCACCTCACCACATGGGCCAGATTGCACTGGAAGGCATGGAGTTTTTCGCGTTTCACGGCTACTACGACGAGGAGCAGAAAATCGGCAATAAGTATGGCGTAGACCTGTACATAAAGACGGATCTGTACGCAGCCGGCACTTCGGATAAGCTGCACGAGACGGTGAATTACGAAGTGCTCTACCGGATGGTGCGCGAGGAAATGCAGGCACCGGCGCGGCTGCTGGAGCACCTGGGCCACCGCGTTATAGACCGGGTGCTGGAAGAATTCCCCCACGTGCTGTCCGTGAAAGTGAAGGTGGCCAAGTTTAACCCGCCGCTGGGCGGTATCTGCCGGCGCGCCCAGATTACGTTGGTGCGCAAGCGGGCCGGGCAACGCTAGCCAGCTTTTGCTGGTCTTTGCTGAAAAATCGGTTTTATAGGCTGATTTTCTGTTGGATAAAATATTGTACGAAAAATATCGTAGATAAAACTTGATTCTACGAATTCATTCGTATATGTTTGATGTACGAACTGCTTCGTACGACCAACCTTTCTGAGCTATGAGTAAAACCCCGCCCCCAAGCCTACCGAATCGGAGCTGGAGATTCTGCAGGTGCTGTGGCAGCACGGCCCCAGCACCGTCAGGTTTGTGAATGATGACCTGAGCCAACACCGGGAAATAGGCTACACCACCACCCTGAAGCTATTACAGCTGATGCTGGACAAAGGCCTGGTGCTGCGCGATGATGCCACCAAGACCCACGTGTACCGCGCTGCCGTGCGCCAGGAAGAAACCCAGGGCCTGCTGCTGGACCGGTTTGTGGAAGCCACTTTCGGCGGCTCGGCCCTGAAGCTGGTGATGCAGGCCCTCGGCAACCGCAGCACCTCCCGCGAAGAGCTGGACCAGATCCGGACGCTACTGGACGAAATCGAAAACACTAAAGGCGAAGCACAATGAACTGGCTCGAAACCCTTTTAACCCCCGCGCTGGTGCGTGCCTTAGGCTGGACGCTGGTGCATTCTCTGTGGCAGGGCGCGGTTGTAGCCTTGTCGCTGGCCGGTTTGTTGCTGCTCCTGCGCCGGCATAGTGCCCAAATTCGCTACGGGGCCGCTGCGGTGGCTCTGGTGGCCATGTTGGCGCTGGGCATAGTTACGTTTGGCCGCTACTACTACGCGGAGCAGGCTGCTCAGGCGCAGCCCCAGGTATTGCCACTCCGCGCGTTGCCGGCTTCGCTGTCGGGGGCGCAGGTTATTCTGGCCTCGGTTAATGCTAATACTTCGGCGGAGGCGGCGCTGGCGGCGCCATTGGCAGAAGAAGAGGCATCGGTATCTATGGCCCATTCCTGGCTGTCGTATTTTGACCGCAACCTGCCTATTCTCGTCACCATCTGGCTGCTGGGTTTGCTGGCCATGACCCTGCGCATGCTGGGCGGCCTGGCCTACGTGCAGCGCCTGCGGCATTACCGGGTGCGCCCCCTCAGCGAGGAGTGGCAGGCCCGCCTGGCCGAGCTGGCCGCCCGCGCCGGTGTTTCACAGTCGGTTAGTATTCTGGAATCGGCGCTGGTGCGCGTGCCGTTGGTGGTAGGGCATTTGCGACCCGTAATTCTGCTGCCGCTGGGCACCGTAACCGGCCTCAGCCAAAACTACCTGGAGGCCATTCTGGCGCACGAGCTGGCGCACATTGCCCGCCGCGACTACCTCATGAACCTGCTGCAGTCGGTAGCGGAAATCCTGTTCTTCTACCACCCAGCGGTGTGGTTTATTACGGCCACGCTGCGCAACGAGCGGGAAAACTGCTGTGATGACGCCGCTACGGCCCTGGTTGGGGGAAACCCTATGACCCTGGCCCGCGCCCTGACGGCGCTGGCTGAGCGCTGCCTGCAGCCCCACGCTACCCCGCGCCTGGCGCTGTCGGCGGTGGGTACCGATGGCTCTTTGCTGGGCCGCGTGCGCCGGTTGGTGCAGGGCCGCAGCGCGCCCACCTTTACAGAAGGCTTTATGGCGGCCTGCGTGGTACTCACGGGCATAGTGCTCCTGACTACGGCCGTAGCTATGGCCGGCCCACGCCCAGCCGGGCAGAAGTCCCGGCTACAGGAAACCCTGGCTGGCGCAACCCTATACCAGCCAGATACATCCAAAGCAGTAGCCAAAACCAAGGTTGATTCCAGTGCTGTATCCACTCTAAGCACTGATACCAAAGTGCCCGCCATAATGGAGCGTGAGGTGGAAGAAACGGCTGAAATGGCGGTGGCAAATCAGGATGATGAGCCGGGCAAGGTCAAAATCAAACCCAAGAAGGATAAAGACCACAAAGGCAAAAAGGTGGAGCAGGTAGTGGTGGTGGAGCAGGGCGGCCGCGGCCGGCGCAACGCCCCCGGCACGGTAATTATTCAGAAGGATAAAAAAGGCCGCGTAACAGACGTAATAGTTGATGGCCAGCCGGTGGTAACCAGCGGCAAAGGCAAGAAAGGGGAGAAGCAGGTAGAAGTAATTCGGGTGCGGCCCAACGGCATGGTTTTCCGGAACGACTTTGATGAGCAGAGCTTTAACCGCAACTTCAACCGGTCCTTTTCCTTTGGGGGCAACGCCGACCGGCGTACCATGGTGGTGCCCAGCCCGGAAGAGCGCATCCGCATTCGGGAGGAGGCGCGCCGCGCCGCCCGGCAGGGCCTGCAGGTGCAGCGCGAATTGCGCCTGCGTGGCAATGAGGAAGACTTCGACTTTGATTTCAACGGCCTCGATACGGACCGAATAACGGCTGATGCCTTGGTGCAGGCCGAACGGGGCCTGGACGCGGCCGAGGAAAATGCCACTACCGAGGACGAACGGGCCCGCATTCGGGAAGAGCGGGACCGGCTGCGCGAGCGGCGTGACGAAATGCGGGAGCGGCAGCAGGAAATAGTAGAACGCCGCCATGAGCAGCAAGACCAGGCGCGGGAAGCCGACGAGCTGCGCCGTGAAGCCGACCGCCTCCGCCGCGAGGCTGACCGCCTGCAGCGCGAAGCGGACGGTGCCTCCCGTTCAGCAACACGCGCCGCCAACAACAGCCACCGCCTGACGGATGAGCTGCTGAAAGACCGGCTGATTTCCAGCTCCCGCAACTACACGTTTGACCTAAGCTCGAAAGCGCTGACGGTAAATGGCAAGCAGCAGCCGGAAAAAATGCGCCAGAAATACGCCACACTGTATAAGGAACTCAATGGCCGCTCCCTTACCAGCAGCAACCGGTGGCGCGCCGAGGTGAATGGTACCGTGAATACCGATGCGCCCCGACCACCCCGCCCGCCCCGCGCCCCGCAGGCGCCGCGGGCCCCACGCCCGGGCAGTGGTAGCTACCTGGCCCCGCCTGCGCCACCGGCCGGCGTACCAGCTGTGCCGCCGGCACCGCCCGCGCCACCCCGCCTGAATACCGATAAAATTCGGGCCGAGCTGCGCAAAGACGGGCTGCTGGATGCCGGTGCTAAAGGCTTCCAGCTGCAGCTGACCGGGAACGAAATGAAAGTGAACGGCAAAACGCAGTCGGCAGAAATGGCCCGCAAATACCGCCGCCTGTTGAAAATGCCCGAAGACGGTAAAAACTCGAACAACACCGTGCAGATTTCTATCACCGATTAAAAATCGGCAAATAAAAAACCGGCTCCTGGTACAGTGAGTCGGTTTTTTATGACTTTTTCTTTAGCGCTAGGCAACGATTCCTGCCCGGATAGCATCTATGGTTTCGTGCCGGAAGAGGCCGGGTAGATGCGCCGCCCCGGTCCCGGCACTTTTGCTGCCCTGCCAGCTTATCCGCCGTTTGATTATCCCCCGCTTATTTTCTGATTTGCCCCACTTTTCCTTTCTCACCATGTCCCGCATCAGGCTATTCCTGCTGTGCTGGCTGAGCGTAGCTTTCTCTTTGCAGGCCGCCGCCCAGTCAGAACCTACTACTTCCACTTCCACTGCCAAAGCCGCAGCTGCACCCGTGTTGCACCGTCAGCTGCAGGCCGTGCGCATCACGGAATCCATTAAGCTGGACGGGTCGCTGGATGAAGCTATCTGGCAGCAGGCAGCCATTGCCACCGATTTTATCCAGGTGCGGCCCAACCCCGGCGTGCACGAAAAGCAACGGACTGAAGTGCGCGTGCTTTACGACGACGCCAACCTCTACATCGGGGCTATTATGCACGATGTATCGGCGGACTCTATTATGCGCGAGATGGGCCAGCGCGACGACCTGGGCAACACCGACTTCTTTGCCATCTTTCTGGATACCTACCATGACAAGCTCAACGGCTACGGCTTCTGCGTAACCCCCTCGGGGGTGCAGCTGGACGCGCGCTACTCCCCGGCCGGCGGCGAAGACTGGAACTGGAACGCGGTGTGGGATTCGCGCACCTCCATTCAGGGCACCGACTGGGTGGCCGAGATGCGCATTCCGTACTCCGCCATTCGCTTCAGCAAGGCCCCCGAGCAACTCTGGGGGCTGAACTTCATGCGTATGCGTAAGCGCGATAACGCGCAGTATACCTGGAATGAGGTAAAGCCGTCCGTTGATGGCTTCGTGAACCAGTGGGGCGAGCTGCATGGTCTGCAGAACGTGCAGCCGCCGCTGCGCCTCTCGCTCACGCCCTACATTTCGGGCTATGTAAACCACAACCCGGAAAGCCAGGCCGGCACCAAACGCACTACCACCAGCTTTAATGGCGGGGCCGATGTGAAGTGGGGCATCAATGAAAGCTTTACCCTGGATGCCACCCTGGTGCCCGATTTTGGCCAGGTGCAGAGCGACAACCAGGTGCTCAACCTCTCGCCCTTCGAAGTAAAGTTTAACGAGAACCGGGCGTTTTTCACTGAGGGCACCGAGCTCTTCAACAAAGGCAACCTGTTCTACTCCCGCCGCGTGGGTGCCACGCCCATTGGCTTCTACAATGTGAGCGGGCAGCTGCGGGGGCGCTACCAGGAAGCCGATGGACAGTGGCACAAGGGCGAGTTTGTGGTGCGTAACCCCGGCACCACCCGCCTGCTGAATGCTACCAAAGTATCGGGCCGCACGAAAAACGGACTGGGCGTGGGCATATTCAATGCGCTCAGCAACGATGTGTACGCCACGCTGCAGGACAGTACTACCGGCGCCCAGCGCGACGTGCTTACGCAGCCTTTCAGCAACTACAGCATTGCCGTGCTGGACCAGTCTCTGAAAAATAACTCCTACGTTTCGCTCATCAATACCAACGTCACGCGCTGGGGCAGCACCTACGATGCCAACGTGACGGGTGGCCTGTTCCGCTTTGCCAACAAGAAAAACTCCTACGCCCTGGATGGCCGCGTGGTGTACTCCCGGCGGCGTGGCAACGTGTTCGGCTCGGAGCAGAAGATTAATGACCAGGATGGCTACAAGTACCAGTTGGGCCTGGGCAAAATCAGTGGCAACTGGACCTGGAGCCTTAATCACAGCATCGAGTCTGATACCTACAACCCCAATGATTTAGGTATTCTGTTCGGGAACAACAATATCTCACAGGAGCTGCAGGTGCGGTATAACAAGTTTAACCCCTTCTGGAAGGTCAATAACCTGTCTACCTACCTTGGGACCTATTATGGCTTGCTGTATTCGCCCACTCTGTATCAGGCCATGAATGTGTATGGCGGATTCAATACCACGTTCACCAAGAATTTCCTGAGCACAGGCTTTAACTTCGAATTGTACCCGGTAACGCGTGATTATTTCGAGCCCCGGCAGTACCCCTTGGGCGACTACTTTGTCCGGAAACCGGCCTACGCTGTGTTGGGTAGCTATATTTCTTCGGATTACCGGAAAAAGCTGGCTCTTGACGTTAATGTAAACCTGGTGCCCTATGCGCAGGACGAGCGGCTGCCGCGTCCGGCCCGCCTGGATGTAGGCCTGGGCATCTCGCCGCGCTACCGGGTAAACAACCAGCTGAATTTCCGCTACAGTATTGACTGGAGCCTGAACCGCAACCAGATTGGCTACGTGAACGGGGGAATGAGTACCAGCGAGCCGCTGGATCAGCCATTCCTTGGACAGGTGGTTTTGGGCCGCCGCGATGTGGTGACGGTATCCAACGTGCTGCAGGCTGCCTACACTTTCACCAACCGTATGTCGTTTACCCTGCGCACGCGCCACTACACCAGCAATGTGCGCTACCGCGACTTCGCGCGCCTGAGCCCGGGCGGCGACGAAGAGCTGGTAGACTACCGCCGTAACCGCAACAACACCTACAATGCCTTTAATGTGGATGCGGTGTACTCCTGGTGGTTTGCGCCCGGCTCGCAGGTAAGCATCGTGTGGAAGAATGCCGGCTACTCTTTCCTCAACGCTGAGCAGGCCACCCCGCTGTACTTTGATAACTTATCGAACACCATTAACACGCCGCACAATAATTCTTTGTCGGTGAAGGTGCTGTACTACCTGGATTATCTCACGCTGCGGCGCAAACGCGCCTGATACGCAGGCAACCCTTGGTGCGCCCCGGCCGTCTCTGGCCGGGGCGCATTTGCTTCCTCCGGTTTTTCCCTCCTTTCCGTTTCTATGAAATCCTTTCTGTACGGCGCCCTGCTGGCTGCCTTCATGCCTCTTTCGGCGCTGGCCGCTTCCGAGCTTACCTACACCGTTAACATTGACCCGGCCGTTTCCACCGATGAGTTTCAGGTGCGGCTGCAGCTGCCCAAAAAGCTGAAAAAAGATCAGGCCATTTACCAGTTTGCCTCCACCGCGCCCGGCACGTACCAGGTAATGGATATGGGCCGCTTTGTGCGCAAGTTTGAGGCCTTTGATAAGAAGGGCAAGCCTCTGGAGGCCAAACAGATTTCCACTAACCAGTGGCAGCTGGCCGACCCCGAGAAAACCCGGGAAATTCGCTACACCATTGCTGAAACCTGGGACACGCAGGTGCAGGAGCACCGCATCTACCGCATGTGCGGTTCCTCCCTGGAAGCCGACCACGCTCTGCTGAACGGGCAAACCATTCTGGGCTACCCCCAGGGCATGCAGAACAAGCCGCTGCGGCTCAAAATAAACTACCCCAGCGGCTGGAAGGCCGGCTCGGCCCTCACGCCCGATGCTAAAGGCTACTACCACGCCAAGGATTACGACCAGGCCGTAGACTCGCCCATTCTGCTGGGTCGCCTCACAGAAGCCACCACCAAGCTCGGCGACGCCGAAGTGGCGCTGTACTGCTACTCCAAAACCGACGTGGTGAAGGCTGAGCCCCTGCTGGCCGACATGCAGAAGATGCTGGGTGCCGCCAAGAATTTCCTGGTGCAGCTGCCCGTAAAGCGCTACGCCTTCCTGTACCACTTCGAGGACCAGAGCCAGGGCGCCTGGGAGCATTCCTACAGCTCCGAGTACGTACTGCGCGAGCAGCCCCTCACCCCGGAGTACGTGCAGAGCATCACGGATATGGCCGCGCATGAGTTCTTCCACATCGTAACGCCCCTGAATATCCATTCGGAAATCATTGAGCATTTCAACTTTGTGCAGCCCACCGGCTCGCAGCACCTGTGGCTGTATGAGGGCACCACGGAGTGGGCGGCCCACATGATGCAGCTGCGCAGTGGCCTGATTTCCTTGGATGATTACCTGAGTACCCTGCAGAGCAAAGTACGCTACGACCACCTGGCCGCCGATACCACGTATTCTCTGAAGCGTCTGGGATTGAACTCCTTCCAGGATGAAGGCCAGCAGCAGTACGGCAACATCTACCAGCGCGGCGCCATGACGGCCGCCCTGCTGGACCTGCGGTTGCTGGAGCTTTCCGGCGGTAAGCGCGGCCTGCGCGAAGTCCTGCTGGAGCTGGCTAAAAAATATGGCCCCAGCAAGCCAGTAAGCGAGAAGGATTTCTTTGATGACTTCGCGAAGATGACCTATCCCGAAATCCGGGACTTTTTCACGCGCTACGTGGAGAATGCCGAGCCGCTGCCCCTGCAGGAGTACTACGCTAAAGTGGGTATTCGCTACGATGCCAAGCTGAACACCGGCCGTAAAGTAGGGCTCATTCCCATGGAGGGTCTGGGCTTCCGGCCCGGTCAGGATGGTATTCTGTTCAGCAACGTGCCCGCCAACCTCCAGGCCCAGGGCGTGCAGCCCAACGATAAGCTGTTAGCCGTGGATGGGGAAGCCGTCACGCCGCAAAACCTGCGGCAACTGCTGGCTGCCGTGCAGGCCCGCAAGCCCGGCTCCGATTACACGCTCACCATCAGTCGCAACGGCACTGAGCAGAAAGTGCTGGCCCGCACCTTGGTGCGCGACGAGGTGAAGGCCTACAATTTTACTTTGAATCCGCAGGCCACGCCCGAGCAGCTGGCTCTGCGCAAAGCCTGGCAGACCAATCTGTAGGCTGACCAATAGCGTCTGCCTTTTTTAAACCGTCATGTCGAGCGAAGGCGAGACATCTAGCTAGTGTGGTGTACAGTGATTAGCACTGCAACATCAGCACGCGAGATGTCTCGCCTTCGCTCGACATGACGGTTTTTTGCTGGTTTCAATTACTACTTCATTCCTAGTAGCTCCGCCGCCGCCGCAAACGCCGACTTGCGCCCATCCAGCACCTGCTGACGGATGGCGGCCAGGTGGGTCTGTACCTCGGGGCGGGCATAGAACTGATCTTCCAGGCCCTGCCGGATAGTTTCGTGCAGCCAGTGCAGATGCTGCTCCTGCCGCCGCTGCTGAAAGTAACCGCTGGCCTGTGTTTGGGCGCGGTAGGTTTCCAGCAGCTGCCATACTTCCGGCACGCCGGCGCCGGTTAAGGCCGAGCTGGTAGCTACTACCGGGCTCCAGCCGGAAGGCGCCAGCGGAAACAGATGCAGGGCATTCTGGTACTCGCGGCGGGCACGGCGGGCAGGTATTTGGTTGGCGCCATCGGCTTTGGTAATGACCACGGCATCGGCCATTTCCATGATGCCTTTTTTGATGCCCTGCAGCTCGTCGCCGGCACCGGCCAGCATCAACAGCAGAAAGAAGTCTACCATGCCGTGCACGGCGGTTTCGCTCTGGCCTACGCCCACCGTTTCTACAAAAATGACATCGTGCCCGGCGGCTTCGCAGAGCAGCATAGCTTCGCGGGTGCTGCGCGTAACGCCACCCAGAGAGCGGCCGGCGGGAGAGGGGCGAATGTAGGCGTGGGGGTGCGCGGCCAACTGGTTCATGCGGGTTTTATCGCCCAAAATGCTGCCGCCGCTGCGCTGGCTGGTGGGGTCTACGGCCAGCACAGCCAGGCGCTTGCCCTGCTCCGCTACCAGGTGCATACCCAGGGCCTCGATAAACGTACTTTTTCCTACGCCCGGCACGCCGGTAATACCTACCCGCACCGAGCGGCCGGTGTGCGGCAGCACGGCATCCAGCACCTGTTCAGCCAGGCGCTGGTCGCTGGGTAGGGTGCTTTCTACCAGCGTAATAGCGCGGCTGAGCAGCATGCGGTTGCCGGCCAGAATGCCATCAGTGTATTCGGAAACGGAGAAGCGCTTGGCCAAGGGAAAAGAAAAAGTAGCGTAAGCCGGAGCTGGTGGAGGCAGCCGTTGTACCGGAGAAGTATCCGGTACAACGGCTGCGCAAGCTAAGGCTTACGCTACTTTTTTAGGCAGGATGCCGGCTGGAACTACCGCAGAAAGTTGGGCAGGCCCAGCTTGCTGCGCTTGGCGCCCAGGTTAAAACCATCGTCCACGTACTGGCAGGCAGCACCCGCCGCGTTAGGGTTCTGAATAACGCCCAGATAGGGGTTGTCTTCGCGGGCCACGTAGATTTTGCCATCGGGGCCGAGCTGCAGGGTGCCCACTTTGCGGTTAGCCGACTTGCCCACTCTTTCCGCCTTGCCCGTGCGCAGGTCAAACTGGGTGATGGTGGCGTCGCCACCACCGGCGCCGTTACTGGTGCCATAGAGCTTGCTGCCATCGGGCGAGAACTCCACGCCGTAGGCTTCTTCATAAGGCCCAAACTGCTGGGGGTTGCTGATGACGCCGGTGGTACGGTCAAAATCGAAGAGCTCAAACTTATTGCTTTCCCGCCACAGCGCGGCGGCCAGCTTCCGGCCATCGGGCGAGAATTTGATGCAGCCAATGGCATTGCGGCCGGGGCCCGCGTGCATGCTGCCTACGTTGCTCATTACGGGCATACCGGCTACGCCTTCGGCTGTTACCAGGTAGGAAACAAAGGCGTTGGAATTCCAGCGGTGCGCTACCACCCATACGTCGCGGCCGTTGGCGTGGCGCACGGCCACCAGCTTTTCGGCTACCGGGGTAATGAGCAGCATATTGGCGCGGGGCACGTCGCCGAAACCGTTGTCGCGGGTCATATCTACCACCGAGTAGCGCAGGCCGTTGCCGCGGCCCTGCAAGTCGGTGGTGAAAATATAGAACACGTTGCCGCTGCCGGGGTCGGGCACAATAACGGCGCTTTGTGTGCTGCTGGCGTCACCCATAAGGTGGCGGCCGTTGGGCATTAGCTTATGCTGGCGGTTCCACACGCTTACGCCGTTGGTGTAGAACAGCAGCTGACCCTGGGCGTTGGTAGCCACTGCCGAGCCCTCATAGGTGTTCATCTTACCATCCGACAAAGCTACCGGCTGGCCGGTGGCAAAGCTGATGCCGGCCTGGTTGCCGAAATACCAGATGCTTTGCTCGGCCTGCGCCCAGGCATTGATGGTGGACAGGCAGGCAAGTGCTAAGAACAGGAGTCGTTTCATATGCGAAAAATGCCAGCTATTGCGTATCGAAACCCGCCGGCACAGCTATGCAACGTAATTTCGTGCCAAACTGTGTTGCTGCTCGGTTAAAGCTTAGATAGGCCATTCTCCGGCTAACAGGCGGGGCAGGAGTGGCTGCACAATGCGGTAGCTGGCGCCCCACAAAGCATACGGCCCCACGCGGTAAAAGGAAATGGGGCGGGGGCTGGCCCAGCCCGGCAGCTGCCACTCCTCGGTGGTATGAGCTTCCGGTGCCAGTAGCTCAGCTACGTCTACATCCAGCACCTCGGCTATTTCAGAGGACTGCAGCAGCCAGCGGGCCGGCGGATGAATGTGCCCCAGAAACGGCGTGATGCGGAAGCTGGAAACCATGGTAACAATAACCGGCAGCTTAGTCAATACCTGCACCTGAGCCACGGGCAGGCCTACTTCCTCATGGGTTTCGCGCAGGGCAGTGGCCTGCAGGGAAGTGTCCTGCAACTCCCGCTTGCCGCCCGGAAAGGCCAGCTGCCCGCCGTGGATGCCTCCCTCGCCGCGGCGCACCAGTACCAGGCGCAGGCGGCCGCTGGCATCCCGGTACACGGGTACCAGCACGGCGGCCTCGCGCAAGGGGGGAAGTAGACTCTCGAAAGCAGGCATAAGGAGTAGAGCGAAGAGAAACGTAGCAGGCGGGCCCAGTGATTTGCCGGCAGCGCATAGCCACCATTGCCTTGGCAAAATTAAAACATCATCCTGCCGACTGCGTTACCCCTGAAAGGTATTCGCTTTTCTCCCGCTTCCGTGCCAGCCTTATTCGCCGCTTTGTTTTTCCCGCGCTGTCGGCAGTTGGTGCTACTGCTGCTGAGCACGCTTTGGGCCACTCTATCCCTGGCTACACCCGCCCAGGCAACAGCAGGCGGGAAAGTGCCTTATGTGCTGCGCCCTGCCACTAGCCATGCTGGCGCCACGCCCGCCCAGCAGTTGGCGACCACCCTGCGGCTGTACCAGGAAGCCCTGGCACCTGCCACCCCGGATGTGCCGCACGGCCTTGGGCCCGCCTGGCTAAGCCACAGCGCCGCCTGGCAGCACCTGGCCGTTTTGGCCACAATTTGTCCGGCACGCCACACCACGGCGGAGGGAGAAGCTATACTGCGGGCCAACTGCCTTTTAAGTGATATTGCCCCCAACGCGCCTTAGCGGCTTTCAAAAACCTAGAAAGGGGCCGTTTGGGTAACTTACCCAAACCGGCTGCCCGCATCAGCCTTTTGGCTACCCCCAGGCTAAGTAGCAGTGGGAGGAAGTTAAACGGCCATTTTCTGAAAGCTAACCGCCTGCCAAATGCTTTTGCAACAACTTATTTTAGAGCGAATTAAAAAGAGGAGAGAAGCGGCGCAGCCGTCGTATATTCCTGATCTGCCTTACCCTGGCGCAGAGCATAGTGCGCCAGGCCCCGCCGCCTTTAGCCGTGTAAGGCGGGAGCTGCTGCACGCCGCTATGCTCCTGGCCGGGGTATTTTCGGCGGCGTTGGGCCTGAAGGGCTTTTTGCTGCCCAATGGCTTTATTGATGGCGGCGTAACCGGTATTTCCCTGCTGACCACGGAGCTGACGGGTATCTCCCTGTCTTTGCTGATTGTACTCATCAACATTCCCTTTATCATTCTCGGGTATTTTCAGCTGGGCCTGGGCTTTGCGTTGCGCACCTTGGTTACCATTCTGGCGCTGGCGGTAGTACTCTTACTGGTATCCTTTCCCACGCTCACGCAGGATAAATTGCTCATTGCCGTGTTTGGCGGGTTTTTCCTGGGGGCTGGCATTGGGCTGGCCGTGCGCGGCGGGGCCGTGCTGGATGGTACCGAGATTCTGGCCGTGTACATCAGCAAGAAAACCATGCTGTCAGTAGGAGATGTCATCCTGATCATCAACATCTTCATCTTCAGCATTGCGGCCTGGCTGCTTTCCGTGGAAACGGCCCTCTACTCGGTGCTGGCCTACCTTTCGGCCGCTAAAACCGTCGATTTCATTATTGAAGGCATTGAGGAATACACGGGCGTTACCATTATTTCAGCGCGCAGTGAGAGCATCCGGCAGATGGTGACGGAAAAGCTGGGCCGGGGTGCCACTATGTATGTAGGAAAAGGCGGCTACGGCTCGCACGGACAGCATCCCGGGCAAATTGATATCATCTTTACGGTGGTAACGCGCCTGGAAGTAACCCGTCTTACCGATGAGATTGACCGCATCGATCCGCAGGCCTTTGTGGTGATGAGCAGCGTGCGCGACACCAAGGGTGGCCTGGTAAAGAAACGCCCCCTTCATTAGGCTTGGCTACCGTCATCAACCAATGCTGACTACAGAAAAAAGCCCCCTGCCACAATTGGCAGGGGGCTTTTTTAGGGAAACAACCGGGGCTTAGTAGAGATAGTTAAGCGCGGTGCGGTCGTTGGTATTGAAGGGGCGGTTTACACCGGTGCCCACGCAGGCCAGCATCCAGGAGTTGGGGTCGGCGGAAGAAGGCGTACCGGGAATCAGGATAGCGCCCACGGTGCTGGCACCTTCATTGGTGTAAGCCCCACCGCAGCTATACGCCCGGTTCATGTAGTCGGTGTGGCGGAAGCCGATGCAATGGCCCATTTCGTGCGAGAGAATGGTGGCCAGGTAGTTGGTGCCAGGGTTAGAGCCCAGGTACGTAGAATTTACCAGAACCTGGTTGTAGGGGTTACCAGCAGACGTTGGGAAACCAGCTGAGGCCAGATAGGAGGCGTTGGTTGGTGCTTTCGTCAGCAGAATGTTGTAGCCCGAGGATACGCGCTGGAAGCGGATACGCAGCCCTTCCGCGTTGTAGCGACGGATAGCTTCATCGGTAGCCGTGGCGTAGGCTGAGGGCAGCGAAGTGCTGACGGCCACATAAATGGTGCGGGTAGTAGAGCCTACGCTTACCAGGTTGGTGGTGCGGTACTGCTCCTCTTCGCCAACCCGCAGGAATTTGCCGTCAGCTTTGCTGTTCAGGTCGTGGGCCGAAAGGCGGATGTCACCTTCTACCACATACTCGTTGCCGTCGCGCTTTACATCGTGCGTGCTGAAGCCAAGCGCCTTAATTTGAGAAAGGGTATCCTCGCTAATAGCATTTTTGGAAGCTACATCTTCCTGCTTGCTGCAGCTGGAGAAGAAAGTGGCGCCCATCAATAGAAGCGCGGAGGCAAATAGTTTAGTTGTTTTCATAAAAATGTGAAGGGTTATTGGGGTGGTGTTTGAAATTGTTTTCGAAAAGTAGGTGTAATTTTAATAGATTATCAAAATGTCAAAATTTTGCACCTTTTCTGTACGATTCAAATACGGAACATTCTGCCTGCTTTGTGACACGCTGAAAATGAAATATTATTGATATCTAATTGCAGCTGAAATTCTTTGTCCTGTCCGGTGCCAAGCTGCTTTTTCTGCTGCCCGGACAAAACAAAGCAGCCTGCCCATTTGGACATGCTGCGTAAAAAAACGCCTAAAAAGCAGGGTGAAAAAGACAACGCAAATCAGCCCCCGCAAAAGGGTGACATAGAGGTTCTTGCTACCACATAGGTGCAAAAATTCAACCGCCTGAGTCAGCTGTTATCAGCAGATTATCAACAGATTAAAGTGGATAAGTCTGCTTCTTTATCGGGTGCCGGCAGGGCAACAGGCCGCCACCAACAAATTTTTATTCCACCAGGCCGAAAACTCGCCGCCCGAAACACGATAACCGGCCCGCGCTTTTGCGTATGGCTGGTACGTTCCCCTGTTAACCCCTCAGCCTGCGTCGTATGTCCTTTACCTCCAATCGTCCCGAAGACCTGCTGTTTGATGCTGCCCGCAAAGGAGACGTGGCGTATCTGCAGCACCTGCTGGATCAGCAGATAGATGTGAATACCCAGGATGCCAAAGGCTTTACCCCGCTGATTATAGCCGCCTATGATGAGCACGAGGACGCCACCAAACTGCTGCTGGCCGCCGGCGCCGACCCCAACGTGCAGGACCGCGCCGGCAACACCGCCCTGATGGGCGTGTGCTTTAAAGGCTACCCCGATATTGCCCGGCTGCTCATTGCCCACGGTGCCGACCTGAACCTGCAGAACGGCAACGGCGGCACGGCTCTCATGTTTGCCACCCTGTTCGGCCGCAACCAGCTGGTGCAGGTCATGCTGGAAGCCGGCGCCAATACCACCCTGCGCGACGTGCGCGGCCTCACGGCCTATGATCTGGCCGTGCAGCAGGGCAATGAAGAAGCCCTGCAACTAATGCAGGCCGGGTAGGGCCGGGGCTACTCCACCGTCACGGTTTTGGTGAGCAACTGCCCGTTTTGCTTGAGCCGCAGCACATACAGGCCGGGCGGTAGCTGCGAGGTGTCGAAAACGGTTTCCAGCTTGCCGGTGGCGTTTTGCAGCGTTTTCTCGGCTATGGGTATGCCTAACTGGTTGTAGAGCACGGCCTGTAGCACCTGGTTTTTCTCCCGACTATCCAGCCGCAGGGTAAACTGCTCATGCGCGGGCATAGGGTAAACGCTGGCCGTAAGCGCCGCCAGCATGCCCTGGCTGCCCGAGCGCACCGTTTTCCAGCTGCCATACCGGCCCAGGTAGTAGCTGGTAAATGCGCTGGACAGCGTGAAAGGCCCAAACTGCGCGGTACCCGTGAAAATGCCGCTGTTGTAGAGGTTGTCATGTCCAGCCAGGGCAATGGCAAAGCCGGAGCTGGTGCCCGGCCCATCCACCGATTCCACATGCTTTACCTTGCCATTGGGCTGCAACAGCGCAATAAAGGCCTGGAAATCGGAAGTGATGCTGCGGATCCCGGTGAGGTATATTTTGCCATTTTGGGCATCCACGGCCATGTCCTCAGGATAGTTGTAGCCGGGACCTTCTCCCGGCAGGGCCGTGGCCCACTCCGGCTGACCCTGGCTGTTGTAGCGGGCCACAAAAATATCGGGGTTGCCGGTACTGCGCAGCGTGGTTTTGCCAAATGCCACGGTGCCCGTAAACTGCCCCGCCCGATATACATGTCCCTTGCGGTCTACGGCCAGGGGGCCTTCCGTGCCTTCCGGGTCCTGGGCCCACCGCACCTGGCCCTGGCTCAGGTTAAACTGCGCCAGAAAATCATTGTAGAAGGCGCTGGCTGGCACGTTGGCACCTCCCAGCGTGAAGCTGCCGCCGTAAAAGCTCCCACTCATGTAGCCTTTCCCCCTGTCATCAACGGCCAGGTGCACGCCTTCACTGCGGGCCGCATCGAGACCGGTAGCTACGTTGGCCCAGCGCAGGGCGCCCTGCGGCGAATAGCTGGCAATAAAGGCCTGCCCCGTTCGGTTGGAGAAGGTGCGGCTGCCAAACTGCACGGAGCTGCCGCTCACGCTGCCCGTTAGGTAGCTGTTACCGATGGCGTCTACCGCTATGGCCCGGCTGGTGTTGGTGGGTTCCCACTCGTCGCCGGAGGGGATGCTGCTGATCTGCCGGAGCCAGCGCACCGTGCCGTTCGGGGCCAGTTTCAGGGTCATGATGTCCTGCCCGCCACCTTCGGGGGCGGTGTTGCTGGTGGCCAGTACCTCGTTGCCCAGGCGCAGCGTGCCACTGAATACGCCCGTTATGTAGCTGTTGCCCAGGTTATCTACCGCCAGGCTGGCCGGAAAAGCTGTGTTGCTGACCTGGAGCTTAGTGGCAAATACCAGCTGGCCGGCCGGCGTGAACTTGGCCACATACAGGCAAAGGCCGGGGTTGCTAAGCTGCGTACCGCCCAGCTGGAGAAAACCCGTAAAGGTGCCGGTTGCATACAGGTTGCCAAACGCATCGGCGGCAATATCTTCCAGTGGGTTGCTGCCTTCCACGGGCTGTACCCAGTTCCATTGAGCGGGCTGGGCCTGCGTGGTTAGGCTACATAAGAGTGCTACTGCCAGGAAAAAGTGTTTCATAGCTACAGGCTGTAATGGTAGAATAGATAAATAGCCGGCCCGTAATGCTGGCTACCCGCCCGCTCACGACCCGAAATAAAAAGCCAGCCCAACCGATGGCCGGGCCCCGGAACCGAAACCTGGGAAGGGAAACCGGGTGCCACACCCGCTTACACATACCACACTTATATCATCATCAGCCAATAGCCGGGCTAACCCCGACTACCAGACAGCTCCGTTTCCGCTATTTTCTACCGGAGCCCTCCCTGTTTAGTGTTCGAAAATAAGAATTTACTTAATTAAAGTCAATTTAAAATAAATAAAAGTATATAATAAGGCATAATTTTGTTCTGCCTGTTAGCTGACCAAAGTAAGCTGGGTGCCTGTTGGTTGTCCGCTTCCCGGCTTGTGCCAGGGGCTGAATGTCAGCCGCTTTGCTTTACAGGAATTGGCTTAAGTCCAGGGTTTCGCCGGCTTGCAGCGCCTGGAGGGTAATGCCATCGGCTGGCTGGAGGAAGGACTGCAGCTGCTCCGGAGTGCCCGTTAAGGAAGGAAAGGTGCCGTAGTGAAACGGTACTACCAGCGGCACCCCTAGCAGGCGGGCGGCATAAGCGGCTTCCCGCGGCCCCATGGTGTACCGGTCGCCGATGGGGAGCAGGGCCACGGTGGGCTGGTAGAGGTCGGCGAGCAGGCGCATGTCGCCGAACAGGGCGGTGTCGCCGGCGGCGTAGAGCACCGTGTTATCGGAAAAGCGCAGAATGTAGCCCACGGCCTCGTGCGGGACGGCGGTGGAGCCATCCGGCAGGTCGATGTGGGCGGGATGGACGGCGGCCGTCATGGTCAGGCGCAAGCCTTCCGGCAGGTCAACGCTGCCGCCTATGTTCATGGGCTCGCACTGCGGCGCGGGCACGCCCTGCTCCTGCAGGTAAAACCGAATCGGGGCGGGCGCCGCTACCCGGGCGCCGGTGCGGATGAGCAGGGCGGGGAGGTCGAAGTCGAAATGGTCGCCGTGGCCGTGGGTGACGAGCACCAGATCCACCTGCTCCGGCTGCCAGGCATAAGTAGGCGTGAACTGCAGATTGGTGTACCAGGGGTCGATGAGAATAACCCGGCCCTCGGGGGTAGTAATCCGGAAGCTGGCGTGACCCAGAAATTGGAGCTGTGTAGTGGCAGGCATAGAAATTGGCATAGCTACAAACCAAGCCGACCCGCTACTGGCGGGCCGATGGTACTTATAAGATGGTGGAAATATCCAGTGCGGTTTGCTGCGCCACGGAAGCCGGCAGCTGGGTTCGGCTCAGCAGCGTGGCTATGTGTTTGGGCAGCTCCGCCACCGTAAGTGGCCGAACGGGCCGGGCCACCACATAATACCGCGCATCAGCCCGGTTGTGCAGCCGGGCCTTGGCGAAGGAAAACAGGCCCCGGTGCGCATAGCGGGCAAAACCCTGAAAGTGCGCATCCTGCTCCGCACCCGCTTCCAGCGGCACCGCCTCCGCCGATTCTGCTTCCGCCAGCGTCAGGAAATACTGATGAAGCTCGAGCAGCACTTCCTGAGAAGCGGCTACGGATTCAGGCAGGACTCCGCCGCCGGAGGCTATGTGCAGGATATGGCCGTTGCTATCCGTGGCAAACCAGTCGATGTCGGCGTCTTCCTGGTCTATTTCTTCAATGCGCATGGGCAAGTCTGGTTTCTATCTACAAAAGTGCTTTTACGCTTATCAATCAATTTTTACCGGAACTACATTGGGAACAAGTAGCTGCCTATAATTCTCGATAAGAATCCATATCACAGAAGTGCTCAGCGTCAGTAGTGCAATTACTGCTACTTGCTATCAGCTGTTGAGTTTCTGCTTATAGAGGGAAAGCAGGAGCACACCCTTTGACACCAGGTATAACACCGCTGGCCGGATATAACCGTACAGCACCAGACCTATTACACACAGTAGAAGACCAATAATAGTGGGCAGCACTCCCCCGAATGTATAGGTCATGCTAAGCACAAAGCCGAGCAGGCACTCGGGCCGATAAATCGGGAATAAAAAAGCCACCATTAATAGTCCTAGCATCAGCATGCCCGCAAGGTCCGTCTGGCCTAAACTGAATAAAACAGAGAGTAAAGTCCCAAACAGTAAGCCGCCTAGAAACCCCCAGAATTCGCGCCGGAGGAAGTCAGGGGACTTGGCATACTCTTCATTAGGGTCGTAATTCTTCTGCTTGATGCGATAAAGAAGAAACCAGGTAAGCAGAGGGAGCAGCACGCCACCCCACCAGTTAGAAATGGCAGGCATTTCTTCCCTGGCCAAAAAATGGTGGCTCGGCACTCCGCCATGGAAATAGTCCCAAGCCAGGAGGGCCCAAATACTGATAGCTACAACGGCGGTGAAATACAGGCTGTTCCGGGAAAAGGCCTTCTGGTTCATATACTCCTTGGTTTCAAGAATAGTAGAATTCATTTCCCAACCATTCTTGGTTGCTTGAACGTCGGTAATATAGGTAAATGCTTATATGGAGCCTTATATCTGCACTCCAGATTCAGGTTTCTACTAAAACCTTGCTGGGTCTCACTGACGCAGGTTTAGCGCAACGGAAATACTGATGCAGTTCCGGCAGCACTTTCAAGTTAAGAAGCTACGGATTCAGGCAGGACTCCGCCACCGGAGGCTACGTGCAGGATATGGCAGTAGCTATCCGTGGCAAACCAATCGATGTCGGCGTCTTCCTAGTCTATGTCGTCGCTGCGCATTCTTAAGAAGTTTTGCTTACTGAACTGAGTGCATCAGCCTTACCACGTTCTATTCTTGCAGGTAGAACGAATAAAAACTCTCCAAGAGCTTGGGTAAATTTTATTACACGTTGTGCGTCTGCTGTATCTGGCAGAGAAGCATTTTGATCTGCGTGACGTTGGTCATTAGCATCTAAGCGAACTTCATGAGCCCACTCTTTCATGGCTTCAGTGATAAGATGGTCTTTTGCAGCTTGATCAATCCTTGAGTATAGGCTACCTTTTAAATACCCTTTTTCTTTTAACATTGAATCTACTGAACTGGCACAAAGCATAACAGCTCCAGCCGGAGCATTAATGCTGTTAATGGCTTGTGAGAGATATACTTTAGCTGTAGATGGTATGGCATCATCTACTACAACAGGTACTGGATAAATTTCTGTTACACTTTGCGCTGCATTATTAGGAGTTGCTGCTGTAACTAGGCCCCCGCATCTTGCGCATTTATAGACACGCCAAAATCTGAGATTATTACCAGTAATATCTCTTGTATCAATAGGCCCGTTCGTGTTTCCTATGATAAGACCATTCAGAGTTGGTGCATCAACTCCGCAATGTGGGCAACGGTCAAGTATTAATTGTTGAGCTAGAACAGCCATATAGTAACAGTAAAGAATCAGGTTAAAGTTATCTGGCTTACTCCCCCAACTTCTCCAATATCTCCTGCGCGGCCACGGCAATAACCGTCCCCGGGCCATACACACCGGCCACCCCGGCATCATACAGGAACTGGTAATCCTGAGCCGGAATCACGCCGCCGGCAATAACGAGGATGTCTTCGCGGCCCAGCTTCTTTAGCTCCTCAATAAGCTGGGGAATGAGGGTTTTGTGGCCAGCGGCGAGGCTGCTGACACCTACCACGTGCACGTCATTCTCCACGGCCTGGCGGGCTACTTCCTCGGGCGTCTGGAACAGGGGCGCAATGTCCACGTCGAAACCTACATCGGCGAAGGAGGTGGCAATGATTTTGGAGCCCCGGTCGTGGCCGTCCTGACCCATTTTGGCCACCATCATGCGGGGGCGGCGGCCTTCGTTGCGGGCAAAGGCATCGGCCGCGTCGCGGGCTTTGGCAAATTCCTGATCGTAGTCCATTTCGGCAGAATACACGCCTGATATGGCGCGAATGGTGGCCTGGTGGCGGCCGTATACTTTCTCCAGGGCATCGGAAATCTCGCCCAGCGTGGCGCGGAAGCGGGCGGCGTGCACGGCCAGCTCCAGCAGGTTGCCCTGGCCGGTGCGGGCAGCTTCCGTCAGCACATCCAGCGCGGCCTGCACCGAGGCGTTGTCGCGCTCGGCCTTAATCTTGTTCAGGCGCGCAATCTGCGACTCGCGCACGGCGGCGTTGTCAATGTCCAGCACCTCAATCTGCTGCTCGTTGCCTACCGTTTCCTGGCTGGGGCGGTACTTGTTCACGCCCACAATAATCTCCTTGTGCGAGTCGATGCGGGCCTGCTTGCGGGCGGCAGCTTCCTCAATGCGCATTTTGGGCAGGCCGGTTTCAATGGCTTTGGCCATGCCGCCCAGCTCTTCCACTTCCTGCATCAGAGCCCAGGCTTTGTCGGCCAGCTCTTTGGTGAGGCTTTCCACGTAGTAGGAACCGCCCCAGGGGTCTACCACCTTGGTAACGTCCGTCTCGTGCTGGAGGTAAAGCTGGGTGTTGCGGGCAATGCGGGCCGAGAAGTCGGTGGGCAGGGCAATGGCCTCGTCCAGGGCATTGGTGTGCAGGCTTTGGGTGCCACCCAGTACGGCAGCCAGCGCCTCCACGCAGGTGCGGGCCACGTTGTTGAAGGGGTCCTGCTCCGTGAGGGAGTAGCCCGAGGTCTGGCAGTGCGTGCGCAGGGCCAGGCTTTTGGGGTTGGTGGGGTTGAACTGCCTGATGAGCTTGGCCCAGAGCAAACGCCCGGCGCGCAGCTTGGCAATTTCCATGAAATGGTTCATGCCAATGGCCCAGAAGAACGACAGGCGCGGGGCAAACTGGTCAATGGTCATGCCGGCGGCCAAACCGGCCCGCACGTATTCCAGGCCGTCGGCCAGGGTATAGGCCAGCTCAATATCGGCGGTAGCGCCGGCCTCCTGCATGTGGTAGCCCGAGATGCTGATGCTGTTGAAGCGCGGCATGTTCTGGGCGGTGTAGGCGAAGATATCGGCAATGATGCGCATGCTGGGCGCGGGCGGATAGATGTAGGTATTCCGCACCATGAATTCCTTCAGAATATCGTTCTGAATAGTGCCCGACAGCTTTTCCGGCGTTACGCCCTGCTCCTCAGCGGCCACAATGTAAAACGCCATAATGGGCAGCACAGCCCCGTTCATGGTCATCGACACAGACATCTGATCCAGCGGAATCTGGTTGAAGAGCACCTTCATATCCTCCACCGAGTCGATGGCGACACCGGCCTTACCCACGTCGCCCACCACGCGGGGGTGGTCGGAGTCGTAGCCGCGGTGCGTGGCCAGGTCAAACGCTACGGAAAGGCCCTTTTGCCCGCCCGCCAGGTTGCGGCGGTAGAAAGCGTTGCTTTCCTCGGCCGTGCTGAAGCCCGCATACTGCCGGATGGTCCAGGGGCTTTGCACGTACATGCTGGCGTAGGGCCCGCGCAGGTACGGCGCCTGGCCCGCGCCAAAGCCCAGGTGGCTGATGCCCGCCAAATCATCGGCCGTGTAAAAACTGTGCAGACTGATGCCCTCCGGCGTGCTGGTTTCCGTGGCCTCCGCGGGAATAGTAGGCAGCGGCGCGGCGTTATAGGGTATCTGGGCGAAGTTGGGTTTCATGACAAAAGTGAAGTTGTGAAATGGTGAAATTGTGAGTTTGGCAGGCCGTGAAAAGTGGGTCTTGTTCAGATAGCACAGCTTTGCGCCGGCAGAACGTCAACTCACCATTTCACAACCTCACAATTTCACCTTCCCTGCAGGCGGGCCAGTACGTCTTCGGTGCTGTAGCCCTGTACGGTAAATTCCTGGAAGCCGTAGAGGCGCACGCCTTCCTGCAGGGTAGCCAGGTCGCCGGTGAGCAGGGTGGGCGGTACAAAGGTGTCGTCGGAGGGCTCTACGCGGTAGACCACCCGCGCCAGCTCCCGGAACTGGGTGGGCGTGGCGTACATCAGCGTTACTTCCTCGGGAGAGGAAAACAGCACGGAGAGCGTGCCTTCCGGGTGGGCGGCATCCAGCTCCGGCCGCTCGTGGTGCGGTAGGGTGCGCAGGAACGATTCCAGAATCAGCTGGTTGGTACCCGGACCCAGCAATACCACGGCGGCGCGCTTGTTTTTCTTCTCGCGGCGCTCAAAGTGCAGGGCGGTGGCCAGGCGCAGCACCTCGGTGGGGTAAGTAGCGCGGGTGCTGTCGAAGTTTTTGCTGCGCAGGAGCTTTTTGGGGTTGAAGTCGAACTTCTCCTGGGGGTTCTGGAAGCGGTTGGTGCCTACTACTACCTGCTCGCCGGTGGCAATGCGGTGGAACTGGGCCTGGGCCGCGCCGTGCAGCTCCAGGGCCACCATACTGGCCGCGGCGGGCAGCCCGCCTTCCACTTCTACTTTCTGAAAAAGGCCCCAACCTTCGCTGGCCAGCTTATCCGTTAGGGTTTCGAGGTAGTAGGAGCCGGCGGCGGGGTCGGCTACGCGGCCCAGAAAGGCCTCTTCGCGGAGCAGAATAGGCAGGTTGCGCGCCAGCCGCTCCGCAAACTCATTGGGCTCATGAAACACGCTGTCGAAGGGCGTCACGCTCACGGCATCGGCCCCGCCCAGCACGGCGGCCATGGTTTCGGTAGTTACGCGCAGCAGATTGGTGTGCGCATCCAGCGTGGTCTGGCTCCAGGAAGAGGTAGTAGCAAATATGGGCAGGGCTTCGGCTATCTGTGCCGGCACGCCATACGCGTGCAGCAGCGTAGCCCACAAACGGCGGAGGGCGCGCAGCTTGGCCATTTCCGGGAAATAAGAGGGGTTGAGGCCCACCTGCACCTGCATGGCTTTGGCCACATCGGCTACGGATAATAAACCCGAAGGCAGTTCGCTCAGGTACGCAGCGGCAGCGGCCAGCAAAAAGCCCAGCTGTTGGGTAATAGTGCCGCCGCGGTTGGCAAAGTAGGCGCCATTGAGGGCCAGAGCATGAAATCCGGGGTGAGGATGCGTGAGGGCAATGGCTTTGCGCAGGGAAATCAGCTGCAGGCTCAGGTCGGGCGCGTGGTTGGTAATTGGGTCACAGCTCAGGAAGCCCTGCAGGGAAGAAGTACCGGTTACCAGGAGGCGCTGTACCAGCTCAGAGGGATTCTGGTGCACCGTATAGCCCACATACGTAGCGTGCAGGGGCAGCTGCTGGTGCAGGTAGTCTACATCAAAACCGGAGGCATCAGCCAGCACAAAATGCGCGCCAGTAGCGCCCAGAGTAATAGCGGCAGCGGCGCGGTCGATGGCGGCATGGCCGTTTTCTTTGGCGGGCACCTGGTAGGTGGGCACGTTGCGCCAGCCTTCGGGGGCGGTGTGCAGCAGCGGTGGGAGAGGCCCACCGAGCACTTCCAGCGCCTCGCGGTGGTAGAAAGGCTCCATGGTGAGGCCGTCCGGGGTGTGCCATTGCAGCGTGGCCAGGTCGGCTCCTTTCAGGTCGCGGCTCAGGCGCTGCTGCCACTGCGCGGTGGTCACGGGTTCAAACTCAGTGAAAGAAACGGGCACGGGGCGCGGAGAATCAGCCATACGGCAGCAGGGTGGGGTGAGAAATCAAGCCTCGAAAAGCGGCCTAAAGATATCGGTTCGGGCGTAGATAATATTTACTGATAAAACCGCCCGGGGATACGCTGTGACTGTACCTTTACCTGCTTTTTATCTTTTCTACTCACTTCACTAGTGCATGAAACAACTTTTACTGAGTTCCATTTTTATCTTTTGGACTAGCCTCCTATTTGCTCAGACAAATTTTCAGCCGGGCTATGTAGTAACTACCAGCGGCGACACCCTGCGGGGAGAAGTGGCTTCACGGGGTGCCCAGCGCAATGCCCGGCTGGCGCGTTTTCGGGCGTCGGCGGCCACCGAAGCCAAAGAGTATTTTCCCGGTCAGCTGCGTGGATATGGTTTTACAGGCGACCAGGTATATGAAACCGGCATAGTTACCCTGGCCGACTCCGGCCGCACGGCTTCCCTGGTAGACGCGGTAATGGATTCTGTGCGCGGCCCCCGCTTTTTAGAGGTGCTGGTGCAGGGGCCGGCCAGCTTGCTCTACCTGAGAGACCTGGCAGAAAAAGACCATTACTATGTCCGCATTCAGGCTGATGGACCCGTGCGGGAATTAATCAGCAAAACCAGTGTCAGCAACGTGAATGGGGTTAACTACCAGCAGAATTCTAACGAATATAAGTTCACGCTGGCTTCTGCTATGCAGGCTTGTCTGGCAGTGCAGCCGGCTATTGCAAAGGCCAAGTTTGCAGAGGCAGAATTTATCCGCCTGGTGCAGCTCTACAATAAGTGTGTAGGGGCACCGGAGGAAGCTAATGCGGTACTGGGCCGTAAAACGCAGTTCAGCCCCGCCATTGTAGTAGGCGGCCAGCAGAATCGGTTTGAGTACTACCAGCCGGGCAAAGCGTCCGGCCCCAGCGCTTACGGCACGCAGGCCGCTACCACTCTCAATCCGGTAGTGGGCCTGGCCCTGCGCGTAACTCCGGCCCGCATTAACCCTAACCTCGAGCTGAATTTCAAGGTTTTATATATCCATCAGACGTTTTCAGCTGAATATGATGTGAAAACGGGCTATGGGAATTTACGGGAGCAATTCAAGCTGAATACTACCAGCCTGTATTTTCCCGGCCTGGTTAGCTACACTTTTATGAAAGGGAAGGTGCGCCCCTTTATTCAGGCAGGCTATACCATCATGGTGCTGCTGCAGGCTGATGGCGAGTACCGCAACCGCTACACTACGGGTTCCTTTGCCCGGGACGAGTACCAGGAAGAAGGATACATTACTTCTGGGAAAGAGACACTTGGAGGGGTGATTGTGGCAGGAGCCGGCCTTCGCATCAAGCGTTCCGCCACCAAAAACATCAACCTGGAGCTCATCTATGCGGATCGAACAGACGTGTATAATGCCGGTTATGGTAAGAGTAAAGGCCAGCTCAATCTGCTGCTGGGCTACGAGCTGGGCAAATAGCCCAGCCCCGGCAGCCTGATTTCCAACAGCTATAAAAAAGCGCAGCCTACAGACCGATTTTCCTGCCAACACAAACCTGAAAAGCCTGTTACGGTATAGTAACAGGCTTTTTCATGGCTTGGCTATTCTCTCTCAGGTAGAAGCTAAGAGCTGGGAAAGGCCAGGCGGTAAAGGAACATGACACCAATGCGCCGTACCTTTGTAATTCTCCAGTTGCATGACGTATGAATCGCTCCTTTTCTAATGTACTCTTTGCCGCGCTGCTGACTTTGGGAGCCGGCTCGGCTTGCCAGCGGGCCCCTTACCAGGCCACGGCGCAGCTGCCCACCGTTACCGCCCAGCCCGTTAGCAAAGCCCTGCCCGCCGACCCCCAGGTGGAGGCCGTTATTGCGCCCTATCATCAGAAAGTAGAAGAGCAGATGAATCAGGTGCTGGGCACGGCCCCGGTAGCTATCAAAAAGAATCCGGGCGAGTCGCCGCTGGCTAACTTTGTGGCTGATCTGCAGCGCGAGCGGGCCTCTGCCGCCCTCAAAGAGAACATTGACCTGGGCGTAATGACCAACGGCGGGCTGCGCGCTGAGCTGCCGGCCGGCAACATCACCCTGGGCTCCGTGTTTGAGCTGATGCCTTTCGAGAATGAGCTGGTGGTGCTGGATGCGCCCGGCAGCGTGGTGCAGCAGCTGTTCGACTATGGAGCCCGCGTGAAAATGGCCTTTTCCAACGCCACCTATACCGTCTCGCCCGATGGTAAGCCCACCGATATCCGCATCGGCGGCAAACCCTTCGATGCCACGCGCACTTATACCATTGCCATTTCCGATTACCTGGCCGGCGGCGGCGACCAGATGACGTTTTTCAAGACCATTGTGCCCCGCAAAACCGGCGTGCTGCTGCGCACCGCCATTGCCGAGCACATTCAGGCCCTCACCAAGCAGGGCAAGCCGGTAGTGGCCAAGGTAGAAGGACGAGTGAAGTAAGGAATTTAAAAAGCTGAATGAAGAGCTCTGAATGCGTGTTGCACAAACACGCTCCCCCAGACCTCCGCCTTCCAAACAGATACTGCATACGATGAACCGCCGCGACTTTCTAAAAAACAGCGCCCTGGGTGCTGCCAGCCTGAGCCTGCTGGGCCTGAGCCTCCCGGCTGCCGCCGCCGATGCCTCGCGCCTCGTGATTCTGCATACCAACGACATGCACTCGCGCATTGAGCCCTTCCCCGATAATGCCAGCCAGTGGGCCGGCATGGGCGGTATGGCCCGGCGCGCGGCGCTTATTGAGCAAATTCGCAAGCAGGAGCCGCACGTGCTGCTGCTGGACTCCGGTGATATTTTCCAGGGCACGCCTTACTTCAACTTCTTCGGGGGGGAGCTGGAACTGAAGCTGATGACCCAGATGGGCTACGAAGCCTCCACCTTGGGTAACCACGACTTCGATAATGGCCTGGAAGGCCTGCAGAAGCAGCTGCCCAACGCGGGCTTCCCCTTCCTCATTGCCAACTACGACTTCTCCCAAACCCCGCTGGCCGGGCGTTTCCAGCCCTACAAGGTATTTGAGAAAGCCGGCCACCGCATTGGCGTGTTCGGCATCGGCATTGAGCTGGCCGGGCTGGTTTCCGACCGCAACTTCGGCGCTACAAAATACCTGGACCCAGTAGCGGTATCGAAGGAAATGGTAGCCAAACTGCGCGGCGCGGAAAAGTGCGACATGGTTATTTGCCTTTCGCACCTGGGCTATAAGTACGAAAGCAATAAAATTGACGACCGGAAGCTGGCCGCACAGGTCAGCGGCATCGACCTGATTCTGGGCGGGCACACGCACACCTTCCTGGATGCGCCCGACCCCGTGAAGAGCCCTGACGGCCGCGCAACGCTGATTAACCAGGTAGGCTGGTCCGGCATTAACCTCGGCCGGCTGGATTATACCTTCGAGCGGGGTACGCGCCGGGCCAGCGTAGCGCAGGCTTCGGTGCTGCCCGTGCACACCGCCTGATAAACGCAAGCAGAAGTCAGTTTTTTTCTCTGCTGACTTTTCCACATTTTTGTCTCCCTCAAAAAAATGGCCCTATCGGGGACAGGCCTTTTCATCTCTTCTTATTTGCTCTAACCCAGCGTTTTTGCTCTAGTTTCATTGATGTTGAAGGATTGCCGTACCGTCTGGGCCAACTGTCTTCGCATCATCAGGAGCAGCATTGGGGAGCAAAGCTTCCGCACCTGGTTTGAGCCTATAGTGCCCATTGAGCTGCAGGGCAACGTGCTGATCATTCAGGTGCCCAGCCAGTTTTTTTACGAGTGGCTGGAAGAGCACTATGTAGAAGAGCTGAAGCGCGGTATTTACCAGGAGCTGGGCCCGGAAGGCCGCCTGGAATACTCTATTGTAGTAGACCAGGGCAACAGCCAGAACAAGCCCCGCACCGTTAATATTCCTACGGCCCGCAAAGCCGCCGCGCCCACGCAGGCTGCCTCACCGGCTGGTTCACTGGCCGTAGGGGCCATGACGGCCAGCGCCCGCAACGTGGCCGCTGCCGCGGCCGCCCCGGCCCAGCAGCAGCTGCGCAACCCTTTCGAGGCTGCCAAGGGCATCGACCGTAATTACCTGCATTCGCAGCTCAACAATACCTACTCCTTCGAGAATTACATTGAGGGAGACTGCAACCGCCTGGCCCGCTCGGCTGGCTTGGCAGTGGCCAACAAGCCCGGCACCACGTCCTTCAACCCGCTCATGATTTATGGCGGCGTGGGGCTGGGGAAAACCCACCTGGTGCAGGCCATTGGCAACCACATCAAAGCCAGCAACTCCGACAAGTTTGTGCTCTACGTGTCGGCGGAGAAGTTTACCAATCAGTTTATCGAGAGCCTGCGCAGCAACGCCGTGCAGGACTTCGCCAACTTCTACCTGCTGGTAGATATTCTGATTCTGGACGACGTGCAGTTTCTGTCCGGCAAGGATAAAACACAGGAAATGTTCTTCCACATCTTCAACCACCTGCACCAGGCGGGCCGGCAGATTGTGATGACCTCCGACCGGCCGCCCCGCGACCTGGTGGGCCTGGAAGACCGGCTGCTCTCCCGCTTTAAGTGGGGCCTTACCGCCGACCTGCAAAGCCCCGACTTTGAGACGCGCATGGCCATCATCCAGAATAAAATGGAGCAGGATGGCATTGATATTCCGCCGCAGGTGGTGGAATACCTGGCATACTCCGTGGACACCAACGTGCGGGAGCTGGAAGGCGTACTCATTTCCCTGATTGCCCAAAGCAGCCTCAACCGCCGCGAAATTGACCTGGAAATGGCCAAGCAGGCGCTTCGTCATATTATCGAAGACGTAGAAGCCGAGGTAAACCTGGACTTCATTCAGAAAACGGTGGCCGAGTTCTTCAGCATTTCCGTGGATTTGCTGAAAGACAAAACCCGCAAGAAAGAAGTGGTAACTGCCCGGCAGGTGGCTATGTACTTTGCCAAGGAGCACACCAACCACTCCCTGAAAAGCATTGGCTACCACTTTGGTGGCCGCGACCATAGCACCGTTATTCACTCGGTGCAGACGGTTTCCGACCTGATTGACTCCGATAAGCAGTTCCGGGGGCAGATCCAGGATTTGCGCAAGAAGTTTACCAACGGCAAAACCGGGAAGTAGCCTGCTTAACTTCTCATCAACAAAAAAGCCTGCTCCGGTACCGGAGCAGGCTTTTTTGTTGATGTATGATACTTACGCGGCCGGCTGAACGTCGCGTAGCGGGATGTTATGCTGGGTGGCAAAGTTGCGGACCTGGTCGCGCATGAAGCGCTTGCGCTTTACGCCGCGCACTTCGCGCAGGCTGAGCATATGCGTGCCACCATCCTGCAGCTGCAGCCGCAATTGCTGCGGGGCCAGATCCAGACTTTTAATGCTTTCGGCCGGAAAGGCCTGCTTGGCCCGAAACAGCCCGGCCTTATGCACAATGTAGGCCGGCGTGAACTCCAGGTAGCTTTGGGTGCCAAAAATAGGGGCATTGTGCACCAGCACATAACCCACATACACCAGGCTGAAGACCAGGAACACATAATGCAGGAAATGCATATCGTTCAGGCCACTGTCGGTCACAATAAGGGCAATGGTATAAGCAATCCAGAGCAGGCCAAAGCCGATTTGCCCCCAGAAAGGAAGGCGCGAGTTATTGGCGGGCTGCAGGCGGATTCGGGTAGTTTTTGGCGGCATAAGGGCGGGTTAGTCTTTTCAGACCTACAAAGTAAATGAAAAACCGGCAACGCTGGGAGCGAAGCCGGTTTAACTAAAGGCTTTCTGGTACTAAAAGAAGGTTAGCTCTTCAGCGTAGCCGAGGTCAGCTCCATTTCGGGCACGGCCTGCAGCAGCTGAGAAATAGGGCAGTTCTGCTTGGCAAACTCTGCGTGCTTCTGAAACTCTTCCTGGGTAATGCCTGCCACTTCGCCTTCGGTCGTCAGGGAGATTTTTACCACTTTCGGAATGTCACCGGAGGTATCCAATGATACCTTAGACTCCGTGCGCAGCTGCTTTACCTGGGCGCCGGCTTTGGTTAGCTGGCCCGTGAGAAACATGGTGTAGCAGCCCGCGTGGGCCGCCCCAATCAGCTCTTCCGGGTTGGTGCCTTTCTGGCCTTCAAAGCGCGCGCCTACGGAGTAAGGCGCTTTTACCAGCCCGCTTTGGGTAGAAACTTCGCCGTTGCCTTTGATGTCGCCGTTCCAAACGGCATTGCCACGTTGATTGATCATAATCGTGAAGTAGTGAGTTTGTGAAGTTGTATGTTGGTACGGTGCCGGGTAAAGAAAGGATAGCACACACGGTGGGCGCTTGGGTTTGTCCGGAAGCGTACCTTTGAAAAAAGGGAGGAAGGCGGCCAGCCAAAAAAGCAGGCTGTTTCCCAACTTCATCCTTTCAAAACTTCACTACATGGGTCTGAAATCTGTTCTTAGCCGCCCTTTTGCTGCCTACATCTACCACCAGTACCAGCAGTGGCAGCGCAATCCGGTAGCCACTCAGCAGCGCGTATTCAAGCAAATTGTGGAGCAGGCTTCCCAGACTGCTTTCGGGCGTGACCATGCGTTTGCGGCCATAAAGACACCCGCCGACCTGGCCCGGCAGGTTCCGGTGCGGGACTACGAAGGATTGGCGCCCTACTTCAAACGCCTCAAGCAAGGCGAAGCCAATGTGTTCTGGCCAGGCAAACCCTTGTATTTGGCTAAATCCAGTGGTACCACCTCGGGGGCCAAGTATATTCCCATCACGCAGGCCAGCATTTCCAATCATATCAATGGCGCCCGCGACGCCCTCTTGCATTATGTGCATGCCACTGGCCGCAGCCAATTTCTGGATGGCAAGCTGATTTTCCTCACCGGCTCCCCGGTTTTGGAAAACGTAGGGGGCATACCTACCGGCCGTCTTTCCGGAATTGTCAACCACCATGTACCAGCCTATCTGCGGCGCAATCAGCTGCCCAGCTATGCTACCAACTGTATTGAGGATTGGGAGACAAAGCTGGACCACATTGCCGATGAAATGCTGGGCCAGCACCTTACCCTTATTTCCGGTATTCCGCCCTGGGTGCAGATGTATTTTGATAAGCTTGTGGCCCGCACGGGCCGGCCGGTAGGAGAGGTATTTCCTGATTTTAATCTGTTCGTGTACGGTGGCGTAAACTTTGAGCCCTATCGTAAAAAGCTGTTCGAAACCATTGGGCGCCCTATCGACCACCTGGAGCTGTTTCCGGCCTCTGAAGGTTTCCTGGCTTTTCAGGATGAGCCGGGCAATCCGGGCCTGTTGCTACTGCTCGATACGGGCATTTTTTACGAGTTTATTCCCGCCGAGCGCATTTTTGAGGCGAACCCGCCCCGCCTGACCCTGGCCGATGTAGAGCTGGACAAGCAGTATGCCCTGGTGCTCAATTCCAATGCCGGCCTCTGGGGCTATAGCATTGGCGACACCATACGCTTTGTGAGTCTTGCGCCTTACCGCGTGGTGGTTACTGGCCGCATCAAGCATTACCTGTCGGCTTTTGGAGAGCATGTAATTGGGGAAGAGGTAGAGCAGATTCTGCGCGATGCTATGCAGCAGCACCCGGAGGTAGAAGTAGTAGAATTTACCGTAGCCCCTCACATCAGCGACAACCCCTTGGTTGACTCCTACCATGAGTGGCTGATAGAGTTTGCGCATCCCCCCCAAAACATGGCCAGTTTTGCCGCAGCCCTGGATGCTGGCCTACGCCAGCGCAACGTGTACTATAATGATTTGATAAAGGGCCGTATCCTGACCCCTCTCCAAATCACCAGCTTGCCACTGGGGGCATTCCAACGCTACATGAAGAGCCTGGGCAAGCTGGGTGGGCAGAACAAAGTGCCGCGCCTGAGCAATGATAGGAAGGTGGCGGAGGGGCTGCTGAGTATCATTGAACTCTAAGACCTGTTGGGGTACCTACTTTCCATTTTGGCTCAGCCTTGTAGAATGCCTCTTTAAACCCAATATAAATATGCGCCCATTCGTTCTTTTACTCCTGAGCCTGCTGCTATGCTGCCCCCTCATGGCCGCCCCCAAAAAGGCGGTACCGTTGCGGGTGGCCACCTATAATCTGCGTTTGAACATTGCCAGTGATGGGGCTGATGCCTGGCCGCTGCGCAAGGAAATGGTCAAAAGCCTGGTGCGCTACCACGATTTTGACGTGTTCGGCACGCAGGAGGGTTTTCGGGGTCAGCTAGCGGATGTGGCGGAGCTGCCGGAATATGCCTTTGTGGGCCACGGCCGTGATGATGGCAAGGAAGCCGGCGAGCATTCGGCCATTTTCTACAAGAAAAGCCGGCTGCAGCTGCTGCAAACGGGGGATTTCTGGCTGAGTCAAACCCCGGATCAACCGTCTAAAGGCTGGGATGCCACCTGCTGCAACCGCATCTGCACCTGGGCCAAATTCCGGGACGTGCTAACCAAAAAGGAGTTCTTCTTTTTCAGCGTCCACTTTGATCATCAGGGCGTGGAAGCCCGCCGCCAGTCGGGCCGGCTGATGGTGCAGAAGATTCAGGAAATAGCCAAAAATGCCCTCGTCATCTGCGTCGGCGACTTCAACTCCACCCCCGACACCGAGCAGATTCAGACCATGCAGACGTTGTTGCGTGACGCGTATCAGATAACCGAAAAGCCCGCATA
Source organism: Hymenobacter sp. DG25B (assembly GCF_000801315.1). Classification (NCBI taxonomy): domain Bacteria; kingdom Pseudomonadati; phylum Bacteroidota; class Cytophagia; order Cytophagales; family Hymenobacteraceae; genus Hymenobacter; species Hymenobacter radioresistens. The sequence continues at coordinate 3,292,552 of NZ_CP010054.1, read as the reverse complement.
CGGCCCCGTGGGCACCTTCAACGCCTTTAAGCTGGATGCTCCGCTCACGGACCGCATTGACTACATCTTTGTGAGTCAGGGCATTTCTGTGCTTGACTATGGCGTACTGACCGACTCCCTGCGCGGGCATTATCCCTCCGACCATTTTCCGGTGGTCGTCACTGTGACCTTGCCGGGAAAAAACAGATAGCCAGAAAAATGCCTCTGAAAACTCAGCTCCACGCCGCCTGTCAAGCCTATGTTCAGCAGCGCATCGAAGCCTGCCAGCACGCTATGCAGGCCGCGCAGGAATCCGCCAACTCCGAAACCAAAAGCAGCGCCGGCGACAAGTACGAAACCGGCCGCGCCATGGCCCAGAACGAGCGGGACCGGAATGCCGTGCAGCTCCAGCAGGCCAAACAGCTACAGGGTGAGCTGGACCGAATTCAGTCCGAAAAGCCCTGCGACACCGTGCGCCCGGGCGCGCTGGTGCATACCAGCATGGGTCGTTTCTACATTAGCATCAGCGCGGGTAAAGTTTCGGTGGAGGGGCTGGATTATTTTGCCGTGTCGGCAGCTGCGCCGGTGGCGGCCGCGCTGAGCGGCAAGCGGGCGGGAGAGCAGGCCTTGTTCAATGGCAAGCCCGTTCAAATTCAGGGGATAGAATAAGCATAGTGGGCAAAGCCCCGCTACGCACTACTTTTGTATATGCCCTCAGCTTCCCCCAAACGCGTTACCCTGCTTGGCTCCACCGGTTCCATCGGCACGCAGGCGCTTGACGTTATTCGCAGCCACGCCGATAGGTTTACCGTCACGGCCCTTTCCGCGCACTCCAACGCCGATTTGCTGGTGCAACAGGCCCGGGAGTTCCGGCCCGCCGCCGTGGTGATTGGGGATGAAAGCAAGTACGCAGCGGTTCGGCAGGCGCTGGCCCAGCAGCCCGAAACCGAGGTGCTTGCCGGGGCCGCCGCCCTGGCCGATGTGGCCGGCCGCGAAGATACCGATGTGGTGCTGACGGCCATGGTGGGCTACGCCGGGCTGCTGCCCACGGTGCGCGCTATTCGGGCCGGGAAAGCCATTGCCCTGGCCAACAAGGAAACGCTGGTGGTAGCTGGGCAACTCATTACGGAGCTGGTGAAACAGCACGGCGTGGGTTTGTATCCGGTTGATTCGGAGCATTCCGCCATTTTTCAGTGTCTGGTAGGGGAGGAGCGCAACCCCATTGAGAAAATCATTCTCACAGCGTCCGGCGGGCCTTTCCGGGGGCGCACCATGGAGGAGCTAGCGCAGGTAACCAAAGCGCAGGCCCTGAAACACCCCAACTGGGACATGGGCGCCAAAATCACCATCGATTCGGCATCCCTGATGAATAAAGGGCTGGAGGTAATTGAGGCCAAATGGCTCTTCAATCTCACCGATGACCAGATTGACGTGGTAGTGCACCCCCAGAGCATTATTCACTCCTTAGTGCAGTTTCAGGACGGCTCATTGAAAGCCCAAATGGGCCTGCCCGATATGAAGCTGCCCATTCAGTACGCGCTGGGATACCCCGAGCGGCTGCCGTCCGACTTTCCCCGCTTCTCGTTTCTGGATTATCCGCAGCTCACCTTTGAGCAGCCCGACCGAACCACTTTCCGCAACCTGCCGCTGGCGTTTGAAGCCATGCGCCGGGGCGGCAACGCGCCCTGCGTACTTAATGCAGCCAATGAAATTGCCGTAGCCGCGTTTCTGCGCGACCAGGTAGGCTTTCTGCAAATGCCCGACATCGTGGAGGAGTGCCTCGCGCGGGTTTCGTACCTTGCCGAACCTTCGCTGGATGACTATGTTTACACCGACCAGGAAACCCGCCGCGTGGCGCTGGAACTGGTCAAAATTTAGTTTTTGGTTGTTAAAACGCCATGCTGAGCGCAGCCGAAGCATCTCGCTGGTGTGGTAAATAGTTACTACCACAACAGCAGCACGCGAGATGTCTCGACAAGCGCGACATGACAGTTCAACCAAAAATCTAAAACCGACACCCAACACCTGACAACTCAACAAACTGAATGGATATTTTAGTAATGGCCGGCCAGCTCATTCTGGGGCTGACAATTCTGGTAGGCGTGCACGAAATGGGGCACATGCTGGCGGCCAAATGGTTTGGAATGCGCGTAGAAAAATTCTCTATCGGCTTTCCGCCTAAGGTTTTCGGGAAGAAAATAGGCGATACGGAATACATGCTGGGCGCGGTGCCGCTGGGTGGTTTTGTGAAAATCACGGGCATGGTAGACGAGTCCCTGGACACGGAGAGCCTCAAGCAGGAGCCGCAGCCCTATGAGTTCCGCGCCAAGCCCGCCTGGCAGCGCCTGATTGTGATGCTGGGCGGTATCATCGTGAACGTTATTACGGGCATCATCATCTTCTCGCTGCTGACTTTTAAGTACGGCGAAAGCTACCTACCTGCCTCGGAGGCCCGCTTTGGCGTGGTGCCGAATAAGCTGGGCAAGGAAATTGGCTTCCAGACCGGCGACAAAATTGTGAAGATCAACGGCCGCCCCTTCACCGAGTTCAACGACGTGTACGGCCCCGATGTGGTGCTGGGCTCGGGTAGCTACTACACCGTAGAGCGCAACGGCCAGCTGGTGGATATTTCCGTGCCTCAGAACTTCATGGACCGCCTCGCCGACCAGGACCAGTCCTTGTTTGTGGTGCCGCTGGACCCCTTTGTGGTGGGTGAGGTAGTGCCTGGCCAACCCGCTTCCAAAGCAGGCCTGCTGGCCGGCGACCGTATTCTGAAAGTGGCTGACAAGCCCATTCAGTTCTTCCCTGAGCTGCAGCAGGCCCTGAAAGACAATGCCGGCAAGGCAACCCCGCTGGTAGTGGAACGCAACGGCCAGCCCGTTACCCTTAAGGTGAACGTGGATGAAGACGGCAAAGTAGGCTTCCGGCCCAAGTCCTTGCTGCAGTATGCTACCCGCCAGTATAGCCTGGTGGAGTCGGTGCCGGCGGGCACCAAGCAGGCCTTTGGCATCGTCACCACGCAGGTGAAAGCCTTTGGTAAGATTTTCCGCGGCGAGGCTTCGGCCCGCAAGTCCTTGGGCGGGCCTATGGCCATTGCGCAGCAGTACGGTGCCACCTTCGACTGGCTGAAATTCTGGACCCTGACCGGCATGCTTTCCATGGTGCTGGCCTTTATGAACCTGCTGCCCATTCCGGCCCTGGATGGCGGCCACGTGCTGTTCCTGACCTACGAAATGGTATCGGGCCGCAAGCCCTCTGATAAATTCCTGGAAAACGCGCAGAAAGTAGGCATGGCCCTGATTCTGTGCCTCATGGTCTTCGTGATTTTCAACGACCTGTTTAAGTCGTTGTTTTAAGCCCCTTTGTCATTTCGAGCGCAACGAGGACTCTGGATAACTGACTGCTCAGATTCCTCGCTGCGCTCGGAATGACACATAGCTGATCTGAACCGATTGCTCCCCTTCTGCGGTTGGTAGGCGCGGGCTGGTCTGATTGTTGAATAGCGCGCTGTTCAGCTTTCAGCTCTCACCCAAAGCCCCGCTCCCGGAAGGGGAGCCTGTTTTTTTAGCCTACTCGTTATGCGTCGTCTTGTTTTCTTATTGATTGGCCTGAGCATCAGTCTGGCCGCCATGGCCCACGCCTACCATGCCAGCATCATGGATGTGCGCTATAATGCCCAAAAGCAGCAACTGGAAATTGCCCTGAAGGTGTTTACTGATGACTTTGAAAAGGCGCTTTCCCAGGGGCAGCCCAAGCCCATCAGCCTGCTGCAGATGCCCGCTACCCAAACCAAGCCCATAACGGCCGCTTACCTGGCCCGCACGTTACGCTTTGGCACCAAACCCGGCGAAACCCTGCCGCTCACCTACCTGGGTATGCAGCACGAGGGCGACGCGCATTGGCTGTATTGCACGGTAAAGCTCCCCCGCGCCCTGAGCAGCCTCACCCTGCACCACAAGCTCCTGCTGGACCAGTTTCCGGATGAGATGAACATCGTAAATCTGGAAGCCGGCGGCAAGAAGCAAAGCACCCTGTTCCGGGGTGGGGAAGAAGAACAAACGTTTACCTGGTAAAACACCTGTCATTGCGAGGACGAAGGACGAAGCAATCCGTCCTCTACGCAGCCAGTCACGCTCTTAAACCAGAAAGCCCTTGACGTACTACACGTTAAGGGCTTTCTGGTTTAAGACAATTCACTACTTTTTAAAGGACGGATTGCTTTGTGCCTCGCAATGACAACTGACGACACTACCAGCCGGAGCCTCCGCCGGCGTCCTTCTTGTTGTCATCGGGGCGGATGAGGCGGAACTCAACGCGGCGGTTGGTGCGGGCGTCTTCCTCGGTGGCTTCGTCCTGTTTCAGGGGGCGGGTAGAGCCGTAGCCGAAGCTGTCGATGCGGTTGGGCTGAAGCTTCCCTTTTTGTTCTATGTAGCGCCGGATGGCCTCGGCGCGGTCCTGCGAAAGTTTCTCGTTGAAGTCCGGGTCGCCTTTGGAGTCGGTGTGGCCGGTAATGCTGAGGCGGTAGGTGGGGTGGTCTACCATAAACAGGGCAATGCGGTCCAGCACCGTATACATGCTGGGGCGGATGCTGGCCTTATCCTGATCAAACTCGATGTTCTTGAAAATCATCGGGATGCCGTACTGGAAGGAGTTGGTCATGAGCTTCATCACCGTGTCGCCCTTCAGCTCCAGCTTTTTCTCCACGCTGAAAAAATCGGGGCTTTGGATGAGCAGCACGTAGTGAGAGCCCTCAATCAGGTCGAAATCAAAGCTGCCATCTTCCCGCAGGTACTTGCTGGCTACCTCAATGCCATCATCGGTGTCAATTACGCTCACAATGCCGCCCAGGGGCTTGCTGGATACCGAGTCTACCAGGGAGCCCTCTACGTGCGTGGTGGCCAGCGGCTGGGCTTCCATGGGCAGCGGGAAAGAGTAGAGGTCCAGGTTTTTCATGTCCTTCTGCTCGGAGCGGGCATAGTACAGATTCCTGGAGTCGGCATCAATAGTGAAGTAATACTCGGGGCCTTTGCCGTTGACCAGGGGGCCAATGTTGCGCGGCTCCTGCCAGCGCCCGCGCACCCGGTAGGTTTTGTAGATATCGAAGTCGCCGAAGTTGAGCAGCTGCCCGCGCGAGCTGAAGTAGAGCACGTGGTAGAGCGGGTGGTAAAAAGGGCTCACCTCACTTTCGCGGGTGTTTACAATGGGCCCCATATTCTCCGCCTTCGACCATTCCCCATTCTTGAGCTTGTGGGTGTACCAGATATCGGACAGCCCGAAGCCGCCCAGCCGGTCAGAAGCGAAGTATAAGGTATCCTCGCCGGGCGAGAGAGTGGGTTGGGAATCCCAGGCAGGCGAGTTAACGTCGGTGCCCAGGCTCTTGGGCACGCTCCATTCGCCGTCTTTAAAGTTGGCGGTATACAGGTCGCAGTTGCCGTGGCACTCGGTGCATTCGCAACGAGCAAAGAAAATGGTTTTGCCATCCTTGGTCAGGCACGCTGAGCCCTCATTGAAGGGCGAGTTGATGGGCTTGGGCAGCGGCTCAGCATCTGTCCAGTACTCACCCTCGCGGCGGGAGAGGTACAAATCCTCGTCTACCACGCCATGAATGCCGCGCATTTTGCGCTTCGAGGAAAAAATAAGCGTGTTGCCGTCGCCGGTTACGGCCGGGCCGTAGTCGGGCGCATCAGAATTGATGCCGGTACCCATGCTGGTGTACACGCCCTTGGGCGGGTGGAAGGTGGCAATGTTTTTCCGGTACTCTACCAGGGCATAATATTCCTGCAAAGGCACGTACAGGTCCATGTCCTTTTTCTCCAGCGAGTCGTAGTAGAGCTGAATTTTGCGCACGTCCTGGCGGTGGTGCTTCAGGGCCAGGCGGTAGTAGGCCTTGGCTTTTTCTTCCTGCCCGTTTCGCTCGCAGAGCTGGCCCAGGCGCCAGAGCATGTTGGTATCCCGGTAGAAATTCTCAATGCCGAACTGGGCAACGTATTGCTCCAGCAGCGTGCGGGCCAGCTTCCAGTTTTTGCGCTTTTCGGCCTGCTGAATGGCCTTTAGGTCTTTCTTATTGTAAAAGAAGGGCACCCGGTTTACGTTGGCAAATTCCGGGGTGCCATCGGGCCGCAGCCGTAGCTGCCGGATTTTTTTAGCGTTTAACGGGCGCACCTTTAGCGCCGACTGCGCTTGGGCGGCCAATAGGCTCCCGGCCAGAGCCAGCAGCACCAGAATAGCACGAATAGAACGAGGCATAGAATACAATACCGGCCAGGTGGGAGCCGCGGGGAAATAGGGTAGCATCAAAAATAGGAGTTTTTCTACGTTTCCGGGTATGAGCGCCGTATCTAAAGCCAGATAGCCGGCCCGCACTGCCGCCCCGGCAGCAGCAGGTGCCAAAAATGACACTCTACAGGCATGGCACGGCACTTGTCAAAGCCGTACCTTCGGTTGAATCTCCGCTTCTGACTGTGGTCCATGCCCTATTGGCTGTCAATCTGGCACCGCAACTCCCTCCGTCCTTTCTATGAGCCAAGATAATTCTTCGCATAAGCCTCCTTTTGCCCCTGTGCTGCTTCTCGCCGATGATTCCGAAGAGGTGGTGTCTATTGTAGCCACTGACCCCGAGCAGCCCATGCCGGAAAGCGAGATGCCGGAGGTGCTGCCCCTGCTGCCGGTGCGCAATACCGTGCTCTTTCCGGGCGTGGTGCTGCCGGTTACCGTCACGCGCAAAAAGAGCATCCGGCTGGTGCGCAAAGCTTATCGGGGCAACAAGCTGGTGGGCGTTATCGCGCAGAAAAATACCCAGAGCGACGACCCGGCGCTGGCCGACCTCTACACGGTAGGTACCCTGGCCCGCATTCTGAAGCTGCTGGTGCTGCCCGATGGCAATACCACCATTATCATTCAGGGGCAAAGCCGCTTTCAGGTGGAAGAGCAGGTGCAGGAAAGCCCGTATCTGACGGCCCGCGTCAGCTATTTCCCCGAAACCTTTCCGGCCAAAAGCTCCAAAGAGGTGAAAGGTCTGGTGGCCTCACTGAAAGACGCGGCGGCTAAAATGCTGAAGCTGAACCCCGAAATTCCGCAGGAAGCCCAGGTGGCGCTGGATAATATCGACTCGCCGGCTTTCCTCACGCACTTTCTTTCTTCCAACATCAATGTGGAGGTGGGCGTGAAGCAGAAGCTGCTGGAAATCAGCGACGGTGTGCAGCGCGGCACCCAGCTGCTGGAGCTGATGCTGAAGGAAATTCAGTTGCTGGAAATCAAGCGCGACATCCAGACCAAAGTTCACATCGACATCGACCAGCAGCAGCGCGACTATTTCCTGCGCCAGCAGATAAAAGTGCTGCAGGATGAGCTGGGCTTTGATGGGCCTGATCAGGAAATTGACAAGCTGCGAGCCCGCGCCAAAACCAAAAACTGGCCCGAGCCGGTAGCCAAGCACTTCAACAAAGAGCTGGACAAGCTGGGCCGCATTAACCCGCAGGCTGCCGAGTTTCCAGTGAACATGAACTACGTGGAGTTCCTGCTGGATCTGCCGTGGAACGAGTACACCAAGGACAACTTCAACCTGAAGCGCACCCGCAAAATCCTCGACCAGGACCACTACGGCATGGAAAAGGTGAAGGAGCGCATCATAGAGTATCTGGCCGTGCTCAAGCTCAAGCAGGACCTGAAGGCCCCCATTTTGTGCCTGTACGGCCCGCCCGGCGTGGGCAAAACCAGCCTTGGGCGCAGCATTGCCAAGGCGCTGGGGCGCAAGTATGTGCGCATGAGCCTGGGTGGCGTGCGCGACGAGGCCGAAATCCGCGGGCACCGCAAAACCTACGTGGGCGCCATGCCCGGCCGTATTATTTCCCAGATCAAGAAGGCCGGCGCCTCCAACCCGGTTATCGTGCTCGACGAAATCGATAAGATTGCCTCTGATTTCCGTGGCGACCCGAGCTCGGCGCTGCTGGAAGTGCTGGACCCGGAACAGAACTCCACCTTCACCGACAACTACCTGGAGGTGGAGTACGACCTCTCCAAGGTGCTGTTTATTGCCACGGCCAACTCCCTGGATACCATTCAGCCCGCCCTGCGCGACCGGATGGAAATCATAGACCTGACGGGCTACACGCTGGAAGAAAAAACCCAGATTGCCAAAAAGCACCTGTGGCCCAAGCAGCTGACCGAGCACGGCCTGAGCACGAAGGACGTGAATATCACTACGGCGGCTTTGCAGCGCGTTATTGATGACTATACCCGGGAAAGTGGGGTGCGCAGCCTGGAGCGCAAGCTGGGGGCCGTTACGCGCAACATTGCCAAGCACAAGGCCATGAAGGAGCTATTCCCGGAAACGCTGGAGCCCAAGGATGTTGCCAAAATCCTGGGCGCCGCCATCTACGACCGGGATATTTACCAGGATAACGATACCGCCGGCGTGGTGACGGGCCTGGCCTGGACCTCCGTGGGCGGTGACATTCTCTTCATTGAAAGCCTGCTCAGCCGGGGCCGGGGTAAGCTCACGCTTTCCGGCCAGCTGGGCGACGTGATGAAGGAGTCGGCCGTAACGGCCCTGAGCTACCTGCGCAGTCGCGCCGATGAGCTGGGCATTGATTACCGCCTTTTCGACCAGTACGACCTGCACATTCACTTCCCGGAGGGCGCAGTGCCCAAAGATGGGCCCAGCGCCGGAATTGCCATTTTCACCAGCATAGCCTCCGTATTTACCCAGCGCCGGGTGCGCAGCCATCTGGCCATGACGGGCGAAATAACGCTGCGCGGCAAGGTGTTGCCAGTGGGGGGCATTAAGGAAAAGATGCTGGCTGCTAAGCGGGCCGGGGTGCTGGATATTATTCTGTGCAGCAAAAACCGCAAAGACATCCAGGAAATCCCCGCCGAATACCTCAAGGACCTTACTATTCACTATGCCGACCGGATAGATGATGTCTTGAAAGTGGCACTGCTGGATGAGCTGGTGCCGCACCCCATAAAGTTGGTGGTACGGGACGAAACGCCTGTCGCCCTGGGCCCCAGCGTGGAAGTGCAGTAATCCCAAAAGACCAACTCATACCAAGCTGCCAACTCATGCCTGCTCTTGTAAATTCGGCTACTTTAGGAAGATGAAGCAAGGGCACCGCATTGGGATACTGCTGCTCAGTCTGGCCCTGGCCGGCCTGCCGGGCTTTAGCGCCCGGGCGCAGATAGGTGGTCAACATGCTTTTGAGTTTCTTACCCTGCCCGCCAGCGCCAAGCTGGCCGGGCTGGGGGGCGTAAACGTAAGCGCGCGGGATGCTGATGGCACCATGCTGCTGGGGAACCCCGCCCTGCTGAACGAGGAAATGGATGGGCGCGCCTCTCTTACTTACATTGATTATCTGGCCGATATCCGCCAGAGCACGGCTACCTATGTGTTTAATTCCAGCCAGCTGGGCCGCATGGGCGTGGGCCTCACGTACCTGAACTATGGCCGGTTTGAGCAGTTTGATGCCGCCGGCAACAGCTTAGGCGAGTTTTCAGTGAATGAATATGCCCTAGGTATTACCAAGGCAGTAACCACGGGCAACTTCACGCTTGGCGGCACCGCTAAGCTGGCGGTTTCGGGTATTGCCGGCAACCATTCCGTGGGCACCGTGCTGGATGCGGGCGGGCTTTTCAAACATCCCACTACCGATTTTACCGTGGCCCTGGCCGTGAAGAACCTGGGCTACCAGCTGCGGCCGTATGCCGGCTCCGGGCGGGAGCCGCTGCCGCTGGATGTGCAAATGGGCGCTACCATCAAGCCGGAGCACATGCCGCTGCGCTTCTCGCTCACGGCGCATCATCTGCAGCAGTTTGATATCGTATATCTGGACTCCACCCAGCGCGGTAAGCTGGACGAGAACAACGAGGAAATCAAACCCAAAAAATCAGTAGGCGACAAGATTGCCCGGCATTTTGTGGTGGGAGGGGAGCTGGTGCTGAGCAAGAATTTTCAGGTGCGCGTGGGCTACAACCACCTGCGCCGCCGCGAGTTGCGGCTGGATACCCGCTCGGGCGGTGCCGGCCTGAGCTTTGGCGTCACGTTTAAGCTAAGCCAGTTTCAGATTGACTATACCCGGGCGTATTACCACGTAAGCGGGGCCAGCAACTACTTCACCCTGGCCCGCAGTCTGGATTCCATTTTCAAAAAAAACAGCGGCAGTTGAATCTGCTTTTCCCGCCGGCTGCGTAAACCGAGCCGCTGCGTTCCTTTTGCGAACTGGTTTAGGGGCCAGACAACCTTTTGGCCGCCATTGCTATCCTACTGTTTACTACAGGCCGCCTTCCAGGCCTGCTTTTCATTTTTCTACGGTTATGCTGAATTCCACTACGTTTCTGACGCCCACGCAAATTGTGGCCGAGCTGGATAAGTACATCATCGGGCAGCACGAGGCCAAGCGGCACGTGGCCATTGCCCTGCGCAACCGCTGGCGTCGGCTGCACGCGCCCCTGGACATGCAGCGTGAGATAGTGCCCAATAACATTCTGATGATTGGCTCCACGGGCGTGGGTAAAACCGAAATTGCGCGTCGCCTGGCCAGCATTGCCGATGCGCCCTTCACCAAAGTAGAAGCTTCCAAATTCACGGAAGTAGGCTACGTGGGCCGCGACGTGGAAAGCATGGTGCGCGACCTGGTAGAGCAGTCGGTGAACATGGTGAAGCAGCGACGCAAGGAGGAAGTGAAGGCGCAGGCCGCGCAGGCCGTGGAAGATTTGATTCTGGATGCTTTGATCCCGCCCATCAGCGGCACGCCGGCTACCCGCCCGGCGGTGGGCTACGCCGGCAGCAGCGAGGCCAGCACCATACCCGAATCCGACTACGAGCTGAATGAGCGCACCAGGGAGCGGTTCCGCGAGAAAATTCGTTCCGGCGAGCTGGATGACCGCAAAATCGACATTAAAGTGCAGCAGAATTCTACGCCCGGCCTCGGAGTAGTGGGCGGCCCCGGCGGGCTGGACGATGCTTCAATGGCTGGCTTGCAGGATATGCTGGGCAGCATGCTGCCCAAAAAAACCCGCAAGCGCAAAGTCACCATTGCCGAGGCGCGCAAGATTCTGCTGGACGAAGAAGCCGCTAAGCTCATTGATATGGATGAGGTGAAGGATGAAGCCATTCGGCAGGCCGAAAACGCCGGCATTATCTTCATTGATGAAATAGACAAAGTAGCCAGCCGCAGCAGCAAAGGCGGCGCAGGTGGCCCCGATATAAGCCGGGAAGGCGTGCAGCGCGACCTGCTGCCCATTGTGGAAGGCTCGGCCGTGAGCACGAAATATGGCGTCATCAACACCGACCATATCCTGTTTATTGCGGCCGGCGCGTTTCACGTAGCCAAGCCCTCTGACCTGATTCCGGAGCTGCAGGGCCGTTTCCCCATCCGCGTGGAGCTGCAGAGCCTCACTAAAAACGACTTCTACCGCATTCTGAAGGACCCCAAAAATGCGCTCACCAAACAGTATGAGGCTCTGCTAAAAGCCGAAGAAGTGGAACTGTCGTTTGATGACGCCGCGCTGGAACGCTTGGCCGAAATTGCCTTTGAGGTGAACGAGGAAGTAGAAAACATTGGCGCACGCCGGCTGCACACCGTGATGAGCCGGCTGCTGAACGAAATCCTGTTTGACGTGCCGGACCGCATCGGCCCCAACGCGCACATCCTGATTACCCGCGAGCTGGTGGAAGAGCGCCTGCAGAGCATGGTGCGCAACCGGGACCTTTCCCAGTACATTCTGTGAGCCGGATAAGAAGATAGAACATAAAAAGAGGCAGCCTTGGCTGCCTCTTTTCTTTTTCCCTCGTACTTTTTGCTGTTCCCATCCCACTTCACCACCAGATCCTGCTCTTCTATGCACTACTATATTATTACCGGACCCAGCCGTGGCCTGGGCAAAGCCCTGGCCGAAGCCGTGCTGCAGCAACCCGATACCGTGGTCATTGGGGTGTCGCGCCACGCTACCCTGGAGCATGACCGCTACCACCACCAGCCGCTTGACCTCTCCGATATGCTGGCCGTGCAGAACAACCTCCACAAAGTGTTTCCGGAGTGCGGCCAGGCCAGTAGCATCACCCTGATTAATAACGCCGCCGTGCTGGGCGAAATAGGCTACGTGGGCGAAGTGCCCAATGAGCATTTTGAGTTTGTGTTTGATGTGAATGTGGTGGCGCCTGCCATGCTCATGAACACCTTTATCAACCGCTACGCCGAACTGCCCATTCCGCAGACCATTCTCAATATTAGCTCCGGTGCTGCTAAACGCCCTGTAGATGGCTGGGCGGCTTATTGTGCCTCCAAAGCCGCACTGGACATGTTTTCCCGTACCGCACAGCAAGAGCAGCAACAGCGTGGCCGGGACCTGCGCATCAGGAGCCTGGCACCCGGCCTGGTTGATACCAGCATGCAGGAACAGATCAGAACGGCCGATGAAGCCCAGTTCAGCCAGGCAGCCACTTATACGGCGCATCATACAGAAGGGAATCTGCAGCACCCTGAGCAGGTAGCGCGCCGGATTATAGTATGGCTGCTACGCCCGGTGGCTATGGATGAGGACGTGGTATTGCGTATCACGGACATATAGCCTCATATCTTAGTGCATAACAGAAGACTACCTTGTGGCCTTCTGTTATGCACTAAGTAAATAAGTCTAGGCCCCTATTTTAGTTAGGGGCCTAGACTTATTATAGGTAAAGTAGAAAAACCAGCCGAAAAATGTAAGAGTACTGGTTTCTAATCTTTTAATATATAGCGTAATATGCTGGATGCGTATGGAATTTCCAGAAGCTTCGCATCAGACTTGTAACGTGTATGATCTTACCAGTGCTAATTCACCAGCTAAACGAAAAACACTATTTTCACTACTGCCAGACACCCTCTTATTATAGAGAAACGGCTTTTATGTAGCCAGGTGATTGAATATCCTGATATAACCACCTACTATGTAAGATATAATAAGACAATGTTTTACTATATCTTTCACTCAAGAAGGCTTCGCATTAATCTTGGCCATAATTTATAGTTTTCAATAAATGGTTATACAGTTCTTCAAAAAAATAGCGGTATATTTCTAACGAGCTGATTGGGAAGATACAGCAGGGGAGATGCTTATGATATGGCAGACAGATATAATAAGCCTAAGCAAAACAGAGGTCAAAACACGTTTTTTTCAGATGTAACCCAACTTATATCAGTTGGATTATGCCTTTTTTACATCTATACTTGCCAAATGTAACCCTACTTCCATCACACTTTTTCACCTTTTACTCACCATTCACTTTTTCACTCACCAAATCAAAAGCACATGAAAAAATTATTATTCATGTCCATTCTGTTGATGGTAAGCCTGTTGCAGCAGGCCTACGCGCAGGATAGGGCCATTTCAGGTCGGGTAACCGACCGGGCTAATGGTCAAGGATTGCCTGGTGTCACTGTACTTGTAAAGGGTACAACAATTGGCGCTTCGACGAATTCGGACGGAACTTTCAACCTGAGCGTACCAGCCTCGGCTACCACGCTTACCTTCTCTTCTATCGGTTACACCTCAGTTGAGCGGGCTATCGGTAATGCTTCCAGCATTGACATCAGCCTGGCCTCCGACACCAAAACCCTTGGTGAAGTAGTTGTTACCGGTGCTCTGGGTATTCAGCGCCAGCAGCAGCAGGTAGGTTATGCTACAGCTACGCTTGACACCAAAGAACTGACCCAGGCTCGTGTTACCAACGTAACCAACGGTCTGGTAGGTAAAGTATCGGGTCTACAGATTTCGACCCTGAACAACGGTGTGAACCCTACCCCCCGCGTAACGCTGCGTGGCAGCCGCTCTTTGACGGGTAACAACGAAGCCCTGATCGTAATTGATGGTGTTATCTCCACCAACGACGTTCTGGGTGCGCTGAACCCCGATGACGTAGCTTCTATCGACGTACTGAAAGGTGCTAACGCCGCTGCTCTCTACGGTTCGCAGGCGTCTAACGGTGCCTTGATCATCACCACCAAGAAAGGCAGCACCACCTCGCAGGTTACTTTCTCGCACACTTCCCAGTTCGAGTCTATTTCGTTCCTGCCTAAGTTCCAGACCGAATTCGGTCCTGGCTCGCCTGACTGGTTCACCAACTCAGGCTTTGAGGCTTTCAAAGAGTTCGATCCAGCTAACCCAGCCGATGGTATCGATGAAGGCTACGAGCACCAGTATCAGGGCTTCGAAAACCAGCAGTACGGCCCCCGTTTCGATGGCCGTTTGGTGCCTTTCGGCCAGGCTCTGGCTGATGGCAGCGCTCAGGTTATCACTTACGAAGCTCGTCCAAACGAGCGTAAGAACTTCTTCAACACGGGCTACCAGATGCAGAACGGCGTTTCGTTCTCCGGTGGCGACGAGAAGACCAAGTTCTTCACCTCTTTCCAGAACTTGAAAAACAACGGCATTATCCCCAAGGATAAGTTCGACCGTAACAGCTTCCGCTTCAACGCCTCGCGCGAAATTGGTCGCTTGAACGTTGGTTTCAACGCTTCGTACTCGCAGTCAGTTGCCGATGTTTCGTCTAACCTGGGCCAGTCTACCTCCATCTACTGGAACGTGTTCAACACGTCAGTACTGGCTCCCCTGACCTCGTACAAAGACTACAAGAACGATAAGTATTCGGAGCCGAACTACGGTTACTACAATGCTTATTACTACAACCCTTACTTCATCCTGGATGCCAACCGCACCAAGGACCGTCGTAACACCATCCAGGGCGATGTAAACCTGACCTACAAAATCATGGATGGTCTGAAGGCTAACTACCGTATCGGTACTACCAGCATCGGCCAGGCTAACCTGACGACCCAGAACAAGTTCACGCTTGCCAATGGTTCGCCCAAGCAGATTGCCAGCTACCCTGGCTACGTGCAGGACCTGACCAGCAGCCTGACGCGCCTCAACTCTGATCTGTTCCTGAGCCTGGATAAAACCTACGGCGACTACAGCGTGCAGGCCATTGTTGGTAACAATATTCAGCAGCTGGACAGCCGCTTCAACTACGTAGCATCTACCGCACTGGCCGTACCAGTAGAGGGTGATGGCTTCAACCTGGCTAACCGCGTAGGTAACCTCGACGGTTTTGATGGCCGTGCCCGCACTCGCCTGTATGCCTTCTACGGCGACCTGACCCTGGGCTATAAAGATTTCATTTATCTGCACGGCTCCGGTCGTAACGATAACATCTCTATCCTGGACCCAGACAACCGTAGCTTCTTCTACCCTGCAGTAGACGCCTCGTTCGTCTTCACCAATGCCATTCCAAGCCTGAAGGATGTTTCCTGGCTGGACTATGGTAAGGTTCGCGCTGGTATCTCGAAAGTGAGCCAGGTTAACCTGGGTGGTGCAACCGGTACCGGTGTTTATAACAACGGTGGTGCCTATGCCCTGCAGTCTACTTACGGTCTCGGTGGTGGCTTCCCCTTCGGCTCGTTGCCTTCCTTCACTGCCAACGGTGGTCTGGTTCAGCCCGGCCTGAAGCCTGAGGATACCCGCTCTATTGAAACCGGTCTGGAACTGAGCTTCCTGCAGCGTCGCCTGTCGAGTGCCGTAACCTACTATAAGCAGAAGAGCACCAACCAAACCGTTGCAACGGGTATTTCGGGTGCTTCCGGCTACCAGTCTTTGTTGCTGAATGCTGGTGAAGTACAGAACGAAGGCGTTGAAGTTGACCTGAACATCACCCCCATCAAGACCGAAAATGGTCTGACCTTCACGGTGGGTGGTAACTACAACTACAACCAGAACAAGGTAGTTTCGCTGCCAGAAGGCGTTTCTCAGCTGCTGTTGGGCGGTAGCAACAGCACCAGCGGCAACGCAGGTCTGTATGCAATTCCCGGTCAGCCGTTCCCCGTTCTGCAGGGCTCTTACTACCAGCGCACCGATGATGGCCGCGTGAAAATGGGCGTAACCGAAGATCCTTACTCCGGCGAAACCCGTTACTTCCCGCTGAAGGCTTCCGATAACAAAATCTTCGGTAACACGCAGCCTAAGAACCGCTACGGCTTCAACTCCAGCCTTTCCTTCAAAGGTCTGACGCTGGCTGGCCAGGCTGAACTCCGCACGGGCTATGTAGTTTACAACGCCATTGGCGAAGACCTGGACTTCACCGGTGGTGGCCAGCGCAGCGCCCAGTACGGCCGTAAAGACTTCGTGTATCCTAACTCTGCTATTCCTCAGGAAGATGCCAACGGCAACGTTACTTATGTAGCTAACACCGAAGGCCTGACCCCAGGTGGCTCCGAGTTCTGGGCTAATACGCCCGCCTGGAACCGTTCTGTAGCCGAGAACTATGTTACCTCGGGTAAATTCTTCAAGATTCGTGAAGTATCGCTGAGCTATGCTCTGCCAACTTCGCTGGTATCTAAAGTTGGTCTGGTGAAAGGTGCTTCCGTGAACCTGTTCGGTCGTAATATCTTTACCTGGGTTCCCAAGGAGAATATCTACACCGACCCCGAGTTCAGCGGCACCGCTGTTGGCAGCAATGCAATTGGTATTAACACCTTCCTGCAAACTCCCCCCACCAAATTCTATGGGGCTACTCTTAACGTAACCCTCTAATCTGATCTACTCATGAAAGTAATTTTTAGAGTCCTGCTTGCAGCGTCCCTGGTGACGGCTGCAACTGGGTGCGAGTCGTTTCTCGACATTAATGATAACCCTAACCAGGCTACCTCGGTAAACGCCGATGCACTGCTGGCTAATGCCCTGACGGTTACGGCTGCCAACTACCATGGTGCTGCTACCAATTACAACAGCTACTCCAGCTTTGCAGTAGGGCAACTGGCGAAGTCAGGTACTGTCAGCGGTTTTTCGGAAGAGCGTACGTATAACTATACGAATACGTATTATCAAAACCTCTTCAATGCTACCTACGACAATCTGAATGATTATAACCTGATTGAACAGCAGGCTGCTGCGTATCCAAAGCAAGCAGCTATTGCCAAAATCATGAAGGTATATAACTTCCTCCTGTTGGTAGATCAGTACGGCGACATTCCGTACACCAACGCGCTGAAAGGTATTGCTGACATTACGCCTTCGTACGACAAGCAGGAAGATATCTACAAGGATTTCATCGTTCAGCTGAAAGCCGTTATCGGCGACATTGATGCAGCTACTGAAGGGGAAACTACTGTTATTACACTTCCTGAAGACGTTGTTTTCAAAGGCAACATGACCCGCTGGAAGCAGTTTGCCAACAGCCTGCGTCTGCGTATCCTGCTGCGCGAGTCTGAGGCTGTAGATGTGAAGGCAGAAATGGCTCTGCTAGAAGCTGAGCATGATGGCTTTATTGATCGGGATGTTCAGGTACAGCCTGGTTATGCCGGCAACACTGGTCAGCAGAATCCTTTCTACAACCGCTACGGTTTTGCGGCTGGCGCGGTGCGTACTACTTCGGAGTACAGCTTTGTAGTTCCTACCGAATACATCGTTTCGCAGTACGTGGATAACAATGACCCCCGCATTACGCAGCTGTATGTGAAGACCAAGCGTGATGACAAACCTGCTTACGTTGGGGCTGATCTGGGCGCTGCAAACATTCCTACGTTTGCTGCCGCCAACCCAACCATCCCTGGCCGCTTCCTGATTGGTGGTACTTTCCTGCGTGGTGCTAACGCTCCTACGGTACTGATGCTGCTGGCTGAGCACTTGTTCTCGAAGGCGGAAGCTGAACACCGTGGCTTGCTCTCCGGTGGCGAAGCAGCCGCTAAGGTTGACTTTGACAATGGTATCAAAGCTTCGTTCATGCACACGTTCCGTCCGGCTACTACTGCCCCAGCTACAGTAGCTTCTGCTACTGATGCTACCCCAGGCATTCCGGAGTACAACCAGTACATTGCTGCTAACCTGGCCAATCCGTTGGTCAACTATGATAAGGCTGGAGGTAAAGAACTGGAAGTTATTCTGACGCAGAAGTACATTGCTGAGAACATTGTGGCCAGCACCGAAGCGTGGGATGATTTCCGTCGCACGGGTCTGCCCAAGTTTAAGGTTTCACTGCAGGCTGCAGGCCCGGTTCCGAACCGTCTGTTCTACCCGCTGGCTGAAACCAACACCAACGCGGCAAACCTGCCAACCGGTGTTACGCAATACACTAAACTCTTCTGGGACGTTAAGGACTAGTCCTTTCCAGTAGATGGAAACAGAAAGGGCTGCCCAATCGGGCAGCCCTTTTTTATTGTTTTGAAGTGGGTGGCAGTATCAAACAAAGAGTATAGTAACTGCGCTGCCGGTACGAGTAAAGCCCGGAAGCGTAAACGCAGGGGCGTTTATCGATTGAATAATAAAAGGCCCGTCATGCCGAGCAGCCAAAGCACGTGCATACTTTCCCTGTCATCCTGAGCCTGCGAAGGACCTACCTCATTACCACCACAAAAGTTCTTTCAATGTACAAAGCCCTGCACCACAAAAACGGCAAAGGGGGTTGAACATGAAAGGACTTCATCATAAAGGGGAGGAAGGTCCTTCGCAGGCTCAGGATGACAGGTGTAGCAGGTGCGAGTTGCTTCGCTAACCTTTGGTGCGGCTCCGCTCAGCATGACGACCTTAGTACAAAACATTAACTGGCAAAATGAGTCGGCATCTTCCTGCAGCCATATGATGCGTTTTTTGGCTGCCGGGCTACACCCTAACTCTGCATCAGAAACCCTTTGATAAACTCATCCAGGTCCCCATCCAGCACGGCTTGCACATCGGTGCGCTCTATGCCGGTGCGGAGGTCTTTAATGAGCTTGTAGGGGTGCAGCACGTAGTTGCGGATCTGGGAGCCGAAGTCAATACGCTTTTTGCCCGCTTCCACCTTGTCACGCTCGGCGTTGCGCTTGTCTATCTCAATCTGGTAGAGGCGGGATTTCAGCATGCGTATTGCATGCTCCTTGTTCATCAGCTGGCTGCGCTCAATCTGCACGGCTATGATGATGCCGGAAGGAGCATGGGTAAGGCGCACGGCCGTTTCTACCTTGTTCACGTTCTGGCCACCCGCGCCTCCTGCCCGGTACGTATCCCAGGTTATATCCCCCGGGTTCACCTCAATGTTAATGGTGTCGTCTACCACGGGGTAAGCAAACACGGAGGCAAAGGAGGTATGGCGCCGGCCGCTGCTATCAAAGGGGGACATGCGTACCAGACGGTGCACGCCAATTTCGCTTTTCAGATAGCCGTAGGCAAATTCGCCATCTATCTCCAGGGAGGCAGACTTAATGCCGGCACCTTCGCCGGGCTGGTAGCTTACCTGCCGCACCGTGAAGCCGTGCTTCTCGCCCCACATAATGTACATGCGCATCAGCATCTCGGCCCAGTCCTGGCTTTCGGTGCCACCGGCGCCGGGGTTTATTTCAATGATGGCCGAGAGCTGGTCTTCTTCATCAGAGAGCATGCGCTTAAATTCCAGTTCCTCCACGGCCTTTTCCGCCGTTTTAAACTCGCGCTGCATCTCTTCTTCCGAAACGTCGCCTTCCCGGTGGAATTCGTAGAGCACCTCTACATCGTCCACGGCTTTGGTTACGGCCTCAAAGTCATCGGTCCATACTTTAATGGATTTCAGCTCTTTCAGGGTGGCTTCGGCTTTTTTAGAGTCGTCCCAGAAGTTGGGAGCGGTGGTGAGCTTTTCGATTTCAGCTACCTGCTCTTTGCGGGCATCGTAGTCAAAGGTACCTCCTCAGGGCCTCAGCGCGGCCCTTCAATTCCTTCACCTGGTCGTTGGTCATGGAGTAAAGTGAGTAATGTGTGGGGCAAAGGTAGTAAACCACAACGCCCGCAACCGGCAAAAGCCAATGGCGGGCGTTTAAGCTTTAAGCTAAAAGAAGGAAACTGGCTATTTATACCTGCACCATCCAGCCGTGTACGTCAGGGGCAGCGCCGGTGCGGATTGCATCCAGCTCAGCAGCCACCCGCCTAGAGAACGACGCCTCCGAGGTAGCGGGCAAGGTGTAATCCTGCCCATGCTGACCAATAACGCTGATGGGTGCAATGGTAGCGGCGGTGCCTACCCCAAACGCTTCCTCCAGCGTACCATTAGCTTGGGCCTCCAGAATTTCGCGGGCCGATACTTTACGTTCTTCTACCGGCATATCCCAGTCGTGGGCCAGCTGCAGCACGCTGCGGCGCGTGATGCCATCCAGAATAGAGCTGCTGAGCGCGGGCGTGATAAGGCGGCCATCAATGACAAACATGGCGTTCATGGTACCCGATTCTTCCACATAGCGGTGTTCGGAGGCATCCGTCCAGATAAGCTGGTTGTAGCCTTCCTGCTGCGCCAGCTTAGTGGGGTACATGGCAGCACCGTAGTTGCCGGCATTTTTGGCGAAGCCCGCCCCACCTTCCGCGGAGCGTACATATTTCTCCTCAAAACGAACCCGTAACGGCTTATTATAGAAAGCGGCTACCGGGCAGGTAATAATCATGAAGCGGTACGTATCGGAGGGGCGCACCCCCAGCATGCCATCGGTGGCAAACATAAAGGGCCGGATGTAGAGCGACATGCCCGCTACATTAGGTACCCAGCCGGCATCAAGGCGAATCAGCTGCGTGAGGCCCTGCATAAACAGCTCCTCGGGCAGAGTAGGCATGCACATGCGCTCCGCCGAAGCGTTCAGCCGGTGCAGGTTGTCGGTAGGGCGGAACAGAGCTATGTCACCCTGCTCGTTTTTGTAGGCTTTCATACCCTCAAAAATGGACTGCCCGTAGTGCAGCGCCGAGTTGGCGGGGCTAACGCTCATGTCGCCGTAAGGCACAATTTGCGGCTCCTGCCACTCCCCATTGCGGAAATCAACCACAAACATATGGTCGGAGAATACTTTGCCGAATTCCAGGTGGTCGAGGTCCAGCTCCGGCAGACGCGAGGCAGAGGTGCGCTGCGTCCGGATGGTGAGGGTGTCAAGCATACAAATGGTGGTAAATACGGGTGGGTGGGGAATAGGTCTTCTAACGAAATAAGTTACAGGCGGGGTTTCCAGGTAACTTCTTCAGCGTGCAGCTCCTGGGCCATAGCCCGGCTGAGCACAAATAGAAAATCGGAAAGGCGGTTGAGGTAAATAGCCACCAGGTCGGCCACGAAAGCGTCTTCGCCCAGGGCTACTACCAGGCGCTCGGCCCGGCGGCATACGCATCTGGCCACGTGGGCAAAGGAAACCGCCTGATGGCCGCCGGGCAGAATAAAGGCCCGCAGCTCCGGCAGGGCCTCATTCATACGGTCCATTTCCTGCTCCAGCAGGGCAATATCTTCGGCGCGCAGGTCCGGAATTTTCATCCGGGATTTTTCCGGGTCGGAGGCCAGGGAGGAGCCGATGGTGAACAGGCGGTCCTGAATTTCTTTTAGCAGGTCGCGGCGGGCGGCATTCACTTCCTGGTCGCGCACCAGCCCTATATAAGAGTTTAGCTCATCTACTGTGCCGTAGCACTCAATACGCAGACTGGATTTCGGCACCCGGGTACCACCGATCAAAGAAGTAAGGCCCTGGTCGCCGGTCTTGGTATATATTTTCATGCAAGGAGAAAAGGTCGGTGCCTAATAACAGGCCTCTATTCTTCTGGTTGCAGCAATAGAAGAAGAAAAATGCTACCGCCAGTAAATCAGTCAACTAACTATTGAGCTGATAAATGATGATGGGAAGTCACGTTGAGGTTGGGCTGGTCGCTTTCTACCAGGCCGTCGCGCATGCGCACCACGCGGTGGGCGTAGTGGGCAATGTCCTCTTCGTGGGTTACCATAATAATGGTATTGCCCTTCACGTACAGCGCCTCAAACAGCTCCATAATTTCGTAGCTGGTCTTGCTGTCGAGGTTGCCGGTGGGTTCATCGGCCAGAATAATGCTGGGGCTGTTTACCAGCGCCCGGGCAATGGCCACGCGTTGGCGCTGACCGCCGGAAAGCTCGTTGGGGCGGTGCTTGGCGCGGCTTTCCAAGCCTACGCTGCGCAGCGTTTCCATGGCCTTCTCCTGCCGTTCTGATTTGCTGTAGCCCGCGTAGATCAGCGGTAGCGCTACATTATCCAGCGCCGTGGCGCGGGGCAGCAGGTTGAAGGTTTGAAAGACAAACCCAATTTCCTTATTGCGCACCTCCGCCAGCTGGTTGTCACTCATGTGGCTGACATCTTTGCCATTGAGAATGTATTGGCCGCCGGTAGGAGTATCCAGGCAGCCAATAATATTCATAAGGGTAGACTTACCCGAGCCGGACGGGCCCATAAAGGCCACGTATTCGCCGCGCTGAATGGTAATAGTAACGGAGCGAAGGGCATGAATACGTTCGGTGCCCATCTGGTACACCTTCGATATGTCGTGCGTTTCGATAACTGGAGTCAACATACGCAAAGGGGCTAGCGCCAGGGGGCAGGGGCAGGTGTGGGTGCACCCCGCCGATGGTTATACTGTGTATGAAAGGTAATATATTCTGCGGGTGAAAGCAATGCCTTCAGCTTGGCCAGCGGCCCGGTGGTATAGTCCGGCAGGCCGGACTCTAACGCGGCCAAAATATAGGCTTTTAACACCGGTATTGACTCCGGGTTATACTCCAGCCCGCGCAGCAGCACGTTATATGTCTGTTGCGGTTGCTGCTGCTCCGCAAAATGCTGAGCGGCCGCCAGCGTGGCCTCTTCCAAATAAGGCGCCCGCTGCATCAACTGTTGGTACAAACGGCTGGCCTGCGCCGGAGAGGCAGCCGTAGCAGCCCGGAAATACAGCTGGTAGGCCTGTTCCGGCACAGCAAAGTACGCCCGGGGCAAAAGCTGCCGCAGCACTTCGGTTTGGCCAGAAAGCAAGGCATAGCGCCCGCGCAGCACATTCCAGCGGGAGGCCGCCGCCGTGCGCGCTCCTGTGGCCGGGGCATAGGCTTTCAGCAGGGCTGCTACCTCGGTAGGCTGCCGGGCCCGCAAAGCGGCCTGCGCCTGCGCAAAAGCACCGGCTGGCCGCAGCCCGGCAATACTAATTGACTCAAAGAGCGCGCCGCGCTGCGCCGGGGTAAGCCCGGAACCAAGCAGCGTCAGATACATGACTTTAGCAGAATCCGGGGCAGAAGGAGCTACAATATCCGCATAAGAAGCCCGCAATACAGGCAGGAGCTGAAGGGCCTGCGCCGCCATGGGCTTGTCGGCAGTGGCTACGGCAACCGCGGCCGCCCGGCGGGCAGAATCCGGCTGCCCGGCTAGCGCCAGGGCATACGCCCGGGCCAGCGCGGCATCCGGCTGGCCCAGCTGTTGCGCCTGCGCCAAATAGCTGGCGGCAGTGGAAGCAGCTCCCTGCTCCAGCAGCCATAAACCCAGCAAATGCTGATAATAGGCGGCGCTGGGGCTCTGGGCGGTGGTAAGCGGCAGCAGCGTGTTTTGGGCAGCCACCAAATGGCCCCCGTAATACTGCGTCAGGGCGCGGAGGAAAGTAAGCTGCTCCACGTATGCGTCGTTGCCGGAGTATTGTAGCAGGTTAGCCAACGTCGGCAGCAGAGTGGTGTCGCGGCGGGTGGCGCGCAGCAGGCCTTCGTGATACAGGCGGGTGAAAGCCGGTAAGGTGAGCACTGTATCCGTAGGTGCTCCCGGCAGCGTGGCCATTTGCGGGTTGCGTAGGGCCGCCAGGAGCAGCGCGTTGCTTTGCCAGGTATCTGAAGCAGGAGCTTTGGACTGGCGGGTAAGCGCTTCGGCCGCGGACCATTGCTGCTGTTTGATCTGGAAAGCCAGTTGGTTGCTCTTTACCACGGCATTGTTGCCGTCCAGTTGGGCTGCGCGCTGCTGGTAAAAGGTAACCGAATCGGTAAGGGCGGAGCGGGTGTACAGCTGGGCCAGGTCATTGGAGAGGCGGGCGCTGCCGGGCGTACTATGCAGGGCCTCCTGCAGAATACGCTGGCGGTCAAAGAAATCCTTGGGCTGGTCAAATAGCGCCGCCAGCCGCAGGGAAATCTTCTCGGAGGCAGCCCGAATCAGGGCCCGGCGTAAGGCATTTATCTCATTCTGACGCTGTCCGCGGGCATGATACAGGGCGGCGCGGCCCAGGCTGGCTTTATGATTGAAGCGGTCCAGCGCGTCACTCTCGGCGTAGTAGCGCTCGGCCAGCAAAGCCAGGGCATCGGCCGTAGGCTGCAGCTCGCTCTGGTAGCGGGTGAGGTCGCCCAAGTTATTGTAGTAGCCGGCCTGGGCCTGGTTATACAAAAACAGGTTATTCCGAATTAGCACGCCAGCTAAGGCGCCCAGTCCAATAACAAAGGCGGCGTACAACGGAAAGCGGCGGGGCTCAAACACCACCCGGTATACGCGCAGCCGCTGCCGGATAAGCGGCGCAAAATTCAGCAGAATATACAACAGAAAAACTGCACCCAACAGCAGGAAAGTCAGCACCGTAAAGTCGCGGGTGGCGGTAAGGAGCGGGTCGTTAGCGGTGCCAAAAGCATAGCCTAATGACGCCAGGGCTAAGGCTGCCAACGTGCCGTAGAGGTGCGCGGCGCCGGGCCAGAAGGCTACCGTACCACCGTAGCTTGCCGCCCGTTGGCGCAGACCTAAACCACCGATAGCAATGGCCGTGAGCAGAAAGATAAATGGCTCCAGGCGCAGCCCGGGCACGATTTCTACTGCCCCATCGGAGAAAAAGTACAGCGCCAACAAGCCCAGGTACAAAGCACTGGTCAGGAGAAAAGGCAGTAGACCAAAGCGGCTGCCGGGGTTTTCGGCCTGGGTGTTCAACCAAAGCAGGCCCCTGATATTTTCGATGCTGACCCACAGCACCAGCATAGCCAGGGCCGCAGTACCCGCCAGGGTACCATAGCTGGCCAGATGTAAAGCCGTTTGGGCGGCGGGCACGGGGCTGCCCAAAAAGAGCAGAAGCCCAAGTCCGCCAATCAGCAACCCAAAAAGCAGCAGCCGGCGGCCCAGCGAAACCCCCGGCCAGAAAGCGTGCAGCGCATAAGCGGTGCCGCCCAACAGGGCCAGACTCAGCATCAGAAAATACTGCTCCTGACTGTTGAAGACGCCCAGCAAATCGGCGTTGAGCGACATCATCAGGAAAATAATCAGGGCCATGCCGCCTATAAAGGCTGGGCGGGCCAAGGTACTTACCACCGCCACCCAGTAGGTAAGGCAAACCCCCAACACCACTACCCAACCCAGTGCCAGCCAAGGCCGAATAATGGGGCCGATGGTGTTGTACGTTTCGGTCAGTAGGTAGCCATTGGCACGTACCGGCAGCGTATGCAGGCCCACTGGCACCTGCGCCACGGTGGTGGGCACGTCTGTGAGTTGCGGAACGGTGACCAGCGGAATGGTGGCATCGGTGCCGGTGGCATATTGCCAGAGGGCGGCTACGGCCACGGCCGCCACCAGTAACAACAAAGGCCACAGCGTGGCCCGCTGCCACAGGGCGGCGGGCTTAGTCGAGGGGGGAAGAACAGGCTTAGGCACCAATTACTCGAGTACTTTCGGTACGCGGAAGTAATCGGAATCTTTACGGGGCGCGTTGCGCAAACCCTCCGCGTGCGATACGCTGTTTACCGCTTCATCGGGCCGCAGCACGTTTATCTCGTGCGACAAATGAATGAGTGGCTCAACGGAAGTGGTGTCAAGCTGGCGGAGCTGGTCTACCCAATCCAGAATTTTGTTCAGGTCGCCCAGCATCTGCTGCTCTTTATCGGGCGTAAGCTCCAGGCGGGAGAGGTGGGCTATTTGGCGGAGGGTAGCAAGGTCGGTGCTCACAACAGAAAGGCGTTAGGGAGAGGCAAAATTACGATTTGTGCAGACTTAACTCCGCATCGGGCTCAATGGCTTCTGGCTGCGGAGCTGCAGCGGCGGCCGCCGGCTTGGGCAGGCGAAAGTGAGAAGGCGCCGGAATACCGGCGGCCTCGGGCAAAAAGCCGCTGGCAATAGCCTGATAAGCCTGTTGGGCCAGGGCAGGGGCATCGGCCGCGGTAAGGCCGGTGGTGGGAATGGGCGTGTGCAGGGTAATGCGCAGCGGCGAGTAACGCACCCGCAGCTTGCCATCCAAATCGGGCAGGAAGCGGTGGTTTAGCGGCATGGAAACCGGCACAATGGGCACCCCGGCCGCAATGGCCAGCTGAAAGGCGCCGTTTTTAAAAGGCCCCATTTCCTCGCCGGGTTTTTTGGAGATGGTGCCCTCCGGGAAAATAACTACCGAGCGGCCCGCTTCCAGGCTTTTGCGGGCCTCTATAATGGAGCGTGCCCGGCTGACGGCACTTTCCCGGTTTACGGTAATGTATACCCGCCCAAACAGCGGGCCCCACAGAGGTACCTTGGCCAGGGTGCTTTTGCCCATAATGTTCAGGTAGCCCGGAATGGCCTTAAACAGCACCGGAATATCAATGTAAGAGCTGTGGTTGGCCACGTACACGCAGGGCTGCGAAGCGGGCAGCGGTTTTTCGCGCACTACCTGCACCGGCATGCCCCACATACGCAGGGAGAAGATAGACCACCCCCGGTTAAAGCTATGCAGGTGGGGGTACCAG
This sequence comes from Hymenobacter sp. DG25B, assembly GCF_000801315.1. Taxonomy (NCBI): domain Bacteria; kingdom Pseudomonadati; phylum Bacteroidota; class Cytophagia; order Cytophagales; family Hymenobacteraceae; genus Hymenobacter; species Hymenobacter radioresistens. Next base: position 3,266,136 of record NZ_CP010054.1, on the reverse strand, counting down.
GCCGGGCGCTTTCCCAGCACCCACATTACGGGATACGTAACCACAAACGGCAGTACAAACCAGAAAGTACTCCAGGTAGTGTAGAGCCGATGAGCTAAAACACGCAGTAGATGACGCATACGCTAAGAAAACGAAGTGATAACCTAAACATGTCGGCGGAACCTAAACCACTTCCGGCCCGGAAATAGTTGCCGGCTGCTACGCCCGGCTTTGTAAATATCGTTCGGCTTTCAGCAGGCCGGCCACACTGATAGCATCGGTAATCCGGTCATTCATCACCATTTCCACGGCTTCGGCCAGCGGGAGCTTCCACAGGTGAAGTACTTCGGTTTCCTCGGGGGCCACGGCGCCGGGCGTGAGGTCTTCGGCCAGGTACACGAAGCCTTCCTCATCGGTAACGGAGTTGGAGGTGTGCAGGCGGGCAATGCACGTCCAGCGGGCGGCCGTGAAACCGGTTTCTTCCTGTAGCTCCCGTTGGGCGGAGAGCAGAATATCTTCTTCCACCGGGCCGCCGCCCATCGGAATTTCCCAACTGTACTCATTCAGGGGGTAGCGGAACTGGCCCACCAGCCAGGTGTTGCCCTCGGCATCAACCGGTACTATTCCCAGTGCTTTGTTCTTCATGGATACCACGCCATAAATGCTGGGGCTGCCGCCGGGGTTAATCACCTGGTCTTCGCGCACCCGGATCCAGGGGTTCTGGTAGACTACTTCAGAAGACAGCACCTGCCAGGGGTTGTGTGTTTCGTCGGGAGCAGGGGAGGAGGAAGAATGCATAGTGGATACGGATAGTGCCAACCCTGCAAAGGTACGGCAGGATTGGGGCACGCCCTATCTCCGGCCCAAGGCTTAACATAATTATGGCCGAAGATCAGGCGTTTTTCCGCCCTAGGGATTTGACAGGCGGTTTTTTAGGCTGATTTGTACCCGATGACCCAGCCCGCCAAGCCCAACAGTAAGTTAACCTCCCGGTTTGCGTTGCCGTACCAAGGGAATGGCTGGCCGTCCACATTCCGGCCGCTTTTTTTGCATCTATGGCCAATCAGTCTAAAAAGCCGGACACACCAAAACCCGGCGACCCACTTTTCAATCTAAAACATGCACAGGCCGAAGCCGAGCTGGCGGAAAAAACCGGCGGCCTTGGTCCCGTTACCAATGTGTACCTCACCACAGAAGAGGAAGATAACATTGACGAAGGCCCCCGCGACAGCCAAGGCTTCCGGCGGGGCGAAACTGAGCCGCCCGTAATTGGAAGCAACGCCGGCGACCATAAATAGCGCGCTGGCCGACAAGCCCTTGTCTGTAATTCGTAACCAAAAAGGCTTTCCCCGCGGCAGTATAGTCCGTAGGGAAGGCCTTTGGGCTTTCTAGGCGGCTCACAGTACGTTGGTCTGCGTAGTTTTGCAGCTGTATGCTTCTTCCTTCTTTTACCCTCCAGCCCCTGGAAGCCGGCCTCGATGAAGCCGGCCGGGGCTGCCTGGCCGGGCCGGTATTTGCCGCCGCCGTAATTCTGCCGCCTGATTTCAGCTGCGCTTATCTCAACGACTCCAAGCAAATGACGGCCCGGCGCCGGGAGCACGCCCGCGCCGAAATATGCCAACACGCCGTGGCCTGGGCCGTAGCGGAAGCCTCCCCGGAAGAAATTGCGAGTATCAATATTGCCAATGCCAGCTACCTGGCCATGCACCGTGCCGTGGCCCAGTTGGCCGTTACGCCCGTGCATCTGCTGGTAGATGGCAACCGGTTTCGGCCTTACGCTGGCATAGAGCACAGCCTGCATATTGGCGGCGATGCCACCTTTCAGAGCATTGCCGCGGCCTCGGTGCTGGCCAAAACCTTCCGCGATGAGCGGATGCAGCAGCTGGCGGAGCAATATCCGCAGTATGGCTGGGAGCAGAACGCGGGCTATCCTACGCCAAAACACCGGGCGGCCATTCGGGAATATGGGCCCACGGAGCACCACCGCATGGGTTTCCGGCTGCTGTAGCAGAGCCAGCGTTTAGTGGCTGGCCGATCTGCATTCATATATCGAGCCCAGCAGTGGCTATCTTTTTTCTTTTAGCTGAAGCAGGTCCAGAAATAGGCTGAAGCCATCAACGGTAGAGCCGCCTTCGCCAAACTTATCAAAGTTGAGGGGCTTAATAATGTAGCCGCTTACGGCCAGGTCGCGGGCTTTGAGGCGGTCGGTTTCCAGGTCGGAGGTGGTCATAATGAACACATTCAGGCCTACAAACTCGGGGTCGGAGCGCAGAATTTCCAGCAGCTCCAAACCATTCAGCTTCGGCATGTTAATGTCCAGCATTACCACGCTGGGCTTGGCAATTTTCTCCTGCCCGTTTTCGCCCCGCAGCTGATTCAGTGCTTCGCGGCCATTACGAGCTATGTGCAGCGGAACCTCTACGGCATGTTTGCGCAGTTCACGCTGCACATTCATGATATCCATTTGGTCGTCTTCAACAAGCAGAATACTGGGCTCTGAGGCAAATATTGACATAGCAAAAAAAAGCGCCATAAGGCGGGTTGGGAAACAGATGTTGACGACTATACGGCTAGCGGGAAAGAATGGCTGAAGCCAGGCCGGTGGCCGGTTCCGGCACCGGGGCGTGCGGCTTGGGCCAGGTAAACGTAAAGGCCGCTCCTTTCCCTTCTTCCGATTCTATCCGAATGGTGCCGCCCTGCCGCTCCACCAGCTTTTTCACAATGGCCAGGCCCACGCCGGTGCTCTCCAGCGTGTCGCGCTCCGTCAGGGTCTGGAAGATGATGAATATCCGCTCATGGTAGGCTGCCGCAATGCCCGGGCCGTTGTCTTTCACCGTGAAGGTATAAAACTGACGGTCCTCGCTGAAGCGGATGCTCACGGTGCCCTGCTCCGGCTGGTGGTGGTACTTAAATGCGTTGCTGATAAGATTGGCAAACACCTGCTGCAGCTCTACCCGGGAAGTAGTAATAGTAGGAAGGTAGGCCGGCAGCTTCAGCTGAAAGCCTTCCGGAGGGCTGAGCATATCCATGGTTTCGGTCAGCAGCTCGCGCACGTTCACGCGCTCCTCGGCCTGGGGCGTGCGGCCCACGCGGGCCAGCTCCAGAATACCGCTAATGAGGTTTTCCATGCGGTGCACCCGGGTGCGCATCAGCAGCAGGAACTCCTGAATGTGGGCGGGCAGCGCCTGGCCCATGTCTTCTTCTATCCAGCGGGTGGCGCTTTCAATACCCCGCAGGGGCGCTTTCAGGTCATGGGAAACCACGTAGGCAAACTGGTCCAGCTCCAGGTTGCGGCCTTCCAGCTGGGTTACGGTGGTGTTGATGGTATTGGACATGACGTTGAGCGAGGAAGCCAGCTCGCTCATTTCATCCCGCTCCGAGTCCATAATGCGGGTGGTATAGTCGCCGCCGGCAATGCGCGTGGCCAGGGACACCATGGAGGAAATGCGCCGGGCAATGAGGCGGGTGATGTACGTGGCCCAGAGCAAGCCCAGAATAAAGGCCAGCAGAGTAATAACAATGGAAAGCAGGCGCGTCTGGTTCACGCTTTCGGCCAGCTTCTCGCGTAGCTCCACGCGGGCTTCATCCTCGGTCAGCTCAAAGCCGCGGAACAGGGTCCGGATTTCATCGGTGATTTTCTTGCCCGAAAGATCCTCCATCAGCCCGCGGTGCTCCACCTGGGTGAGGCCGGTCTGGGCGGGCGTTTTGCGCAGAATGGCCCGCTTCTCGCTGATCAGCAGGTGCGAATAGTCCGACCATTGGTTATAGAGGCGCTCGGCCCGCTGAATGCGGGCATACTGTGGGCCGGCGGGGTCCAGGAGCTCCTTCATGCGGGAGAACCGGTCAATCAGCTTCCGCTCACTCTGGTAGTAGGGGGTAAGAATGGTTTCATTGCCCACCAGCATAAAGCCGTAGAACCCGGATTCCATATCCACAATGTTGCGCACCAGCGAGGTGGCATCGGAGGTAATGCGCTGGGACTGTTCTACGCGCTCCAGATTGCGCAGCACCTTGCGGGAAAGCTGATAGTTAACGGCCACTACGGCCGCAAACAAAATCAGAATGGCCAGAAAACCAGCAAAAAGCTTGGTGGCGAGGTTTAATTTCATGCAAGGGCGAGCTACAGGCCCCTGAGAGCCCGGCCTGAATTAGGCGCCGTTACGCAGCTTTTGCTGCATGGTTTGGAGCAGTAGCACTATTTTCTCCGAAACTGCTTCAATTTCGGCAAAACCTGCCAGTGCCTCCTCAGAGCGGCCGGCCAGCTTTAAATCCATTAAGCGGCTGGCTACCTGATGCACCAGCCGATGCTGGCGGTCCAGCTGCTGGGTTTCGCGCAGCTGCCCATACACCGGCAAACCATGGTTGCGGATCCACTGGCCCAGCAAGCATACTTCCGGGTCCCGGATAGGGGCTTCATCCGTGTTGGAACCATGCAGGAAAGAGCGCAGCTTCGATTTAAAAAGCAGATGCTTTACGGTAGCCGTCTCAAAATCCTGTTTCAGTTCGTTGCTCATAGGTAGTTAGGTAGGCTTGCTGATCGGTAGCCGGAAAGGAGGAATACCGCGGGAGAAGCGGCCAAAACAAAGCGGCCAGGCTGTAGGTAGGTGGGTTCAGCAGATGGAAGAACAAGCCGACTGCCGGGCCACAAAGATAATGCCTTCCCTGAAAAGCTGCCTGGCCCGCTACTTTTGGCTAATTTTACCCCGGCTTTTGCCGGGCCGCCGGCAACCCCCCATATCCTCCCCCGATTCCTCACCCACCTTCTTCTTTTCCCGAATGGCCGAAGATCTGAAAACCGTTGCCCTCAATGATGTGCACCAGCAGCTGGGCGCTAAAATGGTGCCCTTTGCCGGCTACAACATGCCCGTGCGCTACTCCTCCGACCTCGAAGAGCATCATACTGTGCGCCGGGCCGTGGGCATTTTCGATGTGTCGCACATGGGCGAGTTCCGGGTACACGGCCCCCAGGCCCTGGACCTGATTCAGCGCGTAACCAGCAACGACGCCAGCAAGCTCACGCCCGGCAAAGCCCAGTACTCCTGCCTGCCCAACAACGAAGGCGGTATTGTAGACGACCTGCTGGTGTATAAGCTGGCCGAGGAAGACTACCTGCTGGTGGTAAACGCTTCCAACATCAGCAAAGACTGGAACTGGATTCAGCAGCACAACACCAAAGGCGCCGAGATGGAAAACCTCTCGGACGAAATGAGCCTGTTTGCCGTGCAGGGTCCCAAAGCCATTGCCGCGCTGCAGTCCCTCACCGACACCGACCTGAGCAGCATTCCCTATTACTCCTTTGTGAAGGGCACGTTTGCGGGCGCTCCTGACGTCATCATCTCGGCCACGGGCTACACCGGCGCGGGCGGCTTTGAGCTGTATATTCCCAATGAGCACGCCAAGCAGGTGTGGGACAAAATCCTGGAAGCCGGCCAGCCTTACGGCCTGAAACCCATTGGCCTGGGTGCGCGCGACACGCTGCGTCTGGAAATGGGCTACTGCCTCTACGGCAATGATATTGACGACCACACGTCTCCCCTGGAAGGCGGCCTGGGCTGGATCACCAAGTTCACCAAAGATTTCACCAATTCCGCTGCGCTTAAGCAGCAGAAGGAGCAGGGCGTGCAGCGCAAGCTGGTAGGCTTCCTGATGGACGGCCCCGGCATTCCGCGCAGCCACTATGAGCTGGTGAACGAAGCCGGTGAGAAAGTAGGCGAGGTTACCTCCGGCACCCAGTCGCCTTCGCTCAGCAAAGGCATTGGCCTGGGCTACGTGAAGACCGAGCTAAGCGCGCCCGGCAGCAAAATCTTCGTCCAGATTCGCGGCAAAAACCAGCCCGCTACCGTGGTAAAGCTGCCCTTCGTGCCCGGCACGGAAGAAGCATAGGCTTCATTTCTTTTTCTCTGTCATCCTGACGAAGGAAGGACCTTATCCCCGCAGAACGAAACGCTAATCGTTCTTGCGGGATAAGGTCCTTCCTTCGTCAGGATGACACTTTTTTATTTCTTGATACGCCCGTATGCCGACCCTTGATATTTGCTTTTCCCCGGAGCTGCTGCCCTTGTATGATTTGAAAGGCCGCGTGGCGGTGGTGGTGGATATCCTGCGCGCTACCTCCAGCATTGTTACGGCGCTGGCCAACGGCGTAACGCACCTGGTGCCGCTAAGTGAGCTGCCGGAATGTCAGGCCATGGCCGCGCAAGGCTACATCACGGCCGCGGAGCGCGACGGCCGGCAGGCCGAAGGCGTTGATCTGGGTAACTCGCCCTTCGGTTACCTCGATGGGATAGTACCCGTGCAGGGCCGTTGCGTGGCCATTACCACCACCAACGGCACCCGCGCCCTGCAGCTTTCCCGCCCCGCCGATGCCGTGGTAGTAGGCGCGTTCCTGAACCTGGAAGCTGTGGCCGATTTTCTGCGCCGGCAGCAGAAAGATGTGGTAGTAGTATGCGCCGGCTGGAAAGGCAAGTTCTGCCTGGAAGATACCATTTTCGGGGGCGCCCTGGCCGAGCGGCTGGCTGATTCCTTTGACGTAAGCAGTTCCGATGCCACCCTGGCCGCCCTGGACCTCTGGCAGGCCGCCAAGCCCGATGTAGCCGGTTACCTGCTTAAATCAGCCCACGTGCGCCGCCTCAATAGTCTGGAGTCGCACAAGGATATGGAGTTCTGCGTGCGCCAGGATGAATACGCAGTGGTGCCGCTCTTCCGTGATGGTCGGATTGTGGTGGACTAAGTACCGACCGGAACAGCTGGCTTAGTGCAGCTTTTCGTTTTGCTGATGGCGGATAGCGTCGCGCTGGGTTTTCTTTTCCAGGTTGCGTTGCAGGGCCTCGGTCAGGTTTACGCCGGTCTGGTTGGCCAGGCAGATAACCACGAAAAGCACATCGGCCAGCTCGTCGGCCAGCACCTTGTCTTTATCCGATTCCTTGAACGACTGTTCGCCGTACTGCCGGGCAATGATGCGGGCCACTTCGCCCACCTCTTCTGTAAGCATGGCCATGTTGGTCAGCTCATTGAAATACCGCACGCCGGTGGTCTGAATCCAGGTATCCACGGTTTTCTGCGCTTCTTCGATAGTCATGATTGAGGGAGATATTGGAAGTGAGAAATTTAAAACCCACTTGTCATCCTGAGCAAAGCGAAGGACCTTCCTCGCCTTTGTGATGCAGTTAAATCAATGCACCAAACTCTTTACTAGTCCCGTGGGAAGGGTTTGTGCGTTGAAAGGGCTTTTGAGGTAGTAGAGAGGAAGGTCCTTCGCTTTGCTCAGGATGACAGGTGGGTTTTTGATATAAAAGCATTATTAATTGGCCGCAGGCGAATCCAGCACAATAGTTACCGGGCCATCATTGAGCAGGCTGACCTGCATATCGGCCCCAAACTCGCCGGTGGGCACGGGCTGGCCCAGGAGGTGCTCCAGCATTTGCACAAACTGCTCGTAGAGCGGAATGGCAATGGGCGGCGGGGCGGCGCCAATGTAGCTGGGGCGGTTACCCTTGCGGGCATCGGCCAGCAGCGTAAACTGACTGACCACCAGAACCTGGCCGTTTATGTCCTGCACGCTGCGATTCATCTTGCCTTCCTCGTCGGAGAAAATGCGCAACTGCACCAGTTTGCGGGCCATCCAGTCCAGGGAGCGGGTGTCGTCGTCGGGGGCGAAGCCGGCCAGTACCAGCAAGCCCGGCCCGATTTCGCCGGTTACGCGGCCTTCTACCGTCACGCTGGCCTGCCGCACCCGTTGAATAACTGCACGCATAAGAAAGAGGGAAGTGGTTTGTTTTGCGTATTTCGTGGGCAGATTTCAACCTGACGGCCATGCCCGACGCGAAAAACGACAAATTCTCCCCGAAAACCTTGCTTTGGCTGCTGCCTGCCTTACTGCTGCTGGCCGCCACCCGCTTGCACGGCCTGCCCCAAGCCGCTTTACCCGACTATGACTCCGTGCGCAACTGGCAGATTGTGCAGGAAGTGGCGCAGGGCAATCTGCGGAATATCTTTCATCATGCCAGCCCCGGCTTCTACCTAGTCTTTGCCCCGGTGGCCGCCCTGCAGCCCGATTTTCACTGGTTTCTGTATCTGAATGCGCTGCTGGCCGTGGTAGCCGTGGGGCGCCTGGCAGCTTTTGTAGCGCGCTATGCCCGGCTGCGGGGCTTCGAAACGGCCTTGCTGGTCCTGCTCATCGGTACCTGCACCACGCTCACCTTTTCCGGCCGCGACTTCACCATGAGCTCGGCCAGCCTACTGCTTTTTGGCGAGCTGCTGCGCGCCTATTACGAACGGCTGCAGCAACCCAGCCGGCAGGCGCTGCTGCGAGTGGCGCTGTGGTTGGCTGCCGGCTTGTGCATCAACTACAAATTCCTGCTAACGTTTCCCATTCTGGGGGCCTTTGAAATACTGCAGGCCGATGGGTTACTCTGGCAGCGCGGCAATGCCTGGCGCGTAATGGCCATTCTGGCGGCGCCTTTTCTGGTGCTGGGCATCCTGGTTACGGGGCTTACTATTCTGCCCTGGTACCGCTGGCTGGCCACCTATGCCGGTATCCTGTGGCCCTCGGCCATGAATGAAGCCGGCCGCGCTGGCAATGTGCGCCTGGATTTATGGTACTACCCCCGGCTGCTATTGCAGTTTGAGTCGCCGTTACTCATGGCGGGTTTGCTGCTGACACCGGTAGTATTCTGGCCGGAGCTGCGTGCCTGGCGCAAGGGCCTTACGCTGTCCGTGTATCTGCTGATCTGGGCCTGGCTGTTTCTGGGTGGTATGTCTTTGATTCTGAAGGCGCCGCGCGGGTTGCTGTTTGCTTATGGTCTGTTTGCGGCCCTGGGTTTTCTGGTTCTGCGGCATCTGTTGAGCTCCGCCATCATGCAGCAGCGGTTAAGCGTGGCGGTAAGGGCCGGAATTTTGGTAGGGCTTTCGTTGCTGGTCATCGGGGGGAATCTGCTGCGGTTGCAACACCATATCTACCGCTATACTCCTACGCAGTACCAGCAGGTAGCGCATTGGCTGCAGGAACACGGGCAGCGGCGGGTGGCCAGCACTGTCAGCAATGCGCTGCTGCCATTCGCGGCTCCGGCGGGCATTCAGGTGGAGGTCATCAGCAACGAAAACCAGCTGCCAGCCCTACGGGCGGCTGGCGTGCAGTATGTGGTGCTGGATGGCTACCGGCTGGTAACCGGAATCAACAACTTTTCCGGGCTGGAAAAGCTGCCGGCTGCAGCGGAGTTTACCGAGCCCCTGCTGTTGTCGCCGCTACTGTTTCTGGAGCATTCCGAGTTTACCGGCCTGGGCTATGAAGAAACCCTGCGCCGCCAGCAACTGGCCCTGAAAATGGGCCCTTCCCTGCGCATTGTGCGCATTCCGTAAAACCGAGTTAGCGCAGAATACGGAGGCTATCCAGCATGTGCTGGTAGCGGCGGGCGTTGTACTTATGCTGCCCAAAGGTTTCGGCGAAGTCGGAAAAGCCGCTGCGGTCGGGGCGGGCGCAGAAGAACAGGTAGCGGTGGGCAGCCGGCTGCAGCACGGCATCCAAGCTCTGGCGGTTGGCAGAGGTAATGGGGCCAGGTGGCAGACCTTTGTGCTTGTAGGTGTTGTAGGGCGAGTCTACCAGCTTATCCTTGTTCAGGACGCGCTTCACACCAAAATTGCCAATGGCCCAGAGCAGGGTAGGGTCGGCCTGCAGGCGCATACCGCGGCGCAGGCGGTTGAGATACACCCCGGCAATAACGGGTTTGTCTTCCTTCTTAGCGGTTTCGCGCTGCACAATGCTGGCCAGCACGTGCACCTGCGCCGGGGAGAGGCCCAGCGAATCGGCCTGCTGCTGGCGGCGGGGCGTCCAGAACCGCCGGTGCGTGGCGGCGGCTGAATCCAGAAACTGCCGGGCCAAGGTATTCCAGACCAGCCGGTAGCTGCCGGGCAGAAACAGGGTTAAGATAGTAGTAGTATCGAGCTGATAGGTGCGCTGCAAAAACGCATTATCGGCCAGCAAAAGGCGCAGGCTGGCGGAGTCGGCTTCCAGCTGGCGGCTGATCTGGCGGGCCAGATGGGGCTTATATTTGAACGCATTGAGCTCGAACTCCAGCGTATCCTGGTGGCCGCTGAGCAGCATATCGAGCAGCTTCTTATTGCTTAGCTCCGGCGTGAGCAGGTAGCGCCCCGGCCGTACCTGCACCGGGTAGCCCCGCCGCACGGCCAGCCACCGAAACGTAGCAGTATCCTGTAGCAGGTCCTGCCGGGCCAGGGTATCCATTACCTCCCGAAACGTAGCGCCGGTGCGGATAAACAGGTAAGCCGGACCCTCCGCTGAAGGCTTTACGTTTGGCTGCCACCACACGCGCCAGCCTTGGTAGCCCGCCCAGCTACCGGCCAGCAGCGCGAAAGCCAGCACCACCCAACCCAAACGTCTCAAAAAAGCCCTCAATACCTCAACTGTTACCTGTTACCAGGCTATAAAGATAAGCCGAAGTCTGCTTAGCCGGCGTTTACCAGGTTGGAAATGGCCTCGCGCAACTGCTCGCGCCGTTCGCGCCGCTCTACCTCCACTGGCGGAGCCGCCCGCACTTCGCAGTCCGGAATCTGGCACCGCTCGCAGGTTTCGTTTACGCGCTTCTGCACAATGGCCGGGTCATCCAGGAACCGGACTTTATTGCGCAGGTTATCGTCGCAGAGCAAACCTACCGTTACGCTCACGGCGGGTTCTACGGCCGTGCCGGCGCGGGCCAGCGTGAGGCACAGGTACTCGTCCTCGTTGGGGTAGCGGGAGCGTTGGGCTCCAATGCTGAAGGCGGGCGCCTGGCGCAGGGCCACGCTCCGGCATTCATGAATGAGGCGCAGGGAAATCCAGCGGCGGCAGTAGTGCTCGTGCAGCTCGTTGCCGTGGGGGTTGTGCAGGCGGGAGAGGTGCAGCTCCTTGGTCAGCACATAAGGCGCATTGGCCTTGGCTTGGTCGAAACGCAGGAAAAACAGGCTTTGCAGCCCAAAATGGCGGGGCAGCAGGTTGGTGATGCGCTGCATGAACATCTCCGGCGACACCCCATACTTGGTAAGCAAATCCAGCAGGCGGTTGGGGTCCCAGTGGTCGGCGGCAAAAAACTGCTGCACGTCGCGCACCAGGCTGTCTTCCTCCATCAACAGGGCGCTGGCAAAATAAGATGCCTTAAAGTTGTTCAGCACTTCATCAAAAGAGCGCACCAGAAAGTTGGCATTCACGTTGGGCCGCTCCTTCAGGCTGAGGTAGTTGAAAGCCACCTCCCGGCCCAGCACAAACGACTCCTGGGCCCGCGTGAGGCCGGGGCGCAGCAACAGGCGGCTCAGCTTGGGCTGATACACCGAGCGCAGGCGGCCCAAAGAGCCATAATCGCCCAGGGTGGTGCGGTCAATGGTATAGCCGTATTTCTCCACCAGCACGCGCTCCAGCTGGGTGGTATCAAAGGGCGCAACAGAGCTTAGCTGCTCTTCTACAATGAAGGTGCGCACGTCCTGCTCCAGCTCTTCAAAGTAGTTGTCGTGCATTTCCTGGTAGGAGCGCAGCGCGGCCAGGAAAAAGTTTTCCTGGCGCAGCTCGTAGTTGCGGGCTATTTCGAAGAGCGTGCTGATGAAGGCATTCATCTTGGCCGGCGCATCGGCAATGAGCTCCACAATGCGAATGGGCTCCAGCCCGAACATCTCCAGCGGAAACTCCTTCAGCACATCAGACTGCAGGAGTTGGGAAATGGGCTCCAGGCGGCGGCTTAGCGTAAGCGAGGTCAGCTGATCGTAGCTCACGCCCAGCACCTTGCTCATGCTGAGAATCTTATCCGCCTTAGGGTACTTCTTGCCCTTCTCAATCTCATTGAGGTACGACACGGAAACGTCGCAGGCCCGGGCCAGCTCGGCGGGGGTAAAGCCGCGTTCCTGACGCAGCTCGCGCAGTTTAAGACCAAAAATCAGGCGAACAACCTGGCCGTGACTAAGCATAGGCGAAAGAAAGAGGAGCAGAAGTACGGAGGACTAGCCTGCAAGTAACACGGATTTTAGAACACCGTCTCAGCCTAGCACCTAATAACCCTCAAAATTAACAGGATTTAGCGATTCAATATAATTAGCGAATATTCGCTTGTTTGTAAAAATTCGCTTTCGTATGTTTGGTCAGTTCCTCAACTGTCTCACTTTCAAACTCCCCGCATATGTCGCCCTTTGCTGAACCCCAGACAGTAGCACCCGAGTCTGTTTACCTTACGCCGGAGCGCGTACGGGTAACCGGAGCCTTCAAGCCGGAGTATGCGGCCATCCTCACGCCCTCGGCGCTGGCCTTTGTGGCCGAGCTGCACCGACGTTTCGACCCCACGCGCCAGCATTTGCTGGCCCGCCGGGAAGCGCGGCAGCTGGAGTTTGAGGCCGGCAAGCTGCCCGACTTTCTCCCGGAAACCCGCCTGATCCGGGAAAAGCCCTGGACGGTAGCGCCCATTCCGGACGATTTGCAGGACCGCCGCGTGGAAATTACCGGCCCCGTAGACCGGAAAATGATGATCAACGCCCTGAACTCCGGCGCCAAGGTGTTTATGGCTGATCTGGAAGATTCCAACGCGCCCACCTGGGAGAATGTAGTGGAAGGCCAGCGCAACCTGCGCGACGCCGTGCGCCGTACCATTAGCCTGAGCACGCCGGCTAAAGAGTACAAGCTGAATGAGGAAACCGCCACCCTGGTAGTGCGCCCCCGCGGCTGGCACCTGGTAGAAAAACACGTGCTGGTAGACGGTGAGCCCATTTGCGCCTCTTTGTTCGATTTCGGCCTGTACTACTTCCATAATGCCCACGAACTGTGCGCCCGCGGCAGCGCCCCATATTTCTACCTGCCCAAAATTGAAAATCACCTGGAAGCACGCCTGTGGAATGATGTGTTCGGGTTTGCGCAATGGTCGTTGAAGCTGCCTAAGTGCAGCATTAAGGCTACCGTGCTGATTGAAACACTGCCCGCCGCTTTCGAGCTGAACGAAATCCTGTATGAGCTGCGCGAGCACAGCGCCGGCCTCAACTGCGGCCGCTGGGACTATATCTTTTCCTACATCAAGCGGCTGGGCTTGAAGCCCGAATTCCGCCTGCCCGACCGTGCCCAGGTAACCATGGCGGTGCCTTTTATGGCCGCCTACTCGCAGCTGGTTATCCAGACCTGCCACCGCCGCGGGGTGCACGCCATCGGCGGCATGGCGGCCCAAATTCCCATCAAAAACAACCCCGAGGCTAACGAAGCAGCCCTGGAGAAAGTACGCCTGGATAAAGTGCGCGAGGCCAAAAACGGCCACGATGGCACCTGGGTAGCACACCCTGGGCTGGTACCGGTGGCCCTGGATGTGTTTAATGAGCTGATGCCCGGCCCCAACCAGATTGACAACAAGCGCGAAGACGTGCAGGTAACAGCCGCCGACCTGGTGCAGGCCCCCGAAGGCACCATCACGGAAGAAGGCCTGAAGCTGAACATCGACGTAGCCATTCAGTACATTGAGTCCTGGCTGCGGGGCAACGGCTGCGTGCCGATATATAACCTGATGGAAGACGCCGCCACCGCCGAAATAAGCCGGGCGCAGGTGTGGCAGTGGGTGCACACGCCCGGTACCACGCTCACCGATGGCCGCGCCGTAACCCTGGATCTGTACCGCTCCCTGGTGCCGGGTCAGCTGGAGAAAATTAAAGCACTGGTAGGAGAGGAGCAGTTTGAGAAAGGCCGCTACCTGGAAGCCGCCCGCCTGTTCGACCGGCTGGTAACCAGTGAAAAGTTTGTGGAATTTCTGACCATTCCCGCCTATGAGCAGCTGGCTTAAGTGCGTGAGAATTGATGAAAAACTCGTTTTAGTCATGTCGAGCTTATCGAGATATCTCGCATGCTGACGTTGCCCCACTATCTGTCATCCTGAGCTGGCGAAGGACCTTACCCTGGCTGCCCGACTCACGGAATAACTACTTGTTCCGGCGGGAGAAGGTCCTTCCTTCGTCAGGATGACAGCCGAAGCGGGTGAGATGTCGGGCTACCCCTCTGCAAGCCTGTTCAGCTAAACAACGACTTTACTGCCCCGCCCTGCGGGCACCCCTCCTTAAAAAGGAGGGGAACCAGGGTTCCAATTCCCCTTTTCGCTTTGCATAAAAAATGCCGCCCACGCGCCGGTCGGGCAGCGCCTTGCCTTTTCCTAACCCTTTTCATTCCCAACCCAACTCCCCATGAACAAGCAGGAACGCATTGCCGCCATTACCCAGGACTGGGCCCAGAATCCCCGCTGGAATGGCGTGAAACGCCCCTACACCGCCGAGGATGTAGTAAAGCTGCAGGGCTCCGTGAAGATTGAGTACTCGCTGGCCCGCCAGGGGGCAGAGCGCCTGTGGCAGCAGCTGCATACCCAACCCTACGTGGCCGGCTTAGGCGCCCTCACCGGCAACCAGGCCGTGCAGGAAGTACAGGCGGGACTTAATGCCATTTACCTGTCTGGCTGGCAGGTGGCCGCCGATGCCAACGGTGCCGGCCAGATGTACCCCGACCAAAGCCTGTACCCCGTAGACAGCGTGCCCAGCGTAGTGCGCCGCATCAACAACGCCCTGCTCCGCGCCGACCAGATTCAGAACCTTTCCGGTGATGGGGACGTGCACTGGATGGTGCCTATTGTGGCCGATGCCGAAGCCGGTTTTGGCGGCAACCTGAATGCGTTTGAGTTGATGAAGATGATGATTGAGGCCGGGGCCGCCGGCGTGCATTTTGAGGATCAATTGTCATCGGCCAAGAAGTGCGGCCACCTGGGCGGCAAGGTACTGGTGCCCACCCAGGAAGCCGTGCAGAAGCTGGTAGCCGCCCGCCTGGCCGCCGATGTGTTGGGCGTGCCCACCCTCATTGTGGCCCGCACCGATGCCGATGCCGCCGACCTGCTCACGGCTGATGTAGACCCCCGTGACAAGCCTTTCGTGCTGCAGGAGGCGGAGCGCACCAGCGAAGGTTTCTACCGGGTGCGCTGCGGCGTGGAAGCCTGCATTGCCCGCGGCCTGGCCTATGCCCCCTACGCCGACCTGATCTGGATGGAAACCTCGCACCCCGATCTGGAACAGGCCCGGCAGTTCGCCGAAGGCATTCATGCCCAATACCCCGGCAAACTGCTGGCCTACAACTGCTCGCCATCCTTCAACTGGGCTTCTCGGCTAAGTGTGGAACAGATGGAGACGTTCCGGGAAGAGCTGGCGGCGCTGGGCTATAAATTCCAGTTCATTACGTTGGCCGGTTTCCACGCCCTCAATACCAGTATGTTTGAGCTAGCGCAGGCGTACCGGGAGCGGGGCATGGCCGGCTACTCCGAGCTGCAGGAGCGGGAATTTGCTCTGCAGAAGCACGGCTTCAAAGCCGTAAAGCATCAGGCTTTCGTAGGCACTGGTTATTTCGATGCGGTGCAGAATGTGGTTTCCGCTGGCAAAAACAGCACGGCGGCTTTAGTAGGCAGCACAGAAGCTGCTCAGTTCTAAGCCACGGATTTTGTGAGTGAATGGGCGTTGTTCTCCCACTTAAGGAACACACGCACACAACAAAAAAGCCTCGCAATCTGCGAGGCTTTTTTGTTGTGTTGACCCGGAGTTGAAACATCAGTTTAATCCGTTCAACAGCCGTTCAATCGGTGGTCTAGAAGGGCAGCGCCACCAGGTCGTAGTCCAGGTTGTGGCGCTGGGCGGTTTCGCGCAGAATGGTTTTCTGCCAGGGCCGCAGCACGTGCTCCGCACCCAGCTCCACTATGTCGGCTACCAGGCGGTTGGAGAGCACCAGATTGGCCACGTAGCTGTTTACGTCTTCCGTAATGTGGTTCTTCAGTTGAAGAAGCAGCTGCTCGCGGGCATCGGCGCGGGCTGCTTTTTCCCCGTTGAGACGGCGGCGGAAAGGAAACCGGCGGCCCTCGGCGCTGGGCGCCGGCTCGGGCGTGGGCACAAAGTTGTGGGGCGAAAGGGCCGACAGGCGCTCCAGATAGGGCGCCCGCTTCAGATCCGGGTGCAGGCCGCGGGCCGATTTCCAGTCACTCTCACTGCGCGGGGTGTCGCGCACCAGCTCGGCCAGCCGGTCGTTGGCGAAAACCATGTAGGGCGGGCGGTCCAGCTGCCGGGCCATCTGGTCGCGCACCAGGTACAAGTCGCGGAAGAGCGGCATTTCATCGGGCTGAATGCGGTATTTGCCCGCCACGCGCAGGTACGGCCGCTCGTCGCGGGTGTAGCGCACTTCTTCCAGCGCGGCGTTTTCCTGGGCTGCCCAGTGCGTGCGGCCCAGGGCAGCCAGCTTGGCGGCCAGGCGGTCGGCCAGCTCAAACAGGTAGATGACATCATTGGCGGCGTACTCTTTCTGCGCCTCGGTAAGTGGGCGCTTCAGCCAGTTCGATTTCTGCTCGCCTTTGTCTACTTCCAGGCCCAGCTCAGCCTGAATCAGGCGGCCCAGCGAAATGTTGTTGTCGGCCTCGGCCAGCAGGGTATACTGCACGCTGGTGTCGGTGATGTTGCGAACATGCACGCTGTAGAGTTCATCCAGCAGCAAAATATCCGACTTGCAGCTATGGAATACCTTTTCCACGGCCGGGTCGCGCAGAATGGCCCAGAGGGGCTCCAGCTCGTGGCCCGGGTTAGTGAGCGGTAGCGGGTCAATCAGGTAAACGGTTTGGCCGTCAAAAATCTGAATCAGGGCCAGGTTGCGGCCGTAGCGGTGGCGCATATCATCGAATTCCAGATCGATGCCAATGCGCGTGCACGTTTGAAGCGCCTCGGCGGCGCGCTGAATGGCCACGTGGGCCGTGAGGTACTGAATCTGTGGCATAAAGCTAAGTTGCTGCAAATAAACAGGGTTTTTTGCTGTGCATTCTGATTCTTGTCTGCATCAGCAAAATAGGCAGTCAAAGTCCTAAACACTGTTGAAATCCTGCATAATTGTTTAGTATTGCCAAACGCATTAGGGAAGGGCATTTTTAAACTGTTCTAACCAGGTTTTTCTCACTTAATCAGGCCGTGAGGTCATTTACCATGAAACACAGACTACTCCTTACCCTGGTGCTCTATTTGGTGCTGGGGGTGGCAGCCTGGGCACAAACCCGTTCCGTAAGCGGGCGGGTTACGGCCGCAGGTGATGGATCAGGGCTACCTGGTGTAACCGTGCTGGAGCGCGGCACCACCAATGGCACCAGCACCGATGCCAGCGGCAATTTCACGCTGACCGTGCAGGAAAACGCCAGCCTGGTATTCAGCTCCATTGGCTATACTGCGCAAACTGTGGCAGTGGCCGGGCAAAGCAACATAACGGTGCGCCTGCAGTCCAACGAAACGCTCTTGGGCGAAACCGTGGTTATCGGCTACGGCTCACAAGCCAAGCGGGAACTCACGGGCTCTGTTACCCAGCTCAGCAGCAAAGAGGTAGAAAACGTGCCCACCGTTAGCTTTGAGCAGGCCATTCAGGGCCGCACGCCGGGCGTGCAAATCAACCAGGGCTCGGGCAAGCTGGGTGCCGGCGTGCAGATCCGCGTACGCGGCTCATCGTCGGTAACGGCCTCTAACCAGCCGCTGTATGTAATTGATGGTATTCCGGTAACCTCCCAGGATGTAGGCTCCGCCAACTCGGAGCCCATTAACCCGATGGCCGACCTGAACCCGAACGACATCGAGAGCATCACTATTCTGAAAGATGCCGCCGCCTCGGCCATTTATGGCTCGCGCGCATCCAACGGCGTTATTCTGGTAACTACCAAAAAAGGCCGCGCCGGCGAAACCCGCGTAAATGTGGGCGCCTATTATGGCCGCAGCGAAGCTACCCGGATCCGGAAATTCCTGAATGCTGATCAGTATAAGGAACTCTTCTCGGAGGCCATTCTGAACTCCGCCAAGAACCCCGATGGCTACATCAACTTTTACTATGGCGAAGACCCGGATTTGGCGGAAGTATTTTCAGAAGAAGGTGGTCTGGATCTGAACTCCACGGAAAACACCCGCTGGGGCGACCTAGCTTTCCGGAAAGGAAGTGTACAGCAGTACGATGCCAACGTATCGGGTGGTGATGCCAAAACCCGCTTTTTCATCAGCACCACCTTCAACGACCAGACGGGTATTATTATCCGCAACCGCTACCGTCGGGGCTCTATCCGCACCAACTTCGACCACTCCATTTCGGATAAACTGAAGCTGGGCCTGAACCTGTCCTTCACCCGTTCCGTGAACGACCGGGTATCCGATGATAATGCCTTTTCAAACCCCGTACAGCTGAACGCCTTGCCGCCAATTCAGGCACAATATGACGCTAACGATCCAACGGGGCTGAACCGGAATACTTTGTATTACAATGGCTTGGTAGACGTGGATAACGCCTCTAACCGGGCCGGCACCTACCGTTCTTTTAGCACGGCTACCCTGGGCTATGAGCCCATTAAAGGGCTGATGCTGCGCACCGAAAACGGTGTTGACTTCCTGAACCTGAACGAGAGCCTCTACTACGGCAGCCTCACCGAAGACGGCGCCCCAACGGGCTATGGTTACCAAAACCAGCTACAGGGTACCAACTTCACCTCCAACAACACGGCTACCTGGCTGAAAACCTTTAACGAGGTTCATAACCTGGAAGTGCTGGCTGGTATCTCTTATCAGCGCTACAACGAGCAGTCTAACTCCTCTCAGGGGCAGGGCTTCCCGAACGATCAGTTCAAGAAAATTGCCTCGGCTGCCCGTATCACGGGTGCCAGCAGCTCCGGTAACGGCTACAGCTTCCTGTCTTACCTGGCTCGTTTCAACTACACGTTCCGCAATAAGTACCTGGTTTCGGCCAGCGTGCGTACAGACGGCTCCTCGCGCTTCAGCGAAAATAACCGCTACGGTACCTTCCCGGCCGGCTCTATTGGCTGGGTAATTACAGAAGAGGATTTCCTGAGCCAGAATGGCATTTTAAACTTCCTGAAGCTGCGTGCCAGCTACGGCCTCACGGGTAACGCCGAGATTGGCAACTTCGCCTTCCGGCGCCTGTACTCGGCTATTCCTTACGCCGACGTAGCGGGCATTCAGCCTACGGGCCTGGGTAACCCTGATCTGACTTGGGAAAATACGGCTCAGGCCGACTTGGGTCTGGAATTCGGCTTCCTCGATAACCGCATCTCCGGTGAGGTAGACGTGTACGAGAAAAAGACCACCGACCTGCTCCTGAACCTGCAGCTGCCCTACACCGGTGGTTACCCATCGGTAACCCGGAACGTAGGTTCGTTGCAGAACCGCGGCATAGAATTTAGCCTGAACACGCGCAACATTGATGGCGAATTCAAGTGGTCTACCAACTTCAACATCTCGGCTAACCGGAACAAAATTACCGAGCTGCCCGGTGGCGAAATCATCTCTGGCGGCCGTAACCTGGGCCGCGTGCGGGAGGGTGAACCAATTGGTGTATTCTGGGGCGTGAAATACGCCGGCGTAGACCCCGAGAATGGCGATGCGCTGTACTATGCTGAAGATGGCACGAAAACCAACGATTATGGTTCCGCAGCCTCGCAAAAACTAGGTGATCCTAACCCAAAGTTCACGGGTGGTTTAACTAACTCCTTCAGCTTTAAGGGCGTTGACCTGAGCATTCTGAACCAGTTCACCTACGGCAACGACATCTACAACATTGGTGGGGTGTTCCAGTCAGTAAACGGTGACTACTTCGATAACCAGACGGTGGACCAGCTAAAGCGTTGGCAGAAGCCCGGTGACATCACCAATGTGCCCCGCGCCAGCTTTGCTGATGGCAACGGCACGGCTCCTTCCTCTCGCTGGATTTCGGATGGCTCGTTCTTCCGCTTCAAAAACGTAACGCTGGGCTATACCATTCCGGCCGAAATTGCCAAGCGTGGCTTCATGAAGTCGGCGCGGGTGTATGTAACGGGTCAGAACCTGATTACTATCACTAACTACGATGGCTACGACCCCGAAGTAAACACCACTACGTTTGGCCGCCCCAGCTACCTGCTCGGCCACGATTTCTACACCCCACCACTGGCTAAAACCTGGCTGGTAGGTGTGAATGTGGGCTTCTAATTTCTCTAAACTCTGATTTTCGCCATGAAATATACATTGTTACGTCGCTCAGCCGCCTCGCTAGCCTTCCTGCTCACGCTGGGGCTCACGAGCTGCGACAAGCAGCTGGACATTACGCCGCAGCAATCCGTAGATGCTGCTACGGCTCTCAGCACCCCACAAGGGGTAGAAAGTGCCATTATTGGGGCCTATGCGCGGCTGGATTTGCCTCAGTCTTATGGGACCAACCTGGTTTTGCTGCCAGATTTGCTCGGGTCAGATCCGGGGTATCTCACCTGGCAGGGTACTTTCCAGAGCTACCGGGAGGTGACTACCAAAAACATGACTTCTATTAACGTAGAAGCCGACCGGACCTGGAACCAGAACTACCAGACCATCAACCTGGCTAACCTAGTGCTGGAAGCTGCGCCGGTGGTAACGGATGAAGCGCAACGGAGCCTGATTGAAGGCGAAGCCCACATGATTCGGGGTATGCTGTTTTTCGATTTGGTGCGCCTCTTCGCGCAGCCGTATCGGACGACTGGCCCGTTCTCCAATACTGCGGACGGTGTGCCGGACCCTGCCAGCACACCTGGTATTCCACTTACCCTCACGGCCAACAAAACAGAAGAGCAGGCCAGCGTAAAGCTGACGCGCGCCAGCGTAGCTGATGTGTACACGCAGGTAATAGCTGATCTGACTACGGCCATGGATATGCTGCCGGACCCCAACGAGGGCACCGACGTGCGCCGCTTTGATTTGTATGACGCCAAGGCTATGCTGGCCCGCGTTTACCTACAGCAAGGGGAGTATGCCAAAGCCTTGGAAATGGCTGATGACGTTATTCAAAACAGCGGTGCTTCGCTGAACGCCTCCGTTATTTCCACCTTCACTAACAAGAACTCTTCCGAAGTACTGTTTGAAATTCAGCAGAACGACCAGAACAATGCTGGGGCTTCTAACGACGGCCTGGCTACGTTCTACTCCAGCAACATCCGGGGCTTTGGTGGCCGGGGTGATGTACGGGTATTGGAAGCCTTTGCAGCTAAGTATGAGGAAGGTGACCAGCGTGGTGCTGCCGACCAAATTGGTGCCGCTCTTATCTACACTGGTGATGGTCGTCGGGCCGGGCGTCTGCGCTCTTATAAGTGGAATACATCTTCGCAGAACATTCCCATTCTTCGTCTGAGCGAGATGTACCTAATTCGCGCTGAGGCTAACTATCGTCTGAACTCACAGGTAGGGGCTACGCCACTGGAGGATATCAATACCCTGCGCAGCCGGGCCAAGGCGCCGCTACTGGCTTCCGTTACGCTAGCTAGCATCCTGAATGAGCGTGACCTGGAGCTGGCTTTCGAAGGCTTCCGTTTACATGATTACAAGCGTACCGGCCGTTCTATTGGTGACTTCACTGCATCCAGCCCTGAACTGGTAATGCCTATTCCGCAGTACGAAATTAACCTGGGTAATGCCCTGCCCCAGAACGAAGGCTATTAATAAACCAGCCTGACTAGCTGTAAAAAAGCCGCTCCGATGTTCGGAGCGGCTTTTTGCTTTGTGTTGAATTGGTAAAGAACTTATTTATCAGAAAGCAGCAGCTGGGGAGAAGCGCTGCGGCCGCTGCCCATGATAATAACCTTACTATTAGGCGAGGTAGCTATTTCTTTGTTGGCCTTAATCATTTCGTACTGCAGGAGCTTGTCGCTGAGCTGGTTGCTGAGGATCTTCTGGTAGTCGGCAATGCCCTGGGCCTCTACGCGCTTCCGCTCGGCTTCCTGCCGCTCTTTCTGGAGCACAAACTGCATCTTCTGGGCGTCCTGCTCGGCGGAAATCTTGCTTTCAATGCTGGCTTTTACCGAAGAAGGCAACTGAATATTGCGGATCAGGAGCTGGTCCAGCTGCAGACCGTTTCTTCGGAAATCAGTTTCGATGGTCTTGTAGATGCGGTTCTGGAACTCGTCGCGGCGGGTGGAGTACAACGCCACGGCATCGTAGTACACGGCATTGTCGCGGATGCGGGTGCGGGCAATGGGCCGCACAATCTTGTTCTCGTAGTCGGTGCCGATGGTGGAGAGGATGCGCGGAGTTTCGGCCGGTATCACGTGGTATAAGGCCGTCAGGTCAATCACCACTTCCAGGCCATCGGCGGAAAGCACCCGTATGGCATCGTCGCCCTGCTGCTGCCCTTCCTCGTGCAGCGCCGACATGGTGTAGTTTTGGGTCCGGGTATCGAACCGGGTGACTTCTACCAACGGGTTAACCAGGTTGAGGCCGCTGGTGAGAATGCGCGGCTGCACCTTCCCAAAGAGCGTTTGCACGCCCACATTGCCGGCTTCTATCTGCACAATGGTGCTGAGGGCCAGCCCCAGCACGGCCAGCAAAATCCCGCCAAAAATCAGCAGACCCCGAAACCGCTCAAAGGCAAAAGAGATTTTAGCGGCATTCAGCCCCAGAATCAGCAGCACCACTCCCAGAAAGACAAGCGTCATAACCGTAACCGTAAGAGGCTATAAGTCAGCCCGGCAGATTTGCCAGCCCGAAAACGCCGAAAAGGTAGTGGTTTGCTGCTAATCTGAAGCAGGAGAGGCCGCCGACTTATTCTTCGTCCTCGTCTTCGTCGTGGTGGTGGCTGAAGTCCAGCTCGGGCAGCAGGGCCAGGGCCTCGGCCATTACTTCATCCATGCGCTGTTTGGAGTCGGCATCCAGCGTCATTTCAAACAGCTGCAGCAGCAGCTCGCCTTCCTCATTCACATACAGGTTGGTGTAAAGCCGCTCAAAGGCCTTGGCATCGCGCGTAATAATGGCATCAATGTCGGTGGCGGAGCGGGCCCGCAGCGCGCGGTGCAGCACATCCAGCACGCGGCGGCTTTCCTCATGGTCGCCCAGCTCGGCCAGCAGTTTCATCAGGCTCATGGCCACGCCCAGGCGCACCCGCTCAAACCGGAACGCCTGGTCGGCTTTGGGGGCGTGCTCAAACGCGGCGTAGGCCGAGGTGTCGGGCTCCGTGAGGTAGCGGGCGGCATCGGCATCGGTGCGGAAGGCTTCGCGCAGCAGTTGTTCGTAGGCAAGAGCACTCATAAGCAAATATCGTAAAGCCGTAGCAGTCAGTAGAAAGTGGTGCCGCCAGCGCCAAACTTCCGCAGGAAATATGGGCGCCGTGTAACCTCCGCCCGCAAAGGTACGATTGCACAGATAAGGCCGAATGGTTCCTGCCACACCCGGGCATACGTAGTTCGGCGCTCTTTTACACATTTTAACCTGTTGAGGTATGACGACGCACAAAACAAAATGGTTGGTATTTGCTCCCTCGGGGCTTATTGTAATTGGTTTGGGTGCCTGCCTTATCCAGTGGGCCACGGAAATGAAGCAAAAAGGTGCGCCCACCGGTGAGTGGGTAGGGGCTGGCACCGTGGCGCTGGGCGTTTTTAATGCGGGCATTAGCCTTTTTGGGCGGGGCGTGGTAGAAAAGGTATTGCACGAGGTGCGGGAAAAAGGCCCCTCGGCTATCATCACGGAGCCTATTCCTCAGGCCGATGATGTTGTTTCGGCCTAAAAGCATTTAAGTAAGTCGGCAAAGCAATAGAAAGGTGTGGGTTTGGCTTTGGGTTCTGATGGCGGGTTGTATTTTCGCTGATTCCTTTCCCGCTCACCCTTATCTGTTTCGCATGAAGATTAGCCGTTGGGCAGCGTGGCTGCCCCTGTTGCTTTGGCTGGTGCTGCCAGTTGCCGCTCAGGCCCAGCAGGCCGCTGGCCCGCTGCAAACGCCCGCGCAATTTCTGGGTACCCACTGGGCAGCCGCTTTACAACGCACGCCGATTTGCTGCGCTACGTAGACCACGTGGTGAAGGCCTCGGGGGGGCGCATGCAGCTGCAGCGCTACGGCGAAACCTATGAGCACCGCCCCCTGGAAGTAGTGCAGGTAGGCACCCCGGATAATATTGGTCGGCTGGAAGAAATCCGGCGCAACAACCTGCGCCTGGCCGGGCTGGAAACCGGCGCCGTGCAGCGCCAGCAGCCGGCCATTGTGTGGCTGAGCTACAACGTGCACGGCAACGAAGCGGTGTCGTCGGAAGCGGTGATGCTGGTGCTGTATGATCTGGCCAACCCCGGCAACGAGCAGGTGCAGAAGTGGCTGCAGAATGTAGTGGTGGTGGTAGACCCCTGCATTAACCCCGACGGGCGCGAGCGGTATGCGCAGTGGTACAACCGGGTACGTAGCCAGTCGCCGGACGCCTCGCCCTATTCCTGGGAACACCACGAGCCCTGGCCCGGTGGCCGCTACAACCATTATTATTTCGACCTGAACCGGGACTGGGCCTGGCAAACGCAGCAGGAAAGCCGCCAGCGCCTCACGCTCTACAACCAGTGGCTGCCCCAGGTGCATGCCGACTTCCACGAAATGGGGGTAGATGAGCCCTACTATTTCTCGCCGGCCGCCAAGCCTTTCCACGCCGATATTACCCCCTGGCAGCGCAACTTCCAGAACATCATCGGCGACTACAACCGCAAGGTGTTCGACCAGAACAACTGGCTGTACTTCACCCGCGAAACCTTTGACCTGTTTTACCCCAGCTACGGCGATACCTACCCGTCCTTCAACGGCGCTATTGGCATGACCTACGAGCAGGGCGGCTCGGGCAGGGCCGGCGTGCGCATTGCCAAGTCCGATGGGGATACGCTGACGCTGGAGCAGCGCATTTCGCACCACTATGCCACCAGCCTGGCCACCATTCAGGCCACCGCCGACCGCCACGAAGAGCTGGTAAAGAACTTTCAGCAATACTACGATGACGCCCGCACCAAGCCCAAAGGCGAGTACAAATCCTTTGTGCTGGCCGGTAACGGCGACCCAGGCCAGCTGAAGGCCCTCACCCAGTACCTGGACCGGCAGCAGATTCGCTACGGCTACGCGCCCAAGCGCGTTAAAACAAAAGGCTTCAACTACACCTCCGGCAAAACCGAAAACGTGCAGATTGAGCCCCGCGACGTGGTGGTGAGCATGTATCAGCCCAAATCTACGCTGGTGAAGGTGCTGTTTGAGCCGCAGCCCGCGCTGGAGGATTCTCTCACCTACGATATTACTTCCTGGGCCCTGCCGTATGCTTTCGGGCTGAAAGCCTACGCCGTAAAGCAGCGGATTGATAATTCGGGTACGCCCGCCGCAGCGGCCACGGTAAAGGGCACGGCTACGGCCGGCGCGGCGCCTTACGCCTATGTGGCCCGCTGGAATAACCTGCAGGATATCCGCTTCCTGAGCCGGCTGTTGCAGCAGAAAGTGAAAGTGCGCGTGGCCGCCCGGCCGTTTGAGGCCGAAGGGCAGAAATACGCCTCCGGTACGCTGGTTATCACGCGCAACGGCAATGAAGGCTTAGGTCCGAAATTCGACCAGCTGGTTCGCTCGCAGGCCGATTCCTCCGGCGTGGTGGTGCAGGCCGTTAGCTCTGGTTTTTCTACCAGCGGGGCTGATCTGGGCTCCGGCTACGTGCGGTTTGTCAACAAGCCCAACGTAGCCGTGCTGGCCGGTGACGGAGTGTCGCCCACGGCGTTTGGCGAGGTATGGCACTTCTTTGAGCAGCAGATTGGCTATCCGGTTACTGTTTTAGGGTCCGACTATCTTAGCAGTGTGCCGCTGGCTAAGTTTGATGTGCTGATTCTGCCCGATGGCAACTACGGCGACATTTTCCCCGAAAAAGGGCTCGAAAATCTGAAAGCCTGGGTGCGCGGCGGCGGCAAAATTATTGCCATGGAAGGCGCTGCCGCTTTCCTGGCCGGCAAAAAGGACTTCGACCTGAAAGTGAAGCCCGCCGATAGCGCCGGCACCAAAAAGAACGACCCCTACCGCCAGCTGCGCCGCTACGCCGACTCGGAGCGCGAGCAGCTGCAGGAATTGGTGCAGGGCAGCATCTTCCGGGTGCAGCTGGATAACACGCACCCGTTGGCCTTTGGCTACGGCAGCACCTACTATGCCCTCATTCGGGATACGGTAAACTACCAGTTCCTGGGCCAGGGCGGCTGGAACGTGGGGGTTCTGAAAAAGAACAACTATTCCTCCGGATTCACTGGCTCCAAAGCCCGCCGTAAACTCACGGATACGCTGGTGCTGGGCACGCAGGATATGGGCCGCGGCCAGGTAGTTTACCTGGCCGATAATCCCCTGTTCCGGGCCTTCTGGCAGGGTGGCAAGCTACTCTTTGGTAATGCCATTTTCTTTGTGGGCCAGTAATAAACGCCCGGCATAAAAAAGCCCCCGATACCATGTGGTATCGGGGGCTTTTTTATGTTTGATGAGGATGTTTAGTCTACTACATCTTTAGCGGTGTTTTTCACGGCTCTGCCGGCTTTCTTCGCGCCGTGGGCCGTTTTCTGAGCACCGCGCTTCGCTACGTGGCCGGTTTTGCGGGCGGCTTTTTTAGCGAACCGCGCCGATTTCTTGCTGGCGTCTTTTACATCGTCGCCGGTATTCTGAATTATCTCGCCGGCTTCGGTGCGGCCGGTGCGGGTTTCGGTTTCCATTTTCATGGTGCCGTTGTCGCGCACGTCCACCTCAGTAGTGGTTTTAGCACCCGTTACCGGGTCTTTGGTTTCGGTTTTGGTTTCTGTTTGCGCCGAGGCGGCCGTGGAAATGGCTGCAAATGCGAGCAGCAATACTATCTTTTTCATGGCTGAGTTCAGTTTAGGGATAATAATTCAGCCTTATACGGAAGAAGAGGAGAAGCACCCATAAAAGCGTAGAAAAATCCCCTGTAAACCCTACTTAAGGCAGCAGTAAGGAACTGTCGCCGTAGCTCAGAAACCGGTAATCATTACTTAGCGCATGCTCATATAGCTGGCGCCATTGGGGGCCTACCAACGCCGCAACCAGCAGCAGCAGGGTGCTTTCCGGCTGATGAAAGTTGGTGATAAGCCCCTGTGCAAGGCGGAAGCGGTAACCCGGCGCAATGAGCAGCTGCGTGGTAGCGTGCAGTACATCGGCGCCGGTTTTTTTCAGATAGTGCAGCAGCGCCTGCAGCGCCTCTGCGGCGGGTATTTCCGAGCCCGGCTCGTAGGGCTGCCACTGGCTCACGTGCAGGGGTGCATCAGCCGAGCTGGGGTCCTGGAGCAGCTGCACGCCCAGCCAGTAGAGGCTTTCCAGCGTGCGCAGGCTGGTGGTGCCTACGGCCAGCACCGGCCCCTTGCTATGCATCAGCAGCTGCCGCAGAAAAGCAGGCGTTACACTGATGGGTTCGGCATGCATGGGGTGCTCGGCCATCCGGTCGGCCTTCACGGGCTGAAAAGTGCCGGCACCTACGTGCAGCGTGACGTGCGCGGTTTCTATTCCCCGGGCCTGAAGCTCCTGTAGCACGGTTTCTGAAAAGTGCAGGCCGGCCGTAGGGGCTGCTACTGCGCCTTCCTGCGCGGCATACACCGTCTGGTAGCGCACGGCATCCACGTCCGTATCGGGGCGGTTGAGGTAGGGGGGCAGGGGCAGGTGGCCCGCGCCGCGCAGCACCTCGGCAAAAGGCAGCTCCGCTGGCTCCCAGCTAAACCGAATCAGGGAATAGCCATCGGCCACTTCCTGGCGCTCGGCCGTGAGGGTGGCGGGCTGACCCTGGGCCATAAACTCCAGCAGTACCGGGCCGCTTTTCCAGCGTTTGCCATTGCCCACCAGGCATTTCCACACGCAGGAACCGGTTTGCTGCATGGCCGGCTCAATAGCGCGGTGCGGGGCCACGGGCTCCAGGCAGAATAGCTCAATAATGCCGCCCGTAGGTTTGTGCGCAAACAGCCGGGCGCGCACCACTTTGGTATCGTTAAACACCAGCAAGGAGCCGGTGGGTACCTCCGTCGGCAGCTCGTAAAACCGACGGTCCGTCAGCTCACCCTCGCGGTACACCAATAGCCGCGACTGGTCGCGCTGGGGTAAAGGCTCCGGAGCTATGCGCTCAGGCGGGAGCTGGTAGGTAAAATCGTGGATGGAAAGCAGGCGCGGATTGGCATTCATAGCCGGCAAAGGTACGGCCAGCCGGCCGCAAAATGCGCTAGCGGGGCCGCCGGAAAATGAGCAGGTGCTGCTGGGGGAGCTTGTCGATATTCTCTACGAACTCCAGC
This sequence comes from Hymenobacter sp. DG25B, assembly GCF_000801315.1. Taxonomy (NCBI): domain Bacteria; kingdom Pseudomonadati; phylum Bacteroidota; class Cytophagia; order Cytophagales; family Hymenobacteraceae; genus Hymenobacter; species Hymenobacter radioresistens. The sequence goes on along the minus strand of NZ_CP010054.1, from coordinate 3,238,077 downwards.
CCGGCATCTTCCAGCTCCCGGCGGGCCTGCTCCATACTCATCTTATGAATGCGCTTGATGGGCACCTGTGGGTCCTCGGCCCGATATTCTACCAGCGCCACCCGGCCACCGGGTCGCAGGGCCTCGTGTACAGCCAGCATCATTTCGCGGGGTGGTCAAACTCGTGGTAAGCGTCCACCAGCAAAACCAGGTCTACGCTATTGGGCGGGAGGTTGGGGCTTTTGGTAGTGCCCAGAATAGGCTCCACGTTGGTCAGCTTGGTCCGGGCTTTGGTGCTCTCAATGGAGCGCAGCATTTCGGGTTGGATATCCACAGCCAAAACACGGCCTTGCGGCACCAGTGGGCTGATGCGGAAGGTAAAGAACCCGGTGCCGGCCCCTAAGTCGGCCACCACATCGGTTGGCTTTAGCTGCAGAGCCCCGAGCAGCAAATCGGTGCGCTCTTCCTCAGCCCGGTTGGGGCGCTCCAGCCAGTCAGACCCCTCATGGCCCATGACGTGCGCAATTTGCCGGCCGTGGTAGTATTTACTGATGCCATTGGGGTCCTGCGGCGGTTTGGTTTCATAGCCGGTACTATCTCTGGCGTGCGCATACGCGGCCACGGCCCGGCTTTCGGCGGGGGGCTGCGTGCAGGCAGGCGCTATTAACAAGGCGCCAAGGGCCAGCAGGTAATAACAGTACAGGAGATATGAGGTACTATGATGCATATAAAACGAAAGTGCTCAACCTATTCTTAACAGCTAGCATGCAGCAGCATGGCACGTATGCCCATGCTGTAAGAGCCATTAGGGCCTAAAATGTTCCTTGCTCTTCTATTCAACGCATTTTTATCGGAACAAGTGTGTGGTGAATGCTTAAGACAGTAGCCGGTACTTATCAGTTGCCGGTGCATAGTTTAATGTCTTTTAGCTACGCGTGAAAAAATAGCCTGGGTATGCTTCTGCTCTAAAACAACATCTGCGTAATAGGCTGAAAGCCATTTTGCTGCCTCAGATGGTGCTGCTTTTCATGGGCAGAAGCCGCCTGCCTGCTTCTCTCTGGCACCCGGGCCAGACAGCTGTAGACAAGGAGTAAACGCTAACCAAAGGCATTATGAAAGGCGGGCTACATAACAATATTGCGGGAAAGTAGAATTCTCTTTCTGTTGCCTTGGGAATTTTATTAGCTATAATTGCAGTAAGCAAAGGCACTGACATCTCCGATGATGGCTCCTTACTCTCACCGCTTACTCCCGAAATTTTCTTTTTCACCTTTCCCAAACTCCTATGAAACAACATTTCCACTACCTGCGCCAGAGCCTGGCAGCTCTGGTTGTTGTAGCCGCTGGCCTAAGTAGCTGCAGCCGCGCTGAGTATGCCATGCTGCCCAAAACTACGCCTTACCACGGTACTGAGCGTGTAGCAGCCGCTAAGCCTGCTCCCGTAGCGGTAGCCGCCGAAGAAGTAGCTGTAGCTGCACCAGCTTTGGAGGCTGCTCCAGTAGCTGCGGCTCCCAAAGCAGCACCCGCCACTACCGCCGAGGCTGCCCGGGCTGCTTCGCACGCCATGGCTACTGCTTCGCCCAAGAAAATGAGCACCCTGCAGAAAGTAGCCGTGGGCAAAGTAGCCAAGCAAATGACCAAGCTGGCGCAAAAAGCACAGGTGAAAACCCACAGCGACACGGCCAAGGCTGATGCGTTGAGCGGCAACATCCGCAAGGGTATCATTCTGTTGCTGATTGGTTTGCTGATTTCGCTGTTCAGCGGTATTAGCGCCATCTTTGGTATCCTGGGCGGCATCATTGCCATCATTGGTATCATCTTCATCATCCTGGGCCTGCTCGACGAGGTATAAGTCTGACGCAACCCCTGGTATGCCAAAGCGCCCCGGCCATGATATGGTCGGGGCGCTTTCTTTATGGTTGTTGATAAAGGAGTTACATCGGGTCTACATCGGCCACAAAGCGCGCCTGCTTGTATTCCTTCTGGTCCTTCACCGCATTAATGGCCGCCAGAATATCCGCCTTGGCCGATTTCAGCACCGTATGCTCGCGGCTGAGCTTGATGGTAATCTCCTGCAGGTAGAAGTTGCGGATGCGGAAGATGTACGGCGCTTCCGGCCCCAGCACGGCCTCGCGGCCCAGCCGGTCTACCAGCTCATTGGTCAGCAGAATGGCGGCGCCCTCAGCCAGGTGCTGGTCCATGTGCTTTACCGTGAGCCGAATGACGCGCATAAAGGGCGGAAAACCGTACTCGCGCCGCTGCAGAATTTCGTACTCGTAAAACTCGATATAGTCGTTACGGATGACCTTGTCGAAAATCACCTGCATAGGGTCGCCGGTCTGAATGATGACCTTGCCTTTTTTTCCCTTGCGCCCGGCACGTCCGCTCACCTGCACAAACATCTGAAAGGCCCGCTCGTGTGCCCGGAAATCGGGGTAGTGAATGATGCTGTCAGCGTTGATGATGCCCACCAGGCTCACGTTGGCAAAGTCCAGCCCCTTGGTCACCATCTGGGTACCCACCAGCACGTTGGTCACCTGCTTCTCGAAGTCAGAAATAATCTGCTGATAGGAGTTTTTGGCGCGGGTAGTGTCCAGGTCCATGCGCTGCACGTTGGCCTGGGGCAGCATGACTTTCAGGTCGTCCTCAATCTTTTCGGTGCCGAAGCCCACCGTTTTGAGGTTGCGGGAGCCACAGGCCGGGCATTCCACCGGCATCCGGTCGTGGTAGCCGCAGTAGTGGCAGCGCAGCTCGTGGGCGTGCTTGTGGTAGCTGAGACTCACGGCGCAGTTCTGGCACTTCGGAATCCAGCCGCAGTCGAGGCAGTTGATGAAAGGGGAGTAGCCGCGCCGGTTCTGAAACAGGATAATCTGCTCTTTCAGGGCCAGCTTCGTCTCCATTTCCGTCATCAGCTCGGGCGTGAAGTGGTTGTGCATCTTCTTTGCATCCCGCGACTTGCGCGTATCCACCAGCACAATTTCTGGCAGGCCGGCCTCGCCAAAACGCTTGCTCAACGTAACCAGCCCATAGCGGCCGGCGCGGGCCTGGTAATAGGTTTCCACCGCCGGCGTGGCCGAGCCCAGCAGGGTTTTAGCCCCCTGGAAGTTGGCCATCATCAAAGCCACTTCGCGGGCGTTGTAGCGCGGGGCCGGGTCGTACTGCTTGTAGCTGGATTCGTGCTCTTCGTCCACGATAATCAGCGACAGATTATCAAACGGTAGGAACACCGCGGAGCGCACACCTACCACCACCTGAAAGCGGCCGGAAAGCACGCCGTTCCACACTTCCACCCGCTCGTTGTCGGAGAATTTGGAGTGATATACGCCCAACCTTGTGCCAAATACGCGCATCAGGCGGGTTACAATCTGGGCCGTGAGGGCAATTTCGGGCAACAGATACAGCACCTGTCCGCCGCCTTCCATGGCCTTCCGAATCAGGTCGATGTAGATTTCGGTTTTGCCGGCGCCCGTTACGCCGTGCAGCAGCACAATGTCTTTCTCCCCGAAGTGCTGCAGCACTTCGTCGCGGGCCGTGGTCTGGGCTTCGCTGAGGGTGAAAGTAATCTTGGCTTCCGGCGAATCATCCAGCGGAAAGCGCGACACAATCACGTCAAACTGCTCCAGCACGCCGTTCTTGATCAGCGTATTGACGGCCGAAGCCGAAAGGTGCGGTGCGCTGGTGAGGTAGGCTTTTTCGATGCCCTGGTGGTTGCGGTGCTCGTTCTGGTACACGGGCACCTTCTGCAGGTAGCGCATCAGCACATCCAGCTGCTTGGCCCGGGTAGCCAGCTGCGCAAACAGGCTTTCCAGTGCCGCCTCAGCCACAAAATGGTGGGCCAGCCGCACCTTCTTCACCACTTTAGGCGAGTATTTATCGGCTAAGTGCTCAAACAGAAAGATGACGTCTTTCTGCATCAGGGACTTGATGACCCGGTGAAACGAGGTGATGCCAAGGATTTCACCTACATCCGTAAAGGTAAGTGACTTACCTTCTTCCCCAGTGTTCAGGGCGTCTACTACTTTTTGCTCCTGCTCACTGAGCGGGTAGGGGCTTTCCTCGGCCACAAAGGCCGGATGCAGCTGCACGCGGCTTTCCGAGCTGAGCTTGAGGGCGGAGGGAAGGGCCGCATTAATGACCTCGCCCAGCGTGCACATATAGTAGTCGGCCATCCAGCGGAACAGCTTCAGCTGAGGCTGCGTCACTACGGGCGCATCGTCAATAAACTCCAGAATGTACTTGGCCTGGTACTCCTTGGGCGGATTTTCATGCACGGCCGCCACAATGCAGCTGAGCGTTTTTTTAGCACCGAACTGCACAATCACGCGGCCACCCACCACAACCTGGTCGTTCAGCTCGAAGGGTACGCGGTAGGTGTACAGCTTGGGCAGCGGGAGCGGCAGAATCACGTCGGCAAACAGCGTGACGCGGTCTACGGCCGCCGGCTCGGGCTGAACAAAGTCAAAAGAAAGGCTCAAAGGAAAATCAGACTGGAAGCGAAGAGTAAAGATAGCAGGTTGCAGCGCTGACTTTGTAATGGCCCCTCGCTAAATAACAGTAGCGCGCATCGTAGCCCAACAAGTAGCGCGAAGCTCCGGCTTCGCGTAGGAGCGCAGCGAGTTCCTACGCGTTGCGCATACGTCAGCATACGACTGCTACTCGCTACGCTCGTTCGCAAAGCTGGAGCTTCGCGCTACTTTACAGCTGGGCCAGCAACTCGGCTACGGTGTGTACCGGCAGCTGGCAGGCGCGATTAAAGCACAAATACAGCGTGGTTTCGCCATTTCGCGCCGTACGGCCCTGCAGCAGCGGCAGCGAACTGGAATGCTTGGCGCCAGCCAGCACGGCATTGGGTAAATAGTGCCGGCTGAGTTCCTGCCGACGTACTTCGGCCTCCGGGCCCACCACCACCAGCTCGGCCGTAGGCCGCAGCAGCGCGGCATAGAGGGAGGCCCAATTGGTGAGATGTTGTGGCTCCCGCACTACCAGATCCTGCACCCGGCGCAGCATGGCAGCGGCCAGCTCCGTGTAGCGGGCATTGTCCAGGTGCAGGCCCAGCCGGTGCAGGTTGTGGGCCATCAGGGAGTTGGAGGCGGGAATTACATTGTCAAATAGCTCCTTTTTGCGGGCAATAAGCGCTTCGCCGGTGGCATCGGTATAGAAAAACTGCTCTTCAGTAGGGTCGAAGAAGTTGGTCAGCGTGTATTCCGTGAGCTGTTCCGCTTCGCGCAGCCAGCTTTCATCAAAGGTTGCTTCGTAAAGGCTGATGAAGGCCTTGATGACAAGAGCATAATCTTCCAGAAACGCACTGATAGTAGCCCGGCCATTTTTGTAGTTGCGGAACAGCCCGGCACCATGGCGGAGGTTTTGCTGAATGAACTGCGCGTTGCGGAGCGCCAGGCCCAGAAACTCAGTTTCCCCAAAGGCCCGGTAGGCATCTATCAGCCCCTGCAGCATCAAAGCATTCCAGCCGGTCAGGATTTTATCGTCTAGCCCGGGACGGATGCGCGTTTCGCGCACGGCCATCAGCTTCTGCTTCCAGCCCCGCACCATATCAGCCAGCACGCCCGGCGTGAGCTGGTGGGCCTGGGCAAATTCGGCGTCGGACTGGCGGCGGTGCAGAATATTGCGGCCGTGTTCCCAGTTGCCGAGGGCCGTGCAGTTGTAGTAATCCGAAGCCAAGGGTTCTTCGTCGCCCAGAATTTCGCGCAGCTCGTCTTTGGTGAAGACGTAGAACTTGCCTTCTTCGCCTTCGCTATCAGCATCAAGCGAGGAGTAGAAGCCGCCTTCCGGGCTCATCAGCTCCCGTTGCACGAAGTGGATGGTATCGTACACTACCTCCCGAAAAAGCACGTCCTGTGTTACCTGGTAGGCTTCGGCGTAAAGGCTCACCAGCTGCCCGTTATCATAGAGCATCTTCTCGAAGTGGGGCACCAGCCATTCGGCATCCACGGAATAGCGGGCAAAACCGCCGCCAGCCTGGTCGTAGATGCCGCCCCAGGCCAGTTCCCGGAGCGTGAGCAGGGTTTGGTCCAGCACGGCTTGGCTGCCGGTGAGCTGGTGGGTGCGCAGCAGAAAGCGCCAGATGCTGGGCATGGGAAACTTGGGGGCGCGGTTCATGCCGCCCCGCTCCCGGTCGAAGTTCTTCGCCAGGTTATACACCAGCAGCTTAAACTGCTCATCGGATAAGCCTTCGGCAGCTTGCGGAATGCGGTATTTGTCCAGGTCGCTGGCTTGCAGCACCTGCGCAAACTGCTCGGCGGAGGCGTCCAGCTCCTTGCGCTGGTCGCTTTTATAAGCCTGCCCGATGCTTTCCAGCAGCTGCGTCCAGTTGCGGGGCGGGAAATAGGTGCCGCCGTAAAAGGGCTTGGCTTCGGGGTTGAGAAACACATTTAAGGGCCAGCCGCCCTGCAGCCCCATGGTGTGTAGGGCATCCATATATACCTGGTCCACATCGGGGCGCTCTTCCCGGTCTACCTTAATGCACACAAAATGCTGGTTCATCACCTCCGCAATGCGCGCATTCTCAAACGACTCCCGCTCCATGACGTGGCACCAGTGGCAGGCCGCGTACCCTATGCTTACAATGATGGGCTTTTGTTCCGTGCGGGCCCTGGTGAGGGCTTCCTCACCCCACGGGTACCAGTTTACCGGGTTGTGAGCATGCTGCAGCAAATAGGGGCTCGATTCCTGGGCCAGGCGGTTAGTATGGGTGGGATTAGCCGAGTTCATAGCGTAAGGGAAATAGGTAAGAATAACAAAACCCGGCTGGAAGGGGGCCGGGTTTTGCATTTACGAATTCTGAGGGGCTTCGTCCGGGCTGACCGGCTTTTTTCGGGGTGGCCGGCCGCGCTTTTTAGGGGCGGCAGGTTCTCCCGAATCGGAGGCCGGTGGAGAGGGCGCAGCCACCGCTTTAGGTTTTGGCGGTGGTGGCAGAGCCTTCTTTTCTTTAGCAGGTGTTGCGCGGCGGGCCGGTCGTCTGGCTTTCGGCTTGGCCGGTACTTCAGAAGCAGCCTGAACCGGTGCCGGTTCGGGAGCAGGAGAAGCAATGAATGGCGCTACCGGGGCTGCCTCAACCGGGGGCGCAGGAGTTGCCGGCGCAGCAGCCTCTATAGGCTGTTCCGGGCTGGTGGTGCTTTTAGCCGGGCGGCGAGGCTTGCGGTTGGCCGAGGCCCGTACCTGGCTGGCCGTACGCCGGGCCGGGCGTTTGTTTGTCGCCGGGGTAGGCTCTGCCGGCACCAATTGCTCTTCTACCGGCGGCACTTCTCCGGGTCCAGGGGCGGCTAATACAGCTGGTATAGCTTCCTGCGCCGCTGCCTTGCGGGAGGCCTCGTACATGGCCGCTGCTTTGGCTACGGCCGGCGGCAGGGCCGGGTGTGGTGCCGGGGTAGGAGCAGAGGGAGCAGTAGGCTCCGGTACTTCCGCAACGGGCTCTGGGGTTTCACTGATAACAGCTTCGGCCGGCGCGGCCAGGGCCGCCAGCTGGGCAGCTTTCTTGTTTTTGTTGCGCTTGGCGCCGCCACGAGTACGGCGCTTCTTTTTGAATGGTACTTCCGGCGTAGCTGCCTCGGTGGCAACGGGCATTGCGGCTGCGCTGCTAACAACTTCCTCAGCCGGCTGGCGGGGCTCTTCTACCGGAGCCAGGCTAACTACCTCAGCTTCGCCGCCCACATCAATGCGCTCCTCATCATCCTCCACTTCGGGCTCGGGCAGGGGCTGAATCTTTGGCGGCGGAGGCAACTGGACAATCTGCTTGTGTAGCTGGCGGATTTCGGCGCGCAGATCTACCTGGCTGCCCAGGCGCTGCATACGCTCCAGGGTAGTTTCCAGGAAATGCCGGTGCTCCGGCGAGCCTTCGTACAGCGGGCGGTGGGCCAGGGCCTGCCGCACCGATTCCCACTCTTTCTTAAACCGGCCGAAGTTGGCATCGAAATACGTGCGGCTAAACTTCTCCCAGATATAGTCCTCGGCCACAGCCGACGGATGGAGCATATCGGAAGCGTAGAACCGGTAGTCGCGCAAATCATCCAGCAGCAGCTCGTAGGCCGGGAAATAGCTCACATCGGGTAGCAACTCACTCAGGTAGTGGCAGGCCACGCGCAGCACCGATTTGCTGACCGAGTTCAGCGGGAGCGTATCCTTCAGGTGGCGCACCGGGCTTACGGTGAGTACAAACCGCAGCTTAGGGTTCTTGCGCCGCAGGTAGGCATGCGTTTCGGCTACCGCATTTATAATCTCATCCGGCGTGAGCATTTCCTTCTCAAAGCGCTCCGCCGGCAGCTTGTGGCAGTTATTAACCAGCTCCTGGGTTTCTTTCAGGCGGTAAGTAAAGGCCGTGCCCAGCGTCAGCATCACCACATCAGCCTGGGCCAGAAAGGCGCCGGTGCGTTGCACTACGTCTTGTATTTGCTGCAGCAGCACTACCGGCGAAGCCGCCCCAATGGAGGCATGCAGGTCGTAGCTCTGCCAGCGGCCGCGGGCCTCCACCAAATGCTGCTGCCAGTCCATATCCTCGCCGGCGGCCGCGCGCAGCAGCTGACACGCTACTACGGGGTTGAACACCGTGCCGAAGGGGTTAACCAGCGTAGATACTTTAAAATCGGTGAGGCGGCTGCCAATGGTTTCCGAAAAACAGGAACCTATGGTTAATACCCGCGCCGAAAGGGGCAGTTGCTGAGGATGAGGCGTAAGCGGGAGTTCAGTACGGAACATCAGAATAAGTTCGACCCAAGATGGGCCGCGGATAAAGGACGGGCCCCTGCTTGCCATTACAAGCAGGCAGCACTGGGGCCAGCCAAAAGATACGACCGAAACAGAAAGATAAAGTTGTTTGGGCCTGTACAAAGGTAACAGCCCGTCTCACTTCCTACCTACTGGCTGCGCTATTGGTTGTATGTAATAAAAAAAGCCCGTCCACAGTAGCGGACGGGCTTTTTTCAAAACGAAGTGCTTACTCAGCTACTACGTTGAAGCGAACCTGGTGCTTCACTTCTTTGTGCAGGTTGATGGTAGCGGTGTACTCACCGGCTACGGATGGCTCCTGGTCAAAAGAAATGCGCTTACGGTCAACGTCGATACCCTTGTTTTTCAGGGCCTCAGCCAACTGCAGCGTGGTAACACGGCCAAAGATTTTGCCGCTTTCACCCACCTTAGCGGGGATATCCAGAACTACAGCACCGATTTTGTCGGCAATGGCCTGCGCGTCGCCTTTTACTTTGTCAGCTTTGTGGGCTGCCTGGCGTACGTTCTCGGCTACGATTTTCTTGTTGGTCTTGTCGGCCAGAATAGCCAGACCCTGCGGCAGCAGGTAGTTGCGACCATAACCGGGCTTTACAGTAACGATGTCGTTCTTGTAGCCGAGGTTCTTAACGTCGTCTTTCAGAATTACTTCCATGTCTATTTCAGCGAGTCAGTTACGTACGGCATGAGGGCCAGGTGACGGGCTTTTGCCACGGCCTGAGCCACTTTGCGCTGGAATTTCAGGCTGGTGCCGGTGATGCGACGGGGCAGGATGCGGCCCTGCTCATTCACAAATTTCAGCAGGAAGTTCGGGTCTTTGTAGTCCACGTACTTAATGCCGGCTTTCTTGAAGCGGCAGTACTTGGTACGCTGCTCCTGCTTGTGGATTCTTTCGTTTGCGAGGCTCATGGTCTTACTGGGCTACGGCTTCGTTTTCTTTTTTGGCTTTCTGCTGGTTCATCTCACCTTTCCGGCGACGCTCGCTGTAAGCTACAGCGTGCTTGTCCAGAACGGTGGTCAGGAAGCGGATAACCCGCTCGTCACGACGGAACGCAATTTCCAGCGTATCCACGATGTTGCCCGAGCCAGTGAACTCTACCAGGAAGTAATACCCGGTGTTTTTCTTCTGAATCGGATAAGCCAGCTTGCGCAGGCCCCAGTTTTCCTGGTTGATAATGTCGGCGCTATTTTCCTTAAGCACCTGGGTGAACTTCTCGACCGTCTCTTGCACCTGGCTCTCGTTCAACACGGGAGTCAGAATGAAGACCGTCTCGTAATTTCTTACTTCCATTACGACGGGGTGAAAATTGTGGTGAAAAAACTAATGAGGGCGCAAAGATACTCTTTTTCAACACAAGCCTATTATAAGGAGTTGTTTTATTCCTTCTGAGCTGGAAAGAATTAGCTGATAATCAGATATCCATAAACATTGAGGTAGTAGAGGCAGTAGTACCTGTGGTTCTATGATGTTTGTCAGGAATGAGGAGGCGAAGATTCTGGCACATTTTCCATCCTTATATAGAAGAGGCACAGGCGAATGTTTTTTAGAACTATTCTACACAAGCTGCAAATGGCGAAAATTAGCCTACGCAGGTTTGTTCTAAACCATTCGCGACCTACATTTGTGGCCTTGAAGCCCCCCGCGTTTCCTTTTTCCAGTCAACCTGTGCTATGGATAGCATCCGACTTCGTTCCCTTCCCCATTTGTTTCTTGCTCTCTTACTGACGTTTGTCACCTTATTCAGTGCTTCGGCGCAGGATGTAGGGTCGGCGCCAGCCGTGAGTAAAGAAGGTGTGGTGCCCGGCGCTACGGCCGCGGCTGCCCCTGCTGCTGCGGCAGGTGCCACCACCGGTGATGCCGCTGCAATTGCCGCCGGCGACGCCCTTTTCAAAGGCAACTGCGCCCAGTGCCACGCCATTAATGAAAAAGTAGTGGGCCCGGCCCTGGCAGGTATTGCCAAGCGCCGCCCCATGTCCTGGATTATTCCATGGGTGAAGAACTCCAGCAAAGTAGTGGCCAGCGGCGACGACTATGCGGTGAAGATCTTCAACGAGTACCAGAAGCAGCAGATGCCCAGCTTCCAGCTGTCGGATGCTGAAATTACTTCTATCGTTTCCTACATCACCGCGGAGGAAAGCAAAGCCCCCGCAGGTGGTGGTGCGCCAGCGCAAGTAGCCGGTGCTGACGGTGCTGCTGGTGGTGCTACTGCCGCTGCAGGTACCGAAGCCGGTGCCGGTAAGTACGTAGACCTGCTGCTGATTGTATTGGTAGTGGTGCTGATTGTACTGGTGGTAACGCTGGTCATCATTGCCAACATCATGAAAGATGTGCTGCGTGGCCGCAAAGACCTCGACGGTCGGGATGTGGAGCTGCTGGAACAACGCTTCGACTGGTCGCAGCTATACAAGTCTAAACTGATCCGGGGCCTGGCGCTGGGTATTTTTGTACTGGTAGTACTATATGAGTCGGTGCAGGGTGTTATGGCCATCGGTCTTAACCAGGGTTACCAGCCTACGCAGCCCATTGCCTTCTCGCACAAGCTGCACGCTGGTCAGCACCAGATCAACTGCGCCTACTGCCATACCTCGGTGTACAAGAGCAAGTCGGCTAATATTCCTTCGGCTAACATCTGTATGAACTGCCACTCGCAGATCAAGACGGAGTCGCCGGAAATCAAGAAAATCTACCGGGCAATTCAGAAGAACCAGCCCATTCAGTGGGTGCGGATTCACAACCTGCCTGACCTGGCTTACTTCAACCACTCGCAGCACACCCAGGTGGGCGGCATTGAGTGCCAGACCTGCCACGGTCCTATCCAGAATATGGACGTGGTGTACCAGTACTCGGCTCTGACCATGGGCTGGTGCATCAACTGCCACCGCGAAACCCCGCTCAACACGAAGGGCAACGCCTACTACGATAACCTCGTGAAGCTGCACGACAAAGAGAATGGCGCTGTGCCGTTCACGGTGTCGTCCAACGGCGGCACGGAGTGTTCGAAGTGCCACTACTAAGAAAGGTTTTGGGGAATGGGTTTCAGGTTTTGATCTGAAACCCTTTCTGCTCCCAAATAGCCAATACCCAACCCCAATACCGAATACCACAATACCCCACACGATGCAAGAGTCGCCTAAGTACTGGAAGGGAATTGAGGAACTGGAGAATTCGCCGGAATTCGTGAAGGATGCCTTCTCGGAGTTTGCAGATTATCTGCCGGTGAAGGAATCCTTTGGCTCTTCCGACGCCACGGTTGCCCCGCGCCGCGACTTCCTCAAGCTGATGGGCTTCGGCATTGCCGCGGCCACCCTGGCCAGCTGCGAAACGCCGGTCCGCAAAGCCATTCCTTATCTGAATAAGCCGCAGGAAGTAGATCCGGGCATTGCCAACTTCTACGCCTCTACCTATTTCACGGGTCAGGATTATAACAGTGTGCTGGTGAAAACCCGCGAGGGCCGTCCAATCAAACTGGAAGGCAACCCGGAGTCGCCTATCACGCGTGGTGGCCTGTCGGCCCGGGCGCAAGCCTCGGTGCTGAGCCTCTACGATGGTGGCCGCCTGCAGCACTTCGCCATCAAAGGCCAGAGAGCTGAGAAGGACCGCGTAGACCAGGAAATCCGGGCTGCGCTGGCGGCTACCACGGGCAAAATTGCCATTGTGTCGCCTACCATTATCAGCCCTTCTACCAAAAAGGTAATTGCTGAGTTTGCTTCGCGCTACCCCAGCACGGAGCACGTGATGTACGATGCCAACTCGGCATCGGGCCTGCTGCGCGCCAATGGTGGCGTAGTTCCCGCTTATGACTTCGGCAAAGCCGACGTGATTGTAAGCCTGGGCGCCGATTTCCTCGGTACCTGGCTCTCGCCGGTGGAGTTTGCCCGTCAGTACGTCTCCAACCGCAAAGTATCCAGCGACAAGAAGACCATGTCGCGCCACTTCCAGTTCGAGTCAGCACTGTCGCTGACGGGTTCCAACGCCGACGTACGCGTGCCGTTGAAGCCCTCAGAACTGGGTGCTGCTACCCTGGCGCTGTATAACGAAGTAGTAGGCGGTGGCGCCGGCTCCTCGTACAACAACGCTCAGTTGAAGAAAGCTGCCGCTGAGCTGAAAGCTGCCCGTGGCCGTGGCCTCGTGGTGTCCGGCTCCAACGACCCGGCAATTCAGACGCTGGTAGCTGCCATCAACAGCAGCCTCGGCTCTACGGCCGTTGACCTGGCTAACCCTTCCATGATCCGTCAGGGCGACGACGCCCGCATGACGCGTCTGGTGAATGAGCTGAAAGCCGGTTCCGTAGGCGCGGTGATTTTCTACAACGCCAACCCGGTGTACGACCACCCGATGGGTGACGTGGTGAAGGCTGCTCTGCCCAACGTAAAGCTCACCATCTCTCTCAACGACCGTCTCGACGAGACTGGTTCGCTGTGCACTTACTCGGTTCCGGATCATCACTATCTGGAGTCGTGGAATGACTACGAGCCTAAGCGCGGCTTCCTGAGCCTGGCTCAGCCCGCTATTTCGCCGCTGTTTGCTACCCGTCAGGCACAGGATTCGCTGCTGACCTGGGCCGGCAATCCTTCCAGCTACTACAACTTCCTCCGCAACCAGTGGAAAGGTCTGCTGGGCGGCAACTTCCAGAAAGGCTGGGATAAGGCCGTGCACGATGGTGTGGCGCTGGGTACGGCTTCGGCTGCACCGGCTGCTCCGGTAGCACCCGCCATGGGTGTGAGCGAAGCTGTTTCAGCTATCAACTCCGCTCCTAAGGGCTCGGGCGTTGAACTGGCTATCTACGAGAAAGTAGGTATCGGCAACGGCTCCGAAGCCAACAACCCCTGGCTGCAGGAACTGCCCGACCCGGTATCGAAAGCTACCTGGGGCAACTACGTAGCCGTGCCGCGTGCTATGGCCGTGGCCCAGAAGTGGGAGCAGGGCGACGTACTGAAGGTGACGGCGAATGGTAAATCCGTAGAGTTGCCCGTGCTGATTCAGCCCGGCCAGGCTGCCGGTTCCGTGAGCATTGCTCTGGGCTATGGCCGCCAGTTGGCGGGCAAAGTAGGCAACAACGTGGGTGCCAACGTGTACCCCATGGCTACGATGCGCAATGGCGCTGTTATCTATGCCAACAACGTAACGCTGGAAAATACTGGTGCTAAGTCACCAATTGCCCAGACGCAGACGCACCACACCATCATGGACCGTAAGTCGGTGGTGCAGGAGTCTACGCTGAAGCAGTATATCGAAAACCCCCGCGAGGTTACCGAATACGAGAAGATTTCGACTCCCGATGGTTTGGAAGCGCCCGCCAAAGTATCTCTGTGGCAGGACTACGAATACAAGAACCACCACTGGGGTATGGCTATCGACCTCAACTCGTGCATTGGCTGCGGCTCGTGCGTGATTGGGTGCCAGGCGGAAAACAACGTAGCCGTAGTAGGCAAGCAGGAGGTTATCAACCGCCGCGAAATGCACTGGATGCGTATCGACCGCTACTACAGCTCCAGCGCACACAAGACTGATTTCGATACCAAAGGCAAGCTGGATACCTACGCGGCCATGGAAGACCCCTCCGAGAACCCCTCGGTTATCTTCCAGCCCATGATGTGCCAGCACTGCAACCACGCCCCCTGCGAAACGGTGTGCCCGGTACTGGCTACCACGCACAGCTCGGAAGGTCTCAACCAGATGACTTACAACCGTTGCGTAGGTACCCGCTACTGTGCTAACAACTGCCCGTACAAAGTGCGTCGCTTTAACTGGTTCTCGTACACTTCCAATGAGAAGTTTGAGAATGTAAACGGCCACATGTTCACGGATCTGGGCCGCATGGTGCTGAACCCGGACGTAACCGTACGGGCCCGTGGCGTGATGGAAAAGTGCTCGATGTGCGTACAGCGCATTCAGCTGGGTAAACTGGAAGCCAAGAAGCAGAAGCGTCGTCCGCAGGATGGCGAGATTGTGACGGCCTGTGCTCAGTCCTGCCCAACTCAGGCTATCGTATTCGGTGATATGCGCGATGCGGACTCCCGTATTGGTAAGCTGCTGCGCCGTGAAGACGGTGAGCGGGCCTTCCATGTACTGGATGCCATCAACGTGCAGCCGAACGTCACGTACCTGACTAAGATTCGCAACACGGAGAAGTCAGAGTTTAACGCCTAGAAAATGAGCTCCTTGGGAAGCAGTAGTACATCAGCACCAGTGTTTTCCCCATTACCAATTTAAGTCCAAAACTATGCAGCACGTATCGCCTGTACGGGAGCCGCTCGTAACCGGGGGGAAATCGTACCACGACGTCACCCAGGACGTGTGCCGCCAGGTAGAAGCCAAGCCGAATATTCGGTGGATGGCGGCCCTGAGCGTTGCCCTCTTTTTCCTCGGCATTTTCTTCTACTCCGTGTATCGCACTTTGTGGTACGGTATCGGGGAGTGGGGGCTGAACAAAACCATTGGCTGGGCCTGGGACATCACCAACTTCGTGTGGTGGGTAGGTATCGGCCACGCCGGTACGCTGATTTCGGCTGTACTGCTGCTGTTCCGTCAGAAGTGGCGTACCTCCATTAACCGGGCAGCTGAGGCAATGACCATCTTTGCCGTAATCTGCGCCGCCATGTTCCCGGTACTGCACATGGGCCGTCCGTGGCTGGCTTACTGGGTATTCCCCCTGCAAAACACGTTTGGCTCGCTGTGGGTGAACTTCAATTCGCCGCTGCTGTGGGACGTATTCGCTATTTCGACCTACTTCACGGTATCCCTGGTATTCTGGTACACGGGTCTGGTGCCGGACTTCGCTACCATCCGTGACCGTGCTAAAGGCCCGATTGCCAAAGTAGCTTACTCACTGCTGAGCATGGGCTGGAAAGGCTCGGCCAAGCACTGGTCGCGCTACGAGACGGTGTCCCTGATTCTGGCCGGTGTTTCTACGCCGCTGGTACTGTCGGTACACACCATTGTATCCATGGACTTTGCTACCTCGGTAGTACCGGGCTGGCACACCACCATCTTCCCGCCTTACTTCGTTGCTGGTGCTATCTTCTCCGGCTTCGCTATGGTACTCACGCTGATGCTAATCACGCGGGTAGTATTTAAGCTGGAAGACTACATTACGCTGGAGCATATTGCCCTCATGAACAAAATCATGATGATTACGGGCTCTATTGTAGGTGTTGCTTATATCACGGAGTTCTTCATTGCTTGGTACTCGCAGGTAGAGTTTGAGCAGTACGCCTTCATCAACCGCGCTACCGGTCCTTACTGGTGGGCTTATGCGGCCATGATGACCTGCAACGTAATTACGCCGCAGCTGGTATGGATTCGTCGGGTGCGTTACAGCATCCCCGCCACGTTCATCCTGTCCATCATCGTGAACATCGGTATGTGGTTCGAGCGTTTCGTAATTATCGTAACCTCCCTGCACCGCGACTACCTGCCTTCAAGCTGGGCTATGTTCTCGCCGACTATCATCGATATCGGTATCTATGTAGGTACGCTGGGTTTGTTCTTCACCCTGTTCCTGCTCTTCGCCAAGTTCTTCCCCGTGATTAACATGGCGGAAGTGAAAGCAGTCCTGAAATACACCGTGGATAACGGCCCGACCTACACCGGTCATGACCCGCACCACGCTGCTCATCAACCCGCCACCCACGGGGTTCCGGCTTCGGCTCCTGTAAACTACGATAAGCATGACTAAGCGCTTCGCCCTCGGTATCTTCGACGACGAAGACGTGCTGCTGCACGCCGTTGAAAACGTCCGCGCAGCGGGCGTTAAGATCTACGAAGTTTTCACTCCGTTCCCGATTCACGGCATCGATGATGCCATGGGCATCGAACGTTCACGCCTTCCCATTGCCGCATTCTTCTACGGCATGACGGGCCTGGCCTTTGCTCTCTGGCTTCAGATTTACACCCTTGGGGTAGACTGGCCGATGATTATTGGTGGCAAGCCGCACATTGCGCTGCCGGCCTTTATCCCGGTTGCCTTTGAACTGACGGTGTTCTTCTGCTGCCACGGCATGGTAATCACCTTCTATGCCATCAGTAAGCTGTATCCCCGCTGGAAAACTCCGGTACTGGATGTGCGCTCTACCGATGACAAGTTTGTAATGGCTATTGAGCTGAAAGAGGGTACGGATCTGGGCCACCTGACCCAGCTGCTGCGTGCCAACGGTGCTTCGGAAGTGAACGAAAAAGAAATGTCTAAGTTCTAATGACGCATTCGCTGAAACTAACTCTGCAGGCGTCGGCATTGCTGTTCGCCGCGGTGGCCTCCACCGCCTGTAATCGGGCCGATGATCCGGGCATCGAGTATGCGCCGCAGATGTACGAGTCCATTCCGTACGACCCGCTCCGTCAGGTTAATGCCAACACGGTAAACCCAATGGGCATTAACGAGCGCACCCCCGTGGTGGGCACTGTTCCCCGGGGCAAGCTGAACTACTACGACCACATCGGCAAAGACAGCGTGTCTATTGCTGAGAAGACGCTGAAGAACCCTTACGCTTATACCAAAGCAAATCTGGAGGAAGGCAAGGTATTGTACCTGCGAAACTGCCAGCATTGCCACGGGGAGCAGGGCGACGGCCAGGGTCTGGTAGGGCAGAAGTTCAAGGGGGTGCCGAGCTACTCGACCGGCGCTTATAAGACCATGAACGAAGGCCACGTGTACCATGTAATTGAGTGGGGCAAAGGCCGCATGATGCCACATGGCTCGCAGGTAAACCCCGAGGAGCGCTGGAAAATTGCCATGTACGTCCGCGTACTGCAGCAAGGTAAAGGCCCCGATGGACTGGCGGACATGGTGAAAGCTGGTAGCGCTACCGCTGACGTTCCTACGGCCGACTCACCCATGAACTCCGGCGATATGAACGAGAATATGACTCAGGCTGGCTCGCGTAAAGCTTCCGAAACGCCTGGTCAGGGTGATACTGCAACTAACGGCAAGGCTAACTAATCCACTATGGCAACTCTGACGCATTACGAAAGCGCCACGGCTGAATACCTGGAGGTGTCGCCGCGCACGAATAGAAAGTTCCTCCTGATCTTAGTTGCCGGCGTGCTTCTGCTGGCTATTGGTCTGATTCTGTCTGCCATGGGTATAGGGGCGCATCACGAAGCTGCTGGTGCTGCCGCGCACGGAGCCGGGCACGCCCAGGCCGAGGGTTCTCCCATCTGGCTGAAGCGCCTAATTGTAAGTATTTGGCATAGCAACGTATTCTTTGTAGGGGTATCCGCCATTGGTACGTTCTTCGTGGCCCTGCAATACGTGTCGTATGCTGGCTGGTCAGTATTGATTAAGCGCATCAACGAGGCCATGAGCGCCTGGATTCTTCCCGGTGCTATTATTATGGTAGTAGTGTTCTTCCTGGGTCGTCATGACCTGTTCCACTGGACGCACGAAGGCATCATGGACCCCAAGTCGGAGCACTACGATGCTATTATTGCTGGCAAGAGTGGGTTCCTGAACATGCCTTTCTATGTAATCCGCATGCTGGTTTACCTGGGCATCTGGTGGTTTTTCTCCCAGCAGCTGCGCAAGCTGTCTTTAGCAGAGGACCTCAATGGCGGCACGGAGTACTTTCATAAGAGCATCAATGTATCGGCCCTGTTCCTGGTGCTGTATGCCGTTTCCTCGTCGATGTCGGCTTGGGACTGGGTGATGTCCGTGGACGTACACTGGTTCAGCACCATGTTCGGCTGGTATGTATTTGCTTCCTGGTGGGTTACGGGTATTGCCGCTACTACGCTCACGGCTATCTACCTGAAGCAGGCCGGCTACCTGCGTTTCCTGAACGCCAGCCACCTGCACGACCTGGGCAAGTTCATCTTCGGCTTCAGCATCTTCTGGACCTATGTATGGTTCTCCCAGTTTATGTTGATCTGGTACGCTAACCTTCCTGAAGAAGCCGTTTACTACAACCAGCGCCTGGGTGGCTTCAACGGCCAGTATACCTGGATTTTCTTCTTCAACCTGCTGATAAACTTTGCTTTCCCCTTCCTTGTTCTAATGACCAGGGATGCCAAGCGTCAGATGATCATGCTGAAAATTGTCTGCATTGCCGTTATCATCGGTCACTGGTCAGACTTCTATCTGATGTTTATGCCGGCAACCATGAAGGGGGATAGTGGATTCATCATCGAGATTGGCGTGGCCCTGATTTTCCTGGGTGCCTTCCTGATGTTATTTACCAAGCGTTTGTCACAAGCTTCGCTGGTTCCGGTACACCACCCGTTCCTGGACGAAAGCGTACACCATACCACCTAATTTTTAGCAGCTGGGAGCTGGAAGCCAACGGTTTACACCGGCTTCTGCCTCCCAGTTGTTAGCTTCTAACTCCTTAAACCATGACAGTTCTTGGTATTCTGCTGGTACTGGTGTTGCTGTTGGTCGTGTTCGGCCTGCTGTTCCGCCTCCAGATCCTGACCTCTATTTTCTCGGGAAGCTTTGTGCGCGATGTGGGCATGAGCAACCGCGTGAATGGTATTCTGATGATTCTTTTCATGGTCCTGGGTGGGGCGGCCTTTGCCTGGTCGTTCATCGACAGCTTTGATAAGATGAACCCACCCATTGCCTCAGTTCACGGCCACGCCACCGAGCGCATGTTCTGGACTACGATGATCATTCTGGGCATCGTGTTCGTGATTACGCAGGTTGCGCTGTTTGTGTACTCCTACAAGTACCAGCACAAAGAAGGCCGCCGCGCTTTCTTTTTCCCGCACAACAACAAGATTGAAATTATCTGGACGCTGATTCCCGCCATCGTAATGGCCGGTCTGGTTTTCGCTGGCTGGAAAGAGTGGTCTAAAATCACGGGCCCGGCTCCCAAAGATGCCGTAGTGCTGGAAATCATGGGCAAGCAGTTTAACTGGCTGGTGCGCTACCCGGGCCGCGACCAGAAACTGGGCGTGGTAAACTACCGCTTGATTGACGCCACCAACGAATTTGGCTTTGACCTGAATGATCAGGCCAGTCTGGATGACTTTGTGGCCGGTGAGATTCACGTGCCCAAGGGCCACCCGGTATTGCTGAAAATCCGCTCCCGCGACGTGCTGCACGCTGTTTATATGCCGCACTTCCGCGTGCAGATGTATGCCGTACCTGGTATGCCAACCAAGTTCTGGTTTACGCCTACCAAAACCACGGATGAGATGCGTGCGCAGTTGGGCAACCCGGCTTTCAACTACGAGTTGGCCTGCAATCAGATTTGCGGCCGTGGCCACTTCGCCATGAAACTGGCTATTGTGGTAGATGAACCAGATGACTACGTTGCGTGGTTTGCTAAACAACAGTCCTTCTCTTCTCAGAACCCGGATTTACTGGCTACCTTTAAACAGAAGGCTGGCAACCTGGTTGAACCAGTAGCTGCCCCGGCGGCCGCTGTCGTAGTTCCTGCCGCCAAGGCTTCGCTGTAACTTCTTAATCGCACGCTCTTTTATGGCTGCTAATCTTCCTACCCAAGCGCAAGTGCAAGGTGGCATCGGGGCAACCGAGACGCACACCGAACACGACGAGCACCTGCATCATGACGAGCATCATGAGCAAAGCTTTCTGGAGAAATATGTCTTCAGCACTGACCACAAAGTCATTGCCAAGCAGTTCCTCATTACCGGTATTTTCTGGGCTATTCTGGGGGGCACGCTCTCCAGCCTGTTCCGTCTGCAACTCGGCTGGCCGGAAGCTACCTTCGAATGGCTCTCGCCTTTCCTGGGTAAGTGGATTGAAGCCGGTAAGCTGAACCCGGAATTCTATCTGGCACTGGTAACCATGCATGGCACTATCATGGTGTTCTTCGTGCTGACGGCCGGTTTGTCGGGTACGTTCTCCAACTTCCTGATTCCGCTGCAGATTGGTGCCCGCGACATGGCTTCGGGCTTCATGAACATGCTTTCGTACTGGTTCTTCTTTGTATCCAGCGTTATCATGTTCATCTCGCTGTTCATTGAAACCGGTCCTGCTTCGGCTGGCTGGACAATCTATCCGCCGCTGTCGGCGCTGCCCCAGGCCATTCCCGGCTCGGGCCTGGGCCAGACGCTCTGGCTGGTTTCCATGGCGCTGTTTATTGCCTCACAGCTGCTGGGTGGTGTGAACTACATTACCACGGTTATCAACCTGCGTACCCGCGGCATGAGCATGAGCAAGCTGCCGCTGACCATCTGGGCCTTCTTCCTGACGGCTATCCTGGGTCTACTTTCGTTCCCGGTTCTGCTGTCGGCCGCTCTGTTGCTGATCTTCGACCGTTCTTTCGGTACGTCCTTCTTCCTGTCTGACATCTACATTGCTGGTCAGGCGCTGCATAACGTAGGCGGTTCACCTGTTCTGTTCCAGCACTTGTTCTGGTTCCTTGGTCACCCCGAAGTATACATCGTTATTATGCCCGCTATGGGTATGGTATCCGAAATTCTGGCCACCAACGCCCGTAAGCCTATTTTCGGCTACCGCGCTATGATTGGCTCGCTGCTGGGCATTTCGTTGCTGTCGTTCGTAGTGTGGGCTCACCACATGTTCGTAACCGGCATGAACCCGTTCCTTGGCTCGGTCTTCATGTTCCTGACGCTGATTATTGCGGTGCCTTCGGCCGTGAAGACCTTTAACTGGCTGGCTACGTTGTGGCGCGGTAACATTCGCTTCACCTCGGCCATGCTGTTCTCCATTGGCTTCGTGTCGTTGTTTATCTCGGGTGGTCTGACGGGTATCGTACTCGGTAACGCCGCGCTGGATATTCAGATGCACAACACCTACTTCGTGGTAGCTCACTTCCACCTGGTAATGGGTAGCTCGGCCTTCTTCGGTCTGTTTGCTGGTGTGTACCACTGGTTCCCCAAGATGTTCGGCCGCATGATGGACGAGAAACTGGGCTATGTGCACTTCTGGCTTACTTTCCTGGGCGTGTATCTGGTGTTCCTGCCCATGCACTACGTAGGTATTGCCGGCTTCCCCCGTCGTTACTACGCTTGGACTGGCTTTGACATGTTCTCGCAGTTTGCCGACCTGAACCGCTTTATCTCTATTGCGGCTATTCTGGCCTTCTTTGCGCAGTTCATCTTCCTCTTCAACTTCTTCTACAGCATCTTCCGTGGCCGTCGTGCTACGCAGAATCCGTGGAACTCGACGACGCTGGAATGGACGGCTCCTATTCAGCCCGGCCACGGCAACTGGCCTGGTGCTATCCCCGCCGTATACCGCTGGCCCTATGACTATAGCAAGCCCGGTGCTGCTGAGGACTTCATCCCGCAGAACATCCCATACTCGCAGACGCAGTCGTCCAACCTGCCTTACGAGCGTGAAATGGAATAACGGCCTCGTGGCCTGATTGCCTAGAAACGGGCCGCTGTACTTACGGCGGCCCGTTTTTTTATGGACTTTTGCCCCAGCGTAGACGTCTTTTTCTCCTGCCGAGTGGTTTAGTTTAAGTAGCTGGGTCACATCGGCCCAAACAGTGTTTTTCTTATGAATACACCTGCCTATAGCCGCCGCTTTCGGGTGGTTGGTATCCTTACGGTGGTGGCCGTGTACCTGCTGATTCTGGTAGGAGGGATAGTGCGTAGTACCGGTTCTGGCATGGGCTGCCCTGACTGGCCCAAATGCTTTGGCTCCTGGGTGCCGCCTACGCACATTAGTCAACTGCCCGCCAACTACAAAGAAGTATACACAGCGCAACGGGTGGCCAAAAACAAAAAACTGGCGGCCACGCTGGAGCGGCTGGGATTCCGGCAGGTAGCCAGCGACATCTTTGCCCACCCCACGCAGTACCTGGAAACCGACTTCAATCCCACCAAAACCTGGATTGAATATGTAAACCGGCTATTAGGCGCTCTGATTGGCGTACTGGTGTTCCTAACCGTATTGTTTGCCTTGCCATACTGGCGCCGGGACCGGGTGGTTTTCTGGCTGGCGCTGGGTAGCTTTCTGCTGACCGGCGTTCAGGGCTGGCTGGGCTCATTGGTGGTTTCCACCAACCTGCTGCCCATTATGGTGACCATTCATATGGGGCTGGCGCTGTTGATTGTGGCCATGCTGATTTACGCTGTGAACCGTGCGCAGCAGGAAACCAACACGACGCCAGTGGCCATGGCGCAAGGCCTCACGGGCTGGCTCTGGCTGACTATTTTGCTCACCTTTGGCCAGATAGTACTGGGCACGCAGGTGCGCGAGCAGATAGACATTGTAGCCTTTGCCGCGCAGTACCTCGGCCGGGAAAACTGGGTGGAGCAGCTGGGCGGGGCCTTCCGCTTTCACCGCACCTTCTCGGCGGTATTGCTGCTGTTGAACGTGTATGTGGCGTTTCGGCTGTACGCTGTGCCTTCGCGGCCCCTGCAGCGCGCTGCCATAACTGTGGTAAGCGTGCTGCTGGCGGAAATTGTGGCCGGTATTGTGCTGGCATACTGGGCATTTCCCGCCTCGGTGCAGCCGGTGCACCTCACACTAGCTACCGTATTGTTTGGCGTCCAGTTTCTGGCGCTGGTAATATACCGGCGGGCAACGAAATTGATGGGGCAGGCCACTATTCCGCGCGTTGTTGCGTAACTTTGCGGCCCGTTCGGGCGGGAGTTTTCCCGTTTTCTCTGTTATTCCTTTTGATGACTAAAGTCAGGGCATTCTTTCAGCTGCTTAAGTTCCGTCTCTCGCTAACCGTGGCCTTCTCCAGCGCCATTGGCTACCTGCTGGGAGCAAAGGAGCTGGACTGGAGCCGGGCGTTGCTGGTGATGCTAGGCGGGCTGGCCGTAACGGGCGCCGCCAATACCATCAATCAGATTTTCGAGAAAGACCTCGATAAGCTGATGAAGCGCACCGCCAAGCGCCCGCTGCCGCAAGGCGTGCTGTCGATAACGGAAGCCTGGGCTTTTGTGGCCGTGATGGGCATTATCGGGCTGGGTATCCTGACCTATTTCTTCAACCCACTGGCGGCGGCCCTTTCGCTGGTTTCGCTGATTCTGTATGGCTTCATCTACACTCCCCTAAAGACCATTTCGCCCATTTGCGTGGCCGTTGGCGCCATACCTGGCGGAATGCCCCCGCTCATTGGCTGGGTAGCGGCTACCGGAGTGCTGAGCGCCGAAGGCTGGATTCTGTTTGCCATTCAGTTTATGTGGCAGTTTCCGCACTTCTGGGCCATTGCCTGGGTGCTGGATGATGACTATAAGAAAGCCGGCTTTAAAATGCTACCCACCCCGGGAGCTAAAGACCTGCGCACGGCCATGCAAATCATGACTTATACCCTAGTCCTGATTCCGCTGAGTTTGCTGCCGTTTTACTTTGGCATGACCAATACCACCTACCCTATGGTGGCGGCTATCTGCGGCGTGCTGTTCCTGATGCAGACTTTTTACCTGATGCGCACCGTGAGTAAAAAAGCGGCCATGCGCATCATGTTCGGCTCATTCCTGTATCTGCCCATTGTGCAGATAGCCTTGGTAATGGATAAAATCAAAATGTAGTAAAGCAGGTTGTAATAGTGGGAGAGAAGCTCGTGTTATAAAAGCGCAAAAGGCTCACCTACTCTTAATCCAGTAACTGAAAAAGCATATGTATTCTTCTGTTGAACCCCTCACCGATAAAGAACCCGGCACCGGTATGCACCCGCTGCGTCTGTTGCTGTGGCTGATGATGGTCAGTAGCACCATGATTTTTGCGGCGTACACCAGTGCCTATATTGTGCGCCGGGATGAAGGCAACTGGCTGGAGTTTGCCCTGCCCGCCAGCCTGCTCACCAATACCCTGATTATTCTGCTGAGCAGCGCTACGGTACAGTGGGCTTACTTTTCAGCCAAAAAAGACAACCTGAAGAGTGTAAAGCTGGGGCTGCTGCTGACCATAGCCCTGGGCCTGGTATTTGTGGCCGGGCAGTACAACGTGTGGGGTGAGCTGGTACGTAACAAGATTCACTTTGGCGGCGTTGATGCTAATCCATCGGGCTCTTTCTTGTATGTGCTGATGGGCGTACACGCTTTTCACCTGCTGTTCGGCCTGATTTTTCTGCTCAAAGTATTGCGTAAAGCCTTTAACTATCAGGTGCATTCGCGCCAGATGCTCTCCATTGGGAATGTAACCATCTTTTGGCACTTCCTGGGGGGGCTTTGGTTGTACCTGTATTTGTTCCTACTTTTGAACCACTGATTTCGACTTACCACGCACGCAATGTCCACCACAACCACGACACAGACCATTCCGGCTGCTGCCCTGCCTGAGCCCCGCAGCGGTTCCTGGGACGGAGGCAACGAACCATTCAAGGCTAGCTATGGCAAGCTGATGATGTGGTTCTTCCTGCTGACGGATGCTTTCACGTTCGCGGCTTTCCTGACCACGTATGGTCTGATGCGCCAGCGCCACCTGGCTTACGTTGGCGCGCCGAAGGATTTTTCCTTCTCTACGGCCTATTGGCCCATTCCGGAAAAGGTATTTAATTCTTTCCCCGGCCTGCACGGCATGGACATCCCGCTGGCCTTCGTGGCCCTGATGACCATGATCCTGATTTTCTCGTCGGTAACGATGGTACTGGCCGTAGAAGCCGGCCACCGCATGGACAAGAACGATGTGCAGAAGTGGCTGTTGTGGACTATCCTGTTTGGTAGCATGTTCATCAGCTGCCAGGCGTGGGAGTGGCATCACTTCATCACCGGCAGCGAGCATGGCCTGAAGATGGTAGACGGCAGCACGATTTTTGGTGCTTCCCTCACGCAGAATGAATACGGCCCGGTACTTTTTGCTGACCTGTTCTTCTTTATCACCGGCTTCCACGGTTTCCACGTATTCTCGGGCGTTTGCCTTCTGATCTGGTGCTTTATTGCCACCACCAACGGCACCTTCCACAAGCGTGGTCACTACGAAATGGTGGAGAAGATTGGCCTGTACTGGCACTTTGTGGATCTGGTGTGGGTATTCGTCTTCACTTTCTTCTATCTCATTTGATTTGTGAAAGGATGAGTTTGTGAAATGGTGAGCTCAATAGCCTGAGGCTTACTGTTTAATACAAATCACCACTCACTATTTCACCATATCACAGCCCCTATGGCTCAATCTGCTCAAAATTTCGACCCCTCGGTAGAAGCACATCACGCCAAGCCCAACACGCGCCCCATCTTTATTGCTCTGGCGTGGATCGTGGGCATCACCACACTCGAATTTGCTATTGCTTTTGCTCTGCCACACACCATGGCAACGCTCAAGAACAGCATCTTCATTGTGATGACTATTCTGAAAGCCTTCTTCATTGTAGGCGAGTTCATGCACCTGAAGCATGAAACCAAAGGCCTGATCTGGACTATCCTGATTCCGATGGCGCTGCTGGTTTGGTTGCTGGTTGCCTTGGTAACCGAAGGCTCCTACATCGGCGAGGTGATCTTCAACCGCTAGTCAATGCGGCCCAAACAAGTACTCCTGTTGGGCCTGCTACTGCTCGTTCCGGTACTGGCGTTTTTGTTTCTCAAAACCTTCGGTACCAACCGTTACGCGCTGCCAACTTACTTACCCGACCGCATCGATTCTGTGCGGGTAGGGGAGAAGTGGCAGCGCGATACTGTTTTTCACCCCATAGCCAACTTCCGGCTGCGGGCTCAAACAGGCCGCATGGTAAGCGGGCAGGAGCTGGCGAAAAATGGCCTCTATCTGGCCAGCTTCTTTTATACCACCTGCCCGGGTGCCTGCCCCCAGGTGAATGCGCAGTTGCAGCGCGTGCAGGAAAAGTACCGCCATGAGCCCCGCGTACGCCTGGCCTCCTTTACGGTAAACCCTCAGCAGGACTCAGTGGTTGTACTGGAGCGCTATGCCGAGCAGATGGGTGCTATAGCCGGCAAATGGTTTTTCCTCACCGGTAACCAGTCTGATATCTATCAGCTGGCGGAGAAGGAATTTCGCCTGCCTCGTCCCTCAGGCATAGCCCCCGGGCTGGTGCATAGCCAGCTGGTATTTTTGGTAGACCGCGACCAGCACGTGCGGGGCATCTATGATGGTACCAAACCGCGGGATATAGAGCGCCTCATTACTGAAATCAGCGTATTGCTGTACATGTATGACCACGACCAACCTCGCCGCTAACCCCGGGCAGCATACCAAATACAAACTCATTCTGGGCATCCTGGCGGCCGCGGTGCCGCTGGTAGTAGCTGTGCTCTACTACTTCCCCGAAGCTTTCCGCATCCCCGGAGCCCAAGTGAAATTCCTGCCCGCCGTAAATGCCGTGCTGAATTCGCTGACGGCATTGTGCCTGCTCATTGGCTTTTACTTCATCCGCAACAAGCAGGTGGCGCAGCACCGGGCCATGATGGGCACGGCTTTTCTGCTCTCCTCACTGTTTCTGGTGTCGTATGTGATTTACCACTCCCAGGTGCCTTCCACCAAGTTTGGAGGAGAAGGCCTGGTGCGGACGGTATATTTTGTATTGCTGCTCTCCCACATTTTGCTGGCTATTGTAACGGTGGGGTTGGTGCTGTTCACGCTATACTTTGCCCTCACGGAGCAGTTTCAGAAGCACCGCCGCATTGCCCGCTGGACCTTCCCGGTGTGGCTGTACGTGTCGGTTACGGGCGTCATTGTGTATTTCATGATTGCCCCGTATTAT
Organism: Hymenobacter sp. DG25B; assembly: GCF_000801315.1. NCBI lineage: Bacteria > Pseudomonadati > Bacteroidota > Cytophagia > Cytophagales > Hymenobacteraceae > Hymenobacter > Hymenobacter radioresistens. The sequence continues at coordinate 3,210,822 of NZ_CP010054.1, read as the reverse complement.
ACCTGAAGCAAAGCCTAGCTGCAGGAAACTTTGCCCGTGTGCGGGTGTTTAAGAAGATATGAAAAAGGTACTTGCTTGGGGAATACTGGCCTTGCTGCTGAGCTGCGGGCTGAGTCTGCTGCCGCTTAGCGCGCAGGCACAATGCACCATGTGCAAAACACAGGTGGAAGCCTCGCGCACGGAGAAATCCGGCTACGATACCACCGGCCTGAACAAGGGCATCCTGTATCTGATGACCATCCCCTATGTGCTGATTGGCACAGTGGGCTTTTTCTGGTACCGCAACTCGCAGAAGAAAAAGCAGGCGCTGCACTAATGGCCGCCGGCTCCCGCTCTGTTTTGCTGGCTATCCTGGCGCAAAAATGCCCTCGTTGCCATCAGGGGCCTTTGTTTCTGCATCCGGCTTACAACCTGAGTAAGTTTGATGAGATGCCCGCGAAGTGCCCTGTTTGCGGGCAGCACTATGAGCCGGAAGTGGGCTTTTACTGGGGCGCCATGTACATCAGCTACGGCCTCTCCGTGGGTGTGGTGGTCATGGTGGGGCTGCTGTTATATTTCTTGGCCCACGATCCGCCGGTTTGGGTGTATGTGGCCGCGGTTTCCATAACAATGCTGGCCCTTACGCCGCTGTTATTCCGCTACGCCCGCACCCTGATGCTCTACTTGTTTGGGGGCATTCGTTACAATCCTACGGCGGCGCAACTGCCCGCCCCCAACCCAAAATACTAGGAAATGCCGCCGAATGGCGGCATTTTTGTTAGCAACCCCTGCTATCTGCCCGTTCAGCTCCGGCTGCTTAGCTATTTATACTTGAAGCTACCTCGTCATTCTCCGCTGGTTTTGCTGCTGCTGGCAGCCCTATGCTTTTTGGGCGCCTATCTGGGTAACCATTACGGGCTGGCGTCTGATGTGCTGCTGCGGGCCGAAGCGGGGCAGCTGCAGGCTGTGCTGCACGAGGCCGAGCGCACGGCGCAGGCAGATGCCGAAAATATAGCGGCGGAAGTGCAGCACGGGGCCGTTACCTTCACCTCTCTACTGCGCAGTACCACCTACCCCACCTTTATTTATCGGGGTACGCAGCTGCTATATTGGTCCGATCATACCACCCGGCCCGACCCGGACAACATCAGTCAGAGCTTCCACGAAAAGCTTTTGGATGTGAAGTTTGGGCGGTATCTGGTGCTGCGCCGGCAAGCCGGGGCATACAGCATTCTTACCTATATCCCGCTGGAGCGGCGCTACGGCATCAGCAACCGCTATCTGCGTGAGGGCGCTGAGCGGGCCTTGTTCCGCGGGCTGGACCTACGCATTGTTACCGCCAATGCCCGCGCCAGCCTGCCCCGGCTTTATTCCGCCGACGGTACCTATCTGTTTTCGCTGGAGAGCGTGCATCCTAACCCCATTACGGGGAAATATGTGCCGCTGGGACTGCTGCTCCTGGGGTTTGGCTTCTATCTGGCGGGTTGGGGCAAGCTGGCGCGCGGGCTGTTTCAGCAGCGCCGCCTGCTGGCCGGCGCGGCGGCTGTGGTGCTGCCCTTATTGGTATTCCGGGCGGGGCTGCTGTACTGGGGGCTGCCTTTTTCCTTTATCGAGCTGGAGCTGTTTAACCCCCGGGTGTATGCGGCCTCCTGGCTTTCTCCCTCCCTCGGCGACCTGCTCATTAATGCCCTGCTACTGGTGCTGGTGGTGTCCTACGCCCTGCGGCTATTCCGTCGGTTTGGCGTGGTGCGCCGCGTCTGGCACCTGCGCGACTGGCGGGAGCGGGCTGGCCTGGGTACTGCCACTATCCTGCTCTTCTATGCGCTGCTGCTGACCTTGTATGAGTTCTACGCCAGCACCTTCACCAACTCCCAGCTGGTGCTGGATATCACCCAGAGCATCGATTTGTCCGGTTTCAAGCTGCTGCTGCTGCTGGCTATTGTGCTGCACACGGGCAGCTACCTGCTGGTGTTCTACATGCTGTCACAGGTATTTAGCGCCATTATGCGGCCGGCAACTAAAAAACTGGCGGTGCTGCTGCTGGCCGCCAGTGCGCTGGTGTGGCTGCTGTTGGGCCTGGCTCTGGATGTTCCTTCGCTGACTTTACTGGGGCTCACGCTGGCTTTCTTCTTTACCCTGCGCCTCACGGGACTGCGCCAGCTCTCGGCGGTGGTGCCCTACCAGCTATACTTATTTGTGTTTTTGATGGTGGGCCTGAGCGCCACGGTGGGCGCCCTGGCACTCTACCAGCACTTCGACCGCCAGCTGATTCAAACCAAACAAAAGCTGGCGGGCAATCTGCTGCTTGATAACGACCTGCAGGGCGAGTTCCTGCTGGCGGAGCGCGCCCGCGAAATGGCCAGCGACCCGCTCCTGCAGGCTAAGCTGGCCAGCCCCTTCGATAACCAGGAAGTGGTGCGCCAGAAAATAACCAAGTACTATCTGCGGGACTACTTTGATAAGTATGAGTCCACGGTGTGGCTGTTTGACCCTACCGGCCGGCCCATTGGCGAGGATAGTCTGGCGGTGCCGCTCCGCCGCAAGCGGTGGCGGCTGCTGGCCGGTGCTATGTCCACGGACCAGCCCAACCTGTACCTGATTCATAACGGAGCCACGTTCAGCTCCCGGCGGTACGTGCTGTTTGTGCCGGTAGCGGTAGCCACCGGGGCCGGCAATGCCACTATTGTGCTGGAGCTGGTGCTAAAAAAGCTGACCACTAATAGTCTGGTGCCTGAGTTATTGGTAGATGAGAAGTTCTTCCAGCCTGGTCTGGGCCCGGAGCTGAGCTACGCCGGCTACCAGGGCAAGCGGCTGGTGTATAGTGAAGGGGATTTCGACTACGGGAATAATCTGAAGCCGGAACTCCTAAACGACCCCCACCTGTATACCAACGGCATTACGGTGGCCGGCACGCACCACTTGGGCATCACCGGCTCCCAGGACCGAACTATTGTGGTGAGTACGCCCAAGTATTCCTTCCGCAGTTGGTTTGCCAATTTCTCCTTTCTGTTTTTGCTGCATACCTTCTTTGGGCTGCTGTGCATTGTGGCGTATCTGCTGGCCAAGGGGCGCTACCCGCATATGCTGCGCACCAACTTCAGCACCAAGATTCAGCTGTTTCTGAACCTGGGCATTCTGGTGCCGCTGCTGGTGGTAAGCGTGGCCATTGCCAGCCAGGTTACCTCCTCCTACAAGCACGACCTGCTGCATGCCTATGAGCGGCGTGGCAAAGCCGTGCAGGACAACCTCCTGAAAGACCGCGCCCTGCTAGCCGATTCCACCGGCCGCGAAAAGCTCACGGACGTCGCCGAAATAGTAGCGAACCTCACCGAAACCGACCTCAACCTCTACGATGAGCACGGGCAGCTGCTGGTTAGCAGTCAGCCGCTGATATTTGAGAGTGGTGTGCTGAGTCCGTTGATGAATCCGCAGGCTATCAGGGCACTCAATGAGCGGGGTCAGCCCCGGATTTTGCTTTCGGAGCAGGCCGGGAGCCTGTCGTTCAACGCCTTGTACCTGCCGTTGCGCATGCCCTCCACCAAGCCGGGGCTGGGCCCGGTCATCGGCTACGTGGGCATACCGTTCTTTGACTCGGAAAAGGAGCTGGATACCAAGCTCATTGAGTTGGTAGATACCATCCTGAACATCTTCACGGTGATGTTCATCCTATTTCTAGTGCTCACTTTCGTGGCCTCCCGCATCCTCACTACGCCGCTCAAGCTCATCACCGAAAAACTCAAGCACACCACCCTCACCGGGCAGAATGAGTTGCTTTCCTATGAGTCTTCGGATGAAATTGGCCTGCTGGTGCGCGAGTACAATGGCATGCTATTGAAGCTGGAGGAAAGTAAGCAGGAGCTGGCGGCGCAGGAAAAGGAAGCCGCCTGGCGCGAAATGGCCCGGCAGGTAGCCCACGAAATCAAAAACCCACTCACGCCCATGAAGCTGAGCCTGCAGTTTCTGCAGAAGGCCATTGCCGAGCGCCGGCCCAACGCCGAGGAGCTGATTGGTAAAATTTCCCAGACGCTCATCACCCAGATTGATGTGCTCTCGGACATTGCCACCTCCTTCAGCACCTTCACCAACCTGCCCGCCATGCGCCCCGAGCGCCTGGATGTGGTGCCCATTTTACGGCGCTGCGTAGCCCTTCACCAGGATAGCGCCACCGGCGGCAAAGTGCAGTTTACGCTACCGGAAGGCATAGAGGAAGCGGGATTCTTGGTCTTCGCCGACGAAAACTTATTGGTGCGCACTTTCAATAACCTGCTCATCAATGCCATTCAGAGCGTGCCGGAAGGCCGACGCCCGGAAATTAAAGTGCTGCTGGAGCAGCCCGCTCCCGATAAAGTGCGCATCTGCATCAACGACAATGGCGCGGGCATTCCCCTGGCTGTGCAGGAAAAGATATTCGTCCCCAACTTCACTACCAAGGTTACGGGCTCGGGTATTGGGCTGGCCGTGGCCCGGCGCGGTATTGAGAGTGCCGGCGGCAGCATCTGGTTTGAAACCCAGGAGGGCAACGGTACCACATTCTATATTGAGCTGCCATTGGCCCCGACCTGACCCCCGGGCGCCGCCTGTTTCCCGGGCACGAATATTCCCGTACTTCGCGTTCTACGGCCTGTTACCGCTGCCACCCAACCCGCGCTTATGACCCGCCGCTTTCCGCGTTGCTTTCTGCTTCTGGGCTGGTGGCTGTTGCTGCTGGGGCCGCTGCAAAAGGCATTGGGCCAGCAACGGGCAGAGGCCGTGCCCAGCTCCCGGCGCTGCCAGTGGGTGCGGCTGCTGCCCGCGCAGGATACCACCCTGTTTCAGCTGCCTGACACGCTCACGGTAGTTCCTGCCTCGGTAAGCATCAACGGCCGCTCCGTAGCTTACAATGCCCGCACCGACCAGTATCGCTTTATCCGGGAACGGACGCGCTACCCGGCCCTGAATCCCGGCGAGCCGGATATTGTGCTGCCCAGCCCGCGCCTGGACTCCGTGCTGGTGTGCTACCGCGTGCTGCCGCTGCGGCTGGCGGCACCCCGGTTTCAGCGCCCCCGCAGCCTCATGGATAGCATCAGCTTTCCGCGCCGGCCGTTTGGCTACGATGATTTTGCGGTAAAAGAGCAGATCCTGGCCACGCCGGGCATCAACAAAACCGGCAACCTGAGCCGGGGCATATCCTTTGGCAACACCCAGAACGTGTTTGTCAATTCCTCGCTGAATTTGCAGCTGGAAGGCCAGCTCACGGACCAGGTACAGCTCACGGCGGCTATTTCCGACCAAAATGTGCCTTTTCAGCCCGAAGGCAACACCCAGCAGCTGCAGGAGTTCGACCGGATTTATGTGACCCTGACGCACCCACGCTGGAACCTGACGGCCGGCGACGTGGTGCTGCGCAGCAAGCCCGATTACTTCCTGCGCTTCTACAAAAACATTCAGGGCGCGGCCATTGAAGCCAATTTCGGCAAGCTGCCGCTGGGTGTGGCCGGCCGCAGCGCCGATGTTTCCGGCAACAGCACCATTCCCGCGCAGGCTGCGCCCGCCACGGCTACCACCTCCTCGGTGCTGGGGCGCGGGCGCTTCGCTACCACCAGCGTAGCGGCGGGCGTGGCCAAAGGTAAGTTTGCCTCCATTGAAGTGGCCCCCATTGAAAACGTGCAGGGTCCGTACCGCCTGCGCGGACCCAACGGCGAGCAGTTCATCATTGTGCTGGCCAACTCCGAGCGGGTATACCTGGATGGGCAACTGCTCACTCGCGGCTTCGATTTCGACTATGTTATCGACTACAACCAGGCCGAGGTAACGTTTTCGCCCAAGCACCTTATCACGCGCAACTCGCGCATCCGCATCGATTTTGAGTATTCTGATTTCAACTACGCCCGCTCGCTCACGCACCTGAGCCATTACCAGCAGCTGGGCCGCCTGAGCGTGCACGCCAACTACTACCGCGAAGCCGACAACCCCAATAATTCCCCCAACCTGGACCTGAAAGACGATGAGCGGGAACTGCTGCGCAACGTGGGCGAAAACGTGAGCATTGTGGACGTGCCCGGCGGCGATTCTACGAAGTACGACCGGCGCCAGGTGCAGTACAACCGCACCATTTTAACCGATACCATCACCGGCCAAAGCACCGCCATCTTCACTTACCCGCCGGACTCTACCCGCGGCGTGTACAACGTGCGCTTCACCAACGTGGGCAATAATCGCGGCGACTATGTGCTCAGCGCCACGGCCGTAAGTGCCAATGGGCGAGTGTTTGAATATGTGGCGCCCATTAATGGTGTGCCGCAGGGCAACTACCAGCCCGTGCGCCGCCTGCCCACGCCGCTGCAAAAGCAGGTAATATCGGCGGGCGTTAGTTTCCGGGTGGATTCGACGGCCACGGTGTTTGTGGATCTGGCTTCCTCTCAGCTGGATCTGAACCGCTTTTCGCCCCAGGCGGACCAGGGCCGGGCGTTCCGGGTGGGCTATGCCGTGGTAGACCGCCCCCTGAACCTGCCGGTGCTGCAGAACTATAAGTTCCGCAGCACTATGGACTATGAGTACACCAGCAAGCTGTTTGCTCCGATTGACCGGTACCGGGATATTGAGTTTGACCGCAACTGGAGCACCACCAGCACCGTGCGCGGCAACGGCACGCAGCGCCCGCCCCGCGAAGACAACATCTTTAATTTCTCGGCCGGGGCCGTGAAGGATACCGACAACCAGTTTACCTACCGCCTAAGCCGGCGCTACCGCGCCGGCGAGGTAAACGGCGTGCAGCACTGGCTGGATGTGGCCCGCGAGGTAGGCGACGTAGAGCTGCGCACCGCCTTGTTTGTGCTGAGCTCGGATGTAGGCCGGAGGCGCTCCAGCTGGGCCAGGGGAGAGGCGCAGGCCCGCTACACGCACGGCGCCCTGGTGCCGGGCTACGCCTACCGATTCGATAAAAACCGCGTGGCCCTGCCTTCCGGCGACTCGTTGACCTCGGCCAACTACTTCGATGAGCACAACCTCTTTCTGCAAAGCCAGGACAGCGCCCGTACCCGCTTCCGGCTGGACTACAGCTACCGCCGCGACCAGACGCCTAACCCGGAGCAAACCCACCTGCAGGAGCGGGGCCGCGCCCAAACCTGGCAGGGCAGCCTCACCACGCGCCTGGGCAAAAAACAGGACCTGAGCCTGCTGGCCACCTACCGCGACCTGGCCTCCCGCGACTCCGCCCGCCAGCGCACCGTGCTGGGCAAGCTGGACTGGAACGCCAGCCTACTGCAGAATGTGCTGCGCTCCGAGTTGAGCTACAGTGTAGCCTCGGGCCGGGAGCTGAAGCGTGACTATTCCTTTCTGCCCGTGCCCAACGGCCAGGGCACGCACTTCTACGGCGGCGACGCCAACAACAATGGCCGGGAAGACAAAGAGGAGTTCTTTGAAGCCCAGACGCCCGATGCGCAGTACCGCACGCACATCAAGGTGTTTTTGCCGACGGATGATTACCTGCTGGCCTTCACTAACCGCTTCAGCTACCGCCTGAACACCACAGCCCCGGCCAGCTGGCGGGAGCAGTCGGGTTTACGGAGCTTTGCGGCCCGTTTCTCGGCCCTCACCTCCGTCACGCTGGACCGCAAAACCACGGATAAAAGCCTGAGCTCGCGCCTGAATCCGTTTGCCCTGCAGACCGAAGCGCTGTCGTTGCTAAGTTTGAACAAGCTGCTGCGCAACACGCTGTACTTTAACCGATCCAATCCTATTTTTGGCGCCGAGTTTACGGTGCAGCAAACCCAGCAAAAGGTACTGCTGGCGCAGGGGACGGATATTCGCAACCTGGCCAGCCAAAGCCTGCTGCTGCGCCGCACGCTGGCGCAGTCGTTCACCGCGCGGGTGGTTACGGCCCGCAGCATCCGGGAAACGGCTTCTGATTATCTGAGTGCGCGCAACTACCGGCTGCTGCTGTATGAATTTGCGCCCGAGTTGAGCTATCAGCCCAGCAACACGCTCCGCTTTACCGGTACCTATTTGCACACCACCAAGCAGAATACCCTGGCCGACGGGCCCGACCCGGACGCGCGCGGGGTGTTTGATGAGTTGGGCATCGAGACTCGCCTAAGCCAGGTAGGAAAACGCACCGTAACGGCGGCCACGCGCCTGGTGCGGGTAGGTTTTGAGGGTGAAATATCCTCCGTAGTAGGCCTGGAAATCCTGAATGCGCTGCGCCCTGGCAACAACCTCACCTGGAACCTGAACGCCGAGCAGCGCCTGAGCAACGGCCTCAACCTGACGCTCAGCTACGATGGCCGCAAGCCCAATGGTCTGAGCCCGGTGCACACCGGCCGCATGCAGGTTTCGGTGTTGTTTTAAAGGCCTAGCGGCCAGATCTATTTTCAGCAAATAGCCCCGCCACAAACATGATTGTGACGGGGCTATTTATTTAAAGTGGGATTATTGACTTAACAGGCGTTTGATAGGATCCACCACTACCAGTTCGGTTTGGCCGGCCGGGGCCTTGGCGGCATCCAGCTGCTTTTGCAGGGGTGCCAGCCAGCCAGCAGGTGGCTGCTGGCCTTTCTCCAGCTGCGCCAGGCGAGCCAGGCCGATAGACGCTACCTGGGCCAGGTGCGTGGAAAGGGGCGCGTATTCGCGCAGGCTGGGTGATGTTTGCAGCAGCGGCTGCACGCGCACCTCGTTTAGCTGCCAGGTTTGCAACTGACTGCGCAGGCCATTGAACACGCGGCGGGCCGATGGAGTCCGGGGCAGCTTGCCCTGGTTGGCCTTGACCAAAGCCAGCAGGCTATCCACCTGCACCCCAAACATGCGGGCTTTTTCTGATTCGGCGGGGGCGGCATCTACCAGGCGGTTTAGCGGGGTTTGCGGCGTGTAGGTGAAACCCTGGAAATGCCGCTTGTACTCCTTCACGGGTTCCAGCACTTCGGCCAGGGTGCGCAAGGCCGTTACATCGGGAGAGCCGGCCAGCTGTTGCAGGATCTGCTCCGGCGCCTGGCGGTGCTGTAGCCCCAGGGTTTCCAGCTGAGCTGATACCGCGGCCAGGCGACGGTACATGTCCGGAACATCGGTAACCGTACTAGCAGACCACAGACGCTCGGCCACGGCGGCGGCTCGGGGCCAGATGCGGCTGTCAATGATATGGGCGTCGGCAAACTCACTCCACATGGTGGCTTCGCCGCCCAGAATCAGTTTCTTCTGGGCTTCCGTGAGGGGGGCATCGACTGGCAGCGGATCAGTGAGATAGTGAGAGGCGGCGGAGTAGTTCAGGTCGAGGTAATAGCCATTGGAGAGCAGGGCCGGGTGGCCTTCTTTTACGGCATCGTACAGGCCTTTCTTGCCGCGCCAGCTTTGGATAACGGCATCAGGCGGCAGGCCCGGGCCCAGAATTTCATCCCAGCCAATCATCTTCTTGTTGTACTTCTGCACAATGGTAAGCACCCGGCGGTTGAACTGGGTCTGCAACTGGTGCTTATCGGGCAGGCCTTTGGGGGTGAGCATGCCCTGGGCGCGCATGTACTGGGCAATGCGCGGGTTGCGCCGCCACTGCCGGCCGTCGTTTTCGTCGCCGCCAATGTGGAAATACGGGTCGGGAAACAGCTGCGTCATCTCCGCGAATAGGGAGTCGATGAAGGTATAGGTAGTTTCGCGGGTAGGATCCAGGGCAATATTGGAGGTGCGAAAGCTCTGATAGGGCGTGTAAACGGTATCAATAGAAGCCAGGCGTGGATAGGCCACCAGCCAGCTGGTAGCATGGCTGGGAACATCGAACTCGGGAATCACCCGAATGCCCCGCGCGGCGGCATAGTCCAGGACTTCCTTAATCTGAGCGCGGGTGTAGAAGCCGGGCGTAGTGCTGCCGGCCTGATGCAGACGCGGGAACACCCGGCTTTCTACCCGGAATGCTTGGTCATCGGTGAGGTGCCAGTGCAGCACGTTCAGCTTCACGGCAGCCATAGCATCCAGGTTGCGCTTGAGCACGGGCACCGGCATAAAGTGCCGGGCGGCATCAATCAGCAGGCCGCGCCACGCAAAACGGGGCCGGTCGTGAATATCGGCCTCCGGGAAATAAAAGGACTTTTTCTCTACGGTGAGTAGCTGCTGCAACGTAGCCAGCCCGCGCAGAATGCCCAGGCTGGTAGGCGCTTCCAGCACCACGCCAATGGGCGTTACGCGCAAGGTGTACGACTCATCTTCGCCTAGCAGTACTTTGCCGGAGCGGCCATACCGGATACTTAGCTCGGTGGGCTGGGTGGGCTGACTTTGGGCAAACGCCAGGCTGGGGCGCCCGGTGCGCTCAATCAGCCAGAAGTTAAAGTGCTGCACCGCGGCCGTTACCGCAGAATCTGCCGGGGCAGAGGGGAGCAGTACGCGCCAGTGCTGCTTAACTACAAAACGGCCTTTTCCCCATTTCAGCTCGGCGGGCACCGGCATCAGGTTGCGGGTGGCCGTAGTAGGCTGCGCCAGAAGAATAACGGCCGGAAAAAGAAAAAGCAGGGAAAGAGCAAAGAAGCGGAGGCGCAGAAGCATAGGGCTACACGAGGGAACAGAAGCGCTGAAAGATACGGGCCAGCGCGGTTTTGGGTAGCCCTTCGAACTTCATGCCAGCCTGCCGGGCTTAAATCAGCCCGCGGGCTTTAAACTCCAGATACCGGTTGATGGTATTGGCCGTGAGGTGCTGCGGGGCGGTAAGTAGTGCATGAATGCCGTAGCGCTGCAGCTCCAGCACAATCTGCCGCTTCTCGTGCGCAAACTGCTCAGCAATAGTTTGGTTATAAACCTCTTCGGTAGTTTCCGCCGGGGAATTCAGGAACTGTTGCAGTTCAGTGTTCTCAAAGAAAACCACCAGCAATAAGTGGTCTTTGGCCAGGCGGCGCAGGTAGGGCAACTGGCGGTGCAGGCCGTTCAGGGTTTCGAAATTGGTAAACAGAATAAGCAGGCTGCGCTGCCGGATTTTGGACCGTACGGTGGCGTAAAGCAGCTCGAAATCAGTTTCCAGGTACTTGGTTTTCTGGCGATACAGCACCTCCAGCAGCTTCAGCAGGTGGCCGCTGCGGCGGTCGGCGGGCAGCAGGGCGCCGGGGCGGTTGGAAAAGGTGAACAGGCCGGCTTTATCATGCTTGAGCAGGGCAATGTTGCTGACCACGAGCGTGGCGTTAATGGCGTAGTCGAGCAGGCTGAGGCCTTCAAACGGCATGCGCATTACCCGGCCCTTATCAATCAGGCAATACACCTGCTGGGCACGCTCGTCCTGAAAGTGGTTTACCACCAGGGCATCGGTGCCGCCGGTGCCGGCGCGGCGGGCCGTGGCTTTCCAGTTGATGGCGCGTGGGTCGTCGCCGGGCACGTAGGGGCGCACCTGCTCAAACTCCATGCTGTGGCCCACCCGCCGGATACGCTTCACGCCCACATCGGTGAGGCGGTTGTGAATGGCCAGCAGCTCGTACTGGCGCATCTGCAGAAACGAGGGGTACACCGGCACCGTCTGGTTCTGGCTAAAGCGAAAGCGCCGCCGCACCAGCCCCAGCGGGGAGGCAACGTACACGTGCACGGCCCCAAACTGGTATTCGCCGCGCTTTACGGGGCGCAGTCGGTAGTGAATGGCCTGCGTTTCACCCGCCGCCAGGCTTACCTGAAACAGCACATCGCGCCGCTGAAACTGATGCGGAATCTCATCAATGGTTTCCGTTTGGATGGGGAACCGGTAGTGGTTTTCCAGGTAAATGGCCACGTCGTTATCGGAGCCGTTGGCCAGCTTCTCGCCCAGCACGCGCCGCCCGAAGACCTGGCCCGCGCCGTTGGCGCCTGGTAGGTAGAGCAGGGCCACATCCAGCAACGTCAACAGGAATAACAGTCCCAACGCCACTTGCATGGGCGCCAGCAGCACAGGCCAGAAAAACGCCACCACCAGCCCGGCTATCAGGGCGGCCAGCAGCAGAAAAAGGCGCTTAGTAAGGAAAAAGGACTTCAAGAGCCAGAAAGCAAAGCGGGTGAGAAGGCAGAATGGAGCGGCTACAGCCTAGCGGGGTACTTCAATCTGCTGCAGAATCAGCTTCACTACCTCATCGGGTGTGGTGCCTTCCATCTCGCGCTCCGGCGTGAGCAGAATGCGGTGGCGCAACACGGCCGGGGCTAGATACTGTACGTCTTCGGGTGTTACAAAGTCGCGGCCGCGCAGGGCAGCCAGGGCTTTGGCACCGTTCAGTAATGCCAGGGAGGCACGGGGAGAAGCCCCCAGATACAGGGACTTATGCGCCCGCGTCTGGCCCACAATGCGGGCAATATATTCCAGCAGCTTGGGCTCTACGTGCTGCTGCTGCACCTGTTGGCGCAGCTGGGCCACCTGCTCGGCCGTGAGCACGGCCTGTACCGCCGAAAGCATAGCGCTGCCCCGGCCCGCATGGTGGCCCTGCAGAATAGAAACTTCCTCTTCCGTGGTGGGGTAGCCAATATGAATCTTAAATAAGAAGCGGTCCAGCTGGGCTTCCGGCAGGCGGTAGGTGCCTTCCTGCTCCACGGGGTTCTGGGTGGCCAGCACCATAAAGGGCTCCTGCATGGCGTAGGTCACGCCATCCTGGGTTACATGGTGCTCCTCCATCACCTCAAACAGCGCCGACTGCGTTTTGGCGGGCGCGCGGTTGATTTCGTCAATCAGCACCACGCTGGCGAAAATGGGACCGGGGCGGAATTCAAACTCCGCTTTGTTAGGCCGATATATGGAAGTCCCCAGCACATCGGAAGGCATCATGTCCGGGGTGAACTGAATGCGGCTGAAGGGCACATCCAGGGTGCGGGCCAGAAGTTTGGCCGTGAGGGTTTTGGCTACACCCGGCACGCCTTCCAGCAGCACGTGTCCATTGGCCAGAATAGCCGTCAGCAGCAGCTCAATCAACTCCTGTTGGCCCACAATAATGCGCCCCAGCTCCTGCCGGATGGCAGCGGCAGCGGTTTGCAGCTGATTGAAATCGGTGCGGGAGCCGAAGGATGTTTCCGCTACGGGCGGCGCCGGCTCGGTTTCCGGGAGCGGGGGCTGAGCGGTGGTTAAATCGGAGGCGGGGGAGGAGAAATCAGAAGTCATGGCGGAAAGGTAGTTAGCGGGCGTCGCGGCGGAAAGCGGCCAGCGTTTGGCTGAGCAGCAGCAGCTCTGTGTCGGAGACGGTGGGAGCTGTGCGGGCAAAATGAATCCGACGAATCAGCTCGTCGATGCGGGGGCGGGGCATGCCGGCTTTCTGCGTCAGCCGTTCCCGGAAGGCTTCGTCGTTGAGGTCGGGGGAAGTTTCCTGGAAGCGGTTGCGCAGGAACTCCAGAAACAGGTTGATTTTCTTCTCGGCGATGCGCTCATGGTTGCCGCCCTGCCGGTACAAAGAAGCCACCGTGCGCGTAAACAGTAAGGTGGTGTTAGGCAAGGGCTTCAACACCGGAATAACGCGCTGCCGGCGGCGGGCCTCTACTATCATAAACAGCAGCAGGCTGGCCATCAGCAGGTAAAAGGCCCAGCGCAGCGCCTCATGGCTCATCACTACCCGCAGCAAGGACTGCTCACCCAGGGGGCCTTGCTTTTGGTACTCGTCCCAGAAAATGGGCCGCGCCGGCAGGTAAGACAGTGCCGAAAACCCGAAGCCCGCCGTGGCGGGCCGGAGCAGAAAGTAATTGCTGAAAGCGGCCGGGGTGGAACTCAGGAATAAGGAGCCCCGGCCGTAGGGCACGCGCACCAGTACGGGCTGCTGGTGGTCGTTCAGGGCCAGCACGGTGGCCTGGCAGGCACTATCGGGCTTAAAATACTGGTTGGCCTGCGCGGTAGGAAAACGGAAGCGGGCGTGTGCGGCAAAAGCCGGGTTCAGGAGCCGGAGGGTGGTGCTGTCGGTGTTGGTTTGGCGGGTAGCCAGCCGGCCGGCGCGGCGCTTCACGCTCTCGGAAATGCTGACCATCTGCAGGCGGAGGGTGTCGGCGAGCAGGTCGTCGAGGTTTTCGGTGGCAATGAAGGCGTGATTACCGCGGGCCACGTAGCGCAGCAGGGCGTCCCGATCTAGCCGGCTGAGCGAGAAAGTGTGGTTTACAAACAGGTAGTTGGCCGGGGTGCGCAGTACCCGGGCAGCGGGCGCACCCACCGGCAACACCGTATCGGGGTGGGAAAACTCCTGCTTGCCCAGGCTGGGCAGCAGCTGGTTGGCAATGGGCTGGCGCACGGTACTTACGCGCTGCCCAAAAAGGTCCGGCAGCAGATCAAAGAGCACATAGGTGCCGTAGGGAATTTTGTGGCGGTTCTGGTAGGTAGGCTTCCAGTTGGTGGGCTCGGGCTTAAAGTATTCCACGGCCACAAAGCCCGCAAATAATACCACCAGCCCCAGAAGATAAGCGCGGAATCGGGTCATGAGGCGGCGCGGCGGGTCAGGTCGGTCAGAAACTGCTGCCGGGCGTCGCGCACGGTAGCATAGCTTAGTGGCGTAAGGGTTTCCTCGCCATACCACACGTACTCAAACTGGCGGGTGAGCTGGCCGAAGCCTGGCAGCCAGGACGTTCCGGCCAGTTCCTGCAGGTAGTGGTGGTTGGTTTTGTCTGGCTGCCAGTTTATGAGGTGGCGCGCAGCCAGGGTGTGCAATACCAACAGGTAGCCCAGCCGCACGGCCAGCCGGTAGTTGCCAGAAGCTTCGGCCTCTTCCAGGCGGGTTGCAAAATCGATGTTATTTATGTCTTCCGGTGCCGCTTCGTAGCTGAGCGGCAAGGAGCGGCTGGACCGCCCGAAGGCGCTGGTATAATCCAGCCGCAACAGGCGCAACAGCACATACAGAAAGGCGGCCCCGAAAGCAGCATACACCACATAGCGTCCCCGGCTCTGGTAGCCTGGCCCGGACAGCAGCTCGCCCAGCCACTGCCAAAAGCGCCGCCAGAACAGACTCATGGTGCTGGTTTCAGCGGGCACTGGCTCCACATATCGGAACTCACGCTGTTGCCGGAGCTTGCGCAGCCGGGCCGCTGGCAGGGGCCGCTGGTTGGGGGTAGTACGGTCAGTAGGCAGGTGAATAGCGGCGCGTGCGGCTTTAGAACGGACCGGAATGGCCGGGGTGGCCGCAGTTAGAATCAGGAGCAGTACGGAAAGCACGGCTACTGGCAGCCACCGCCGGTGGTAGAGCGCCGGGCGGCTAGTATTCGCCCTCATCATCGGGCTGGTAGGCATGGGAAGCAGGGGCGACTTCAGGCTGGGCGCCGATAGTACCCACCAGCGCGTGCAGCCCCTGGCCTTCCTTACGCTCTACCAGGTTGAAATACTGGAAGGCCAGGGCCAGAAACAGCAACGGGTAAAGGGCCATCATCGACACTGAATTCAGGCACGCTGCCACTACGGACATGACCCGGCCCAGGGCCGTTTGTGCCTGCTCAGGGGTAGCCGCAAACGGGCTGCTGATCAGGGTAGTAATTGACAAAACCACAATGGCCAGCACCCCTACCAGCAACATCATAATGAAAATAAGTCCGAAGGTAGACCACCACTTTCCCCATACCAGCGAGAAGCAGCGGCCAATGGTGGCAAAAAAGCCCTTCCGCTCCCGTAGCTGAATAATGAAGAACAAGCTCAGCGCCACCATAGCGTAGCTTATAACCCCGTAAACTGTGAAACCCATTAAAAACACCATAAAGAGGTTCCCTCGCAGCATAGAAGTAGCAAAGCCTATTACTATGCCTACCGCCAGCGCCCCAAGAATTACAAAGAACACAAGGCCGAAAAACGAGGCTAAGGTGCCGGCAAAGCGCCGCTTAACTACCGCCCATACTTCTTGCACCGTAACCGGCTCCAGCGGGTCCTGCTTTTCCAGGCGCAGCACCACATAGCCATATACCGTCAGGATGAGCAGGGTATAAGAAAACAGACTACCCAGGATGGCTACCCAGTACTCCGGCCCACTCACCAGGTTGGAGAGGCGCTGTAACGACTCGGCCTGATTACCAGCGCCGCCCCGGGCCATCATGGTCTGCCAGGTATGAAGCACGCCGCCCATGCGGGCCTGCAACAGCCCGCCAGCAATGCCCTGCAGCAGGAGCAGTGGCAAAACAATGTATACTAAGCACTTGCCCAGCGGGCGAAAGTGGGCCCGGATGAAGTCAAATGAGGCTTCGATTTTGCGGCCAAATTCCCGCTCGCGCAGAAAATCGGTGGGGCGGGTAAAGGGCAGATGAGCCATAGCGGGGAGGTATAAAGCAGGAATCAGAAAACAGGAAAAGCAGCGGCCTGCCGTTGGCGCAGCCGCCGCGGATACAGAATAAAGTACCAGATAATAAACCCCGCCGAGCTGCCAATAATGAGCAGGCTGGCTGCCAGTGGCATCTCCGTATGGCGCGTTACAAAGCCTTCCAGAAAGCCAGCCAGAATGAAGATGGGTACCAGGCCCAGCACCAGCCGCATGCCGTCGCGGGCGGCCCGGCGAAAGGACTCGCGCCGGGCGTAGGTTCCCGGAAACAGAATGCCCCGGCTCATGACCAGCCCCGCGCCGCCGGCCAGCACAATAGCCGATATTTCCAGCGTGCCGTGAATCCAGATGGTGAGCAGCGAAGGCAGCAGCACGCCTTTCTGGTAAAAGAAATACTGAAACGAGCCCAGCATCATGCCATTGCGGAAAAGAATAGTGCCGGTGCCCAGGCCCGGCAGCAGCCCGCTGGCAAAGGCCAGCAGCGAGACTTTGATGTTGTTCAGGGTGATGTAGAGAAACATCACGCTTTCATTCCCGCCCTTATATACCGCCATGGGGTCGCCGCGCTCTATGTTGGCCAGCGTCTGGTTCACGTACTCGTCGCCCAGCACCACGCGCACAAAGGAGTCATCGAGGGCAGCAGATAAAGCCCCCAGGGCGGTGCAGAGCGTAAAAAACAATAGGGCAATGGCCAGCGTGCCGTGGTGGCGGGCCACCAGCAGGGGCAACTCGCGCCGCCAGAAATGTACAAACCGGCCCTGCTCCAGGCTTTTGTTTTTGTACAGTGCCTGGTGTAGCTTGCCCGTTAGGGTGTTCAGATATGCGGTGGTGCTGGAGTCCGGATAGAAGGTGCGGGCGTACGATAAATCGTCGGTGAGTTCAATAAAGCGGTTGGCCAGCTCATCGGGCGTGCGGGCCGGGGTATTTTCATACTGCTGCCACTTTGCCTGGTTCTGACGCAGAAATATAACTTCGCGCATACGGCGCCGAATCCACGGAAATAGAGCTAATCGCTAATAGCAGCGTCTGACAAATATATAAAAATACCCTGCTCCGCCCCGGAGTATTTCCCTTATTGTTCAATTTTGCCCTGATTATCCAAAACGCTTTTTCATGAGTACGATTCACGTGCAGACCGCCCAGAACGTGGCGCTGGAGTATGAAGTAGCCAGCGTGGGCGACCGGATCCTGGCGCAACTGCTGGACTGGCTGGTGCTGGTGCTTTTTTCAGTAGTGGTTAACTTCCTAATAGAAAAGGCTACCAACTCTCAGGATGAGCGCCGCATTCTGCAGCTGATGCTAATAGCTTTACCCTGGCTGCTCTACCACCCCCTCTGCGAGATATTCTTCAATGGCCAAAGTATTGGCAAGCGGGCCCGCCAGATAAAAGTAACGCGGCGCGACGGCCTGCGGCCCCACGCCGGCGACTACCTCCTGCGCTGGCTGTTGGGCCTGGTGGAAGTAAGTGCCTCTTTTGGGAGCATTGCCACCGTAGCCGTACTGCTCAACGGCCACGGCCAGCGCCTCGGCGACATGGCTGCCAATACCATGGTAGTAAGCCTGCGCCCGGTCCCCGCCACCGGCCGCCTCCCGCTTGCCGAGCTGCCCGCGGGCTACATGGTGGTGTTTCCCCAGGTCAGTACCCTCTCTGATCAGGATATCAACCTGGTACACCGCCTCATGCACCAGGCCCTGAAGCGCAATAATTATATGTTGTTGAACGAAGTAGCCACCAGAGTAAAGTCGCTGACCGGCATTCAGACTGATTTGCAGGATGAGCCCTTCCTGCACACCATTATCCGGGACCATGCCCACCTGGCTGCCACCCACGGCTAGGACATTAGAGTAGAGGTAAAAAGAAAAGCGGCGACAGGCCAACAGGCGTGTCTCCGCTTTTTGCGTTCGAGGGGTTCAGGTTTGCCAGCTGCTTACCACGGCACCGGCTCGCCGCGCCAGGTAACAAAGCTGCCGTTTTCCTCGGCGTGTAGTTGTTCTGCCAGCCGGATAATGCCTTTGGCCGAGTCGGAAGGGGGCAGGGTGGCACCGGCGCCACCCATATCGGTGCGCACCCAGCCGGGGTCTACCAGGATACATATCAGGCCCTGGTTGCCAATTTCAGCTGCTAATGCGCGCATATACATATTAAGCGCGGCTTTGCTGGCGCTGTAGTGGTAAGGGTCGCCGGAGGCTTTCCACGTGAGGGAGCCCAGGCCCGAAGACAGGCTGATAATGCGGCCTTTGTGGCCGGCTCTCAGCAGCCCCAACAATTCCTGCGAAACCATGAGCGGCCCAATAGCATTGGTTTTCAGAACCGTTAGGGCATCTTCCACCGTAAGGGCGCCCAGGCGCTGGGAGGCGGCCTGCCCATCGGCCCCGGCGCCGGGGTAAATGCCAGCGTTATTTATCAAAACTTCCAGACCATCGGTAACCTCTTCCACGGCTCTGCGGGCAGCATTAATGGAAGCGGGGTCCGTAACATCCAGGGCAACCAGGGTCAGCCGGTCGGGGTACTGGGCCCGCAGGGTACGCAGCTCGGTAGCCGCATCAGGTGTGCGGCTGGCAGCAAACACTTGGTCGCCGCGCTCCAGGTATTGGCGGGTAAGCTCCAGGCCCAGGCCCCGGTTGGCACCGGTAATGAAAATGCGTTTCATAGGGTGGTGTTTGAATGCGTATAAAGGCCGATGACATCGGCCCCGAAGTTTACAGAAATATCCGCAGGTGTGGGGCTGGGCTGAAATGTCAACGTCCGCCGTTAACAAACAGCGGACGTTGGAAATCGGGAAATGAAACTGTGGAATTACCCGGCCGCAATAGCCTTGCGCTTGCTAATGCGAGGCAGGCGCTCCTCACCCTGGGAGAGCAGCTCTTCGTCGCGGTCCGATTTTTTTACCGTCCAGCTGAGGGAGTACAGGTCCTTGCGCCGGTCGCGGAGGTTACGCACCGCCCCACTGGTATTCAGGTCCTTCAGCAGGTCCAGGTCCAGGTCGGCAATGAGGGTCATTTCCGTGTTAGGCGTGGCTTCGGCCACAATGGCATCGTGGGGGAAGGCAAAGTCCGAGGGGCTGAACACGGCACTCTGCGAGTACTGAATGTCCATGTTTTCTACGCGCGGCAGGTTGCCCACCGAGCCGGTAATGGCCACGTAGCACTCATTCTCAATGGCCCGGGCCTGGGCGCATATGCGCACGCGCTGGTAGGCGTTTTTGGTATCGGTCCAGAACGGTACGAACAGGATTTTCACGCCCTCGTCGCTCAGCATGCGCGCCAGCTCGGGGAACTCCACATCGTAGCAAACCAGAATACCAATTTTGCCGAAGTCGGTATCAAAGCACTTGAGCTTATCGCCGCCGCGCATGCCCCAGTAGCTGGCTTCGTCGGGGGTTACGTGCAGCTTATATTGCTCATCCACGGTACCGTCGCGCCGGCAGAGGTAAGCCACGTTGTGCAGCTTGCCATCCTCGTACACCGGCATGGAGCCCGCCACAATGTTGATGTTATAGCTCACGGCCAGCTCCATCATCTTCGCCTTAATGGGCTCGGTGAAGGCCGCCATGGCCCGGATAGCCACCGAAGGCGAGTCCTCGTTGGTGAGGGCCATGAGCGGGGCGTTAAAGAACTCTGGAAACAGCACGCAGTCGGACTTGTAGCCTGAAACGGTATCCACGAAAAACTCAATCTGCTGCATCAGGTCTTCCAGGGAGCTGGTGGCGCGCATCTGCCACTGCACAATGCCAATGCGCACGTTGCTCTTCGTGTTACCGATGAGCTTGTCTACATCCTCATCGTAGTACACGTTAATCCACTCCAGGAGCGTCGCAAAGGCTTTGGACTCGGAGTCATAGGGTAGATACCCGCGGATGATTTTACGAACGTGGAATTCGTTGGAAAGCTGGAAGGTGAGAATGGGGTCCGTCAATTCTTTGTTGCGCACCATCTCCACATACTTGGCAGGCGTCATCTCATTGGCGTAGGCGGCGTAGCCGGGAATGCGTCCGCCGGCCACCATGGCGCGCAGGTTCAGGTTCTCACACAGCTCTTTGCGGGCATCGTAGAGGCGGCGGCCCAGGCGCAGGCTGCGGTACTCGGGGTCCACAAATACGTCCACGCCGTACAGGGTGTCGCCATCGGAGTTATGGGTGTCAAACTTGCCGTGGCCGGTAATTTTGGCGTAGGTGTGCCGGTCGCCGAAATCAGAGTACTGCACAATAATGGCCAGCGCGGCGGCTACCACCATCCCATTATCTTCGATGCAGATCTGGCCTTCGGGGAATTTGCGAATCAGGTTGTTGTACTCATCCTGCGCCCAGGCGCCTTCCATATTGGAATACACTTTGTCCATAATGTCGCGCACAGCTTTGTAGTCGCCGCGGCGGAGGGTGCGCAGCACCAGTTTGTGAGCCGGTACCGCCGTGGGCGTGAGCAGTTCCGGCACAGAAGGCATGCCGGGCAGGGTTGATTTTTTGGCGTGGCTGCCGCCGGTTTTATTGTTGGAAGAAGAGGGCATAGGTCAAGCGTAGTTTAAACAAAGGTACGGTGGGAGGCGGCCTTGTGTTGGAAAGTAGGAAAACCCCTAACGCATTCCGCCCGGCGCAGAAGCTGAACCGGGCGGAAATACAACAGCTAAGCTGCCTAAAAAAATTCTGGCCTACAGTACCATTTCCGGTACCCCGCCTTCGGGTATAACCAGCCGGCCGGCCGTAGCCGCCTGAATTTGCTCCACCGATACACCCGGCGCCCGCTCGCGCAGCACAAAGCCATCTGGAGTTATATCCAGCACGGCCAGCTCGGTTACTACCTTTTTCACGCAGCGCAGGCCCGTAATGGGCAGGGTGCAGCTGGGCAGCAGCTTGCTGCTGCCGTCTTTGGCCACGTGCTGCATGGCTACAATAATGTTCTTGGCGGAGGCCACCAGGTCCATGGCGCCGCCCATGCCTTTCACCATTTTGCCGGGAATCTTCCAGTTGGCAATGTCGCCGCGCTCCGATACTTCCATGGCGCCCAGAATGGTCAGGTCCACGTGCTCCCCGCGTATCATCCCAAAGGAATCGGCGGAAGAGAAGAGGCTGGAACCGGGCAGCGTGGTCACGGTTTGCTTGCCGGCGTTGATGAGGTCGGCGTCTACTTCGGCGTCGGTGGGGAAGGGGCCCATGCCCAACAGCCCGTTCTCGCTTTGCAGCACCACATTGATGCCGGCGGGAATATAATTGGCCACCAGCGTCGGAATGCCGATGCCCAGGTTGACGTAGTATCCATCGCGCACTTCCTGCGCAATGCGTTTGGCGATGCCGTGTTTATCTAGCATGGGTAGGGCTTAGGGTTTAGGGACTTAGGGCTTAGGCACTGCTGTCCCGATGCGCTTTTTCAGGGTTTGGATAAATTGAGTCAGCATTTTGCGAATGGCCGTTAGCTCATCTACCGCAGATTGCCAATGTGGCGGCAACAGGTAGCCCAGTTCGGAGGCCAACAGCAACTGGTAATCCAGCTCACTGGCAGAACCGGCCGCAATAGTTAGAAACCGAACCAGTTCCGCATCTGAACCACGGCCACAGCCTTCCGCAATGTTGGTGGGAATGGAAGAAGCGGCGCGCCGCATTTGACTAACTAAACCGAATAATTCCTCGCGTGGAAACTCTTTGGTTTGGGCGTAAACCACTAGCGTCAACTGGTGGCTGCGTTGCCAGATTTGCAAAGAGCGATAATCGAGCATGTGGGATAGGGATTAGGTTTTAGGAACTTAGGTTTTGGAAATTAGAAATATGCTGGAGCATGAGCATTGCCCCCTAAACCCTAAAACCTAAGTTCCTAAGCCCTAACAGTTCTCTGCTCAATGCGCTTCTCGTAGTTCTTGCCTTCGAAAATGCGCTGCACAAAAATGCCGGGCGTATGAATCTGGTTGGGGTCCAGCTCGCCGGCTGGTACCAGCTCCTCCACTTCGGCCACCGTAATTTTGCCGGCCGTGGCCATCATGGGGTTGAAGTTGCGGGCCGTGCCTTTGTAGATAAGGTTGCCGGCCGTGTCGCCCTTCCAGGCTTTCACAAAGGCATAATCCGCCTTCAGCCAGGTTTCCAGCAAATACATCTTGCCGTAGAACTCGCGGCTTTCCTTGCCTTCGCCTACCTCCGTACCGTAGCCGGCCGGGGTAAAGAAAGCCGGAATGCCGGCTCCGCCCGCGCGAATGCGCTCGGCCAGCGTGCCCTGCGGAATCAGTTCTACTTCCAGCTCACCAGACAGCAGCTGGCGCTCAAACTCGGCATTCTCGCCCACGTAGCTGGAAATCATCTTGCGTACCTGCTTGGTTTGCAGCAGCAGGCCAATGCCAAAGTCATCGACGCCGGCATTGTTGCTGATGCAGGTCAGCTCGCGCACGCCCCGGCGCAGCAGTTCCTGAATGGAGTTTTCGGGGATGCCGCACAGGCCAAAGCCGCCGAGCATCAGTGTCATGCCGTCCTCAATGCCCTGCAGGGCCGCCTGAGCATCGGCTACAACTTTATTGATCATGGATGGGTGGTAAGGTTGGGAGCGGAAAGGTAAGTAGAAGTGCGATATGAGCCAGCAGAAGGAAACCCGGAGTGCTAAAACCGGCCATAAAAACACTGTCATCCTGAGCTTGCGAAGGACCTTGTCACGTTAGAACAAGTCGTTGTTACGCGAGTCGCTCTGCGGTGATAAGGTCCTTCGCAAGCTCAGGATGACAAGTGTTTTAGGTAGCGTCTTTGGGCTATTAAATCAACTAGCCGCCTATCAAATGCTGGCGGGCGGCCTGGGCATCCAGGGCCAGCTGTGCTTTCAGGGCTTCCAGACCATCAAACTTCTGCTCATCCCGCAGGCGGGCCACAAACTGCACGGTCAGGGGCTGGTCGTACAGGTCACCGTCGAAATCGAGCAGGTGCGCTTCTACGGTCTGGGTTACATCGCCACCCACGGTGGGGCGCACGCCAATGTTGAGCATGGCCGGGTGGTGCGTGCCAGCGGCCGTAGTGGCCATAACGGCATACACGCCCCGGGCTGGCACCAGCTTCAGTGGCTCCTGGGTGTAGATGTTGGCGGTAGGCCAGCCAATGGTGCGGCCCAGCTGCTTGCCGCGCACCACGGTACCCGTTAAGGGATAATAATAGCCCAGGTGCCGGTGGGCGGTTTGCACGTCGCCGGCCTGCAGGGCTTTGCGGATGCGGGTGCTGCTCACGCCCACAGCATCCACGTCTTCGCGCGGAATCTCCTCTACTTCCATGCCGTAGCGGTTGGCATTCTGACTGAGGTACTCAAAGCCGCCTTCGCGGTTTTTGCCAAAGCGGTGGTCGTAGCCGATGACAAGCTTTTTGGTGCCAACTGTCTTCAGCAGAATCTGCTGAATGTATTCTTCTGAGGTCAGCTCGGCAAATTCGCGGGTGAAGGGGATAATCAGCAGGTAGTCAACCCCAAACTCCCGCAGCTTTTCAATGCGTTCCTCCAGCGTGTTCAGCAGGTGCAGATCCAGGGGCTGGGGATGGGAGAGGGGTGGGGCCAGCACTAGGCGCGGGTGCGGCCAGTAGGTGATAACCACTGATGGGCCACCACTCTGCCGGGCTACTTCCAGGAGCCGCTGCAGGATTTTCTGGTGCCCCAGATGCACGCCATCGAACGTACCGCTGGTAACCACGGCCTGGCCGAGAAACGGAAACTGCGCGGGGTCCCGAACGACGAGCATAAGCTTAGGAGTTGGTGGCGGATGAATCCTGATCAGGGGCGGGCGACCCGGCCGCAGCGGCCTGCTGGGCCGCAAAATACTCCAGCCCGGCCCGGGGCGGGCGAGGGCGGCCACCCCGCTCAGCGCGCGGGCGCGCATTTTCGGAGCCGGCGGGGCGGGGCGGGGCCAGGGCTTGCAGCTGCTCCATGTTCAGGGCATCTTCCAGCCGGTACTCGCCAATGCGGGTGCGCACTAGTTTGGTGAGGTGGGCGCCACTGCCCAGGGCCGCTCCAAAGTCGCGGGCCAGGCTGCGGATGTAGGTGCCTTTGGAGCAAACCACCCGAAAGTCTACCTCGGGCAGGGCAATGCGCGTCAGCTCAAAGGCTTTGATTTCGATTTGCTTGGACTTGATTTCGGCTTCTTCGCCGCGGCGGGCTACTTCGTAGGCGCGTTCCCCGTTCACCTTCACCGCCGAAAACAGCGGTGGGGTCTGCTGAATCAGGCCCACAAACTGCGCGGTGGCAGCGCGTAGCTCGGCCTCCGTGAGGTGTTCGTAGGGCAACTCAGCATCCACGGGTGTTTCCAGGTCGAAGCTGGGCGTAGTCTGGCCCAGGCGGAAGGTGCCGGTATATTCTTTTTCCTGAGCCTGAATGAGGTCAATCTGCTTGGTTTTTTTGCCGGTGCAGAGAATGAGCAGGCCGGTAGCTAAAGGGTCCAGGGTGCCGGCGTGGCCGATTTTCTTGATGCGCAGCGTGTTCTTCACTTTGCGCACCACATCAAAAGAGGTCCAGGTAAGTGCTTTGTCAAATAACAGCACTTCGCCGGCCTCAAAATCAAAACCGGTAGCGGCCGACGTGGTGGAATCGGGAAGGTGCGTGCTCATATCAGCTGCAGGTTAATGCCCAGGCCCAGCATAATCAGAATGATGGCCCCAACCAGGATACGGTAGAAACCGAAGGCACGGAAACCATAGCGGGTAAGAAAATTTACGAAAGAGCGCACGGCCAGCATAGCCACCGCAAAGGCCACGGCATTGCCAAACAGCAGCATCTTCAGCTCATCCAGGGAAAGTGGGTTAGACTTATAGCCTTTCAGCAGTTGATAGCCGGTGATAACCACCATGGTGGGCACGGCCAGCAGGAAAGAGAAGTCAGCCGCCGAGCGGCGGTCGAAGCCCTGCGCCAGGCCACCCACAATGGTAGCCGCGGAGCGTGATACGCCCGGAATCAGGGCAATGCACTGGTACAAGCCAATGCGGAAAGCCTGCTTGTACTTGGGCATAGAAACGTAATGCGGCTTCTTGTTCTTGAACATGCGGTCCACGAACAGGAGCACAATGCCGCCCAGCACCAGAGCCCAGGCTACCACTGCCACGCTTTTCAGCAGCTGCTCAATCACATCCTTCAGCAGGAAACCTAGGAAGCCGAACGGCAGAAAAGCTACTGCCAGCTTCATATAAAAGCCAGTGCTTTGCAGAAACCGCCGCCAGTACAGCACCACTACGGAAAGTATGGCGCCCAGCTGGATGCCGGTAATATAGGTTTCAGTGTAAGGTAATTGGCCAATTCCCAGCAGGTTAGCTACAATAACCATGTGCCCCGTGCTGGAAACGGGCAAAAATTCCGTGAGCCCCTCTACTACGGCGAGGAGCAACGCGTGCCAATAATTCATTTAGGAACGCTTGTAAGTAGGGCGCGGGGCCGCCGTAGGCGGCACCGGCTGAAATTGGTCAACAGTAGTGGCTGTAGTGGTAGTCGTTTCGGCTACCGGCTCGTCGCCGGATTTAGCCATAATGGCGAAGAACTCCACCACAAAACCGGCTACCAGCAGCAGCGGGCCCAGCGTAATGCCCAGGAAGCCTTCACCGTAGTCGGCCGTGTCCAGCGTCATGGTGATAAAGCCAGCGGCCAGCAGGGCCACGCCCAGCAGCATCAATCGGTAGTTACGCCGCCCAAAGGCGAATTTAGTAGCAGCCATTGTGTTTTGGTTAGTTGTAGTTGGTTATTGGTCAGCAGCCTGCAAAAGGATGAAAAGCCAGCAGCTAACAGCCAATAGCTAACGGGTCAAGGATTAATACAGCTCATCCAAAGACATGCCCAGGTATTTGCGCACGGCCCGGTAGGAGCTGATAAAGCCAATAAAGCTGCCCAGTGCTACCAGAATCAGTAGCAGCACCACCAGCAGGCGCTCATCGCGCAGCAAGCGCAGCTCGTCTATTTCCAGGTAGGCGTATTGCAGGAGCACCAGCAGCAGCAGCGCGGCCAGCACCCCGCTCACAAAGCCCTGCCAGGTAGCCCGCCGCAAAAAGGGCCGCTGAATAAAGAAGGAAGTAGCCCCCACCAGCTGCATGCTCCGGATCAGGAAGCGCTGCGAGAACAGGGCCAGCTTAATAGTATTGTTGATGAGTACGACTACCACAAAGGTTAGCACGGCCGCAAAACCCAGCAGAATCAGGCTAAGCTTGCGCACATTCTCATTAATGGAGGTAATCAGGCTTTGCACGTACTGCACCTCAAATACGCCGGTTTCCGCTTTCAATTCCTGCTCCACCTGGCGCAGATGCTGCGTGTCGGAGTATTCGGGGTTGATTTTCAGGATGTAGGCGTCGCGCAGGGGGTTGTCGCCCAGAAACTGCTGAAAGTCTTCGCCGGTCTGCTCCACAAACTGGCGGGCCCCTTCTTCCTTGGAGAGAAACCGCACCTGCGGCTGGTTATTGCGATAGGCTATAAATGGCTTGCTGGAAAACGTTTGCTGCAGGCGCAGCAGCTGGGCCTCGGGCAGGTCGCGCTCCAGATACACCTGCATTTCAATGTTTTCCTTTACTACCTCCGAGAGCTTGTGCGCGTGGAGCAGCAGCAACCCAAACAGCCCAATAACCAGCAGCGCCAGCGTAATGCTGAACACTACCATGGCGTGCGGATAGTTGCCAAGCTTCTTTTTACGGGTAGGACGGGCTGGAGGCATAGGGGGCAAAGGTAGCTTTCAGTTGCCAGTTGTGAGTTGCCGGTTGTCAGTTTTTCCTGGTTTCAACAAGTTCTGGCAACCGGCAACTCACAACTGGTAACTCAATTAATAACGGTTCGGGGGTCGTCGTCGATGTTCAGCTGCTCGCGGGCCTTGCGGCGGGCTTCGTCGCGGCGGTTTAGGCGCTTGCGGGCAAAAAGCTCGTGCAGGGAGTTAAACTGCTCCGTGTGCAGCACGCTTATCCCGGCCCGCGACTGGTTGGCATAGGTATTCAGCTGGTTGAAGTCGCGCGGGGTGGTTTCGTAGCGCAGGCGCACGCGCAGCTTCCCGTCTTCGCGCAGGAAATATTCCACGCTCAAATCACCCAGCAGAGACGACTGGGTAGTGAGGCCGGTTTGCGTAGAAGTGGTGGAATTACTGAAGCCGCCTTCCCGCGTTACGCGCAGGCGGCCACCCATCAGGTTGTAGCTCAGGCGCACCTGCAGGGCCTGCAGCTCCTCCGGCGTTACGCCATTAATGTTGAAGGCAATTTCCAGGTTAGGGTCAATCTGCGCGGTGAGCAAACCCAGCTGCGTGGAAATAATCTGCCCCAGGCTGTTGCCAAACGCATTATCCTGCCCCGAAAACTTGGTAACCGAAGCCAATGACCCCGGCGAGGCCAGCTGCCGGAATACAATCAGACTAAACACCTGCCGGTTCAGCTCCTGCTCATCGTTGCGCAGGGAGGCAATAAAGGAGTTGATTTCGCCTTCCGCCGTGGAAGGAATATCATTGAATTCCAGGTTCAGCTGAATCACGGGCAGCAGCAGCGGGCCGGTCAGGTTCATCACGGCCGTAACGGGCACGGTGGCGTTGCTATTGGCCACAATGGGCTGAATGGAAGTGCGTTGGGTGTAGGTGCCCGTCACGTTCAGCTGCCCGTCAAGGGGGTTGCCGTTCCAGCTGATGGTGCCGCCCGGCCGCACCTGAAACTCCTTGTTCACCAGCCCCTGCAGGGTAAAGTTGTAGAGGCCGCGCACAATCTCCACCTGCCCAAACATGTTGAACTCGCCCCGGGTATCAATATTCAGGCGCAGCTGCCCGGCAGCCGTGCCCCGAATTACGTCGCCGGTGCTTTCATCCAGCAGAATTTCGATGTAAGCGTCTGGAGTAATATCGAGGTTGAAATTCAGCCGCAGCCCCGATAAGTCTACCTGGCCGGTGGTAGCTACTGGCACCTGCACGGTAGCCGTATCGGGCAGGTTGCGGTTTACAAACTTGATGTAGTTGGCTTTTTCGGCCTTGGCCGCGTTGTCCAGGGGCAGGGAGAAGCGGGTGCCGTCTTCGCTGCGGGCCGTCACGTTCACCACCAGGTCGTCGGTGGGGCCGGTTATGTGGGCTTCACCGGTAGCGTAGGCGGTGCCGAAGTACAGGTCGTTGTCCTTGCGGGTAGTGTTCAACACCTGCAGCTTGCGGAAGGTGGCGTGCAAAGCCAACGACATATCCTGGAAGCCCCGGTGAAAGATGTTGCCGTTCAGCGTGCCGGAGTTGCCCAGCGGGTCGCGCAGCCGAATGTTGCGGAAGGCTATCCGGTCCTCGGCAAACCGAATCCGGTCGGAGAAGGTGTAAGTAGTGCCCAGGTAATCGAAGGTGAGCTGGCCATCCGTTACATCCAGAGAGCCCACCAGATTGGGTGCCGCCAGGCGTCCGGTCAGGCGCAGGGTGCCATCGGCAGTGCCGCCCATGTTGCTGAACAAGGTATTGAGCAGCGGCTCAGCCAGCTTCACGGGGGCCTTATCGAGCACGGCCGTCACGTTCAACTGATTGATTTCCTCGCTGGGCTTGTAGGTGCCGGCCAGGGCTACCAGGCGGGCGCCGTCGCGCAGCACATTGGCGTTCAGGCGTAGTAGCTGGGAGGGGTTGTCCCAGTCGGCCACGCCGGCTACGTCCCCAATCAGCACGTTGTCAAATACCAGCGAATCAACATCCAGGCGGGCATTGGCTACCAGGTTGCCGTACACGGCGCGCATATCGCCCACGGCATTCACGCGGCCCGTAATGTTTTGCTTGGTGATGGAGTTTAGCGTGCCCAGCTCAAAGTTCTGCACGGCCAGGCGCAGCAGCTTGGTGGGGTCGCGCGAAATCTGGCCTTGGGCGTTTACGCTTTGCTCGCCGTTGGCCAGGTTCAGGTTCTGAATATCGATTTCCTTGCCACCCCCGGAAATCACCACCGAGTTTTCGGCCGCAATGCTCCAGTCCCGCCCCAGCAAATTCACGCCCGACTGCCGGAACACAATGCGCACGGCATCGGGCAGGAAGGACAGGGCCCCGTTAATCTGGGCACGGTTGGTGGAATTGGTCTGCGCCAGGGAGGTAGAGAAGTTAATTTTCTCCTGGTCCCACACGCCTTCCACGTAAAAATTCTCCGTAGCGCCCAGAGCCGGCAGGTGCTGACTTTCGGAGGTGATGTTGGCCTGCGCCAGCACTTCCGGCTGGTAGGGCAGCTTGGAGGTAGTAAAGTCGAATTCCGTGTTCTTCGTCCGCACGCTGTCGTACTGCAGCGCATCAAAGTGCCCGCCCAGCGAGAAAATGGAGGTGTTGCCGTTACGGAAGGAGCCGTCAACCCGGGAGTAGTCGGAGAGGGTGAGGCCGGGTACAAATACCTTCAGCGCCGGGTTAGGGTGCTTCAGATACAGGTTCAGCTGAATGGCATAATCGGGGGTAGGCTGGCGGCGCTTGCGGCGGTAGTAGGCGGCCGTGGCAGCTTCGTCACTCTCAAAGTTGAGGCGATATTCTTCCAGCAGCACGTTCACATCGCGCAGCACGCGGGTGAAGTCGAAGTTGCCCACTGCCGTGAGGTCGGCCAGTTCCGAGCGGATGGCCAGGCGGCGCTGCCCGTCCGGGTCGCGGCGGGAGAAAACGTCAAACGTATCAATAGCTACCACGCGGCCATTGTAGCCCAGGCGCGAATCACGCAGCACAATAGTACCCAGTAGGTTGTCCAGCTTCAGGCCCTGAAAGCGGACATCGGCGGTGGTAGAGAGTGTAAAGTTCTGCTTGGTGAGGCCAATGGCGCGCAGGTTGGCGCGCTGCACCTTGGCTCGCAGGTCAAAGGCCTGCCGGGCCTTGTTCAGGTCGATGCTGCCGTCGGCGGTGGCGCGCAGGTTGGGGTCATCAATGGAAAGCTTGCCTTGAAAGGCCTGCTTCCGGAACTGGCCGTTGGTGACGATGTTGCGGTAGCGGTAGCCCTGCAGCCAGATGCTTTGCACGGTGGCCTTGGCCGTGAGGCGGGCGCCTTCCGGCGTAAAGCCCACGCCTTCCACGCGGCCATTCATGGTGATGTCGCGCACGGTGCTTTCGTCGCCCAGCAGCTTACCCAGCTGGAAGCCCGTGGTTTTCACGTTGCCCTCGTAGCTGGAGTAGCGCGGGTCGGTCTTGAACTTGAGGTTGACGTCGGACACCACGTTGCCCAGTGCGGTCTGGAAAGCGCCGTTGGCCACAAAGTCGTTGTAGAAGCCCTGGAACTCGCCCTTGAGCTTCACCGTGCCCAGGCGCTGCACATACGGCCAGCCGGAGTCCGGAATGTAGCGGCGAATATCGCGCCCATCGATAACCGAAGGCTTCAGGCGCATATCCACGAAGCTCTCCTTCAGGTTGGGCAGGCCTTCCACGCCAATATCACCCAGCACATGCGTGTTTTTGCCGTAGCGCACGTCCAGGTTTTTGGTGTGGAAATCGTGCACGTAGCCCTTGGCCTCTCCCGAGAGCAGCACGGTTTCGTGCAGGTCGCGGATTTCGGGTTGGGGCGCAAACTTGGCAATATCGTCGGAGTAGATGCGCGTGGGGGAGAGGCGGGCCGTGACGCGCACCGAGTCGTTGAAGTCAGTGAAGTTGAGGAAGTGCTTGTAGTCGAAGCGGACGTAGTGCTGCAAATGGCTGCGGCCTATGCGCAGGTCGGTTTTATCGAACTCCCAGAATGTGGGGGCGAAAACCATGTCGGTGCTCAGCTTCTGCAGCCGGGTGCGGGAGGGCGTATCCACGGCCTTCAAATCCCGTACCTCACTCATTATAGTATCACCGCGCAGCTTAATGGCGTTGAAGTCGCCGTAAATGCTGTCGATGCGCAGGTGGGCGTAGTCCATGGTGCGGCCGTAGTACGGCTCGCGGGCCACGTTGCGGCGGTCCAGCACAAAGCGGCCGTTGCGCAAGCCAATGGCATCAATCTTAAAATCGAAGGGCTTGGAAACTTTGGTGGTATCGGTAGGGCCAATGAGGCGCTTCACGGCGGCCAGAAACTCCGAAAGGTTGGTGCTGTCGGGCTGGTTGGCGTAGGTAATCATGGCGAAGCGCGGCTCCTCCAGCGTGAGCTTGCCCACGTGCAGATGGGTGGGGTCGAACACCGAAAACAGCTTGATGTCGGCATCGGCCCGGCCAATGTTGAACAGCTCATTGCCGCGGCGGTCCAGCACCCGCACTTCTTCTAATAATACCCGGGAAAACGGTCGGATATCTACGCGGCCCACCATTACTTTATGGCCCAGGCGCTTGGTAAGCATGGTGGCCGCCTTCTGCGCCAGGTGGGTTTGCACGCCCGGCAACCGCAGGGCTACTAGGGTGCCACCCAATACCACGGCCAGCAGCACAACCAGTGCCAGCAGGGTTTTGAGCAGGATGGCAACGAAGCGTGGCACAGGTGGAAGAAACGCAGTGGGAGGGTGGCGGAGTAGCGAAGATACAGGGTTCGGCCCAACCGTTGCCTACAATGAGGTATTTCGGGCACAGCCCCCAAACGTACGCGGGGCTGTTGAGGTTAAACAAGAAGCCTGCCTGACCAAGGCCAGTTAGGCGCATACTGCTTTTACAACGACCTTTGCAGGGAACATATTGAGTTGCCCGTAGCGTGTTTCCAGTTGCCAGGCTGATCAGGATTAATTTCTGAAGCCGTGCGCTGGCCACCGGCCCCGGGCAACCGGCAACTGAAAAAACATGAATGCACCCGTAATCCTGGCTATTGAATCGTCCTGCGACGATACCTCGGCTGCCGTGATGGTGGGCGGCGAAATCCGCTCCAACGTGGTAGCCACCCAGCAAGTGCACGAGCAATATGGCGGCGTAGTGCCCGAGCTGGCTTCCCGCGCCCACCAGCAGCATATTATTCCGGTAGTGGAAGCCGCACTGCAGCGCGCCGGCATCCACAAAACCCAGCTGGATGCCGTGGCCTTTACTCAAGGGCCTGGCCTGCTGGGCTCCCTGCTGGTCGGCAGCATGTTTGCCAAAAGCCTGGCACTGGGGCTTGATAAGCCGCTGATTGCCGTGAACCACATGCGGGCTCACATTCTGGCGCACTTTATTCAGGAGCCCCGGCCTGCGTTTCCCTTTCTGTGCCTCACGGTAAGCGGCGGCCACACCCAGTTAGTAGTGGTGCGCAGCCCCCAGGAAATGCAGGTCATCGGCCAGACGATTGATGATGCCGCCGGCGAGGCCTTCGATAAAACGGCCAAGCTGTTGGGGTTGCCTTATCCCGGCGGCCCCCACCTGGATAAGCTGGCGCGGCAGGGTAACCCCACGCGCTTCCCCTTCCCGGTAGGTGCCATGCCTGGCTACGATTTCAGCTTCAGCGGCTTGAAAACGGCGGTGATGTACTTCCTGAAAAAGGAAACTGCCCAAAATCCTGCCTTCATCCAGGAAAACCAGGCTGACCTCTGTGCCAGCATTCAGCACACCATTATCCAAACCCTGCTGCGCCAGCTGCGCCGCGCCGCCCACGACCAGGGCCTGACACACATTGCCCTGGCCGGGGGCGTGGCGGCCAACTCCGGCCTGCGCGAAGCCCTGCAGCAGGAAGCCCTGGCGCAGGGCTGGGAAGTGTTTATCCCGGAATTTCAGTACTGCACCGATAATGCCGGCATGGTGGCCATGACGGCCCATTTCCAGTATCTGGCCGGCGACTTCACCACCCAACTCACCAGCCCCGACCCACGGTTGAAACTCTCCTGAGTTGCCAGTTGTCGGTTGACAGTTCGTTCAACAGACACTTATAAAACTGACAACTCGCAACTGGCAACTGAAATGAAAAACCCCTTTCTCCCCGGCGACGTCCGCACGTATTCCATCCAGGTAAAGCCTTCGGATTTTGCCATGCTGGATGGCAAGCTGATTCATGCCGTGCTCAGCACGTTTGCGCTGGGGCAGGCCCTGGAGTGGAGCAGCCGGCAGTTTGTGGAAGAAATGCTGGAAGAAGGCGAGGAAGGAATTGGCACCATGCTCCACATAAAGCACCACGCGCCGGCTTTTGAAGGCGAAACCGTGGAATTTCAGGCTACTTTTGAGCATCTGGAAGGCCAGGAGCTGACCTGCCACGTAGAAGCCCGCGTAGGCGAGCGGCTGGTGGCTACCGGCCGCACCGGCCAGCGCATTGTAGACGGTGCCCGGCTGGCCGCCCGCTTTGCGTTGTTGCGCGAGTCGGCGGATTAGCGGTTTCTCCCGTTCTTTCTGCGGGCCGCGCAACCTTACCGGGCCAATCTGCGAAGTCTGCATTACCCGCCCACCGGCGGCAAACCCCTCATGGCAAAACAAAAAGACGATACTCCCAAGCGCATCAGCATTCTGAACCGCCGTGCCAGCCACGAATATGCGTTTCTGGTGAAGTATGATGCGGGCATGATGCTGCAGGGCACCGAAATTAAAAGCATCCGCGACGGCAGCGTGAACCTGCAGGACGGTTTCTGCACCTTTCACTCCGATGGCAGCCTGTGGGTGCACAATCTGAGCATTGCGCAGTACGCCCTGGGCACTTACAATAACCACGAGCCCAAGCGCGAGCGGAAGCTGCTGCTTAATAAGCGGGAGCTGCGCCAACTGGCCGATAAAAGTCAGGAGCAGGGCCTCACCATTATTCCCATCCGCCTGTTCGTTACCGATCGGGGCTTTGCCAAGCTGGAAATAGCCTTGGCCAAAGGCAAAAAGCTCTACGACAAGCGCGAAGACCTGAAAGCCAAGGACCAGAAGCGCGAAATGGACCGCCTGCGGGACTATTAAGTGAAATAGTGAGTTTGTGAAATTGTGAGTTTTAGAGCGGATATTTGCCGCATTGCTTACAGGCACAAGCTCAGGTATTACTTTACTGCTGAGGTTGCTTAACGGGAATGCGCGTTGCTACCCAGCCATTCACAACTTCACACCTCACAATTTCACCTTTTGGAATACGGAATCTGCGCGTTGAGCGCCGTGCCGGTACGCGCCGAGCCTACCGATAAAGCCGAGCTGGTAACGGAGTTGATGTTTGGCGAATGCTATACCATTCTGCAGACGCAGGGCCAGTGGCACCAGATCCGTATTGCCGCCGACCAGTACGTGGGCTGGCTTGATTTTAAACAGCACACGCCCGTCACCAGCGAGTATTTCACTGCCTGGCAGCAGCAGGACCACCCCCGCAGCCTGGATGTGGTGCAGATAGTAAGCGAGAGCAAAAGCCGCATTCCGGTGACGCTGGGCTGCCGACTGCCGTTTTTCGATGGCATGACGCTGCGCCTGGGCCAGCACCAGTACTTCTACAACGGCGCGGCTACCAACCCCCAGAACGGCCACGGCCCCCAAGGCCCTCAGGACCAGCGCTTGCGCCTGCTCATCAAAATTGCCCAGCTCTACCTGAAAGCGCCCTACGTGTGGGGGGGCAAAAGCATCTTCGGGCTCGACTGCTCCGGGCTGGTGCAGCAGCTCTACGGCCTGATTGGGGTGCCGCTCCCGCGCGATGCCCGCCAGCAGATAGACCACGGCCAGACGGTGCACTTCGTGGCCCAGTCCCGCCCCGGCGACCTGGCCTTCTTCGATAACGCCGACGGCAACATTGTGCACGTAGGCCTGATCCTCGACGACCAGACCATCCTCCACGCCCACGGCGAAGTCCGCATCGACCCGCTCGACCATAACGGCATCTTCAACCGCGACCGGCAGAAGTACTCCCACAAGCTGCGCCTGATTAAGCGCCTGCTGGCCGACTAAGTCTCTTCCGTAATCCACCAAAAAAACGCCCCCGCTTGCTGCAGGGGCGTTTTTTTATGATAGCAATTCGAATGATGGATGGCTATAGCGAATACGATAAACAGGTAGCGGATATCGGGGCGGCGGTTAGCGAAGTTTGTTGGTGGGGCGCAGTACTACGCTGGCAGTACTTAGGTCGGTGGTGCGGTGGGTTTCGGTTTGCAGCTGCAGGGTATACCGGTACTGCTGCGGGCCCACGCGCACTACAATGGCATATTGTCCATCGGGCAGGCTTTGTACGTTCAGCTTTTGGCCAAACGTAGCTTTGGCGCTGTTTTCCTCATACAGCACCACACTGTCGGAGAGCCGCACCAGCTGCAGACGGGCTTTCTGCAGGGCCGGGTTGCTGATGCGCACCAGGTAGCGGAAGGTATCTACCCGCTCAATGCCCACGGGCTGGGGGCTGGTTTCTTCTGCGCGTTGAGCAAAAACAGGTTCGGCCAGACATAGGGCTGCCAGGGACAGCAGCGGCAGCAGCTTGCGGGAGGTTGACAGGAAGGGTTTCATAGACTTCGGTAAGGGTGGCTGATTCTTTTTCACTTGGATATCCGACACAAAGGTGAAGGCCGCGGCCGTAGGAAAGAGCAGCTTAATATTACCCTTCCATCAAGAAACTGTGACGTGGACCCGCCGCCCGGAAACCGCCCTGCCCGCAGCGGAAGCGGCAGCACGCGGCGGAGCCAACCCCGGGGCCTTTTCCGCGCTCAACGAAATGAATACTACTGCCCTTACAAGGCCGGTTTTTCCCTCGAACTAAACGTGGTAGCTATTGTTAATGCGCTTAGAATCATCTAGCTTTCGTTACTCCTCAGATGATTCTTGCCACCGTGTATATGGACCAGAAAGTGCTTGTGCTAAACGGCGACTACACCGCCATAACGCTCTGCAGCGTGCAGAAAGCGTTTGTACTGCTCTTCCTCGACAAAGCCGAAATGATTGCCAAGTCGGAGGGTGGTTTTCTGCGCACTATTTCAGAGGCTTACCCCAAGCCCAGCATCATCCGGCTGCAGCGCTATGTGCGCGTGCCCTACAAAGGCATTGCCCTGAGCCGGCACAACATCATGAAGCGCGACCATTTCGAGTGCCAGTACTGCGGCTCCACCAAAAACCTGACGCTGGACCACGTGCTGCCCCGCAGCCGCGGCGGCGACTCCAGCTGGGGCAACCTGCTCACGGCCTGCTCCCGCTGCAACCACGCCAAAGGCCACCGAACGCCCCATGAAGCCGGGCTCACCATCAGGCAACAGCCCAAAAAACCCACACTTTCGGGTTTCCTCAAGCTCAGTGCCGGTACCATTGATGAAAACTGGCACGCCTATCTACACTAACGGCAGCAAGCTCTAAAGCTCGCTGCCGTTTTTCGTTGGTAGAAAATTGTCATTCCGAGCGCCAGCGAGGAATCTGAAGGAAGAGGTTGCCGGACTGCCCACAGACGCTGTTTCCGCAAGCTGGTCATCAAACTCAGATTCCTCGCTTTCGCTCGGAATGACACTTACGCTTTGCCGGCCGCAAAAGCCATGATATCCTCATTCAGCTTGTCCTTTTCCGTGATGAAAAGGCCGTGGGGTGCTCCTTTGTACACTTTATAGGTAGCGTGCGGCACAAACTCCTGCATGCGGGCGCCGCTTACTTCAATCGGTACGGTCTCATCCTGGTCGCCGTGGATAACCAGGGTTGGTACTTTAATAGTCTTTAGGTCCTGACGGAAGTCGGTTTCGGCAAAGGAGTGGGCGCAGGCTTCGGTAGCGCGCGGTGAGCCCAGCATCACCAGAGACTGGTTCCAGTCCAGGGTAGCGTCGCTCACGGGGTGACTGATGAGGCCCACACCGTAGAATTTCTTGGCGAAGGACCGCATGAAATCGGGCCGGTCTTTTTCCAGGCCTTCAAATATGCCGGTAAAGGCTGATTCCGGGGCGCCATCCGGGTTGTCGGCGGTTTTCAGCAGGAAAGGTGTTACGGCCGAAACAAAGGCCACCCGACTCACGCGGGCGCCGCCGTGCCGGCTCATGTAGCGGGCCACTTCGCCGCCGGCCATGGAAAAGCCCACCAGCGTTACGTTCTGCAGGTTCAGCTCGTCCAGTACGGCTTTCAGGTCGTCGGCCAGCGTGTCGTAGTCGTAGCCGTCCCAGGGCTTATCGGAGTTGCCGAAGCCCCGGCGCGTGTAGGCAATAACCCGCACGCCGTGCTTGGGCAGCTCTTTCAGCTGATACTCCCAGGATTCGTGGTTCAGGGGCCAGCCATGAATCAGGACGATGGGGGCGCCCTGGCCCAGGTCGGTATAGTGCAGCTTTACGGGGTGGCCATTGGCGTCGGGGCCGGCTTTGATGTAGCTCATATCAGGTACAAATGCAGTAAAAATGAAAGAACAGTGTGCCTACATACGCGGCACTCCGGGTGCCGGACCGTGCGTGCCAATATGTTGTACATGAAGCCGCTCAGCCATTTTCCTCGTATAGCTGTTACCTACCTGTCGAGCTAAGCACAACGCTTCCGCTTACCAGCCTTTTACCGCCACCGGAAGCCCGCAGGCTGCCCGTGGCGGCGCCCCACTTCTGAACCATTCTACTGCTGAGCCTGTCCTGAAAGAGTATAAAGCCCTTCGGCCGTGCCCCACATCAGACTGGGAGACACCCCTGACTTATAAAATCCGGCTTTTTTACGGCTTACGCGGCGTTAACGCAGCAGTTGGCGGTACCTTTGTCGCCATTCTTTTTTCCCATTTCAATGCAAGCACCCAAATTTGCCGCGTCACGCTCTTTCCACCAGGAGCTTAAGCGCCGCACCAATGCCTATTTCGCCGAGGCGGGCACTGCCCCCACCGGCAATAAAAGCCTGTACTTCAAAGCCATTCTCCTCACGGCTTCCTTCGTAGCCGTGTATCTGCACATTGTGTTCCTCACGCCGCCTGCCTGGGTTGCCGTGCTGGAATGCGCCTTGTTGGGTGGTATTGGCGCCGCTATTGGCTTTAACGTAATGCACGACGGCGCCCACGGCTCCTTCAGCAAATCCAAGTGGCTGAACCAGTTTGCCGCCTTCACCCTGAACGTAATGGGCGGCAGCTCCTTCATGTGGAATGCCAAGCACAACCTCATTCACCACATGTACACCAACGTGGAAGGCGTAGACGATGACCTGAACGCCCAGCCCTGGCTGCGCCTCAGCCCCGACCAGCCCCGCCGCATGCTGCACCGCTTCCAGCACCTGTACTTCTGGTTTTTCTACGCCCTGCTGTTCATTGCCTGGATTTTCTACATGGATTACCAGAAGTATTTCCAGCGGAAAATAGGGGAGATGCCCATCAAGAAAATGACCGCCACCGATGAGGGTGTGTTCTGGGGCTTTAAGGTGTTGCACCTGGGCCTGTTTGTGGCCTTGCCTATTTATATGGTGGGCTTCCTGCCCTGGCTGATTGGCTTTGTGGTGTTTGCCTGCGTGGCCGGCTTCTCGCTCAGCATTGTATTCCAGCTGGCGCACACCGTAGAGCACACCAGCTTTGTAGTGCCCCACGCCACCACTAACAAGATTGAGGACGAGTGGGCCATTCACCAGATTAAAACCACCGCCAACTTCGCTACCGACAGCAAAATCATCAGCTGGCTGGTAGGCGGCCTCAACTTCCAGGTAGAGCACCACCTCTTCCCCACCATCTCCCACGTGCACTACCCGGCCCTGAACAAGATTCTGCGCCAGATGTGCCTGGAGTTCGGGATTGAGTACAACGAGTATCCGAACATGCGGTATGCCGTGGCTTCACACGTAGCGCACTTGCGGCAGTTGGGACGCCGGTAAGAACTTGAGCCGGAGAGCATAAAAAACCTCGCATATTTGCGAGGTTTTTTTATGCCTCATTTTTTAAGATTATGAAAAACACGTTTTTGTATTTTGTCATTTCATTACTGCTTATATCATGTGGAGATGATCAGCACAGGTCAAAAATTAAAAAGAAAATAAATTTAAATAAAGTAATGAATGAGGTTAATTATATTTTAAGTGAAGACACAGTGAAGGCTGTATTGCTTAGTTATATAAAAAGAAATCCTCCTGAAGGACATACAGTCTATCATATCGATGTAGATAATACCGCAGATGATATAGTTATTAAAATATCATCAATGATTTATGCCACCAGTTTAGAGGAATCTAATTTTTGTAAAATAGACAAGCTATTCGAAAACTATTTCATCATAACATCTAATGAATGCCAAAATACTGGCCAGGATGATGCAAATTATAAAAAGGTGTATGGCATATTAGTCGATGATTCTAAAAACAAAAATGATGATATAAAAACAGGTGAACATGTTATTGAAGAAAGAGTTTTTTATAATCCTGAAATCACTCAGGTGTATTATTCGAAAAGAAGAAGGGCTTTCCATGTTTATGAGAATATTTAAGTTTCTATATACAAAATGCTTGCAATACCTTATGCAAAGTCTTCTAATTAGTGTTCTTCTATTGCTGATGAAAATCACTTGCGGTTTTAGCCAAACCGGAACATTAAAAGGACGACTTTTTAATCAAGTAGAACATAAGGGATTTGCAGGTAGAGCTACAGTATGGTTTCCTGATTTAGGAATTGGTACTACCACAGATAGCACTGGTTTCTTTGCAATTGATGAGGTGCCCATAGGGACCCATCGACTTAAAATTGAATGCATTGGTTATCGGGATACGACAATAACACAGGTTGATATTCCACCTTGCCAAATAACAGCCCTGAATATCAACTTCCCCATTGGCTGTCATGTGCTAAATCATAGAGGAAAAACCTGCCCTGTTTGTATGAAAGAGGACCAGGTAATTCCTATAGTCTATGGCCTGCCTAGTAAGCGGATGATGGAGCGCGCAAAGAATAATAAGATAAAACTAGCAGGCTGCCAGATAACGGGTTGTGACCCTCAATGGTATTGCAAAAGAGATGAGCGAGAGTTCTAGCCAGAACTTACTGTAAACACAAAAACTCTCCCCCAAACTCCTTATCTTTGCGCCCCCGCCAGGGTGGCGGGCCGGCGCTTTTGCGCTGTGAATCAAACAAAAACGCGTTTCGGAGGCGGGCCCTGCGCCGGACGTGTACAAAAGGGCCAACCATAACACATGGCAGAAGTAGTAGACAACTTCGACTGGGACAACGTTGGAGCCAGCGGCTTTGGTGGTAATTATACCGCCGAGCAGCGCGCCGAAATGGAGCAGATGTACGGTGAGACCCTCACCACAGTACAGGAAGAAGAAGTAGTAAAAGGCACCGTGGTAGGCATCACCGACCGCGACGTAATCCTGAACATCGGCTTTAAGTCCGATGGTTTGGTGCCCCTCTCCGAATTCCGCGACCTGACCGACCTCAAAATCGGTGACCAGGTAGAGGTATTCATCGAGGACCAGGAGGATTCCAACGGTCAGCTGATCCTGTCGCGCAAGAAGGCGAAGATCAAGCAGGCTTGGAAAGCCATTTACGATGCACTGGAAAATGACACCATCCTGGAAGGCGTTGTAAAGCGTCGTACCAAAGGTGGTCTGATCATGGATCTGGACGGCGTAGAAGCCTTCCTGCCCGGCTCGCAGATTGATGTGAAGCCCATCCGTGACTTCGACATCTATGTTGGTCGTCGTATGGAAGTGAAAGTGGTGAAAATCAACGCCGCTTTCGACAACGTGGTAGTTTCGCACAAAGTCCTGATCGAGAAAGACCTCGAGAAGCAGCGCGAAGCCATCCTCAACAACCTGGAAAAAGGCCAGATCCTCGAGGGCGTTATCAAGAACATGACCAACTTCGGCGTGTTCATCGACCTGGGCGGCGTAGACGGCCTGCTGCACATCACCGACATCTCGTGGGGCCGTATCGCGCACCCGAGCGAAGTGCTGCAGCTGGACCAGAAGCTGAACGTAGTAGTTCTGGATTTCGACGAAGCCAAGAAGCGTATTTCGCTGGGCCTGAAGCAGCTGACTCCTCACCCATGGGATTCGCTGCCCCAGGACCTGCAGCCTGGCTCGAAAGTGAAAGGCCGCATCGTGAACGTAGCCGACTATGGCGCGTTCATGGAAATTGTACCTG
The DNA here is from genome assembly GCF_000801315.1 of Hymenobacter sp. DG25B. NCBI lineage: Bacteria > Pseudomonadati > Bacteroidota > Cytophagia > Cytophagales > Hymenobacteraceae > Hymenobacter > Hymenobacter radioresistens. The sequence continues at coordinate 3,169,997 of NZ_CP010054.1, read as the reverse complement.
GCGTAGAAGGCCTGATCCACGTTTCAGAAATGAGCTGGAGCCAGCACCTGCGCAACCCGCAGGACTTCATCAAGCAGGGCGACGTAGTAGAGGCTCAGATCCTGACCCTGGACCGCGAAGACCGCAAGATGAGCCTGGGTATCAAGCAGCTGAGCGAAGACCCATGGACTCGTGGCGACTTCGGCACCAAGTACGCCGTAGGTACCAAGCACAACGGTCTGGTGCGTAACCTGACCAACTTCGGCCTGTTCGTAGAGCTGGAAGAAGGTGTGGACGGCCTCGTACACGTGTCTGACCTGTCCTGGACCAAGAAGGTGAAGCATCCTTCGGAAGTAGTGAAGGTAGGCGACCGTCTGGACGTAGTAGTGCTGGAGCTGGACGTTACCAACCGTCGTCTGGCCCTGGGCCACAAGCAGCTGGAAGAAAACCCCTGGGATACCTTCCAGACGGTATTCACCCCCGGCTCGGTGCACAAGGCTACCATCACGGAGAAAAACGACCGTGGCGCTGTTCTCGAGCTGCCTTACGGCATCGAGGGCTTCGCTTATCCCAAGTCTCTGGTGAAGGAAGACGGCTCGCAGGCTGAAAACGGCGAGCAGCTCGACTTCCGCGTGGTAGAATTCTCCAAGGAAGATCGTCGCATCGTACTGTCGCACACTGCTGTGTTCAACCAGCAGCAGGAAGAGGACAGCCGCGCTTCGAAGTTCACCAAGAAGAAGACCACGGGCGGTGCTGCCGGTGCTCCCGCACAAGGCGAAGGCAAGCTGAGCGACCTGAAGAAGCCCGCCACGGCTGAGAAGTCGACCCTCGGTGACCTGGATGCTCTGTCCGCGCTGCGCGACAAGATGATGGGCAACGAGCGTGAGGCTGGTGAGCAGAAGCTGAAGACCAGCGCTGCTCCTAAGAAAGCCGCTAAAGCGGAGGCTGCTGAAACGACCGAAGCTCCCGCAGCTACGGAAGAAGAAGGTGGCCTGCTCGCCACTATCACTGATGCTGCTTCGGCTGCTTTGGATAAAGCCAAAGAAGTTGCTGGTGACGTGGTAGAAGCTGCTTCGCACACGGCTGCTTTCGAAAAAGCGAAAGAAATTGCCGGTGATGTAGTAGACAAAGCCAAAGACCTGATTGCCGGCGACGAAGCCGACGACAAGAAGGACGAAGAGAAAGCCTAAGCTTTTCTCAAGCTGAGTAAAGAAAGCCCCGGAGCAATCCGGGGCTTTTTTGTTGGCGGTTACATTGGGTCGTAGATGAGCAATGACTGGCTTAAAAACCAGCTGGTAAGCCGTTCTGCCATCTGCTCAGAATGCCAGCAACTTAGCGCCGCTGAAGCGAAAAAGTGCCTCTGAGTTTGGCAGAAGCCAGATAATGGTGTATGTTTGCGTCCCCAATCCGGTGACGTGACCGAGTGGCTAGGTAGAGGTCTGCAAAACCTCCTACAGCGGTTCGAATCCGCTCGTCACCTCTTTTACAATTCCTGTTTTCTATTGCCTAGTGCCCCAGCCGATTAGCCCCGGCTGGGGTTTTGGCTTTTTAGACATTCTGGGAAAGACTTTGGCTGGAAGCAGAGGAAAAATGCCGACCTTCCGGCAAGGTAGTCAGCCGCTTAGCGGTAGCGTGCGTAAAAAAATGGAGGTAAGCTCCTAAAGTGCCTATCCAAGCGCCGCATTGCTCCGTAGAACTGCGCACGAAGCACCAATACCCACCCTAATCCCTCTATGAAAATTGTAGAACTGCGCACCATGCGCGGACCGAGTTACTGGTCGGTCAAACATCATAAACTCATTGTTCTGAAGGTGAACCTGGAGGAGTTTGCCGGCAAGTGGTCGAATGAGTTTCCGGGGTTGGATAAGCGGCTGACGAAGTTACTGCCGGATCTGGGGCAGGAAAAGACGCATACTTCTTATACTCAGCAACAAGCGCTGAAGCACCCGCCCCTCACGCAGGAAATGCTGGCCGATGGGGAGCCGCTGGGCCACATCATTCAGCACGTAGCCTTGGAGCTGCAGCGCCTGGCGGGCATGCCCGTGCATTGGGGCAAGTCCTACCCGGCACACGAGCCCGGCGTGGAGTACGTGGTGTTCTGCTACCAGGAAGAGCGCGCCGGACGTCGGGCCGCCGAAGCAGCTGTGGAGGTGGTGGAGTCGCTCTGCAAAAAGCAGAAAGTCAATATCAAACCCATTATTGACGAGCTGCACGATATCCGGGAAGAAGAGTTCTTCGGCCCCAGTACCTACAGCATTGTGGCCGAAGCGGCTTCGCGCAATATTCCCTACATCAAGCTCAAAAACAGCAATATTATTCAGCTGGGCTACGGGGTTAACCAGAAGCGCATCTGGGCTACTACTACCAGCTATACCTCGCACGCCGGGGTAGAGGTGGCCGGCAATAAAAACCGCACCAAGGCCCTGCTGCATGATGCCGGTGTGCCCGTGCCCCGCGGTACCACCGTGTACTCGCCCGACGGGCTGCGCGACGCCATTGAGGAACTGGGATTCCCCATTGTAACCAAGCCCCTGGATGGTAACCACGGCAAAGGCGCCAGCATCAACATTACTAACTGGAAAGATGCGCTGGCGGGGCTGAAAGCCGCCCAGGTATATTCCCGCGCTGTTATCGTGGAGCAGTTTGTGGTGGGCCACGATTACCGCCTGCTGGTGGTAAATGGCAAGCTGGTGGCCGCCGCCCGCCGCACACCAGCTAGCGTAACCGGCAACGGCAAAAGCACCATTCAGCAGCTGATTGATGAGGTGAACAAGGACCCGCGCCGCGGCGTGGGCCACGAGAAGGTGCTCACCCAGATAAAAGCCGATAAGCACACCGTTGATTTGCTGAAGGCCCAGGGACTCACGGTAAAATCGGTGCTGCCGGCCGGCGAGGTGATGTACCTGAAAAGCACGGCCAACATCAGCACCGGCGGCACCGCCACTGATGTAACCGACCAGGTAGACCCCTACAACGTACTGCTGGCCGAGCGGGTAGCGGGCATTGTAGGCCTCGATATCTGCGGTATTGATCTGCTGACCACGGACATTGCCATTCCATTGAACGAAACCCGTGGCGCCGTGATTGAAGTGAATGCCGCGCCCGGCTTCCGCATGCACATTTCGCCTACCGAAGGGCTGGCGCGCAATGTGGCCGCGCCCGTGGTGGACATGCTGTTTCCCCGGGGCAGCACCTCGCGCATTCCTATCATTGCCATAACCGGTACCAACGGCAAAACCACCACCACCCGCCTGATTGCGCACATGGTGTCCTCGCGGGGGTACAAAGTGGGCTTTACTACTACTGATGGCATCTATATTCAGGGCCGGCAGCTGCAGAAAGGTGACTGTACCGGCGGGCAGAGTGCCGAGTTTGTGTTGAAAGACCCTACCGTAAACTTTGCGGTGCTGGAAACCGCCCGTGGCGGTATGCTGCGCTCCGGCCTGGGCTTCCATACCTGTGATATTGCCGTGGTAACCAACGTGGCCGCCGACCATCTGGGCATGCGCGACATCAACACCGTGGAGGAAATGGCACAGGTGAAAGGTGTGCTGCCCCGCACCGTGCGCAAAAGCGGCTGGGCCGTGCTCAATGCCGACGACGACCTGGTGTATGCCATGCGCGAGAAGCTGGATTGCCGCGTGGCCCTGTTTAGCATGAACGAGCATAGCCCGCGCATTCTGGAGCACGTGGAGAATGGGGGAGTGGCCGCCGTATTTGAGGAAGGATACATCTCTATCTACAAAAACAGCTACAAGCTGCGCATAGACCGGGCCGCCGAGTTTCCCATTACGTTTGGCGGCCGCGCCCGCTTCAACATTGAAAACTCCCTGGCTACGGCCCTCACGGGCTACTTGTGCGGCTTTGAGCGCGACGATATAAAAACCGCGCTGCGCACCTTCGTGCCATCGGCCAGCAAAACGCCGGGCCGCATGAACGAGTACAAGTTTCCGAAGTTTGATGTTATTGTGGACTACGCCCACAATACGCACGGCATCGGCAAGTTTGCGGAGTTCTTGAATGAAACCCCGGCCACCCGTAAAATTGGTATCGTATCGGGCCTGGGTGACCGGCGCGAAGAGGATACGCTGGGCTTTGCCCGCATTGCCGGCCAGATCTTCGACGAGATAATTCTGCGGCAAGACCGGGACCTGCGCGGTAAAACCGCCGAGGAGCTGCGGGAGTTGATGACCCGCGGCCTGCGCCTGGACAAGCAGGAACTGCCCATCACGTACATTGAGGATGAAATGGAAGCCATTGACCATGTCCTGGCCAATGCCCCGGAAGGTGCCGTAGTGGTACTGTTCACCGAAAATATAGCCGGTGCCGTAACCAGACTGGAGGAGTACGAATCGAGCCTCAACAAAATGTAAGAAGTCTCGCAGAGTCTTCACTTCATTAAAAAAAGCCCCGCTACAGAATGTAACGGGGCTTTTTTAATGAAGTGAAACCGGAAGAGGTAGGCTTCCGGGTCGTGTTTCGTTTACTTCAGCGTGAATTTGGTGGTGCCAATCAGGTAACCATCGGCATACAGCTCTACGGTATGCACGCCGGGCTTATACTCCGTGCCTTTGGCGTACACAAACTGCACGTTCTGCTTGGTGTTGTCGAACACCATGTCCTGCTTGGCGGTGTAGAAGGCTTCGGCACCATCTACCATAAACGTGCCGCCACCAGTGCTCAGGTTGTACAGCGCCGAGCCATCGGGCTCAATCAGGCGCATCATGATTTGCTTGGTTTCCTTCGGGGCCACGTCGTTGCGGGCCAGGTTGAAGGCAACTTTCACTTTCTCTACGCGCTTGGCCTTGAAAACGTCATCGTCATCGTCCTTCTCCTTACCGCGGCTGTTGATAACGTTTACCCGAATGTTTTCCGCCTGCAGCCGAGACGCAATGTTTACCTTCTCGTTCAGCTCCTGATTGGTGCGGGCAATGGTGGTAATGGTGTCAGTGAGCTTGTTCTGGCGCTCTTTCAGCGTGGTCGTCTCGGTGTACAGCGCTTCGTTATCCGACTTCAGCTTGGCAATTTCCTCGTCTTTCAGCTTTAGCTGGCGCTCAAAGTTGCTGGCCCGGTCGCGGAAACGCTTCTGCTCCGAGAGGGTAAAGCTGCCGGCCCGGAAGGAGCGCAGCTTCAGCAGGTCGGCATTAATTGATGCAATTTTATTTTCCAGCGAGTCGTTGGCCAGGCCCATAGACTGAACTTCCTGGCTCTGGCGCTCAAAATCGGCTTTCAGGGCTTCGTACTGCTTGATTTGCTCTTCCAGCTTGGCGTCTTTGGCTTGCACGTCAGCCGTGAGCTGCTCATTTTGCTTGCCCTTTTGCTGGTTCATGTAGAAAAGGACGCCGTTGATGCCCAATAGTACCAGTATGAGGGCTACTATCAGCAGCACACGGCTGTTATTCTTGGGCTCCGGATTTTGGGCTTGTTCCATTAGAAAGGGGTTAAGTTAAACCCGGACAATCCGGGCTGTGCGTTACCTTTGCGCACAAAAATAAAGGGATTGGCTGCCCACGCAAGAGGGTGCCCGAAAATACATACTTCTATGCAAGTTGCACCAACCCTCGATGCGTCCTATTGGCGCAACCGCTATGAGGCCGGCCGCACCGGCTGGGATACGGGTACTATTACCCCGCCGCTACAAGCGTATTTTGAGCAGCTGACCGGCCCCGATGACCGCCGTATTCTGATACCGGGGGCCGGCCGGGCCTATGAGGCCGAGTATCTGCACCGGCAGGGGTATACCCAGGTGTGGGTGGCCGATGTGGCTCCCGAGCCGCTGCAGGAGCTGCGTAGCCGCGTGCCGGATTTCCCGGCAGAACACCTCCTGCTACAGGATTTTTTTCAGTTGGAGCCTCAGCCCGCCTTTGATCTTATAGTAGAGCAAACGTTTTTTTGCGCCCTGCCTCCCAGCTTGCGGCCCGCGTATGCGGCACAATGCGCCAATTTATTGGTGCCGGGCGGCACGCTGATGGGCCTCCTGTTCCAGAAAGATTTTGGCGCTTCACCCGAGCCGCCGTTTGGCGGCACCCCGGAAGAATACCGGGGCTACTTTGCTCCTTATTTCGATTTTCATCATTTCGACACGGCCTATAACTCCATTCCGCCCCGCCAGGGCGCGGAGTTGTTTATCTGCCTGAAGAAAAAAATCAGCTGATCTATTTTAACCTGCATATGCTCACCACTCTCGCCAACCACCTGCCGCATTTCCGGAATACCAATTCCGGCCAGTTCTTTCTCATGGCCGGCCCCTGCGTTATTGAAGGGGAAGACATGGCCCTGCGCATTGCGGAGCAGGTGCGGCGCCTCACCGACAAATACCAGATTCCCTACATCTTCAAAGGCTCCTACCGCAAAGCCAACCGTTCCCGTCTCGATTCCTTTACCGGCATCGGCGACGAAACGGCGCTGCGCATTCTGCAGAAGGTAGGCCGCGAAATGGGCGTGCCCACCGTCACGGATATTCACGAATCGGGGGAGGCCGCTTTTGCCGCGGAGTACGTGGATGTATTGCAGATTCCCGCTTTCCTGTGCCGCCAGACCGATTTGCTGGTAGCCGCTGCGGCCACGGGCAAAGTAGTGAACATTAAAAAGGGCCAGTTTCTGAACGGCGAGGCTATGCAGTTTGCCGTGGATAAAGTGCAGCAAACCAGCAGCTCGCCCGTTATCCTCACCGACCGGGGTAATTCCTTTGGCTATTCCGACCTGGTAGTCGATTTCCGGAACCTGCCCGCTATGCGCGCTTTTGGGGTGCCGGTAGTGATGGACGTAACTCACTCCCTGCAGCGCCCCAACCAAAGCAGCGGCGTAACCGGCGGCCAGCCCGCCCTCATCGAAACCATTGCCAAAGCCGCCATTGCCGTGGGTGCCGACGGCCTGTTCATTGAAACCCACCCCACGCCCGCCACGGCTAAGTCGGACGGGGCCAACATGCTGCCCCTGGACCAGCTGGAGGCCTTGCTGGTGAAGCTGACGCGCGTGCGGGAGGCTATTCGTTAGCTCAGCGTTCAAGCCATAGAAACACAAGAAACCCGGCCGCAACCTATAGGTTGCGGCCGGGTTTCTTGTGTTTAGGAGAGAGAAGGGGGAAAAGCTTAAGGATGATCCTGATGCACCGTAGCGGTATTGTTGTTGCCCGTCTGCAGAATTGCGCTGGTCTGCCCGTTGCTGCCCTGCCAAACCTGCGCGGAATTAAACTCGCCCACCTGCACCTGCGCTGCCAGGTTGTTATTGCCATCCTGATCTATCATGGCAACGTTAGCCATTCCTTCCTGGTATTGCAGAGCCAGGTTTCCGTTGCCCCGTTGGTCAATACTAGCTTCGTTGCCATTGCCTACCTGCATCTGAAGAGACGCATTAGTATTGCCAACCTGCGACAGCGAAGCTATGTTACTAGCCCCCTCCTGAGACTGCAAGCCAATATTATTATCTCCTTCCTGATAAATATCCGCCCTGTTTTCACTTCCCGTTGCCTGATACTGAGCGGACAGGTTGCCATTGCCTAGCTGGGTGCTGCTAGCCCGACTTGACAACTCGTGCTGTTCCTGATAGGCGCTGTTATTATTGCCTGTGGAGCTAATAGTTGCTACCCCAAAGTTGCCTAACTGCCGCTGCTCGCTGTAGTTCTGGTTGCCGGTTTGCTCGGTAGAAGCTTCATTTGCCCGACCATACTGGTACTGAATAGCGTTATTTTTATTTCCGGTTTGGGTAGCTATTCCCACGTTGCCTATTACCTTTTGGGTCTGGTCAATCTTGTTTTCATTGCCGGTTTGTGTGGCCTCCAGCCGATTGACTAAGTCGGCGCCATCGCCCAGCTGCTGCTGAGTAATAAGGTTAGAATTTCCTCTCTGCGTAGCTTTTACCTTAGAAGAAATCTGCCCGTCTTGCAACTGATCAATGGTGTTTTTGTCACCGATCTGCTCCGCGGAGGCCTGGTTTCGTTCGCCTACCTGCGTAACGGTCGTCAGGTTGTCGTTGCCGGTTTGCGCCACCGTGCTGGTGTTTTCCTGCGCCAGGGCTGTTTGGGCTGCTACACATAAGGTGGCCAGCAGCAGGCCGCGGGTTATATAATGGGTCATAATAAAGGGTATAAAGGGTTTGAAATTGATTTAGTTGAATTTAATATTTTAATAATTACAAAAAATGCAACTTTTTAATAAGATTATGACCTGTAATACCTGGTTCCTGGCTGGGAAACAGAGTAATCTGTATAGCCAAAAAAGCCCGGCAGTAGACGGGCTTTTCAAGCAGTACTAACCAAAAAAGGAGCACATCAGGCCGATAAGCGGCGGGTACTTTCCAACAAGTTATCCAGGGGACTATCGAAGCGAAGCGTGAAATGCTGCTTGGGCTGCTTGCGCCGAAAGAATACCAGCCCCACGTGAAACAGGTCGATAGTGAGCTGCACCTGCGGGTGAGCCTGAATAGCAACCCAGGCGCGTTCCATCTCCGCCGACCAGTGAATATCATCAAACACAAAAACGCTTTCCTCCGTGCAGCGCGCCAGGCACTGCTCAAAATAGCGCATGGTGGGCTCGTAGCGGTGGTTGCCATCGAAAAAGGCAAAGTCCAATGGTTCTGGCAGCGCCTTAAGGGCCGGTTCCAGCGTCTCATCCAGGTTGCCCAGTACCAGCTCTACATTCGGTAAGGCTAGCTCCTCGAAAGTCTGGCGTGCCACGCTGGCGGTTTGGGGGCAGCCTTCAAAGCTGATTACGCGGGCCCGCGTGTTGGCGGCGGCCAGATAAGCGGTGGTCAGGCCCAGGGAAGTGCCCAGCTCCAGCACCGTGCGGGGCTGAAAATGATTCACCAACCGAAACAGCAGCTGCGCCAGGGCCGCAGGCTTGGCGGCGGTGCGGGCTATGTCGCGCACGGGGCGCTGCCGGCCGGCCCCGGTATGCGAGCCGGCGCCAAAGTCGCGCACTGTCAGGACTTGCGGGCTTTGGCGTAGCGCCTGCCGCCGGGCCTCAATGGCCCCAAAAGCGGCAAATGCACCCCGATGATTAATAACGTGGGTATAGAGACCAAAAACGAACGGGGAATGCAGACCGTGCGCATTCCCCGAGCGGAGCAAAAACTGGAAGTAACTGATTGCCTGATGCAGCAAGGAAAAAATTCTAAGGGGAAAGTATCGGCTTCAGGAGGCCAAAAGTAGGCGTTAGTTCAGGCGGAAAGGCACCACTAAGGTAAATTCGGGAATCTCCACATCAAAGCGGCTGCCATCTACCAGCCGCTCCATCTGATAGGTGCCGCGCATTTTGCCCATGCCGCTCTTGAGGTTACAGCCCGACACATACTGGTGCGCCTCGCTGGGCTCTAAAACGGGCTGCTGGCCTACCACACCTTCCCCTTCCACTTCGCGCACCACACCGTTGGCATCGTAAATGAACCAGTGGCGGCGCAGGAGTTTCACGGTATATTCGCTGTTATTGCGAATATCAATTTTATAGGCAAACACAAAGTGCTCCTGGGTGGGGCTGGAATAATCTGGTAGATAGTTGGTCGTAACACTCACGGTTACTCCCTGCGTAGTGGTCGTATTCATGACTCCTGAGCTATGCGGTGAAGAACGTAACACCCGGCGGCGAAATATGGTTTATGTACGCAAATCCGGGCCGTCTTGGCTTACCAAAACTTCAATAACTGCTTTTCTGGTATGAATGTAAAGATAGAAGAAAGCTGGCGTAAGGTACTCGCCTCTGAGTTCGAAAAACCATATTTTCAGCACCTCACAGCTTTTCTTCGGGGGGAGTATGCCACGGCTACCGTGTACCCGCCCGGCCCGCAGATTTTTCATGCCTTTGAGGCCTGCCCTTTCGATAAAGTGGAGGTAGTGATTCTGGGGCAGGACCCGTACCACGGCAAAGGACAGGCCCACGGGCTGGCTTTCTCCGTAGCCGAGGGCGTGCGCACGCCGCCTTCTCTGCAAAACGTTTTTAAGGAGCTGCAGGAAGACATTCCGGACACGCCCCCCGCCCCCAACGGCAACCTCGACCGGTGGGCCCGGCAGGGCGTGCTCCTGCTCAATGCCACGCTTACGGTACGCGCCGGAGAGCCCGGCTCCCACCAAAAGAAAGGCTGGGAACAGTTCACTGATGTGGCTATTCAGAAAGTATCGGAGCTGAAGAAAAACGTGGTATTTATTCTGTGGGGCGCCTATGCGCAGAAAAAAGGAGAAATCATTGATACCAGCAAGCACCTGGTGCTGAAAGCCGCCCACCCGTCTCCCTACGCCGCCGACCGGGGCTTCTTCGGTTCCCGGCCCTTCAGCAAAACCAACGAATACCTCATAGCCCACGGTAAAAAGCCGATTCAGTGGTAGCATGTCATGGCGAGCGAAGCCATCCGTCCTCTAAAAAGTAGCAAGCCCCAATAAACCAGAAAGCCCTTGACGTACTACACGTCAAGGGCTTTCTGGTAAAAGGAAATGTCTGACTGCTTAAAGGACGGATTGCTTCGTCGTGCCTCCTCGCAAGGACGGCGGCTAATCAATCAGATGGAACAGGCGGCTCCACCGGATTTTGCTGAAGAAGTTGGGTGCGAAGGGGTCTACTGACAGCCAGATGAGTACTGCTTTGCCTACAATGTGGTCGGCGGGTACAAAGCCCCAGTAGCGGGAGTCCTGGGAGTTGTGGCGGTTGTCACCCATCATGAAGTAGTAGTTCTGCTTGAACGTGTACTGCGTCACGGGCTTACCATTCTGATAAATGGTATCGTCCTGCCAGGTTACGCCTTTGTTGTGCTCATACTGGGCAATGATTTTAAAGTAAATCCCTGCGTTTTCGGGCGTAATGGTCACCGTCTGCCCTTCCTTAGGAATCTGGAGGGGCCCATAATTATCGGCGTTCCAGGGGCGGGTGGTGGCGCTGAGCGGCGTAGGCGAGGGGAAGTCTACCGTGTTGGGGAATACGCTGGGGTCCGGAATGCCGGCGGGCAGGCGTTGCTCCGTGAGGCGCCGCACGTAGGGCTGTTCCCGCAGAAAGGCCGCGGCTTCGTTGGTAAGATGCACCGTGTAAAAGGCGGTATCGCCCTGAAACAGCGGCTGCGGAATGCCCATATGGTCGTAGTCCACCACGCTGTGCTCCCGGAAGATATCATCCCGGATAGGGGCATCCGTGGCCAGCTCGTAGCTGGTTTGCAGCTTGGGCGGATTTTGGGCAGGCTTGCCGTTGATATACACCTGGCTCTGGCGCACCTCAATCTGGTCGCCGGCTATGCCAATGCAGCGTTTGATGTAGTTGGTGCGCAGATCGGCGGGGTACTGCTTCTCGAAAGGCACGTTAAACACCACCACATCATTGCGCTTCACCTCGGAAAAGCCCGGCAGGCGGTGGGAGGTAAGCTGAATGGCGTCGGAAAAGCTGGGAATGTTGGTACCCCAGATGGTTTGGTGCGTGAGGGGCACCTGCAGCGGCGTTTGGGGCGTGCGGGGCCCGTAGTGCAGCTTGCTCACAAACAGGTAGTCGCCTACCAGCAGGGAGTTTTCCATGGAGGGCGTAGGAATGGTATACGCCTCGAAGGTGGCCCAACGAATAAGCGTAGCTGCTACTACCGCAAACAGGATAGCATCACCCCACTCACGCGCTACGCTTTTGGGTTTTTTGGGGGTGGTTTCCGTCGCGGGGTTTTTCTCCCAGAATTTTACGGCCATGAGTCAGGTCAGCAGATAGCAACTAGAACGGGAAAGCCTCGCTATGGGAGAGGAGTTCCTGATAAACGGCGGAATATCCGACTAATTATGCGAATGTGGAATATGCTTCGGCTTACAGGCCCAGCAGGTCTTTCATCCCGAATACGCCCTGGTGGCCGGGCAGCCATTCGGCGGCCAGCAAAGCCCCTTGGGCAAAGGCATCCCGGCTGTGGGCTTCATGCTTCAGCTCAATGGTATCGAGGGCAGAAGTATAGGTGACGATGTGCGTGCCCACTACTTCGCCTTCGCGCTCGGAGAGAATGGCCAGCTCCTGCTCATTAGCGGTAGCTTCGTTGCGCCAATGGGTTTTAGAGGGGAAATGGCGCAGAATGCCTTCGGCGGTGGTGAGGGCCGTGCCGCTGGGCTGGTCTACTTTGTGCACGTGGTGTATTTCCTTCACCTGCACATCGTAGCCGCCAAACTGATGCATTTTGGCGGCCATGTATTCATTAAAGTGAAAGAACAGATTCACGCCCACGCTGAAGTTGGAGGCGTAAAACAGCGAGCCGTCGGCTTCCTGACACAGCTCGCGGGCTTCCTCAAAGTGGTGCAGCCAGCCCGTAGAGCCACATACCACCGGAATGCCCTGGCGCAGGGCCGTGGATACGTTCAGGAAAGCCGAATCAGGGTGCGTAAACTCAATGGCTACATCGGCCGTGGCCGGCGTAAAATCGGTAATGCGGCTTTCCGGCCGGGAAGGATCTATAATACCGGCAATACGGTGGCCCCGGGCAATAGCCTGCGCTTCCAGCGCGTGGCCCATTTTACCGTAGCCAATCAGCAGAATATTCATTCAACGCTTAGATTTCAATTGAAAAGAGAAAGCGACGCCGGGAGCTAGGCCGGAAGTAGGCACGCGCAGTACACTAGGTTCCCAGTGCAGGCTTAGGTCGTCGCTGATATCAAAGTCGTGCAGGTGGGCATCCACCAGCGCATCCACAATGTTGAGGGTGTAGGCTACCGCCGTATAAGCAATCCAGGTGTCCCGGTGGGCCCGGTAGAAAACCAGGCCGGCTTTGGCGGCTTCGTCCGTGGGTTCCAGGCCGGAGCGTGGGCCATTATCTATAGTAAGTGAATCACCATCTGTGCGGGCCCGGTAGCCTTTAGAGTACTCTTTATAACGTTTCTGGTAGAAAATTTCTACAGCCAGCGTACCGCCAATGGCCCCATACACCAGCGGTAGCTTCCAGTATTTACGGTTATAAATCTGGCCGGCGCCGGGCAGCACGGCGGATAGAATAGCAGCTTTCTTGGGTCGCGTCATGCGCCAGCCCAGCAGCCGCTCAGTACGGCGGGTAGTGTCTGGTGGGGTAGGTGGGGTGCTAACCTTTGCCGAGTCTGGCCCGGCGGTGACCACGGTTTGCGCCTGTACTGAACCGGCCAGCAGCAGGGCTGGCATCAAAACCAGCAGTATCGTACGCAGCCGGCTTTGCGCGGTGTTACTTGCCCATGCAGTGCCCTGGGCTTGTGGCAAGCCTTTTCTGGTTCTGTATCCATTCAGCAGAACATTCATTCAACGGTTGGATTTCAGATGAAGAGAAAAAGCAATACCGGGCGTGGGAGCTGCTGTGGGCAACTGCAGCATACTGGGCTCCCAGTGCAAACTCAGGTCATTACTGATGTCGAAGTCGTACAGGTGGGCATCCACCAGCGCGTCTACAATATTAAGAGTGTAGGCCAGGGCAATACCACCTATCCACTGGTCACGGGAAGTTCGATAGGACTTGAGAACAGCATATACGTTGTCATCTGAGACTTCCTGCCCGGAGTGCTCCCCTTTGTCAATGGTTTTTGGGTTGCCATCCATGCGGGCCTCATAGCCCCGCGTGTATTCTTGGTAGAGGCGCTGATAATGCTGTTCTCCGATAATAGCACCCCCAATAGCTCCGTAGACCAACGGGAGCTTCCAGAATTTACGATTGTAGATCTGACCCGCACCCGGTAGCACCGCTGAGAGGAGAGCGGCTTTCTTCGGCCGCGTTACCTGCCAGCCCAGCAACCGCTCGGTACGACGAGTTGAATCACGCGCTAAAGGACTGGCGGTAACGGCTTGCGCCCACCCCTGACTTGCCAGCAAAAGGGCTGGCAAGGAAGTCAGGAGAATAAGACGCAGCCCGTTTTGCATAGCCTGGTGCTTACGCAGGTTGTAGAATATGCAGAATACGCTGCATGTCCTCCACAGAGTCAAAAGCAATTTTGATTTCGCCACGGCCCTGTGGCCCGGGCTTCACCATTACGCGGCTGCCAAAACGCTCGGAGAGGTGACGCTCGGTCCGGCGCAGCTCGGCCACGGGTACCTGCACGTTGGTTTCCTCTACCTGTTGGGCACCGGGGGCATCGGCGGGCTTAGCCGCGCCGGCTCCGGCGCGTACCAGCTGCTCTACCCGGCGCACCGACAGTTCCTCAGCTACAATGCGGCGGAACAAGGCCAGCTGCTGCTCGGCATCTTCAATGCTGATAAGGGCGCGGGCGTGGCCCATGCTGATAACGGCATCGCGCAGGCCAACCTGAATATCGGGTGGGAGCTTGAGCAAGCGAAGGTAGTTGGTTACCGTAGAACGGTTTTTGCCTACCCGGTCGCCCAGCTCTTCCTGCTTCAGGTTACACTCACTCACCAGGCGCTGGTAGCTGAGGGCAATTTCAATGGCGTTAAGATTCTCGCGCTGGATGTTCTCAATCAGCGCCATTTCCAGCATTTGCTGGTCATCGGCCTTGCGGATGTAGGCGGGAATCGTATCCAGCCCGGCCAGCTTGGAGGCCTGCAAGCGCCGCTCCCCGCTGATGAGCTGGTAGGCGTTGGTGCCCGTCTGGCGAACCGTTACGGGCTGAATGATGCCTTGAATGCGGATGCTTTCGGCCAGCTCCTGCAGCGCTTCCTGGTCGAAGTGCGTGCGGGGCTGGTAGGGGTTGGCCTCAATGTGCGCCACGGGAATAAAGCCCACCGAGTTGACGGGGTGCGACACGAGCCGGTCGCTCTTCTTTTCGTAGCTGCCTTCAATCAGGGCATTAAGCCCCCGGCCCAGACCACCTATTTTACGCTTGGGTGCCGCCGCTGGCGTAGATTTCTCTTCGGGTTTCTCTGACATACCTGCAATAGGCTTCTGCCCAACACCGGGCAAAAGCAGGATTCAAAAATACACAAACGCCGGGGAAGGATGGGAAATTTTGTTGGCGAGCGGAATCCTGGGCCAGCAGACTCCCGGAACAGCCTGCTCTTCAATAAAAAACGGCCAGCGTTATCTTATCGATAACGCTGGCCGGAAGGAAATTCTCAGGCAGAGGAGCGGACTATTCGCCCGCGCTGGCCTCCGGAGTTGTTGCGCTGGGCTTGCGCAGCTTCAGCGAATGGCGGGTAGTGGTAGTGCCTACCGTGAGGTGCAGGTAGTAGTCGCCGGGGGGGAGGTCGGTGAATTCCAGCGTCTGAAGCTGGATGCCCACCGTGCGGCGGCGGTAGTCCGATACACGTACCACGGCGCCATTCTGGTTATACAGCACCCAGCCCACGGGCAGTTCTTCCGGCAAACGATACGTCAGCTGCACCACTCCGTTGCTGGGGTTGGGATACAGGCTCATACGGTTCGCGCCAATGCCGGGCCGCTCTACAGCGGCCTGCAGCAGCTCCCGGTTTTGGTTAGGTACCACTTTGGTCAGCTTCCAGTCCTGGGTTTCATTATCCTTAAAGCGCCACTGTACAATGCCCGTATCGGTAGAGTCGCGGGCGGTAAGGGCTTTTTTGCTGTGCTTGGCTACAATTTTATAGTAGCCGTCTTCCGTCAGCTCAATGTTCCACTGCTGGTTGTTGCCGCTGTAATAGGGCCACAGGTTCAGGGCGGCGCCATTGGAGGTTGAGCTCCCCAGTACTTCCAGCACGCGGTTGTTGCCGGGCACCATCAGGCGGTAGAATCCATCATTCTGCTGCTCAATGCGCCAATGCGTCGTTTCATTTTGAGGTGTGGCTGCCGTGCCGCCCGAGGGCACGGTCTGGTAAGCCCGCATATTGGGGCGGCTGGGGTCCTGTACCTCCAAGGGCCGGCCAGTGGCGCGCGACGTAATAATGTATACGGCGGGCTCTACCCGGGCAGGTGCTTTAGGGGTTGCTGGCTTTGGCGCCGCCGGAGTGGGCTTGGGCGTAGCGGCAGCTACCGGAGGCTTTGGTTTTGTAACCACCTTTTCTGGCTTAGCCGCTTTTTTACTTGGCTCAGCCGGAGCCGCTGCCACAGCCTTCTCTTTCGGGGCTGGTTTAGGGGCCGCGACTGGTACGGCCGCCGGTTTGGGCGCTGGCGCGGCAGGTTTTGCTACTACTGGTGCCGGGGCAGGAGCCGCAGCAACGGGTTTAGGCGCTACCGGTTGAGCAGGGGCGACTTTTGGAGCCGGTGTGACCGGAGT
The DNA here is from genome assembly GCF_000801315.1 of Hymenobacter sp. DG25B. Taxonomy (NCBI): domain Bacteria; kingdom Pseudomonadati; phylum Bacteroidota; class Cytophagia; order Cytophagales; family Hymenobacteraceae; genus Hymenobacter; species Hymenobacter radioresistens. Next base: position 3,153,949 of record NZ_CP010054.1, on the reverse strand, counting down.
GGGCGTAACCGGAGCCGGAGCCGGTGCCGGCTTCACCACGGCTGCGGCAACAACCGGAGCAGTGGCCGGGGCGGGGATAATACTGGAGCCCAATGGATAAAGATTCTCCATGGGAATAATCTGCAGGCCCTTGCCAGGCGCCAGCCATTGCAGCTGCAGATGGGCTTCGCCATCAGCATCTACATACTCCAGCTTAATGCTGGTTTTCTCATTGGCAGCCAGCTGCACAAAGGCGTTGGAGTTGTCCTCGCGGCGGCCGTCCCAGGTGTCCAGCACCTTTTTGCCATTTACCCACAGCCGGATTTCGTCGTTGGTGGGCACCTGAAAGCGGTAGGTGCCAGTGGTGGGAGCCACCAGCAAACCCTCCCAGCGAACCGAGAAGTAATCCGTAGGTAAGTCTTTAGATGGAGCGCCCAGGCCCCAGTTAAAATCTACGGAGGCATCAACGCGGCGCAGAACGGGCGCTCCGGCAAAAGTACCATTTGGGTAGTAGCTGGCCGTAAGCCCGTTCTCAACCACCACGGTGGTGGGGCGGGCTGAAACGGAAGAGTTACTGGTGGGACCAGCCCAGGCGTGGGTGCGGCCGGGCGTAGCGCCAGTCAGGACCAGGCCAGCCAGCAGGGAATAAAACAACGGATACTGCACAGGAAACGAAATTTGGGTGTTGTTACCGATTATACACCAAAAGAAGCCATGAATTTACACCTTCTGCGTTTGCCGCGCCAATCGGGGAGGTGTAAAATTTGTACTTACCCCGTAGGGTGTTTTGGAAAAACCGGTTTAGGAAGCTGCAAGGCCGGTTTTTAGGTGGATAAAAATTCGGTGAATTTGTGCTGCCGAGATAAGGCATAAAAAAAGCCCTCAACAAGTAAGGGCTTTTCTTTTAACTGCTATGGCTTAGGCCGCACTGTCTTCGGCGGCTTCCGGGGTGGCATCTACCGCATTCTTCTCCACAATTTCGCGGGCCAGATTCAGGTAGCTGATGGAGCCTTTGCTTTCCGCATCGTGCAGAATAACGGGAATGCCAAAGCTCGGCGACTCCGACAACTTTACGTTACGCGGAATGATAGTATCGAACACCAACTGCTGGAAGTGCAACTTTACTTCCTCCACTACCTGGTTGCTCAGGCGCAGGCGCACATCGTACATGGTCAGCAGAATGCCTTCAATTTCCAGCTCCGTGTTCAGGCGGCTCTGAATAATTTTGATGGTATTCAGCAGCTTGCCCAGGCCTTCCAAGGCAAAGTATTCGCACTGCACCGGAATGATAACCGAGTGGGCAGCCGTGAGGGCATTCACCGTAATCAGACCCAGGGAAGGCGAGCAGTCAATGATGATGAAGTCGTACTGATCGGCCAGGGGGCGCAGGGCTTCCTTCATCCGCTCTTCGCGGTTAGGCAGGTTAATCATCTCCACCTCAGCGCCTACCAAATCAATGTGGGAGGGCATCAGGTCGAGGTGGGGCAGTACGTGGGTGGTCAGGATAATATCCTGGGCATTAATGCCATCCACCATGCACTCGTAAATGCTGTTCTGAATGTCTTTGGGGTCGAAGCCGACGCCAGAGGTGGCGTTAGCCTGAGGGTCGGCGTCTACCAGCAAGGTGCGATATTCCAGCGCCGCCAGCGAGGCCGCGAGGTTAATCGAGGAGGTGGTTTTGCCCACCCCGCCTTTCTGATTGGCTACCGCAATAATTTTTCCCATTTGCTTGCACTATTAGCCGTTGGCTGCCAGCTGTTTGGTAAGAGGATGTCGCAAAGAAAGCCGATAACCAGAGGCATCAGCCAACTGCTAGTTTATGACAAAATAAGGGTTTCACCAAGGCGCCGCAGCACAGATTCTCCTCAGGCAGGAGAGGCAAGTGCGGTGGGCCAACGGAGAAAAGCTGCTGGCCAAAACACAATGGCTAACCCCTGAACCCTTACACTTGCACAAATATACACGCTTTCGCCTTTCCCATGATTCCGTTTTCGCGTTGCTTTTCCCGGATGGTCTTTCTGCTCGTTCCTGCCCTGGCGGGCTGCGGCGGCAGCGAGCAAGCCACCGATGCCCGACGCGTATTCCGCTACAACCAGCCCGAGGCGCTTACCTCCCTGGACCCCGCCTTTGCCCGCAACCAGGCCAATATTTGGGCCACCACGCAGCTCTACAATGGGCTGGTAGAGCTGGATGAGCAGCTAAAGCCGGGCCCCTCTATTGCCCGCCGCTACAGCATCTCGCCCAACGGTCGCCAATATACCTTCACGCTGCGCCCCAATGTGTTTTTTCACGATTCTGATGTGTTTACCAACGGCAAAGGCCGCCGGGTAACGGCCCAGGACTTCGTGTACAGCTTCCGCCGCCTGCTGGATGCCCCCACCGCCAGCCCCGGCGGCTGGATTTTCCGGGGTAAGGTGCTGGAAAATGCCCAGGGCGAACCATCCGATACCTGCTTTGTAGCCGTGAACGACTCCACCCTGCGCATTCACCTGCAGGAGCCCTTTATTCCCTTTCTGGGGATCCTGACCATGCCCTACGCTTATGTAGTGCCCCGGGAGGCGGTGCAGCGTTACGGTAAGGATTTTCGGGAGCACCCGGTAGGCACCGGGCCTTTTGTATTTAAGGAGTGGGATGAAGGCAATGCCATTGTGTACCACCGCAACCCCCGCTACTGGAAAAAGGATGCCCAGGGTAAGCAGCTGCCCTACCTAGATGCCGTACAGATCAGCTTTATCCAGGACCGCAAAACCGAGTTCCTGACCTTTATGCAGGGCCGCCTGGATTTCCTGAGCGGCATCCGGGCCGGCTCCCGGGACCTGATTATGCACCCCGATGGCACCGTGCGTGAGGACTTCAAAGGCAAATTTCAGCTGCAGAAAGTGCCTTACCTCAACACGGAATACCTCGGCCTGCAGCAGGACCCCACCAACCTGCGCGGGGAGGCCGCCAACCCGGCCTTGCGCGACAAGCGCGTGCGTCAGGCCCTGAGCTACGCTATTAACCGCCCGGAGCTGCTGGCTTATTTTCTGAATAATGTGGGGGTGCCCGGCACCTCCGGCTTTGTGCCGGCCTCGCTGCCCTCCTTCAGCCAAAAGCTGGTGCCCGGTTATACCTATCAGCCGGAAAAAGCCCGGGAGCTGCTGCGGGACGCCGGTTTTGGTCCCGGCAAGCCGCTGCGCCTGCGCCTGACTACCGTGGCCGAGCGCAAAGAAGTGTGCGAATACCTGCAGAAGAACTGGGCCGATGTGGGCGTGCAGGTCGAAATCGATGTCAATCAATCGGCCGCGCAGCAGGAAATGGTGGACAATGGGCGCGCCGCCTTTTTTACCAAGTCCTGGCTGGGCGACTACCCCGACGCGGAAAACTACCTGGCCCTGTTCTACAGCAAAAACTTCTCCCCGGCCGGCCCCAACAAAACGCACTTCAAAAACGCCACCTACGACAAGCTCTACGAGCAGGCCAAGCTGGAGCAGGACCTCAACAAGCGCTACGACCTCTACCGGCAGATGGACCGCATCATCGTGGAAGAATGCCCCGTCATTACCCTGTATTACGACGAAGTGGTGCGCCTTACCCAGAACAACGTGCGCGGCCTCATGCCTAACCCCATGAACCAGCTGGTACTGGAACGGGTGCGGAAAGAGTAGAAGGACTTACAAGGGGAAAGTAATGTCGAGCTTCATGAAGCCCGTCATGTCGAGCGCAGTCGAGACATCTCGCTAGTGTGGTATACCACTGCAACGAAGCGGTAGAGATGCTTCGACAGGCTCAGCATGACAATACTATTGCAACGTCAGCACGCGAGATGTCTCGACTTCGCTCGACATGACGTTCTTTATTATTACACTACACCCCTACTTAGTTGGCGGCAGGGCTACTTTCATAATCTGCTCGTGAACGTACAGCAGCAGCTTATTCAGCTCTTCCGGGGCGCCTTCTTCTACGCGCACTTCCTTTAGGTTACAGTCGGGCTGAAGGATGGAAAGGTAGGTGGAGGGTAGGTCGGAGGTGTTTTGGGAATACACGCCCTGCAGCCGGGCAAAGCCGATGCGTTGGGCTTCTTTCAGGATATGATTTACGGTAGCAGCGGGCAACTGCAGCTCATGTTGGCCCAGCAGCGGCACGTTGCTCAAACCTTCGTAGCTCAGGTGGCCGTTGCGGTAAACGGTGGCTTTGTAGGCCGGGCAGCGGCCAAAGCAGGGTGTTTTCTCGAAAATCAGTACCGGCAGCTTTGCACTGGCCTGGGTTTTGGGGGCAACCACCGGAGTATCCAGCAAAACCTGGGGAGCCGATACCGCCGGTTTGGTCTTGGGCGGGGTATAGCGGATGGGCTTGTTGGTGGAGCCCTGCTGCGCACGGGCGGGCGGGAAGGAAAAGCCCATCAGCAACAGAAAACCGAAAAGTAAACGCATGGCAGGTGGGGCAAGGGTGAGAAGGTACGCTGCTGCCGTAACAAGGAGCAGAAAATAAAAATGCCTTTCCGCGCATCGGCGGAAAGGCATTTTACTTAGCGGGAAGCGCCGACGTTACTTTTTCTTCTTGCCTTCCTTGCGGGCATCCGACTCACGCTCCTGCGTGGCCTTCATGGCCTCGGCCAGGCGGGCCTGGAAGCCGCTGGGCTTTTTGTCTTTGTTTTTCACCTTGTTAGCCTCCAACTGCTGCCGAATCTTGGAGTCGTCTACAAAGCGGCGGGTAATGGCCTGCTGCGCGAAGGTGACGATGTTCGACATGAAGTAGTACCAGGTAAGACCGGCCGAGAAGCTGTTCAGCACGAACATGAAAATAACCGGCATCAGGTAGCTGTACATTTTCATGGGGCCCTGCATGGCCGTGTTCATCTGGTTACTCTGCCAGGTCATCAGCAGCGTGGAAAGGGTCATCAGCAGGGTAAACATGCTCACATGGTCGCCGTACCATTTCACGTAGAAGGGAAGCTTAATGAACACGTCGTAGGTGCTCAGGTCCTTGGCCCACAGGAAGGGCTGCTGGCGCAGCTCAATGGCGTTGGGGAAGAACTGGAACATGGCAAACAGAATCGGAATCGTCAGCAGCATGGGCACGCAGCCACTGAGCGGCGAAACGCCCATACTCTGATACAGCTTCATCGTTTCCGACTGCTGCTTTACCTGATCATCGGCGTACTTTTCCTTGATCTGGTCAATCTCCGGCTTCAGCACCTTCATGCGCGCCTGCGACACGTAAGTTTTGTAAGTCAAAGGCCAGGTTACCAGCTTAATCAGTACTACCAGAATGGCAATGATGATACCGTAGGAGCTGATGAACTGCTCCAGCACGTGGAACACGGGCAGCACCACAAAGCGGTTTACCCAGCGGAACAGGCCCCAGCCCAGGTACACGTTCCGGTCGAAGCCGGGCGCTACGTCCTTCAGCAGGCTGAAGGAGTTAGGACCGAAGAAGAACCGCATCTGCGCCTTGCCCTGCTGCACATCGGCGGCGGGAATGGTAAGCGTAGTGCTGAGGGTTTTGATGAAGGTGGAATCGGCCAGGTTCACATTCGACACAAACTTACCGGTGGCGAAGGTGGAGTTGGCAATAATACCGGCCACGAAGAAGTCGTGCTTGTGGGCGGCCCATTTCAGGGGCTCGTTCACCACCAGCTCCTCGGGCTTCTCGCTGGCCTCGGCCAGGGCGCCGTGGTCGTCGTTGGCCAGGTAGTGGTTGATAGTGGAGTGGTTGCGGTTCTGCTGCTTGTCCTGCTCGGTCTGGCGCACGTGGTCCACGAAGGTGAACGTGAGCGGCTGCTGCGCTACCACCGTGTTCAGGCCATTCAGGCGCAGGTCGTAGCCTACTTCATAGCTGTTATCGAACAGGGTATAAAGCTGCTGGATAGTGCCACCGGCCACACTGGCCGTGAAAGCGAGCTGCTGGCCTTTTTTGTTGTCTACCGTAACGGGCTGCACCTGCGTGGGCTGGAAATACAGGTCCGAGAACTTCACCGTGCGCCCGTCGTTGGTGCGCAGGCTCAGGTCCATCTGGGCGCTCTGCTTATCAAACAGGAACAGCGGCTGCCCGAAGAAGGTCTTGTACTCATTCAGTCGAACGGCTTCAATCCGGCCGCCTTTCGTAGAGAAAGACATAGCCAGACGGTCGTTCTTCAACTCTACCTGCTGGGCAGTGCCTTGCGCGGCGGTAGCAAAGGCACCCAGCGTGCGCACGGCCGTGGCCGAATCCAGCGGGGCGCTTACCGTGCTATCGGCCACTACTTTGGCCGAGGCAGTGGTAACGGCTTTTTCGGCAACTGGCTCCTTCGGCGTGGGCCGGAAGAAAAACAGGTAGGCGAGGAGCATGGCCGAAATTAAAAACAGGCCGGTTGCTTGATTTCTATCCATTAGAGGAAGAGGTGAGGGCAAAAAAAGAGTTGCAGCAGGAAAAGCCGCCCAACAAATGCCAGGCAATGCGGGCACAAAGGTCGCAGTTCTCCGTGAATATTCAGTTGTGATATATCAGAAGCCAGTTGTCCGTTGTCCGGAGGTGGGTCATGGCGAGCCCCGCGAAGCCATCCGTCCTCTCATATGTGACCAACGCTCTTTTACCAGAAAGCCCTTGACGTGCAGTACGTCAAGGGCTTTTCACATCTCAGGGTTTTATACGTTTCAGAGGACGGATGGCTTCGCGGGGCTCGCCATGGCACGGCCTCCAGCGCCTAAAACTGACCCTTGTGGTACTGAATGGCCGCTTTCACAAAGCGCACAAATAGCGGGTGCGGGTTTTGCACGGTGCTTTTAAGCTCCGGGTGAAACTGCCCGCCCACAAACCAGGGGTGGTTGGCCAGCTCTACCACTTCCACCAGGCCGGTGTCGGGGTTGATGCCCGAGGCCAGCATGCCGGCCTGCTCAAACTGCTGCAGGTACTCGTTGTTGAACTCGTAGCGGTGGCGGTGCCGCTCACTGATGTGGTTGCGGGCGTAAGCTTTGGCGGCTTTGGAGCCCTTGCGCAGCTCGCAGTCGTAAGCGCCCAGGCGCATGGTACCGCCCTTCTGGGTGATGCTTTTCTGCTCCTCCATCATGGCAATGACGGGGGCACTGGTGTGCGGGTCCATCTCCGTAGAGCTGGCATCTTTCAGCCCCAGCACGTTGCGGGCAAACTCTACCACGGCGCACTGCATGCCCAGGCAAATGCCGAAGAACGGAATGCCGTTTTCGCGCACATATTTAATGGCCGCTACTTTGCCCTCAAAACCCCGCTCGCCAAAGCCAGGGGCTACCAGCACGCCATCTACGCCGTGCAGCAGCTGGGCCACGTTATCGGCGTTAATGTTCTCGGACTGAATGCTGCGTACGGTCACTTTGCACTCGTTCTGCGCGCCGGCGTGCACAAAGGATTCGTTGATGGACTTGTAGGCGTCGGGGAGCTCCACGTATTTGCCTACCAGCGCAATGGTTACTTCCTCAGTGGGGTTTTTCAGGCGGCCCAGGAAGTCTTTCCAGGCTTCCAGATCGGGCAGCGTAGTACCGCCGGTCAGCTTCATTTTCTTGATAACCCGGTCGTCGAGCTGCTCCTTCAGCATCAGCAGCGGCACCGAGTAGATGCTGTCCGCATCCAGACTCTCGATAACAGAGTTGATTTTGACGTTACAGAACAGCGCAATTTTGCGGCGCATTTCGGCCGGAATGGGGTACTCCGAGCGGCACACCAGAATATCGGGCTGCAGGCCGGCTTCGCGCAGGTCGCGCACGGAGTGCTGGGTGGGCTTGGTTTTCAGCTCGCCGGCCGCTTTCAGGTAGGGCAGCAGGGTGAGGTGAATCACCAAAGAGTCATTCGGTGGCAATTCCCAGCGCAGCTGGCGTACGGCCTCCACAAAGGGCAGGCTCTCAATGTCGCCAATGCAGCCCCCGATTTCGGTGATAACCACGTCGAACTTATCGTCCTGACCCAGCAGCAGCATGCGCCGCTTAATCTCATCGGTGATGTGCGGCACCACTTGCACTGTCTTGCCGAGGTAGGCGCCTTCGCGCTCCTTGCTGATGACGTGGTTGTAGATGCGCCCCGTGGTAACGTTGTTGGCCTGGGAGGTAGGTACGTTCAGAAAACGCTCGTAGTGGCCCAGGTCCAGATCAGTCTCGGCACCGTCGTCGGTCACGTAGCATTCCCCGTGTTCATAGGGGTTCAGCGTGCCGGGGTCGATGTTGATGTAGGGGTCGAACTTTTGGATGGTGACGCGGAAGCCGCGGGCTTGCAGCAGCTTGGCCAGGGAGGCCGAAATGATGCCTTTGCCCAGCGAGGAGGTCACTCCTCCGGTTACGAAAATGAACTTGGCCGTTGCAGCCGTGGGGGGGAGAATTCGGTCTGGCATAACGGGAAACAAAGGTAGGGTAATAAGTGGAAGGCCGACGGACCGGAAACACATTTGCCGGAAAAAAACACCTTCCCTTGTTTCCGCCAACAGGGTAGGGGAGGCAGTTAAAGTCGGGCAGTAATAGGCTCCGTGGATTAGTTTTCTGAGCCGTTGCAAATGCTTTTAAAAGGCCTGTCACACCCCATCAAACACCTTGAAAATAAATTAAGAAGTACAAGTGTAAAAATATTTTATTGCTTAAGTATCTGATTAACAGAAGTAAGCAGTAGTATTGTGAAATTGATGCTTGACATTGCATTAAAGTAATGCTTTAATTAGGTGCTGTTACCTCTTACGTAATCAGCGCTGAAAGCAAAATTGCAGGCGCAAATAGCCTATGCACCGCAAACTTTACTTCCTGCTACTTCTGCTGGGCTTTGGTGTAGCTTTTCAGGCTGCGGCCAATGATGAAGAGGAGGCGGCCGAACTGGCTTTATTCGGTAAGAACGGCCCCCATTGGCTGTATAAGCTGGTGGCACACTCGCCGGTCCTCCGGCAGCACCATGTAGGCCTTAGTATTACCGATGCCGCCACGGGGGAGCGGCTGTTCAGCTACCGCGACGAAGAATACTTTGTGCCGGCCAGTACCATGAAGCTGTTCAGTTTGTACGCCGGCCTGCATCTGCTGGGTGACTCCCTGCCCAGCCTGCGCTACGTGGTGCGCCAGGATTCCCTCATCTTCTGGGGCACCGGCGACCCTACCCTGCTGCACGGCGACGTGCCTTCCCGGGCCGCTTTTCAGTTCCTGCAGCGCCGCCCCGAAAAGCTGTTCTACGCCCAAATTCCCTGCGTTGAGCCCTTCGGACCCGGCTGGAGCTGGGACGACTACAACTACTATTACCAGCCGGAGCGCGGCCCATTTCCCATCTATGGCCACACCGTGCGCTTCTACGCCCGCGCCGGTAAAGCCCAGCCCCTGGTGCTGCCGCAGGTATTCACGGCCAGCATTGAGCCCGCCCCCTCGGGCTACCTCAACCGTTCCGACCATGTGCGACGGGCGGTGCTGGAAAATAAGTTCTTCGTGATGCCCATCCAGAAAAATTGGGTGGATGAAACCCCTTTCCGCACCAGCCCGGCTCTGCTGATGTCGTTGCTGCAGGATACCCTGCACCGGCCTATCCTGCCCGCGCCGTGGCAGGCGCGGGCACAGGAGCAGGTGCACACCCTGGCCGGCCTGCCCGTCGATTCCTTGTACCGGCGCATGATTCAGGTGAGCGACAACTTCCTGGCCGAGCAGCTGCTACTGATGTGCTCCAGCCGCCTGGGCCCCGATTCCCTGAATACGGCCCGCACCATTCGCACCATGAAACAGCGGTACCTGCATGATTTGCCCGATGCACCCGTGTGGGTAGACGGCTCCGGCCTCTCCCGCCAGAACCTCATCACCCCCCGGGACATGACCGTGCTGCTGCTGAAGCTGCACCAGGAAGTGCCCGAGCAGCGCCTGCTCAGCCTGCTGGCCGCCGGAGGCGGGCACGGCACGCTCCGCCGCCTCTACCACGACCAGCGCGGCCCCTGGGTGTGGGGCAAAACCGGCACCCTTTCCAACACGCACAACCTGGCCGGCTACCTGCGCACCAAAAAAGGCCGCTTACTGGCCTTCAGCTTCATGAATAACAACCACGTGCAGGAATCCAGCGCCATCCGCCAGGAGATGCAGAAGGTGCTGGCTCAGGTGCGGGAGCGGATGTAATATGAATCTTACCTGCTAGTACTGAATTTCTAAGGAGTAAGCAGCTACTAGCTGTCTTTCCACTTAGAATCAATCTGAGCGAAATATTTATCCAGCAGAGCATAAGCTGCTTGTACAGTAAATACTTCGTCCTGTAAGGCCAAATCATGAGTAGTTAGATTGCTGTTGCGCTGCAAAAGAGCGGTTATTGAAGCTTTGACCTGCTTAGGCTCAAATGGGCCTTTCATTGCTTTTATTACATAAACGCACGCAAGCGTAGCTTCATCAGGGTCATCATATTGTAAAAGGAAATCAATAAAAAAATCTAAGTACTCCGTGCAATCATATTTAATGCAAGGCCAGATGAATGTAGCTCTATAATTAATGTTTTCAGGAGCTCTTGCAGCCGCTAATAACAGTGGAACAACCGTTGCATCCTTAGCATGAGCAAAAGCATCAGCTACAAAAAAATGGATAACTCGGTCGTACAAAGGCGTCAATAAAGCAGCAAGTTGAAGTACACTACTTTTCTCCTTCCAAAAGGACAAAACCTGAGTTAAAGCATTCAACTGAGCATTATCACCAGTAGCCTTCGCTTCACGGATGCTTTGCCGAAGACTGCTTAAGTGCTCCTTTTTTGTCAGATTCATAGCCTAAAAACAACCCTCTAGTACAGCACCCGAAACTTAATAGTGTGCTCCACCTTGCGCAGCTCGCCAATTACCTCCTGCTCGTACTCCTTGTCGATATCGGTAATTACATAACCGATGTGCTCGTTGGTTTTGAGATACTGGCCGAGAATGTTCACGGAGTGGGCGGCCAGCACGTTGTTGATGCGGGCCAGCACGCCGGGCACGTTGTGGTGAATGTGAATGAGGCGGTGAGCCTGCTGTACCGGCAGCTGAATGTTGGGGAAGTTGACGCTCTGCTGGGTGTTGCCGGTGTTCACGTACTGCATCAGGCGCTCGGGCACAAACTCCGCGATGTTGCGCTGGGCCTCCGAGGTGCTGCCGCCAATGTGGGGCGTGAGCAGCACGTTGGGCAGGCCGCGTAGCTCGCTTTCGAAGGTTTCGTGATTGGTTTTGGGCTCGTAGGGGAAAACATCTACGGCCGCGCCGCCCAGGTGGCCCGAGCGGATGGCATCGGCCAGGGCGGGCACGTCTACCACGTGGCCGCGGGCATTGTTGAGGAAGATAGTGCCGGGCTTCATAAGCGCAAACTCCCGGGCCCCGATGAGGTTGGTGTTTTCCGGGCGGCCATCCACGTGCATGGTTACAATGTCAGCCTGCTGCAGGAGCTCGTCCAGGGTGCGGCACTTTACGGCATTACCCAGCTGCAGCTTTTCGGCAATATCAAAGTAAAGCACCTGCATGCCCACGGCCTCGGCTACCACCGAAAGCTGCGCGCCAATATTGCCGTAGCCGATGATGCCCAGCTTCTTACCCCGGATTTCAAACGCACCCTTGGCGGACTTATCCCACTCACCCTGATGCATTTTGGGGTTCTTTTCCGGAATGCGGCGCGCCAGTACAATGATTTCGCCCAAGGCCAGCTCTACCACGGAGCGGGTGTTGGAGAAAGGAGCGTTGAATACAGCCACGCCTTTTTTCATACACTCCGTAAGGGCTATCTGGTTGGTGCCGATGCAGAAGGCGCCAATGGCTATGAGGCGGTTGGCGGCTTCCAGCACGCGGGGCGTCACCTGCGTTTTGGAGCGAATGCCCAGAATGCTCACGCCCTCAATGCGCTCCACCAGCTCGTCTTCATCGAGGCCGCCGGGCACCAGGTCTACCTGGTAGCCTTCCTGCCGGAACAGCTCGGCCGCGCGCGGGTCGGGGTTTTCAAGGAGCAGGACCTTAATGCGGTTTTTGGGGTAGGAGAGCGTCATGGGCAGTTTATTCTGGTAAAGAAATTCGTCGAAAGAGGGTAGGACTTCATCGGCGCGGGACACCACGGCCTCGCGGCTGACGTTTTCCGTGAAGGCGTAGAAACGGTTGGCCAGGCCCGCTTCCCGAATCTGGTAGTCGGTGTAGCCGTCGCCGAGCACGTACACGTCGCCCTCCAGGTCCAGCTGGCGCAATTGCAGGATTTTGCCGCCGTTCTGGCTGAGCACGTTTTCGGCGTCGAAGCCGGTGATGCGGCCTTCTGCGTCGTAGGTGAAGGTGTTGGCCAGCACGAAATCGGGGCCGATGCCAAACTCGGCCACTACCGGCTCAATAAACTCCCGGAAGCCGCTGCTGACCACGTAAATGCGGCCGGCAAACTGGTGAAAAAACGCCTGGTTGCGCCGGATGCTTTCGGAAACCAGCCCTTTCAGCCGCTCCACCAGCTGCCCGATATGCTCGCGCCGGGCCGGCAGCAGCGCCAGCCGTTGCTGCAACGACTCCGCAAAACTCAGATTGCCACTCATGCCCTGGTCCGTAAGGGCCCGGATTTCGCCCACAATCCTTTCCCGGTCGGGGCTGCCCTGCAGGGCAATGTCGGCCAGCTCATCCAGCCCTTCAACTTGGGTAAAAGTGCTGTCGAAATCAATAATAAGATAAGGAAGTGGTGGCGACGACTGAGGCATAGTGGGGGCAAGGTAGGGCGGAACCGCCAATAACGGATAGGCGGGGAGGGCAGGTTCTGCATTTCCAACAAAACAAAGCTACCGCTGGGTACAACGTAACGGAGGCGGTTAGGTCCCACTGAAAAACGGATATCTGTGAAACTGTTTTCCTCGCCTTATGCCTTTCTCCTTGGTACATGCACCGGCTGGCGCGCAGCATATCAGGGCAACTCCGGATGCACGAAACCGTACATTCGGAGGCATACCATGCAAGCCCATTTGGCCGCTTCGCGCGGCCAGGTGGATGCCACAATGCCCCGGCCTAACGGTCGGGGCATTGTTTTTATAAGTGGTTTCCCCGGCCCTCAGACCTCATAAAACTCTAGCGGCAGCCCATCCGGGTCCTCAATAAACGTGAAGCGCCGCCCCGTGAACTCATCTACCCGAATGGGCTCCGAGGCGACATCGTGCGCATCCAGTCGGTGAATGGTAGCCTCCAGATCAGCCACGGCGAAGGCCAGGTGGCGCAGGCCGGCGGCCTCGGGGCGGGTGGGCCGCACGGGCGGTGCCGGAAACGAGAACAGCTCTATAATGTATTCGCCGCCCAGAGATAGGTCCAGCTTCCAGGAGTCCCGGTCGGCCCGGTATACTTCCCGCAGGGCACACAGGCCCAGTATCTCGGTGTAAAACCGCTTCGAAACGGCGTACTGGGTGCAGATAATGGCGATATGATGAATACGAAGTAGCGGTAGCATAGCAAGCGGATAAGGGTCAGGCCGGCAATATCGGTAAATGCCCTATTTATAGGCGAAGCACCCGCCGGCCGCCGGCACCATCTTAAATATGAGCGTACCTTTGCCCCCTATCAGGGCGCGGGAAAGCGAGCATATCCAGCCTGATTTCACGCCCACCCGCTTCTTAATTCTACAGCCTTGCTGAAATTCCGGAGTCTTTTGTTGGGGCGCCTGCGCCTGCCCCGGTTGCTGCCCGTGCTGGCCTTGCTGCTGATGGCTGGCGGCGCTATGTTTGCCCGCCCCGGAAACCCGACTGAACCCATGCGCACCCGCCATTTTACCTTTGAGTACTCCACCACGGTGCACCCGGCCCCGCAGGGCGCGCAGGAGCTGAACCTATGGCTGCCCATGCCGCATTCCGATACCTGGCAGGATATTGATCAGCTGGAAATTACTTCCCCTTATCCGTACGAGATACTGCCCGCCCAGCACGGAAACCGGGTGCTGCACCTGAAATTACTGAGTCCCCCGGCGGCAGATTTTACCGTAACCATGCGTTTTAGTGCCGTGCGCCGGGAGCACCGCAACCCGCTGCAGGCCTCGTTGCCGGCCCAGGCCCGCAACCCGGTACCGCCCGCCGATGCCGACCTGGCCCGCTGGCTGGCCCCCGACCACCTCGTGCCCCTGGACGGCCAGATCCGGCAGTGGGCGCAGGAAGTAGTGAGCAAGGCGCACGCCACTACGCCGCTGGCCAAAGCCCAGGCCATTTACAACCACGTGGTATCCACCGTGAAATACGATAAAACCGGGCAGGGCTGGGGCCAGGGAGATATTTACTATGCCTGCGACGCCCGCCGCGGCAACTGCACCGATTTTCACGCCGTGTTCATTGGTTATTGCCGGGCCGTGGGCATTCCCGCCCGCTTCAGCATCGGTTTCCCGCTGCCCGCCCAGCGCGGGGCCGGAGAAATTAAGGGCTACCACTGCTGGGCCGAGTTCTATACTCCGGAAACCGGCTGGGTGCCCATTGATGCCTCCGAAGCCGCCAAGGACCCGGCCCGCCGCAACTACTTCTTCGGGGCCCACGATGAAAACCGCGTGGAGTTTACCCGGGGCCGCGACCTGACCCTGGCCCCCAGCCAGCAAGGGCAGCCGCTGAATTACTTCATCTACCCATACGCCGAGGTAGATGGCCGGCCCTTCACAGCTCTGGAAAAGCAGTTTCGCTACGCGGATGTTAGCCCGGTAGCCAGCCCCACCCGCTAGCAGCGGCCCCGGGCATTTCCGACAGCGCGGCCATCATTACCTTGGTTTGCTACGTAGGAGTTGCGTATTTAAGCCGCTGCAAAAGCCCACGCCGGCCCTTTCCTCGCTGATGACCTTTGACACCCGCCGCCTTCAGTTTTTTCTCTTCGGGCAGGACCTGGCCGATGGCCTCCGCGTTACGCTGCTGGTACTGATTCCGGGCCTTATCTGTGCGTATCTAAACCAGCTGGAGGCTGGCTTTATTCTTTCCCTGGGAGCTCTGAGCGTAAGCGTAACCGATATTCCCGGGCCCACCCTGCACAAGCGCAACGGCATGCTGGCCTGCGTGCTTTGTATGCTGCTGGTGGCGCTGGTCACGGGCTTTGCCCGCCTGAATGTGTACGTGCTGGGCGCTGAAATCCTGCTGTTCAGCTTCTGCTTTACTATGCTGATGGTATATGGCATCCGGGCTGGCGCCGTGGGCACGGCCGCGCTGCTGGTTATGATTATCATGATGGACCAGCCCCTCACACCCCGGCAGGTGCTGCAGTATGCGGCCCTGGTGTCGGTGGGTGGGCTGTGGTACACCGCTGCCAGCCTGCTTACCCGGCAGGTGCGGCCCTACCGCCCGGTAGAGCGGGCCCTGGGCGAGTGCATGCATGCTATTGCCAAGTTTCTGGAGCTGAAGGCTGATTTCTATGAGCCGGAGAAAGACCTGAATACTGCCTACCGGGTGCTGCTGGCTCAGCAGGTAGTGGTAAGTGAGCGGCAGGATGCCATGCGGCAGCTGCTGTTCAAAAGCCGCCAGCTGGTAGAAGATTCCACCGGCATTGGCCGGGCCCTTATGTTTGCTTTTATTGAGGCTATAGACCTGTATGAGCACATAACGGCTACGTATTACGACTACGCCGCCCTGCGTCAGCGCTTTGGTGCCACGGGCCTGCTGCCCGATATGGCCCGCCTGATTCGGAAAATGGCCGCAGAGCTGGATGAAATTGGTCTGGCCATCCATTCCAACCGCGCCTACCACACCCGCCCCGACTGGACCGCCGAGCTGGACCAGCTGAAGGCCCGCATTGATGCCCTGGCCGAACAGGAATCCGGCCTGAGTGTGCTGATGCTGAAAAAGGTGCTGGTGAACTTCCGCAACATGCAGCAGCAGCTCCAAGCGCTGGTGCAGTACTTTGACCCCACCTCGCCCACGCGCCGCCGGGATGTGGGTCCGGTGGAGTACCGCCGTTTTGTAGCCCGCGAGAACCTCTCCCCGGATTTGCTGCTCAACAACCTCACCGTAAAATCATCGGTGTTCCGGCACGCCGTGCGCATGGGGCTGGCGTGTTTGTTTGGCTTTGGGGTGGCTAAACTGGTTTCCTTCGGGCACCACAGCTACTGGATTGTGATGACCTGCGCCTTCATGCTGAAGCCGGGTTTCAGCCTCACCAAAGAGCGCAACTATCAGCGCGTGCTGGGCACCATTGGCGGCGGTTTGCTGGGTGTAGTGCTGCTGTGGCTGATAACCGACACCACCTTGCGCTTTGTACTGATGGTGCTGCTGATGATAGGCACTTACAGCTTCCAGCGCCGCAACTATGTGGTTTCGGTGTTTCTGATGACGCCCTTCCTGCTCATTATGTTCACTTTCCTGGGGCTGGGCTTTCTGCAGCTGCTGGGTGAGCGGGTAATTGATACCCTCTTGGGCTGCGCCATTGCGCTGGCGGCAGGCTACCTGCTGTTTCCTACCTGGGAGGCCAACCAGCTGCGCCATTTCATGCGGGAGGTGGTAGAAGCCAATCTGCGCTACCTGCAGCAGCTGGCCGACCGGCTGGCGGGCCGCCCCCTGCAGCTCACGGAGTACAAGCTGGTGCGCAAAGCCGTGTACATCAGCTCCGCCAACCTCTCGGCGGCATTTCAGCGTATGCTTTCTGAGCCCGAGAGTAAGCGGCAGCACAGCGAGGAAGTGCAGCAGTTTGTAGTACTCAACCATATCCTTTCTTCCAACATTGCCACCCTGGGCGCTACCCTTACCACCCAGCCCGGCGCCACGGTGCCCCCGGAGCAGCAGCGCCCCTTAGGCCAGGCCATGGCCGCCCTCAGCACCAGCCTGCGCCGCCTGGACCCCGCCACGCCCGCGGCCCCGGCCACCCCGGAGTCAGCCCCGGCCCAGGCCCCCGCGGCGCCCGCCACCCGCACCCCCGACGACCAGATTCTCACCGAGCAGCTTGCCTTCATCCGGCAGCTCAGCCAGGACATCAGCAAAGTGACGGAAGCCGCTCTGGCCTGATTAAACCAGACTTGCAATACACACGGCTGGCGGGTGCTGGTACTTCGGACAGGAAGTTGAACTATCTGAATATTAGTGCTTAACCATACTGGCTACATAATTTGGGCCATCCGGTAGAAAGCCGGCCCCGGCGGAAACAGGCAGGAAAAAGGAGGCGTACACCCTTCTTTATCATTCACCTTTAAAGCTGGTAGTTATGTATCATCACGTGAAGAAGCTAATGTATACGGTGCGCGTAGGCACCCCCGATCCTCGGTTTGGCAATATGCTGCTGGAGCAGTTTGGCGGCGCCAATGGCGAGCTGGCCGCCGCCATGCAATACACCATTCAGGGCCTGAACTGCGACGACCCAGGTCGCAAGGATTTGCTGATGGATATTGGTACCGAGGAGCTCAGCCACCTGGAAATTATTGGCACCCTGGCCCGCCTGCACCTCAAGCCCACCAAAGAATCCCGGGAGCTGGCTGAGGCCGATCCGCTGGTAGCTATTGCCGGCGGCGGCGGCGTTAACCTCTTCAACTCCCAGGGCAACCCCTGGACGGCCGACTATCTGAAGATTACCGGCGAGCTGGACGTGGACCTGCGCAGCAACATTGCCGCCGAGGCCCGCGCCAAAATCGTGTATGAGCGCCTGATAAATTTCTGCGACGACGCCGGCACCAAAGATGCCCTGCAGTTCCTGATGACGCGCGAAATCACCCATATGAAATCCTTTATGCTGGCCCTGGACAGCATGGGCAAAGACCCGCTGGAAGTGGGCCTGCTAACCCCCACGCCCGGCGTGGTAGATAAGTACTTCAATGCCTCCACCGGCCCCGGCCAAAACGGCGACCGGGACGTGCGCGGCCCCTGGAATGAAGATACTTTCTTCAACTTTGTAGAGTCGCCGATGAAGCCTGCCAAAATGGAGGACCAGGTAACGCACAAAGACATTGAGCGCGAAATCCATCGGTCCGTCCGGTAACCCGGTAGCTTCAGTCAAACGCCAACCAAACGGCCTCCCCAAGCACTAATCAAAGCTTGGGGAGGCCGTATTTTTTCTGGATTACCCACCCATGACGGGCGGCTGATTTATGCGCTGGCTTTATCCAGTGTCGCTAAATCCTCGGCGGAGAGCTGCAGCTGCAAGGCCGGCAGCATCTCATGCACTTGCGCCACGCTGGTGGCACTGGCAATTGGGGCCGTGAGGCCGGGCTGGGCCATAATCCAGGCCAGGGCTACCTGGGCAGGTGTTGCCTGATGGCGGTCGGCTACGGCATCAAGCCCTTTTAGAATGCGCAGGCCCTTCTCGTTGAGGTATTTCTGGCCCACGCCGCCGCCGCGGGGGCTTTTCTGCAGGTCGGCTGCTGAACGGTATTTACCCGTGAGAAAGCCGGAAGCCAGCCCGTAGTAAGGAATTACGCCGATGTTCTCCTGCCGGCACAGCGGCAGCAGCTCCTGCTCAAACTCGGTGCGGTCATAGAGGTTATATAGCGGCTGCAGGCTCTGGTAGCGCGGGAAGCCGTGCTTCTCACTGGCCGCCAGCGACTCGCGCAGCCGTGCCGCCGAGAAATTGGAAGCCCCAATGGCCCGCACCTTGCCTTCTTTCACCAGCTGGGCATAGGCTTCCAGGGTTTCCTCCACCGGCACAGTGGGGTCGTCCTTGTGCGACTGGTACAGGTCGATGTAGTCGGTTTGCAAGCGCTTGAGGGAGCCTTCTACGGCGCGCAGAATGTAGTTTTTGGCGAGGCCTTTGTTTTCAGCATTCACCTCCCAGCCTACTTTGGTGGCAATCACCACGTCGTCGCGGCGGCCGCGCTGCTTCAGCCACTTGCCAATCACGGTTTCCGACTCGCCGCCTACGTGGCCCGGCACCCACACAGAGTAGCCATCGGCGGTGTCAATGGCATTGCCGCCCCCGGCTACAAAAGCATCCAGAATTTGAAAAGAAGTAGCTTCATCGGCCGTCCAGCCGAAAACATTGCCGCCCAAAACCAGCGGGGCTATATGCAGGCCGGAGCAGCCCAGTTCACGTTGTTGCATGCAATAATGAGTTTAGGAAGACAGGTTGGAATATCCGGTAGTAACCGGTAAGTGGGTGGGCTGGTTGTGAGGGTGCTGAAATACAGCACCGGTTGGGCACCCGGAGCCAGATTTACTGCCGGGTTAGTATCCGCCAGCCGTATGCGGACACCGTCAGCTTTTCATCAGGCCGCAACAAAACCATTTCATCCCGAAAAATATCCATCCAGGCGCCTTCTGCGGCAGGAGGCAAGGCCAACTCACGGTCGGCCGGGGCCCGGTTGATAACCGTGAGCACAGCCGCCGGGCCTTTCTGCCGGATAAAGGCATACACTTCCGGGGCGCTTTCCAGGGGCTGAAAATGGCTGGTCGTGTCGCCGTTGCGCAGGGCAGGGTGGTGGCGCTTGAGCTGGAGCAGACGCGTGTAGAAATCCTGTAGCGGGAAATCCTGCCAGTCAATGGGGTCTTTATCGAAGAAGGCCAGGCGCTTGCTCAGGGCGGCTTCCTGACCGGAATACACCAGCGGCATGCCGGGCAGTAGCACCGTGAGCACGGCAAAGGCCAGCGCCAGTGGGCCCAGTCGCTCATACTCGGTGCCGTCCCAGGTATTCACATCGTGGTTGCTGGTGAAGTGCATCAAATACACCGAGGGCGGGTATTTGGCCCGCTCGGCGGCCAGGTAAACAGCAATGTCACTGAGTGGCTGCTTGTCTTCGGCAATGTGGTCGAGCAGGTAGTGCAGGCGCAGGCCGAAGGTCATGTTGAAGGCGTTTTCCAGCAGCCTGGTGTCACTGTTGAAGTCTTCCCAGCTCAGGCCGCCGGAGGGGTACAGCTCGTCCCACTCGGCCAGCATAAACAGCGGCTTTACTTGGTCCAGCTCTTGTCGGGCTTCGTCCCAGAAATCGGTGGGCACCAGGCCAGCCACGTCGCAGCGGTAGCCGTCAATATCTGCCTCGCGCACCCAGTACAGGAGCACATCGGTCATGTAGCGGCGCAGCTCCCGGTTTTGGTAATTCAGCGCTACCACGTCGGTCCAGTCCGGCACGGGCGGAAGGAGCTGGCCGGCGGCATTGCGCTGGTACCACTCCGGATGCTCCAGTACCAGCGGGTTGTCCCAGCTGGTATGATTGGCCACCCAATCCAGCAGCACCTGCATACCCAGGCCGTGCGCGGTTTGCACCAGGTGGCGCAAGTCGTCCAGGGTGCCAAACTCCGGGTTCACCCCTAAATAGTCGCGCACGGCATACTGGCTGCCCAAAGTGCCTTTGCGGCCGACCTCGCCAATGGGGTGAATGGGCATCAGCCATACAATACTGACGCCCATTGCCGCCAGCCGCGGCAGGTGCTCCTCAAATGCCCGAAAAGTGCCTTCCGGGGTATATTGGCGTAGATTTACCTCGTAAATAGTAGCATTAGCCGCCCACTCCGGGTGGCGAACCTGAAAGCGGTGGGCATCGGGGTGGGCAGCGTAATCAGACACAGGCAAGAGAAGCTACAGATACACAAGAAACTCCGGCCGTGTACGGGAAAAGCAGCGGCCGGGAATGGGCCACCGTCAGCTTAACAATATCAGCCCACAGAAAACCCGTTACCACAAGCCGTCCCGCGGCGGGTCAGGCAGTTGCTCATACACGCGGTAGCCGTATGGCGGCACCATTACCTTAGAGCCGGAACCCAGCCGGAGCACCTGCCCGCTGAATACCTCCCGGTACACGCCCGGCCCCAGGGTAGCCAGGGTCAGTTGATGCGGCTGCGCGTCCATGTTCACCGCCGTAAGGACGCCGCTCTTGCCCTTGCGCCGTAGAAAAGCAAAGGTTTTGGCGGGCGAAGCCAGGCGGGTGAACTGGCTGCACGGGTCGCCATTGTGCAGGGCGGGGTTGCGTTTTTTGAGCTGCAGCAGTTTGGTATAGAAATCCTGCAGCGGAAAGTCGTTCCACGGAATGGTATCCTTATCGAAGAAGCGGAGTCGTTTTTTCATAGCGGCTTCCTGGCCACTGTATACCATGGGAATGCCGGGCAGCAGGGCCGTGAGTACGGCTTGGGGCAGGGCGTTTTTGCCCAGTCGCTCGTACTCCGTGCCGTCCCAGCTGTTAATGTCGTGACTGGTGGTGAAGTACATGAGGTAGGTAGTGGCGGGGTAGCGGGTGCGCTCTACCTGCAGGTACTTATCCAGGGCCACTACGGGCTGCTGGCCCCGGCTGATGCTATCCAACAAATAGCGCATGCGCAGGGCGTAGGTGGCATCGAAGGCCTTTTCCAGCATGCCGGTGTTGGAGTTGAATTCGCCTTTTTTCAGGAAGGGAGGGTTATGCAGCTCATCCCACTCGGCCAGCATAAACACCGGTTTCTGCTTTTCCAGCGTCTGGCGGGTCTGGTTCCAAAAATCCATGGGCACCAGCCCGGCCACGTCGCAGCGAAAACCGTCCAGGTCGGCTTCCCGCACCCAAAAGGCCATGCTTTCCGTCATGTAGCGGCGCAGGGCCGGTTTGCTATAGTCCAGGTCGATGACGTCCTGCCAGTCGGAAACGGGTGGTACAAACTGGCCGTTGGGGCCCTTGGTAAACCACTCCGGATGCTCTTTCGCCAGCTTGCTGTCCCAGCTGGTGTGGTTGGCCACCCAGTCCAGAATAACGTGCATGCCCCGCTTATGGGCTTCGGCCACCAGGTGCCGGAGGTCGTCCATAGTACCAAACTCCGGATTGACGGCCCGGTAATCCTGAATGGAATACTGGCTGCCCAGCGTGCCTTTGCGGTTGAGCCGGCCAATGGGCTGCACCGGCATCAGCCACAGAATACCCACGCCCATTTGCTGCAGGCGGGGCAGGTGGGCTTCAAAGGCCCGAAAAGTACCCTCCGGCGTGTACTGACGGATATTCACCTCATAAATGCTGGCCGAATCGGCCCAGGCGGGGTGCTTGATGGTGTACTGCGGCGGGGCGGCCGGGGCACAGTCGGTTTCAGTAGAAGAGGAAGTGCAGGCTACGAGCAAGCTCAGCAGGCCCGCCAGCAGCGGCAGACGAAGGGTGACCATGCGGGAAATTATCAGTTTTCAGGCAGTAGCGCCCATGCGGCAGGCCCGGGAATATCTAAAGCGGTTTACCCCAGCCCTTTGCCATTCTGCCGGCTACAGGCTGGGGTAAAAGCAGGACGCAAACCGAACTTATAAAGGCCTGGTAGTACGCGTGGCCGAAGCCGTATAGTTGGGGTCATAATTTGCACCGCCAAACAGATACAGCATAATAGTGCGGGAGTAGCGCAGGGAAAGGGGCGCAAACAGCACCGTAACCACGGCCACCGAGAGAATATATACCCACACATCGGGGTCGTGGAGCAGATGATACACCAAAAAGCCCACCACCAGCATAATTCCGGTAGAAAAGCCAAAGCTGATATACATGGCGCCCCAGTAAAAGCCGGGCTCCGGCTCGTAGCGCTGCCCACACACGGGGCAGGCCTCGGGCATATCAGTGAGCTTGCTCAGGTTCCAGACGCTATGGTTAAATAAGGGGCCGGTATGGCAGCGCGGGCACTTCTGCGCCAGCATGGCCAAAGGCGTAGATTCTATTTTCTGCATGAAAAGCGGTGCGCAAGCGCATTGAACAATACAAAGCTACTACGATAGAAAGGCACCGGGAAGATGCGTTTGCGGGTTTGTGCGGTACAAATCAATGCTGAGGCGCCGGTGCGTCCTTCTGCTCGGCTTTCCGGTACTGCTCCGGGGTGCGGGCAGTGTGCTTGCGGAAGTAGCGGCCAAAGTAAGAAGCATCTTCAAAGCCCAGCGCATCGGCTATCTGGGCCACCGTTTGGGTGGAGTACGAAAGCAGACGCTGCGCTTCCAGCACCACCCGCTCCTGAATAAGCATGCTGGCCGTTTTGCTCAGATGCCGCCGACACAAAGCATTCAAATGGTTGGGGCTGATGTGCAGCCGCTCGGCGTAGTACTGCACGGTGCGGCTTTCCCGCAGATGCTGGTTAATCAACAGGCCAAATTCCCGCAGTAGCTGCAGACTGTGCGGGTGCTCTTCCGGCGCTTCAACCGCCGTAGCCGGGTAGTGCCGGGCCGCCAGCTCCAGAAAAATGTGCAGGTAGGAGCGTATTACTTCCTCCTGCTGCGGAGCTGGGGAGGAGGCCTCGCGCCACATCTGCTCTACCACGGGCCGCAACTCATTCTCCGGACTGGCCAGATGCAATGCCGGTGGGTGAAGTGGGTTAAAAAACGGGTAGTCGAAGAGCCGGTTGCCGGGGTAGCGGAACAGGTAAAAATCGGGACTAAAAAAGATAATGTAGCCCTGCGCATCCTCGGAAAGCTGCCAGTGATGCACCTGCCCGGGCGTCATAAAAAACACGCTGCCCGGCTGAAGTGCATACGTCACCAGGTCAATAGTATGGGTGCCGTGCCCCGCCGTGACGTAGAGCAGCAGGTAAAAATTATGCGTGTGCGGCGTGCTTACCACGGGGAAGTTGGCCACGTGCCGGTCCAGGCGCTCCAGGTAGTAGGCCCGCCGGGCGGGGCGCTGCGGAAACGAATCAAGGGCCAGAACCGGGACGCCGGGTTTTTTCATAAGCAGGAGGGAGTAGCCGCTACAGCAGGAATGGGCCGACCAAGGGCCGGGAAATAAACAAACAATTGGCCGGAAAGCCAGTACAGTAGCTTTAGTTCACCCTGCCCGTATACGATGCTTGCCAAACTGCTTCTGCTGCTTCGCCGTTTTCTGCACACACATTGGGTGCTGCTGGCCCTGCTGCTGTTCAGCTTCGTGGGCCCCTGGATCATCTTTGTGGAAGTGGCGGAGGATATCTGGGAATCGGGCGGTTTCATTGGCGACAAAGCTATTCTGGAGTTTATTCACGGCTTTGCCACGCCCACGCTGGATAAAATAGCCCTGGCGCTAACCAATGCCGGTGGACCGCCGCCCATGCTCACTGCCGGCTTTGTGCTCACCGCCGGCTTGTTTCTGGCGCGCCGCCGTACCGATGCGCTGTTTTTCGCGCTTTCCACGGGTGGGGCTATTCTGCTGAATCTGCTGGTGAAAACCGTATTTGGCCGGCCCCGGCCCGCTTTATGGGATACGCTAGCCACCGGAATTTATTACAGCTTTCCCAGCGGCCACGCTATGGGCTCTATGGCGCTGGCGGCGGCCATCGGCTTTCTGGTGTGGCGCAGCTCCTGGCGCTGGCCCATCTGGATTCTGGGCGGGCTGTTTGCACTGGGAGTAGGCCTTTCGCGCATGTACCTGGGTGTGCACTATCCTTCCGATGTGCTGGCCGGTTGGGTAGGCTCCCTGGGTTGGGTAGGCGGCCTGCACATTTTGTTCTCACCCGCTTTTGAGCAGCTGCGCGACTGGTGGCACCTGGGCGAAGCCTACTGGCAAAAAGGCCGGGATTACCTCAAACGGAATGGCCATTAGCGCAGCAGCACCAGCCGCTGGTGCTGCCCCGCCATTTCAACCCAATACACCCCGGCGGGCACCGGTTCGCCCTGGCCGTTGTTGGTGTTCCAGGTTATGGTGTGCGGGCCGGCAGTGGTTTCAACCGGCAAAGTTTTTACGATTTCACCCGCTGCGTTTTTGATGACCAGGGGATATTGGCCGGGCTGAAAGAGAGTATACCGCAGCTGCACGCTACCGGTGAAAGTGCGGTTATTGGGCGCTTCCAAAGCCAGCACCTCAGGTGCCAGATCAGCGGCCGGCGTGGTGTTGAGCTGCAAACCCAGAATCGAAATAATAACCGGCTGCTTGCCCAACGGGAAGCGCAGCAGCAGGCTCTTCTTGACGGCATCGTACTGCCAGGCCGTGGCCGCCTGCGCTTCATTATTGAGCAACACGGCCCCCGGCATGGCTGCTACGCGCGGAATCAGCAGCTCTACCGTACGCTGGTTGGGCGCACCGGGGTAGGTGCCGCGCACCGCCGCGCGCAGGCTGGTGCCGCGGGCATTCACGGTACCTTCAAAAGCTATGAGCTGATACGCGTTTTGCTGCTGCGCCTGCGCTGATTTTCCATCATCTTCATACATCGTGAAGGAAGAGGTCTTCACCGCTGGGTCAGCATAAAAGCGCACGCGCAGCGTATCCGTGTGGTAGCGGGCGGTGGTGTTTACGTAGGGTGCCAGGGGCAGTATGGCGCCGGCGCGTACCAGCACCGGAATGCGGGCCAGGGGCGCCGGGCGGGCCACCGTCTGGCCGCCGGGCAGGGTTTCGTGGGTGTGAAAATCAATCCAGCTACCGGCCGGCAGCACCACATTGCGGCGGCGCTGATTGGGCTGCAGAACCGGCGCTATCAGCAGGTTGGAGCCCAGCAGAAACTGGTCGTTGATATTGGCATACTGTGGCAGGTTTTGTGCCGCAAAACGGCGCTGCTGCCGCTCACGCAGTAGGCTGCCGCCCCAGTTGCTGGTAGCGCGGCTATTCCAGCTCCAGGTCAGTTCAGGCCTGCTTACAGCCGGCCATACTGTGTCTGGTTTAGCATCTTCTTCGCTAAATCCGGCTGCCTTCTCCTCGTCAGATAGTGCTTGATGAGGATCTAATTCAAACTCTGCGTAGGCAAAGGTTTCCCCATAATTAATGGGCCGCGTGAGGGGCGTGCCGGTCAGGCTATTCTCCCAGGCCAGGGTATAGAGGTAAGGCAGCAGCTCGTAGCGCAGATGAGTGAAGTTGCGCACCGCACTCTTGTACGGTTCCGGAAACCAGTAGGGCTCCGGAGGCACGCCGGAACCATGCGGGCGCAGAATAGGTCCCAGGCTGGCCATTTGTAGCCAGCGGGTATATAATTCAGGGTCTACGGTATTGCCCGCAAACCCGCCCGCATCGGAATGCATGTAGCCCACGCCGCCCAGGCCCATGCTCAGCATAATGGGCACCTGGGCCTGCAGTCCGCCCCAGGACCGGCTTACATCCCCCGACCACGGAAATACACTGTGGCGCTGCATGCCCGCCCAGCCCGAGCGGCCCAGGTTAAACAGCCGCTCCTGCGGGTATTGCCGGGCATAGCCTTCACTGATAATGCTGGCCCAGGCCTGTCCGTAGGCATTGTGAATTTGGCGCGTGGGGCCGGCCTCATAAAACATATCTACGGGTTGATTTTCCGGCTCGCCTAAGTCACTCCACCAGCCGCCCACGCCGTCCTGCTTTAGCCGGTCGTACTGCTGCCACATCCACTGGCGGGCCTGGGGCCGGAACATATCCAGTAGCGTGGCGGGCCCGGCCCAGAAAGATTCCACCGTGTAGGGCTGACCGTTTTTATCCCGCCCCACCAGGCCCTGGCGGCGCACCAATGCATCGTTGCGGGAGGTGCGCATAATGTAGGGCTCGGTAATCAGGAGGGTTTTTACGCCCGCTGAGTCCAGGCGGCGCATCATACGTTTGGGGTCAGAAAAGTTGGGCTGCTTCCACTGAAAGTCGCCCTGCCGGGTGGTGCCGCCAAACCAGTACAGGTCCAGCACCAGCGCATCCAGCGGGAAACCTTCGCGGCGCATACGGCCCGCCACCCGGTACATTTCCTGCTCGCTCTGATACCCAAACCGGCTTTGAATCAGGCCCAGGGCCCAGCGGGGCGGCAGGGGCTGCCGGCCGGTAAGCCGGGTATAGCGGCTCAGGATTTCGGCATAGGAGTTACCTGCTATAATGTAGTAAGCCAGATTGGTAAGTCCCTCGCCGCGGTACTCCAGGGTGTTTTTATCGGTAGCGCCCAGGTCCAGCGTGCCCGCCGCGTGATTATCGAAAAACAGCATGTAGCCCCGGCTGCTGAGCACGGAGGGGAGACTGACGTTCAGGGTAGGCTCGCCATTCTGGTAGCCGTAGTGGGCCTCGTTGTAGAGGGTGAGCTTGCGGCCGCGGCGGTCTAGGGGCAGGGCCCGGGAGCCGGTGCCATAGAGGTGTTCGTTGGGAGAAAGGCGGAACGAAACGCCCGCACCACCCGGCGTTTTATCCGGGTTGTCGTACCGAAATACTCCTGCAGCGGAAGCGGCTGTCACCACTTCGTCATCTCTCATATAGCGCACCCGCAGCGGGTACTTGTCAATGACCACTTCGCCGGGGCAGCCTGTGCGCCAGGAAAAGGAAGTCTTGGATTCTAAGATGCCAACACAAAACAGCGGCCCGTATTTCGCAATGATATCCTGGTCTGCCGGTCCGTCACAACCCGGGCGGCAGCTGTTGGGAAAAACCGGGTCCTGTTCCTGCACAACACTGATGGAAGCAATGTTCTGCACGGGCTGGCCGGCCGGAAAGTATTCTATCCGTACTACGCCTTCTGCCCAGGGCCGCACCCGCAACGTGCTGCCGTCAGTGCTTTTAATCGTTAGGGTTGACTCACCGTTTTTACCGTCAGCATATATATGACTTTGGTAGTTGCCCAGCGCCTTAATCCGCCCCGGAATTTCGCTTGGGCCGAACGGGTCCTGCGTGGGTGGCCCGCCGCCCGCCCGCTGGCCCAAAGCCGTAAGAGAACCAGACAATAGCAGCAAAGGCAACGTGTGACGTAAGCAACGGAGCATGGCAACAAAGCTTAATGAGCCGGGCAAGTTACTGCCTCGGGCAAGGCAAAGCCAGCGTATCTAAAAAGAGCCCGCCAGCGCCAGCACAACAGCATGCCGCTTCCCGGCGTAAAGAGGTGTCCTAGTTTTCACTCCCACAACTCCCTAGCTCTATGGAAAGCCACGCCGAACACCTCGAAAGCACCATCATTGCCCTCACCGATGGTATTAACCATGGCCTGCACTCCCACCTCGATCCGGCCCTGGAAAGCATTGATGGCTGGATTAACACCCTGCAAAACAACAACGGTAGCGCCGCCATGGTAGCAGAGCTGCAGAGCCTGCGCGGCTACCTGCAAAACGGCGACACCCTGGAGCTAAGCCAGTCCTTACAGCGCCTGGGCCAGGAAACCTCCCTCATGGCTGCCCACCTCCACAATAACCTCGGCGACCAGCTCCGCCACCTGGGTCAAACGCTCATTGCTGCTGCCGGCAATATGAGATTGTCAGCCACCAGATAACTAACGGCATATTCTAAAAGAAAAAGGCCACCCTGCTGCAGGGTGGCCTTTTCTGTTATTCGAATGAATCAAAATAGTTCTACCAGCTTCAGGCATCCAAGCCCGACTAATCCCAGCACGATAATACCAGCTACGGCGCAGCCTACCTTGAATAATTTATCTGACCAAGCATTGCCATTTTCTATCTCCGCAGCCGGCTTGCCATACGGCTCTACATAAATTAGTCTCACCTCGCTGGATTGGTCAATCCAAGACACATTTGTCTGCAGAGAAATGGAGGTTATGTTGGGTGTATCTTTCGCTTCCTCCAGTTGAGCTGCCGCTGATAAGAGGCTTGATGCATAAAGCCGCAAGCCCGCACTATTTGCCTTTATGCAGCAGTATTCTTCATCGACAATATTAGGGATTTCGAAAATTCCAAAATACGCTGACTCAGAATCAGTAACGGACAACTGGTCAATGATTGGCTGTAAGTCAGACGGCTGCATGGGTTCGTTAGTTACTGTCAATACCCCTGCGCCGAGTCATCCCCGCGCGGGTCAGCGCCGCCTTCCAACTGGCCACCGGGCAGCACCCGGATAATATCCAGGCGGCCCCAGCGGCCACGCGGGTTCAGGTGGTAGCCCCGGGCGCGGAGCGTGTCCTGCGCAGCGGGCAATAGCGCGTCATTTTCCATGTCAATCACGTCTGGCAACCACTGGTGGTGCAGGCGTGGGGCGGCCACGGCCTGCTGGGCGTTCATTCCATAATCCACAATGTTCAGAATGCTTTGCAGCACTGAGGTGATGATGGTGCTGCCGCCGGGGGTACCGGTCACCAGCTCCAGCTTGCCATTCCGGGTCAGGATGGCCGGCGTCATGGAAGAAAGCATGCGCTTGCCGGGCTGAATGGCATTGGCGGTGCCACCCACCAAACCATAGGCATTAGGCGTGCCGGGCTTGCTGCTGAAATCGTCCATTTCATTGTTCAGCAGAAAGCCGCCTCCCGCCACTACTACTTTGCTGCCGTAGCCGCCATTGAGCGTGGTGGTGCAGCTCACGGCATTACCCTGGGTATCTACAATGCTGTAGTGCGTGGTCTGGTCCGATTCGTATCCGGGCAGGCCCGGGCCGGCGGTTACATCTTTGCTGGGCGTGGCGCGGTAGGGCAGGGTGGTGGCCATGCGCTGCTTATTGTAGCTGGCGGCCAAAAGCTGCGGCACGGGCACGCGGCCAAAGTCCGGGTCGCCGAGGTAGGTGGCGCGGTCGGCGTACACGCGGCGCTCGGCCTCCGTAATCCAATGCACGGCCTGCGGGGAGTGCCAGCCGGCTTCGCCCAGATTGTAGGGCTCCAGCATCTGCAGCATCTGCAGTAAGGCCACGCCTCCGCTGCTGGGTGGCGGGAAGGTGAGCACCTGATGGCCGCGGTACTGCCCGTGCAAGGGCGTGCGCCATTTGGCCTGGTAGCTGAGCAAATCTTTTTTGGTGATAAGTCCTTTGCCCTGCTGCATTTCGGCCACAATGCGGGTGGCCGTTTCACCCTCGTAAAAACCCGCCCGGCCCAGGTCCCGAATGCGGCTGAGTGTGGCGGCCAGCTCGGGGTAGCGGATAAGGTCACCGGCTTTCCACTCGCCCTGCTCACGCACGTAAGCAGGTAGGTGGGTGGCGTTGAATTTCCGGAAAGCTTCCTGATTGCCGTTGAGGCCGGCAGCTTCTTTTTCGGTTAGTTTAAGACCCTTGGCAGCCAGATCCACGGCGGGCTGCACCACCTCTTGCCAGGGCAGCTTGCCCAGCTTTTTGTGGATTTCTACCATGCCGGCCACGGTGCCGGGCACGCCCACGGCCAGGTGGCCCAGGGTGCTGCGGTCGGGTACTACGTTGCCCTGCGCATCCAGGTACATATCCCGGGCCGCGGCCGCCGGGGCCGTTTCCCGGAAGTCCAGCGCACCTTCGGTGCCATCGGCGCCGCGGTAAAGCAGGAAGCCGCCGCCGCCTATATTGCCCGCGGCCGGCAGGGCCACGGCCAGCGCAAACTGCACGGCCACGGCCGCATCATAGGCATTACCGCCCTTTTGCAAAATCTCCACGCCAATGCGCGAGGCCTCCGGGTGCGCCGAAACTACCATGGCTTTGGCCGTAATTACGGGCGTAGCGGCGGGAATGGGCGCCGCCAGGGAAGGCGCCGCCGCTGTGGTAACCGGCGTCTGGGAGGTGGTGCAGGCAAAGAAAGCCGCCAGAGAAAGCGGCAGGAAATATCGTTTCATACCCGGCGAAGATAAGAGGTGAAACGTCTACGCATAGGCCGGTGCCTTGGGATTATGGGAAACAAAAAGATGGCCTCTTTCCAGAAAGCGCTACCATAATTCCCCGCTCCTCGTAGTTTTGACCCAAACCCGACCTGCCATGACCACGGAAATAACTGATATAGCACCTTCCACTCCGCACCTGCCTCTGGTGCAGCAGGATGCCTGGCTGGCCCCCTATGAGCCCGTGCTCCGGGCCCGTTTAGAGCGCCTGGAGCAGCGCCTGCAGGAAATAAACCAGCAGTATGGCTCCCTGACCAAATTTGCCTCGGCGCACCAGCGGCTCGGGCTAAACTATGACTCGCGCCGCCGCGGCTATTGGTTTCGGGAGTGGGCACCGGCCGCGCAGGGCCTGTTTCTGGTAGGTGATTTCAACCAGTGGGACCGGCAGGCCACGCCTTTGCAGCGCGGGCAGGACGGCGTGTGGGAGATATTTCTCAGTGATAAGGAATACGGCCAGCGCCTCACGCATGGCAGCCGCTACAAGGTGCACGTGGTAACGCAAAAAGGTGGCAAAGACCGGCTTCCCGCCACGCTACGCCGCGCCGTGCAGGACGAGGAGTCCAAGGATTTTGCCGCCCAGGTGTGGCGCCCGGAAGCCCCGTTCACCTGGACCGACCAGAAATTCCGCATCCCCAATTTTGTGCGGGAGCCCTTTATTTATGAGTGCCACGTGGGCATGGCCACCGAGGAAGGCCGCACGGGTACTTACCTGGAATTCGCCGAAAATATTCTGCCGCGCATTCAGGCCCTGGGCTACAACTGCATTCAGCTGATGGCCGTGATGGAGCACCCCTATTACGGCTCCTTCGGCTACCACGTAGCCAATTTCTTTGCTGCTTCCTCCCGCTTTGGCACCCCCGAGGAGCTGAAGCACCTCATCAACGAAGCCCATAACCGGGGCATTGCCGTGCTGCTGGACGTGGTACATTCCCACGCCGTGAAAAACGAGGCCGAAGGGCTGGCGGATTTTGATGGCTCCGGCGGGCAGTATTTCCACGAAGGCGAGCGAGGCAACCACCCCGGCTGGGATTCCAAGCTATTTAACTACGGCCGGCCCGAGGTGCAGCAGTTCCTGCTCAGCAACCTGCGCTACTGGCTGGAAGAGTTTCACTTCGATGGCTTCCGTTTTGATGGCGTAACCAGCATGCTCTACCACCACCACGGCGAAGGGGTAGGCTTTGGGCACTATGACCAGTATTTCGGCCCCGAGGTAGATGATGATGCCATTCTCTACCTGCAGCTGGCCACCACCCTGGTGCACGACTGCAAGCGCAGCGCCCTGCTCATTGCCGAAGACATGAGCGGCATGCCCGGCCTGTGCCGCCCCATCAGCGAGGGCGGCGTGGGCTTTGATTACCGCCTGGGCATGGGCATTCCGGACTACTGGATTAAGCTGCTCAAGCACACCCGCGACGAAGACTGGAACCTGCACGACCTCTGGTATGTGCTCACCAACCGCCGCGCCGGTGAGAAAACCGTGGCCTACGCCGAAAGCCACGACCAGGCCCTGGTGGGCGACAAAACCTTGGCCCACTGGCTGATTGACGCCGCCATTTACACCCACATGCACAAGGACGACCCCGACCCGGTGGTGGCCCGCGGCATGGCCCTGCATAAGCTCATCAGGATGCTCACGCTGGCGCTGGGCGGCGAGGCATACCTCAACTTCATCGGCAACGAGTTTGGCCACCCCGAGTGGGTGGACTTCCCGCGCCAGGGCAACGAGTGGAGCTATCAGTTTGCCCGCCGCCAGTGGAGCCTGTCTACCAACCCCGAGCTGAAATACCAGTACCTGCTGGCCTTCGATAAAGCCATGGTGACCACGGCCCGCAACCGGCGCCTGCTGGCCGCCGGCCCGGCCCACGAGCTCAACATCGACAGCAACAATCAGGTCCTGATTTTTGAGCGCGCCGGGCTGCTATTCGTCTTCAGCTTCCACGTAGACCGGAGCGTGTTCGATTACCGCTTCTTCGTGCCCCAGGCCGGCCGCTACCGCATCATCCTCAATTCCGATGATGCCCAGTTCGGCGGCTTCCAGCGCGTAGATGATGGCCTGACCTATGAGACTTTTGTGGAAGATGGCGTAAACAAGCTGAGCCTGTACGTCACCAACCGAACGGCCTTGGTGCTACAGCGCATCGGGTAAAAACGAAGCTCCTGCAGTACTCAAAACTCCTGTCATCCTGAGCTGGCGAAGGACCTTGTCACGCTTGCACGAGCCGTTGTTACGCTAGTCGTTTAGCCGTGATAAGGTCCTTCGCCAGCTCAGGATGACAAGGGTTTAAAATATTGAGTAGCTTCAATACAAACTGTCATTCCGAGCGAAGGCGAGGAATCTGGGTATGGCCATACTGGCTTCCTCAGATTCCTCGCCTTCGTTCGGAATGACAGGGTAAAAGTTCTACGGCTTGCGGCCGGAAGCAATCCGGTCCAGGGCGTCCTGCACGCGGCGGGCGCGGGTTTCGGCTTTCTTGGCTCGCTCAATGCCTTGTGCAAACTCTTTGCGGTGGGTGTAGGAAAGATCATCAAAGCGCTGGCGCAGGCCGGCGCGGTCCAAGGCCATGGCTAGCTCCTCGGGCACGGTTACGGTGCGCTCTTCGGTGTCCCGGGAGAGGGTAATGTGCACCGACTGGCTCCAGGATTTGCCAATGGCGTTGCGGATTTGCTTCTGTACCAGCAGGGCGTGGGTACCATCGCCAATGGGGGAGAGGCTGCCGCGATACGGGAAACCATCTATAGTAGCGCGCACAGGCAACAGGCCGCGCACGCCATACGTGGCTTCTACACTGAAGGGAACCAGGACGAAAACGCCGCCGGTTTCGGCATCCAGCTCCAGGGGGGCGTCAAAAGTGTGTTCGGGAGTCAATAGGGTATGGGTGATTTGGTATGACGATGACGCAGGCACTGCCAGCAGGTGCTACAGCAGGGCCTGTAGGGCGCGGGAAACCTCTTCGGCGTTTACCTCGCCGTGTTGCACGCGGGTGCGGTGCAAAGGTATGTTATAGAGTTGGCGCACGCGGTGGCAGAGCTCCTCCGAGTCTAAGATGATTAAATCGGCCCGCCGCAGGGCCAGGCGCTCCAGCTCCTGAATCCAGCCCCGGTCGTCAGTGGTGTTGCGGTCGGAGCAGAGAGAGTGCACGTGCAGCACCAGCGGCCGGCCCGTGCGCTGCCTGATTTCCATGGCAGCCAGCCAGGTGGGCCATTCGGCGGCGTAAATCACCTCAAATGGCTTATCGGCCACGAAGGGCGTGGCAAAGCGGGCGTATTGTATCACCCGGAAATTGAGGCCGGCCTCGTCGTCTATTTCATTATTGAGCACGGCCAGCGCGTGTTGGGGCGTAGTGCGCTCGGCGCTGGCAGGCAAAAAGCTGCGGACTTCTGCCGGCAGGGCAAAATTAACCGCTGGCTCCAGCGGCATGTCTTCGTCCAGCGCATTGGCTTCGGCGGCGCTGGGCTCGCCGGCGCTTTCCTCTTCCTCCAGCAGCGAAACGGGGCGGAAAGTGCTGCCTGAAGCTTCGGCCGAAATGGCTGCTGATGGGCCTGCCGCAGGAACCCTGGCTTGCAGAGCCGGACTTGAAGCCGCTTCTTCGGCCGGCGTAGCGCCCAGGTAGGGCGCCGCCGGTGTTTTCCAGGCGGCTCTTGCTGTAACGGCACTGCGCGATTGGTCTACGGCGGCCTGCAGTTCTTCGGCTGATAGGTTGCCAATAGCCGTTACGTCTACGCCGGCTATGGGAGCCGTGGAGGCTGGCAGCGTGGGCAGTACTACCGTGAGCTGGCTGTGGGCTGCCAGCGTGCGGGCCAGCCCTAAAGGGGCCGCTGGCGGGTGTTGCGTGGGGTACGTATCATCCCAGCCTAGCAGTAATACCTTCAGGTTAGGAGTTTCCATGGCGGGGCGTTTGAGGGGGCGGGAGAAAAGTAAAAAGCCGTTGAATATACGGGGAAGCGGCTTTTTGGCAATCTACGATTAATGATAGGCAAAATTCCTATGAATCGTTTTTACCTTGCGTAACGAAGCTCGTCTGTCCGGCCCGGTCGGACATTTTTTTTGCCCCGCATACACACCTTCATGGCTGATACAATCCAGGATAACAATTACATGATCAACGACCTGGTGTCGCGGAAGCAGGAGCACTTCCCCGGCAAGGTCATTTCATCTAAAACCACTGACGAAGGTTTTCTTTTCTCTTGTGATAATGGCGTGCAGCTGATGCTGTACGTGGTAACCGATAAAATTCTACGCTTCCGCTACGCGGCGGAAGGTCGTTTTGAGGCTGATTTCAGCTACGCCGTACCCGCCGACCAGCCCCGCCGCGAGCTGGAATTCCTGGAGTTCAAGGAAAAGCCCGACCACTACCGCATCACCACTGAGCGCCTGATCTGCACCATCAGCAAGGATAACGCGGCGGTACGCATCCTGGACCGCTCGGGCACGCTGCTCTCCGCCGATGAGAAGGGCTTCCACTGGGAGTACGACTACGAAACCGGCAACGACATCGTGAAGATGAGCAAGCAGGTGCAGAGCGGCGTGCACTACTACGGCCTCGGCGACAAGCCCGATAACATGAACCTGCGCGGCAAGCGCTTCCAGAACTGGGGTACCGATACGTACGGCTACGTAAAAGGCTCCGACCCGCTCTACAAGAACATCCCGTTTTACCTGGAGCTACACCAGAAAATTGCCCACGGCATTTTCTTCGATAACTCCTTTAAGTCCTTCTTCGACTTTGCCGCGGAGCGGGCCGATGTCACCAGCTTCTGGGCCATGGGTGGCGAGATGAACTACTACTTCATCTACGGCCCCACGCTCATGGAAGTAACCCAGGAGTACACGCGCCTCACGTGCCCGCCCGAGCTGCCCCCGCTGTGGGCCCTGGGCTACCACCAGTGCAAGTGGAGCTATTTCCCCGAGAGCAATGTAAAGGCCATTGCCCAGGGCTTCCGCGACCGGAAAATCCCTTGCGACGCGCTCTACCTCGATATTGACTACATGGATGGCTTCCGGTGCTTTACCTGGAGCCCCACGCACTTCCCCGAGCCCAAGCGCATGGTGCAGGAGCTGGCCGAGGATGGCTTCAAAACCATTGTCATCATCGACCCCGGCATTAAGATTGACCCCAACTACCCGGTGTATACCGAGGCGCTGGAAAAGGACTACTTCTGCCGCCGCGGCGACGGGCCCCTGATGAAGGGCTCCGTGTGGCCCGGCCTCTGCAACTTCCCCGATTTCACCCACCCCACCGTGCGTGAGTGGTGGGCCGGCCTGTTCAAAGGCCTCATTGAGGAAACCGGCGTGAAGGGCGTGTGGAATGATATGAACGAGCCCGCTGTGTTCGAAAAAGGCACTTTCCCGGATGATGTACGCTTCGATTACGATGGCAACCCCGGCACGCACCGTAAAGCCCACAACGTGTACGGCATGCAGATGGCCCGCGCCACCAACGAAGGCGTAAAGCGCTTTGCCTACCCCAACCGGCCCTTCACCATCACGCGCAGCACCTACGCCGGCGGGCAGCGCTACTCCTCCGGCTGGACCGGCGACAACATTGCCTCCTGGGAGCACCTGTGGCTGGCCAATATTCAGTGCCAGCGCCTCAGCATCTCGGGCTTCTCCTTTGTGGGTTCCGATGTGGGCGGCTTTATTGACACCCCCGATGGCGAGCTGTACGTGCGCTGGGTAGCCCTGGCGGCCTTTCACCCGTTCTTCCGCACGCACAGCTCCGGCGACCACGGCGACCAGGAGCCCTGGTCGTTCGGGCAGGAGTTCTGCGACTTGGCCAAGTCATTTATTGAGTTGCGCTACCGCCTGCTGCCTTACATGTACACCACTTTCTGGCAGTACGTGCAGGAAGGTACGCCCATGCTGCGCCCCCTGGCCTTCCTGGACCAGAACGACACCGACACGT
The DNA here is from genome assembly GCF_000801315.1 of Hymenobacter sp. DG25B. NCBI lineage: Bacteria > Pseudomonadati > Bacteroidota > Cytophagia > Cytophagales > Hymenobacteraceae > Hymenobacter > Hymenobacter radioresistens. The sequence continues at coordinate 3,117,955 of NZ_CP010054.1, read as the reverse complement.
ACCTGCGCATGGCCGAGTTTGCCCTGGGCGACCACCTGCTGGTGTGCCCCATTACGCAGGCCGGTGCCGATGGCCGCTGGATGTACCTGCCGCGCGGCAACTGGTTCTACTACTGGACCGATGAGCCCAAAGGCGGCGGGGCCGAAGTGTGGGCCAGCGCCGGCCTCGACCGGATTCCGCTGTTCGTACGCGCCGGAGCCGTTATTCCGTTCTACCCCGTGATGCAGTACGTGGGCGAGAAAGTGGTGGAGCAGCTTACCCTGCACGTGTACTACACCGAAGGCGAGGAGCTAAGCGTGCTCTATGATGACGGCGGTGAAGGCTACGGCTACGCCAAAGGCCAAAGTACCACGCGCCATTTCCGGGTCCGCGGCAACGATAACAGCTTCAGCCTGAAGCAGGAAATTACGGGGCCGTATGTGCCTACCTACGAAACCTACAGCGTAGTGCTGCACGGCTTCCCCTTTGCGCCCACTACGCTAACCGTAGATGGCCAGCCGGCAGAAGCTGCCCAAGGCGTAACCGAAGCCGGCCTCACACTCCCCCACGTTATTGTATCAGCAGGCTTTGGGGAGCTGGTTATTCAGTAATCAGTCCCAACCTATTTTTGAGTGAAGGCAACAGCGCCCGACCAATGGCCGGGCGCTGTTGTTTTGGGTGGTTGGATTGGCACACAGGTTTTTTTATTGCCAGTATAGAAGTCCAGCACTATAATTTATTTCAAGTAGCTAATATTGGAAGTCAATCAATATCCTATATGAAATATCCTTTACTGAAAATAGCCGTCGTAGCAGGGTTGTGCGCTGGCGCTGGTACGGCTTCGGCGCAAACAGCAGACTCTTCAGCTGCCTCCGGGCGTTGGTATGTAGGAGCCGGGGCCGGTCTTCATCATTATTACTCTATCAATCGGCCCTACAATCAGTTAAAGCCGGCTTATGTCCAGGTCGGGTATACCATCAAGCCCCGGGTAGCCCTTCAGGCTGAAATTCAATACGGTCGTCGGCTCCAGGAGAACCGCGAGAGTGGGGAGGTGGATGGGGAGTTGTATGACTTCTATTATAAAGAGGATACCCGGAGCACTGCCGTAACGGTAATGGCCCGTTTTAGCCGCAGCCGGCCGCAGCGGCACCTGCAGTTTGACTGGCTGCTGGGCCTGGCCGTTGTGCGGGGCACCGTCCGGGAATCTTCAACCCGAACCTCTGCTACCCAAACAGATACTTACAATTATCACCCCATCACGGCCACGGAGCCGCATCTGGTAGGTGGAATAGGGCTCCGTTACCTTATGGGCCCACATTGGGCAATAGGTACGGAGATATTGGTCAGTAAAAACCTTCAAATTCCACCGATAAGCATATGGGGGCTAGCTCCGGGCGCTGGCGCAAATATTGGTGTCAGTTATTTGCTGAAGTAGCAGTGGTTTCTGAATACGCCGGTAATCCTGCCTGAGGTATACAGCCGGCGGCTTCCGCTCACATATTCTCCCGCAGATACTGATACACCTCCTCATTGGAAAGCAGGGTGCCGTGGTGCTGTTGCGCAAACGTACGCGTGCTAACCTGCACATCGGGCGGCAGGGCCGGGTCGCCGAAAACGGTGCCTACGGCACTGCCGGCGCCTACCAGTCCATCACCGAAGTAGTGCGCTAGGGCCGAGGCCGTGGTTTTCAGCAAAGAACCCACCAGCATATGGTAGTGCACGCCGGGCAGCGGCGGTACCAGCGTGCGCGGGGGGAGCAGGTCGTTGGCCTGGGGGTGCTGCCAGTCCTCATCCACCAGGCGGGCGTGGCGCAGGTCTTTGATGCCGTTGCTGCGACGGTCCATTAACTCGCTGATGAAGCGGGTGGGGCGCAGATTTATTTTGCGCAGGGCCATGGAGGTGAGGTAGCTGTTCTGCTCCAGAAAAGAACCCTCATTGGGTACGCCCAGCAGAAAAACCGTTTTTAAATGCCTTACCCAGGCAGCAGCAGGCTTCCCTTCTGCTGACGCAGACACCGGAGCTGCGGTGGCAGTAGCTGGTGCTGCATAATATCCGGCGGAGCGAATTACCAGCCCGCCCATGCTATGGCCCAGCAGCACCAGCTCCCGGGTAGCTTCAGGATATGCGGCCACCAGCTCCGTGAGCAGCTGGCTGAGCAGGCGGCCATTTTCAGAAATGTGCAGGCCGGAGTTGTAGCGCACATACAGACAATGTACGGGCAGCTCCTGCTGCAGAAGCGGCCCGTAGCGCGGCGTGGCCCCGGCGCCGGTTTGCCAGATCAGCTCGTCGCCCATTAGCCCGTGCAGAAACACTACGGTTTTGGGGCGGTCTGGGGAGAGGTGTAGGTGCGCCACGGGTACGTCGGCGCCGTGGCGGCGGAAGCTCATCTGGATAGTGCGCGGGTCATGGCGCTCGGCCAGCTGGTCGCCGAAGGCGCCGTTGAGCACCGGTAGCGTGAAGTGCCGGTTGGCCAGGTGTGTCTGATACAGGTAGCTTAGGCCCGTAGCGGGCAGGCCGGCGGCCCGGCGGGCTGCCGCGCCCAGTTTCTGCCAGCGGGAGGGCGGCGTGGGCGCCGAGGCATCATCGGCAGGCGGAAGGGAGGGAGGTGTATCAGGCACGGCAGCAGCGGTATAAAGCAAATTTACGGCGGAAATGCCTGGCATCTTTTCCCAGCGGCTCAGGGAGTGACGGGCGCGGGAAAAAGCCGGCTCCAGATGCCCAGTACCACACCCGCAACCAGCCCCAGCAGCAAACCGCCCAAATGGGCCGCATTGTCTACGGTAGGTTGCTGCAGGCCGTAGGCCAGGCTGGTGGCGGTTATGAAAAGCGTATTCACCAGCAAAGCCAGCCGCTGGGGGCGCGTGAGGTGGCGGGCTTCCGTGGCTACCAGGGCCAGCAGCAGGCCATAGAGCCCAAAAATAGCCCCGGAAGCGCCCACGCCATTTACGCCCCTAGTGTGCCACCACAAACTAAGCACATTGCCGGTTACGCCACTCAGCAGGTACACCAGCAACAGCCGCCAGCGGCCCACCAGCGGCTCGGCCAGCACCCCAATAAACACCAAAGCATAGCTGTTGAGCAGCAAGTGCGTAATGCCGCCGTGCAAAAAGCAGGCTGTAAACAGCCGCCACCACTGCCCGTGCAGCGTGAGCGGGGAGAAGTTGGAGCCCCACCGGATAAGGTCGGGGCCGGCCGGGTGAAGCACGTTGGTTCCCTGTACTACCATCAGCCCAAAAACTGCCAGATTCAGCAACAGCAGCAGGGGCGTGATAAAGTAGCTGCCGCCGGGCCGGAACACCCGGCCGACCAGGGCCCACCAGGCCGGCTCCGGCCGCCCCGGCTGCGAGGTGGGGGCCGCGGGCGGCGCCTGCGGTAGCTCGTCCGGAACCAGACCGCGCCGCTGCAGCTCCTGCAAAGCCGCTTGGCCTAACGCCGGCGGGTAGCGCCGGGCATGCTGCGCCAGATACAGTAACTCGGCATCACTGAGGCGGGCAAAATCGGTGGGCTGGTCTTCGGCAGGAAGCATAGAGGTAGAGAACAGCGTGGCTTGCCGAAGGTTGATATTGAAGCGGGGCGGTTAGGTTATTTGCCCAGCGACACGTGCAGAGTGGTGGCTTTGCCCTGCAACTCGGCCAGCAGCTGGGGCACGGGAGCCATTGTAATGCGCACCTGCTCGTTCAGGGGCGGGTTGCCCAGCTGGTAGTTGCGGCGCATCTGGCCCAGGGCCGTCATTTCGCGCTGGGCCACGTCCTGCATCAGGTCTACGCGGGCTTGCATAATGGGCTTCAGGTTGTGGTTATACACCAGCACACTGGTGAGCTTGCGCCACTCCTGGTAGGTTAACTCCACCTGGGTGGGAAAGGTGGAGTCGATGCGGGCAGTGGTAACTTCTTTGGCCAGATAGGCTGATTGATGCTCGGCGTTCCAGAACCGCTCCGCCAGAATCAGGTATTTGCGGGTGGCCTTTTCGTCTCGGCGGGCTGCGGCGGGCAGCAGCTGTTTCATGCGCTGCACGCTGGCCTTAGTTTGGGCGGTAAAGTTGGGAATGGGGCGCGAGGCCACGGTTTCCAGCACGGCTGGACCGGGGGCGCCATCGGGGCCGGAGCCGTGTTTGGCCGGCATGTGCCACCAATAAAGAAAGGCGCCGCCAATGAAGAGCAGTATAGTCAGCACGGCGGGCCAGTTGATGCGCGAGCCGGAGTCGGTATCCCATTCTATCTGGGGTTCCCGGGAATCAATAATGGCCTGGTGCGGATTAATGGCCCGTTGGCGGAGCTCCTGCTGGGCGGCGGTTACTAAGGTATCGTGGTATAAGCTGGGGTTACGAATCAGAAATAGAAGCTCATCGGTGGTTTTCTGGCTCAGGAAATCAGACCCAGAAGTACTGGAAGTAGGCATTGGGGCAAAGAATAGTAAAGAGATAAAAGGTAAAGCAGCAAGTTACAGGGAAACCCGCGCTCAACCACCCGGCGCAGGGCGCGTATAGCCGGAAATACTTAGGTCTCACTTCTAGCCCGATAAGCCCTATGCAACCCGACGAAACTCCCCAGCCGCCCCTCGATCAGGAAACCAGTGACCAGGAGCGGGCCCGCAACTTCCAGCCGGAAGGCCGGCAGGCGCCCGGCTCCGGTGATGCGCTGCGCGGCCTCAACGCCGATGACAGCTCCGGCAGCGGCGGCTCCGTGGGCGGTCAGCCCATCAAAGGCAAAGATGTGAGCCGCAGCACCCAGTACGACACCCCTGGCAATGCCGACGAGGGCGACGTAGGCGGGGCCACCACCAGCGGCGGCACCGGCGTATCGGGCGGCGAAGGCGGCCAGGTTACCCTCTAAACTCCACTACACCCCAAAGACTATTCCCCATGCAGAATAACCCACAGCCCACCGACAGCGCCCAACCAGAAAAGCCACAGGACTCAGCTAAGCCCAACGCCGGGCAGCCCACCGAAGGCCAGGCCCTGCCCACCAGCACCCAGGAAGATATGGGTGATGGGGAAGGCATCCGGGGCGGCTACGGCAACTCCGACCAGACCAACGGCATGGAAGGCGGCGAAGATCCGCAGCCCCACAACGACCTCACGCGCCGCGGCGTAGGCGACTAACCTCGGCGCCATAGTGTATGAATGATGCTAACAGCCTCAGACCGAGTAGGGTCTGAGGCTGTTGTGTTTTATAATCCTGTACGGGTAAAGTTGTTTTCAGCGCTGACAGGGAGACATTTAAGTGTAATTTTTTCGGGTAAACCAACACAGGCTGCGTAATTTCGGGGCCTATTACTCGTTTGGTGCTGATGCTTGGATTCTCTACTGTTGGTCGTGTTGTTCTGTTTGGTTGGATGTTGGTGTGGGGGCTCACAACCGGTAGCCTGCGGGCCGATGCCCAGGGCATGCCGCCCAAGCGGGAGTTGCGCGGCGTCTGGATTGCCTCGGTAGAAAACATAGACTGGCCCAGCGCCCGCACCCTCACTGCCGACCAGCAGCGCCGCGAATACCAGCGCATGCTGAATGCCGAGCAGCGGGCCGGTATCAATGCCGTGTTTGTGCAGGTGCGCCCCGCTTCCGATGCCTTTTATAAATCGGAGCTGGAGCCCTGGAGCAAGTGGCTCACCGGCCAGCAGGGCCGCGCCCCCAGCCCCGACTACGACCCCCTGCCTTTCCTCATTGACGAAGCCCACGACCGGGGCATGGAGTTTCACGCCTGGTTTAATCCCTACCGGGCTTCGCTGGATTCCGTGACGCGCCGCCTGGCGCCCAACCACCAGTTCCGGCAGCACCCGGAGTGGTTTATCCGCTACGCCGGCAAGCTGCTCTACAACCCCGGCCTGCCAGAAGTACGCAACTACATTACCCAGGTAATTCTGGACGTGGTGCGTCGCTATGATATTGATGGCGTGCACTTTGATGATTATTTCTACCCGTACCCCGAGCCCAAACAGGTTATTCACGACGAGGCAGCCTTTGCCCGGTATAACCCGGATAACCTGACGCTAGCCGATTGGCGCCGCCAGAACGTGAATCTGCTCATTCAGCAGGTGCACGACTCCATTCGCAGCACCAAGCGCTGGGTGAAGTTTGGCGTCTCGCCTTTTGGCGTCTGGATGAACAAATCCGGCCACCCCGAAGGCTCCGACACCCGCGCCGGGCAGCCCAGCTACGCTAATCTGTATGCCGATACCCGCCTGTGGCTGCAGCAGGGCTGGGTAGACTACATAGTGCCGCAGCTCTACTGGAGCAGCAATTTCCGGTTGGTGCCCTACGCTACTATTCTGGAGTGGTGGTCGCGCAACCACTACGACCGGCACCTCTACATTGGGCAGGGCGCCTACCGCATGCTGGAAAACACCCGCTCCGATACCACCTGGCGCAACCCGCGCGAGCTGCCCCGGCAGGTACGCCTCAACCGCTCTTTCCCTACTGATGTAAGCGGCAGCGTGTTTTTCTCGGCCAAGTCCATCATGGCCAATCCGCTGCATACTACGGATTCCCTGCGTCTGAATCTGTTCCGCTATCCGGCCCTTATCCCTACTATGCCCTGGATGGATGCCGTGCCGCCGCGCCCGGCCCAGAACCTGATGCTCACCCGCGCCGGCGGCCCCGTTACGCTGCGCTGGCAGGCCGGCCCCCAGGCGGCTGATGGCGACGACGCCCGCTACTTTGTGGTCTACCGCTTCGCCGAAGGCGAAACGCCTGGCCCCGACGACCCGCGCCGTATCCTCACGCTACTGCCCCGCCGCCCCGATAAGCCCCTGGTGTGGCAGGACACAACCGCCCGCCCCGGCCAGGAGTATGCCTACTACGTAACGGCGGTAGACCGGCTGCACAATGAAAGTGCGCCCATCCGTGTAACAACCCTGAAAACCGAGCCGGAAGTACTGGTGGCCGAAACCCCGGCGCCGCCGGTTGCCGTGCCCACTACGCTGCCCGAGCCGGCTCCGGCGGCCACGCCGCCCGTAACGGCCCGGCCGCCGGCCCGCCCTATGCCTTCCCGGCCCACCATCGGCAGCCGCCCATCGTCCACGGCCTCCAAAACCAAAGTCAAAATCAAGCATAAGCGCCGCCAGGGCCTGTTTGGGCGGATATTTGGCGGCTAAACTATTGTTCCGGGTAGCCGTGGGCTTCCAGCCATCTGATTAAATAGCTGGGAGAATCGGCCCGGTAGTAATACAGACTATAGCTCCGGGGTGTGCTGGTTTCAAAAAGCCACCGGTTGCCGCCAAATCCCTCAAAGACACTGGGGCTGATGTAGTATGGAGAGTAAGTTTCCGGAAACTGGCTCGTCATGTTATACCACTGGCTTTTACTGAGGTCATACCGGCAGGTGTACTCAACGGTTGGAGGGCGTTGAAGCCACTTCCTTTCGGCCTGCTCGTTAGAAGATAACACAGGGGGCGGAGCCTGAGGCCCGCCCAGATTGGAGTGATGGTTGAGCGCCTGCACCAGCAGAAAAGGACCTTTCTCATCTACCTGAAAGGTGAAGAGCTGTACTGGATCAGAAGCGCTATGGCGCAAAGCCCGAAAAATCGGTTTGGGAAGCGGGTAATTAGACAGTACCGGCGCCCCGAAGTAATACAGCTCGCTGCTCAGGTGCCGGAAGTCATCCTGAATTTGCCTAGCTACCCCAGCCTCCACATGGGGCTGTTTGCTGATATAATCGGGTAAATGAAAGTAATCCGTCAGCGTGTCCCGCGGGTGGCCCGCGGCATCCGAAATGCTGGGGTTTTCAGGAAACGGGAAGTCAGGCGCCTGCTGCTTAGATTGACAGCTGATAACGCCCGCCCACAGGAAAAGGGCTCCTGCAAATCGGAAACGGTGGCGACTGGCTGACATAACGAAGTAGTAGCAAAAAAGCACCCGGGATATAAAGTAGGTAATTCCCGGCGGCAAGCGCAGCATGACTAATTTACCCAATATTTCCCCACTCCCGCAGTAGTCAGCTTCCCATGCAAAGCACCACCCAAGCCGCTTTAGCCACCACCGGTATGCCGCCGTTAGCGGAGGCCTCGCAGCCCGGCCGCCTTATCTCCCTGGATGTGTTCCGGGGCATAACGGTGCTGGTGATGCTGCTGGTAAACCACCCCGGCGACTGGGGCCACATCTACGCGCCGCTGGCCCATGCCGAGTGGCACGGCTGCACCCTGGCCGACCTGGTGTTTCCCTTCTTCCTGTTTATAGTCGGCGTTTCGGCGGTATATGCGCTGGATAACAGCCGCCACGAGGCCGCCCGGCGCCGCACGGCCATGCGCCGAGTCCTGCGCCGGGCGGCACTCATCACTGCGCTGGGTATTCTGGTGGCCCTGCTGCCGTATTTTGAGTTTGCCACCGTGCGGCTCCCGGGCGTGCTGCAGCGCATTGGGGTGGTTTTTGGCGTGTGCGGGGTCTTGTTTTTGTACACCACCCGCCGTCAGCAGATTGGGCTGGTGCTGGGGTTGCTCATTGGCTATTCCCTGCTGCTGCAGGTAGTACCCGTGCCGGGTTTCGGACCGGCTAACCTAGAGCCCGCCACCAACTTGGGCGCGTGGCTGGACCGGCTCATCTTCACCGAAAACCACCTCTGGAAGCTCAGCCGCACCTGGGACCCGGAAGGCCTGCTGGGTACCCTGCCCGCGGTGGCCACCGGCCTGCTGGGCGTACTTACCGGTGAATGGCTACGCCGCCCGCGCCTGGAGCCTGCTGTGAAAGTAGTCTGGTTATTGATTGATGCCGGCCTGCTCATAGTGCTGGGCTTGATCTGGAGCCACTGGTTTCCGCTCAACAAAAGCCTGTGGACCAGCTCTTATGTGCTCTACACAGGCGGCCTGGCCATAGCGGTGCTGGCTACGCTGTACTGGCTTTGTGATGTGCAGGGCTGGCGGCGTTTTGCGTTGCCGGCCCAGGTGGTAGGCGTAAATGCCCTGCTGGTATTTGTGGGTTCTACGCTGGTGGCCCGCACGCTCAATCTGTGGCAGGTGGCGGACCCGGCTGGTATGTCTGTCAGCATGAAAGACTGGCTGTACGCCCAGTTTTTCGCGCCTTACTTCGCTTCGCCATATAATGCATCTTTGGCCGGTGCCGTAACGTGCCTGCTGATCTGGTATGCGGTGCTGTGGGTGCTATACCGCCGACATATTATCGTGAAGCTTTAGCCGGCGCTTTTAGGTAGGTTATTTTCCGGAACTTACCGTATTCATATCCATTCCTGATCATCCGAAGTAAATGTTGTATTCGTTCCATTCCTGGGCTTCCCGCTGCGGTGGCGTATTCCTGGCCGCTGGTTTATTGCTGTTGGCCCCGGTCGTAAAAGCCCAAAACACTACCGCAGCGGTGGTGGCTCCCACATTAATCTCCGCCGCGCAGCGCAAAGCCGCCGAATCTTTGCTGGAAGTAATGCAGTCGGAAAAAACCATTAACCAGAGCATCGACATGACTCTGGCCCTGCAGATAGAGCAAAACCCCAACCTGAAAAAGCTGGAGCCCGAAATGCGCGCCTTCATGAACAAATACATGAGCTGGACCGCGCTGAAAACCGAAATGGTAGACCTCTATGCCCGCGAGTTCACGGAAAAAGAGCTGCGCGACCTCACCAAATTCTACCAGTCCCCGACGGGCCAGAAATACGTGAGCAAGCAGAACGTGCTGCTGCAGGCGGGTATGCAGCTGGGCCAGCGCCGGGTGCAGGAAAACCTGCCGGAGCTGCAGCGCATGCTGGAGGAGAAAATGAAAGCGCAGGAATAGCTGGCTTTTCAGGTAAAAGTAAAGGCGCTGCCCCAAATTGGAGCAGCGCCTTTTTATTGGGCTGCGTGGCAGAAGCACATGTCACCCACCCAGTACATAACCATCAAAATCCTTGCGCAGCTGGGTTTTGAGGAGCTTGCCCGTAGCGGTATGCGGCAGCTGCTCCACAAATTCCACGGCATCGGGTTTCCACCAGCTGGCTACTTTACCCTCATAGAAGGCCAGAATCTCCTCGGCGGTTAATTCATGGCCGGGCCGCACCACTACCACCAGCAGAGGCCGCTCGCTCCATTTTTGGTGGGGCACGCCAATCACGGCGGCCTCGGCCACAGCGGGGTGGCCCACGGCCAGGTTTTCCAGCTCTATACTGGAAATCCATTCCCCGCCTGATTTGATAACGTCCTTGCTGCGGTCCGTAATCTGCATGAAGCCGTTGGGGTCGATGGTGGCTACGTCGCCGGTGCGGAACCAGCCGCTTTTGGTTAGCTCGCCAGGCTCCCCGGCCCGGTAGTAATCGGCCACAATAAAGGGGCCGCGCACCAGCAGGTCGCCGAAGGCTACGCCGTCGTGGGGTAGCTCCTGGCCTTCGTCGTCCACAATCTTCATATCTACCCCAAAAATGGCGCGGCCCTGCTTGCTTTGAATAGCAAACTGCTCCTCGGGGCTGAGACTAAGCTGCTGGCTTTTTAGCGTGCAAACGGTACCCAGTGGGGAGGTTTCCGTCATGCCCCAGGCGTGCCGAATCTGCACACCCAGCTCTTCATCAAAGGCCTTGAGCAGGGCGGGCGGGCAGGAAGCGCCACCTACAATCATCTTGTTGAGCGTGCTGAACCGCCGCTTTTTGTCGCGCATGAATTGCAGCAGCCCAAACCAGATGGTAGGCACGCCAGCCGAAAATGTTACGCCTTCGTTTTCAAACAGCTCATACAAACTAGCCGCATCCAGGCCCGGGCCGGGCAGTACCAGCTTGCAGCCAATCATGGGAGCCAGGTAGGGAATACCCCAGGCATTGACATGGAACATGGGCACTACGGGCAGAATTACGTCGCGGGCCGAGCAGTTAAAACAGTCGGGCAGGGCAGCGGCGTAGCTGTGCAGCACCGTGGAGCGGTGGGAGTAGAGCACGCCCTTGGGCTGGTCGGTGGTACCGGAAGTATAGCACAGCGAGGAGGCGGTATTTTCATCAAATACCGGCCACGTAAACTCTTCGTTGTGGGCGGCCAGCAGGTCTTCGTAGCAGCGCACTTCGCCGGGCAGGGCGGTGGCCTCCGGCATGTGTGCGCGGTCGGTCATTAGCACCCAGGCTTCTACCGTAGGGCATAAAGGTGCCAGGCGCTCCACCAGCGGCAGAAAGGTGAGGTCGAAGAAAATCAGCCGGTCTTCGGCGTGGTTGATGATGTAGACCAGCTGCTCTGGAAACAGACGCGGGTTGATGGTGTGGCACACGGCTCCCATACCCGATATGCCGTAGTAGAGCTCAAAATGCCGGTGCGTATTCCAGGCCAGCGTGCCCACCCTCTCGCCCCAGTTAATGCCTAGCTCCTTGAGGGCATTAGCCAGCTGCTTGCTGCGGCGGTGCGCGGCGGCATAGGTGTAGCGGTGAAAGCCACCTTCTACCAGGCGCGTGACAATCTCGGTATCAGCGTGCCACTTGGCGGCGTGCTCTATGAGCCCGGCAATGCGCAGGGGCTCCTGCATCATCAATCCTAACATATAGCGGTGGGTTTGGGGATAGAAGGCCTTAAGCTAAATAGAAACCCCAACACATTGTACTTTCTCGCTTTGTTGCTTGCGCCCTGCATTTGGGGTTCCTTTTCGCTGCCTTCATGGAAAGCTACTCCCAGCCGGGTACGGATTGGGAGTTGAAAAATAGGATAAAGCACGGTTGAGCTATCCGGCTTGCAGTAACGGATCTGGGAAGGAATATTATCAGAAATGGTGCAGTATGAAGCGCGTAGGATTTGCTTAAGGCAGCCGATACCACAACGTATTGCCTTCTACAAACCCAACCACCCCGTAGCCCTTTGCAAAATAAACAAGCCGGGCTGGCCGGGCGCGTGGATGCACTGTGGGTAAGAAGGATAATTCGTTATAAATCCGCCATACCGGCCCATAATCAATGTCGCTCAGCCGCAGATTAGGCAGCAACTGCCGGGTAGTATCGGCCAGTTGGTTTTCCGGGAGTTTCTGATCTAGTGGAAGAGAACTACCAAAGCCGATATCCCAGTTTAGGTAGGTGATACTGCGATACTCATTGGCTCCCATGCTAATCAGAGTGCTGGAGGATAAGTCAGGTACCGAATCTGGTTGTGCAGGCGTGCTTGTAGGGGTGCGCACGTAGCGGAGCGTATCGGTACGACGGGCGTACACATCAAGCTCCTGAGCCTTTATCTTTTTGGGAGGCCCGAGATAAACCATTGCATTTCCTCCAACGGAATACTCATGAAACTGCACTTTTACTTCTGTGATAGTAAAAGTGCGCACTTTGCTGGTATGGGCCTGGCCAAAGCGCAGCTGGTCCCCGGTCTTATAGGGCTGCCAGGCAATTTGCTCAGCTGAAAGCTTATATTCTACAGGAGGGTTTGGGCCGCAACCAGCACCTAAGAGCAACGCACCGCACAGAAACAAAGAGACATTCTTCATCAGTAGATCGTTATTATAGGAAGAGTCACTTCCTGCTAGGTGGGTTGCAGGTCAGCCTATCTTATTCTGCTTATTCTGTGTAGGTAGCGGCCGCTTAATTCTCCTGCGGCACCGTGCTTTCCACTTCCAGATGCCGGGGCTTGCGAATGGCGTCAATGGCCAGCTGCTGAATTTGGGTGCGCACGTTCAAATCGGAGAGCTTGTTGTTGCGGCGCGTGGGGTTCACCCGGTTGGAAAGGAAGATATACGTCAGCTCATACTGCGGATCAACCCAGAAATACGTGCCCGTGAAGCCGGAGTGGCCGAAGCTGCCGGGGCTGGCATCGTGGGCGGTGTTGCCGGCCGGGGGCGTACTGGGCTTGTCGAAGCCGAGGGCGCGGCGGTTCTGGGGGCAGAACTGGCAGCGCGTGTACTCGGCCAGCGTGGCTTCCTTTATGAACTGCTGCCCGCCGTAGCGGCCACCGTTGGCGTAGAGCTGCACCAGCTTGGCCAGATCGGTAGCGGAGCCAAACAGGCCCGCGTGGCCGGAAATACCACCTAGCAGGGCCGCGCCTTCATCATCCACGGTGCCGTGCAGCAGCTGCCGGCGAAACAAGGAGTCGTATTCCGTGGGCACCAGGCGGCTGAGCGGGAAGCGGCGCGTGGGGTTGAAGCCTAAGGTAGTGGCGCCCAGCGGCCGGTAGAAATTCTCCTGCAGATACTGCTCAAACGGCTTGCCGCTAAGGCGCTCCACCAGCGCCGGGTACAGGTAGAACGACAAATCAGAGTACACATAGCCCGGCTTTGCATTCAGCGGCGACTTGCCAATGGCCTTGATAATGCGGCGGGGCAGGTCGCGGCGGGCCCACTCGTGGCGGGCAACCTGCAGGGGGAACAGGGCAGAGGAGTCTCGGCGCACGTACCACCATTTTAGCTTGCCGTTTTTGCGCACGTAGCTTTTCCAGAACGGAATCCAGGCCTGCAGGCGGGCCTGGTGGGTGAGCACGTCCCGCAGCTTCAGGTTGGCTTTATTGGTCTTGCGCAGCTCGGGGAAATAGTCGCCCAGGGTTTTGTCGGGACTGAACTTGCCTTCATCCTGCAGCTTCATGAGGGCCGGCAGCGCGGCGGCAACTTTTGTGAGGGAAGCCAGGTCGTAGATATCGGTATCCTGCACCGGGCGGGCCGCTTTTCCGGCCTCAGCATAGGTTTGGGTGCCGTAGCTTTTGCGTAGCACCACCGTGCCGCGCCGGGCAATGAGCACCTGCGCCCCCGGGGTAGCGTGGGCGGCCAGAGCCTGCGCCATAACAGAATCTACGCGGGCTTCCAGGCGCGGATCCATCTCCACATCTTCGGGAGCCCCGAAGCGCAGCCGGGCACCGCCCTGCGTAGCGAGGCCTTTGCCGTAGCTGTATTTCTCTGAAACCGTAACGGGTAGATTTCCTTTGGCATCAAAGCCGCCAAAAATCAGTTCCGCAACCTTTTCCTGGGCATTCCGGCTTTCCTGGTAGGCTACAACCACTGCTTCGGCGCGGTCTAAGTCCCGCACTTTGGCTACGGCGTAGGCCGTGCCAAATACGCTGACAATCATGCGCTGCTTGCCGGCGCCCAGCTCGCGCAGGAGCACGTTGGTTTCCGGCGTAATGCCAAAATTGGTGGCGGGTTGGCGGCCCAGGTTGCTGAGGGCCACCAGCACGGTATTGTAGGGCCGCAGAGCTTCGCGCATCTGCACCAACTCGTCCAGGGTAGGCGTGGCCGGCAGCCAGAAGTGGCGCACCGGCGCGTAGGTGGCCACCATGCGCTGAAAATCGGTGGTGTCTTTTGTACCGATGGTGAGCGTGGCCAGCCGTAGGGTATCTAGGCGGGAAAGGGGCAGCAGGTTTTTCTGGTTGCGCAGCACGGTGATGCTCAGCTCGGAAAGGTGGCGGCTGAGGTACTGGGCGTGGGCGCCGTTCAGGTCCTGGTAAATATTTTTCAGGCTGATGGGCTGATACTTGTCCAGGCCGGCCCACTGCTTCAGGGCCAGTACTTTGCGGCAGCGGCGGTCAATTTCTTCCTGGGTTAGCTCGCCGCGGTTAATGGCGGCGCGCACCATTTGCAGGGCCAGCGGTATGTTTTTGCTGAATTCCAGAATATCGTTGCCGGCCAGCAGGGCGCGCACATCGGCCTCGCCGGGCGGGTACTTGCTGATGACGCCCTTCATATTCATGGCATCGGTGAAGATGATGCCTTCAAAGCCCATTTTGCGCTGAACCAGGTCGGTTACAATGGGGCGGGAAAGGGTGGAAGGCGTGCCGGTGCTATCGAGGGCCGGAATGTTGAGGTGGGCAATCATTAGGCCGCCCAGGCCACGCTGCATGAGGCTGCGGAAGGGGTATAGCTCCAGGGTATCGAGGCGGCGGCGGTCTACGCGCACCAGCGGCAGGGCCAGGTGGGAGTCGGTATCGGTGTCGCCGTGGCCGGGAAAGTGTTTGGCCACGGCCAGCACGCCGGCATCCTGCATACCCTTCATGTAGAGGTCGCTTTTCTCCGTTACGTTCTGGCGGTCCTCGCCCCAGCTGCGGAAGCCAATAACCGGGTTGGCGGCGTTGTTATTGACATCAACTACCGGCGCAAAATTGACGTGCATGCCCAGCCGCTTAAACTGCGCTGCTACTTCCTCACCCATGTCATAGAAGAGCTGGTTGTCGTGGATGCCACCCATGCTCATCTGGAAGGGGAAGCGCACCACGCTGTCCAGGCGCATACCCACGCCCCATTCTGCATCCATGGCCACCAGCAGGGGCACGCGGCTCTGACTTTGGTAGCGGTTCAGCAGCCGGCTCTGGCGCACGGGCCCGCCCTGAAAGAAAATCAGCCCGCCAATGCCGTATTGCTGAATCAGCGCTGACACAGAGTCCTCATCAATGCGTTTGCGGTTGGAGTAAGCCGCCACCATAAACAGCTGGGCTACTCGCTGGTCGGGCGTCAGCGTCTGCATTACGGAATCTACCCAGCGGGAGCTGCTGAGCTGTGCGGCAAACGGTACCGGTAACTTACTAGGCTGCCCGATTACGGGCTTGGCTACCGCTAATGCTACTGGCTTGACCTTGGGTGTCTGCACTACCGGTTTCGGCCGCGCTACTACTTTCGCAGCGGGGCGGCTGCGGCGTACAGGCGCCCGACGCGCCACCTTACGGCTGGTTTTTTGGCGAGCAGAAGATTTCTTCCGGCGCTGCGCCGACATATCCGTCGGGCTCAGGAGCAGCAGGGCCAGCAATAGCAAAGAGAGGTGGCGGAACAACGACAAGCGACTGGGGCGTAGGTTGAATTGCGAAGTTAGGGGAATGTGCTGCTTTTACCGGGCGAGCATTTTGACAACCCGCCAAGCTCCGGCTACTTTATTTCGATGTTCTCGGTGTAAAACACCTTGCCTTCATCCCCCTTCAGGGCCGCCGAAACCAGCAGCTTGCGGTGCTTCTGGCGGAAGCGGAACAGCGCATAATGCTTCTGATTCACCAGCGGCCCCACGCGGTACTGGTTGGGCTCGCCGGTATTCTGGGTGGCCGGGTGGGTAAGGCCGCTGGAGGTTACCTCATAAATGGGCTGTTCCAGACCCGGGAGCGTCATTTTGGAAATCTCGCCAATGTGCCGGTCGCCGCTGATGAGCAGCACACCCTTGGTTTTGGTGGAAACCAGCAAATCCAGCAGGCGCTGGCGGGACTTGGGGAAGTTGGCCCACTTCTCATACACGTGCTCCTGAGGCAGAAACTGAATGCCGGAGGCAATGATATGGGCATCGGCATCGGAGTTGGTGAGCTGCTGCTCCAGCCACTTCCACTGGGCCTCGCCCAGAATGTCGCCGGTCAGGTTGGGGTGGTATACTTTGTTGGCGTCGCGGTACAGCGTGTCCTGAAAGTAGCGGTCATCCAGCAGAATCACTTTCACCTTTTTGCGGCCCGCTTTGTACTCGTAGGCGGCATAAATACCTTCCTGCTGGCGGCGCGGACTGGCGGCTGGCTCCTGCAGAAAATCCAGGGTTACCTGCTGACTCTGCTTCTTGAAGGGGTAGTTCTTGTCGCCGTCGTTGCGGCCGTAGTCGTGGTCGTCCCAGGTACCGATGACGGCCGTGCCCTGCTCGCGCAGGTGGCGGTAGCCTTCCTGGTTGAACTGGGCATCGTACTTCTGGCGCATCACCTGCATGTCGTCGGTGTCGCCGTAAATGTTGTCGCCCAGCCAGATCCACACCTGCGGCTTGTCTTGGGCAATGTCGTCCCAGAGGGGCTGGGGTAAATCGTGGCGGTTACAGGAGCCAAAGGCAATGCGCAGCTCTTTTTTATGCTGGGCCAGCGCGGGCGTCTGGGTACCTATATATAAAGAAGTTAGGGCTGCAAGAAGGAGAGAAGCTTTCATTAAGGGAGGGCTAAGACGTGAGGTAACCGGCAACAAAGGAAAAGCAAAGATTATCTTTCTGCGTAGGATAGTTGGTTTGACCACTATCCGGTTCGTTTTTTGTGAATGCTACATATGCCGGCCGTTAGCGCAGGCGTTTACGGTTTCTCAATCTTCACACTTCAATCCTGGCTGTTTTGATTTATCGGTCTTCGCTTTTTTTTCGCCGTTCTTTTTCCGGGGCCATGCGCCCATTTTCTAAGGCCCTGGGGCTAATGGTGGCTTTTTTGCTACTCACCCAGCTTGCCCAGGCGCAGGTCATGCTGCGCGGCACCGTTATCGATAAAGATACCCGCGAGCCGCTTCCTTTTGTAAGCATTGGCGTGAGCGGCACCACGTTGGGCACGGCCAGCAACGAAAACGGCGAATTCTCCATCAACGTGCCATCCTTGCCGCGCACCCTGGTTTTCTCCGAGCTCAGCCACCAGCGCGACACCGTGCGGGTTACCTCCGGGGCCGAGCCGCTGGCGGTTTCCCTGGCCTCGGCTACAATTACGCTGCCGGAGGTGAAAGTAGGCAGCTATGCTTTTCGGTTGGTAGACCGGGCCTACCAGCGCCTGCAGAAAGAATATGACCAGAAATTCTACGGCAAAGCCTTCTACCGCCAGATTACGCGCATCGGGGGCGAGCCCACGGAGCTGCAGGAAGTTATCTGGAATGTGAAGTCCAATAACTCCCGCATAGAGGGCACGGCCATTGCGCAGGGCCGCTACGCCGGCAAGCAGGCTGTAACCAGCTTCAGCAACTTCTCGCTGTATACCCGCTCCTTTGGGTTGTTTGATCCGCGCATGGATAGCACTAAATCCCTGGCGCTGCTTAGCCCCAACACCTTCAAAAACTACCTGCTCGAAATAAAGGGCATTGTGGCCGGCCCCGATTCTACCAAGGGTGGCGTGGCGGAAATTACCTTTGAAACCCGCCCCGAGCTGGAGAAATATGAATCGAAGGGCACTATCTGGGTTGATACGGATACTTACCAGGTGCTGCGCTACCAAATGACGACGCCTAACTTCACGGCCACCTCCACCAATCCCAACCAGAAATTTCGCAACCCCCAGCTGCGGATAGAAATGGCTTTTCAGGATGCCGCCGGTGCCACCGGCCCCACGCCCTTATCCTATATGAAAACCAGCCTGCAGGCTGAGCTAACCAGCGCCGGCAAGGCAGCCACGCCTATTAATGTGCAGTCGTTCACGTTCTTCTACGATACCACGCCCACACCTACGGCCATTAAATACGCCCGGGTAAGCACGAAAGACCGTGACCTGGATGCCATTCGCAGCATTAAGTATGACCCGGAGTTCTGGGCCAACAACCCCGTGGTGAAGCGTACGCCGGTGGAGGACGAAGTAATTGCTGCCTTCGAAAGAAAAGGCGCTTTTGGCACGATGGTCAAAAAATAACCATCACTCCGTTTCTGTAAAAAAGCCCGCTGGTATTCGCCAGCGGGCTTTTTTATGCCTTTTCGGGTGGGAATGTGCCGTCTGTTAAGCCGTGTCGAGTGCAGGGAGAAAAACAGGAGCTGGAAAAACATGCTGATGAAGGCGGAAGATGCCGGTGGCCTCACCTTTCAAAACTTGAGTAAATGCTCCCTAACCGGCTACCGGGAAGTAGGCTACGCAGTTTTGTTTATTATCGTTATAGGTATAAATAATATAATAATATAACAAAAACACTTGCTACGGGTAGAGTTAAGATTTATATTATATGAAAATTCAATTAAATAATTGAACCATAAAGTTGGAATGTGATGAAAGCAACTCTACGCTCCTTTTTGCTATTCATGGTAGCGCTGTTTAGCGCCTTTACCAATGGATACGGGCAGATCTACTACTACAGTACCGCTTCGGCAGCCTTGCTACCCGGTGCTGCCTTGCAATGGAACGCCGCCGCCTCCTGGACCAGAAGCAGCAGCCCTGCCGGACTGACTATGCCAGATTTTCCTACCTCTGGGTGGAATAATGTTGTAACGATAGATCGTAAAGTCGAACTGACTGATAACTATGTTGCAGGAGGAAAAGATGGCAAAATTGCCATAGGTAGTTTGGGTGAATTAGTTGCAACAGGAAGGACGCTGAAGTTTGTAGAGCAAACTAATAAAGTCGTCCAACGATTATCCATTGCCAGTGGCGGCAAGATAACGGCTGCAACCCTGGAGTTCTATAAGTCGGATGCCTCTATCAGATCAGCCACCACGCTGGACTGCAATCTGCTACTCAGTAATCAATCCACCTTCGCTATTTCCTCTAATGTAGTAGTGAAAGGCGACCTGATTGTGTATAACGGCAATACCGATACCGAAGCCACTAACCCGGATATTGACCAAGGCTTGAGCGGGGCAAGCTTAACGGTTGAAGGCGCAGTGCTGAGCGTGAATAACGGCCCCTTAAAAGGGTTATTCTCCGATGCCGTTGTGGTATGTGTGAAAAGAGGTGGGGGCTGTGGGCGGAATACCCTGGATAGCAAGCTGCAGGTGAACACCGCCGTGGAGATTCCCAACAACGGCTGTCCGCCACCCTCTCTGCCCGTGGAGCTGAATAGCTTTACGGCCCACTACGTAGGGGGTAAGGTACAGCTAAGCTGGACCACGGCGCTGGAGCGGGCCTCCGCCAATTTCACGGTAGAGCGCTCCACCGATGCGCATGTGTTCAAACCTATTGTGAGCGTACCCGCTGCCGGGCATACCAGTACCCTGCAACAATACTCCGCTACTGATGCCGAGCCGGTTACGGGTACCAACTACTACCGGCTGCGCCAGACGGATACCGACGGTACGCAGGCATTTTCGTCGGTGGCGGTAGTGCAGGCCACGGCCATCAAGGCGGAACTCTTGGCTTACGGGCAGGCAGGCAACGCCGCGCAGCTGGTGGTAGAAGTGCATACCCCCGGAGAGTGCAAGCTACTGCGCGTGCTTGATAACCTGGGGCGTGTAGTATACAGTGAGGCATTTACGGCGGCTACCCGGGGAAATCTTCAGCGCCAGATCCAACTGGGACAGCGAAGCTTGGGTATTTATACGGTGCAGGCCATCACCACCACTGGTTTGCTCACGCAGCGCCTGCTGTTAAAAGAATAAGCTTTCTGGTTGCCTGCCCAGCACAAAGGGCCCCGACAGATTTGTCTGTCGGGGCCCTTTGTGCTGGGTAACACGTGGCAAAACGTAAACACAAAAAGGAAATTCAGGAACGTTTACATGAATTTTTTTGTCTCATTCTTAGAATAGTTTGTAAAATAAATGCAGTTTTTGAAGTGGTTTTTAGCGCATTAAAGCACATTACGCCAGGATAAATTCATTTTGATTCAATTAGAATATTTATATATATAAGACCAGTTATAAAATTTTTTTGCTCGTTGTTGATGATCTAAAGATAAGTGTTGTCGTATAAATATCAAGCTTTTAAGATAAAAAGTTTGACCTTAACTACGACGAACATGAAAACCTATATACTTCCTTTTGTCCTGTTTTTGATCTTGAGCTGCGGGCTCAAAACAGGAGCGGTAGCGCAAACAGTTTACACTACTACGGCCACCGGGGGCGCCTGGAGCAGCCCGGGTACCTGGGTGGTATCCGGCACCCCTAATGCCAATCCAGTGCCTACCAATAAAATGGTAAACGGGCAGGACGTCAGCAACAACATCATCATCATCAACGCCCCCGTTCAGCTGGATCAGGATTATACGGTAGCCGGCAATAATGGGGTGTTAATGATTGGAACAAACGGCTCCATTACCGAAGCTGCCACCACCCCCGGCCGTACGCTAAGCTTTGGCCAGCAAACCGGGCCCGACAAGCAACGCTTACTGGCTAATGGCAGCGTGGAGGTTACTTCCCTAAGCTTTCTGAAGGCCGATGCCCTGATTAATGCGCCCCTTACCGCCACCTGCAGCATCACCATTGCCAACCAATCTACCCTCACAGTTGCCTCCGAGGTGAATATAGATGGTGACCTGATTGTAATGCAGGGCAACCCCAGCCTGGAAGGAACTGGTGCCTTGGCAATAGATGGCTGCGTACGTACGCAAAGCCGGGGCAAGCTGAATGGTTTATTTGGTCCCAACCTGCGCGTATGCGTGCTGGGCCAGGAAACAGCCTGTACCTCCACCACCGACCCCAGCCTGGAGTGCAACCCCAATGCCCTGGAGGCTATTGCCATTAATGGCTGCGGCCCCCTGCCGGTTGAGCTGATCAGCTTCGCGGCTAAGTATGTGAATGAGCAGGTAGAGCTGAGCTGGGCTACGGCCATGGAACGGGCTTCCGCCAATTTCACGGTAGAACGCTCCCAGGATGGCCGCCAGTTTGAAGCCGTTTCCGTGGTGCCGGCCGCGGGTCAGTCGTCCACTACTCGCTCTTATTCTTTCGTTGATAGAACGCCCCGCGCGGGCATCAGCTACTACCGCCTGAAGGCCACCGATACCGATGGCACCTTCAGCTACTCCAACGTGGCGGTGGTGCAGGCCGGAAAGGGCACGCAGGCCCTGGCCGTGTATGGCAACCTTTCTTCGCTGAATGTGGATTTGCGCAGCCCCGGCACCTGCCGCGCCATTCGGGTGCTGGATAGCATGGGCCGGGTAGTGTACACCGAGCAGCTTTCTTCTGAAGCCTCCGGCACTTTCTCCCGCACCATTCCGCTGCGGACCTCGGTAGCCGGTATCTATATTGTGCAGGCCATGACCTCTACCGGCATGATGAGTCAGAAAATACTGCTGAACTAGGCAGGCAATAATTGTGGAAAAGAGTGCGGCCGTGCCAATGAAGACAAGCTTCATTGGCACGGCCGTTTTTGGTGAAACCCACCGGCTGTATTTGTACCCGGAAGTACTGCCTTTCGTCCTAAAATCTGCTAGCTTTCGTTTCCGTTCATCCAATCAACTCTCCCTAAATGAAACACGTAACCTTAGCGGCTTTGCTGGCTGGCACCCTGTTGGGAAGCTGTAGTCAGCAAACGCAACCACAGGAGGCCGGCGCTACGGCCAGCACGGCTACCGAAATGAAAGATATGGCCACACTTTTCGATCAATACTGGGAAGAAAACAGCCGGCTTTTTCCCCTGGATGCCACCGCGCAGGGCGATAACCGCTACAACGACCAGCTGCCCAACGACGGCACCCGGGAGTTCCGGGAGAAGCTGCGCACTACCTACCAGTCTTACCTAAGCCAACTGGCGAAATACGACCGGGAGAAGCTCTCGGAGAATGATAAAATCAGCTACGATATCTTTAAATACGACCTGGAAACCAAGCTGGAGGGCCTGCAGCTGAACACTTGGATGATGCCTTTTCAGCAGTTTTGGGGCCTGCCGCTTACCATGGGCCAGTACGGCTCCGGCGAAGGCAACCAGCCGTTTAAAACGGCGCAGGACTATGATAACTGGCTGGGCCGTGTGCGGGGCTTTTCCGTGTGGGCCGATACCGCCATCAGCAACTTCCGCCAGGGCATGAAAGCCGGCGTGGTGCTGCCCAAAGCCCTGGTGGTAAAAATGATTCCGCAGATGACGGCCATGGTAGTCACGGACCCCACCAAGAGCCTGTTCTACGGCCCCATCAATAAAATGCCACAAGGCATAGCGGAGGCTGATAAAAAGCGCATCACGGAGGCATATAAGCAAGCCATTCTCACGGAGCTGGTACCCACCTACAAAAAGCTGGGCGATTTTCTCAAGACGGAATACCTGCCCAAAGCCCGCACCAGCACCGGCATTGCCGCCATTCCGCAGGGCGCCGAGCTGTATCGCTACGACGTTAAATACTGGACTACCACCGATAAAACGCCCGAAGAAATATACCAGACCGGCCTGAGCGAGGTAAAGCGCATTCGCCAGGAAATGGAAAAAGTGAAGACGCAGGTAGGCTTCAAGGGTGATTTGCAGGCCTTCTTCCAGAGCCTGAAGACAGATAAAAAGCTGATGCCCTACAAAAAGCCGGAAGATGTGCTCAACGCCTTCCGCGCCATTCAGGCCACCATCGACCCCAACCTGAAGAAGATGTTTGGGCGCACGCCCAAAACCCCGTTCGAAATCCGGCAGACGGAGGCCTTCCGCGCCGCCTCCGCCTCGGCCGAATACAACCAGGGCAGCCCCGATGGCTCGCGCCCCGGGGTGTTCTACATTCCAATTCTGGATGCCACCACGTTCAATATCACTTCCGGCATGGAGTCGCTGTTTTTGCACGAGGCTATTCCGGGGCACCACTACCAGATTTCGCTGCAGCAGGAAAACACCAGCTTGCCCAAGTTCCGCCGCTTTGCCTGGTACGGCGCCATGGGCGAAGGCTGGGCCCTGTACACGGAAAGCCTGGGCAAAGAGCTGGGCCTCTATACCAACCCCTACCAGTACATGGGAGCTTTGGGTGATGAAATGCACCGCGCCATCCGGCTGGTTGTAGACGTGGGCATGCACACCAAAAACATGACCCGTGAGCAGGCCATCAAGTACATGATGGAAAACGAAGCCATTAGCGAAGACGGCGCTACGGCCGAGATTGAGCGCTACATGGCCATTCCGGGCCAGGCGCTTTCCTACAAGGTGGGCGCCCTCAAAATCAGGGAACTGCGCACCAAGTATGAGCAGCAGCTGGGCGCTAAGTTCAGCCTGAGCAACTTCCACGATGAGCTGCTGAAGGATGGCGTGATGCCCCTGGCAGTGCTGGAGCGCAAAATGGACGCCTGGGCCGCTACCCAGAAATAACTACTCCCGGAATTCAGATTATCACTTACAAAAAATAGCCCGCCAGATATTCTGGCGGGCTATTTTGTAAAGGTAGTTGGCTACTCTTCGCGGGTAGAGGCCTGCTGCTCGGTAGACTGGCTGGGCATGCGCTGTACCGGCGAGTTGGGGTCGTTGGGGGAACCCTTGATGGCCGCGTCGGTAGAGGTTTTCATATCGGCAGCGGAGCCGGTGCCAATGGGCGTTTGCGCGTCCTGCTCTTTGCTTACGCTGTCCAGGTTCGTGTCGGTAGAGCGGGCGGGTGGGGCATCGGTAAAGTCCTGGCTAAACTGCGGGTCTTTGCCCGGGCTTTTGCTTCGGTCGCAGGACGAAAGCGCGGTGGCCGCTACCAGGGCCAGTACTATATGGGGCAGATGTTTCATAGGAATGATAACTGAATGAACGGGATATTGGGGCTTTGTATACGGCAGTACGAGCCCGGAAGATGGCGCTGCCTGATTTTTGCTGCCAATTATTCAGCCGTCTTATCAGCCTAAGCCCTTACGGCTTGGCCGGTACAGTAGGGGCGCAGGTGCACAGCACTTCCCGCGTAGGAGGCGCCACCTGATAGTTGGGCAGGGAAACTTCCTTCATATACACGACATCCAGCTGCCGGATGGGGGTAGTGGGCAGCCTTTCCTGCCAGATGCGCAGCAGATAGTTGCAGTAGTAAGGCCGCATATAAGCATTGTTAATAAACAGGTAATTCTCGGAGTATTTACGCCACCGGTCGTTGGGAGACAGGCTGACCACGGAGGCTGGCTTGCGGTAGTTTACCGGGGCCGCCCCACGGTTTAAATCCAGGCGCCGCCCCCTGGCCGTGGTGGCCTCCAGAATATACCAGCCATCATCCTTAAACACCGTGGGCGCAAACATGCCCCAGTGCTGATCCAGCCGGAAGAGGTAGCCCAGCCAGCGGCTATGGTCTGAAAACAGCCGGCGGGTGGGCGCCACGCTATCCACATTCCACCAGCAGATATACACCAGCAGGCCCAGCACCAGCCCCTCGCGCAGGCTCCGCAGTAACTGCCGGCTACCCCGGTGGAGCTGCCAGGTAGCTTCCAGGCGCAGGGTAATCGGGCGGGGCCACTGGTCAATTCGGTTCCGCCAGGCAGTGGTGTGGAAAGTGACCCGCTGTTGCAGGCGTTGCAGCGGCGGCAGTCCGTGGCGTTCCAGCACGGCCAGCGCAGAAGCCGGCAATAGAGCCAGTAGAGAGGCAAGATTGATCAGGTAGAACAGCCCCACAAATAGCGTGAGGCTGATACCGATATGAAACAGGAAAAGCACCGTTATAAACACCATGCGCCACCAGGCTACCCGAAAAGGGATAAACAGCACAAAGGGCAGCAGCATTTCAGTATAGTAGGCCCCAAAAGTGAGCAGGCGCAGCAGCTCGCTATGCGGGTACAGCAGCCGGCCTACGGGCATCAGAATCTGGTCCAGGCTAAGCGCATAGTATAGGGCAGTGCCATCCTGGGTCCATTCCGGGCCGCTTTTTAGCAGCGCCGTGCACCAGTATAGCAGCGCCAGCTGCACGATATACGCCACCGTAGCGGCACTGAAATACGTGAAGGAAGCCGGCACAGGCTTGCGCCCCGCATCCAGCGAGTAGCAGCGGCCCCAGGGTAAAAAAATGCCCCAGAAGAGTAGCATCCGCAGTAAGTCGTCGCCGCCCTGCAGAATAAGCGGGTTGCGGTTTTGTAGGGAAACCAGCATCAGCCAGGATAGCACCGTCATCAGGCGGGTGTGGTAGCCCAGCAGCAGGGCCCCGGCAAATCCGGCCGCCACTAAAAACAGAATAGCCTGCACCTGCCACAACCCGCTCATGGTGTGCAGGGAGAACTGATAGGGCGTCCAGCAATTGGCAAACAGCACATGCAGGGGCAGCACGCCCATGTTAGCATAATGCGCTTCCAGATCAGTACTGCGAATAGCTAAGTCAGTCAGCAGCACCGCCGCCAGCGCCATGCGCAGGAGCCCCAGTGCCCGCAAATCCAGCGCAAACGGATTCTGTAAGAAAGCAGCGGCACCACGAGGCATAGAAAGCCAGGGCAAAAGGCGGGAGGGGAGAAAAAACGCAACGCGGCAGCCCACCAGAATGTCCTGCATTCCGATAAGCTGCCGAGCTAACTATGATATAAGGGCGGCTAGGCTATTCAACGTGCGCTAGCGGGTGGTAGAGCCACTGGTGGTGCCCGAGGTAGTACTGCTGGTGGTAGAGCCAGTAGTAGAGCCGGTGGTTGTCATACCCGTAGTGGAACCCGAGGTAGTGCCCGAGGTAGTTCCTGTGGTGGTGCCGGTAGTGGTACCGGATGTAGTGGTGCCCTCCATACCCGTAGTGGTACCGGTGGTACTGCCGGAGGTAGAAGTGCCGGACGTGGTACTCATATCAGTGCCGGTGGAGGGAGAAGTGCCCGTGTCCGTCGACATGTTTCGGTTGCACGAGCTTAAGGACAGGCCGGTGGACAGCGCGAGTACGGCTGCCAGCATAGCCACGGAGGCAAAAGGCTTTTTCATAAAAAGGATTCGGTTAGTGAAGAGAAAAACTTGCACTGAGCGCCGACTGGTAGTGGGCAAGCGTCCAACCAGTTGTATACTAATAGTAGGGAATAAAGTAGCCCAGTTATACGTACCGTTGAGCCGGATGATTCACTTTTATTCTTGAATAAATACTGATTATTGGGAATAAGTCTGCCAGCGCCTCCGTATTTTTAACGAAACAGATTTTTACTTGTCAGGATAGTATAGTAGCAGAAGGCTTGCCAAGGCAGCCTAAAAGAACCTTTGGCTTTATTTCAGGCCGAAACGTATGCATCAGCCAAGACATAGACTTAACAAAATATTTCCTCGTTTGCAGCATGTCAGTTTCCCCGGCTCTTGTATTGTTTGATGGCGTCTGCAACCTGTGCAATGGGTTTGTGCAGTTTGTGATTCAGCACGACCCCACCGGCCATTTCCGGTTCGCATCTCTGCAGTCGCCAGAGGGCCAGGCAATGTTAGCAGCCCAGGGCCACGCCGTACCGGCCGGCGAGCCGGACTCGGTGTTGCTGCTGGAGAATGGGCAGCTGTATACCCATTCCACGGCGGCTTTGCGCATTGCCCGGCAGCTTACCTGGCCCTGGCGCTGGAGCTACGCCGCCATCTGGCTGCCGAAGGCCCTGCGCGATGCCGTGTACCGCTGGGTTGCCCGCCACCGCTACCAGTGGTTTGGCAAACAGGATGCCTGCTGGCTGCCCACCCCGGAACTGCGCGCCCGTTTCCTTGCCGGCTAGCCTGCCGTTTACATTTTTTGTTATTTGCCCTGCCAGCACCCGTATTCAACGGCGCGTTTTATTTCCCACCCCATACCCTCCCGCATGCAAGCCCTAGTTCTCGACGGCATCGACCAGCCCCTGCAGCTCCGTGATGTTCCTACTCCCGCAGCCGGGCCCGGCGAGATGCTTGTGCAGCTGCACGCCGCCGCCCTCAACCACCGCGACGTCTGGATTCAGAAGGGCCAATATGCCGGCCTCCGGTTTCCCTGCATTCTGGGCTCCGATGGGGCCGGTCTGGTTTCGGCCGTAGGGGAGGGCGTTTCGTCGGACTGGCTGGGCCAGAAGGTGCTCATCAACCCCGGGCATAACTGGGGCGAAAACCCCCGGGCTCAGGGCAAGGCCTTTGCTATTTTGGGCTTGCCCGAACAGGGTACTTTTGCCGAATACCTGCGGATGCCGGCCCAATATGTACATCCCATACCGCCCCACCTGAGCTTTGCCCAGGCGGCGGCCCTGCCCCTGGCTGGCGTCACGGCCTACCGGGCCGTCTTCACCCGGGCCGGTCTGCAGCCTCATGAGCGGGTATTGGTAACGGGCATTGGTGGTGGCGTGGCCCTGCTGGCCATGCAAATGGCCGTGGCCCGCGGTGCGCAGGTGTGGGTAACCTCCGGCTCCGAGGAGAAAATAGCCCGGGCCGTTGCTTTAGGTGTCCAGGGCGGCATCAACTACAAAACCGAGGGTTGGGCCATGGCATTAGCTAAAGAAGCCGGCGGCCCCTTCGATGTCATTGTGGATAGTGCCACCGGGCCCGCCTTTGCCCAGCTGGTGGATGTAGCTGCTGCGGGTGGCCGCATTGTGTTTTACGGCGGTACGCTGGGCACTATACCCCAACTGGCACCGGCCAAAATCTTCTGGAAGCAGCTCTCCATCCTGGGTTCTACCATGGGCACCGAGCAGGATTTTGCCGAGCTGTTGGCTCTGGTAACCGAGCACCAGCTGAAGCCGGTGGTAGATGAAGTGCTGCCGCTGTCTGAGGGCGAAACCGCCCTGCGTCACATGGATAATGGACAGCAATTCGGCAAGATTGTACTTCAGATTACCAACCCATAAAACAAACAAAAATTAATAGCTGATTCCATTGTAATTTATTAAAAATCAATAAATTACAATGGAATCAGCTATGTCGAAAAACACACCAAAAAGGAATGAAACAAGGGTGCTTTCTGTTATAAAGCGTACGATAATTAACACTCTTCTTCCTTCTATGAAAGCACCTGCTGATTACCTCAATGCGCCGGTTTTCTACCTTACGTATCCAACGGGGGAGGAAGCAGAATCGGCTCCGGTTGTGACCTACGATGATGCCTTGCGGGCCGTGGAAGCTGCCCTGGCCGATGCCGAGCAGTACCGCTACCTGCTGATGCGGGCCCTGCGCCGCAATACCCAGGAAGAGCCGGCCGCTACGCCGGTGTTGCCTATGGTGCCGTTCTACTCCGAAGACGATATGGCCGCCTAGGCGCGTATCTTCCCATATCAAACGCCACTGCTGAGCCTGTTTCAGCGGTGGCGTTTTGCATGTACGCCGCCTTTACCCCACCACTCGCTCGCCCAGCAATTGCGCCAGCGCTACGGCCTGTTGCCGCAACTCCGGCACGGCTGTCGATTCAAAATAGGCGGGCCGGCGGCTGGGTCCCAGCGTGAAAAACACCGGAGAAACGGTTCCGGCCACATTGCGCAGGGCCCCGTGCGCATCGGTTTCCATCCCCAGGCGCAGCACATCGGGCACCAGCTGGCCAGCTGTCCGCAGGCTTTGCACCAAGGGGTCCTGAATGCGGGTATAGTCCAGCAGCGGCCCGGTGCAGGAAACCACGTGTTGCGCCGTAAGGATGGTGGTGTTGCTTTTCTGCCGCACGTGCACCGCCAGCTCCGCGCCCTGGGCTTCCAGGTGGCACACCCGGCCCCGGTGCATCTGGACCTGGCCGGCAGCCATCATGCTTTCTATGATGGCGGCGTTCTGGGGCGGGCTCCGGTGGCGGATAGTGGTCCACAGAGACGATACATGGCGGAGGAAGCGGGCCTGCTCCGGCAGGGGCCAGTTTGCCCATATCCGGCCCAGATCGGGCCGGAGCGAGTCAATCACCGGGCGCCAGTCTATGCCCTGGGCGGCCGCTGCCTGCACGTGCCGGCGCACCGCGGCTATTACTTCGCCCACGGTAGTTAATTCCTGCAGCTCGGCGGCGTAGAAGCTGGGATACGCAGCAGCCAGGGGGCCGTGCGTGGTAGGCCAGCGCCCATGCCCCGATACCACGGTAAGGGGGGCGCGGTGCCCATCGGCACGCAGGCCCAGCAATACATCTACGGCAGTCAGGCCGGAGCCAATCAGCAGCACGGAATCGTCCAGACCAATAGTGCGCAAGGCGCCCTGCGTCCAGGGGTTGCCATGAAAACCGGGATGGGCGCTGTAGCCCTCGGCCGGGCGGGTAGGGGGCAGGGGCGGGAAATTACCTAGCGCCAGCACCACATAATGGCTGGACAAGCGCGTGCCATCCGCCAGCTCCACCACGGCCGAGTACCCATCGGGGGCCAGGGCGGCGGCGGTGGCGGTGGTGTTGTGGGCCATAACCCGCATGCCATTGGCCGCAGGCTGGCTTACTACGCTGGCAATCTGTTCCTGGATGTAGCGCCCATAGGTTTGGCGGGAGCAGAAGTCCTGCGCACAGGCGGGTGCGTTGGTGCTTTGTAGCCAATCGAAAAAGTGCCCTGGCTGATCGGGAAAGGCGCTGAGAAAGGCACTGCGCACGTTCAAGAGATACTCCGGCCGGCGGGCCGTATAAGCCAGGCCCGGCCCAAGTGCCGGTCGGGGCTCTACTAAATGAATATCACAGGCAAATGGCCCGCCCGGTAAATGGGCCAGCTGCACGGCCAGCATCGAGCCCGAAAATCCCCCGCCCAAAATTGTTATGGTCTTCCGTTGCACTGAGGTGGGGTCAAAAAAGAGAGGTGGGAGAGTTTGGGACGATAAAATGGAATAAAAAATTCTTACTAAAAAATCGGGGAATAAAAACAGATAAGCGAAGTGTGGACCTAAGCCATTACATCGTCTGCCCTAAAACGAACTGCCCAGCTTGGCGTTGCGCACAGCTGGGCAGTTCGGAAAGAAAACAGGGATGTAGACGAGTTAACCCTTAGATGGGCACTGCCCGCTTAATAATAGGCGCCCGTGGCTAGGTAGTTGCGCACGTAGTCCTGAATACCATCTTCCAGGCGGGTGAAGGGCCGGTCATAGCCTATGCTGCGCAGCTTGCGCATATCGGCCTCCGTGAAGTACTGGTACTTATCACGAATGTCTTCCGGCGTGTCTTTGAACTGGATGTCGGCCGTCATATCCAGGGCGGCAAACGTGTTCAGGGCTAGGTCCAGGAATGTGCGCGCCTCGCCGGTGCCCAGGTTGTAGATGCCGGAATGCTGGCGGTGGTGCAGCAGGAAATAGCATACTTCCACCACGTCCTTCACATACACGAAGTCGCGCATCTGGCCGCCGTCGGTATAGTCGGGGTTGTGGGAGCGGAACAGCTCCATGGAGCCTGTGCGCCGGATCTGCTCAAACGCGTGCAGAATGACGGATGCCATGCGGCCCTTGTGGTATTCGTTGGGGCCGTACACGTTAAAAAACTTCAGGCCCGCCCAGAAAAACGGCTTTTCTTCCTGCTCCACGGCCCAGTTGTCGAAGTCGTTTTTCGACTCGCCGTAGGGGTTCAGGGGGCGGTACAGCGGCAGCAGGGCATCATCCTGGTCTGAGTAACCCAGCGTGCCCGAGCCGTAGGTAGCAGCTGAGGAGGCGTATACCAGCGGTAGCTGATAGCGCACACAGGCCTGCCACATCTGCTTGGAGTAGTTCAGGTTGAGCAGGTCCAGCACGGCACGGTCCTGCTCGGTGGTATCGGTGCGGGCGCCGAGGTGGAAGATGAACTCCACTTGCTCGTGGTTTTTATCGAGCCATTCAAAAAACTCGTTGCGGTCTACATACTCGCGCAGGTGCTTGCCTTTGAGGTTGGCCAGCTTGCGCTCCACTGAGAAATTATCCACCACCACAATGTCGTTGAAGTTGGCGGCATTGAGGCGGGTTACAAGGCAGCTGGCAATAAAGCCGGCCGCTCCGGTCACAACTATCATAGGGCTGAAATTTTGCCTAAAAGTAGGCATTATCCGGCGTCTGCTTTTCCTCAGCCGACGAGTACTTGACTTGGCACGCTACCTTTGCCCATGCCTCAGTTATTTCTACGCGTGTTTCGGGCGCTGCCTTTGCTTGGTTTGCTCGCCTGCCAGCCTGATAAACAGCCCGCCGCTACCGAAAATGCCGCCCGGCCCCAGCAGCTGACCGACGACCTGGGCCGCCGCCTCACCGTGCCGGCCCGGCCGCGCCGCATTCTGGCGCTGGCCCCGTCCATGACGGAAATGCTGTACGCCGTAGCCGACACCGCTACCATTATAGCCCGCACCCAGGCCTGCGACTTCCCGCAGGCCGCTCTGCGCAAGCCCATCGTCAACAGCTACCCGCTGGACCTGGAACGCCTGGTAGCGCTGCAGCCCGATGTAGTCTTTACTATGGAAGGCATTACCTCGCAGGATGATGCTGCCCGCCTCGAAAAGCTGGGCATTCCGGTGTATTATCAGCGCTACAACACGGTAGAGGATATATTTAAAGGCCTGCAGGACCTGGGCCGCATTCTACACCGCGAGCCGCAAGCCCGCCACCTCACCGATTCGCTCCGCACCGCGCTGCGAGCCATAGCTACTACGGCACCGGCCGGGCCGCGCCCCCGCGTGCTGGCCATTACCTGGCAGGACCCTATTTATGTGTATGGTCAGAATACCCTGTTCACCGATAAAATGAGGCTGGCCGGCGGGCAAAATTCTGTAGTTGAGTCTTTCCCGCAACCCTACCCGGCCCTTACCCGCGAGTATATTCTGCAACTAAACCCGGATGTGCTGCTGGGTGGCCGCTTTGGGCAGCTGGACAGCACCTTTTTCAAGAACTACCCCGAGCTGCGCCGCATCAAAGCCTACCAAAACCGCCGCGTGTTTGCCGTGACTGGCAACCTGATGGAGCGCCCCAGTCCCCGCGTGGTTGAGTCTATTCAGGAGCTGCAGCAATTATTGCAGCAGCCGGCTGCCCGGTAATTCCGCCCGCTGGTGTTACTTCACGCTATGAATCAACGTGCCGCTTTGTGGCTAGTGCTGGGTTTGGTGCTGCTGGTCGTGCTGCTGGCGCTGGGTTTGCGTGTGGGCAGCTACTCAGTAGATTATGCCCTGGTGCGCCGCGCCCTGCTGCACTACAACCCCGCTGACCCCGCCCAGCTGGTACTGGTAGAGCTGCGCCTTCCCCGCCTGCTACTGGCGGTGTTGGCCGGTGCGGGCCTGGCTGTGAGTGGCTACCTCATGCAGGCTATGGTAAACAACGCCCTGGCTGATCCTTATTTACTAGGCACGGCCTCCGGCGGAGCCTTAGGCGCTATTCTGTGTTTTTCTTTTCTGCCCAGTGTATTCCTGGGTGGGTTCTACCTGCCGCCGCTGGCCGCCCTGGCCGGCGCCCTGGGTACTACGCTGATAGTAGTGGTGCTGGGGATGCAGCAGGGCCAATTGCGACCAGCCCAGTTGCTGCTGGGTGGCGTGGCTATCGGCTCCCTGACTACCGCCATCGGCGGGTTACTCACCTTTCTATCTGATACCCAGGAAAAGCTGCGCTCGGTGGCCTTCTGGGCCATGGGCAGCTTTGAGCGGGCCGGCTGGGAGCTATTGCCCTATCCGGCCGTGGCGCTGGCCGTGGTGCTAGGGCTGTTTCTGTTCCTGCAGAAAGACCTCTCCATTTTATTGCTGGGGGAGGAGCGGGCCCAGGCCCTGGGTATGCACGTAGGCCGCACGCGCTGGCTGCTGGTTATTGCGGCCTCCGGGCTTACGGGCTGTGTAGTAGCCTTATGCGGGCCTATTGGGTTTGTAGGGCTCATGATTCCGCACATCACGCGCTGGCTGCTGGGGGTTACGGGCCGGGCCAACCTGTGGGTGTGCGCGGTGCTGGGCGGCAACTTTCTGCTGGCCTGCGACCTGCTGGCCCGCGTACTCTACCCACCGGCCGGCTTACCGGTAGGCATTGTCACAGCCCTGTTTGGCGTACCGTTCTTCGTATATTTGCTGCGAAAAAAAGAAGGATTCAGGGTGTAGGGGTTATAAGCAGCATGTATTGGTGTTGCGCATTTCTTACCGCACTACCTGTTTTGGCTGGCCGCTAATGCCTGCTTGCAGGGCCTGAGTTCTACCACTCAATACCCCACAGAATGATTTACGTTAGCCGGCAGGAACACTTCAACGCGGCCCATAAACTATACAACCCTAACTGGAGCGAAGAGCGGAACCGGGAGGTTTTCGGGCCCTGCGCCAATACCAATTGGCACGGTCATAACTTCGACCTTATTGTAACGGTGAAAGGCAAGCCCAGCCCCGAAACCGGCTTTGTGGTTGACCTCAAGCAGCTCAGTCAGCTGATTCGGGAGCATATTATTGCCCAGGTAGACCACAAAAACCTGAACCTGGACGTGCCCTTCATGGCCGGCAAGCTGGCCAGCACGGAAAATCTGGTACTGGCGTTCTGGGAAATTCTTCAGCGCCAGCTCCCCACTATCACCGATGCCCAACTGCACTGCATCAAACTCTACGAGACGCCCCGCAACTTTGTGGAGTATTACGGCGAAGCTTAGTTCTGAAGTTGAGTAAGCCCACAGGCTTTGTTCAACCTCCGAATTCATCATTCAGAAGCAACCAATGAAGTATTACCTGATAGCCGGGGAGCGTTCCGGTGACATGCACGCCGCCAACCTCATGCGTGAGCTGAAGCAGCAAGACCCGCAGGCTGAGTTCCGGGCCTGGGGCGGCGACATGATGGCGGCCCAGGGCGCGGAGTTGGTGCACCACTACCAGGAAATGGCCATTATGGGCTTCCTGGAAGCGGCTACCAGCCTCCTGAAATTTCGCGGCTATCTGAAGGAGTGCGAGCGGGATTTACTGGCTTACAAGCCGGATGTCGTGATTCTGGTAGACTATGGCGGCTTCAATATGCGGGTGGCCAAATTTGCCAAAGCCGCCGGCCTGAAAGTGTTCTACTACATTTCGCCCAAAATATGGGCCTGGAACCAGAGCCGTGGCCACAAAATCAAGCAGCTCGTTGACCGGATGTTTGTCATTCTGCCCTTTGAGCAGGAATTCTACAAGCGCTTCGAGTATAAGGTAGATTATATAGGCAACCCTACTGCCGATGTAGTAGCCGACCACCAGCCTTCCCCCGATTTTTATCAGCGCAATAACCTGGACCCCAACCGGCCCATTATTGCGGTATTGCCCGGCTCGCGCAAGCAGGAAATCGAGGAAATGCTCTTTGAGATGACGGCCATTATTCCGCCGTTCATGGACTATCAATTCCTTGTAGCCGGCGTTGATAACCTTGATGCCAACTACTACGCCAACTTCGAGCGCAACAACGTCCGCATCCTCTTCAACCAGACCTACGATATCCTCAGCCACGCCAAAGCGGCTATGGTCACCAGCGGTACCGCCACCCTGGAAACCGCGCTGTTTGACGTGCCACAGGTAGTGTGCTACCGCACCAGCGCCGTGTCTTACGTCATCAGCAAGGCCGTAATTAAGGTGCCTTACATTTCCTTAGTCAATCTTATTGCTGAAAAGGAAGTAGTAAAAGAGCTGATTCAAGGCGAATTCAACTCCCGCAAACTGGTGCAGGAGTTGAAAAAGATAACGGCCGATGAAGTATTTATCGCCAGGCAGAAAGCAGATTATGCGGAACTGCGCGAGAAACTGGGCCGCAATAACTCCGCTAAGAAAGCAGCGGAGTTGATGGTGGGATACCTGCAGAATTAGGACTGAGAAATAATGTGCTTGTTTTTATAATATCAGGAGTGTATCTATGAAATTATTATTTATTTTCTTCGCTTTTAATGCATTGCTTTTTAACTGCTTATGGTCTAGAAATAATTATGATGAAGCTGTGATCTGTAAAATTGATAATGATTGGGTATTAAAAATTAAGCGTCGTCAATTTTATAATGTACACGACCCCCTGTCTCTGCTCCTCAGAGAAAAATATAATGACAGTGTTTTGTTTAAAATACCCGATCCTACAATAAAGCGACTAAATGGTGCTGAAATAAAGGTGCCTGCTGGGCAATACGGTTACGCTGGTTATATAGATTTAGGCGAAAAAAATACTAATGTTAATCTGTTATATGTAAATTCAGATGATAACAGATTTGATAAAACCGAGTGGAATGGAGCTTATAGGTTGAAGAGAGCGTATTGATAATAATTTAAGAGCTTTTATTCACTCTATTCTTAACATAAATAAAAAGACCCGACAGATTTATCTGTCGGGTCTTTTTATTTACGCTGACTGTAATTATGCTGTAATATCTATAAAGATCTTGCCGCTACTGCAGCGGCAACCGCACAACAAAAGCCGAGCCCGGCTCCGACATTACTTCTATAATACCCCGGTGCAGCTGCACCACGCGCTGCACCAGCGCCAAACCCAGACCGTGGCCGCAATAAAGGTGTGCATTAGCTCCCATGAAGAAGGGCTCAAAAATGCGCGGCAGCTCGGCGGGCACCACACTAGGGCCATCATCCACAAACCGCAGAATGGCATGGTGTGCATCAAGGCCCAGGGTGGCGCGCACCTGGTTGTGGGGCGAGAACTTGCAGCCATTTTCCAGCAGGTGCAGACACAATTGTTCCAGCAGCTCCGCATCACCGGGAACGGTGAGCGGACCGGATAGCTCCGCCAGCTGAGGGTCGAACTCAAAATGAACCTCATAGCCGGGGCGGCGGGCTTTCAGCCGGGCGCTGGCCTGGTAGAGCACGTCGTCAAGGGCCACGGGGTGCGGCGTGAGGTGGGCGGCACGCAGGTGGGCCAGCGTCAGTAAATCGGCGGAAAGCAGGTTGAGGCGGGCTATATCCTGCAGCACCGAGCGGCAGGTTTCTTCGTGGTGTGCTACGCTGCGCGGCTTAATCAGCGTTACCTCCAGCTGCCCCCTGATGCTGGTGAGCGGGGTGCGCAGCTTGTGCGCCGCCTGCACCACAAACCGGCGCTGGTCCTCAAAAGCCGCCTGCCGCCGGGCCAGTAGCTGGTTAAGCTGCCGCACGAGCGGCGCGGTATCGGCGGCAGCGGCCGGGGTTACAAGGCGCTGCTGATAATCGTCCAGGTCCAGGGTCTCCACTTGCCGGGTGAGGTGGGCGAGGACGCTCCGTCTAAGGCGGCGCTGCCACCAAACCGCACCGCCAAACAGGGCCGCGCCCATCACAAAACCCAGGAGCAGATACCACACCATACGCTAGGCCTCGCGCTCCTCCAGAATGTAGCCGATGCCGTTAAGCGTATGAATCAGCTTGGGGGTGAAATCCTTGTCAATCTTTTTGCGCAGGTAGTTCACGTACACGTCCACCACGTTGGTGCCCGTGTCAAACGACAAATCCCAGACCTTATCCACGATTTCCAGGCGGCTGAGGGCGCGGCCCTGGTTGTGCATGAAATATTCCAGAAGCGCCAACTCCCGCATGGTCAGGTCAATGCGCTTGTCGCCGCGCTTCATTAGCTTGCTTTGGCCATTCAGCTCCAGATCGGCCACTTTCAGCACGTTTTCTTCCGTGGTTACGGCATATCGGCGGTGCAGCGCCCGCAGTCGGGCCAGCAGCTCGTTAAACTCATAGGGCTTGACCAGGTAGTCATCGGCCCCGGCATCAAAGCCCAGCAGCTTATCGTCGGTAGAGCTCATGGCCGTGAGCATGAGCACCGGCAACTTGGGGTAGCGCTGGCGAATAACGCGGCATAGCTCCAGCCCGCTCATCTCGGGCAGGTTTACGTCCAGCACTACGGCGGTGTACTCGGTGGCGGCCAGCAGGCGCTGGGCCGAGGTGGCATCCAGGGCTACGGCCGCTGCCAGCCCGTAGTCTTCCAGTCCGCTTTTCAGAAAAGTGGCAACTTTCAGCTCATCCTCTACAATCAATATTTTCATCACAGCTTGGGTTGATTTTCGGGCTTTGGTTTCTGTAGCGAGCAGGGGGACGAGGGGTTACGGCACCCCCAGCGGATTATCGTAGTCGAAGGGGGGAATGGCAATGATGGGCGTGCGGCCTTGCCCGGCGCTCATGGAGTAGATAGAAGGGGCCTGGTACAGCTCCCCGGGCAGGCGGCGCAGCCCTTCCGGGGCCACCTGGTAGCGGAAAATGGCATCGTACTCGGCAAAGTCGCGGCGCACGTCTACCTCCAGGTCGCGGATAATGCCGCCGTGGATGTCGTACACCCAGCCATGCAGGTGCAAGGGGGCCGATTTCTGGTAAGCATTCTGCACGGTAACAGTTTGGTGCAGATTGTAAACTTGCTCAATGACGTTTAGTTCAACCAGGCGGCGGTAGCGCTCTTCCTCGGTTTCCAGCTCGCCCAGCTCGTGCTGGTGGCGGTGCATCACGTCGCGCACGCTGGTCAGCCAGTTACTGACCACGCCCGCGTCCACGCTTTGCATGGCCGCCTGCACGCCCCGGCAGCCGTAGTGCCCGCACACAATAATGTGCTGAATCTGCAGCACTTCCACCGCGTACTGCAGCACCGACATCAGGTTCAGATCGGTGCTAACCACCAGGTTGGCCACGTTGCGGTGCACAAATACCTCGCCCGGGGCCGTGCCCGTCATCTCACTCACGGAAACGTGGTTGTCGGAGCAGCCAATGAACAGGAACTTGGGAATTTGCTGGGCCGCCGTTTCGAAGAAGCGCGGGTTGCGCCGCAGCTTTTCGGCCACCCAGTTGCGGTTGTTCTGAAAGAGCTTGTAGTAAGCCTCAAAGTCGGCCTCCTTGCTGGTTACGTGGGGCTGCTTGGCTAGATTCTGGGCGTATTCCTCGCCCTTACGCAGAAACACCAGCTGAATATTGCGCTGCCGGGCGGTTTCGCGGAAATTCTCGATGGCGCTCAGCACGTCCCGGTCGATGAAGGCGGAATTGGTGCCGTCAATTTCCACCGTGGTATCGGCCGGAATATCCTTGAGGACCGTCATAATGCTAGCCTTATTCAGAAATGACACATGCTCGCCCAGACTGATGCGCAGATGATCCTGCCCCTGCACCGAGTAGCTGTGGAAAAAGTGGGCGTTCTTATAGGTTTCGCGCAGGATGAAGAACATACCTGCCGCTGCGCCCACGCCAATACCGATCAGCAGATCCGTCAGCAGAATGGCCACGATAGTGACAATGAAGGGCAGGAATTCCATAATGCCAGCCTGGATATGCTGGCGGAAGATGCTCACGCGGGCCAGCTTATAGCCCGTTACCAGCAGAATAGCGGCCAGCGCGGCCCACGGAATCATGTTCAGAAGGCGCG
Source organism: Hymenobacter sp. DG25B (assembly GCF_000801315.1). NCBI lineage: Bacteria > Pseudomonadati > Bacteroidota > Cytophagia > Cytophagales > Hymenobacteraceae > Hymenobacter > Hymenobacter radioresistens. Next base: position 3,079,828 of record NZ_CP010054.1, on the reverse strand, counting down.
GGAACAGCACCACGCTCAGCAGCAGAAAGCTGCCGTGCATCAGGGCGGCCAGCTTCGTGCGCCCGCCGGCGTTAATGCTCACAGAGCTGCGCACAATAACCGAGGTGAGGGGCAGCCCACCCAGCAGCCCACTGACCAGGTTGCCGGCGCCCTGGGCCTTCAACTCGCGGTTGGTGGGGGTTTTGCGTTTCAGCGGGTCCAGTTCGTCGGTGGCCTCTATGGCCAGCAGGGCCTCCAGACTGGCCACCAGCGCAATGGCAAAGGCGGTGGTATACACCTTGGGGTTGGTGAGCTGGGAAAAATCGGGCAGGGTAAACAGGCCCGCAAACTCGGCCATGCTGTGCGGAATGGGTAGCTGCACCAGGTGCGTACCCGTCAGCGCATAGGCGGGGTAGAGCAGGTAGGCCAGGGCATTCAGTCCCAGCCCCAGCACAATCACCACCAGCGCCGCCGGAATTTTGGCCAGCACCGGATTGGCGCGGAAAAAGGGCCGTTCCCAGACCAGCAATACCGTCAGGCTGGCCAGCGCAATAACCAGCGCCGTGGGGTTAAACTCCTCTATGGCGTGCGTCAGCAGCGCCCTTATGTTGCCGCCCGTCCAGGGAAACAGCGCCAACGACTCTACCGCATCGGCATCGTAGCCCAGAATATGCGGAATCTGTTTTAAAATGAGAATGATGCCGATAGCCGCCAGCATTCCTTTAATGACCGAGGAGGGGAAGAAGTTGCTGATGATGCCGGCCCGCAACAGGCCCAGAATTACCTGCATCACGCCCGCCACGCAAATAGCCAGCTGCAACACCTCAAACGAACCCAGTACCTCCAGCCCGCTCAGCACCACCATAATCAGGCCTGCTTCCGGCCCCGATATACTCACCGCCGACCGGCTGAGGGCACCCACCACCAAGCCGCCCACAATACCGGCAATAATGCCGGAAAAGAGAGGTGCGCCCGAGGCCAGTGCTATGCCCAGGCACAGCGGCACCGCCACCAAAAACGATACGAGGCCACCCTGGAGGTCACTTTTGAAGTAAGAAAAATCCCAGGTGCTGCGTTTTTCAGTTGTAGTAGACATAGGCTTTGAAAATGGCATGAGGATTCCGGCGCTGCCAAAAGCAGCGAAGCGGTAAAACGGCAGGCAGGAAGAGCAGCCCCGACCAGCGGCGTAGCGCCGCCCGTGCGCGAAGCAGAGGCTTCTAGGGCAATTCCGCGGGCAGCAGGTGCTTCGGAATCATGAGGTTATTTTTCTGCTACAAAGGTAGAGCCCAACCCAATGGCCGGAATTAAAGCCAGATTATAAGCTTATTAGATTTTGGTTAAAGAGATATTAGAAAACGATTAGAGCTTAATCTGGCTATAAACAGCCCATAGGATGGGCTGTTTATGCTTGTTATCGAACTTCGGACGTCATACAGAGTAGTGCGAAACATGACGTGCTTTGGGCTGCTTTTGCACAACGGTCCGCAACCCCCTTCAGGAAAGACCATTAAAAAGGAAAGCCCCGGCAGAATAATCTGCTGGGGCTTTCCTTTTTAATTCTATAACCAGTTTACGCTGCGCGCAATTGCTTCAAAGGTGAACTTTCAAACTTGCTGCGGGCATATTCCACGTCAATTACCAGCTCTTTCACGCCTTCTTCCGAAGGCATATCGAACATGGCATCCGTCATGATGCTTTCGCAGATGCTGCGCAGGCCGCGGGCACCCAGGCGGTACTCATCGGCTTTCACCACAATATACTCCAGGGCTTCTTCCGAGAAGGTGAGCTCCACGCCTTCCATCTCAAAGAGGCGCTGGTACTGCTTCACAATAGAGTTCTTGGGCTCCGTCAGGATTTTGCGCAGAGTGGCGTGGTCCAGCGGGTTGAGGTGCGTGAGCACGGGCAGGCGACCAATCAGCTCCGGAATCAGACCGAAGGCCTTCAGGTCCATGGCCGTTACGTAGCGCAGGAAGTTGTCGGTATCAATCTTCTCTTCCAGCTGCGTTTTGGCAAAGCCCATGGGCTTCGTGTTCAGACGGCTTTTGATAATGCGCTCAATGCCTACGAAGGCGCCGCCGCAGATGAACAGAATGTTCTCAGTGTTCACCGTAATCATCTTCTGCTCGGGGTGCTTGCGGCCGCCGTGCGGGGGCACGTTTACGGTGGTGCCTTCCAGTAGCTTCAACATAGCCTGCTGCACACCCTCGCCGCTCACGTCGCGCGTAATGCTGGGGTTGTCGCTCTTGCGGGCAATCTTGTCGATTTCGTCGATGTAGACGATGCCGCGCTCCGCGGCTTCTACATTATAGTCGGCGGCCTGCAGCAGGCGCGTCAGAATGCTTTCCACGTCTTCGCCTACGTAGCCGGCCTCGGTCAGTACCGTGGCATCGGCAATGCAGAAGGGAACCTGCAGAATGTTGGCCAGCATGCGCGTGAGGAAGGTTTTGCCGGTACCGGTTTCACCCACCATAATGATGTTAGATTTCTCAATCACCACATCATCCTTCTGCGGTTTCTGCATCAGGCGCTTGTAGTGGTTGTACACAGCCACGGACATTACCTTTTTGGCTTCGTCCTGACCCACTACATACTGATCCAGGTACTCCTTCATCTCGCGCGGCTTCACGAGGTTGAACTTCGGCGCTTTCGAGTTCGACCGAATCTTATTCTCCTCGTTCAGGATTTGCTGGGCCTGACCCACACACCGCTCGCAGATGTGGGCGTTAATGCCGGAAATCATGACCGAGACGTCTTTTTTGCTCTTACCGCAGAAGGAGCACGTGATATCTGCCATTGGTTGAAGGACTCTCAGGATAGGGGGATAGTTTGCTCCGCTTTTCAGGGAGCAGGCCCAAAGGTACGAAAACGGAAACGCCCTCTGCACGAAAAAAAGTGCCGACTCAGCACCTTTCTACTATAAAGAAAAAAAGCCCACCATTGGTTTTCAGGCCAATAGCGGGCTTTTTTTATATAGTCTGGGTCTGATACAGGAGGAAAAAGCCTCTCATACAGGTGATGAAAATCAGCTTACGCAGCCGACTTCTTCTCCAGCACTTCGTCAATCAGGCCGTACTCCTTGGCTTCGTCGGCGCGCATCCAGTAGTCACGGTCCGAGTTGTCGTGAATTTCCTGGTAAGTTTTGCCGGTGTGCTGCGCCAGAATGTCGTAGAGCTCTTTCTTGAGCTTCAGAATCTCGCGGGCCGTAATTTCGATATCCGACGACTGGCCCTGCGCACCACCTGAGGGCTGGTGAATCATGACGCGGGCATGGGGGAGGGCCGAGCGTTTGTCTTTGGCACCGCCGGCCAGCAGTACAGCACCCATAGAAGCCGCCAAGCCAGTGCAGATGGTAGCCACGTCGGGGTTCACATACTGCATGGTGTCATAAATACCCAGGCCGGCATATACCGAGCCACCGGGCGAGTTGATGTACAGCAGGATGTCTTTCTTGGCATCCACGGACTCCAGAAACAGCAGCTGGGCCGTAATGATGTTGGCAATATAGTCGTCCACGGCCGTACCCAGGAACACGATGCGGTCCATGATCAGGCGGGAGAAAACGTCAATTTCAGCAAAGCGCGTGGGGCGTTCCTCAATTACGGAGCGGGTCATGCCCGTAGGCATAATCAGGCCGCCGCGCACCTGGCCTTCCACGTGTTGCAGATATTGGTCAACACCCAGGCCGCTGAGGCCCTGGCCCTTCACGGCAAACTTGCGGAATTCTTGTTTATTCAGCATGATAGAAAAGAGGGAAGTAGATGTGTTAAAGCGAAACCGACGGGCAACAAAAAAGCCCATACGGCAAGTAAGGGCTTTTTTGTTGGTTTGAAAACCGGGCGGTGAGGGATTAGCTCGCTGCCTGATTGCGGAAGTCCTCAGCCGAAATCGGTTTGTCGTTAACAACAACTTTGCCGCGGAGGTTTTCAAGTACTTTCTCTGCCAGAATGGCTTCGTACTCGTTTACGTAGTTTTTGCCGTTTTCCTGACGCAGGTAGTTGTCAGCGAAACCACGCATCGACTCGCGCATCTCGTCGGTTACCTCGGGCAGGTTAAACTGGCCCATGATTTTCTCCAGGGTGCGGTCAATGATTTCGTCGTTTGAAACCTTCAGGCCCTGTTCCTCAACTACTTTGTTGCGGATCATGGACCATTTCAGCTCGCGCTCATAGTCATTGTAGTGCTCTTCCACCTGCTCGGCGGTCAGCTTGCCTTCGTTGGCACGCAGCAGCCACTTCTTGAAGAATTCCTTGGGTACTTCAATAGAAACCGAATCAATCAGCTTGTCGATGATCTGACGGTTCACCAGATTGTCCGACTCCCGGTCGTAGTTTTCCTGCACCGTGCCGCGCACTTTCGCGTCGAAATCTTCTTTCGAAGTCACCGCGTCTTTGCCGAACACTTTGTCGAACAGGTCCTGGTTGTGCTCAGCGTGGGCCGTGCGCGTGATTTTCTCCACGTTCAGCACGTACTCGCCGCTTACTTCCTTGGCCTCATCCTTGGTCATGCCCGAGAAGTTGGCAATAGCCGAAGCATCGCCCCCGAAAGCATCTTTCAGATCAAAGGTGATAGAGTCGCCGGGCTTTACGCCTACAAACTTGTCAGCACCGTTGGTTACTTTATTGATGGGCAGCAGCACGGCGCGGCCTTCACCTTCCTCATCAGCCTTCTTCAGCTTACCAAACAGGTAGTCGCTGGCTTCGGATGACTCGGGGTTGGTGGTTTCGCCAAACTGGCGGCCAATCTGGTCGTAGGTTTCCTGCAGGGTGGCCTCGTCGAGGTCTACCTTGTGGCGGTCTACGGAAATAGCCTGGTCGGCGGGCAGCTCGAAATCGGGCAGCAGGCCCAGCTCGAAGGGGAATTCAAACTCTTTCTGGGAGTCGAAATCTACGTTCGTAGCTACGGGCAGGGGCTCGCCCAGAATTTTGATGTTGTTCTCCTTGATGTAGCCGTCTACCGCTTTGCTCAGCATGCTATTCAGCTCATCGGCCAGAATGCTCTTGCCGTACATCTTGCGTACCAGCGCAACGGGCACTTTACCCGGGCGGAAGCCTTTGATCTGCGCTTTTTTGCTGTATTCCTTCAGCTGGCTCTCTACGGCGGGAGCATAGTCAGCCTCCGTGAGTTTTACTGTCAGGATGGCACTCAGCTGGTCGTCGTTCTTGTTAAGGGTAATGTCCAAAACGGTCGTCGGTTAAGGGTAAACGTAAGAATGCGTAAGCTTCAGCCTGGTCAGACGTCCGTTCCTACGCATGCAGGACGTCCTTGAAAAACAAACCCCCAACTGGTTGGGTTGAGGGTATGAGAGGAGGGAAGAAAAATACTTTGTGCGGATGGAGGGACTCGAACCCACACGCCTTGCGGCACCAGATCCTAAGTCTGGCACGTCTACCAATTTCGCCACATCCGCGTGCGAGGCCGTTTGCCTCGGGGCCGCAAAGCTACGCAAGCTGGTCGGAAATTCAAACGCTTTCGGTAAATGTGTGCGTAGTATGTACAGATAGCGGCAAAGGGCCCTATTTCAGCCGGTTGCCGCCCGAAACCCGGCTCCGGATTCGTACTTTCGCATTCCTAGTCTTTCCGCGGTGCCCCGGTACCGCTCCGCATACATGGCCACTCACATAGACCCCGAGGTAGAACGCAACGAAATTCTGCGCGCCTACCGCCGCCTGCTTCGCACCGCCAAACCCTATTTGCACGGCAACGATGCCAAGCTGATTAAAAAGGCCTTCAATACTTCCCTGGATGCCCACAAGGACATGCGCCGCAAGTCCGGGGAGCCTTATATCCTGCACCCGCTGGCCGTAGCGCAGATTGTGGTAGAGGAAATCGGGCTGGGTACTACCAGCATTGTGGCGGCGCTGCTGCACGATGTGGTAGAGGATACTACCTGGGAAATTGCCGACGTAGAGCGCGAGTTCGGCAGCAAAGTGGCCCGCATTGTAGACGGCCTCACCAAAATTTCGGGCGTTTTCGAGTATGGCACCTCCGAGCAGGCTGAAAACTTCCGCAAGATGCTGCTCACGCTCTCGGAAGATGTGCGCGTCATCCTCATCAAAATAGCCGACCGTCTGCACAACATGCGGACGCTCGACTCGATGCCGCGCCACAAGCAGCTTAAAATTGCTTCCGAAACCATTTACCTCTACGCGCCGCTGGCCCACCGCCTGGGCCTGTACGCCATTAAAAGCGAGCTGGAAGACCTGTATCTGAAATACACCGATACGGAGGTGTACAACGAGCTGGTGACGAAGGTGCGCCAGAGCCGCAGCGCCCGCAACCGCTTTATTAAGGAGTTTGTGATGCCCATTGACGACGAGCTGAAAGCCCAGGGCTTCAGCTACGAAATCAAAGGCCGGCCCAAAAGCATCTATTCCATTCTGAAAAAGATGCGCAAGCAGAACATCACCTTCGATGAGGTGTATGACCTGTTTGCCATTCGAATTATTCTGGATGTACCCTTTGAGCAGGAAAAAGCGGCCTGCTGGCAGGTATACTCCGTGGTAACGGATTTTTACCAGCCCAACCCCGACCGCCTCCGCGACTGGGTGAGCACGCCCAAAGCCAACGGCTACGAAAGCCTGCATACCACCGTTATGTCCCGCACGGGCCAGTGGGTAGAAGTGCAGATCCGCTCGCGCCGCATGGACGATATTGCCGAGAAAGGCTACGCCGCCCACTGGAAATACAAAGACACCGGCTCCATATTGCCCGAGTCGAGCTTGGAGGCCTGGATAAATAAGGTGCGTGAGATGCTCGAAACCAATAACTCCAGCGCCCTGGAGTTCATGGACGAGTTCCGCCAAAACCTCTTCGTGAAGGAGGTTTACGCCTTTACGCCCAAAGGCAAGCTTATCATCCTGCCCGATAAAGCCACGGCGCTGGATTTTGCCTTTGATATTCACACGCACATTGGCTTGCAGTGCTTGGGTGCCAAAGTAAACCAGAAGCTGCAGCCGCTCAGCTACCAGCTCCACAACGGCGACCAGGTAGAAATCCTGACTTCCCAGAAGCAGCGCCCTACTGAGGAATGGCTCAAATACGTCATTACCTCCAAGGCCCGCTCCAAAATCAAGGATTACCTCCGCGACGACAAGCGCAGCAAATCCGAAGACGGCCGCTTTCTGGTAGAAAAGCGGCTGGAAATGCTCGGTATCGAATCCACGCAGGACAACCTGAACCGGCTGCTGGCGCATTTCAACACCTATAACCTACAGGATTTCTACTACCGCCTGGCCATTGGACAGATTGACGGCCGCGAAATCAAGGAAAGCATCTTCGACCCGGCCGTAGAGCTGCCGCGCGTGCCTTCCATGCTGGAGCCTAAAGCCTTCGACCACGAAGTGCAGAAAATCCGGGGCGTAAATGCCAACCTGCTGGTTATCGGAGAGCAGACCGAGAAGTTCGACTACACCATCGCGCCCTGCTGCAACCCCATTCCCGGTGATGATGTGTTCGGCTTTGAAACCGAAAAAGGCATCGTTATTCACCGCACTTCCTGCCCCAAAGCCGTGGAACTGATGTCGAACTACGGCAACCGCATTGTGCGCGCCAAATGGACGGACCAGCTGGAGTTGGCTTTCCTGGCCGGTATTCGCATCAAAGGCTCCGATAGGGTAGGACTGGTAAATGACGTTACCAAAATCATTTCCAACTCCCTGAAAGTGAATATGCGCTCCATCACCATCGACTCTGATGACGGTCTGTTTGAAGGGCAGATCATGGTTTTCGTGAACGACACCGACCACCTGAACAAGCTAATGCAGCGTCTGGCGAAGGTAAACGGCGTTTTGCAGGTGGAGCGCTTTGCCTCGTAGTATAAAACAGTATTCAGAGTTTAAATGAGTATAAGAAGTATAAGAATTGACGAAGTAGCTCTGGGCTTGCCTTGTTTGAAGCCGGGCGCATCCCGTGTTTACTCCGTACTTTTGTTACTCCTTATATATAGGTAGCGCATGCTGGATCGGGAGAAGTTTGAAGAAGTGAAGAAAATCTTCACAGCTTACTTAGAAAACAAAGGCTTGCGGAAGACCTCCGAGCGGTATGCTATTCTGGAGGAAATCTACTCCCGCACCGGCCACTTCGATGTAGAAGAGCTTTTTGCCGGCATGAAAACCCAGGGCCTGCAGGTAAGCCGGGCCACTGTATATAATACCCTGGATTTGCTGGTAGAGCACGGCCTGGTCAGCAAGCATCAGTTTGGCCGCAACCTGGCCCAGTATGAAAAAAGCTACGGCTACCGCCAGCACGACCACGTCATCTGCACCGAATGCCATAAAGTAGTTGAGTTCTGCGACCCGCGCATCCACGGCATCCAAACCATGGTCGGCGAGTTACTCAACTTCCATATCTTGCATCACTCTTTAAATCTGTACGGTGTGTGCGGCGACTGCCGAGCCCAAGCCGCCGCCCGTTCTCAAGCTGAATGAAAACTGAAGCCGCCGTCCAGAACGGCATCCTCTACGTGCGCCTTAGCGGCGACCTGATCGGTTCACCCGACACCCAGCCCCTCCTCCAAACCATCAATGACCACCTCGGCGACGACATCATCCTCTGCGCTGTAGACCTGTCCAACGTGCGGTTTATCAACAGCACCGGTATTGGAGTCCTGGTATCCATCCTCACCAAATTTCGCAATCAAGGCGGCGAGTTGGTCCTGATTAACCCTTCCGAGCACATCCAGAAGCTGTTGGTCATCACCAAACTCAACGCCATTTTCACTATTGCAGCCTCCGATGCGGAAGCCGCCGAACAATTGAAAGCCGTAAGCTAATGCCAGTTGACGTACTAGTCGGATTACAGTGGGGAGACGAAGGAAAAGGTAAAATTGTAGACGTACTAGCGCCCACCTATGATGTGGTGGCCCGCTTCCAGGGCGGCCCAAATGCCGGCCACACGCTCACCTTCGATGGGATTAAGCATGTGCTGCATCAGGTTCCATCGGGCATTTTTCATCCGCACATCCTTAATGTAGTCGGCAACGGCGTAGTGCTGGACCCCGCCGTTTTCCGGCAGGAGCTGCAAAAGCTCACCGACCGGGGCGTTGATTGGAGCCAGAACCTCTACGTTTCTAAAAAAGCCCAGCTGATTCTGCCCTCGCACCGCGCCCTAGACCGCATCAGCGAGGAAGCCCGTGGCGGCAGCAAAATTGGCTCCACCCTCAAAGGCATCGGCCCCACGTACCAGGACAAGATTGGTCGTACCGGCCTGCGCGTAGGCGATATTCTGTTGGCTGATTTTCAGGAGCGCTATCAGGAAACCGTAGCCCGCCACGCTACCTTGGCCGCTTTCCACGGTAAAGAGCTGGAAATTGAAGCCTTTGAGGCTGATTTCTTCTCTGCCGTAGAGTTCTTGCGCACCCTGCAACTCACCGACACGGAGTATCTACTAAATAAGCTGCTCAGCGAGGGCAAGAACATCCTGGCTGAAGGCGCCCAAGGCTCTTTGCTGGATATTGATTTCGGCACTTATCCCTTCGTCACCTCTTCTAGCACTATTGTGGCCGGCGCCTGTACTGGCCTGGGCATTGCCCCGCGCCATATAGATAAGGTATACGGCATCAGCAAAGCCTATTGCACCCGCGTAGGTAGCGGCCCATTTCCTACGGAGTTGCTGGATGAAGTAGGAGAGGAGATTCGCAAAGCTGGCCGCGAGTTTGGCGCTACCACCGGCCGGCCGCGCCGCTGTGGCTGGATTGATCTGCCCGCCCTACGCTATAGCATCATGCTAAACGGCGTCACCGAAATCCACCTGATGAAGGCGGACGTACTCGATGAGTTCGACGAAATCCGGGTTTGCACGCATTACCAAACCCCCGATGGTCAGCAAACCGACCGCTTCCCCGACTTTGGTGAACTACAATACATGACACCTGTATATGTAAGTATGCCCGGCTGGCGTACCGTTCTGCAGGATATCACCGATCCTGCAGCGCTGCCCGCCGAGTTGAAAGCCTATATCCAGTTCTTGGAGCAGCAATTAGATGTTCCCATCCGTATCGTCAGCGTCGGACCAGATAGGGTAAGCACCCTGCATCTTAACTAAGACCTTCTGAAAGGCGAGTATTGTAAAGCGCAATACTCGCCTTTTTCATTAGCTCCATGTACACCTTATATATAAGGAGTGCGAAGCGGCCCTATATATAAGGTGAATTCCTTCTTATAAACGGCAGGACCTTAATGAAGATAGAGTGCTTATCTATTAGTTAGAGTAGATAGGTTAACCGGAAATCGAAGTATTGCCCGCTTAATCTCTTGTATTAAGCAATGCTATATAAGGTCTGTTTATCGACCTCAGAGCCATGTTAGCGGCATTTTCAATGTTGATAAGCGAAAGGTCAAAGTTTTTTTGGAAAGATGGTGAACTAAAGAAGGCCGTCAAACAGTTAGGCCTCAGCGCGGTAGCGAAAGCCCGTCAAGCCCTGCCAACCTAACTTCGGATTTCTTCGGAAGGGAGTTTGGAAATCAAGGAGAAGAGTCGCACTTTTGCACTCCCAAACCGGAACGCGGCGGGGCCAAGAGCTGCGAGGCGGCTGGAGAAAGTTTTGAAAAAGAAGTTGGAAATCTGGGAAAGGTTCTACTATCTTTGCAGCCCGCTTCAACCGGAAGCCGGGCCGGATCCGAAAAAAAAGTTGTTTTCGGGTTTGCAAACGAAGAAAAGAAAGCCTTACCTTTGCCACCCGCTTCCATCGGAAGTCAGCCAGCAGCACGGAAAAGTTCAAAAAAGAAATTTTCCACTTCGCTTGCGAAACGAAAAAAGCGGCTTACCTTTGCCACCCGCTTCAACCGGAAGCGCTTCGAGCTGAACAAACCCAACCCGCTTCGAAAAAAAACTTCGAAACCGGATTTGGAAAGCAGCAGAAAAGTTACTTACCTTTGCATCCCGCTTCAAACGGAAGGGGAAAACAAGTCAGGCAGACGAAAACGAAAGCTTCAAAATTATTTCGCCTTTCGCTTGTCACTTCAAAAAAGGTACTTACCTTTGCATCCCGCTTCGAACGGAAGCCGGGAAACGAAATGAAAAACACGGCTAGCCTGGCTAGCGCACGGTTCTCGAAACGACGAGAGCACACGTTCTTTGAATGATTGGAATTGACAAATTTGGTAAGCGGTTTTCGAGCTTCGGCTTTAAAACCAACCAAGCGTAACAAACGAATAATAGCTCGTCAATACGGGTCGGATCAGCACTCGACATGGCTCTCTTTTCGAAGAGAGTAGCAAGTAATTTTACAATGGAGAGTTTGATCCTGGCTCAGGATGAACGCTAGCGGCAGGCCTAATACATGCAAGTCGAACGGGTGTAGCAATACACTAGTGGCGCACGGGTGCGTAACGCGTAACCAACCTGCCCTTGACTGGGGGATAGCCCGCCGAAAGGCGGATTAATACCGCATAAACCAACAGCCTGGCATCAGGCAATTGGTAAAGATTTATTGGTCAAGGATGGGGTTGCGTGACATTAGCTAGTTGGCGGGGTAACGGCCCACCAAGGCGACGATGTCTAGGGGACCTGAGAGGGTGATCCCCCACACTGGCACTGAGATACGGGCCAGACTCCTACGGGAGGCAGCAGTAGGGAATATTGGGCAATGGGCGAGAGCCTGACCCAGCCATGCCGCGTGCCGGATGAAGGCCTTCTGGGTTGTAAACGGCTTTTCTCAGGGAAGAAAAAGACCATGCGTGGTACACTGACGGTACCTGAGGAATAAGCACCGGCTAACTCCGTGCCAGCAGCCGCGGTAATACGGAGGGTGCAAGCGTTGTCCGGATTTATTGGGTTTAAAGGGTGCGTAGGTGGCCTTGTAAGTCCGTGGTGAAAGCCTCTCGCTTAACGAGAGAACTGCCATGGATACTGCAAGGCTTGAGTCCAGACGAGGTTGGCGGAATGGATGGTGTAGCGGTGAAATGCATAGATACCATCCAGAACCCCGATTGCGTAGGCAGCTGACTAGGCTGGTACTGACACTGAGGCACGAAAGCGTGGGGAGCGAACAGGATTAGATACCCTGGTAGTCCACGCCGTAAACGATGGATACTCGTTGCTAGCGATATACAGTTAGTGACTTAGCGAAAGCGTTAAGTATCCCACCTGGGGAGTACGCCCGCAAGGGTGAAACTCAAAGGAATTGACGGGGGCCCGCACAAGTGGTGGAGCATGTGGTTTAATTCGATGATACGCGAGGAACCTTACCTAGGCTAGAATGCGCGTGACCGGTTCAGAGATGAACCTTTCCTTCGGGACACAAAGCAAGGTGCTGCATGGCCGTCGTCAGCTCGTGCCGTGAGGTGTTGGGTTAAGTCCCGCAACGAGCGCAACCCCTACATTTAGTTGCCAGCGGATTATGCCGGGGACTCTAGATGGACTGCCTGCGCAAGCAGTGAGGAAGGCGGGGACGACGTCAGGTCATCATGGCCCTTACGCCTAGGGCTACACACGTGCTACAATGGACGGTACAGAGGGTCGCTACACAGTGATGTGACGCCAATCTCAAAAAACCGTTCTCAGTTCGGATCGAAGTCTGCAACTCGACTTCGTGAAGCTGGAATCACTAGTAATCGCGTATCAGCAATGACGCGGTGAATACGTTCCCGGGCCTTGTACACACCGCCCGTCAAGCCATGGAAGTCTGGTAGACCTGAAGCTGGTGCTCGTCACAGAAGCCAGTTAGGGTAGAACAGGTAACTGGGGCTAAGTCGTAACAAGGTAGCCGTACCGGAAGGTGCGGCTGGATCACCTCCTTTCTGGAGCGGTCCGACTCGTGAGTTATTGCTCGCGTTACCTTTGGACTATCAAATTTGTCATTCCTTCATTCAAGATATTCACGGATTCGATGCCCTCATCGAAACCCGGGCTTGTAGCTCAGGTGGTTAGAGCGCTACACTGATAATGTAGAGGTCCCTGGTTCGAGTCCAGGCAGGCCCACTGTTCACAGTTGGGATTGCCAACGGAACACGGAAATGGGGGATTAGCTCAGCTGGCTAGAGCACCTGCCTTGCACGCAGGGGGTCAACGGTTCGAATCCGTTATTCTCCACCAACAAGAAGTATGATCAATCGGATCAGCTTTGGTGAGAATACCAACATATAGTAGTGTTTCTGGCAACAGGACAGTACTACGTTGTTTTCCAATAGGGAAAACAAACGTTCTTTGACGTAGTGTAACGAGTAAGAAAAAGTAACAAAGAGTGATTAACCTATGGTTAGTCACCCGAGCCCTCTCTAGCAATAGAGAGCTACAAGAAGTAAGCAAGGGCACACGGGGGATGCCTAGGCTCTCAGAGGCGATGAAGGACGTGATAAGCTGCGATAAGGCCAGGGGATGGGCACATACCAATTGATCCTGGCATTTCCGAATGGGGCAACCCCTTACAGTGAAGCTGTAAGACTTCGTGCATTTAGCACCAAGGGCAAACCCGGGGAACTGAAACATCTAAGTACCCGGAGGAAAAGAAAATAACTAATGATTCCCCAAGTAGTGGCGAGCGAACGGGGACTAGCCCAAACCAGGGTGGTTACGGCCACCGTGGGGTTGTAGGACCACAACATCTGATTATCTAATCTTAGCTGAACGACGTGGGAAAGTCGGCCATAGACGGTGAGAGCCCGGTAAGCGACCTGATTAGGTACGGTAGTGGATTCCTGAGTAGGGCGGGACCAGAGAAATCCCGTCTGAATCCAGCGGTACCATCCGCTAAGGCTACATACTCCTGAGAGACCGATAGTGAACTAGTACCGTGAGGGAAAGGTGAAAAGAACCGGGAATACCGGAGTGAAAAGAACCTGAAACCGTGTGCTTACAAGCGGTCGGAGCCCTTTAGTGGGGTGACGGCGTGCCTTTTGCATAATGAGCCTACGAGTTACTCCTCTCTGGCAAGGTTAAATGCGTGGACGCATGGAGCCGCAGCGAAAGCGAGTCTGAATAGGGCGCAGAGTCAGAGGGGGTAGACGCGAAACTTTGTGATCTACCCATGGGCAGGGTGAAGGTTGGGTAAAACCAACTGGAGGCCCGAACCAGTTTCCGTTGAAAAGGATTTGGATGACCTGTGGGTAGGGGTGAAAGGCCAATCAAACTGAGAAATAGCTCGTACTCCCCGAAATGTATTTAGGTACAGCGTCGAGGTGAAGTTTCCAGGAGGTAGAGCTACCGATAGGACTAGGGGGTGTCACAGCCTACCGAATCCTGACGAACTCCGAATGCCTGGAAATATACTCGGCAGTGAGGCTTGGGGTGCTAAGGTCCCAGGCCGAGAGGGAAAGAACCCAGACCATCCGCTAAGGTCCCTAAATTCGGACTAAGTTGAACAAAGGAGGTCCAGTTGCTTTGACAGCCAGGATGTTGGCTTGGAAGCAGCCATTCATTTAAAGAGTGCGTAACAGCTCACTGGTCGAGCGACAGGGCATCGATAATACGCGGGCATCAAGTCCGGTACCGAAGCGATGGATTCATACTATGTATGAGTGGTAGGGGAGCATTCTAGCAGCGGTGAAGGTATCCTGTCAGGGGTGCTGGAGCGGCTAGAAAAGCAAATGTAGGCATGAGTAACGATAAGGCAGGTGAGAAACCTGCCCGCCGATAGACTAAGGTTTCCTGCTCAACGCTAATCGGAGCAGGGTTAGTCGGGACCTAAGGGTAAGCCGAAGGGCGAACACCGATGGACAGCTGGTTGATATTCCAGCACTTATTGAGTAGAGTGATGCAGTGACGCAGAAGTGAAAGTACCGCGGGCGGACGGAAGTGCCCGTTAAAGTGCGTAGGTATTAGGACAGTAGGCAAATCCGCTGACCTAGCTGAAACATGATAGTACCCCACGGCTTCGGCCACGGGGATAGTGTACCTAATCAGACTGCCAAGAAAACCTGCTAAGCGTTTACTGCTCGATAACCCGTACCGCAAACCGACACAGGTAGTCAAGGAGAGAATCCTGAGGCGCTCGAGTGAATCATGGCCAAGGAACTCGGCAAAATGGTCCTGTAACTTCGGGAGAAGGGACGCTTCCTTGCAGCAATGCAAGAAGCCGCAGTGAAAAGGCCCAGGCGACTGTTTAACAAAAACACATGGCTTTGCGAACGCGCAAGCGGAAGTATAAGGCCTGACACCTGCCCGGTGCCGGAAGGTTAAGAGGGGAACTTAGTCGCAAGGCGAAGGTTTGAATCGAAGCCCCGGTAAACGGCGGCCGTAACTATAACGGTCCTAAGGTAGCGAAATTCCTTGTCGGGTAAGTTCCGACCTGCACGAATGGTGTAACGATCTGGGCGCTGTCTCAGCCATGAGCTCGGTGAAATTGTAGTCTCGGTGAAGATGCCGAGTACCCGCCACGGGACGGAAAGACCCCGTGCACCTTTACTATAGGTTGACATTGACGCTGGGTAACACATGTGTAGGATAGGTGGGAGGCTATGAGCCCGCGGCGCCAGCCGTGGGGGAGCCAACGTTGAAATACCACCCTTGTGTTGCTTGGTGCCTAATCTTGAAAGGGAGACAGTGTCTGCTGGGTAGTTTGACTGGGGTGGTCGCCTCCAAAAAAGTATCGGAGGCTTTCAAAGGTCCGCTCAGTACGCTTGGTAACCGTACGCAGAGCGCAATAGCAGAAGCGGGCTTGACTGTGAGGCCTACAAGCCGAGCAGGGTCGAAAGACGGATATAGTGATCCGGTGGTTCCGCATGGAAGGGCCATCGCTCAAAGGATAAAAGGTACGCCGGGGATAACAGGCTGATCTCCCCCAAGAGCTCATATCGACGGGGAGGTTTGGCACCTCGATGTCGGCTCGTCACGTCCTGGGGCTGGAGAAGGTCCCAAGGGTTCGGCTGTTCGCCGATTAAAGTGGCACGCGAGCTGGGTTCAGAACGTCGTGAGACAGTTCGGTCCCTATCTGTGGTGGGCGTTGGATATTTGAGAGGACCTGTCCTTAGTACGAGAGGACCGGGATGGACCAGCCGCTAGTGCACCGGTTGTGGCGCCAGCTGCAGCGCCGGGTAGCTACGCTGGGATGAGATAAGCGCTGAAAGCATCTAAGTGCGAAACTCACCTCAAGATGAGATATCCCATACTAAGAGTCGTGGTAGATGACCACGTTGATAGGCACTAGGTCTAAAGCTAGAAATAGCACAGCCGAGGTGTACTAATGACTCGAACGCTTCTTGTCAGTAAGCTCAACTCCTTTTTCTTACCCGTTACCTGCGTCAACGATTTGACAGTTTGCGTTTCACGTATTACTGACACCTTAATGGTGGCTTTAGCACGGGTGTTCACCTCTTCCCATTCCGAACAGAGCAGTTAAGCCCCGTAGCGCCCATGGTACTGCCTTCACCGGCGGGAGAGTAGGTCGCCGCCAACCTTATTTTTCGATACCCCTCCTGCGACTTTGTGCTGCGGGAGGGGTATCGTCGTTTTACCACTTCTCCGTGCCCGCGCCCGGCCACCAGGAAAGCGCCCGGCGTCTTTGTCAACTCTTCCCTTTTCAGCTATTGTTCTTGGAGACCCAAAGGCCAATGAGCTATGCAGCAAGCTATGGCCAAAATATAAAGCGCCCACGGACCTTCGTTTTCGTGGGCGCTTTAGTTTAAGACTACAAGGGTTATGTTACTTCAAGGCTTACCTATATTAATGTACTTTGGGTTTAGGTAGTCCAGAATGTATTTACTTCATTCCTTTGTATTTGTATTGAGCTTTGTTTCGTTGTTACCCTCCAAAGTTAATGGTACTAGGGTGCTTCTAACAACGGGAAGCTCAGCCCTAATTTGTGTCTCTCTTTACCCTAAGATTCGATTCTTATGGCTTTAGTATATCCTTGGTTTTTAATAGGTCTGCTTTCGTTAGCCATTCCTATAGCTATACATTTCTTTGAACTTCGGCGGGTTCAACGTATTGCTTTTACCAATGTTAGCTTCATTCGGGAAGTAAAGCTTATTTCTGCGCGACAACGAAAGCTTCGGCATCTCTTGGTCCTTCTGGCCAGGCTTAGTTTTTTATTTTTTCTGGTTCTACTATTCTGCCAACCTTTTATTCCAGCCCCTGAAAGGGTGACCATAGATTCTACCTCTATTGGTGTTTTAGTAGATACTTCCCCTAGCATGCAGGCGCACACCATCGGGGATGCGCTTTTATTGGATAAAGCAGTTGAACTTGGTAGTAGTTTGACTTCGGCTTTGTCGCCAACTGCTCAGTTTTATCTTCCTTCTGTAAATTCTCAGCCTCTTAGTCCAACTTCATATAAGGAGCAGATTGAGAAGTTGGCTATTTCGGGTCACAACTTAGGTTTAACAACGGCTATAAATCAAACCCGGCGAGGACATTCGGCTTATAAGCAACTATTTCTTTTCTCCGATTTTCAGAAGTCTTCTTTAGCACCGAATTTCCTGGCTTCAGTTGATTCTACTCAGCAGGTATATCTGGTTCCCATTCGGCATCAGGCATCAGCTAATGTTTATGTAGATAGTGTCATTCTGGAGGATGCCTTCGTTCGGACAGGCGTTGATATTCCTATCAAAATCCGACTGAGAAATGGAGGGAGTGAAGGTGCGGTGGGTGTCCAGGTAAAAGTATTCATTGGGCAGCAGCAGGTTAGTGCGTATCAGGCTGATATACCGGCTGCGGGTATGGTCATTAGCACAGTTCGGGTTCGACTTAAAACTACGGATATACAGCAGTGCAGAATTCAGTTAGATGACGAGCCTATTTCCTTCGACAATACATATTACTTCACGCTACAGCCTTCTACCCGGATTCGTATTGTCGATATAGCTGCTAGGCAAACGCCGACCCAACAGGTATATGGCAATGAACCGCTCTTTGATTACTCTTTTTCCTCCTCCGATAGAATTAACTATCAGGCAGTTGCTGGTGGCAATTTGACGGTGGTGCAGGAGCTGACGCAGGTTCCCAGCGGATTGGTGGCAGCCCTTAAGCGCAATGTTTCGCAAGGTGGTAGTGTGTTGATTATCCCTTCGGCAGACGTTAAGGCTCGGGCTTCTTATGACCGTTTGTTTCGCGAGCTGGGTGTTGGCTTCATTCAGTGGAACTCGGGTTCAGCGGGAACACCTGTTCAACGGGAGCTAGCCGCGCCAAATCAGCAGAATCCGTTTTTTCGGGAGGTGTTTGCCAAGCAGAGCCGCCCGGGCAGCATGCCGAAGGCAGCGCCGGTACTGCGTTGGGCTCGTTCCGGGCAGGATATTCTTAAAATGCGGGACGGGGATGGTTACCTGGCGGAATTTCCAAGTGGAGCAGGCAAAGTATACGTACTGGCGGCACCGCTGCAGGGAGGTTTCTCTGACTTTAGCAGCCATGCTTTATTTGTGCCGGTGATGTATCGGCTGGCAATGCAGAGCTATCAGGCTACCCAATTACCGGCCTATCGGCTAACGCAGGGAAGTGTGACGCTGCCGGTTCCGACTGCGTCAAGAACGAATATAGCAGATAAGGCCATATTCAAGCTGCAGCAGGATAGTAATACGTTTATTCCCACGCAGCGTGTACAAGCGGGTGAACTGGTGCTGACAGTGCCGGCCGGCATGAAGACGCCTGGCTTTTATACTCTTACCCAACAGGGCCGGCCGGTTACTACGCTGGCTTTCAATCAGGATAAGCGCGAATCGGAACTGGCCAGCTACTCCGTGGAAGAACTGCGGCAGCTGATAGGAACTACGCATCCGAATATACATTTATACGATGTAAACGAGGGGCAGTCGGTAGCGGCGCAGTACAAGGCACAGCGGGTGGGTACGCCTCTGTGGCAATATTGCCTGGCAGCTGCCTTGGCCTCTCTGCTCTTGGAGGTGTTGCTATTACGCTTTTGGGGCAAACCAAAGGAAGCTGCTGTGCAGCCTGTATCCGTAGCCTAGATGCCGTATTTGCGGAAAAGCCTCTATCTTTCCGCTTTCCGTATTTGCCCGTGTCCACTACGCTTTCTTTTTCCCAGCGCATTCTGCGTACCGCCCTGCTTTTTGGCGTAGGCGTAGGGTTGCTGTCTCTGCTTTGGTTGTTATATCTGTATGTAGCCGGGCATAATCCGTACGGGCCTAAACGGCTGATGTCTACGGTGTTGCTGCCTTTTGCCGCCGTACTGTGCCAGTGGTATGTGCGGCGTTATTTCCAGCCTAACGGCCCTGGGCTGGTGCGGGCGGTTTTAACGGGTATTATAACCGTAGTATTAGCATCTGGTATTTCCGCAGTAGGGCTGTATGGTTTCGCCCGCTCAGCCGGGCCGGAGTTGATTGAAAAAAATGGGGCTGAAATGCGCGCTATTTTGCAAGCCGGGAAGGGTATTTATCTAAAGCAGCGGGATGGTGCCAGGCGCTTTGCCTTGGAAGAAAAAGCTTTGCAGCATAACCCCCAGCCCAGTGAGCTGGCCCTGGATGAGTTTTACAAAAAGTTGATATTAGGAGTATTGTTTGTATTGCCGGGAGCCGTTTTCTTCCGGAAATAAGTGCGCATTCCTTTCTTTCTCTCCTCACCAAAACCATCTTATGGAAAACACTGCTACTACCGTTACCCCTGCTTCCGTTGGTATTCGCTATGGCGTATTAACGGGCCTGGTGTCCATCATCTACTCCTTCATTCTGCTGGTTGCCCATCAGGAAGGAAACACGCCACTGGGGCTTCTGGCCTTTGTAATTTGGATTGGTGGTATCTGGATGGCGCATAAGTATTTCAAAGCCAACAACGAAGGCTTTATGTCCTACGGCCAGGGCCTGACCATTGGCATAGTTCTCTCGCTGGTATCTGGCATAATGGGCGCTATTTTCCGCTACATCTACATGGAGTTTATTGACCCCGCTGCTATGCAGCGCGGCATGGACTTAGCCCGCACCAAGCTAGAAGCACAAGGCAACCTGAGCGACGAGCAGATCGATCAAGCCGTTGCCATGTCGCAGAAATTCAGCGGTGGCCCCATGGGATTGGCCATAGCCATTGTGAGTGCCGTGGTTATTGGGCTGATTCTTTCCCTGATTATTTCTGCCATCACTAAAAATACCCGTCCCGAGTTTGAGTAAGCGTTTGCCGCAGCATTTCCCCGTTGAGCTGTCTATTGTTATTCCCCTGCTCAACGAAGCCGAGTCATTGCCGGAACTCACGCGGTGGATTCACCGCGTGCTTTCCATGCATGGGCTCACCTATGAAGTTATTCTGATAGATGATGGCTCTACCGATGCCTCCTGGGAGGTAATCGAGGACCTGTCGCAGGATGACATTCACTTGCGCGGCATTCGCTTCAACCGGAACTACGGTAAGTCGGCGGCCCTGAATGTGGGCTTTAAAGCTGCCGTAGGCCGCGTAGTATGCACCATGGACGCCGACCTGCAGGACTCGCCGGAAGAGCTGCCCGACCTGTACCAGATGATTACCCACGATGGGTACGACCTGGTAAGCGGCTGGAAGAAAAAACGCTTCGACCCGCCCAGCAAAACCATTCCCACTAAGCTCTTTAACGGCGTTACGCGCTGGATTTCCGGCATTCAGCTGCACGACTTTAACTGCGGACTGAAAGCCTACAACTACCGCGTGGTGAAGGCTATTGAAGTGTACGGGGAGATGCACCGCTACATTCCGGTAATTGCCAAATGGGCCGGTTTCCGGCGCATTGGCGAGAAGGTGGTGCAGCACCAGGAGCGCAAATACGGCGTCACCAAGTTTGGCCTGGAGCGGTTTGTCTACGGCTTCCTGGATTTGCTCAGCATCACCTTTGTGAGCCGGTTCCGGAAGCGGCCCATGCACTTCTTTGGGACGGTGGGCATGCTTTCGTTCTTAACGGGTATTCTGATTACGCTCTGGCTGGTGGGGGAGAAGGTGTACCTGGCATCCCAGAACCTGAAAGCCCGCGACGTCACGGATCAGCCTCTGTTTTTTCTGGCTCTGGCCGCCGTTATTGTCGGCGTGCAGGTGTTTGTGGGTGGGTTTCTGGCCGAAATGGTGCAGCTAAACGGCCCCCGTAAGAACCAGTATCTGGTGCGGGATAAACTGAATCTGGAATAGCTAAGCCAGGGTAATTTATTGACCTGAGGGTGTGCTTATGAGAGTCGTTATCATCGGTCCTGCCTATCCGTTGCGGGGTGGTTTGGCCACCTACAATGAGCGCCTGGCGCGGGCTTTCCGCGAGGCCGGCGACGAGGTGCGGCTGGTAACGTTTTCCCTGCAGTACCCCAACTTTCTGTTTCCCGGCCAAACGCAGTTTAGCACCGAGGCGGGCCCCGCCGACCTGGATATTGATGTCAGCATTAACTCCGTAAACCCGCTTTCCTGGCTGCGGGTAGGCGAGAAGCTGCGCCGGGAAAAGCCGGATCTGGTGATTTTTCGGTTCTGGCTGCCCTTTATGGGGCCCGCGCTGGGGTTCATTGCCCGCCGCATCCGCCGCAACCGGTACACGCGCATTGTGGCCATTACCGACAACGTAATTCCCCACGAAAAGCGCCCCGGCGACCGGCCCCTCACGCGGTACTTCCTCTCCGCCTGTCACGGCTTTGTCACCATGTCGCGGGCCGTGCTGGCCGATTTGCGCCTGCTGCATTTCAAGCAGCCCGCCCGCTACCAGCCGCATCCGCTCTATGATAACTTCGGCCCCCTGAAATCCAAAGCCGAAGCGCTACGGGCGTTGGGGCTGGATGACAAGTTTGGCTATCTGCTGTTTTTTGGGTTTATCCGCGCTTACAAGGGGCTGGATATATTGCTGGAAGCTTTTGCCGATGAGCGGCTGGCGCGCCTGCCAGTGAAGCTGATAATAGCCGGCGAGTTCTACGAGGACTCCGCACCCTACGAAGAACTCATTCAGAAACATAACCTGGCCAGCCGCCTCGTGCGCGCCACTGATTTCATTCCCAATGAGAAGGTGGTAGACTACTTCTGCGCGGCCGATATGGTGGTGCAGCCCTACAAAAACGCCACCCAAAGCGGTGTCTCGCAGATTGCCTATCACTTTGAGCGGCCCATGCTGGTAACGGACGTGGGCGGCCTGGCCGAGCTGATTCCCAACGGCGAAGTGGGCTACGTGGTAAAGCCCACGCCCAAAGCCATTGCCGATGCGCTGGTAGATTTTTACGAAAACCAGCGCGAGGCCGAGTTTACCACGGGAGTTTGGGAGCGGAAAAAGCAGTTCTCCTGGAGCGAGATGGTGCACGCCCTGAAAGACGTGGCAGAAGTCAGAGCTGTTGGCTGAAGGCTATCAGCTGATGGCTTTTCCGGCCGGCAAGCTCGCCCTCACCGCTTCAAACACCTTGTCCGCCGGTAAGTCCTCCATGCAGCTGGTGCCCAGCTTACACGTTCCCCGGTAGAAACAGACGCACTTGCGGTCAGGCTGCACCAGCTGGCCGCGGCCATAGAGGTCGAATTCGTAGGGGTTGAAGATGTTGTTCATGAGCACCGTAGGCTTCTGCAGGGCTATGCTGATGTGCATGGCCATGGTCACCTGCGTTACAATGAGGTCCATCTGTTGCATGAGGTTGATGAACTGCTCCAGTGGGAATGTGCCCATGTAAGTAGCGCCGGTAGTAGCCTGTAAGCGCCGGTTGCGCGCATCTTCGGCAGTGCCCCCAGCAGCACCGGGGCGTAGCCAGCCTGCTGCAAGTGGGTTATCAGCGTCACCCATTTCTCATCTGACCACAGGCGCGTGGTCCACCGGTCGCCGCAGCCGGTGTTCAGGCCGATGCGGGGCTTGCCCGTGGGCAGCGCCGACCAATCGTAGCCTTTGTCCTGGTGGTTGTCGAATACATATTCTTCGCCCCGGAATTCGTAGCCGCACAGCTCAAAAATCTCCTGCACGTAGGGCTTCTGATTCTGTTGGCTGAGCTCATCAAACACGCCGGTGAGGAACTTATGGTTGGCCAGCGTATTGCCGGGCCAGGCCACGCCATTAGGGTGCAGCGTGTACCCAAATTTCTGTGTAGCTCGGATAGAGTCGTGCAGGGCGCAGGCCTCTTTGTCTTTGTCGAGGTTAAATAGAATATCAAACTCCCGCGCCTGCAGATGCAGGACGGAGGTCAGCTCCAGCTTCAGCACCTCATCAATTTCTCCCTGGGGCAGAATGGCCGGCGTGAGCGTGAGCCAAGTGATTTTGGCCGCCGGATATTCCTGCCGCAGCCGCCGCAGCAGGGGCGTGGTCCGGATAACGTCCCCAATGGCCCCCAGCTTGATAATCAGAATGCGCTGCAGCACGGGCGCGTACACGGGGCAGCTGCCGCACTGATAGCCGTGTTCTTTATTCGGGCGGCAGGGAATATCACCGCGAAAATGGCGGCAGTCGGGATGAACGGTGATGCCGTTAAGCTCGGGCATTGGGAGAGTATTTTGGGCTGAAAGGAAGCCCTACTTATCAAAGGGAGGGAAGCCGACTTTTACCAGGGGGCTAGATGCCCACGTAGTTCAGCGGCGTAATAGCGCGCAGCTCCGCTTTCACCGCATCACTCACATTCAGCGTGCCGATAAACTCGCTGATAGTTTGCTGCGTGATGGGGCCGTGCGTGCGCGTGAGGGCCTTAAGGGCGTTATAAGGGTCAGGGTAGTTTTCGCGACGCAGAATGGTCTGGATGGCCTCGGCCACTACCGGCCAGTTGGCTTCCAGGTCGCGGCGGAGGGCTTCCTCGTCCAGCGCCAGTTTATCCAGGCCGCGCTGCAGAGCCGTGAGGGCAATAAGCGTATGGCCCAGCGGCACACCTAGGTTACGCAGCACGGTGGAATCGGTCAGGTCGCGCTGCAGGCGGCTGATGGGCAGCTTGGCCGCCAGGTGCTCCAGCACGGCATTGGCCAGACCCAGGTTGCCTTCCGCATTTTCAAAATCGATGGGGTTCACCTTGTGCGGCATAGCCGAGGAGCCCACTTCGCCGGCTTTAATGGTCTGGCGGAAATAACCCATGGAAATGTATTGCCACACGTCCCGCGCCAAATCAATAAGAATGGTGTTGAGGCGCTTCAGGCCGTCGCAGAGGGCGGCTAGGTGGTCGTAGTGCTCAATCTGGGTGGTGGGGAAGGAGCGGTGCAGGCCCAGCCGGTCCTGCACGAAATGCTGCCCAAACGCATGCCAGTCGATGTTGGGGTAAGCTACGTGGTGGGCGTTGAAATTGCCGGTGGCACCACCAAACTTGGCCGCGAAGGGCACCTGGGCCAGTAGATCTACCTGGGCATCCAGGCGGGCTACAAATACCTGTACTTCCTTACCCAGGCGGGTAGGGGAAGCCGGCTGCCCGTGGGTGCGCGCCAGCATAGGCACGGTGGCCCAGGAGGTAGCCCGGTCAGCCAGCTGGTTGCGGACGTTGGCGTAAGCGGGCAGCAGCACCTTCACTACGGCGTGCTGCAGGCTGAGCGGAATGGCGGTGTTGTTGATGTCCTGGGAAGTGAGGCCGAAGTGAATGAACTCCACGTATTGCTGTAGGCCCAGTGACGAGAATTTATCCCGCAGGAAGTATTCCACAGCCTTCACATCGTGGTTAGTTACCTTTTCGTGGGCTTTTACGGCCTCGGCATCCTCAGCCGAAAAATCAAGGTAGATCTGGCGCAGGGCCCCGATAACTTCCTCGGAAATCGACTCCAGCTGGGGCAGCGGTAGCTGGCGCAGCGCAATAAAGTACTCCACTTCCACCAGCACCCGGTAGCGAATCAGGGCCAGCTCAGAAAAGAAGGCGGCCAGCGGCGCTGTTTGGCGACGATAGCGCCCATCCAGCGGCGAAACGGCGGTGAGAGCGGAGAAAGAAGTCGTATCGGTTGAGGCAGACATGCGTATAGAGAAGTTGGACCGGTAGGCCAAAGGTAAGGAATGCCCGCTCTGCCCGACAGGGCACGCAATGCTTTTCACTACCTTTGTCCTCCGAGCGGCACCGGGTTCGGCATGAATCTGGCTAGCCCGGTCGCAACTTCTCTCCTCATGTTTGCGCGTGACTTCAACTACGAAAAAAAGAATAGCCATTGCCCTGGGTAGCCTGGTGGTGCTGTTAGCATTGGCTTTGGGTATATTTCTTCTCAAGCGCCAGGAGCTGTTGCAGTATGCGCTGCGGCAGGTAAAAGCCAAGGTGGAAGCCAAGTACCCCGTTACGCTGGCCCTGGGCCCAGCCCGGTTTGTGGACCTGAATACCGTGCAGATTGATGGCGTGAGCCTGGTGCCCACGGCCCGCCCTGATACGCTGCTGCAGGCCCGTCGCATCAACGCTTCTATCAGCTTGAAGTCACTGTTTGCCCGGCGCCCCGTGTTTAGCGGCCTGCAGATTGACAGCGCCCGCCTCACGGCGCACAAAACCGCTACGGCGGATAACTACTCCTTCCTCTTCAAAAAACAGAAGACCACCGTGAAGCGGGATACCACGCAGGGCGCTAACTATGGCCTGATGGTAAACCAGCTGCTGGAAACGGTTTTCGACAATATTCCCGGCGAAGCCGACTTCCGCAGCTTTCTGGTGACCTACCGCAGCCCGGAGCATACGGCAACCATCACTATGCCGCGCTTCGCTATTGAAGACGGAGACCTGCAGGGCCAGCTGACGGCGGATATCGACTCCGTGGTGAACCGTTTTGGCCTGCAGGGCCACGTAGAGCCCGGTGATTATTCCCTCACGGCCAATGTATATGGCTTGGATGGGCGCCCGGTGGTGATGCCCTACGTGCAGCGCCGCTACGGAGCCCGGGTTCAGTTTGATACCGTGCGCGTGAGCCTCACGGGCAAAGACCTGAACAATGATGAGCTGACGGTAAAAGGCACGGCCTGGGCGCGCAACTTTGTGGTGCACCACCCCAAGCTGGCCGACCACGATGTGCGCTTCCCCCGCGCCGGCATTGATTATGTAGCCACGCTGGGTAAAGCCTACGCCGCGCTGGAAAAAGGCACTAAAGTAACCCTGAACCAGATGGAAGTTTTCCCCCAGCTGAGCGTGCGTAAGCTGCCCCGCAACAAGCGGGTAATTGGGGAAAGCAATGGCGTGAAGTCGCGGGATGAGATGCTGGCCGGCCTGCAGGTGAAAGCCCTGATTGAGTCCGGCGAAACACCCGCCAACGACTTTTTCAATGCCTTGCCGGAAGGCATGTTCAGCACCCTGGAAGGCATGCAGGGCGAAGGCACCTTGACTTACCGTCTCAGCGCAGATCTGGACATGAATAAGCTGGACAGCCTCAAGTTCAATTCCTCGCTGAAAGGCAAAAACTTCCGGATTACGCGCTTTGGCCGCGAAGACCTGAGCAAGCTGAATACGCCTTTTTGGTACACCGCCTACAATGATAAAGGCGACTCCATTAAGACCTTCCAGGTAGGCCCGCCCAATCCCAAGTTTGTGCCTTTCAATCAGGTAGCACCTACCCTGAAATATGCTATTCTGACGGCAGAAGACCCGCGTTTCTTCACGCACAAAGGCTTTATGGAAAAGGCTTTTGTGAAGTCCATTATTCAGAATATTAAGGAGAAGCGTTTTGCCCGGGGCGGCAGTACGCTTTCTATGCAGCTGGTGAAAAACGTGTTTCTGACCCGTCAGAAAACCGTGACGCGTAAGATTGAAGAAGCGCTGATAGTGTGGCTGATTGAAAACACGCACATCTCCACCAAAGAACGGATGATGGAAGTGTACCTGAACATTATTGAATGGGGCCCCAAGATTTATGGGGTGAAAGAGGCCGCGCAGTTCTATTTCGACAAGCAGCCGGCTAATCTGAGCTTATCCGAAAGCCTGTATCTGGCCAGCATTATTCCACGGCCCAAGTACTATAAAAACGGCTTTAATCAGTACGGGGAGATGATGAGTAGCGCCCGCTACTTCCACCGCCTCATTGCGCAGCTGATGGCCCGCAAAGGCTACATCTCGCAGGCAGACTACGAAGGCCTGGGTTACCACCTGAACTTCAATGGCCCGGCCCGTAAATATATTGTGCGGGCCGTGCGGGACACCGTACGCACCGTATCGCCCGCCGACTCGGCGCAATTTGAGCCGCTCAACCTGATAGACCTGCTGGGCGGCGGCCAGGACGAGGGCGTGAATACCAACGTGCCGGAAACTACGGAGCCACCGGCCCCGCCCAAGCAATAGCCAGCGTACATACTTCATAAAAAAGCCCCACCGGCCATGGCCAGTGGGGCTTTTTTATGAAGTATGGTTTGGGTTACAGGCTGGAATCATCCGCCGAGTCATCGGCCGTAGGTAGCTGCAATTCTTCCTTGGCCTTGGGCAGCAATAGCGACAGCACCACCGACATCAATAAAATAAAGCCCACCACCCCGAGAGAAATGGCCATGGGCAACTCGTAGAGCTCCGATATCAACAGCTTCACCCCGATAAAAATGAGGATTAGTGACAGGCCATAGTGCAGGTAGTGGAACAGACGCATGAGGCCTTCCAGCGCAAAATAAAGTGCCCGCAGGCCCAGCAGGGCAAACACGTTAGAGGTAAACACAATGAACGTGTCGCGCGAGACGGCCAGGATAGCCGGAATGGAATCGGCCGCAAAAACTACGTCGGTAGTTTCTACCATCACCAGCACCACAAACAGAGGCGTGGCGAACAGCAGCTTTTCCTTGCGCACGAAAAACTTGCCGCCCTCCAGCTTGCTGGTAATGGGCAGGTGGCGGCTGAGAAATTTCACTACCGGGTTAGCATCGGGGTCAATTTCCGGCTCCCCGGCCGAGGTGGCCATTTTAACGCCGGTGTAGACCAGAAAAGCCCCCAGCACATACAGCAGAAAGTGGAACTTGGCCAGCAGGGCCGCCCCGGCCAGAATAAAGACGGCCCGCAGCACCAGCGCCCCAATAATACCCCAGAACAGGATTTTGTGCTGGTATTCCTGCGGTACCCGGAAGTAGCTGAAAATGAGTAAAAAAACGAAAAGGTTGTCGACGCTCAGCGACTTTTCAATGAGGTAGCCGGTGAGAAACTCCAGGGCCGGCTGCTTGCCCATGGTGCGCAGCACCAGGTAGTTGAACGACAGGGACAGCAGGATCCAGAAGGCACTCCAGCCCAGGGCCTCGCGCATTTTTACTACGTGGGCCTTGCGGTTGAACACGAGCAGATCGAGCAAGAGCATTGCCAGCACAAAGGCAACAAAGGCAACCCAAAACAGGGGAGTATTTTCCATGCAACGGCATCAGGAACCACACAAGAGAGAACCCCTCGGGTAAGGGGGTAAAGCCCCTACCGTGTTTCGGGCGCGGAGGTTGCGGCCGTAGCCGAAACGGGGAGGGCGGGCGCGGGGTAACGGTCGAAGCGGCGGAACCAGCTGCTCACCTTCATTTGAATTACCCCCAGCAAAGCTTCCTTAAAGATACCCTTGCTCATTTTAGACGCGCCCCGGGTACGGTCGGTGAAGATAATGGGCACTTCCTGAATGCGGAAGCCATATTTGTAGGCCAGCCACTTCATTTCAATCTGGAAGGCATAGCCGATAAACCGGATCCGATCCAGCGGAATAACCCGCAGCACCTGCGCCGTGTAGCACTTGAAGCCGGCCGTGGCATCCATAATAGGCATGCCCGTAATAAAGCGCACGTAGGCCGAGGCAAACCAGGACATAAGCACCCGGTTCATGGGCCAGTTTACCACGTTCACGCCGTGAATGTAGCGGGAGCCAATGGCCATATCCTGGCCCTCCTGGGCGCAGGCCTCATACAGGCGGATCAGGTCTTCGGGGTTATGCGAGAAGTCGGCGTCCATCTCAAACAGGTAGGCATAGCCGCGGCTAAGCCCCCATTTAAAACCGTGCAGATACGCCGTGCCCAGGCCCTGCTTGCCGGCGCGCTCCTCCAGAAACAAACGTCCGGGAAACTCGGTCTGCAGGTCGCGCACAATCTGAGCGGTGCCATCGGGCGAGCCATCATCGATGATGAGGACATCGAATGGCTTGGGCAACGAAAACACTTTGCGAATAATGAGCTCAGCGTTTTCCCGCTCGTTGTAGGTCGGTATGATAACGAGCGAGTCGTTCATATTGGTCAAATATAGCAGTTCAGCGGGTTTTGCCCGCCGAAATCTTTTCGGCGGTTTGGCGGGCGTAGCGGATGCAGTCGGGCACGGATACCCCCGCCTGCCAATTAGACACCACCTCTACCCCAAATGTTGCCAGCCGGGCCGCAGCTTCGCGGGCTGGCAGGATGCGCTCATCAAACTGCGGAATAGCCCGTTCCCACACAAAGCGCCGCTGCCACTGGGGCCGCTCGGCCCGGATGCCGTATAGCCGGCGCATTTCCTGGTGTACTTTCAGCAGCATCTCGGTTTCCGGCTCGTGGGCCGCTTCCTGGGAAAGAGCTCCGCCCACAAACGTGGTAAACAACACCTCGTCGGCGGGGCAGCGGTCCGGGAAGAGGGAACTGCTCCAGATGCTGCCGGCTGCGTAGGCGCCCTCTATTTTGGGATGCAGGGCCCCAAACCCTTGCAGCGGATGCTGCACATCGGCCCGGCGGTAAGCAGTATGCACGGCACACATGGTGGGGTAATAAACCGGGCGAATGGCCGCCGCCTCCGTGGGAAACAGATTTGCCAGAATATCCGCCGTAACGGCCGTGGGCAGGGCTATTATCACCCGGTCGTAGGCGCGGTCGGAGAAGGCGCCGCTGGGCGTGTCCACGTGGAAGCGGCCGTCGGCGTCGCGGGTGATTTCCCGCACGGGCTGGTGCAGGAACAGATGGCCGGCCAGCTGGGCCGCCAGAGCATTGGTGAGAGTATTCAGGCCATTGCGGAGCGAAATGGTACGGCGGCGCTGGCCGGTGCCGGTTTTGGCCAGGCCGCGCAGCACGGAGCCATACTGCTGCTCCAGCTCGGCCAGCCTGGGAAAGGTAGCCTGGAGGAGAAGCTGGTCCGGGTCGCCGGCATAAATGCCTGATACAAATGGATTAACGGCGTAATCAACGATTTCCTGATTGAAGCGGCGGCGAAAAAAGACGGCAATCGTCTCCCGGAGGTTTATGGGGCCCGCCGGCCGGAACAGCTCCTGCAAAATTGCCAGTTTGGCTTTCAGGCTGAAAAAACCAGACAGCAGCAACCCCTGGGGTGAGCCGGGCAGCTTACGGTAGCGCCCGCCGCGCAGCACGTAGCGGTTGGCGCTGGTGGCGGCCGGTTCCTGTATTTGGGAGGTGAGGTTAAGGTCCTGTAGTAGCTGCTCCAGCTCGGGGGAGAGCAGCAGGGAGTTAGGCCCCAGCTCTACCAGATAAGGGCCTTCGCGGCGGGTGCGCATAGTACCGCCCGGGTCGTCATTGGCCTCAAACAAATCAAACGAAATGCCTGCCCGGTGCAGGTAGTAGGCAGTGGTGAGGCCGGTGATACCGCCACCCAGGATTGCGATGCGCATATTCAGAAAAACAGACTCGGAAGGAGGCCGCAAATTACGCCCATACCCCGCAGGAATCAGTAGTTTTGACCCAATGAATGAGATGAAAACTTCGCCTATTACCCTTAACAAAGCCGTGTTCCTGGACCGCGACGGAGTCCTGAATGCCGAAATAGGCCACTACGTATGGCGCCCGGAAGAATTTGTGGTGCTGGCAGGGGTACCTGAGGCCCTGGCGCGGCTGAAAGCGGCGGGCTACTATTTAGTAGTAGTTACCAACCAGGCTGGTATTGCGAAGGGCCTGTACACGGCCGCTGATGTACATGCCTGCCATCAGAAGCTGCAGGACGCCTGCGGCCACCTGATAGATGCTTTTTACTTTGCCCCGGGGCACCCATCAGTTTCGGAATCGTTGATGCGAAAGCCGGATTCTCTGATGCTGGAGAAGGCTATGGCCCGGTTTCAGCTGGACCCTGACCAGTGCTGGATGGTAGGAGACAGGCTGCGTGATATAGAAGCCGGCGCCCGCGTGGGAGTGGCGGGTATTCTGATTAACGACACCGAGCAGGTAGAATACACCCGCGCCGCGCCCAACTTATTAGCTGCTACTGACCTGATTCTGGCCCAATAGGATTCAGCTTTCATAACAGGCCCGGCTACAAAGGTAAAGCCGCCTTCCGGGTTACGGAGAGGCGGCTTCTCTTATATGGGGGTAGATGCAGCTATTGCTGCTCTGAAGGAGGAAGCTGGCTGGTGGCGGCCACCGGCGAAGCTACCTGCGTGGCAGGCTTAACTTCCGAATAAGCCGGGCATTTGGTCTTGCATGACGCCAACCCCGCTAATCCTACAACTGTCAATAGCAAAACTTTTTTCATGCTTAAGTGCAAAAAAAGAATGAATGGATAAAGGCTTAATATGCGTGGAAAGCGCCTCTTAACTCAAAGTAACGCAAGATTTTGCTTTCAAGTATGTAGTTGGCTCATTATCTAAAAAAGTCAATAAAAAAGCCGGTTTCCTGAATACACAGGAAACCGGCTAAAAATTCCAGTTATAGAAAAATTACTGGTGGCTAACGGGGGTAGCAGTGCTGGCCATAATGGGAGATGAAACGCGGTTGGCAGCTTTCGTGCTGCTATAGGCAGGGCACTTGCTTTTATTGCAGCTAGCCAGGGACAACGTGGCTACCGAGGCCAGCAGTAGTAATTTTTTCATAACGAAGAGGCAGAAGTAGAAAAATGGAGAAAACGAAGATACCAAAAGTACAGCTTAGCGGCGGCCGTACCAACAGCCGCCGCAGAATTGCTTACGAGGTATAGCCCAGAATACGCATCATCGACTCGCCGGTTTGCTCCTCGGCAAACACGTAATCGGTGAGGGTGCCGTCCTCGGCGCGGTCCAGAATTACCATTTTAGGAGCCGGAATCAGGCAGTGCTTCACGCCGCCGTAGCCGGAAAGGCTTTCCTGGTAGGCACCCGTATGGAAAAAGCCCACGTACAGGGGCTTTTGATCCACGGGTTTACGCTCGGGCAGGAATACCTGGTATATGTGCTTTTCGGCATTGTAGTAATCCTGCGAGTCGCAGGTGAGGCCGCCGAGCTGAATTTTCTTGTACTTCTTCTCCCAGCCATTCACGGCCAGCATAATAAAGCGCTGGTTCAGGGCCCAGGTATCGGGCAGGTTGGTGATGAAGGAGCCGTCAATCATATACCACAGCTCCTTATCATTCTGCAGCTTCTCATCCAGAATAGAATAGATAACCGCCCCTGACTCACCCACGGTGAAAATGCCAAACTCCGTGAAGATATCCGGCTCCGGCACACCTTCTTCCTGGCAGATGCGCTGCACCGTGCGCAGCACTTCCTCAATCATATAAGGATAGTCGTACTCCGGCTGCACCGAGGTCTGGATGGGCAGGCCGCCGCCAATATCGATAGTAGTGAGCGTAGGGCACACCTTGCGCAGCTCCGTGTACTTATGCACAAAGCGGCTCAACTCCGACCAATAATAGGAGGTATCCTTGATGCCGGTATTGATGAAGTAGTGCAGCATGGTGAGCTCAAAGCGCGGGTCGTCTTTGATTTTCTGCTCATACAGCGGAATAGCATCGGCGTAGCGGATGCCCAGGCGCGAGGTGTAGAACTGGAAGCGCGGCTCCTCATCGGAGGCCAGGCGCATGCCCACGTTGCACTTTTCGCGCACGTTGTCGTGGTAGTAGTCGGCCTCGTTGGGCGAGTCCAGAATAGGCATGCAGTTCACAAAACCATCATTAATGAGGCCCGTGATTTCGCGCTTGTATTCTTCCGTTTTGAAGCCGTTGCAGATAATATAGGTATCCTTCGAGACCTTACCCTTCTTGTGCATGGCCCGGATGATGCTGATATCGAACCAGGAAGAGGTTTCGATGTGTACATCATTCTTCAGCGCTTCTTCTACTACAAAGCTGAAGTGCGAGGCCTTGGTGCAGTAAGCATAGGAGTAGCGGCCTTTGTAGCCGGTTTTCTCAATGCCGTCGGCAAACCACTGCTTGGCGCGCTGAATCTGGCTGCTGATTTTGGGCAGATACGTGAGGCGCAGCGGGGTGCCGTGCTTCTCAATCAGGGCCATCAGGTCAATGTCGTGGAAGCGCAGCTCGTTGCTTTCCACATGAAACTCGGGGGTGGGCCAGTCAAAGGTCTGGCTGATGAGGTCGTGATAAGTATCCATTCAGGGAAGGAGGGAAGGAAAGAGGCGTTGAGTAAGTGGTGTCTGTCAGCCTGCGAGCGGAGGACTTTAGCGCGCCGGAGCGGTTAATACCTGGTGGTAAAACCAGCCATTAAAAGTCTTTCGCCTGCTTCGGCTGACAGATAAAAAATAGGAAGCATTAATGTTCAGCTTGACTATTTCTTAACATGACAGCTTTTGCCGAACTTGCGTGGGCAAAGATACCCCGCCCGCGGGGTTTTGGTTGTGCTTTGTTCGTTGGTTGCGCCGGAAGGCCCGCGCGCGTCAAGCCTGAGAGGAATTCCCACCCGCTCAATCGGCAAGCATTAAAACCACTCTAAACCCTTTTCCTGCCCATGTAATATGCGACGCATAAAGCTTCTGGAAGTACGCTCCGAACTGGGAGCCGGTACCCGTGGCGCCAGCCTGGGGGTAGATGCCCTCAAAGTGGCCTGCCTCAACAAGGGGTCCGATTACTTTCGCCGGTTCAACTCCGTGGCCATCCCGGATCTGAACCACGTGCTCTTCGACAAAAACCACTTTCCGAAGGCTAAGCACATCGATTCTATTTATACCGTGCAAAAAGGCATTGCCAACACGGTGGAGCAAACCCTGCGCTTCGGGGAATTCCCGCTGGTGCTGGCCGGCGACCATAGCAGCGCCGCCGCCACTATTGCGGGCATTAAAGCGGCTTATCCGCACAAAACGCTGGGCGTAGTCTGGGTTGATGCCCACGCCGATATTCACTCCCCCTACACCACGCCTTCCGGCAACATGCATGGCATGCCGCTGGCCATTAGCCTGGGCGACGACAACCTGGAGTGCCAGCGCAATGTCATTGAGCCGGAAACCGAGTTCTTCTGGAAGCGCCTCAAAGATCTGGGCGAGCCCGGCCCCAAAATCACTGCCGACCACCTGGTGTACGTGGTGGTGCGCGATACGGAGGCTGAGGAAAACGCCATTATTGAGCGCTTGGGCATCAAAAACTATAAGCTGGACGAGGTAAAAGCTAAAGGCACCCGTCGTATAGCCCGCGAAATCTATGAGCGGCTGCGCTTCTGCGACATGGTGTACATCAGTTTTGATGTAGACTCCCTGGATTCACGCTTCAGTAAAGGCACCGGCACGCCCGTAGTAGATGGCCTGAACGTGGAAGAAGCCATTAGCCTGTGCCGCGCCCTGCTGGAAAATGACCGGGTGGTGTGCTTTGAAATGGTGGAAATCAACCCTACCCTGGACTCCGAAAACACCATGGCCACCAATGCCTTCGATATTCTGGAAGCCGCTACCGATGCTATCCAGAATCGCCTCCGCATGGAGGAAGTGACGAGCCGCTAAGGCTGATAAAGCCCTTCCGGTCGAGCTTCTAAAAGACTGTCCTGTCGAGCGCAGTCGAGACATCTCGCGTGCTGATGTTGTGGTAGTATTGTCATGCTGAGCTGGCCGAAGCATCTCTACCGCTTCGTTGCACTGGCAGTAAGTACCACACTAGCGAGTTGTCTCGACTGCGCTCGACAGGACGTTCTTCAAAAATTAAGCAGGACACGGTTAAGGGAGCACCAAAGTCCATAATCTGGCTTCCCACGCCGGTTCATTGCCTGGCCAGTTGGTCCCCGGCGTGGGTTCCGCTACTTTTGTTGCTTCATACTTACGCTGTCCACTCCGGAGCCGATGGGTCGGTTCCTTTATTCCGCACCCCGTGCAACAACTCGAACAGTCGATTAAAGCCGCTCTCAGCACCGCCATTCAGCAAGCCTTTGGGGCTTCGGTAGCGCCGGACCAACTCACCATTCAGCCTACCCGCAAGGAATTTGCCGGCTCGTTCACGCTGGTAACTTTCCCGCTGACCAAAACTCTGGGCAAGGGCCCCGAGCAAATTGGGCAGGCGCTGGGCGAGTGGCTGGTGGCCAATGAGCCCAAGGTGAAAGGCTTTAACGTGGTGAAAGGCTTTCTGAACCTGGAAATTGCCGATGCCCAGTGGCTGGCCCTGTTCGAGCAGCTCCGCCAGCAGCCCGATGGCGCGCCGGTACCCACTGGCGGCCCGCAGGATGTGGTGGTGGAGTATTCCTCGCCCAACACCAACAAGCCCCTGCACCTGGGCCACCTGCGCAACAACTTCCTGGGCTACTCCGTGGCCGAGATTCTGAAGGCCACCGGCGCCACCGTTACTAAAGCCAACCTGGTCAATGACCGGGGCATCCACATCTGCAAGTCGATGCTGGCTTACCAGCGCTTTGGGCACGGCGAAACCCCGCAATCGGCCGGTATCAAGGGCGACCATCTGGCGGGCAAGTACTACGTGCTGTTTGAGAAGCACTACCGCGAGGAGATAAAGCAGCTGGAAGCCGAAGGCGTGGCTACTGATGTGGCCAAGAAGCAGGCTCCGCTGATGCTGGCGGCGCAAACCATGCTGCAGCAGTGGGAGCAGGGCGACGAAGAAGTTATCCGCCTCTGGAAGCAGATGAACGGCTGGGTGTACGAAGGCTTCGACGAAACCTACAAAAGCATCGGGGTTGATTTCGACCAGTACTACTACGAATCCGAAACTTATCTGCTGGGCAAGGAGCGCGTGGAGGAAGGCCTGCAGAAAGGCGTATTCTTCAGGAAGGAAGACGGCTCCGTGTGGGTGGATCTGAAAGAGGAAGGCCTCGACGAAAAACTGCTGCTCCGTGCCGATGGCACCTCGGTGTACATCACCCAGGACCTGGGCACCGCCGAGCTGAAGTACCAGGACTACCACTACGACCTCTCGGTGTACGTTATTGCCGACGAGCAGAACTACCACATGCAGGTGCTGAAGGCGGTGCTGCACAAGCTGGGCAAGCCCTACGCCGAGGCCATCCATCACCTCAGCTACGGCATGGTAGACCTGCCCTCCGGCAAGATGAAGAGCCGCGAAGGCACCGTAGTGGACGCCGACGAGTTGGTGCGCGAAGTAGTGGAAGCTGCCAAAGCCGCCACCCTGGAGAAAGGCAAGACCGAAGGCCTGACCGAGGAGCAAGCCGAGCAGCTCTACCACATGCTGGGCCTGGGCGCTCTGAAGTATTACCTGCTGAAGGTGGACCCCAAGAAACGCATGCTCTTCAACCCCGAGGAGTCCGTGAGCCTGGAAGGGCACACGGGGCCGTTCATTCAGTACTCGCACGCCCGTATTTCCGCCATCCGCCGCAAGGCCCTGGAGCAGGGCGTGTCGGAAAGCACGGATCTGAGCACACTCAGCAGTCTGCACGAAACCGAGCAGGAGATGGTGCAGGAGCTGGGCCGCTACGCCGCGGTAGTGGCCGAAGCTGCCCGCAACTTCTCGCCGGCCGTGGTGGCGCAATACGCCTACGACATTGCCAAGGCCTACAACCGCTTCTACACCGAGGTACCCATTTTTGTGGAGTCAGACCCGGTGAAGAAAGCCTTCCGCGTGGCGCTGTCGGCGCAAACGGCCCGTACCATTAAGGCCAGTATGGGCCTGCTGGGCATTGCGGTGCCTGAGCGCATGTAAAACAAAAAACTCCCCGGCTAGCCAGCCGGGGAGTTTTCATTTAATACTGTTTCTCAAAAACTGACTGATATGAAAAGCGTTGCCGTGTACTGTGGGGCAAGCTCCGGTTTCAATGAAATTTACCGC
The DNA here is from genome assembly GCF_000801315.1 of Hymenobacter sp. DG25B. Taxonomy (NCBI): domain Bacteria; kingdom Pseudomonadati; phylum Bacteroidota; class Cytophagia; order Cytophagales; family Hymenobacteraceae; genus Hymenobacter; species Hymenobacter radioresistens. The sequence continues at coordinate 3,043,325 of NZ_CP010054.1, read as the reverse complement.
CAGCAAGCCGACCTGATGGGGAAGGAGCTAGTGCGGCGTGGCATCACGCTGGTGTACGGCGGCGGCCGCGTAGGCCTGATGGGCGCCGTAGCCGACAGCGTTATCCGGAATGGCGGGAAGTCTATTGGCGTTATTCCTGATTTCCTGGCCGATAAGGAGCTGGCGCATATGGGCCTCACGGAGCTGCACGTGGTGAAAAGCATGCACGAGCGGAAGCTGCTGATGGCCGACCTGGCTGAAGGTTTTATTGCTATGCCGGGCGGTTTCGGCACGCTGGAGGAGTTGTTTGAAGTGCTGACCTGGGGCCAGCTGGGTTTGCACCAGAAGCCCAGCGGCGTGTTCAACGTGCAGGGCTTCTACAACCACCAGCTGCAGTTCCTGGATAAGATGGTGGACGAGGGCTTCTTACGCCCCGAAAACCGCGCCCAGCTGCAGCAGGATGATACGCCCGCCGGCCTGATTGATAAGATGCTGGCCTACCAGCCCACCAACCTGGAGAAATGGCTGACGGTGCCACGTACCTAATGCTTGCCCAACCATAAGAAGCCCTGTTCTTTCCCTGGAAAAAACAATAACTTGCTGTTGCTGGTTGGCGGAGAGAACAATTCCCATCCACGTAGAACTGTCCCGAATTTCCTGTCCGTATGAAAGCTTTTTTCTTAGTTGTGCTGGGCGGAATGGCCGCCTGTGGTTTCTCCTCATCTACTGCGTCTAAAACCGCAACTACCGCTCCCGCTACCATGACCGAAGCTACCGCGCAAGGAACCGTGTATGATTACACGGTGAAGGATATCAATGGCAAAGACGTTAGCCTCAGCCAGTACAAAGGCAAGAAGCTGCTCATTGTCAACACGGCCTCGGAGTGCGGCTACACGCCCCAGTACAAGGAGCTGGAAGAGCTGAACAAGAAGTACGGCGACCGGGTAACCGTGCTGGGTTTCCCCGCCAACAACTTCGGGGGACAGGAACCGGGCACCAACCAGGAAATTGCCACCTTCTGCGAGAAGAACTACGGCGTAACCTTCCCGCTTTTCTCCAAGGTTTCCGTGAAGGGCATCGACACGGATCCGCTGTTCAAGTACCTCGCTGATAAGTCGAAGAACGGTGCGGTAGGGGAGGCGCCTACCTGGAATTTCTGCAAATATCTGGTAGATGAGCAGGGGCACGTTCTTAAGTTCTACCCTTCCAAAGTAAAGCCCATGAGCGAAGAGCTGGTGGCCGATATTTTAAAGTAGATCTTCGATTAATTTCGAACGTCATGCTGAGCGAAGTCGAAGCATCTCTACCGCAGGTAATTTAAATTACTATTGCAGGCGAGATGCTTCGACTTCGCTCAGCATGACGTTCTTTTTTTGTTCTGTACATTCCTTGTTTTGAGCTCTTCTGCTTCTATCAGCCCGGCCCAGGCCTGGGTTTCGGCATTCCGGCCGCGCACCCTGCCGCTGGCGCTGGCCAGCATTTTCATGGGCAGCTTTCTGGCAAAATCCGTCGGCAGCTTTAGCTGGCTGGTGCTGGCACTGGCCGCTCTAACCACCATTCTGCTCCAAATACTAAGCAACCTGGCCAACGACTACGGCGACTCCCAGAACGGTGCCGACAGCGTGCACCGCGAAGGCCCGCAGCGGGCCGTGCAGAGCGGCACCATCACCCCGCAGCAGATGAAGCGCGGCATGGCCGTATTTGGCGCAGCCTCTTTGGTGGCAGGCGTGGCGCTATTGTGGGTGGCGCTGGGCACGGCGGGGGCCTGGGTATTCCTGGCCTTCTTCGTTATGGGGCTGTCCGCTATTTGGGCGGCCGTGAATTACACGGCCGGCTCCAGGCCCTACGGCTACGCCGGCCTCGGCGACTTGTCCGTATTTATCTTCTTTGGGTTGGTGGGCGTGTGCGGCACTTATTATCTGCATACGCGCACCCTGCCGCTGGCCGTATTGCTGCCCGCCGCCGCGCTGGGATGCTTTGCCACCGCGGTGCTCAACGTCAATAACATCCGGGATATCCGTTCTGATGAGTTGGCCGGCAAAATTACCGTGCCCGTGCGGCTGGGCCCGGTGCGGGCGCGCCGCTACCATTGGCTGCTCTTATTGCTGGGATTCAGCTGTGCGGTGTTGTTTGTGGCTTTCACGTATCACTCGCCCTGGCAGTGGCTATTTCTGCTTTCGCTGCCGCTGTTCTTCTTCAATGCCCGCCAGGTGTGGCTGCGGCAGGAATCGATGCAGCTTGACCCGTTATTAAAGCAAATGGCCATGAGCACGCTGGCTTTTACCCTGCTGTTTGGGCTGGGGCAGATACTGTAATTGAAACAGCTTACGTCGCAAAAAAACAATGCCGTGCCCCACAGCGCGGCATTGTTTTTTATCAGCCCACCCTGGCGGGCAGCAAAGCAATAAAAGCGGCGAAATAGGCTGATACAGTAGATAGGGGTTGTGCCTTACGTGTATAAAAAGTAATGGTGATGTAAGTGTAAATGCCTTTTCAAGGGGCTATCGGCTGATTTTTACTTGTATTTCCCGCACACAGGGTGTTAAATTTGGTTGCTGCCCTTACCGGGTAGCTGCCTGGCTTTCCCCCTGTAGCATTCCACTAACAGAAGCCAGTGGCAGCAGCTTACCCGGTAGCGGAACTCTCCTTATTTCCAGTTTCTCCTTAGCTACGGGTACTTTATCAGCCCCCACTCAGGATACGTTTGCCGATGCCAGGCAAAGACCCGAACCGATATGGCCTTCTGCAATTATTTATCTGAGGATCCATTAGGCTTTCGTTGTCGGGTGGGTTGCATTATGGGTATCTGGCTGCTGAGCCTGTTCCTAGGCAGCGCTACGGCCCAGCAGTTCCTGCGGGCCGAAGGTCCGGATATGGTCAATGCTGCCGGCCAGAAGGTAGTGTTGCGGGGCGTAAACGTGGGTGGCTGGCTTTTGCAGGAAAGCTATATTCTGGGTACCGATACGCTGAATTCCCAGGGCCGCATACAGGCCGCGCTGCTGCGTACCATGCCCGCCAAAAAGGTAGAACAATTTTACCGCCGCTACCGGTCCCGTTTTGTTTCCAAAGCAGATATTGATTTTCTGGCTGATCAGGGCTTTAACTGTGTGCGCCTGCCACTGCACTATGATTTATTTCTGACGCCTAAGCAGCGCCTCATCCGTTTCCGGGCCCTGCAAAACCCGGCTGCGGTTACGGCCTACGCCGATTCCCTGGCTGCCTGGAACGACCGGAACCAGCTGTTTACCAACCGAAATCTGGAAGGCTACCGCCATATAGATGATGTGCTGCGCTGGTGCGGCGCCCGCGGCCTGTATGTGGTGCTGGACCTGCACGCCGCCCCCGGCGGCCAGGGCACCGACCGCAACATCAACGATAATATGGTGCCGCTGGACCTGTGGAAGCGCCGGGATGCCCGGGGCCGCCTGGTATACCAGGATGCCACCGTGCGCCTGTGGCAGCAGCTGGCAGCCCGCTACCGCACTGATGCCCGCGTGGCTATGTACGACCTTATCAACGAGCCCCACAACCTGAATGCGGCCCACGGGCTAAGTAACGATAACCAGGAGCTGCGCAGCTTGTATGTGCGGCTGCTGCAGGCGGTGCGGGGCCAGCAGGACAACCACCTGGTGTTGCTGGAGGGCAACGGCTACGGCAACGAGTATACTAACCTCACGCCCGATAAACTGCCCGCCGAGCTGCGCCCCAACCTGGTCTATAATGCCCACCGCTACTGGTGCTCCAACAGCCCCGATGCTTCTGACCCCAACCCCAATCAAATTAACCTGATCCATAACCTGGCAGCCTTCCGCGACCAGCACCAGGTGCCCGTTTGGGTAGGCGAAACCGGCGAAAACTCCAACGACTGGTTTGCCACCGCCGTGCAGGGCCTCAATAACCAGAATATCGGTTGGTGCCACTGGAACCTGAAACGGGTAGATGCCGCCAGCGGCCTGCTGCGCGCCAGGCCCTACGGCAGCATCCTGACGGCCGCTGGCCGGCACAAGCTCCTGCAGCAGGTGCAGTTCCGCCAGTGCCAGATTAACAAAGACGTGGTAGCCGCCCTCACCCGGCCGGCCGATGCCCGTACTCCCTTTTCTACGCTGGGCATTCCGGGCACCCTGCACGCGGTAGACTATGATATGGGCCGGGCCGGCGTTGCCTATCAGGATTCTTACGCCGCCCGGACTGATTACCGCAACACCGCCCCCGTGAACCAGGGCGACGCCTACCGCAACGATGGGGTAGACATTGAGCGTATTCCCGATCAGCAGTCCAATGGCTACGCGGTGAGTAGCCTGGCACCGGGAGAATGGCTGCGCTATACGGTAGAGGTTGCCACAGCCGGGTCCTATACTCTGCAGGTACGGCTGAAGCCCGCCACCACGCCGGGCCGGCTTACTTTCCGCCTGAATGATGCCGTAATAGCCACCGCCGTAGTGCCTGCGGCCAGCGGCTCCCCCGTCTGGACTACCATAGCACTTACCACTTCTTCTATCCCGGCGGGGCAGCATACGGTGCAGCTGGTGGTGGAGCAGCCGGTGGAGCAAATAAGCTGGCTGCGGTTCCTGGGAGGCAACTCCGCTGCGGCCGTGGAATAGGCTGATCAGGTGTTTTCTTATCTTGGAAGTCCATGCACGGCATTCAACTCTATCTTTCTTCCTTCACGCGGCGCTGGCTTTTCGGTAGTGGGCTGGGCTTGCTGCTCCTGCTGGCATTAGCTCCGGTCAGCCCGGCGGCCGCCCAAATCAACCCTCTGCGAGTGCGCACCGGCCTGGAAGAGCTTTATGTGGATCCGGTGTGTTATGGCGTGCTGGAAGACCCTACCGGGGAGCTCACGCTGGCCCAGGTGCAGCAGCCGGCCAATGCCCGGCGGTTTGTGCGGGGCGATAAAACCGCCACCAACATAGAGCACACCAACTCTGCCTATTGGTTGCGGTTGCAGGTGAAGGCAGAGGGAGCAGTGCGGCGGCATTGGTACCTGGAGCTGTTTGACTCGCACATTAATGAGGTGGCTTTCTTTCCGGTGGCCGACCCCACGCTGGTGTCCTATACCGGCGCCGACCTGCCGCTGGCCACCCGCAAGCTGCCCTATAAAAACTTTCTGTTTTTTCTGCCGCTGCAGGCCAATGAAACCCAGACCTACTACCTGCGGCTGAAGTCAACGTCCAAAACCAGCTTCCTCAGCCGGCTGCGCACGGAGCAATCCTTAGCCGACCATTTTCAGGCTGAGTACGGCCTGCTGGGCGCTTTCTATGGGGTGCTGCTGATTATGGTTATCTATAATCTGTGCATCTACCTGTTTATCGGCGAGCAGACCTACCTGCGCTACGTGCTCTATGTGGGAAGCTGCAGCCTGCTTTTCCTGTCCGAAGACGGGTTAGGATTTCAGTACCTCTGGCCTAATCAGCCCGAACTAAACCAGGTGGTGATTCTGGGGTCCCCGATACTGCTGCTGCTCACCTTCAGCTACTATGCCCGGCAGTTTCTGGATGTGCCGCAGCGCCTGCCCCGCTATGATAAGTGGCTGCGCGTCGTGGTGCTGGTGAGTGTGTGTGTATTGCTGCTAGATGCCATCTGGCTGCATCTGGGGTGGGGCTTCTGGCTGTACCTGATTCCCTATGGTATGCTATACTACGCGGCTTTTCGGGTATGGCGGATGGGCATGCGGGCCGCCCGCTTTTTCCTGTTGGCGCATGCGCTGGTAGCGCTTAGCGTAGGCTTTCTGATTTTGCGCAAGCTGGGTATCAATACCTTCACCAATACCGCCACGGTATACAGCATGAATGCGGCCTTCGTGATAGAAGTGGTGGTGCTGTCCTATGCCCTGGGTGAGAAAATCAAAGCTATTAAGGATGCCACCATCCGGGCGCAGGCCAAGCTGGTAAAGCAACTGCACAAAAAGCACCAGGCCCAGGACCGGTTGGTGGAGCAGCTGCGCCAGAATCAGGAATTGAAAGACCAGCTGAACACTGAGCTGGAAGGGGAGGTGGCCCGCCGCACCGAGGAACTGCGCCGACAGAGTGATACCATCAGTGCGCAAAACCGCGAGCTGCTGCAAGCCAATGGGCTGCTGGCTTTGCAGTCGGCCGCCATTGAAAAGCTGAACACCGACCTGCAGCGCGACTTACACCAAAGCCAGACGGCCCGGGTGCTATCCAAAGAAGTGGATTTTGGCGAGTTCAGCCGCATTTACCCCGATAAGGAGGCCTGCCTGGTGTACCTGGCCGATCTGAAATGGGCACGGGGCTACCATTGCCGCAAATGCGGCCACGAGAAGTTCTGCGACGGGCGGGAGCCGTATTCCCGCCGCTGCACGCGCTGCCGCTACGTAGAGTCAGCCACGGCCTACACGCTGTTTCAGAAGTGCAAGTTCTCCATTGTGAAGGCTTTGTACGCTGTGTTTCTGATTCATACCCATAAAGGCAACTACTCCTCACAGGAATTGTCGCGGGTGCTGGACCTGCGGCAGGCTACCTGCTGGAGCTTTCAGCAGAAAGTACTGGATGCAATGCAGCGGCGGCGGCAGGTTCCGGACTATGATGTGAACGAGGGCTGGACCCACGTGCTATTGGATGACTCGGTGCCGGTAGAAGAGGAGCAGGACTAAAAAAGAACGAAGACTGTGCTGCTTAGGACTGTGCGAGAATAAAACATTAAAAATTTGGGCAATTGCCGACTTTTTTTGATTGTTTTTTAGCCGTGCTGCCTTTAGCCAGGAAACGCAGCTAACGCGTCATTTAAACGAAAAAATGGGTAAGTAAGCGTGTGATATAAGCGTAACGATTTTTTGTGATGTAAACTAAAAAACCCTGTTTCTGGCTTGATTAGAAGGTTTTAGGGCTTGCATTTGCCCAACAAGCTCTGGTATATTTGGTCATCCCACCTATCTATGAAGCCTTCCTTGACTCCCCACAAGTCAGTGCTTTGGAGTAGCCGCCGGCTTTCGTCGGGCGTCCGCTCCCACCTGCACACCTCTTCCCGGTATCTACTCGCCGTGGCACTTTGCACCGGCGGGTTGTGGGCATGCCAGCGGCCCGCCGTTCCGGCTACTGCTACCGCTATACCCAGCTCAGCTACTGCTTCCGTGAACACTCCGGCCGCTGCTCCTCAATGGAGCCCCCGCGTGCAGCAACTGCTGAGTCAGATGACGCTGGAGGAGAAAATTGGGCAGATGACCCAGCTTGCCAACACGGTTATTAATACTACCGGGGTGCAGCGGGATGTGGTGCTGGATTCGGCCAAGGTAACGGCGCTGGTCCGGCAGTTTCATATTGGCTCTTTCCTGAACGGGGAAGCAGTACCGGCCCGGCAGTGGCTGGCCTATTCTGCAGCCCTGCAGCGGATAGCCATGCGGGAGTCGCGCCTGCACATTCCCATTATCTACGGTATCGATCATATGCACGGGGCCAGCTACGTAGCCGGCACCGCCATCTTCCCGCACAACCTCAACCTGGGCGCATCTTTCAACCCTGAACTGGCCCGGCAAACGGCCCGCGCCACGGTGCTGGAGTCCGCCGACCTGGGCCACCACTGGGTGTTTGCGCCGGTGCTGGATTTGGGCGTGAATGCTTACTGGCCGCGTTTCTACGAAACCTACGGCGAAGACCCCTTAGTGGCTTCTGCTATGGGCGCAGCCTTTGTGCGGGAGCTGCAGGAAAACAAGGAAATCCTCCCCTATAAAGTAGGGGCCTGCGGCAAGCACTTCCTGGGCTACTCCGATCCGCGCAATGGCTGGGACCGGACCAACGCCATGATTTCCGACCAGCGCCTGCAGGAGTTTTTCCGCCCTTCGTTTCAGGCCGCTATGGATGCCGAACTGAAAACCATCATGATTAACTCCGGCGAAATCAATGGCGAGCCGGTGCATGCTTCCAAAGCCATCCTTACTGACTTGCTGCGCACGCAAATGGGCTTTAAGGGCGTAGCCGTTACCGACTGGGAAGACATTATCCGGCTGGTGCGGATACAGAAAGTAGCCGCCAATGAGAAGGAAGCCACCTTTATGGCCGTAGATGCTGGCGTGGATATGGCCATGACGCCCTATACTACTACCTTCTGCCGCCTGGTAAAAGAGCTGGTGCAGGAAGGACGCCTGACGGAGGAGCGCATCAACCTCTCGGCCGGCCGTGTACTGCAGCTGAAGGATGATTTGGGCTTGTTTGAAAACCCCATGCCCCGCGCCGACCGCCTCAATCGTATCGGCGACCCCGCCCTCAAGCAACAAGCCGTTGCTGCGGCTACGGAAACGTTTGTGTTGCTCAAAAACGAGCAGAATACGCTGCCCTTAAGCAAGGAAAAAGTGAAGCGCCTGCTGGTAGTAGGCCCTTCCGCTGATTCCCGCGCCAACCTGGCTGGTGGCTGGACGCTGGCCTGGCAGGGGCGCCCCGAAAGTGAATACCCGCGCGAGGTGCAAACGATTGTGGGCGCCCTGCAGCGTGAATATCCGAGTGCAAAGGTGGAAATGGTACCGTACCGCAATGCCAAAGGCCAGCTGCAACTGGCGGGCATTGCGGCGGCGGCCCGCCGCGCCGATGCCGTAGTAGTAGCCATTGGCGAGAAACCCTACACCGAGGGCCTGGGCAACACCAGCGACCTAACCCTGCCCGAAGATCAGATACAGCTGGTGCAAACCACCCAGGCCAGCGGCCGTCCCACCATATTGGTGGTTATCGGTGGCCGTCCCAGCATCATTCGGCCGGTGGCCGAAAAGGCGCGGGCCATTGTGTGGGGCGGGCTTCCGGGCTTTGGTGGGGGCGAGGCTCTGGCCGCGCTGCTGAGTGGCCGGGCCAATTTCAGCGGCAAGCTGCCCTTCACCTATCCGCAGTTTGCCGGTCACATCTCCAACTACCACCACGACAACAACGAGAATAGCCTGGAGCTGAGTGACTTTGGCGCCGGCTTTGAAAACCGGGGGCCTAAGTACCAGGCCGCCATGCTCACGGAGTTTGGCCAGGGCCTGAGCTATACCACCTACCAGTACAGCAACCTGCAGCTCTCCGATACGCTGATTAGCGCAACCGGTACCATCCGAGCCCAAGTGACGGTAACCAATACAGGCACGATGCCCGGTAAGGAAGCCGTGCTCTGGTTTCTGACGGATGAGGTGGGCCGCATCACCCGCCCGGTGAAGCTGCTAAAACATTTTGACAAGCAGGAGTTTACACCTGGACAGAGCCGGGAAATGAGCTTTATCATCAACCCCATACAGCACCTGAGCTACCCCGATGCGCAGGGCCGCCCCCAACTGGAAAATGGCTACTTCACTTTGCGCGTAGGCGACCAGACGGCCCGCTTTCGCTACACAGAGCCCGCCGCCCGCGCTTCCGCTCCGGCGGGCCCGGTTCCCCGGGCCGGCTCCACGGCTAACTAGCACTTCCAAGTGCTGCCCGGCCCCGACCGGCATGCTTGTTTTTTTGATTTTCCCTTACCAATCCCAAACCCACGTAAATGTCCCAACCCTCTACTTCTTATCTGCTGCTCCGGCGAGCCGCTCTGGTGGCCGCCTGCGGGTGGCCCACCCTGGTAGTGCCGGCCAAGGCCGCACTACCTGCCAGCCTAAGCCCAATGGCGCTGGTGCAGGCATCGGCGGCCGATGTGACCGTGGCCGGACGCGTAACCCAGCCTAACGGCGACGGGTTGCCCGGCGTAACGGTAGTTGTGAAAGGCACCACCCGCGGCACCTCCACCGATGCCAACGGTAATTATTCCATTTCTGTCCCCGAGGGCAGCACGCTGGTGCTGAGTTACGTAGGGTTTCAGCGCCGGGAGGTGCCCGTTATGGGCGCTACCACCAGCCTGAATGTGACTTTGCAGGAAGACACGCAGGCCCTGAATGAAGTAGTGGTAGTGGGTTACGGCACGCAGGAGCGCGCCACGGTTACGGGTGCCGTTTCTTCCATTTCCGGAAAAGACATTGCCTCGCAGCCCGTAGCTGACCCCACGCAGGCCCTGCAGGGCCGCGCGGCCGGCGTTACGGTTACCCAGAACTCCGGCGCCCCCGGGGGAGCCGGCGGTACGTCGGTTCGGGTGCGCGGTATTACCTCGGCCGGCAACAACTCGCCGCTGTATGTCATTGATGGCTATCCGCTGCCTTCCAGCGACGCCAACGGCAACAGCATTGAGAACCAGCTGAACGCCATCAACCCCAACGACATCGAGAGCATTGATGTGCTGAAGGATGCGTCGGCCACGGCTATCTATGGTCTGCGGGCTGCCAACGGCGTGGTTATCATCACCACCAAGCGCGGCAAGGCCGGTACCTCTAATGTAAACCTGGATGTGTACCGGGGCGTGCAGGAAGTTTGGCGCAAGCTGGATTTGCTGAACGCCGAGGAGTATGCCGTTATCAACAATGAAAGCCGCCTGGCCAAAGGCGACGCCACGCTGCCGGCCCTGCGCAACCCGCAGGCTCTGGGCGAAGGCACCGACTGGCAGGATCAGGTGTTCCGCAAAGCGGCTATCCAGAGCTACAACCTGTCGGCTTCGGGTGGCAGCGAGAAGGCGCGCTACTCCGTAGCGGGTGGCTATTTCAAGCAGGATGGTACGCTGAACGGCTCCCACTTCGACCGGTTTACGCTGCGCGTGAACGGGGATGTGCAGCTGAACAAGATTCTGAAAATCGGCAACAGCCTGTCTCTGACGCACCTCACCGACCGGCAGGTAGATACCGGCGGCAGCGAGTTTGGCGTGCTCAGCAATGTGCTGCAGGCTCCGCCTACCATTCCGGTGTACAACGAGAATGGCACCTGGTATGAGCCCACGGCCACGGCCGACAACTACGTGGAGCCTAACCCAGTGATGCAGTCCCTGATTACCAAGTCGAAGTTTGTGCGCAACCGCGCCCTCACTACCTTCTTTGCTGAGCTGGAGCCGCTGAAAGGCCTGCGTTTCCGCACCAACGTGGGCGCCGACCTGGTTTTCGACAACTACAATGCCTTCACGCCTTCGGCAGGCGCTAACTCGCCCCGCTACTCGGTGGCCGGCGCTGCGGCTTACAACAACTACAACCCCAGCTACCTGATTGAAAACACGCTTACCTATGACCGGCTGTTTGCCGATAAGCATCAGGTAACGCTGCTCTTGGGCCAGTCGGCGCAGGAGTTCAACTACAGCACGCTGTCGGCGGGCCGCTCCGGCTACCTCAACAATACGCTGCAGCAAATCAACAACGGCCCCATTAATGCGGCCTTGGGCAACGGCGGCACCAGCAGCCAGAACCGCCTGGCCAGCTACTTTGGCCGGGCCAACTACGACTACGCCGGCAAGTACCTGCTGTCGGCTACGCTGCGCCGCGATGGTTCTTCGGCGTTTGCGCTGGGTGAGAAATTTGGCTGGTTCCCCGGCGTTTCAGCTGGCTGGAGACTGTCAGAAGAGGATTTCGTGAAGGATATCCGCACCATCAGCAACCTGAAGCTGCGTGCGGGCTGGGGCCGCGTAGGTAACCCCCTGAACGCCGGTCAGTTTGCTTATCTGGCGGGCATCAACTCGGGCATTACTTATGTATTTGGTCCCGACGGAACCGTAGTGGCGGGTGCTGCCCCAACGCGCCAGCAGAACACGCAGCTGAAGTGGGAAAACAACGAGCAGACCAACCTGGGCGTAGACCTGGGCCTGTGGGATAACCGCGTAGAAACCAGCATCGACGTATACCGCCGCAAGTCGCCGAACCTGATCAGCTCCGTGCCGCCTTCTTTGGTATCGGGTACGTATGAGTCGGTGCCTACCAACGCCATTTCGGCCGTAAACAAAGGCCTGGACGTGTCCATCACCACCCGCAACTTCAACGGGGGCGAAACCGGCCTGACCTGGACCAGCTCCCTGATATTCTCTACCTACCAGAGCAACATTGAAGACCTGGGCGTGGCTATTCCGTTCAACGGCCTCAACAACCGCCTGGGCTCCCCCATTGTGCGCTATGATGTAGGCCAGCCCTTCGGCTCCTTCTATGGCTACGTGGCCGATGGCCTGTTCCAGAACCAGGAAGACGTAAAAGGCCACGCTACGCAGAACGGTGCCGCCCCCGGCGACATCCGCTTCAAGGACATCAGCGGCCCGGACGGTGTGCCGGATGGCATTATCAACGATGCTGACCGTACCTTCATCGGCAACCCCAACCCGGACTTTACTTACGGCCTGAACAACACGCTGACCTTTAAGGGCTTCGATTTGAACCTGTTCATTCAGGGCGCGCAGGGTAACGACATCTACAACCTGAACCGCTTCTACACCGAAGGTGGCCTGTACAGCAACGGTAACTCCAGCACCCGCGTGCTGGGCCGCTGGACGGGCGAGGGCACCAGCAATGATGTGCCCCGCGCCATTGCCGGCGACCCCAACCAGAACCTGCGCGTGAGCAGCTACTTCATCGAAGATGGCTCTTACCTGCGCATTAAAACGCTGACGCTGGGCTACAACCTGCCCAAAACGGTGCTCAGCCGTATTGCTTCCCAGCAGATGCGGGTGTACGTATCGGCCCAGAACCTGCTGACGCTGACCAAGTACACGGGCTTTGATCCGGAGCTGGGGCAGGCAGGTGTTGACCGGGGCATTTATCCTCAGTCGCGCGTGTTGCTGGCCGGTCTGAACATCGGTTTCTAACCTTTCCCAATCTGGGCCGCCTGCCCCGGCAGGCGGCGCACTCCCCTCAAAAATCACCCTGATGAATACTTCTAAAAACGTACTTGGCGCAATGTTGCTGGCAGGCATGCTGGCGGGCTGCGGCGAGAGCTTCCTGGATGAGTCGCCGCGCGACCAGGTTACCACGGAAAATTTTTACCAGACTGAAACCGACGCTATTCTGGCCGTGAATGCGGCTTACGCCGAGCTGAGCCGCGGCGGTCAGTACAACTACGCCCTGTGGGGCATCGGCGACATTATGTCGGACAACTCCTTCACCGGTGGTGGGGGGGGCGGCGACGGCGCCGAGCAGCAACAGCTGGATAACTTCAACATCCCCACCAGCAACCCGCTGACCACCCGCTTGTGGGGCGGCTGCTACGTGGGCATTGGGCGCGCTAACCTGGTTTTGCAGAAGGTGCCCGGCATTGCCAACATGAACGAGGGTATCCGGAAGCGCTGCCTGGGTGAGGCCCAGTTCCTGCGGGCCAAGTACTACTTTGACCTGGTGCGGGCCTACGGCGATGTGCCGCTGGTAACTGTGCCGCCCACCAGCCCCGCCGACGTGAACATTCCGCGCACGCCCGCCGAGCAGGTGTATGCGCAGATTGAAAAGGATTTGACCGATGCCATCGGTAACCTGCCGGAAAGCTATAGCGGCGCTGATCTGGGCCGCGCTACCAAGTGGGCGGCCACCGGCCTGCTGGCCAAAGTGTATATCACGCGCGGCAACAAAACCGCCGCCGCCCAGCGGGCGCTGGAAGTGATTAACGGCAGCGGCAAAAGCCTGTGGGCCAACTACGGCGACAACTTTAAAGTGGCCAACGAGAACGGCAAAGAGTCCATCTTTGAGGTGCAGTACATCAACGGTAAGAACGAATATACCTTCGATGGTCTGGGCTTTGTGGGCAATGAGTTCTTTGGCCCCCGTGGTATGGGCCTGGTGCCCCAGGGCGGCTACGGCTTCAACATTCCCGAGAAAGAGTTTGTGGATGGCTACGAGGAAGGCGACAAGCGCCGCGACGTGACCATCTGGAAGCCCGGCGACGCGTATCCGGCCGGTAGCGCCGTGGCCGCGCAGCCAGACCAGCTGGTGGGCTCGCCCTACGGCTACAATGTGAAGAAATGGTTTGTGGGCAAGGTGAACACCAACGTGTGGGATTCGCCGCTCAACATTCCGGTACTGCGCCTGGCTGAGGTGTACCTGATTTACGCCGAAGCAGTGGGCCCCACGGCCGATGGCTTTAAGTACCTGAACATGGTGCGCCGCCGCGCTTTTGGGGAGGCTATTGATGCGCCTTCTTCCCACGACCTGACGGCCGCCAATACCTCCAACTTTGAGGATGCCGTAATTCGGGAGCGTCGGTATGAACTGGCTTTCGAAGATGACCGTTGGTTTGACCTGAAGCGCACCGGCAAGCTCCTGACCCTGCCCGCTCTGCAGGCCAAAGGTGTGAAAGCCTTTAACGTACTGCTGCCCATTCCGCAGGCCGAGCGCGACGCCAACCCGAACCTTACTCAAAACCCCGGCTACTAAGCCGTATTCGACCTACATAATGACTCAGATTTATAACCATATCACGGGGCGGCGCCTGCTGGCGCTGCTCGTGGCGGCCCCGCTGCTGCTGGCTTCCTGCGAAAAGGAAGACTATAAGCTGGAAGGGCCCGTGCCTACCGCCGATTTTACGGCCGAGGTGAACACCACCGAATATCCTTCCGTGGTCACCTTCAAGAACAACAGCAAAGACGCCTTCCTGTACCAGTGGGACTTCGGCGACGGCTCGCCGCTGGTCTCGGGCCAGAACGTGACGCACACTTACAAGCGCCCCGGCACTTTTAAAGTGCAGCTGGTTACGGCTGGGCGCGGCGGCACGGGCGTATCGCAGCAGAAGGATGTCGTTATTCCTTCCGCTTCTGATAATACTGCTTTCGTAGGCCTCACCAACAGCACCACCACCGGCAACCGCGCCTGGGTACTCACGGATAAGGCCGGCGCCATTACCAAGCTGGCCGCCAATGGCACCACGGTGTTGTCTACCTCGGCAGCCGGCAGCCTGCCCGCCTGCCAGGCCGATGATGAGGTGACGTTTACCAGCACCTTTACCTACAGCTACAATGCCGGCGACGGCACGTACGTGAACGGCGCCTGCGGCACAGCTAAAACCACTACTTCAGACTTCATTTTCCGGCCCACCGGCGCCACCGGCGGCCAGATTGTGCTGCAGCGTAATGGTGCCTTTATTGGTGTGGCTGATTCCGTAAAAAACAAGACCTACGACATTCTGGAAGCCACCGCAACTACCCTGAAGCTGCGCGGCGAAAATCCGGATGGCACCTTCACGGTGCTCACTTACATGCCCCAGCTATCGGCGCTGGATATGGTGAAGCAGCTGCTCACGGGCGGTAGCTCCAAAACCTGGCTGCTGCAGAATGATGTGGATGCTCCCATTATTGTGGGCACCGAGGGCAACCCCAGCCAGTACTTCCCCGGCGTGAAAGCCGGCGAGCTGCCTGCCTGCCAGTCAGACGACGAGTACACCTTCTCCGATGCCAACGTATTCACTTACAACGCCAAGGATCAAACCTTTGTGGCCGGCGACTACACCTGCCAGGCGCCGCGCTCGGGCACTTCCAATTTCTCCTTCGGCCCCGCCGATGGCGCTGGTCTGGCGCAGTTTGAGTTCAGCAAGCCCGGCACCTTTATTGGCGTGACCGATGCGCCCGACCTGACGTACCGCATTATCTCCATTGATGAAACCCACATGGTGCTGCGGGCCGGCAAGCCCAGCGGCACGGTGTTCCAAATGAAGCTGGTAGCGAAATAACCCGCCCGCATTCCTTTACCCAGTACCTATGACAGTACCATTCAATATTACCCTGCGGGGACTATGGATCGGGGCCAGCGTTTCGCTGGCCCTGACTTCCCTGGCCTGCACGGAGGAAAAAGCCAAAGTAGTGCCCAAGCCCACGCCCAAGCCCACGGAGGTAAATGCCGAAGCCCGCGACTACGCGCAGTATACCGAGCTGGTGTGGGGCGACGAGTTTGAGGCCGGTGCCCTGGACCAGACCAAGTGGACGTATGAGCTGGGCGGCGGCGGCTGGGGGAACAACGAGCTGCAGGCCTATACCAACTCCAACGAAAACGCCTTTCTCACGGGCGGTAATCTGGTGATTGAAGCCAAAAAGCAGCAAAGCGGCACCAACCCCTACACC
This sequence comes from Hymenobacter sp. DG25B, assembly GCF_000801315.1. Lineage (NCBI taxonomy): Bacteria > Pseudomonadati > Bacteroidota > Cytophagia > Cytophagales > Hymenobacteraceae > Hymenobacter > Hymenobacter radioresistens. The sequence goes on along the minus strand of NZ_CP010054.1, from coordinate 3,027,515 downwards.
TCGGCCCGCCTGATTACCAAAGGCAAGCAGAGCTTCACGTTTGGCCGCATAGATGTGCGCGCCAAGCTGCCAAAAGGCAAAGGCGTGTGGCCCGCCATCTGGATGCTGGGCTCCAATATTGACCAGGTAGGCTGGCCGGTTTGTGGCGAAATTGACATTATGGAGCTGCGCGGTAGTCAGCCTAACAAGGTGCTGTCTACCATGCACTTCGGCAACAGCGTTGCCGACCACCGCTATAAGTCGAGCGCGGACCAGGTACTGGCTTCCGGTACCTACGCCGATGACTTTCACATTTTCAGCGTAGTGCGCAGCCAGGACCAGATTCGGTTCTTCCTGGATGGCAGGCAGTACTACACTTTCACGCCTTCTGATGCCTCGCCATACCCGTTCAACAATCCCTTCTTCATGATTCTGAACCTGGCCATAGGGGGCGACTTTGATGGCAACCCCGATGCCGGCACGCAGTTCCCGCAGCAGATGACGGTGGACTACGTTCGTTTTTATCAGTATAAATAAACCAGCCAAAGCAGTGAGTGACCGTAACCGGCCGGGAGAAGAACTAGGCATCAATACAAAGCATAGCGGCTTCACCCGGCTGGCCTGGTTAGTGGCCATAGCTTTGTTGTGTACGGCCGCCTATATGCTGCTGCGGCAACCGCCCCGCCCCGAGTATCAAGCTCCCCGGGCGGCGCAGGCTCCGGTAATTGACGGGCAGGCGACGGACGCCTGCTGGGCGGCGGCGCCCTGGCGCCCGCTGGACCAGCGCTGGGTAGGCGGCCCCACCAGTCCCACCGATTTTTCCGGCCGCTACAAGGTGGTCTGGACGCCGCAGCGCCTGTATGTGCTGGCCGAAATTACCGACGACGTGGTGCAGGACACGCACCCCGACCCGCTGGTGACCTGGTGGGATGATGATTGCCTGGAAATATTTGTGGACCCGGACCAGTCCGGTGGCGACCATCAGTACAACTACAATGCCTGGGCCTACCATGTGGCCCTCAATGGCCATGTAGTAGATATGGGCACCGATCAGAAAGGCCATTTGTACGATGGCCACGTGCAAAGCCGCCACACCCAGCGCGGCAACATCACTACCTGGGAAACGTCGGTGGCTTTATACCCCGATACTTACAATGAACAGAACCCGGCCGCTAATCAGCCGCAGCTTATCCGCGCCAACGTACCCATCGGCTTTGCCCTGGCATACTGTGACAACGACGGCAGCGCGGAGCGCGAAAACTTCTTCGGCAGCGTGCCCGTGGCCGGCACTGATAAAAACCGGGGCTGGATTGATGCCTCCATTTTTGGAACACTGCTGCCGGTAGAGCCGGCCACGGGTAAGCCTTAATGCATCGTATGAACCATCCCCCGCTTTTCATCGGGCTTTCGCGCTCCACGGTACTGGCCGCCGGTCTGCTGCTGGGGGCCTGCACCTCAGCCCACCCGCCGCAAACCTCTTCGGGTGCCGCTACCCAAGGTGCTACCGCCAAGCCGCGCTACAGCTTTAAAGAGCTGACCTGGCAGGATGAGTTCAACAAGCCCGGCCTGCCCGATTCCACCAAATGGACCTATGATGTAGGCGGCACGGGCTGGGGCAACCACGAGCTGCAGTACTATACCAAAGCCCGCCCGGAAAATGCCCGCGTAGAGAATGGCAACCTTATTATTGAGGCCCGGCGCGAAGCCCTGTTTCCCGGTAACCCCTACACCTCCACGCGGCTGGTGTCGCGGGGCGGCCCGGGTAAGGGTGGCAGCCAGACGTATGGCCGCTTTGAGATACGCGCCCAGCTGCCCGCCGCCCGCGGCACCTGGCCCGCCATCTGGATGCTGCCCGACGACTGGAAGTACGGCGACAAAAGCTGGCCCGATAACGGCGAGATTGACATTATGGAGTATGTGGGCTACCGCCCCGGCGTGGTGCAGGCCTCCACGCACTGTCACAAATACTACTTCCGCACCAACAACCAGAAAACCGACTCCATTCGGGTGGAAGATGCCACCCAGGCCTTTCACGTGTATGCCCTGGAATGGACCCCCGAAACCATTACGGCTTTCGTGGATGACAAGCTCTACTTCACCAGCACCAACGAGCACACGGGCTGGGAAGCCTGGCCCTGGGACCACCCGTTCCATTTGCTGCTGAACGTGGCCGTGGGCGGCGACTGGGGCGGCAAGATGGGGGTGGATGAAACCGCCTTTCCCCAGCGTATGCTGGTGGATTATGTTCGGTTTTATAAGCTGAAATCCAACTAATCATTGCTCAGGGAAGATAAGCTGTAGCCAGCTGATTCCCTGATTCTGCTTCCGTTCGGGCAGTGTTTGCACTGCCTGTCCGGTTCCGGGGGCCGGCCCAGTTTGTAAGGGGAGTGGGTCGGCCCTTCTGGAATTTTTGTACTTAGCAACGTTTATTTCTTTCCTCACTTAACCCGCTTGCATGATGAAAACTTCTACGCGAATTCTCCTGACAACCGGCCTGCTGGGGCTGCTGGGCCACGCTGCCGCCGCCCAAACGCTGTATGATGATTTTGAGCAGGTGCGGCTGGTAGCCTATCCCAATGTACAGGGCGTGCTGACGCAGGATGTGGCTAACCCCGCCAAAAACAGTGTGAATGGCAGCGCTACGGTAGCCAAATTCGAGCGGGCCGCCGCGGAGCAATATGCCACCATCAGCATTGCGCTGGCCGATGCCTCGCGCCGACTGCAGGATGTGACGCCTTATACCTCCGGCACCAAGAAAATCAGTTTAAGCTTCTATAGCCCTATGGCCGGGGTGCCGGTGCAGCTGGTGCTGCAGAACAAGGCCAAGGCGGCGGCCACGCCCTATGTGTACCCCCAGGGCAACTACGCGGGCACCTTTAACGCCACCACTACAGTAGCCAATGCCTGGGAAACCCTCACGTTCACCTTCACGCCGGGGCCTGGTAGCAGCGACGCCAGCGTGACGGCCACTGACATCGACCAGCTGGCCCTGCTCATCAACCTGGGCAATAAGGATGGCAGCACCTACTATTTCGACGACCTGAAGGGCCCCGAGCTGACGGATGGCACGCCCGTTGACCCCAAAGTGCCCTTCCTGTACGATAATTTCGAAGACACCCGCCTGGTGCTGTACCCCGCCGTAGAAGGCGACTTTGAGCAGGGAGCTGCCAACCCGGCCAGCAGCGCCGGCAACAACAGCCCTAAAGTGGGCAAATACACCCGGGCTGCCGGGGCGCAGTACGCCGTTATTACGCTGGCTCCCAATGGCCCCAAACGGTTTGCCGACGTGAGCAGCTACCTGGCCGGTACTTCCAAGATTTCGATGAAATTCTACAGCCCGAAGGCCGATGTACCGGTGCAGCTGGTGCTGCAGGACAAAACCAAATCGGCCACCGGCTACCCCAATGGTAATCTGGGCGGCACTTTCGATGCCAAAACCACCGTGGCTAATGCCTGGGAAACCCTCACGTTTCAATACAATCCCGGCGCCAACGACCCCACGGTACTGCCCACCGACGTTGACTTGCTGGTGATGCTGATTGCCCCCGGCACGAACAACGGCGATACGTACTATTTCGACGACCTGACGGGGCCTGCTTTCGCGGTAGTGCAGAGCACCAAAGCTTTCCGGGCTTCCGTGGGCGCGCTGGCTCCGCTGTGGCCCAACCCGGCCAACACCCAAAGCCACCTGGAGTTTCAGCTCGTGAAAGCCGGGGCCGTAACCATTTCCGTTTTTGATTTGCAGGGCCGGCGCGTAGCCACCATCCTGCAGCACGCCCTTCGGGCGGGCGGCCGCAACCTGGTAGATATCCCCACGGCCCAGCTGGCGCCCGGCCTCTACCAGGTAAGGCTGGAAATGGCCGGACAAACGGTTAGCCGGCCCTTCAGCGTACAACACTAGTAGAAAAACCAGGAGAGGAGTTACATTAGCTCAGCCAAACTGCCAGCCAGTAGTTGGGCGGCTTCTGTAACTCCTCGGTTGTTTCTACTCATTTTCTGCTCCTTTTTCCCCGTTCCGAATGGCCTTTTCCTCTGCACCCTCTGTTACTCCTCCAGGCTTAGCCGCTGCCCCTGGCGAGCAGCCGCGCTACACCTCAGCGCTGGCCTCGCTGACGGTGCTGTTTTTCATGATGGGCTTTATCACTTGTCTGAACGACATTCTGATTCCCTACCTGAAAGCCATTTTCCAGCTGAGCTACACGCAGGCTAACCTGATTAACCTCTGCTTTTTTGGCGCATACTTCGTGATGGGCATTCCGGCCGGTAAAGTAGTGCAGCGCATCGGCTACAAAGGCGGTATGCTGCTGGGCTTTCTGGTAGCGGCATTGGGTTGCTTCCTGTTTTACCCCGCCGCCGACAGCCGCTCTTATGGCTTGTTTCTGGGTGCCCTGTTCGTGCTGGCCACGGGCGTAGTGCTACTGCAGGTAGCCGGCAACCCCTATGTAGCTATTCTGGGCCCGGCTAAGTCGGCCCCTGCCCGCCTCACGCTCACGCAGGCGTTCAACTCCCTGGGAACCACCGTGGCCCCGCTGCTGGGTGCGGCCCTCATTCTGTCTAACCTGCCGGATCTGGACACGGCCGCTTCCGCGGCAGCCATTGATGTAAAGGCTGTGCAGGTGCCTTACCTGGTTATTGGTGGGGTGCTTATCCTCATCAGCGTGCTGCTGGGCATGCTGAAGCTGCCAAAGATTGAACATGCTCCGGATACCGATACTGCCCGTTCCAAGCCGTGGCACTACCGCCACCTGGTGCTGGGTATGGTGGGCATCTTTGTATACGTAGGTGGGGAAGTGGCCATTGGCTCCCACATTGTTTCCTACCTGCACCTGCCCGATGTCATGAACCTGGCACCCAAAGCGGCCGGCTCCATGGTAGCATATTATTGGGGTGGCGCTATGGTAGGCCGCTTCTTGGGCGCTTACCTGCTGAATAAAGTAAACCCCGGGCGTCTGCTGGCCTTCAATGCCCTGGGCGCCGTACTGCTGGTGCTGATTTCCATGAACACGCACGGCGAAATTGCCATGTGGAGCCTGCTGGCCTTGGGCCTGATGAACTCCATCATGTTCGCCACTATTTTCACGCTGGCAGTAGCTGGTTTGGGCCGCCACACCGAAGAAGCTTCCGGCCTGCTGAACGTAGCCATTGTAGGTGGTGCGCTGGTGCCCCTGCTCTTTGGAGCCGTGGCCGATGCCAGCACCCTGCGCATGGCCCTGATTCTGCCGGTGCTCTGCTACCTCTACATTATGTGGTACGGCCTGAAAGGGCACGTGCGCGCCGCATAAGGCTAGGTAAAAAGTAAAAGAGAAGCCCTCCGTAGCAGCTGCTGCGGAGGGCTTCTCTTTTATGGGTATTGCTGAATGTGCCTACTCGCCGCTTGGTGCTACCGGCGTGGTTTGCGGGGCCTCTGCGCCGGAGCCTTCCGGACGGTTGCTGCGGTTCCGGTTGCGGCCGCCACGCTTGCGGCGTCCCTGGCCTTCGCCTTTGTCGCCCTCGGCGCGGGGTGGTCGTGCCTCACCTTCCGGCCGGGGTTCCCGCGGTGCGCGGGGCGCACGGGCTTCGCCCTCGGGGCGCGGCTCGCGCGGTGGGCGCTGGTAAGGCTGGGCCGGGGCCTGGCCGGCATCCAGCGCGGCCAGGGCGGCGTTGGCCTTGGCAATGCGCTCCTGGTGCTTGGGGTCTTTCGGGTCGTGGGCGTCGCGGCGGTTGCCGTCGCGGCCACCGCTGCCTTCGGTGCGCGGGCCCCGGTCGCGGCCTCCGCCACCACCGGAGCGGCTGCCACCGCCAGAACGGCCACCACGCTCGGGGCGGCCACCAATTTTACCGTGCAGGCCGGCAAAGCGCTTGGGGTCAAACTCGGGAGCTTCGCCCAGGCCCAGCTCCTCGGTAACGTTCTTTTTCTCCAGCTCGCGCTCAATCAGCTTCTCAATCTTCACCACCCGGTCCTGGTCCTGGTCGGAAATGAAGGTGATGGCCGTGCCTTTGGTGGCGGCGCGGGCCGTGCGGCCAATGCGGTGCACGTAATCCTCGGCGGCGCGGGGAATATCGTAGTTCACCACGTGGCTGAGGGAGTCGATGTCAATACCGCGGCTCAGAACATCGGTGGCTACCAGAATAGGAAACGCCTTGTTTTTGAAGTCGCGCATGATCTGCTCCCGCTCTTCCTGGGTGCGGTCGGAGCTGATGCCCTGCGCCACGTAGCCCAGCTTGTTGATGGAGCGCACAATGCCACTAACGGCCGCTTTCTGCGAGGTAAACAGCACCATGCTCTGCACGTTCTGGGTCTTCAGAATGTGCTCCAGAATGTAGATTTTCTGGCGGTCGAAGGCCATGTACAGCTGCTGGTCGATGCCGGCGGCGGGCTTGGACACGGCCAAGCGAATTTCCTCGGGCTCGTTGAGAATCTGCTTGGAGAAGTCCCTGATTTTGTTGGGCATGGTAGCCGAGAACAGCAGCGTTTGCCGCTTTTTGGGCAGCTGGCGCACAATGTTCAGGATATCATCCGAAAAGCCCATGTCCATCATCTTGTCGGCCTCATCCAGCACCAGATACTTCAGGTCCTCGAACTTCACATAGCCCATTTGCATGTGGGCAATGAGGCGGCCGGGGGTGGCAATGATGATATCGGCGCCGGAGGTGAGGGCGCGCTTCTGCTGCTCCCAGCCCTCGCTCTTGCCCCCGCCATAAATGGCAATGGAGCTGGCTTCTACAAAGTAGCCGAAGCCGGTTACCTGCTCATCAATCTGGGTAGCCAGCTCGCGCGTGGGCACCAGAATGAGGGTGGAGGTGGTGCCGTGCTTGGCGTGCGAAATCCGGTCGAGGAGGGGAATGAGGTAGGCAGCGGTTTTGCCGGTGCCCGTCTGGGCGCAGGCAATCAGGTCTTTCCCTTCGATGATTTTGGGGATGGCCTGCTCCTGAATAGGGGTGGCCTGGAGGTAGTTCATGGCATCCACGCCGGCCAGCAGGTCGTCGTGGAGGTTAAATTCGTGAAACGTCAAGGTTCAGCGAGTTAGAATGATACATGGCTGACCTTCATTTCCTGGTCAGCAAAACGGCTGTGTTGAGGTAAAGATAAGGCATTTTAGCCGGGCTTGCCGTTTTGCTTTCCGGCTAACGCCCGCTGGCCGGGCCTTCTGCCACCCACCGGCAAGCTCAACTGTATAAATCCATAACACAGCCATTATTTCTTTCTTTACCGCTATGCCCATCCTCGACCGATTTTCTACCCAGGCGAAGCTGTACGCCCAATTCCGCATCGACTACCCCGCGGCCCTGTACGAATGGCTGCTGGCCCGCGTGCCCGGCCGCCACCGCGCCTGGGACTGCGCCACCGGCAACGGCCAGGTGGCCGTGGTGCTGGCCCGGCACTTTGCCCAGGTAGAAGCCACCGATATCAGCCAGGCGCAGCTGGCCCAGGCACCGCCGCGGCCCAACATCAACTACCAGCTAGCCCAAGCCGAGCACACGCCTTTCCCGGACCAGCACTTTGACCTGGTGACGGTGGGGCAGGCTGTGCATTGGTTTGAGCCGGCGGCGTTCAACCAGGAAGTGCAGCGCGTGCTGCAGCCGGGTGGCGTTATTGCGGAGTGGGGGTACAGTTTAGTGGAGGTCAACCCCGAACTCGACCCCATCATTCAAACCTTTTACGCCGAAACCTTGCACGCCTATTGGGATGCCAACCGCTGGCATATTGATGATGAGTATGCCCGCCTGCCGTTTCCGTTTGCGGAAGTAGAAACGACCCGCTTCACGGAAGCCCGCCGCTGGACGGCCGCGCATTTCCTAAATTACCTGCGCACCTGGTCCAGCGTGGCTAACTACCAGCGCCAGCACCAGCAGGATGCCGTGCTGCTTATTGCCGAAGAAGTGACGCGGCTATGGGGCGAAGGGGAGCGGGAAGTGCGCTTCCCGGTGTTTTTGCGCCTGGGCCGGGCGCGGTAAGAAAAGCAGGTATCGTATTTAATTGGCTGCGAAAAGGTTACTGCTTAGCGGGGTATATTTCAGTCAATATATATAGTACTACGGGCAACCAGAGTCCGTCAGGCCGTGTCAGAAGGGGAAATTCAACTTTCTGACCTATGAAAAAGCTAGCCTCCCTGCTCTTGCTGGCCGCCTTACCCATGTGCGGCATGGCCCAATCCGTGGACACCATTCGCAGCTTCACGCCCAGGCAGCTGCGCCGCCTGAAGCCCGGCACCCGGGAATACCTGGTGTTCCGGCAGCGCACCGAGCGGCCCCAGTACAACACCTCGGCCGTGTGGGTGCGCGAGGTGGCCGTTGATGAGAAAAAGCAACAGATAGCCGTGCGCCAGCTCTGGTATGCCGGCGACACTCTGAGCAACCGCCAGGTTTATTCCCTGAACAGCCTGCGCAACTTCCTGCCCCTCTACCACCGTGCCCAAACCCGCCGCTCCGGCCTGGATGCCTTTAATTTCCTGCCCGACAGGGTAGTTGGCGCCGATTCCGTGGCCGATAATAAACAGGCCGGCTTCTCTATGCCGCACACCGCGCCTACTTTCAACTGGGAGCTGGACCTGGAAACTCTGGAGCTGCTGGACTACGCACCCAACAAGCAGTTCGTCATCAATTTTTACCACCCGGGCAGTAAAACGCCGCCGCAGTGGTACGAGTACCGGGTGGTGGGCAAGGAGAAAATACCTGTGCTGGGCGGGGGCCAGGAAGAATGCTGGCTGCTGAAAATCAACTACAGTGAGCAGAACTACGGGCAGTTCTGGGTATCGGTCAAAACCCGGGAAGTACTCAAAATGGAGGAGCTGTTTAATGGCGTGATGCGCTATAAAGTGAAGCTGAGCACGCCCGCCATACCGCTGAGTCCGCGCAAGCCGCTTATTTAGCGGCTGGTTCTCCTGCTTCTCTGCTATGTCTGCTGCCCCATCTGCTGCTTTGCCGCTCCACGGCCTCTTCGTTCTGGAATTGGCCTCGGTGCTGGCCGGCCCGCAGGTGGGGCAGTTTTTTGCCGAATTAGGTGCCGAAGTGCTGAAAGTGGAAGCCCCGGCCGGCGACGTTACCCGCACCTGGAAAACCGGCGCGGAGGATGTGAATACCGATGTATCGGCCTATTTCAGCTGCGCTAACTGGGGCAAGCAATCCGTGGTTTTGAACCTGACTACCCCGGCCGGGCAAGCCGCCGTGCACCAGCTGGCCGCCCGTGCCGATGTGGTGCTGGCCAGCTACAAGCCCGGCGACGCCGAAAAGCTGCGCGTAGACTACGCCACTCTGCGCCAGCTTAACCCGCGCCTGCTCTACGGCCACATTACCGGCTACGGCCCCGCCGTAAACCGCGCGGGCTATGATGCCGTGCTGCAGGCCGAAACCGGCTTTATGTACCTGAACGCGGCCGGCCCCGGCCAGGCGCCCCAAAAAATGCCTGTGGCCCTGATTGACCTGCTCACGGCGCATCAATTAAAAGAAGGCCTGCTGACGGCTTTGTACCGCCGCGAGAAAACCGGCGAAGGCGCCCTGGTGCAGGTATCGTTGCGGGATAGTGCGCTGGCCTCCCTGGCCAACCAGGCCGCCACCTGGCTGGTGACCGGGCAGGACCCGCAGCCGCTGGGCTCGGGCCACCCCAGCATTGTGCCCTACGGCACCGTGTATACCGCCCAGGATGGCGTGCGCCTACTACTGGCTGTAGGTGCCGACCGGCAGTTTCAGGAGCTGTGCGCCGTACTGGAGCGCCCGGAATGGGCCACTGATGCCCGCTTTGCCACCAACCCCGCCCGCGTGGCGCACCGCGCCGCATTGGAACAGCACCTGCTTGAGCGGATAGCGGCTATCAGCGGGGCAGAGTTGCTGAGGGAGTTGGAGAAGCGGGCGGTGCCGGCCGGTGCAGTGCGCACTGTGGGCGAGGCCCTAGGGCTGGAATCGGCACAACGTATGCTGCTGCCGGCTACGGCTGAATTTCCCCATGCGGGGCTGCGCACAGTGGCTTTTCAAAGCCCCGCGTGGCCGGTGGCCCCGGCACTGTCTGCGCCGCCCCACCTGGGTATGGCTGAGTAGCCAGGAATACGGCTTCTCTATTCTTTATCAGGTTTTTAGCTGAAATCTGGCTCTGCAGAAGAGCTGGTGGAAGCTTATGTCCTAGGAATTCTTTGAACTGGACAATTGACTTTTAAATTATTATATTTTATATTAAAATAATACATATTAAATTGGCCCACGGGGTACGACTTCAGATTTGCCCAATAGTGGCAATTAATGTCTGAAGCACTTACCCGGCCGGGAGCGGGAAAGCCGCCCCTGCGTGTACACGAACACTAAATCCACCGGGAAAACAGATACTTCACATTCTCAACATCAGTAAAACGGCTCTTTTTTCGAAAGGAGAAGGCGGGCAGCAGGAGGCTGGCAGGGAGTAATAGCCGGCAGCGTATCCCGGGCATCAGTGTATGTACCGGTTGGTAGAGTGAAGATGATAACGTGGTTCCTATTCCTATCAGCACCGATAATGAAAAACCGTTTCTCGCTTCTTTTCCTTTTTCTGGCGCTTACCTATTGGCAGCCGCTGCTGGCCCAGGCGCCGGTTAGCGGCTTTACCTCAACCACGCTTTCCACCGGCTGGGATGAGGCCGTGGGGCTGACGTTTAATAAGTCGGGCAGCCAGATGTTTGTGTGGGAGCGGCCCGGCCGGGTGTGGGTGGTGGAGAACGGGCAGAAAAGCCTTATGCTCGATATTCGGGAGGAAGTGGGCGCCTGGAACGACCACGGCCTGCTGGGCTTTGCCCTGCATCCGCAGTTTGATACCAACGGCTATTTCTACGTGTTTTATCTGGTAGACCGGCACTACCTGATCAACTACGGCACCAGTAACTACAACCCCACTGCCAACGACTACCTGAGTGCTACCATTGGCCGGCTCACGCGCTTCAAGGCCACCAAAACCGCCTCCGGCTACACCGTAGACCCCGCCAGCCGCAAGATGCTCATTGGGTCCACCAAAACCAACGGGCTGATTTCCACGGCCCGCGGCCACGTAACCGGGTCCCTGGTATTTGGTACCGATGGCACGCTGCTGGTGTCAACCGGGGACGGGGCCAGCGGCTCTACTACGGACTTCGGCAGCGCCTCCAATACCTACTACACTCAGTCGCTGGCCGATGGCACCATGCGACAGAAGGAAAACGTGGGCTCCTTCCGGGCCCAGATGGTAGACTGCCTGAGCGGCAAAATCCTGCGCATTGATCCGGAAACCGGGGCCGGCATCCCCAGCAACCCCTATTATGATGCCAACGACCCCAATGCGCCGCGCTCTAAAGTGTGGGCCTTGGGCATGCGCAATCCCTTCCGGATGAGCCTGCGCCCCGGCACCGGCAGCACCAACCCCGCCGACGCCAACCCCGGCACCCTGTATGTGGGCGACGTGGGCTACATGACCTGGGAAGAAGTGAGCGTGGTAGACAAGCCCCGCACCAACCTGGGCTGGCCGCTGTATGAGGGCCTGACGGTGCACGACCCCTTCATGAACAACAAAATTTCTAATCCTGATGCCCCGAACCCTCTCTACGGCTCGGGCGGCTGCACGCAGCAGTACTTCTTCTTCCAGGACCTGCTAAAGCAGGCTACGCCCACGGGCACGGCCACCTTCCCCAACCCCTGCAATACCAGCCAAACCATTCCCGCCACCATTCCCACCTTTGTGCACACCCGGCCGCTGGTAGACTGGAACCACAATGCTGCCGGGCCCTCGCGCACGGGTACGTTCAGTGGCTCCACGGCCACCACGGCCAATATCGGGGCGTCCGGCTCGCCCGTTTCCGGGCCGCAGTTTGGGGGTTCGTCCGTCTCCGGGGGCGTTTTTTATCCTTATACCGATTTCCCGGCGCCGTACGCCAACAGCTATTTCTTTGGCGACTATGTAAGCGGCTGGATGCGCAATATGACGGTGGATGGCAGCAACAAGCCCAGCGCCGTGGGCAACTTTGTAAACAGCAACTGCGTGGTGGTGTACATGGCCACCAGCCCGGCGGAAAAGGGGTTGTTCTACGTGAATTTCTACCCTTCAGAAATCCGGAAGATTACCTATAACGGCGCCAACCTGCCACCCGTAGCCGTAGCTTCTTCCGATAAAGCCTACGGCCCCAGTCCGCTGGCCGTGCAGTTCACCGGCAGCAACTCCTCGGACCCCGAAGGCCAGCCGCTTTCCTATCTGTGGACGTTTGGGGATGGCACTACCAGTACCCAGGCCAACCCCAGTCATACCTTTACCGCGCCCAGCAGCGCCCCCACCAAGTTCAGCGTTACACTGAAGGTAACCGATGCCCAGGGCAACACGGCGCAAACGGCCTTAACCATTTCGCCCAACAACACCCCACCGCAGGTTACCATTACCAGCCCGCCTGCCGGTACTTTATATCCTCTTTCCGGCAATACTACCTACCAGCTGCGGGCCACCGTGACGGATGCGGAGCATAGCAGCAGCAAGCTCTTCTATCAGTGGCAAACCTTCCTGCACCATGCCACGCACGAGCACCCCGAGCCTATAGATACCGCTCGTGAAACCACCACCACTGTAGAGCCGCTGGGCTGTGTAGACGAAGAATACTACTACCGCATTGAGCTTACCGTAACAGATGCCGCCGGCCTGGCCACGAAGAAAGAAGTACGGCTGAATCCGGATTGCAACTCGGGCACCAACAATACCCTGGTAGCATACGGAGCTACCTGGAAGTACCTGGATAATGGTTCTGACCAGGGCAGCAACTGGCGCGCTAGCAGCTATGATGATGCCAGCTGGAAAAGCGGGCCGGGCCAGCTCGGCTACGGCGACGGGGACGAAGCTACCGTGGTCGGCTACGGCCCCAATGCCAGTGCCAAGTACGTGACTACCTATTTCCGCAAAAGCATCAGTATTGCCAATGCCGATAACTTCACTTCCTTCACCGGCAACCTGAAGCGGGATGATGGGGCGGTAGTGTACGTGAACGGCACGGAAGTTTACCGCACCAACCTGCCCACCGGCGGCATTACCTACACCACCCGCGCCGCCGGGGCTACCGACGACGGGGCCACGGCCCAGACGTTTACCATTCCCGTATCGGCTTTCGTGTCCGGCACCAACGTCATTGCGGTGGAGGTGCACCAGTCCGACCCGGTTAGCTCGGATATGTCCTTTGACTTTTCCCTGACCGGGATTAGTCAGAGCGGGACTACAAATCAATTGCCGGTGGCCAATGCCGGGGCGGATAAGTCCATTACCCTGCCGGCCAGCAGCGTTACGCTGGATGGCTCGGCTACGGATACCGATGGCAGCATTGCTTCCTATAGCTGGACCCAGGTGAGTGGCCCGAATACCGCCACCTTCTCCAGCAAAACGGTGGCCGCGCCTACGGTTAGTGGGCTGGTGGCCGGCAGCTACGTCTTCAGCCTCACCGCCACCGATGATAAAGGCGGCGTCAGCCCCGCAGACCAGGTGAGCGTTACAGTGAATGGCAGCACCTCATCCAATACTATAGTGGCATACGGAGCTGCCTGGAAATACCTGGATAATGGCACTGACCAGGGCAGCAACTGGCGCGCTAGCAGCTATGATGATACCAGCTGGAAAAGCGGGCCGGGCCAGCTCGGCTACGGCGACGGGGATGAAGCTACCGTGGTCGGCTACGGCCCCAATGCCAGTGCCAAGTACGTGACTACCTATTTCCGTAAAAGCATCAGCATTGCCAATGTAAGTGTCTACAGCTCCTTCTCTGCCAGCATCAAGCGGGACGATGGGGCCGTGGTTTATGTCAATGGCACGGAAGTTTACCGCAGTAACTTGCCTACTGGCACCATCAGCTACAATACGCTGGCCCCCATGCAGGCACCCGATGACGGGGCCACGGCCCAGACGTTTACCATTCCGGTGTCAGCCTTCGTGTCCGGCACCAACGTCATAGCGGTGGAGATGCACCAGAACGATGTAGTCAGCTCGGATCTGTCGTTTGACTTCTCCCTGACCGGCACGGGCTCTGGCGGAACAAGCAATCAATTGCCGGTAGCCAATGCCGGGGCCGATAAGAGCGTGACGCTGCCTACCAGCAGCGTGGTGCTCGACGGCTCGGCTACCGATGCCGATGGGAGCATTGCTTCTTATGCCTGGAGCCAGATTAGTGGCCCCAATACGGCTACATACTCCAGCAAAACGGTGGCTACGCCTACTGTAAGCGGTTTAATAGCTGGCAGTTATGTCTTCAGCCTCACCGCCACCGACAACCAGGGCGGTGTGAGTGCGGCTGATCAGGTAACCGTGACCGTAAACGGAACCGCCGCTCCGAGTGGTCTGGTAGCCTTTGGGGCCACCTGGAAATACCTGGACAATGGTTCTGACCAGGGCAGCAACTGGCGCGCTAGCAGCTATGATGATACCAGCTGGAAAAGCGGGCCGGGCCAGCTCGGCTACGGCGACGGGGATGAAGCTACCGTGGTCGGCTACGGCCCCAATGCCAGTGCCAAGTACGTGACTACCTATTTCCGTAAAAGCATCAGCATTGCCAATGTAAGTGTCTACAGCTCCTTCTCTGCCAGCATCAAGCGGGACGATGGGGCCGTGGTTTATGTCAATGGCACGGAAGTTTACCGCAGTAACTTGCCTACTGGCACCATCAGCTACAATACGCTGGCCCCCATGCAGGCACCCGATGACGGGGCCACGGCCCAGACGTTTACCATTCCGGTGTCAGCCTTCGTGTCCGGCACCAACGTCATAGCGGTGGAGATGCACCAGAACGATGTAGTCAGCTCGGATCTGTCGTTTGACTTCTCCCTGACCGGCACGGGCTCCTCCGGCAGCACGAATCAATTACCCGTGGCTAACGCCGGGGCGGATAAAAGCATCACCTTACCCACCAGCAGTGTTACGCTGGATGGCTCGGCTACGGATACCGATGGCAGCATTGCCTCCTATAGCTGGACCCAGGTGAGTGGCCCCAACATCGCTACCTTCTCCAATACGTCGGTGGCCGCGCCCACGGTTAGTGGGCTGGTGGTCGGCAGCTACGTCTTCAGCCTGGTGGTAACCGATAATCTGGGAGCCGCCAGCGCCGCTGATGAGGTAAGCATTACCGTAAATACGCAGGCCAGTAATCAACCACCAGTAGCTAATGCTGGCACAGATCAGACCATTACCCTCCCGACCAGTAGTGTGACGCTGGCTGGCTCCGCTTCCGATGCCGATGGCAGTGTGGCCTCCCTGGCGTGGAGTCAGACGAGCGGGCCCAATACGGCCACGTTCAGCAACAACACCGAAGCGTCCCCAACGGTGAGCAATCTGGTGGCCGGCAGCTATGTTTTCAGTCTGACCGCTACCGATAATGAGGGTGCCGGCAGTACTGCCGATGAAGTGACCATCACGGTGAACTCTGAGCCCGTCAGCAGCTCGCTCATTGCCTTTGGGGCCACCTGGAAGTACCTGGACAATGGCACCAACCAGGGCAACAAATGGAAGGCGAAAAACTTTAATGATGCCAACTGGAAAAGCGGCCCCTCGGAGCTGGGTTACGGCGACGGTGACGAAGCCACGGTGGTTAGCTACGGCCCCAATGCCAGCAATAAGTACATCACTACCTATTTCCGCAAAAGCATCAGTATTGCCAATGCCGCTGCTTTCAGCTCCTACACGGCCAGCCTGAAGCGCGACGATGGCGTGATAGTGTACGTCAATGGCACGGAGGTGTACCGCAACAATATGCCGTCGGGTAGAATCTACAATACCTCGCTGGCGGCGGTAGCCACTGATGATGGTGCCACGCCCATTACCTTCTCTATTCCCGCTTCAGCTTTTGTGAACGGCACCAACGTAATAGCCGCCGAGATACACCAGGAAAATGGCAGCTCCTCCGATATTTCCTTTAATCTTTCCCTTTCCGGGGTTAGTGCGGCCGCCAGAACGGTGGCCAGCCTTACCACCAGCCACGCTACCGCCGCCTCGTCAGCGGGCATCAGCGTGTATCCCAACCCATCGGCCGATGGCCGGTTTACGATTGGGCTGACGGAGCCGCTGCAGGGGGAAGTTGTTTACACGTTGCTTTCGCCCTTGGGAGCCCGCATTGCCACCGGCCGCCTGCAGCTGGCCGCCCCCACGGCTACCCTCTCCTTTGACTTCTCGCATGAAATGCCGGCGGTGGGCATGTATTACCTGCAACTGGGGAACGGCCGGAAGCTGAAAACTCAGCTGAAGCTTTTGCGGCAGTAAGCCCTACCTGATGCGGTTTGCCATAAAAATAGCCCGGGCTGCCCAACCTGATCAGGAAAGGCGGTTCGGGCTATTTTTCAGATGGATAGGGCGCGTTTGCCTCGGCTGGAAAGGGGAGAAGCGGATAAGCTGCCAGCGCTTGGGCGGCCATAATCGTCCGGTTTTTCGTACATAGTAGGCTTTAACCTGCGCCGTTTCCTCGCGTAGGATACAAGTCTCACCCTAGCAGGCGCTTCCCTCTGCCTGCCCACCTACGTTGCACGCATGGCCAAACGCACTTCTAAAAAGACCGCGCCCGAGGCGCTGACCGAAAATCCGCCAATTGATCCGGTAGTAACGGCCCCCACGCCACCAGCCCCAGTGAAAGCCAGGCAGCTGGTCCCCAAGAATAAGGCAGATACCAGTGGCAAGTCGGAAGCCCTTCAGCATATAGATTCCATTACCCCGGAGGCCGTAAACGAGCGTTTACAGCTGATTTTTGAAGGGCTGCGGCAAAAATCTACTGCCAAGCAGGCCATTTACCGTAACACGCTGGATGCTTTTGAGCTGCTGCGCAAGGTTTCGCGCGAGCTGGTAGTGGAGCTGAGCGGCAAGCTCACGCCGGTAGACTCCAGCGTGGCCATTGAGTATGTGCCGGTCAATGAAATGGAGTTTCACATCCGGTTTTCCGGCGACCTGCTCATTTTCGTGCTGCACTCCAACATCGTCACCTTTCCCGATGATTACGGCCCCATGCGCACCGACTACGTGGAGGCGGATTTTCGGCGACGCTTTTTCGGGCATATCATGGCCTATAACTTCATGGCCGACAGCATCAAGTACCAGCGCATGAATGACCCCGGCTACTTGGTAGGCCGCCTGCTCATCAACATAGACAGTCATTACTTTCTGGAGGGCGTGCAGCAGCTGGAAATGCCGGATCTGGATATGTCCGATAACTTGGTGACTTCCGACGCCATGAAGCTGTTTGTGGAAAGCGCCATGATTGCCGCTGTCAACAACGACCTGATTGCGCCGCCGCTGCCGGAAATCCAGAAGATTACCGTTAAGCAAAAAATAGAAAACCAGCAGGTAAGCCGCGGCAGTAAAGTGGGCTTCAGCTTCTCCCACCAGCAGCGTCCCGGCGTAGATGGCCTGATATACTAGCCGGGCCCAAACAACCAAAAAGGCCTTCCCGCACGGGAAGGCCTTTTTGGTTAAGGAAGCTAGCAAAAACAGGCTTAACGGCGCAGATAGCCCACTTTCTCGCGCACTTTATTCAGCACTTCGGAGCCATAGGCCTGCGCCTTACGGGCGCCCTCCGCCAGGCGGGCATCTACCTCGGGCAGGTTGTTCATGTAGAAGTTGAACTGCTCCCGCTCGGTGGCAAAACGCTGCATAATCACCTCAAACAGGGCTTGTTTGGCGTGGCCGTAGCCGTAGCCGCCGGCCAGGTAGCGCTGGCGCATATCGTCCGTCTCGGCAGGCGTAGCCAGCAGGGAGTATAGCTTGAAGGTGGTATCGGTGTCGGGGTTTTTGGGGGCTTCCAGCGGGGTACTGTCGGAAACAATGCTGCGCACGGTTTTCAGCAGGGCTTTTTCCTCGGCGAAGATATCAATGATGTTGCCGTAGCTCTTGCTCATTTTGGCGCCGTCCAGGCCGGGCACCAGCATCACTTGCTCATCTACGCGGGCCTGGGGCAGCACAAAGGTCTCGCCGTAGCGGTTGTTGAAGGCGGCGGCAATGTCGCGGGCTATTTCCAGGTGCTGAACCTGGTCTTTGCCCACGGGCACAAACTCGGCATCGTAGAGCAGAATATCGGCCGCCATCAGTACCGGGTAAGTAAACAGGCCCGCATTCACATCAGAGAGCCGGTCGCTTTTGTCCTTGAAGGAGTGGGCATTGGCCAGCATGGGGAAGGGCGTGAAGCAGGAGAGGTACCACGTCAGCTCCGTTACCTGTGGCACATCCGACTGCCGGTAGAACAGGTTTTTCTCCGTGTCGAAGCCACAGGCCAGCCACGCGGCCGCCACCGCGTAGGTGTTTTGCCGTAGCGTTTCGGCATCGCGCACGGTGGTGAGGGAGTGCAGGTCAGCAATGAAATACAGGGAGTCATTGGCCGTGTTTTTTGACAGCTCAATGGCCGGAAGAATGGCCCCCAGCAGGTTGCCTAAGTGCGGACGGCCGGTACTCTGGATGCCGGTTAGAATTCGGGACATATGAAAAGGGAAACGACTACTTAAAGGAGAGGCCCGTATTAAGAGCACGAATAAAGGCAAACAGGTTGCCTTCGTAAATTTGGCCATCGGCCAGCAGTTTGGCCAAATCTGGCCGTTGCGCAACATAGGGGCTCAAGGTAGCCTGAAGGGCAGCTTTCGCTTTAGCGGAGTTGCCGCCACTGACTACGGCAGGTGTGCTATAGCTCTTGGCACCCCGGATCAGGTATACTTCCTGCGGAAAGCCGCCACCGCCCATCATAGCGCCCCCGGCTCCCACGCGCATAGCCGAGCCGGAAATGTAATCGTAGCGCATCAGCAGCACCTTCCCGCTATCCAGCAGAGTCACGAAAACCTCATCTATAATCTCCCCTGAAAACCCGGACTTTATTTCAAAGCCGCTGGCTGTCCTGTACCGCTGTTGCTCAATCCGGAAGCTGTAGATGTCTTTCGGCGTCAGTTTGAGGGTTTCCCCATTGGCGTCTTTCGCAACCAGGAGCTTGTCGCTCTTCAGCTTCAACTGTGCATCATGCCGTGTCTGCCGGCTTTTATCCAGGATGTAGGATCCGGCCTTAAAGGAATTAAACTGGGCCACTACCAACTGGGGTAGGAATAGAGCAAGCAGAGATGAAAGTATACCTATACGCATTCGGAATAACAGAAAAGAACCCTTGACTTAAGAGTTGTTACACACTCACATTAGCCGCGGCTTCCTGTTGCAGCTCGGTGGTTTCTTCCTGGCCCAGGTACCGGTCAATCAGGAAGTGGGCCAGGTACAACAGCGGGGTAAGCAGAACCGCCGCCGCGAATTTATACCAGTAATTGGTGTTTGCCACCCGCAGCACCTGCGCAAAAGACCAGTTGCCGAACAGGTAGAACGCCACAAACAGCACCACAAACGAATCCACCAGCTGCGAAACCAGCGTGGAGCCGGTAGCGCGCAGCCACACCATGCGGCTGCCCGTAATACGGCGCAGGGCCTGAAATACAGTGGCATCCAGTACCTGGCCAATCAGAAAGGCAATGATGGAGCCCGTGATGATGCCCAGGCCCTGCCGGAATATGCTCTGGTAGGCAAAATTAATATTGAAAGGGCGGCCCTGCGCATCCACCTTATTCACATCCAGCCAGAATGCCGCCGGGGGCAGGTGCGTGGTTAGCAGAATAATGAGGAAGGCATACAGGATAAGCGCCACCGTGAGAAAGCTGACGCGCAGCACGCCTTCCCGCCCAAAGTATTCATTAATGATGTCGGTGGTGATGAACACCGCGGGCCAGATGAGCACGCCGGCCGTCAGGTCGCCAGGAATGGCGGCGGGGATGCCCAGCAGGGCATTAGCCGAAAAAATCTTTACCCCAATAATTTCTGCCAGCAGCGCATTCACCACAAAAATGCCGCTCAGAACCAGATACAGCTGCTGTTTTTTGCGGGCAAAGGAGGAAACAGGCAACATAGGCAGTTGGGTTAAGGTGTGATTCCGAGCAGAACAGGGAATCGGGCTATGTGTTACCCGGATTCTCTGATCTGCCCGGAATAACACCAGATTGTTAAGCCAGAATAGCGGTGGTGGGCACACTTACAATGGTGCCTTCCAGGGCCAGCTGCGTGTTGGAAAACTCCGTGCGGGCTTCGCGCAGCAGGGGCTCCAGGTCGCGGTAGCGAGAGGAGAAGTGCCCGATGAGCAACTGCCCCACCTCCGCTATGCGAGCCAGCTCGCCGGCCTGGCGGGCGGTGGAGTGCAGCGTAACGGCGGCCCGCTCCTTCAGGTCTTCCAGAAAGGTGGCTTCGTGGTACAGAATATCCACTTTGTGCACCATCTCAGCCATGGAAGGGGTAAATACGGTATCGGAGCAGAAGGCGTAGCTGCGGGCATGTTTGGGCGGGCCGGCCACCTCGGCGTGGCGCACCAGCACGGCCCCGTTGGCTTCATCCAGCACGTCTTCACCCTGGGAAAGCTGGTGCAGCTGGGCTGGCGTGAGGCCGGCGGGCAGCAGCTCCCGCACCAAAGAGCGGCGGCGCGGCTGCTCCCGGAACAGGTAGCCGCAACACGGAATGCGGTGGTGCATGGGCATGGTATGCACCGTTACGTTGCGATCCTCATACACCAGCAGATGCTGGGTAGGGTCTACCAGCGTGTATTCCAGGTCAAAGCCCAGCTCAGTGCCGGAGTGGCGAAACTGCGTGGTCAGGACCTCATCCAGGCCGGCGGGTCCAAACAGGCGCAACGGCTCGGTGCGGCCCTGCAGGTGCATGGTGCCCAGCAAACCAAACAAGCCAAAAAAATGGTCGCCGTGCAGGTGGCTGATAAAGATGACCCGGAGGCGGTGGGGGCTGATTTTGTGCTCCAGCAGCCGTCGCTGCGTACCCTCGCCGCAGTCCAGCAGATACAGCATGTTGCCCACGGTCAGTACCTGGGCCGTGTGATGACGGTTGGGAACCGGCGTGGCCGAACCACTGCCTAGTATTCTTAGCTCAAACTCCAAAATCAGCTACTGGCTATCAGCCGGAGGCTGCTAGCTTTTTTTAGGTGAGAAAATCCAATGGGCAGATTCGGTAATACCGGCAAAAGAAAAAGCTGTTAGCCGGTAGCTATTAGTCCGGAAAACTAACAGCTAACAGCCAACAGCCAATGGCTTTCAAAAAGCTATTCTTTGCTCGTCAGGTCACGCTCAATGGCGTGCAGAAAAATGCGGTCAATGCCTTCTTCCACCGTGGGCAGAATATTCAGCACCGATTCCAGTTTGCTGATGGTGATGAGCTTCATCACGTGGTCCTGCAGGCCGGTGAGAACCAGCAAGCCGCCGGTGGAGTTGCACAAGCGGTTGGCAATCAGGATAGAGCTCAGGCCCGAGGAGTCCGTGTACTTCACGTTGGTGAGGTCCAGGATCAGATTGTTGATCCCCTCGGCATTCAGTTTCACAAACTCCGATTTCAGGTCAGGCGCAACGGTGGTGTCGAGCTTCTTCTCATCAATCGTGATGATTGTGTAAGTTTCTTTTTTATCAATCGTGTACTTCATGCCGTCGGGAAATTCGGTGGTTACGGGAGTTGCGAAGGTAGTAAAAAAAATGGTTGTATAAAGCGGCCGGATCACCGGCGGCCTGACTTCCCCAGTCCGAAGGTAAGGCTGGCCCAGGCACTTTGCCAATCGGCCGTTTTGGCGTTCGGATGCGGGTGCATGCGCACGGTCGTTAGCAATACTTCTACCGGCGTAGGGGGCAGCCGCACCAGCACGCGGCCCTCCCCGGAGGTATATACATTCTGCACGGTGGCCGGCTGATTGGCCGCCCCGGCTTTCAGCCAGATATGCACCAGCTGGCCGCGGGCGGGCTGACCGTTTTCCAGCACCCGCACCGTAATAGAAGTGCCGGGGCGCAGGGCATAGGGGTTTTGCTCGGGTACTAATTCCAGGGCCTGGCCCAGCACCGCATTAAAAGAGCCGGCGGTGGCCGTACCCACCTGCACCAGGGTTTTGGCGCAGCGGCGGTACGCTTCCCGGGCCGGCTTGTCCAGCTGCTTGCGGCGTTGCCGCGTCAGCAGCACCTGGTCCAGACCTTCGGCTTTCAGGTAGGTGTTGAAATCGGAGGCCGTCTGAGTCAGGCTGGCTTCCGTGCTGGTGAAGCCGATAAGGTGGGTGCCCGCCTCATTCAGCGCCAGGGTGGTTTGCAGCGTGTCCTGCTGGGTAGCCACCTGCGTGAGGTCTACGGTATCGTTGGGGGCGTAGTGCAGCAGCTGCGCCACCCGCTGGCTATTGCCGGTCCACCGCTCGCCCTTAAACTGCTGGCCCATGAGCCGGTGCACATACACCGTAGCGCCCGGCGAAACATGGTATTGACCGGGGCGCAGCCAAAAGTCGTTGCCCAGCGCCACCTGGCCCAGCAAAAAAGCTGCACAGAGCATCGAAACCTTAGAAAAACGAGGGCAGGCAGGCATGCGGAAAAGCGGGCTGGCAGGAAGCTGAAAGATACCACCAAAGTACAAGATGATGGCATTTTCGAAAAAATATCAGCTTGCCTTTAACAAGTGGGCATACGCAATAGTATTACGATTGTTTAATGTTCAACCATAAAAAGTTAAACAAAATGCGCAAATCATCCTTCTCCTTCCGATCCTGGGCGCCTTTGCGCTTGCTCATTCTGGGGTTATGCGGTGCGCTTAGCCTAAGCCTGAGCGCCTGCAACGACGATGACGACGATGCGCCCGCCGCTCCCTCGCAGAACATTGTGCAGGTGGCGCAAAGCAATGCCGACTTCAGCACCCTGGTGGCAGCTGTCGTCAAGGCCGACCTGGCTACAACGCTGAGCGGGGCGGGGCCTTTCACGGTGTTTGCGCCTACTAATGCGGCGTTTGCCAAACTGGCGCCGCCTTTCAACAGCGCCGCCAGCATCTCGGCTATTACGGATGCCGCCCAAATCAGCCAGCTGCGGGGTATTCTGCTCTACCACGTGGTGGGCGCCAATATTAAGGCCGCTGATATTGCCGCCGGCGCCAGCAGCGCCACTACTGCCCGCCCGGCCAGCATGGTGGGCGGCACTTCCACCAACGACAATACCCTGTACCTGAGCAAGAGTAGCGCGGGGGTATTTCTTAATGGCAGCACGCAGGTAACGATGCCCGATATAAGTGCCAGCAACGGCACCATTCACGCCATCAACAACGTACTGATGCCGCCCACGCAGACCATTGCGCAGCTGGTAACTACCAGTGCCAGCGCTGCCACGCCGGAGTTTACGTATCTCTTGCAGGCTTTGGAGCGCCCTGCCGCCGCAGCGGTTCTCACCGCTGCCGCCGACCCCAGTGCCAACGTAACCGTATTTGCCCCCACCGATGCTGCCTTCCGGGCCCTGCTGGGCTCCACGCCGCTAAGTGCAGTTTCCGATGCGGATCTGCTTGCCATTCTGAGCCTGCATGTGGTGGGCTCGGGCCGGGTATTTTCCTCTGACTTAGCGCCCGGTACTGTTTCCACCCTGGGCGGCAACATTACTGTAGCGTCAGCGGGCGGCGGCTATACTCTGAAAGGCGGTAGCGGTGCCGCTGCCAACGTGGCTATGGCCAATATACTGACTACCAACGGAGTGGTTCATGTTATCGATCAGGTTATTCAACCTTAAGGCCGGTAGTTCTGCTTTACAAAAAAGGCTGGCCGTGCTTACACAGCCAGCCCTTTTTGTTGCGCTATCGGAACAGGCGGCGGTTAGCACCTGCCGCCAGGCCGCTGCCCGCGTGGGCCTGCCGGGTATTGCAGGCAGGATAAGTGCATTGAGACCCTGTAGCGGGTGGCCTAGCTGCGTTCCAGGGCCAGCTCGTAGGCACGGTCGTAGTACACGCGCAGGTATTTCCAGTCAAACATCTCGGAGGAGCTTTCCACCTTGTTGCGCTGCATAATCCGCTCCCGGCGGCTTTGCAGCACAAAATCCCAGAGCACGGAGGTTAGCTGCTCGGCGGCCTCATCAAAGCTGCGCTCCTTGCGCTCAATCACATAAATGCCTTTGTCCTCGTTATCGGGCACGTTTTGCATCACGTAGTCGCCAAAGCCGGAAAGGTCGCTGGTGATGGCCGGTACGCCGCGGGCCACACACTCAAGGGGGTATAGCCCCAGGGCTCGTAGTAGCTGGGGAAAATGCCCAGGTGGCAGCCGCGCACAAACTGTCCGTACTCCATGCCAAACAGGGGCGAGGTAGGCGACACGAAATCCGGATGATACACGATTTTCACCCGGTCGTGGCGGTTATTCACCAGGTTGGCGCGCCGCACAAAGTCCAGAATATCGTCGTTGTGGTCGTCTATCAGGTTATGGGTGATGACCGGGGGCAGGCTGGTGGTTTTCCAGCTTTGCAGGGTGCGGCGGTAGCGCAGCTTCCAGTAGTCATCCACCATGGCGGTGAGGTCGGGCAGGCGGTGGTCGGTGCTGGCGGCGGCGGCGTAGAACATCCGCTCGCCCACTTGCTGCTCAATGGCCTGACAGGTTTCGCGCACCTCGTTCAGAATAGCCCGGCTTTGCAGCACCTGCGGATTAATGCTGTGGAAAGGCCGCTTGGTGATAAAGAACATTACCACCTGCCCATCTATCCCGCTTTCCTGAATGCGGTGGTTGAGGCGGGCCAGGGCTTCCAGGGTTAAATCAAAGCCCTTGTTGTGGTACTCGTAACGCCCCGAGGTGAAGAGGTAGAGTGTGTTATCGAGGTCAAACGAATAGCTCTGAAAGAAGTGCGCCATCACGAACTCGTGAATCTTGGCTTTGTACTGCTGGTGCAGGTTCTGGAACTCGTGCAGGGCCACAAACCGCTCAATGTTGAGGCCGTTGGGTAGTACCGCGTCCGGAATGCGGTCCAGCAGGTAGATGCACTCCCGCACGGTCAGCTCGCTCACCGTGGTGAAAACGTGGGCGCCGTGGGCGGCAGCCCGCTCAATGCGCACGGCAGTTTCAATGTTGAAGTTGCGCGCCTCCGCCTCCCAGTTCACCTGCATGAGGTGGTCGTAGAAGTTGGGGTCGTTCATGGCCAGGTAGCGGCCCAGCAGGGTAGCGTGCGTGGTAAAGAGCAGGTGGGCCGGCGTTTGCTCCCGGCGCAGGTCCGGAATGGCTACGCCCGTCATCCATTCATGAAAGTGCACCACCACTTTCTGCTCCTCCACCTCGGCCGTGAGGGCCTGGATATACTCCTTGGCCAGCAGGCCAAAGGCTTCTACCTGATGCAGCAGGTCATCATTATCGGGCGTTGGAATGCCGTGGTGCTCCCACAGGTCGCGCTTGATGTCGCCCAGGCGTGGATAGGCCTGGAAGGGGTTGAGCAGCACCGCCCGGGGGCGGCCCGTAATCAGCCATACGCCATACTGCACGTCGTAGCCGGCGGCGCGCATGCGGCGCACGGCCCGGGCAAACGGGTCGCGGGCGGCGGCCAGCTGCGTTTCCGATAAAGGCTCGAACTCGGCCTGAGCCTGCTGCGGGAAATAAGGCCCCAGCAGGCAGTACCGGTCCTGCCAGCCCTGCACCGTAGCGGGTACTTTGGAGCGAATTACGGTGTAAATGCCGCCTACCTGATTACAGACTTCCCAGGCTACTTCAACCAACAGGGCTTCGGGCGCAACGATATCGGGGGTAGAATGAGGCACTTGCACAGAATACGGTGGAGAAGGTGGTGGGGGAGCAGCGTAAGGTAAGCGGGATACGGGTACTTCAGACTGGAATTAGCAGAAAAAAAATGGCCCCACCGTAACGGTGGGCTATTTTTCTGCCAAAAAGCAGCAGCACTAAGCGCGAGAAGGTATCCTGCCTTTTATGGTTCCTGGGAGATAATCAGCACGGAATAAGGAGCCAGACCAAAGCTGGCGTGCTGCGGAAAACCGTCGTATTCGCCTTCTTCCGTGAGCGTATCCAGGCTTTCAAAGTTGCCGAACTCCTCGTCGTAGCCCTGCCAGTCGCTGTTGAAGCGCACGCGCCAGTGGCCCGCTGCGGGCAGCCCAATGGTGTAGGACTCCTGGGCGCGGTCGGCGAAGTTGCACAGAACCACGGTGGTGTCGCCGGGGCCGCCGTCGCCATCGGCCCAGCGCCTGAAAGCCACCGTTTTATCTTCGTTGTTGATGTGAAAAACCTCGAGGTGCTGGCCCGTGAGGCCGCGCGTGTGGCCCTCCAGGTTGCGCCGCAGCCGGATCAGGTCACGGTACAGGTGCACCAGCCCGCGCATGTCTTCGGCCCGCTGCCAGTCCAGCGGCAGTTCATCGGAGAAGAAGCCATCGGCCAGAAACTCCTGTCCCTGAAAAATCATGGGCACGCCCGGCGAGGTGAATACCAACGCCGCACCCAGGGTGGCGCGCTTCTTGGGAAACCAGGTGTGCGCTTCGCCGGGCATAATCTCCTCCGGCACCCGTGCCTTCCCGTTGGCTACCTCATCGTGCGACTCGGTATAAATAACCCGCTGAAACGCATCTTCATTATACCGGTTGCTAATAGCGGCCGCTACAGTTTCCATATCCCGGTCATCATCGGAGTAGGCGGTGAGGGCTTCGCGGATGGGGTACACAAAGCCGGCATCCCACTGGGCCGAAAAGCCCTGGCCATCCTCCTCCGGAGCGCGGGTGATGTACTCATTGCCCAATAAATCTTCAGCAATGGTGATTTTCCAGGGCATCTTTTCCCGGATTTCCTCATTTACCCACCGCATCAGGCTCCAGCCATCGGGCAGGTCGGAGTTGGGGTCGTTTACGCCGTGCACGTTGCGGATGTGGGCAATGGCGTCGCAGCGGAGGCCATCTACGCGGAAATCCTCCAGCCACATCAGGGCATTGTCGCGAATGTACTGGCGCACTTCGGGGCGGCCGTAGTCGGGGCGGTTGTGGCCCCAGGGCGTTTCGGCGCGCCAGTCGTTGTAGAAGTAGATGCCGCCGCCGTCGTTTTCCTGCCAGCCATCAAACTGCCAAAGGTCCAAGTCGCCGGGGCCGAAGTGGTTGTACACCACATCCAGAATAATGGCAATGCCGTGCTCGTGGGCGCGCTTCACCAGCTCCTTAAAGGCCTGGGGGCCGCCGTAGTCTGTTTCCAGCGCAAAGGGGTGCGAGGGGTTGTAGCCCCAAGAACGGCCGCCGGGAAACTCCGTGGGCGGCATTATTTCAATGGCATTGATGCCCAGGTCCCGCAGGTATTCCAGCCGCTCAATTACATCCAGAAACGTTCCGGGCTGGCCTTCGGTGGTGGTATGGAAGGTGCCCACGTGCAGCTCATAGATGACCAGCGTGTTCCAGGCGGGCATCTCGAAGTGGTTGTCGCCCCAATCAAAATCCAGGTGGGGAACCACGGAGTTGCCGGCGGAGTGGGTTACCTCGCGGGCGTAGGGGTCGTTGCGGGTAAACTCGCCGGTGGGCGTTTTCAGCCAGAATCTATATTCGGCACCCACGGCTACACCCGGCACATCAATAGCCCAATAACCGCCTTCCTCGGTGGTTAAGGAGTGTTTTTTGGGGTTCCAATCGTTAAAGTCGCCCACCACGGAAACCGCTTCGGCGTGGGGTGCCCACACCCGAAAGGTGGTGCCGTGGGCATGCGGAATAGCGCCCATGCCCGGTTGTGGCACAGGGGCGGAAACAGTAGTAAAATCAGGCATGCTTGTAGAAGAAAATCAGCACAAAAGCTCAACAGCTGCTGCTTTTACTGTCTGTATAGTTGTTAGGTTATATTTTATGGATAGTAGCCTGACCGTAAGCCAGGTAGCGGGTGGTAGGGTAAAGGAAGAGGCGCCAGAAATACGGGGAACACGCCCTTTAGCCAACAAATCAGCCGGAATTCAACTTTCTAATTGCCCGAACACTGCCCGCCCGGTTGCGTAGCTTTGCGGGTACTCTCCGCTTTTACCTTTTGTATTGCTGCTGTGGCTCGTCCTGTTCCCGTAGTTTTTGGCTTGTATTCCTGGACGCCTGATTATGGCCTCCGCTACATTCATCCGGCCAACCGCCGCACTTTTGAGTGGCTGGAGCCGCTGGGCAAAGTGTTTGAAAAAATTGGTGAAAACGACGACTGGATGCTGCTGCGCTACGACGAGCAGCAGTTTAAGGTCAGCCCGGAGCTATTTAAGGAGCTCTACGAGAAGCCCGCCTTCAGCTTTGGAGACGTGGTGGAAGAGGTAAACCCGGCCCCCGGTAAACCCGCGCACCGTGGCCTGATTTCGGATGTGTACTGGGATGAGAAGAACGATACCGCCCGCTTTCAAATAGTGGAGCGCAAGCGGAAGCTGCCGCGCATTTTTGAGGCCGAAGAACTACGGCACGTGTAAGGGGCAGCAGGCATAGGAGCGGGGTAGAGACGCAATATTTTGCGTCTCGTCGTTGAACGACCGGTTTTGCGCAGGTGAAACAACATCAGCAACGACGAGACGCAAAATATTGCGCCTCTACCCCGTTCAATGGCGCCTACTATACGCCTACCGCAATACCGATAACAATGGCTACCACCGCCAGCAGCAGCAGCAGCAGATACAGCGGCAGCACAAACTTCCACCACTGATCAAACCGCACGCCGCAGGCCGTTACAATAGCCACCAGGGCGCCGTTGGTGGGCGTAATAATCTCGCAGAGGCCGGCACCGTACTGGTAAGCCAGCACCGTAACCTGCCGGGAAAGGCCGATGAGGTCGGAGAGGGGAACGAGCAGGGGCATGGTGAGCACAGCCTGCCCGCTTACGCTGGGCACCGGCAGGTGCAGGGCCGTGTGCACGCCCACCATGCCCAGTGCCGAAAGCGTAACCGGCAGCCCGGCCAGCGGGGCCGAAAGGCCATTTACAATGGTATCTACTATTTGGCCCTGCTCCAGCACCACAAAAATGGCGCGGGCAAAGCCGATGAGCAGGGCAGAAAAAGCAATATCCCGGAAGCCATCAATAAAGCCGGAAGCGGTACCCGTAAGGCCCAGGCCGCCCACCAGACCGGCGGCTACGCCCAGCCCGAAGAACAGCGCGGCCATCTGATCAAAATCCCACTCCAGCTTCAGCACCCCGTAGGCAAAGAAGGCAAAGGTGAGAAATAGCAGCAGCAGCACCAGGCCGTGGCGGCCTACGCCCGCAGCCTCGCCGGGAACTTCATCTACCTCCGGCGCTATGCGGTGGCGCATGGCAAAGCGCACGGTTCCGCCTATCCAGATGGCCAGGGCCAGGGCCAGGAAAATCATGCGGAAGCCACCGCCGGAAAGCAGCGGCAGCTGGGCCAGCTTTTGGGCAATGCCCACCTGAAACGGGTTGAGGGGACTGAACGCCGCGCCCACTGCCGCCGAGCCAATGCTGACGGCCGCTGCAATAATGGGTGGGTAGCCAATGCGGCGCATCAGAATGAGCAGCACCGGAATGAGGGGCACAATTTCCTCCTGCATGTTTTCCAGGGCGCCCATGGTGGCAAACAGCACGCAGATAATGGGGATAACCACGGCCTCCCGGCCCCGAAATTTATCCAGCAGCCAGTCTACGCCGCGGCGCAGGGCCCCGGTCTGGTCTACCACCGTGAAAGCGCCGCCCGCCAGAAACACCAGGAAAATAACCGAGGCCGCTTCCGTCATGCCTTTCGGGATATCCACAATGGCCTGCAGCGGATGCACCGGCGAGGCCGGCACCCGGTGGTAGGAGCCGGGCACTACCACGTCGCGGCCGGTGGCGGCATCGGGGTGGCGCTCAAATACGCCGGCCGGCAATAGGTAGGTGAGCAGCGTAGCCAGCAGGATAAACCCAACCAGCAGTACCAGCGGGTGCGGAAAGCGAATGGTTTTCATGGCGTGAAAGTAGCACGGCTAAACGGTTCTGCCGCCGGGCTTAGGTAAGGGAACTGCCCGCAACTTTGTATCTTCGGCAAAGACCTTGTGCTGTTCGGATGTATCTCACTGCTTTTAAACAACTCCCCATGGGCCAGCAAACGGAGCGCCTGCTGCAGGCGGGCCACCATCTGGCCGACCGCGCCGAGTACGGCTGCCGCCTGCAGCTGTATGCCCTGGGCGACTTTTATGCCGAGCTATGGCGGCTGGCCGGCGAGGAGCGGGTGCTGTTTATTAATCTGTTTCAGAACCCCGCCCAGCTGCACCCGTGGCTGGAGGCGGTGCAGCTGCCGGATGTATAGTAAGAAAAAAGCCGCTTCCTGAATTCAGAAGCGGCTTTTTTATACTTGGGTGTGTTGTTCCAGGGTTTGCAGCAGGGCCTCAATCCGGTCGGAATAGGCATTGATTTTATCCAGCCCGGCGCGGGCTTCCTCTATGTACCCGCGCTTGTATTGGGTGGAAAGCTCGTAGCCGGTATCCAGCATTTGCTGAATGGTGCGCTCAATTTCGCGCACTTCGGGGCGCAGGCTGTAGCGGGGCTTCACTACGGTGCGCAGCCACTCGCCCAGGGGGTTATGATACAGGGAAAACAGCGTGTCATCGGCCTCGCGCACCCCGTAGAGCACGGAGCGCAGCCTCGATTTGAAGAGCACCTGTTTGATCCTGGCTTGTTGAAAATCCAGGCGGTTTATGTCCATGATAGCGCGGCTAACTGTCGGATAATAAAGGAGAAATCCAGCTTACCGGACAGTGGAATCGGGGCGCTCCAGAGCCTGGCGGGCCAGCACCAGATCCGTTACATCAAAAGCAAAAACCGTGATGCCGGCTTTTTCACTGCCTTCCATGAAAAGTTGATAGGTGAAGTTGAGGTAGCTGCGCTGCAGCTGCCCGCTGCCGTCCCGGTCCAGCATAATATCCAGCTCGTTGCCGACAAAGGCTTCGCCGGTGTCGTACACATTGTCCAGCAGCGTAATAAACCCTTGTTCAATTACCTCGGGCAGCACTTCGGCCACTGTTTTGCCGATGAGCTGGCGGTGCGGAAACAGCTTCTGGTACTCCGGGTTCACGAACTCGAAGCGGTGCTCCGGGCCGCGCAGAATGCAGATCATGGCCGGTGTCTGCATAAACAGGTTGTAGAACGTCTCGCGCTGGGTTTCGGCCAGCTGATAGGCCTGGTAAGCCTGGTCGGAGAGTAATGCCTGCTGCTCATTGGTTTCCAGTAGCTCCTGCACCATCTGCTTCTGGTCCTGAATATCGGTACCGCCACCTACCCACATGGTAATTTCGTGCTGGGCGTTGTAGTGGGGCAGGGCACGCATCAGCACCCAGCGATACTGACCATCGTGGCGGCGCAGGCGGTATTCTACCTGATAGGGCTGGCCGGTGGCCACGCTTTCGTTCCATTGCTGTTGTACCCGGGCCTGGTCATCGGGGTGGATGTTGTGGATCCACTGGTTGTTAAGCTCCGCTTCCAGAGGGCGGCCGGTAAACTGCAGCCAGCGGGAGCTGAAGTAGTCCCGGTTACCATCGGGCTGGGCCGTCCAGACCAGAATGGGCAATGATTCCAGAATAAAGCGGTTGCGCTCCTGTTGCTCCGCCAGCTCCTTCTTCACCAGCTCGGCGCGCTGTTCGGCGTGGTATTGCTCGGTTACGTCCTGGGTGCGTTGCAAAATATACTGCAGCTTGCCTTCCGCATCCAGAATAGGATAGTGAGTAGCCTGCCAGTACAGCTCTTCCAGACCACCGCCCTGCGCCTGCGGGCGCTGCAAATCGTAGCGGATGAGCGGCATGGTATGCGGCTCCAGGTGGCGGCGCACATGTTCATGCGATTCCCGGATTACCGCCGCCGATTTCTCATCGGTGGCCGGATAGGCTTCGAAAAAGGCCTTTCCTACCACTTCATCCCGACTTTTCATTGATACCGCTACGTGGCTATTGGTATTATCAATGATAGTGGCGTCGGCATTGGGGGCAATGAGCAGAAAGTTCTCCGGCAGGGCGTGGAACAACTCCTGATAATTGACGGGAAAAGCAGAAACAGGCATAACGGTAGTAAAAACGGATTCAAGCGCTACTCAGCACCAACTCGCAGGCAGGCAAAGCTACAACCTGGCTAATGCCGGTGAAAGCACTCTTTCAAAAACAATGTAGCTACACAGCTACTACGCCTGGCTGGCGGAGCGCACCATATGGATATGGGGAATATTATCTTCCAGATACCCTTCGCCCACCTGCCGGAAACCAAAGTCTTCATAAAACGCCTGCAGGTAACTTTGGGCGCCAATCTGGATAGGCTGCGCGCCGTCCAGCGCCTCTACCGCCGCAATAGCCTGGCGTAGCAGCTCCCGGCCCAGCCCATAGCGCCGAAACCGCGGGCTTACCACCACCCGCCCAATACTGGCCTCGGGGTAGCAGATGCCCGGACCGAACAGGCGGGCATACGCGGCCAGCTCGCCCTCGGGCGTGTATCCCAGCAGGTGCCAGGCGCCCTGGTCCTGCCCGTCTATATCCTGAAACGCACACGTCTGCTCCACCACAAATACCTCGCTGCGCAGCTGTAGCAGGGCATAGAGTTCGGCCAAGGTAAGTTCGGCGAAGGGTTTGGTGGTCCAGGTAAGCGTCATGGGAAGGCCAGTGAAGTATGGGGCAAAGGTAGCAGTCCAATTTTCCTTCGGATACCTCAGGCTACACTTCATCCGCCTGAAATAGCACTTCAGCAACCTAAAATTTCAGCGGCGGTAGCAGCCGGGCACCTTTGGTACATCATTCTGCTACTGCTATGAAACGACTGCTACCTCTGCTGCTCCTGCTGGCCACCACGCTGCAACTGGCCGCCCAAACGCCCACCACCCTCAGCGGCACCGTGCGCGACAACGCCGGCCACCCGCTGCCCGGCGTAAACGTATTCCTCAAAACCACCTTCGATGGAGCCAGCACCGATTCGCTGGGCCACTTCCGGTTCAGTACCCGCCAGACGGGCACGCTGCCGCTGGTGGCCACGCTGCTGGGCTATCAGCTGCAGGAACAACCCGTTACGCTGAACGGCAGCCCCCGGCAGCTGGCGCTGGTGCTCCGGCCGGTGCGCAACCAGCTCGGCGACGTGGTCATCACCTCCGGCACGTTTGACGCCAGTGACGACAAGCGCAAAACAGTGTTCACGGCCCGGGACGTAGTAACCACGGCCGGCGCCTCCGCCGATGTGGCGGGCGCTTTTAATACCATGCCCGGCACCACCCGCAACGGCGAAGAGGGCAAGCTGTTTGTGCGCGGCGGGGCCGCCGGCGAAACCCGGCAGTACCTGGATGGTGTGCCGCTGCAAAGTCCCTACAATGCGGCCGTTTCCGGGCTGCCGGCGCGGGGGCGGTTTTCGCCGATGTTATTCAAAGGCATGGCCTTCAGTACGGGCGGCTACTCAGCAGAGTACGGGCAGGCTTTGTCGGCGGTGGTAGCGCTGAACTCCGAGGACCTGGCGCCGGAAACGCAGACTGGCATTTCGCTCTTCTCTTTGGGTGGACTAAGCCTGTCGCATCAGCAGCGCTTTGAGCGGTCCTCGGTAGCTGTAACCGGCGACTACATGAACATGCGGCCCTATTTTGGGCTGGTGCCCCAGCGCATGCTCCGGGCCTATGAGTCGGGCGGCGGCTCGGTGGCTTTGCGGCAGAAAACCGGCAGCATGGGTATGCTGAAGGCCTACGGGGCTTTCACCAAACAGCACATTGAAGCCCTGCAGCCCGATGCCGAATGGGAGGGAGGCCGCCCCGTAGGGCTGCGCGCCGGCAACGCTTACATGAACACCACGTTCCGCAGCCCGGTGGTGCGGGGCTGGTCGGTGCAAACCGGCGTGGCCGCCACCCGCGACCAGCAAACTGCCCGGGTGGCTACGCAGGAAGCGGCCGGCCAGGAAATGCGCGAGCTGGAGCAGTCGGTGGTCAGCCGACTTGTGCTTACCAACGACTCGGCCAGTGCCTATTGGAACCTGAAGCTGGGCATGGAAGGCCTGCTGCAGCATAATGAGCATCGTTACCTGGCGGCTCAGCGGGATACGGCCTTTCAGGTGCAGGAGCAGCGCGCCGCGGGCTTCGCCGAGTCAGATATTGCCTTCAGCAACCGGCTGGTGGGGCGCGTGGGCGGCCGGTTGGAATATTCAGGGGTGCTGCACCGTTGGAATGCCGCGCCGCGCCTGGCCCTGGCGTATCAGCTGAATGAAAAAACGCAGCTGTCGGGGGCGTTTGGCTATTTCTATCAGAACCCGGCTACTGATTTGCTGTTGCGCGCCGCCCAGCCGGAGCAGCTCCGCTTTGAGCGCGCCCGCCACTGGCAGCTTACCTATTTCCGCAGCTATGCCAACCGCACGCTGCGCGTGGAGGCCTACGCCAAAGCCTACGCCCAGCTGGTGCGCTACAACCCCAGCGCCAATCCCAACCCCCTCACTCCCTTCGACCCGGCCACCTACCGCAGCACCGGCACGGGCTACGCCCGCGGCGTAGATGTGCTGTGGCGCGACAAGAAAACCTTCAAAAACACCGACTATTGGATTAGCTACGGCTTTCTGGATACCCGCCGGCAGCAGCGCCAGGACCCCGTGCTGGCCGTGCCCACCTTCGCGGCCCGGCACAACCTTTCCCTGGTAGGCAAATACTGGCTAAGCAAAGCCCACACGCTGGTGGGCGCCACCTACACCTACAACAGCCCGCGCGCCTACTTCAACCCGAACGAGCACGACGGCTACAACCAAGGCCGGCTGCCCAGCTTCCAGGATTTCAGCCTGAACGCCAGCTACCTCACCACGCTGTGGAAGAACTACACCATTGTGCATGTGTCGTGCACCAATGTGCTGGGGCGCCAGAACGTGTTTGGCTACCGCTATGCCGCCACTAAAGATGCTAACGGCCAGTACCCCGGTGTGGCCGTCATGCCCTCGGCCCCGCGCATGGTGTTCGTGGCCTTGCTGATTTCCATCAACAAAAAACGCCTGGCTAACACCGACGAGGCACCCGAATAACAGCCGCCGTTTTCCACGATTCATCCGGCTTATCCTACGCTTCAGCCACTTTAAGTTTCAGGCCGCTGGGTTGCCGGCCACCTTTGCTGCATACTCTTTCACTTCCTTTCAAACCAATCATTTTAACTCTTCTCCTGCCATGAAAAACGCCCTGTTTGTTCTCGCCCTCGCTGCCTGTTCATTCTCCGTCGCCGCTCAACCGTCGGCCGCTAAAGCCCCGGCCGCTGCTACGGCAGCCCCGGCTGGTTATACCGAGATGATGGCCGCCACCATTGCGGAGCTCAACAGCACCGGCGACCCGGCCAAGCTCCTGGAAATTGCCAGCAAATTTGAGCGGGCCGCTGCCGCTGCCCCCACTGATTGGCTGCCCCAGTACTACCAGGCATATGGCCGCATGCTGGCCAGCTTCACCAGCAAAGAAGACGGTGACGTGAAAGACAAATACCTCGACCAGGCGGAGGCTTCGCTGGCGCAGGCCCGCAAGCTGGGCGGCGACGAATCGGAGCTGCTGGCGCTGCAGGGCTACCTATTCCAGGGGCGCCTGATGATTGACCCCATGAACCGAGCGCAGGTATATTCCGGCCGGGCTATGGAAGCCGCCAGCAAAGCCAAAGCCCTGAACCCCGCCAACCCGCGCGCCTACCTGGTGCTGGGCAACAATCTGTATTTCATGCCCGAAATGTATGGCGGTGGCAAGGCCGCTGCCAAGCCCCTGTATGAGGAAGCCAAAGCCCGTTTTGCTACCTTCAAACCGGCCAACAGCCTGTCACCCAACTGGGGCGAAAGACAATTGCTCGGCCGCCTGAAGGCCTATGAGCAGGCAGGCCCCACGCAGGCCACCACGAAGTAAATCCCAAACAAGCCCTGCGAAGAACTTTTGCAGGGCTTGCTTGGCTTGCGGCCGATGAAACCCAGAGGGCCTTTGCGGCCGAAGCTGGTGGCTTCATCCATTTCATAAAGCAGTTACTTGCCAGGAGCTATGCTGTTTCCGGCGTGCTCTACGATTTATCCTCAATTTCAGCCTGTATCTTGCCGGGCCTGTTCGGCCGCCACGGGCTGTGGCCGGTTTTCCTTATGTCTGCTTCTGCTTTGCGTCTGCCTGAAACTACGTTGCCACCCCTGCTTGCTCCGCGCACCTGGCTGCGCGTGCTGATGCTGTTGCTCCTGTTATCCGTAGTTATCACGGCATTTTCCTGCACCCAGTGTTGGGGAGACTGGGAGCGGCTGCTGATTACCTTCATCATCACCTTCGCCTACAGTACCGGGTTGTGGCTCACCAATGGCTTTGCCGTAGATTGGCTGAACCGCTATGCCAGCTGGAAAGAAAACCTGACCAGGCGGCTGGTGCTCACGCTGCTGGTATCGTTAGGGGGTTCGTTGCTGGTTATTGTGGCCATTAACGCGGCGTACCGGATAATTCTGATGGACGCTACCCTGGCCTCCCTGGTATCAAAGCCAGAATGGAATGGATACGCTTTTCCTTTGCTGATTACCGTAATCTGCTCGCTGATCATGCACAGCCGCTCCTTTTTGCTGAGCTGGCGCGAAGCCCTGGTGCGCAACGAGCGGCTGCAGAAGGAAATGGCCCAGGCTGAAGCCGAAACCCTGCGCCAGCAGCTGGACCCGCACTTTCTCTTCAATTCCCTGAACGCCCTTACCTCCTTGGTGGAAGAGGAGCCGCAGCTGGCCGTGCGCTTTATCCGGCAGCTTTCGCAGGTGTACCGCTACGTGCTGGATGCCCGGGGCCGGGAGGTAATTTACCTGCGCGATGAGCTGGAATTTGCGGAGTCTTTTCTATTCCTGCAGCGCATCCGCTACGGCGAGGCGCTGCAGGTAACGCTGCCCCCGCTGAACAGCATTTCGCCCCAGGCCGTGGTGCCGCCGCTCAGCCTGCAGCTGCTCCTGGAAAACGCGCTGAAGCATAACGTGGCTACCCCCAGTCAGCCCCTGCAGGTTTCTATTGAGCTGGATGAAGCCGGGCGGCACCTGCGCGTGCGAAACT
Source organism: Hymenobacter sp. DG25B (assembly GCF_000801315.1). Classification (NCBI taxonomy): domain Bacteria; kingdom Pseudomonadati; phylum Bacteroidota; class Cytophagia; order Cytophagales; family Hymenobacteraceae; genus Hymenobacter; species Hymenobacter radioresistens. The sequence goes on along the minus strand of NZ_CP010054.1, from coordinate 2,990,876 downwards.
CCCTGCGCCCGCGCCGGGTAGCGCCCGGGGAGTGTGCGGGCATCGGCCTGCCCAATCTTACAGGCCGCTACCGCCACCTCACCACCGAGCCCGTGCAAATAGCCTCCGGTGCTGAGGAATTTGTAGTCATTCTGCCCGTGCTGCAGCTGGTTAATTCTGAGTAAGACCAAGAACATATTTGGAAATTTTCATGTCTCGACTTCGCTCGACATGACGACCTTACACCCCCCTCATTCAGCATTCAAAACTCACCATTCCCAAAGCATGAATGCTTTCATCATTGAAGATGAGCCCCTGGCAGCCCGCCGCCTCACCGACCTGCTACGCCGTCAGGAGCAGCCCGTAAACGTGCTGGCCACCGCCGATACCGTAGAGGCTGCCGTGGTGCTGCTGGAAACCGCCCCCACGCCACCCGATGTGCTGTTCCTGGATATCCACCTGGCCGATGGCCTGAGCTTCGAGCTGTTTGAAAAAACGCCGGTGCGCTGCCCGGTCATCTTCACCACTGCCTATGATCAATATGCCCTGCGCGCCTTTAAGGTGAATAGCGTTGACTACCTGCTCAAGCCCATTGATGCCGAAGAGCTGGGCGCGGCCCTGCAAAAGCTGCGCAGCCTGCGCGGGGCCTCCTCCGCCGCTGCTCCGGCTCCCGCCTTCGATGCGGCCCTGCTCACGCAGGTATTGCAGCAGCTACAACCCCAACAGCAACAGTACAAAAAGCAGTTTGTGGTGAAGGTGGGCGAGCATCTGAAGGTGATTCCCGTGGAGCAAATCAGCTACTTCTTCAGCCAGGAAAAAGCCACCTTTCTGCAAACCCGCGAAAACCGCCGGTTTGTGCTGGATCAAACCCTGGAGCAGCTGGAAAAGCTGCTGGACCCCCGCCAGTTTTTCCGCCTGAACCGGGCGTATTTCGTGCAGCACGATGCCATTCAGGACATCATTCACTACACCAACAGCCGCCTGAAAACCACCCTGAAGCCAGCCAGCCCCGAGGGCGACGTGCTGGTAAGCCGGGAGCGGGTACCTGCCTTTCGGGCCTGGCTGGAAAGGTAGAGACGCAATATTTTGCGTCTCGTCGGTGCTGATGTTGTTTAATCTGCGCAGTTTCGGCCGTTCAGCGGCGAGACGCAAAATGTTGCGTCTCTACGAGAGGCCGTCCAGCTCCCGCTGAAACGCTTCCAGAAACAAGCCCACGTGGTAGCCATCAGCCAGGCCGTGGTGTACGTTTACGGCTACGGGCATGAGCAGCTTCTCGCCCTCGCGGCGGTAGCGACCTACGGATATTTTCGGCACGCTGTCGGGGTGGGCAAAGTGGCGGGCGTGGGTGAGGCCGGTGAAGGCAATCCAGGGCAGGGCGGAAAAGTGAATGACATCGGGCCGGGCGGCGGAGTCGCTCAGCCGCAGGCCGGTAGAGGCGGCTACGGCTTCCATTTCCTGGCGTAGCCCTACAGTAAAATCAGCCAACCGCTCGGCGTAGGGTATAAAGGAGAAGGCGAAGGTATTGTCGGCGCGGGTGAGAGTAGCCGAAACGTTGATCTGCTCATACAAATACACCTGGCCGTCTTCTATGCGGTAGCGCAGGGCCTCTACCTGGTTCACGGCCCGCAGGGCGGCGTGCAGATAGTGCTGGAAAAACGACTCATTGGCTGCCTTGGCGCGCTGGTAGGCGCGGGCGCCATCTACCTCGGCCACCACCCCAAAAAAGGGCTCATTGAAGGCGGAGAAAAATTCGAAATGCTCGCGGCGGTTCCAGGTAGAAAGATCAATCAGCTGCTTCATGGGCGGCAAGTTCGGTAACTTTGCGGGCCTTTTTCGCCCCTGCTGCTGCCACAAAACAGTATGGCGGGCCCCTTATCTGCTTTCCGTATGCCTGCTCCCGTGCTTATTGCCTTCGATGCCGACGATACCCTGTGGCCCAATCAGCCGCACTTTGACTATGCCGAGGCACAGCTGTATGAGCTGCTCACGCACTACGCCGATGCTACCACCCTGGGCAGCCGTTTCTACGAGGTGCAGCGCCAGAATATGCACCTATTCGGCTACGGCGCCAAGTCGTTTATGCTTTCGATGATTGAAACCATCATTGAGCTGACCGACGGCACCGTAACCGGCACTGAAATTCACCATATCCTGACCGAAGGCAAACGCCTGCTTGACTTTCCCATTGAGCTGCTGCCCGGCGTGCCGGAAGTGCTGAGCACCCTGCGCCAGCAAGGCCAGCGCCTGATGCTGCTCACCAAAGGCGACCTGTTCGACCAGGAAAGCAAGCTGGCCCGCTCCGGCCTGGGCGACTACTTCGACCACGTAGAAATTGTCAGCGAAAAGAACGAGGCCACTTACCAGCGCATCCTAAGCCGCTACCAGGTGTTGCCGGAGAATTTCATCATGATCGGCAACTCCCTGAAGTCGGATATTCTGCCGGTGGCGCGCCTGGGTGCCCGCGCCGTGCACGTGCCCTACCATACCACCTGGGCCATGGAAGAAGTGCCCGCTGAGGAGCTGGCCGGCGTGCAATTTCATCAGGTTACAGCCTTATCAGAAGTGCTGGGGTATCTGAAATAGAAAAGGATAAGCCGGCCTTTAGCCACCTTCCAGCCAACTTTTCACGGCCCCGGCTTTTTCGCGGCTTACCAGCACCTCCTCTGCCGGAGCGGGGTGCAGGTCCAGCTTCAGCTTGCCGTTGAAATGCGGGTGCAGGCGCTGCACAGCCGGCAGATGGGCAATAAACTGGCGGTTGAGGCGAAAGAACTGGCGGGCATCCAGTAGCTGCTCTAGCTGCTCCAGGGTATAGTCTACCAGGTAGCGCTGGCCGCTGCGGGTAACCAGGGTCACGGTTTCGTGGCGGCTCTGAAACCAGGCAATATCGGTGGCATGAAGGGGGAGCAGCTGTTCGCCCTGGCGCACCAGAAAGCGGGTTTTGGGCGTTGGGCTGGTGGTATTCAATAGCGGCTGCAACTGCTGGGACACTTCGGAGGCGGCCGGGCGGTGCCACTGTCGCAGCTTTTGCAGGGCTGCCTGCAACTCCGTCAGCTTTATGGGTTTCAGCAAATAGTCTACGCTGTGCGTTTTAAACGCCTGCAGGGCATACTGATCATAGGCGGTGGTGAAGATGACGGGGCTGGAAACCACCAGCTGATCAAACACATCCAGACTGATGCCATCGGCCAGGTGAATATCGGCCAGAATCAGGTCGGGGGCGGGGTGGGTTTGCAGCCACTCCACGGCGCCGGCCACGGTATCCAGCTGGGCCGCAATTTGCGCTTCGGGCGCGGCCTGACTAAGCAGGCGCTGCAGCCGCTCGGCGGCCGGATATTCATCTTCGAGAACTAAAATGCGCATAGAAATTATGCTGTGCCGGCCAGGGAGGGAGTAGGCGACGATGAAAGCAGGGGCAAATGAACGGTGAAGTCGGTGGCCGTATCGGCCACCTGCACGGGAAGCTGCGGGGCCAGCAGCGCATACCGCTCCCGGATGTTGCGCAGGCCCATGCCCGTGCCGGGGGCCAGGGTAGTGCGGGAGCGGCGTGCGTTGTGCACCACCAGCCAGCCATCGTGCGCCGTAACCTGCACCTGCAGCGGGTACTGGCGGGAGGCCTCGTTGTGCTTTAGGGCGTTTTCAATGAGCAACTGCACGCTTAGGGGGGCTACCTGCAGGTCCAGCAGGTGGGCAGGCACCTGAATATCAACCAGGAAATTATTGCGTAGCCGGGCTTTTTGCAGTGCAACGTAGGCCTCCACAAACGCCAGCTCGTCGCGCAAGGGTACCGTGCGCTGCTCCCTGCTCAGCAGCACGTAGCGGTAGACATCGGCCAGCTGCTCCACAAATTGCTGGGCCGGCTCATTCTCGGGCTCAATAAAGGCGGAGAGAGTATTGAGGGAGTTAAAGAGAAAGTGTGGGTCCAGCTGCTGCTGCAGAGCTTCCAGCTGGGCCCGCTGACTGGCACTTTGCAGCTGCTCGGCGCGGCGCACGTTTTCCTCCCATTGGCGGAAAAAATTCCAGCTTTCGTAAATCAGCTGCACCACCACCGTGGGTACCATGTTCAGCCCAAACTCCCGGAGGAAAGAGGGTAGATCAAGCTGCCCGCCATGGGTATAGGCTTCAATTGACCCTAAAACCAGCGTAACGGCGGCCGTAATCAGGGTGTTGATGATGGCCAGCAGCCACAACCGCTGGCGCGTTTGCTCTACCCGCGGATAGCGCCGAAACAGATACCGCCACAAAGCCCGCCCCGTCAGCCAGAAGCAGGTGGTAAACCCCATAGATATGGGCCAGGCTATCAGAAACTGCGTGAGGGAAGTGATGTGCAGCAGGCCCCGCGGCAGCATGACCAGAATCGAGAGAATGGGGATTCCCAGGAGCAGAAAGCGGCGGTCATTCATACCGGCAAAAGTAGAAGAATATGGAAGCTGCGCCAGGTGCTCTTTGAGGATGACTTACTGTTACTAAATCGCGCGTCATGACAGGCGATTTAAAAACTGCTAACGGCGGGGCAGCTTGCGCACAAAGCCCTGCACGGCTTGGTTAAACTCTTTGGGGTTATCGAGGAAGGGCATGTGCCTGCCCGGCAGTACCACCACGCGCTGCTGCGGGAATAGGAAGGACTTATAATGCTCGGGTCCGGTTATGTAATCCTGCTGGCCAGTGAGCACCAGTACAGGCATGGTGAGGGAGGCCGTGGCCGGGGTGAAATCCTCTACGTAGCGGCCGGGGGCTTTGAATAGATTGGCGGCGAAGTCGTGGTTGCTGGTCTGGCCTTGCATCAGGCGGCTCACCCGGGCTGCAGTGGAATCGGAGGCGTATTGCAGCTGGTTATAGAGCTTTTGCTGCTGCAGCATGGCCGATACCATGAAGTAGCGCTGGGGCAGAGGCATGGCGGAGTCCAGCGGTGGGCGCGTGGTGGCGGGCAGCAGGCTGTAGCCGTAGGTGATGGTGCTTTCCATAGCCGCCGGCAGGTTCAGAATACCATTGGCCAGAATAAGCGCCTGCACGTGCTGGGGGTACTTCTGCGCGTAGGCCGTGGCAATGATGCCGCCGAAGGAGTGCGCCATCACCACCCATTTTTTCAGGTGCAGCTGCTGGCGAATTTCCTCCAGGTCCTGGACCTGCCGCTCCAGAGAATAGTTGAGCTGCGCGTGGCTGGCGGAGCGACCACTGCCGCGCTGATCCACATAAATCATCTGCAGCTTTTCTTCCAGGGGCTGGCCGGCCAGCTTCTCAAACCCGTAGCTGCCGGTGCCGGGGCCGCCGTGCACAAATACGCAGGGTGTGCCGTGGCCCGCCACCCGCACATACAGTGCCACGCCATCGGAAGTAGTGAGGGGCATAGTACCGTTGGGTAGGGCGGTGGCCTGCAAGTGCAGGGGCTGGCTGAGCAGGAACAGCAAACCAAACAAAGCCAGGACGGAGCGGAAGAGAGACGTCATAACGGAGAAACAGGAAAGTAGAAGGATAGAAGGAAGAAGACGTTTAGCGAAGCGCAATGAAGGGCTGACCGTGGAGGGCCTGCACAAACAGGAAGGCCACTAGCCCGGCATAGCCGGCTGCCCCCAGCCAGGTAAGTAGCACGGCGCGCCGGGGGAGGCGCCGGGCCAGCCACCAGCCCAGCAGCGGCACTACTTGCAGGGCATGCAGGCCCAGGAAATGAGCCAGGCGCAAGTCGCCGGCACGGGTGCTCCAGCCCAGGCCCGGCAGGCCAGGGCCACCATCGGGGGCGCCCACCGTGTGCTGGTTCAGGTGAATCATCATACCGCCCAGCACACTGCCAATGAGAAACAACAGCAAACCCAGGCGCACGCCCCACACATAGCCGGCCGGGCCATAGGGGCGGTACCGCCACACCAGCCACACGGCCGCAACTATGGCCAGCGTGTTTACCATAATCATGATGCCCATCACGCTGAATAGGATACCGTCGAAGGCGGTGGCGGCGTTGAAATGGGAGGAAGTGCCCCGGGCGGCCTGCAGGTAGATGCAGCCAATTTCCAGCACCATGCTCAGGGCCACTGCCCAGCTGATGCGGCGCACGGCCCGTTGGGCCGGAGCCGGTAGATCGGCCAGCAGCCAGCCCAGCGTCCAGACATAGACAATAACCGACAGGCAGAATTTGATGGGCTTTACCCAAACCGGCAGGCCGGTTACCGTGCGGCCATCCAGTGGCAGCAATACCACGGCCAGCAGCAACAGGACCACGTTTGCCCAGCCTACCCAGGACAAAACCGGATTTACCTGGTGCAGCACCCGCAACCCCTGGCGCACCTGGCCAGGAAGGGTTGAGGTATTTACCGGCGAGTGGGAAAAGGAAACCGTCGTCATGGCCGTGGGCAGTTAGTGGCTGTTGATTGAATCAAAACTATGCAGCCAACTGCCCCGGCAGAACCGGAAAAAGGGTGAACCGCCGGCAAACCCGGGCGAACCGTAAAGGCCGGCGGGCGAAGTGTAGGTATTGCCGCCCGGCATGCCACATGCCCGGCAGGGCTGCGTACCTTTGCGGCGTTATGAAGAGAGTATGGTGCAGTCTGCTTTTCCTGCTGTGGGCCGGGGCCGCGCAGGCCGGCCCCGGGGCCGATAGCAGCCAGGTGCGACAGGCCCACCGGCGCCTAGTATTCCAGTTCGACCAGCGGTTTTCCCTGCTCAACCAGAAGGTAGTAGGTATCAATGGCCTGAAGCTGGGCGTGGAATGGCGCGGCCGTCTGCGCACCGGCCTGGGCTTTTACATGCTCAGCGGGGGCGTGCCCACCCGCGCGCCCCTGCCGCCCAATATGCCCGCGGGTACCCGCGACGAGCTGCGCTTCCGCTACGGCGTAGCCTACGCCGAGTATGTATTAATCGGGACGCCGCGCTGGGAGCTCAGCACGCCCACCCAGCTGGGTGTGGGCCGCTACTACGCCCGCTACCAGCAGCCCGATGGACAGGTAACCCGCACGCCCAAACACAATATCTTCATTGTAGAACCTTCTCTGGCCGGGCACGTGCGCGTGTTCCGCTGGGTGGGGCTGGGCGCCGGCGTGGGCTACCGCCAAATGGTGTTCATTGATGACGAGCTGGAAAACGAGCTGAGCGGCCTCATCTTCTTCGGCCGGGCCAAGCTTTTCCTCGGCGACTTCTACAAAATCGTGCGCGGCCGCCAGCCGCTGTTCACGCAGGAAGGATTGAAGCGGAAGCGGTAGGGGAATTGAAAATCCAGGGATTTCAAGAAATAAAAAAAGCCCGCCGCTCTTATGAGCAGCGGGCTTTTTTTATTAAAAGTTATAGCTCGTCATGTCGAGCGCAGTCGAGACATCTCGCTAGTATGGTATACCACTGCAACGAAGCGGTAGAGATACTTCGACGGGCTCAGCATGACAATACTATTACAACATCAGCACGCGAGATGTCTCGACTGCGCTCGACATGACAGAGTGAAGGGAAAATCCTTAATTCCCTCGTGCGGGGCGGCGCAAGACGAATAGCGTGCGCACCGGCTCCTTGTTCACCTTCGGTTGCTGATACATCTGCACCACTTCCCAGCCCAGCTTGCCCATATAGGTAAGGGCGCTGACGTGAGTGGCAAACACCTGCAGCTTGCCGGCCTCGCGCTGAGACAAAGTGCCGCCGCCCAGCTTCTCAAAACCATAGCCGAAATCCACGTAGATGTCGCCGGCTTTGTCGTCGGTGGTGGAGAATAGGTTGTCGGTGGTGAGCATTTCGCAATACTCGAAGCGGCCGGCGGTGGTGTTGGTAACCTGGGCCGTGGCGCGCAACGTGCCCAGGGCCAGCACCAGCGCTGTCAGGAGTAATAGTTTTTTCATGAAAGGCAAAGTGGAGAGTTGCAAAATAAAAAAGGCCGGCTGTTGATTTCAGCCGGCCTTTTTAAGGATTAGTTATGCAGCGGCAGGAAGGAATATTTGCGGCCATACTCCAGCATCTGCTGGGCAAAGTCGGAGGGGTATTCCACCTTCACATCTACTATTTTGCCTTCCTGCATCACGGGTACCAGCTTGGGCTGAATGAAGCCCGCGTAAGGGGCAATGTTCAGCTTGGCGTAGCGGGCCAGCACTTCCTTGTGCAGCGTGGGGTCTACTTTCACGCCGTAGGTTTCAATCAGGTTTTTGGCGGCGGCGTAGTCGCCTTCACTTGTCAGGCGCTGGGTTTCGCGCAGCAGTTGGCCGAAGAGGGCACGCAGCTTGGTGTAGTCGTTGATGTGCACGTAGGTTTTGCCGTCGCGCGTTACCATTTCTACCACTTTGTCTTTCTTGCCTTTCTCATACACCCATTTGGCCACCATCTGGCGGTTGCGCATGTGGGCTTCCTCCACAGTTTCGCCGGGGGTAAGGCGCACCAGCTGGGTCATCAGGCCGTTGCGCATGTAGTTATCGTACTCGGCTTTGCCTACTTCCAGGCTCGGCATCACGCCCAGCTCCACCAGCTTATTATCCATCAGGTAGTACAGGGCTACCAGGTCGGCGCGGCCTTCCTCAATGGCGGAGGCGTAGCTTTTCAGGGTTTCCTTGGTGGTGCCCACGCCGGGGTTTATCTGCCCCGATGCGTGCCCGATTACTTCGTGCATATCGGTGTGCAGCTTGCCGGCCAGGGAGCCGTACTGGCGGGCCCGGTTTTTCTCGGCTTCATCGTAGGCAAACTCATCCAGCATGCCACCCGCGTTGGCGCGGTCGTAGGCATCTACAATATTGCCCAGGCTTACGGATTTAGAGCCGTGCTCTTTGCGAATCCAGGTGGCATTGGGCAGGTTAATGCCGATGGGGGTGGAAGGAGCTGCGTCGCCGGCTTCTACCACGGTGGTAATCACCTTGGCCGTGATGCCCACTACGTTTTTCTTCTTGTTCTCGGGCTTAATAGGTGAGTTGTTCTCGAACCACTGGGCCTCATCGCCAATAGCCTTAATGCGCTTGGTGGCTTCCAGGTCCTTAAACGATACCACCGACTCATAGGAAGCGCGGTAGCCCAGCGGGTCGCCGTACACTTCAATAAAGCCATTCACCACATCCGTTTCCGACTGGGTATCGTGTACCCAGGCAATGTTGTAGGCATCCCACAGCTTCAGGTCGCCGGTGCTGTAGTACTGAATGAGCTTGGTGAGGGCGGCGCGCTGCGCGGGCGTTTCGGCCACATCCAGCGCCTTGTTCAGCCAGTAGGCCACCTGCGTGAGGGCCGGGCCGTACATGCCGCCCACTTTCCAGGGCATCTCCACAATGTTGCCCCGCTTGTCCTTCATCAGCTTCGAGTTGAGGCCGTAGGAAATAGGGCGCGTGTCTTTTTTGTTGATTTTCTTGGCGTAGTAGGCTTCTACTTCGGCCTGTGTAACGCCTTCGTAAAAGTTGTTGGCCGAGGTAGCTACCAAATCCTTGCCGGCTTCCTGATTGACGCGCTTGGCGGCCAGGTTCGCATCAAACAGAATAGGCGTCATGGTGGCCACAAACTTGGCTGGCGTTTCGCCGGGCATTAAGGGCAGGGCCTGCTCGTTTACGCTGTACACCAGATCCTTGAAGTACTCCGGCGTAAACTCCGGCACAAACTTGCGGGTGGAGTAGTGGTGATGGATACCGTTGGAAAACCACACGCGCTTGGCGTACACATTAAAGAGCGTAGCCTGCTCTACCTGCTGGGTGTTGGTAGAAGCGGCCAGGCGCTCCTGGTTGGCATCCCAGAGGGCTTCCAGGGTGCGGCGCACCCGCAGGTTTTCCTTGTAATTCTGGTCGTATATAATATCACGGCCACTAAGCGCCGCTTCATATAAATAGTACAGTAGCTCTTTTTGCTGAGGCTCCAGCTTCTCAAAACCGGGCACTTCATAGCGCAGAATGCGCAGGTCGGCAAACTGCTCGCTTACTACCTGAAACGGCGTGGCTTCGGGTGTGGCAGGCGCAGCAGCTGGGGTAGCGGCCGTGGCCGGAGCCGTGGTAACTTCGGGGGTGGTAGTAACGGTGGGCGATGAGCTGGCACAGCCGCTAAGCTGAGCCGCTACCAAAAAGGCCGCGGCCGAAAGGAGAGGACGGGACATAGGGATAGTAAAGGGAGAACGAACAAGCAAACAGAGGGCTGGCTTAGCGCAAAGCAACGCATTCCAGCACCCGAAAACAACCAGCCAGGGGCCTAGCGCTGCGAAGGCGGCGCCGGGCTCAGGGAGCGAATGGTGCTGAGCCGGTCCAGCTTGCCGGAGGCCGTGGTGCGGAACTGCGAGGCATATACCACGGCGCGGGGCCGCTCGTAGCGGTCCAGTCGCTCGGTGAGCAGCGTGAGCAGCTGTTTCTCCTGGGCGGCAGGCAGCGGCTTTCCTTCCACAAAGGCCGTAACCTGCTCGCCCAGGCGGCTATCGGGCTGGCCCGAGACGAAGGCCCGGCGGCCACTGATACCCAGCTCCATCAGGGCTACTTCCAGTACTTTCTCCACCTTCTCGGCCGGCACTTTCACGCCCCCGGAGTTTATCACGAAGTCGGCGCGGCCCAGCCACTCAAAGGTGTGCTCATCCAGGAAATGCACCCGGTCGTTGGTGGTGATGAGCACGTCGTTGGTTACGTCGGCGCGCACGGTGAGGCAGCCGCGGGAATCCTGGCCTACGCCAATACCGGAAAGCACCCGGTAATACGGGGAGGCATCGGGGCCGTTGAGGCGGCGCAGGGCAATGTGGGAGGCAGTTTCCGTCATGCCATAGGTGAGATAGACGGGCACTTTCAGCGTTTGCAGGGCCTTTTCCAGGCTGGTTTCCACGGTAGCGCCGCCCACCAGAATGGCTTTCATTTTATCCAGCCGATGGGCGTGGCCGGCTTCCAGCACGGCGCGCAGCTGCAGGGGCACAAAGGAGGCAAAATCGAACTGGGCCGTAGCGGGCACCAGGGCCAAGGGGTCGGCGTGGGGTTCTACTATGGTGAGGTGCATGCGGCGCTCAAAGGCGCGTACCAGCATCATCAGCCCGCCCACAAACTCGCAGTTCAGGCACACCAGCATCCGGTCGCCGGGGCCCAGGTCAAAGTAGTCGCCGGTGCGGTTAGCGGAGGCGGCCAGCTGCCGGCGCGACATGGTCACCAGCTGGGGCTTGCCCGTGGAGCCGGAAGTGCGCAGGCCAAACTCCTGGGCCCCGTTCAGCCACTGGCGGCAGAAGTCCAGCACCTTGCCTTCGTAGCCGTTCAGGTCGCTGGGTACGTTGGTGGGGTATTGCTGAATATCGGCGTAGCGGAATTCGCGGCCGTTGAGCAGGAGGGAGTCGGGGAGGAGCGGTGCTGACATACCGCAAATCTACTCCATTAGCCGCACCAGGGTTGGGTTTTGCAGGTTACTTAAGAATGATGCCTGCTTTAATACCCGCATCAAAAATCCTTTCCGGGTAATGCTCCTGCTCTATTGTCCAGAGTCCATGCAAATTCAAATACGGGTTAATTGTGAAGGCAAATCTGTCAGAAACATGGATGTCGGTTCCCAGGCCCAGCCCGGTGCCCAGCCCGGTCTGGCTGCTGATATATTTATTCTTGCTGAGGTCTACGTCCGCTAATAGGCCACCATTCAGATAGAAATACTTAGCCAGGTTAACCTTCAAAAAGAGCGGGACATACAGCAGGCGGATATCATAATACTGCGGAGCCATTTCCCAGCCGGGATAAAAGGCAGGGGTTACCTTTAGCTCATTGGCATGCAGAAAAACGCCGCTTTCAAGATTGGTTTTCGGCGTTATGGCCCGGTAATAATTAACGCCGAAATCGAATCCCCGACCCATTTCATAGCTGGGGCCACCATCTAATTGTCTTTGGGCAATAACCGGCGCGCCAATGCCCGCCGATAAGCCGAAGCGGTTCTTATGCAGAGTCTGGGAATAGCCGCTGAGCGAGAGGGTTAAAAAGCCCAGCAATAGGATATTTTTCATGGGTAAGAATAAGGGGAAGTAAAAGCAAAGGCATGATACAAAGAAAGAGCCGGTACAAGCAGTACAGGCTCTTTCTGGCAGGGTAGTTACCCGCTGTTTTTAGGAGCTACTTATCCTTCTGGGCTACTTCCGGAAGCAGCTCAAAATACGTTGCCTTGAAGCGGTTATCCACTAAATCGCCCTGCACTTTCGCCTTCCGGATAGCATTGCATAACCCGTCCTTCGCGTGCGCGTCGCCGTGCGAATCCACCGTGGTGCCATCCACAAAATAGGCCTTCCCATCCAGGCGAATGGCCAGGTCACAGCTTTTGCCTTCCAGGCCCAGGCGGCATTGGCCGCAGGCGGCATCAACCAGGAGTATTTCCTTACCTGCATCCGGCCCGGGCACACTGGCGGAAGCCTTGGTGGCCTGCGCTTGTGTGCCGGAGGCGCTGGCAATGCCCAGGGTGAGGATCAGGAGTAAACGCTTCATAGATCAGCTGGTTTAGAAGGGGAGATGCAGGCGGGATGGTTGAAGAATGGAAAGTACAGAAAAAACCACTGCCTGCCCATACAGGGCAGGCAGTGATGTATCAACTATCTTTTGTTCTGGTGCCCTACGGGAACTTAGGATACTTGTCGAAATCCGGCTTGCGCTTCTCCACAAAGGCATTGCGGCCTTCCTTGGCTTCTTCGGAGAGGTAATAGAGCAGCGTGGCGTTGCCGGCCAGCTCCTGAATACCGGCCTGCCCATCCAGCTCCGCGTTAAACGAGGACTTGAGCATGCGCAGGGCCAGGGGGCTTTTCTCCAGAATTTTGTGGCACCAGGCTACGGTGGTTTCTTCCAGCTTATCCAGCGGCACTACCTTGTTCACCAGGCCCATATCCAGGGCTTCCTGGGCATCGTACTGGTCGCAGAGAAACCAGATTTCGCGGGCCTTTTTCTGACCCACGATGCGGGCCAGGTACGAAGCGCCAAAACCACCGTCAAAAGAGCCCACTTTAGGGCCCGTCTGCCCGAAACGAGCATTTTCGGCGGCAATGGTCAGGTCACACACCACGTGCAGCACGTGGCCGCCGCCAATGGCCCAGCCGGCCACCATGGCAATGACGGGCTTGGGAATGGAGCGAATCTGCTTTTGCAAATCCAGTACGTTCAGGCGGGGCACGGTGTCTTCGCCCACGTAGCCGCCGTGGCCCCGCACGCTCTGGTCGCCGCCCGAGCAGAAGGCTTTGCCGCCCTCGCCAGTGAGAATAATCACCCCGATATCGGTGCGGTTGCGGCAGATGTCCATGGCTTCAATCATCTCCTGCACCGTGAGGGGCGTGAAGGCATTGTGCACGTGCGGACGATTGATGCTGATTTTGGCAATGCCCCCAGCCTGCGAGAAGATAATCTCGCGGAATTCTTTAATGGGAGTCCAGATGAGTTGTTCGGCCATAGATTAGAAGTTGAAGAAAAAAAGCAAAAACGCCTGTCATCCTGAGCCCAAGCGAAGGACCTTGTCACGCTAGCACGAGTCGTGGTTACGATTATCGTTCGCAGTATGTAAGGTCCTTCGCAGGCTCAGGATAACAAGGGCATATGTTACGCAAAAGCAGTTTTTACCGCCGTGCGGTAGTGTTCAAAGAAAGCCGCGTTGGTGGCACTGTCCGTAGTAACTTCCAGCAGGGCCGCACTGTTTCCGGGTGCAAAGAAAACCGGCAGTACCGATTCTAATTCAGCCAGACTACGGGCCGTGAAATAACCCAGGTTAAAATCCCGGGCCGTATTCTCGGCGGTGAGGGGCTGATGGGTTTCGAAAAACTCTTCCAGCTCCGGCTGCTGACGAGGCCCGTCAATCAGCCGGAAAATGCCGCCCGCGTGGTTGTTGAAAAGGACCACGCGCAGGTTAGTCGTGGGGTAGTTCTGCCAGAAGGCGTTCCGGTCGTAGAAGAAAGCCACGTCGCCGGTGAGTAATACCACCGGGCGTTCCGGCTGGGCCAGGGCCGCGCCCACGGCCGTACTGGTACAGCCATCAATGCCGCTGGTGCCGCGGTTGGCAAATACTTCCACGGCCTGGGTGGCGGGCAGGCCCAGGATATTCACATAGCGCACGGCCATGCTATTGGCCAGGTGCAGCGCCGTGTGTTGGGGCAGGAAACGCAGGGTGTGATAGAAGGCCGAAAACTCATTAAACGGCTGCTGCGGCTCCTGAAAAAACTCCTGCAGGAAACTCGTAGCCCAGCCTTCCGCTTTCTGCCAGGGTGTGGCAAATGAGTTGCGCACCGATTCTTCATCCCCCAGGGCCCAGCCTGCTTTCGGCCAAGTCAGGCGCACCGTGCCCGTGGGCTTCGCGGGCCGCGCCACGCGGGTGGCATCGGCCGGCATTTCGTGCGGATTGGCCGGCGCCAGCTCGTCTTTTTCAGAAGTCGTTATAGTGCCTGTCTCTGAAAGCAGAGCCGCAAAAAACGCGGCCGGCTCCATCCGGATAATGCGCGTGAGGGAGCGGAAGGTATCGGCCACGGGGCCGGCGGCCTGGATATGCCAGTGCTGCTGCGGCGCGTATTCGCGCAGGTACAGCTTCAGGGCTTTGGAAATAAGCGACTGGCCGAAGGTGATGAGCAGGGTAGGGCGCAGCGCTTCTTTCAAACCTTTTTCCGGCACGGCCAAAAATACATCCTGCCGGCCAATGGGGGCGGCGCGCAGGTCGTAGGTTGGGCCCACGGGTTGGTGCAGGTTGGCAATAACATCCCCCACCACCGGCACCTGGTATGCCGCCGAAAACTGCCGCAAGGCCAGCAAAAGCTCATTTTCATGCCGATGCTGGCCACCTACTACCAAGGTCTGCGGGGTCTGGCGGAGTTGGGCGCGGAGGCTGGCCAGCTCCGCAGCCGGCAAAGTTGATTGCCCGGCCTGCTCCCGTATCACCTTCACTTTATCATACTGCAGCGGCTGGCCGGCTTGGGGATAGAAGGGCTCCCGCAGGGGCACATTTACCTGCACCGGACCGGCCGGAAATTGCTGGGCCAGGTTAATGGCTTCGGAAACCAGCCGCTCCGCGTGCCAGCGGGCATCAGCATGGGAAGTTTCGGCCGGGAATTCAAAGGTGCCTTTGGCGTGGGCGCCGTACAGGTTGCTTTGCCGAATGGTTTGCCCATCCAGTTGGTCAATCCATTCCGGGGGGCGGTCGGCGGTGAAAACCACCAGCGGAATCTGCTGAAAGTAGGCTTCGGCCACGGCCGGGGCGTAGTTTAGGCCGGCCGTGCCGGAAGTACATACCAGCGCTACGGCCCGTCGCTGGGCCTGGGCCAGCCCCAAGCCAATAAACGCCGCGGCCCGCTCATCCGGCACCGTGCGCACCCTTATTTCAGGGTGGCGGGCAAAAGCAATGGTCAGCGGCGCGCACCGGCTGCCCGGCGACAAAACCACGTCCGTAATGCCGTGCCGGGCACAGATTTCAGCAATGTTATAAACCGACTGCATAGCTTTTAAATTATGAGGTATAAATGCTGAATTATGAATGGGAATACGGGGCCAATACATTGCCATTCAACATTTAGCATTCACCATTAGGTAAGAATAGCGCCGGCGGTTGTCAGCTTCAGCTCGGTTTCCTGCCATTCCTTGGCGGGGTCAGAATCAGCGGTTAGACCGGTACCCGCGTAGAGAATGGCTTCCTGCGGGCGCACTTGAAAACAGCGCAGGTTTACAAAGAGTTGGGTTACACCAGGAGCGGGCAGGTTTACTGGGCCCAGAAAACCGCTGTAATACGCCCGGTCGTAGCCTTCGTGCTTCTGCAGAAACTCCAGGGCCGCCTGCCGGGGCATACCGCCCACCGCGGAGGTGGGGTGCAGCAGGCGCAGCATATCGGTGGCCAGGGTAGGGAAGGGCACGGCGCGCAGGTTCACGGAAAAATCGGTGCGCAGGTGCAGCAGCTCGCCGGCTACCACGGTGCGCGGTCCGGTTTCCTCGTACTCGCGCAGCCGCAATTGCTTAAAACAGCTCACGATGTAGCGGGCCACCAGGGCCTGCTCCTCAATTTCCTTTTGCCGCCAAATAGCATGCTGGGGCTGATGATCGGGCGGCAGGGGCTGGGTGCCGGCCAGGGCCATGGTGCAGAAGCGGCCATCGGCCGTAAGCTCCACCAGTACTTCCGGCGTGGCGCCCAGCCACGTACCCGCGCCCGGCGCACTCACCAGAGATACAAAGGCACGGGGGTAGCGCTCCTGCAGCGCAGTGAAGGCAGCCAGGGCATCAAAGTCAGCCGGCAGAGGCCACCGCGCCGCTCTGGACGATACCACTTTCTGCACTTTGCCTTTTTCAATAGCCCGCACACCTCGCTCAACCAGGGCAGTATATTCTTCTTGCGTGGCGGCATGCGGAGCCGGCTGCGGACTTACGGCCCAGGGTAGAATTGGGCTGCTGGCTGCTGTATTTTGGCTGCTGGCAAGATACTCCCGCAGTTGCGGTAGTATATCGGGGGCTCCGGCCGCGGCCTCCTGCACGCGCAGCTCGTTGGGCCGGGCGGCGTCAAACAGAACATCAGCCGGTAGAAAAAGAGCCGGGTTGTGGTCGGAGTCGCGGAAGGGAAAAAAGGTAAAGCCAGCGGGGGCGGTAGCCTCCAGCGCGGGTGGCAGACCTGTGAGGGCAGCCTCGGCGGAGAAGCTCAGGCAGAGTTGCGGGGCCGTGGCGTTGGGCAGGCGCCACAGCGCTACCGGCAGCTTATGCAGCAACGCAAAGGCCACCAGCTGGCGCAGACGCTCCGGCACAGCCTGCGCCGGGTTGGGCCAGCGCAGTACATTTCCTGGCAAGGGCGTACTCACGTGGTTTTCTCCTTTTTGCCGGGCAGGTCTATCACCGCCATGGTAATGCGGCTGATGCATACCAGCGCCCCAGTTTCTTCGTGGGTAATACGGATTTCCCATACCTGGGTGGTGCGGCCCACGTGCAGGGCCGTAGCATGGCCTACCACGTAGCCGGAGTGTACGCCTTTCAGGTGATTGGCATTGATTTCCAGCCCCACGCAGGCTTTTTTGCTTTGGTCTACCTGCAGAAAAGCGCCGATGCTGCCCAGTGTTTCAGCCAGGGCCACGGAGGCGCCCCCGTGCAGCAGCCCCATGGGCTGGTGGGTGCGGTGGTCTACGGGCATGCGGCCCGTAATGCTCCGCTCGCCCACGGCGGTAAGCTCGATGCCCAGGTGCGCGCCCAGGGTATTCTGGCACCACTCGTTGAGCTTAGCCAGGGAATGAGGAGTATTTTCCATGCAGAAACAAACCAGAAAGGACGTTTTTTGCCCTAAAAATCCTACTTTCGAGGTAGCAAACAGCAAAGCTAGGGCTAAAGTGAGCGTCAAAAAAATATACCTTATCCGCCACGGACAGACGGACTTTAACGTGCGCGGCATTGTGCAGGGCAGCGGCGTAGATTCCAGTCTGAATGAGGCCGGGCAGCGACAGGCGGCGCGGTTTTTCGCGGCCTACCAGCACGTGCCCTTCCATAAGGTATATACCTCCACGCTGCAGCGCACGCACCAGTCGGTGCACGATTTTCTGCAGCTCGGCCTGCCGCACGAAGTGCACGCCGGCCTCAACGAAATCAGTTGGGGCGACCGGGAAGGCACGCGCATTACCCCGGACGAGGATGAAGAATACCACGGCGTGCTGCAGCAATGGAAACGGGGCCAGACCAGCGCCCGCCTGCTGGGCGGCGAAAGCCCCGATGAAGTGGCGGCCCGCCAGCGCCCGTTTATTGAGCTACTGAAATCCCGCCCCGAGGAAGAAAACGTGCTGGTGTGCATGCACGGGCGGGCCATGCGCGTGATGCTGTGCCAGTTATTAAACTACCCCTTGGCCTGCATGGATGCATTTGAGCACCATAACCTGTGCTTATATAAGCTGCACTACACGGGCAGCATGTTCACCGTACGCAACTTCCTGGACGTCCGCCATCTGCACGCGGTATAGCGTTTCGCAGCCGGGCAAAAGCCGGGGAACGGCAGCCCTAACCGTCTGCCCGGCGAAATTTCGCGTAGCAGAGGGGAATAACTCTCGTTTGCGCCCCCGGATTTTCGGGCTAATTTTGACCCCACAACTCAACCGAAGAAGCAGATGGCCGAAATCATAAAAATGCCCAAAATGAGCGACACCATGACCGAAGGGGTCATTGCGTCGTGGCTCAAGAAGGTAGGCGACACCGTTAAGTCCGGAGATATTCTGGCAGAAGTGGAAACCGATAAGGCCACGATGGAGCTGGAGAATTACGAGGATGGCACCCTGCTCTACATCGGCCCCAAAGAAGGCGAAGGCGTGCCCGTAGATGGCCTGCTGGCTATTGTAGGCAAAGCCGGCGAAGATATTTCCGGCCTGCTGAGCGGCGCTCAGGGTGGCGCGGCTGCTCCGGCACCGGCCGCTGCTCCCGCTCCTGCCCCTGTTGCGGCGGCGCCTGCTGCCCCAGCTCCGGCACCTGCCGCAGCACCCGCTCCTGCTCCTGCACCAATCCCAGCCCCCGCGGCCCCGGCTGGCAACGGCAAGAAAGCTACCGTTATCCGGATGCCGAAAATGAGCGACACGATGACGGAAGGCACCATTGCCTCCTGGCAGAAAAAAGTAGGAGATAAAGTGAAGTCCGGCGACGTGCTGGCCGAAGTGGAAACCGACAAGGCCACCATGGAGCTGGAAAACTACGACGACGGTACCCTGCTCTATATTGGTCCGAAAGAAGGCGAAGCCGTAGCCGTAGATGGCATTCTGGCCATTATTGGTGAAGAAGGTGCTGATATTCAAAGCCTGCTGGGTGGCCAGTCGGGTGGTGCGGCTCCGGCCGCTGCCCCGGCGCCAGAGGCTGCTGTGGAAGCCGCCCCGGCACCAGCTGCTGCCGCTCCAGCCGCCGCAGCACCTGCATCCTCGGCAGTAGCTGTAGCCCCCGCCCCAACCGGTGGCCGCCTGCTGGCTTCGCCGCTAGCTAAGCGCATCGCCAAAGAAAAAGGCATCGACCTGAGCCAGGTGAAAGGCAGCGGCGACAACGGCCGCATTGTTTCCCGGGATATTGAAGGCTTCCAGCCCGGTACGGCTCCGGCCACCCAGCCAGCCGCAGCGCCTGCTGCGGCTCCCGCCCCGGCCCCAACTGCTCCTTCAGCAGCAGCACCGGCTCCGGCCGCTGCTTCCGCCCCAGTTGCGGCCGAGGGTACCTACACTGACACGCCGGTTTCGCAGATGCGCAAGGTTATTGCCCGTCGCCTGTCGGAAAGCCTCTTTACGGCCCCTCATTTCTATCTCACGATGGAAATTCTGATGGACCGTGCCATGGAAGTGCGCACGCAGCTGAACACTCTTTCCCCGGTGAAGCTGTCGTTCAACGACCTGGTGATTAAGGCGGCCGCCGTGGCGCTCAAGCAGCACCCGGCCGTAAACTCCTCATGGCTGGGCGACAAAATTCGCCAGAACAAGGTGGTGAACATTGGTGTGGCCGTGGCCGTGGACGAAGGTCTGCTGGTGCCCGTAGTGCGCAACGCCGACGGCAAAGGCCTGTCTACCATTGCCACGGAAGTGAAAGAGCTGGCCGGCAAAGCCAAGAGCAAGAAGCTGCAGCCCGCCGAGTGGGAGGGAAGCACCTTCACCATCTCCAACCTGGGTATGTTCGGCATTGAAGAATTCACGGCCATCATCAACCCCCCGGATGCCTGCATCCTGGCCGTGGGCGGCATCAAGCAGACGGCCGTGGTAAAAGACGGTCAGCTGGCCATTGGCAACGTGATGAAAGTGACCCTAAGCTGCGACCACCGCGTGGTAGATGGTGCTACCGGCGCCGCTTTCCTGCAAACGCTGAAAAGCCTGCTGGAAGACCCCATGCGCATGCTCATCTGATTTTTGCGTTGCTGGTTTTTGGTTGTCAGTTGTCAGTTCGTTTCGACCCGGCAGCTGACAATCTTTTTTCTGACAACTGATAACCTGAAACTGATTCACTACCGATATGAAAATACGCTCCACTACCGTACTGGGGGTGCGCCACAACGGGCAGATTGCCCTGGGCGCCGACGGCCAGGCCACTATGGACAAGCACGTGGCCAAGAGCAACGTGCGCAAAGTGCGCAAGCTGCACGATGGCAAAGTAGTAACCGGTTTTGCCGGCTCTACAGCCGATGCCTTTATGCTGCTGGATAAGTTTGAGGAGAAGCTGGGCAGCTACAACGGCCAGCTGCGCCGCGCCGCCATTGAGCTGGCCAAGGAGTGGCGCAAAGACCAGTACCTGCGCAAGCTGGAAGCCATGATGGTGGTAGCCGATAAAGACGAACTGCTCATCATTGCCGGCACCGGCGACGTGCTGGAGCCCGACTCCGACGTGGCTGCCATTGGCTCCGGCGCCATGTACGCCCAGGCCGCCGCGCTGGCCCTGAAGAAGCACGCGCCCCACCTCACGGCCCGCCAGATGGTGGAAGAAGCCTTGCACATTGCGGCCGACATCTGCATCTATACCAACCACAACCTCATGATTGAGGAGCCGGTATAGAGGGTTTTAGAGCGGCAAGCCGTAAGGCTCAAGCTGCAAGCTTTTTCGCCCGTATCAGTTCCCTCGTTACCTCTTTTTCTCCCTAATGCCAAAAGCTTGCTACTTGCAGCTTGAGGCTTGAAGCTCAAACCAATATGCAAATCACCAACTTCCTCAAGCACCACTACCGCCACTTCAACGCTGCTGCCCTCATTGATGCCGCCGAAGGCTACAACAAGCACCTGGCCGAAGGTGGCAAGATGATGATTACCCTGGCCGGTGCCATGAGCACCGCCGAAATGGGCATCCAGCTGGCCGAGCTGATTCGGCAGGACAAAGTGCAGATCATCAGTTGCACCGGTGCCAACTTGGAGGAGGATATCTTTAACCTAGTAGCCCACGACTTCTACGAGCGGGTACCCAACTACCGCGACCTGACCCCCGCCGACGAGCAGGCCCTGCTGGAGCGCCACATGAACCGCGTAACCGACACCTGCATTCCCGAGGAAGAGGCCATGCGCCGCCTGGAGCATTCGGTATTGAAGTTCTGGGAGAAGGCCGATAAGGCCGGCGAGCAGTACTTCCCCCACGAGTTCTTCTACCAGATTCTGAAGTCGGGTGAGCTGGAGCAGTACTACCAGATAGACCCCAAGGATAGCTGGATGCTGGCTGCCGCCGAGAAAAACCTGCCCATCATCTGCCCCGGTTGGGAAGACTCTACGCTGGGTAACATCTTCGCCGGCCACGTTATTTCGGGCGACATCAAGAACGTGCACACCGTGCGCACCGGCATTGAGTACATGATTTACCTGGCCGGCTGGTACACTGAGCAGGCCACCGAGCAAAGCAAAGTAGGCTTCTTCCAGATTGGTGGCGGCATTGCCGGCGACTTCCCCATCTGCGTGGTGCCCATGCTGCACCAGGATCTGGGGCGCACCTCGGTGCCGCTGTGGGGCTACTTCTGCCAGATTTCGGACTCCACCACCTCCTACGGCTCGTACTCCGGTGCCGTGCCGAACGAGAAAATCACCTGGGGCAAGCTGGGCCAGGACACGCCCAAGTTCATCATCGAGTCGGATGCTACCATTGTAGCCCCGCTGGTGTTTGCCATGGTGCTGGGGCAGTAATTGCCTTTTGACGCTTGCATAAAAGCCCGCCGCTGAAGTCAGCGACGGGCTTTTTCATAAATTAGGAAACAGACCTCCTACTTTTTGGTATTGACATTATGCCCACGTCCATTCCCAAGAAAATTCTGGCCCGCCAGCACGAAATAACGGCGGAGTTTCTGCGCGAAGTAGATCAGCACGTGGCCGACGTGGAAGCCGGCCGCGCCACGGAAATGCTGGAAGTGCGCGACCTGGCCGACCGGCTGCACATTCACCCCACGCACCTGAGCAATACCATCAAGCTCACCACCGGCCACTCGCCCTGCCATTTCTTTGAGCAGCGCATTCTGGAAGTGGCGCAACGGCTGCTGCAGGACCCGGCGCTGCCCATTGCCGAAATAGCCGCCCGCCTCACCTACGATCCTTCCAACTTTACTAAGTTCTTCAAGCGCTTTGCCGGCACCACGCCCAAGCAGTACCGGGAGCAGCTATGGGAAGCACTGCGAACTGAAAAAACGGAAACTGTCACCATTTAATCGGAGCTTCTCACCAGAACATCATCGGCACCATAGATGAACTTTGCAGCATCAACTAAGCAAAGAACCGATGAGCACAAACAAAATAGCCCTCGTAACTGGTGCCAGCCGCGGACTGGGCAAAAACACCGCCCTCCGCCTGGCGCAAGCCGGCCATGACCTTATCCTGACCTACCGCAACAAGGAGGCAGAAGCACAGGCCGTAGTGGCCGAGATTGAAGCGCTGGGCCGTCAGGCCGTGGCGCTGCCGCTGGATGTAAGCCAGAGCGCCTCCTTTCCGGCTTTCAAAGAGACTATAGCCCAACATCTGCAGCAGAAGTGGAACCGTGAAAACTTTGATTTTCTGGTAAACAACGCCGGCCACGATGCGCCTTCACCCTTTGCGCAAACCACGGAAGAGTCTTTCGACCACCTGATGAATGTGCACTTCAAAGGCGTGTACTTTCTGACCCAGAACCTGCTGTCCTTGCTGGCTGATGGCGGCGGCATTGTGAATTTCTCCACTGGGCTGGCGCGCTTCACGGCCCCCGGCTACGCGGCGTATGCCTCCATGAAAGGCGCCGTGGAAATCCTGACGCGCTACCTGGCCAAGGAATTGGGCAGCCGCGGAATCCGGGCCAATGTGGTGGCGCCGGGCATCATTAAAACCGATTTTACGGCTGCTGCCCGCCAGGCGCACCCGCAATTGGAGGGCTATATGGCTTCTCAAACAGCGCTGGGCCGCATTGGTGAGCCGGAAGACATTGGCGGCATTGTGGCCTTCCTGTGCTCAGAAGATGCCGGTTGGGTAAATGCCCAGCGTATAGAAGCCTCCGGCGGCTACTCGCTTTAAACTCTACGGATCTAAAAAAGGCCCGCTACCTGAAGTAGCGGGCCTTTTTTAGATCCGTAGCCTGCGGCATCAGGCAGGTTTGGAACGGGTTATAGGGCTGGCTTCCCGCTGCATGTCCAATAGGTTTTGGCGCAGCACCGCTAACATAAGTGTATAGGAACGGGCATCCTTGTGCTTTTCCAATTCCCTGATCCGAACAACCATGTGTTGCTGGAACTCCTCGGGGGAATACCGGGATTTAGTAACCATGATGGATAGAGAGACTGGCAAGGATTAGAAGAGAAGCTACAAAAGGCACTTTGCAGCAATATATTACTGCTGTATACGGGGGGGCTAAAGATAGGGACATTGCTTATAATTATAAACAGATAATATATCTTATAAAATATATTTAGTGCGTTGTTTTAAATGCAACTACCTGAAAAACAAAAGAGTTCTGCGCAGTTGAAACTGGCAGAACTCTTGGTAAGCGGCCACGAAATATACTATTTGCTAAAAGCGGAATAGTGGGCGGGCCGGGTTCCAGATGCCCCACGGAATCATCACCAGCACCAGCAGCAGCGCAATCAGAAACCAGGTGAAGGCCTTCTTGTGCTTCAGCACGGGGTCGGTGGCTTTTTTGGAGAGCGTCCGGCCCACCTGCGCGCAGATGACGGCCAGCAGCATGCCTACCAGATGCTCTACGGCCCAGAAACGGCTGCCGGGGTCTTTCATCACGGCGCTGCCCGCTTCAAAAGCTTTCATGCCGAGGGGGCCAGTGATGTACAGAATCAGGCCCAGGAGCAGCTGCAGGTGCATGGAGCCCACAAAAGAGGCGCCCATGCCATTATCGGCCCCGGTCCAGGGGCGGCGGCCCTGCCAGCCACCCAGGGCACGGAAAATAGCAATCAGGCCAAAAATGAGCACCAGCCAGCGCGTCCAGGAGTGCAGCAGAAGTACGATTTGATACATAGAGAAGAGAAAGGTGGTTGGAGCGGGTAAAGGTCGGAGGGGAGGGGCAGATTACCGCAGCCGGGCGGCAAAATCTACCGGACTTGTGTGGTTTTAAAACAGCAGCGGCGTTTTATGCTGCTTGTGGCCGGCAAAGGAAAAGTTTTTTTCCTGCACAAATAAGTCGCCTTCCTGCCGCAGAATGGTGAGGTTGTTAATGGTGAGACGCAGGTTGAAGGTTTGCTGATTGAGGTACTGCAGCACCGGGCCCAGCAAATCGGGGGTGGTATCGTGCAGGGCCAGGGAAATATGCGGTAGCCAGCAGTCGGGCCCGCTGAACTTATCGGTGCGCAGGCAGAGCGGCGCGGTGGCTTTTAAGATGCGCCGGTGCAGGTCGTTGAGGGCATCGCAGCGCAGCACCGGAATGTAAATAACCGGGTTAGGGCCCGGAAACACGCCTAGGCCGGTGGTGAAAGCGGAAAAAGGCTGGGTATGGCGGGCTACGTCCTGCAGCACCGCTTTCAGCATAGACAACTTGCGCACTCCGGCCAGCTGGTAAGTAATGTGGGGGTCGGGCGTGGCCTGCACGTCATCCAGCCCAAACTCCGCCTCCAGGCTTTTGATGATGGTATTGATGCGGGCCGCGCTTTGCGGGTTTAGCAGGGAAGTTATGGCGAGCATCGGGCGGTTGGCGGCAGCGGAGGGAACTGCCGGCGCCTGTTTAGAACGTCTTTCCTGCCAGGGAGTTGGAACTGAAACGGCCATTAGATTCGGAGCATACACAGAATTCAACAATCGAATAAAAGCAACAATAAGGCAATATGCAGCGCTACGGATAATTAAAACTTGCGGGGAGCAGAATTGTGCTGCCGGAAGTTCATCCAGCCTTAGGCAGCATACGGCTGGGCGCGGCGGCCGCTAAAGAAAAATTAAGACCGTGTGCGCCAGGCCCGGTTTCCGGCTTCCACTAAAACCGCTGCCTGCCCGGAATGGTATAAGCCGGGTGCTGCCTGAGTGCTAAGGTAGGCGTTGCGGCGTGGCAAAGCGCAGCATTGCCCTGCCGGTAGCGCCAGGCAGTGCCGGCAGGGCTTCCCGCGGGGCGCCAGGGCAGGCCGGGCGTAAGCGCAACGTGCTGGGTGCAAACCTTCAGGCCTTCCTTTCGTTGATTACCTGCCGCTGCCGGCTAGTGCCGGGGCTTTGTTTTCGACTCTCTGCTGCCGGTCCGTTATCTGTGTTTGATTCTGCCCCTGTATTTCTGAAAAATACCCCCGCGCCCAGGCCGGCTGAGCCGCGCCGCCGCTGGGCATGGTGGCAATGGCTGGGACTGATTCTGGTGGTGCTGGCAGTGTTAGTGGGCATTCTGCTGCTGGCCCTGGACCCCTGGTTACGCCGCAAAGCCGAGCAGGAAGTAGCCGCCCGCACCCACGGCCGCTACCAGCTGCACATCAACACTCTGCACACTAATCTGTGGCACGGCGTGCTCGATGTGCAGGGCATTCGGCTGCGCACCCGTACGGCCGTGGCCAGTAAGCTGCCCGTCCTCACGCTGGATGTGGGCCGGGTGCGCGTGGCCGGCGTGGGCCTCTGGCAGCTGCTACGCCGGCAGCAGGTGCCCATAGATAGTTTGCTGATTAGCGCGGTGCGGTTGAATTCGGGTGCCTGGCCCGCGTCAGAACAGGCCGCTGCGTCAATGCATACCCGTTTGCCCACGCGGGTGCCGGGGCTGCGGCTGGGCTACCTGGGTTTACAACGGGTGCAGCTGGCGTACCAAATCAGCCAACAGGACTCCATCCATTTAAAAAGAGGCGACTTTTCGGCCCGGGATATTCTCCTGAGCCGGGCCGGCGCGGCTGATACGCAGCGCATTGGCTACGCCGCCCAGCTTGCGCTGCAGCTGGTCGGCCTGCAGGCCCGCGCAGCCGGGCACCGCGTGCAGGTGGCCCATACCCGGTTTACCTCCCAAACCCAGCAGCTGCAGGTCGATTCTGTGCGCATTATCCCCTTGCAGCCCATCAGCAACCAACAGAGCCGCACAGCCCGCATAGCGCTGCAGCTGCCCCAACTGGTGCTCACGGGGCTGCAGGCTGCCCAACTAGCCCGGCAGCAGTTCCAGGCCGATACGCTGCGGCTCATGCGTCCCGAGGTAGTAGTGGTAGCGCCGCGGGTTTCTCCCGCGCCCTTGCACCAGCTGCTGTCGGCGCTTACCCGGGTTTCGCTGCAAAGTCTGGTGGTGGCCGGCGCCAAAGTGCAGGTAAAAGGCCTGGCAACGGCACCACAGGCCAAAAACGTGTCGCTGCAGGGCAAGGCTATCCGGGTAGATGCGGCCAGTGCCCGCAACCCCGCGCGGGTGCTGTATGCCCGTTCCTGGCAGCTCAGCACCGGGCCGGGCTCGGTAGCTATTGATGCGCCTTATTACAAGCTGACTTATCAGGGGCTGACGCTGAACACGGCGCAGCAGCAACTGACCATCACCCGTACAAAACTGGCTCCTACCATGCCGCTGGCTGCTATGGCCCGGCGCAAAGGCCACCAAGTGTCGCACATTACGGTGCAGGTGCCGGTGGTGCGCGCCTCGGGGCTCAACTTTGCTGCCCTTCAGCACCAGGGCGTGGTGCGCGCCCGCAAGCTGGTGGTGCAAAACCCGCTGCTGCACCTGGCCGGTGATGGGCGCTACCCTATCAGCCAAAAACCGTCGCTGGTAACGCCCGAAAAACTAAAGGAGCTGCCCTTCCCCCTAGATATCCGGCTGCTGCAGCTGCAGAAAGGCAATTTGTTTTTTGTGTACCGGGCCCTGCGCAGCCCGCAGCCTTCGCGCACCAGCGTTACCCAGCTCAATGGCACTATTCGCAACCTTAACACTGTAGCCGGCTCTGGCCGCGCCGCGCAGCCCGCTGTAGTGCAGGCCAGTGCGTGGTTTCAGCGCCGCAGCTTTGTGCGCGCCACGGCCTATGTTCCCTTGCTGCAGCCCAATGGCCGCCACCGCATTGTAGGTACGTTTGGTCCGGCACCATTTAGTATTCTGAACTCGATTACCGAATCATCCCGCTCACTCAAATTTTCCAGTGGCCGCGTAAAGCAGGTCGATTTTGCCATGGTGGTGGACCGACAGGGGGTGGAGGGTACCATGAAAGCGGCTTACTCTGATTTAAAAGTGGCTTTTTTATCTCTGAAAGGAGGGGAGGCCCACTCCACGTTGGTAACCAAAGTTGGCTCTAAGGTGGCCAATGCCCTGGTTATCCGGGACAATAACCCCCGCCAAAGTAATGAGGCCCTGAAGCCCGGCACTATCCAATCGAAGCGCAACCTGCGGATGTCGGTATTTGCTATCTGGCAGCAGGGGCTGGTGAGTGGTATGCTGAACAGCATGGGCGTGCCGGACAAGCTGGCCAAAAAGATGAGTGAGGCCACCCCCGCGCCGAAAACAATGCCCGCCATGGGCAAGGGAGGACAGCCGGTGGAAAGCAAACGGGTATCGTTAGAAGGCAGTAAATAACCATGCCCAAAGCCCGCAGTAAAAGCGACCTGCCCACTAAAATATGTGTAACCTGTGGCCGGCCCTTTGCCTGGCGCAAGAAGTGGCAGGCTAGCTGGGAAGCGGTAAAATACTGCGGGGAGAAGTGCCAGCGCAATCGTCTCAAACCGCCAGCAGATAGTGCCGGCAGCGGCCTGCCCAAGCGCCAGTAGCAAGCCGCACAGCAGTAGATTTTTCCTGGGTCTTTTATTCCTGCTAAAACGCTGGAAAAGTCCAATGTACAGGGCTAACTTACCAGCAAAAATCGACCAATGAACCGAAGAATATTTCTGCGTAATAGCGGCCTGGCCAGTGTAGCCCTTTCCACTTTCTCGTTGGGTGCCTGCGCCCCGGAAACCAAGGAAAAAAAGGCCGGCGCCCCCGACGCGGCCGACAACGCCGCCGATAGTTTTGAATTACAGGAAGCCACCATCAACGACCTGCAGGAGAAGATGGGCAGCGGCCAGCTCACTTCGCGGGGAATTACGGAGCTGTATCTGAAGCGCATTGAGGCCATTGACCGCAGCGGCCCCACGCTGCGCTCCGTGCTCATCACCAACCCCGATGCCCTCAAAATTGCTGATCAGATGGACCAGGAGCGCAAAAACGGCAAAGTGCGCGGCCCTCTGCACGGCATTCCAGTGCTGGTGAAAGACAACATTAACACCGCCGACCAGCAGCCCACCACCGCCGGGGCCCTGGCACTGGCCGGCCACAAAGCCTCGCAGGATGCCTTCATTATCAAGAAGCTGCGCGAAGCCGGGGCCGTAATCCTGGGCAAAACCAACCTGAGCGAGTGGGCCAACTTCCGCTCCACGCGCTCTACCAGCGGCTGGAGCGCAGTGGGTGGCCAAACCCGCAACCCGTATATTCTGGACCGCACCCCCAGCGGCTCCAGCGCCGGCTCGGGCGCGGCGGCCTCTGCCAACCTCTGCGCCGTAGCCATTGGTACCGAAACCGACGGTTCCGTAGTGTCGCCGTCTTCCTGCAGTGGCCTGGTGGGCATTAAACCTACGGTGGGCCTGCTCAGCCGCACGGGCATCATCCCCATTTCTGCCAGCCAGGACACGGCCGGCCCCATGACGCGCACCGTCCGCGACGCCGCCATTCTGCTCTCCGCTCTGGCCGGCCCCGATGCCGCCGACCCCATAACCCAGCAAAGTGCCGGCAAGCTGCAGGCCGACTATACCAAATTCCTGGATGCCAACGGCCTGAAAGGCAAGCGCATTGGGGTAGAGAAAAGCCACCTGACCGGCACCAACGATGCCGTAGCGCTGCTGAAAGAGGCGGTAGAATTCCTGAAAGCGCAGGGAGCCACCGTGGTAGAAGTAGAAGTGCAAAAGCAGACCGATCCGCTGGGCTCCGCCGAGTACGACGTGCTCTTGTATGAGTTCAAAGACGGCGTAAACAAGTACCTGGCCACTGCCGGGGCTCCCGTGAAAACCCTGGCCGATGTTATTGCCTTCAACAAGCAGAACAAGGACAAATCCATGCCTTTCTTCCAGCAGGAAATTCTGGAAGCCTCGGAGAAGCTGGACGGTCTGGATAGCCCCAAATACAAAGCGGCCCTCAGCAAGTCGCAGAACGGCTCCCGCAAGGCCCTGGACTCTATCCTGCGCGACAACAAGCTCACTGCCATCATCGGCATTACCAACGCCCCCGCGCCCTGCATCGACCTGATAAACGGCGACTACTGGCCCGGTCCGGGCTTTTCCGGCCCGGCCGCCATGGCTGGTTACCCGCACATTACCGTGCCCATGGGCCACGCCCACGGCTTGCCGGTTGGGCTGTCGTTTGTGGCCGGCGCGTATCAGGAGCCGGCCTTGCTGACTCTGGCGTATGCTTATGAGCAGGCCTCCAAGAAGCGGGTGGCCCCAGAGTTTCGCAAGCCGTTTGTGGGCTAATGTGGCCCTGTATTTCTGCGATTCATATCATCTTGGCACTATTTACGCACTTTGAAAGTGCTAGGCCGCAGAAATGAAAGCCTGCGTCTGCTGTTCCCATACGCTGCGTTTACTTCGTAGCGTATGGGAACAGCGGGCACCTGGTTCAAATCACCGCTATGAAAATCCTGCCTTACCTTGTTCTGCTTGCTGCACTGCCCTTCCAGAGCTGCAAAAAATCAGGCGCTGACCCTAAGGCTGAGCTGCCGGCGGCTACCACTACCGGCGCCGAGACGCTGGGGTTCCGGGTGTTTGGCGGGGTGTGGGTACCGGCCGGCCGGGTGTGCGGCATCTACGGCTGCGCCGATAACCAGGTAGAGGCCTCCGCATACCGCAACCCCGATGGGACGCTGAATTTACAGATCAGTGCCTACCGCACCGGCACCCGCCTAAATCAGGCGTTTGTACTTACGGTCGATTCTCTCGGGGGACCAGGGGTATATCCGGCCCGGCTGGCAGTGCCAAAAAGCAACGGCGGGCACGTAAATAATCAGCTTTCCTTCACTGATAATGAATTCGGCGGGGTTGCGTACCAGAGTTTGCTCAACGGGGCTACTACCATCACTATTACAAAAATAGATACCGTGCAATCCATCGTATCCGGTACGTTTGAAGGCCGCCTGGACGAAACGACGAATGCCGGGCGCACCATCGAGCTAACAGATGGCCGCTTTGATGTGCTCTACAACCGCTAGGCTGGTTTAAGGAATATACTGCTCCGTCAGGCTGGTTACTACGCCTTGCTTTGTTTCGATGATAAAAGGCGTGGCGCTGAGCAGCTCCGGGTTTCTGGCCTGTAATTGAGCAGGCGTTATCGTGGTCTGCTGCAATTCGGTAGTACGGTCCCAGAGAGTGATAACGGCCTGCTCGCTGAGCGGAAAAGTGCGCTGGCGCGCATCGTCATTCACGATGTAGTAATCGTTGAAAATGGCATAGGTAGTGTCACCGTTCTGTACAGTCAGCTCAGCGTCGCCTTTGCGTCTGGCGGCGGCTATGGCCGCTTCGCCGTTCAGGAACTGGATGTAGTCCGCAGTGACGTAGTAGCGGCCTTTGTCCTGATAAAAGCGCTTGATGTAGGCGTGGTTGCGGCCGGTTTCGCCTACGGTTTCGGTGGTGGAAACTTCGCCCTTCACGGCGGCGGGTACGGTTTCCGTAGTGCCGCCATTGTCTGATTCCTGTTCTGTAGAACGGCAGCTGGCGAAGGTGAGTAGGAGGGGGAGCGGCAGGAGGTATTTATACATGAAAAACTATAAACAAAGTTGCGTTTTCATAACGCGTGCCTAACTCAATATCCACAGTGTTAGGAATACAGGCTATCGACCGAATTTTGTTAATAAGACGATTTAACTAAAAAAATAGCTTTTAATGATGCTTATTATGAAGCCTAAAACAGAAATAGTTATATATTGTCTTACAAACATAATAACTGCAATGCCAAAAGGGGGGCTTGGGGTAATATATTGATTCAAAAGATCATCAAATTCTCCTTCATTCATGTTCTCAGATAAGGCTAATGCAGTTGCCTGCTTGAACTGTTTTTTTCGAGAGAAATAAGCAGTTATATATACTAGTATTACATCTAAGGTAGAAAATATACTAGGAGCTACTAAATATTTCATGAGAGGTGGGATATTTAGAAACCCAATACATATTCCCTCAATAAGAGTCCACATAGGTTATTGCATGACGATTAAACAGTAGCCAAAGTTAGCCTAGTTGCTTCAATCTACAAACCCGTACCTTTGCGGCCTGATACCTCGCAAAGTAGATGATTTCCATTTCTGACCTCGATTTTCACTTTGGCTCGCGTACTCTGTACGACAAGGCCAGCCTTCATATTAAGCCCAAGGATAAGATTGGCCTCATTGGGCTGAACGGCCGGGGTAAATCTACGCTGCTGCGCATTCTGGTGGGCGAGTACAAGCCCGACGGCGGCAGCATTTCCATGAGCAAGGACGTGAGCCTGGGCTTCCTGAACCAGGATTTGCTTTCCTACGACTCGCACGAGCCCATCCTGATTGTGGCCATGCAGGCCTTCGCCGAGGCGCTGGACGTGCAGAAGAAGATTGATGAGGTGCTGCTGGAGTTTGAAAACAACTACACCGACGACCTGGTAGACAAGCTGGCCGCGCTGCAGGAGCGTTTTGAGGCGCTGGGCGGCTACACCATGCAGGCCCGCACCGAAGAAATTCTGGAAGGTCTGGGCTTTACCACCGAGGAGCTGCAGAAACCCCTGAAGCTGTTCTCCGGCGGCTGGCGCATGCGCGTAATGCTGGCTAAAATCCTGCTCCAGCAACCCTCTTTGCTGCTCCTCGACGAACCAACCAACCACCTGGACTTGCCCTCCATTAAGTGGATTGAAAACTACCTGGCCGGCTACGAAGGCGCCGTTATCATTGTATCGCACGACCGGGAATTCCTGGACCGCACCACCAACACCACGGTGGAGGTAACGGGCGGCAAGCTGGTGCCCTACGCCGGCAACTATAGCTTCTACCTGGAAGAAAAGGAGGAGCGCAACGCCATTCAGAAAGGCGCTTTTGAAAACCAGCAGGCCCAGATTAAGCAGGCCGAGCGGTTTATTGAGCGTTTTAAAGCCAAAGCCTCCAAAGCCAAGCAGGCCCAGAGCCGCGTGAAGGCCCTAGACAAGCTGGAGCGCATTGAGGACGTGGCCGGCGACGACGCCAAGGTGAACATCAAGTTCAACTTCACCGTCACGCCCGGCCGCCACATTCTGCGCATGGAGCACGTGAGCAAGAAGTACGGCGAGAAAATCATCTTCCGCGATACGCACGTGCACATTGAGCGGGGCGACAAAATTGCCCTCATCGGCGCCAATGGTAAGGGTAAATCTACTCTGATGCGGCTGGTGGCCGGCTCGGAGGCGCCCACCAACGGCAACCACCAGCTGGGCCACAACGTCATCATGTCGTTCTACGCCCAGCACCAGCTGGAAAGCCTGCGCATCGATAATGAGATTCTGCAGGAAATGGTGGAAGCCGGCTCCAAGCGCTCCGAAATGGAGTTGCGCTCGGTGCTGGGCTCCTTCCTGTTCACCGGCGACGAGGTATACAAGAAAATCAAGGTGCTATCCGGCGGCGAGAAAAGCCGCGTGGCCCTGGCCAAAACCCTGATTTCGGAAGCCAACTTCCTGCTGCTGGACGAACCGACCAACCACTTGGACATGCAGTCGGTGAACATCCTGATCCAGGCCCTGTACCAGTATCAGGGCACCTACATCGTCATTAGCCACGACCGTTTCTTTGTGGAGAACGTGGCCAACAAAATCTGGTACATCGAGGATTTCCAGCTGAAGGAATACCCCGGCACCTACGCCGAGTGGGAGCAGTGGATGGAAGACCGCGAAAAAGCAGCCAAAAAGGCGGCGCTGAATGCACCGGCACCCAAAGCCGCCCCCAAGCCCACGCCCAAAGCCGACGCCGGCCCCGCCAAAACTCCCTCGCCCGACCAGAAAAAAGCCCTGCGCGAGCTGGCCGAGGTAGAAAAGAAAATTGAGGAGCGGGAAAAAGAGCTGGCCCAGTACGAAGCCCAGCTAGCCGACCCCCAGATTTACCAGAACGCCTCCCAACTGAAAGACACCACGCTCAAGTTTGAGCAGGTGAAGAAAGAGCTGGCCCAGTTGAACGACCGTTGGGAAATGCTGGCGGAGATATAAGGCCGAGTTAGATCAATTAAGATAGTAGCGCGAAGCTCCGGCTTCGCGTACGAGTGCAGCGAGTAACCACGCGTCAGCCTACGCCTGGAACTCGCGTTGCTCGTACGCGAAGCCGGAGCTTCGCGCTACTATTTTTGCGCTACTCTTCCTTCCAGTACGAATGGGGCCAGATTTGCCAGTCATCTACTAAGCCTGCTTTTACGGGGTTTTCCAGCACGTAGCTTATTACCCGTTCCATTTCGGCAGCATCACGCACCAGGTGGTCGTAGCTTTCCCGCTGCCAGAACTGGCCAGTGCGTTGTAGCAGTAAATTAGCTTTGGCAGCCGTATAGCTTTTGATGGATTGTAGCGTGCGGGCCAGGGGCTGCGCATCATCGGGTAGCGTAATGACCAGATGGACATGATTGGGCATAACGCAGTAACAGATCAGCCGATACGCCCGGTCATCATAATAGTGAAGGGCCTCGCGCACTGCTTCTGCCACTGTAGGCTCTGAAAGCCAGATTGGCCCGTGGTCGGCCTGATCAAGGAGATGGTCAAACCTGCCGAAGTAGCGCTTCTGCCGAGCATAGGCCTCACTTTCATCAGCATCTTCCTGAGAGAGAAGATTCCATTCATCCCGCAGTTGGTCAAGCACAACACGTGGCAGGGAATCAGCCAAACGAAAAGTTATAAACAGGTTAGTGCCCGGTGGTAAAATATGGGGCAAGTTGCGCCGGTATTGAATCAGGTCTGAACTAGCCATAAGCCGACTTACTAAGTTAAAAGTAGCGCGAAGCTCCGGCTTTGCGCACGAGCAGAGCGAGTTTCTACGCGTAAGCTATTCGTCAGCGCCAGCTTGCTACTCGCTTCGCTCGTACGCGAAGCCGGAGCTTCGCGCTACTATTCATATTACATTCGCGCTTATGCATCACCGTTTCGCACCCGCTCTGCTTTTCCTCGCCACCGCCTGCGTGCCCCTGGGTACGCCAATAACCGACCCTAACGCTGCCCGAACGGGCCAGAGCAGCCCGGTGCAAACGCCGAAGGTGGCACTGCGCTACCAGGACTATATCTACTCCAAAGATGTGCAGTCGGTGCAATGCTACGTAGGCTCCGGGCAACCCACCGAGGTGTTTGAGCCGCCCGTAGTGCCGCTGGCCCAGGCGCAGCCTGTGGTGCTGGAGTTTGACGTATTGGGCCAGCAAAGCCAGCGCCTCACCGCTAAGCTGGTGCATTGCAACGTGGACTGGACGCCCTCCATTCTCACCGATATTCAGTTTCTGAGTGACATCAACGAGTTTCTGCTGACGGATTACCGCACCTCCGTGAATACCCGGGTGCCGTATTTCCACTACCGGTTGCGGGTGCCGCGCGTGAAAATCAGCGGTAACTACCTGCTGGTGGTGCAAAACGGGGCGGGCACGCCGCTGCTTTCGCGCCGGGTGCTGGTGTACGAAGAGCAGGTGCGCACCTTCCTGCAGCCGGGCCCGCTGGCCGCGGGACAGGAGCGCTACACCATGCAGCAGCTCAACTTTGGCATTAGCTACGGGGGCGTGAACCTGGTAAACCCGGCGCAGGAAGTGAAAGTGGTATTGCGGCAGAATTTCCGGTGGGACAACGCCCATTATAACCTGCGCCCCACCTTTGTGCGCGATGCGGAACGGCGGCTGGAATACCAATATTTTAACTTTGAAAATGCCTTTCTGGGTCTGTCAGAGTACCGGTTTGTGGATTTGCGCAGCTACCGCGCCTTGGGCGTAGGGGTAGCCAAGCTAAATGCCGAGGCCACCCCGCGCGCGGCCCTGCTGCAGCCCGAAGCTACCCGCCGCGAGCAGGCCTACACCCAGTACGAGGACGTGAATGGCCAGCGCGTGTTCGAGAGCCGCGACTACGGCAACGGCGCCACTAACGCCGATTACCTGGACGTTACTTTCCGGCTACGCGCCCCACAAGCCGCTCCTGGCCCGGTGTACGTGCTGGGCGCTTTGTCTGACTGGCAGCTAAAAGAGGAGTTCAAACTGACGTACGATGCTGCCCAGCAGGAATACACGGGCCACGCGCTGCTGAAGCAGGGCTATTACAACTACTCCTTTGCCGTGGGCGGAGCCGCCGTTCCCAACGAAGCCTACTTTGAAGGCAGCCACCAGGAAACCGAAAATGAGTACGACCTGCTGGTGTATTACCGCCCGCCGGGCTCCCGCGCCGATTTGCTCATTGGCTACCAGCGCACCGCCGTGAACGGGCGCCGGCCGTAGCCCGGAAAATCAAACGCCAGACTCTTGTGCTTGCTTAATATTCCCCAACGGCGCCACCACCACCCGAAGAGCCACCGCCAAACTGAAAGCCCCGCTCCGGTACTTTCAGGCTGTGTTCAGTGAGGTGAGAGGTAACCAACGCTTCCAGGTTCAGGTGCGCAAAAGCGGGGCTGTTGGCTGGCTCGGAGGTGAGGCCGTGGCGGGCGGGTCGCAGGTAGCGCAGTGCCCAGCCCGCTACCAGAATAAGCGCCGCGCCGCCCAGGGTAAGCGCCACTTCCAGGGGTAACACCTGCCGGTAAAACCGAATGGTATACAGAGAAAATGCCAGGGTAAGCAGGCCAGTGTGCAGAAAAATACGGTCGGCGCGCCGCAATGCCGTGTAGAGGTACAGCAGGGGAATAGCTGCCGTGAAAAAGTAAAAAAGCGGCGCGAAGCTGATTTGGGTGGAAACCGGCAGGTTATGGAGCAGGGCGTTGCCTTCGCGCACTATCAGGTAGTTGCCGGCCAGGTAAAAGCATGCTATTGAAAGGACTTTTGTGGTCAGCAGGCTGGTGTGGTAGTAGGCATCGGGACGACGAGAGAGGTGCTTTACGGTGTAGTAGCTACCACCGGCAGCCAGCATCAGCACAAACGGCAGTAGCGCTTTGCCCAGCGTGAACTGCAACGTAAAGGTGGCCACAATTGCCAGGTACGTTGCCAGGCTTGCAGTCGCTACCACAGGGTCGGCGTAGCGCAGCACCGCTGCCAGCAGTACAAGCCAAACGGGCAGCAGTAGCTGCCACAGCAGCCCGCGGGCAATTAATCCTTCCGCCTGCATGGGGCCCGGTAGTACCAGGCTGTACAAGAGCCACAGAGCGGCCACTAGAAAGCTCAGGCCGAGGTAGAGCAAGGCATTATCGGGACCGGAGCGGTACAGCCTATCATTAGCAATTACTACTCCCAGAAAAAAAAAGGCACCTAAGCCACAGAGTACAGAGCCTGCGATAAACAGCTGTTCTTCCTGCAAGCCATACTGCGAGAAGGAGCCAACCATCAGGAACACGAACAGCGCTGCCCCAAAAGTGCCAATACAGGTGAGGATGAAGAGCGCAATTTTTGTAAGCAGGTGCGGGGCATAGTGGTCATCGGGATACGCCAAGGTTATTGACTTCACTTGCTCCGCTGATAGCAGATTGAGTTTGTTCCACCGCCGGGCGGCTTGCTGCACCAGTCCATTGAAAATCCTCTGTTCGTTATACGCCTTTGCTTTCATGGATTCCCATAATCTTTTTCAGGTTGAAGAGCAGCCGAATGGCTCCAATTGTGGAAAGCGGAAAATACAGGAAGGCTAATGTTATGTTGATGGAGCTGTGCAGCTGAAAGAAAAGGTAGGTGAAGGCCATATACCCGTACAGCGCCCCCAGCAGCAGAAAAACGTAGGAGTGGCTCCGGCGGGCGTACCAGTACAAGCCCCCACTCAGGGCCAGAATCAGCAGTGCCGCCAGCACCGGGGGTAGAAAGCGCAGCTCCGCGGCATCATGCCACAAGGTGCTGCTGGCGGCCACTAGGGCCAGATTACTGCCCAGCAGCAGATAGGAGTAGGCGAAGTGCCTTTTGCGGTCCTCATGTTCAGAAAACAGCCCTACTGCGCACAGTAACAGCCCCAAGCCAAGCGCAGCATAGCTCAGGTGGGGGAGGGCATAGTTGTTTTGGGTGAAAACCGACAGGGGCGCTATGGTTACGCCCACCCAGGCGGCCAGCCCGGTAATGGCCATAGACAGCACCCCGCGGTGGTCGAAGCGGTAGGCGCAGTAAAAGAACACGAGGGTGGGCAGCAGCACCAGCAGGCCGTAGCGGCTGCCAAACAGGTTATACTGGTACTGCAGGTAACCTACCAGCGTGAGAAAGGTGAGGCAGGCCAGCAGTAGGGCGTAGTCGGCGCCGGTAGTAAGGGTGGGGTTGGTCTGCCAGGTAAACGGCTGCCGCTTCCGGTAGGCGTAGGCAAACGCCCCGGCGCTAAGCAGCGCTATGCCCGCCACTATAAAGCCATGGCCAATGCTGTCAATATGCTGATAAATCAGCAGGCCCAGCCCGGTGCTCAGCAGCGTGACGCCCAGCGCGAGTAGTGCCCGCAGCTCGTAGTAGAGCGCAAAAGGCTTGGTCTGCTCGTAGGTGGTAATAGCCGCAGCCTGCTCCGCCGATACCAGCTTTTGGGCCCGCAGGGAGGCAAGAATCTTCTCTGTCATAATAGGCCGGGCAGCGGGCTACTGCTGCCAGGTAAACATAGCATTTTTCCGGTACCGGACGGCAGGCACCGCCCGGCGGTTTTTGAAATTTAACCTCCACTTCCTCCAGCAACGCGTGGTAGCCAAAAGCGGCGCACTTGCGTAAGCGGTACTTACTTCTGCCTCTCCTCACCTCCGTTGGATGTCGCTCTACAACTTGGCTTTGGTAGTAATGGGTATAGCCATTCTGGCTGTAGCCTGGCTGCCTTCCCTGCTTCGCAAATATCCGCTTTCGTACCCCATTCTGTTTGTAGGGCTGGGGGCGTTGGTATATTCCTTGCCCCTGGGCCTGCCCAACCCGGATCCTGTCCGGTATGCGCCTTTCACCACGCACCTCACGGAGCTGTGCGTGATTGTGGCCCTCACCGGTACCGGCCTCAAGATAGACCGGCCGTTTTCGTTCTGGCGCTGGCGCGTGCCCCTGCAACTGGTGCTCATTCTCATGGTGGTATCCATTGCTGGCTTTATGGTGGTGGCCTGGCGTCTGGCGGGCCTGCTGCCGGCCTCAGCGCTGCTGCTGGCGGCCACCCTGGCTCCCACCGACCCCGTACTGGCCGGCGACGTGCAGGTGGGCAACCCCGGCGAGGGCCGCGAAGACAATGTGCGCTTTGCTCTCACGGGCGAAGCTGGCCTGAATGATGGGCTGGCCTTTCCGTTTGTGTACCTGGCGCTGGCGTTGCTGCCCTCTACGCTGTCTATTTCGGAGCGGCTGCTGGAGTGGGCCTGGATGGATATGCTCTACCGACTGGGGGCGGGCGTAGTAGGCGGCTGGATGGCCGGCAAAGTCTTGTCATTCCTGATTTTTGACCTGCCTCACCGCATTCGGATCAACCCGGAGGCCTATGGGTTTGTAGCGCTTTCTGTTACACTGGTGGCCTATGGGGTTACGGAGATGCTGCACGGGTATGGTTTCCTGGCAGTTTTTATTGCCGCCATTACGCTGCGCGCCCACGAGCGTAGCCACGAGTACCATACCGAGATGCACGAATTCACGGACCAGCTGGAGCGGCTGTTCATTGTGGTTATTCTGATTCTTTTTGGCGGCGCCCTGGCGCGCGGGCTGCTGGCCCCGCTCACCTGGCGCGGCGCGGGGCTGGGGCTTTTTGCGCTGTTTCTGCTGCGGCCGTTGGGCGGCATGCTAACGCTGTGGCGCAGCCGCATTTCGCGCCTCAATTTCCCGGAGCGACTGGTTATTTCCACCTTCGGCATCCGGGGTATCGGCTCCTTCTTTTATCTGGCTTTTGCCGTCACCAAGGCCGATTTTCCGCAGATGCGGGAGCTGTGGGCTATTACGGGCTTCACGGTGCTTACCTCCATCATAGTACACGGTATGCTGGCTACGCCCGTCATGAACTGGCTGGACCGGTGGCACGGGCGCCCCACCACCGTAGAGCTGGAAGATCAGCAGCTGGCGGAAGCCGAGCAGGAAGATGAGGAGAAATCAGAGGAGCAAAGCCCCAAACCAGCCTAACGTAACCTCTACCGGAGCATTGCGTTGCAAGGGCTACCCGTTGCGGCATGGCCTTTGTCTACTATAAGGAGGCTTTGCCCCGGCGGGATGCCTGTTCCGCTCTTCTTTCCCACCAATTCTCCCTCCCATGAAAATACGTCCTTTCCTGTTAAGCAGCTCGGTTGCGGCCGCGCTGTTCCTAAATGCCTGCGCTACCAACCCCGTCACCGGCAAAAAAGAAGTGATGCTGGTGTCGGAAGGGCAGGAGCTGGCCATGGGTCAGCAGTCGGACCCCGCCGTGGTGGCCCAGTTTGGCTTGTATCCCGATGATAAGCTGCAGAAGTTCATCAATGAAAAGGGCAAGCAGATGGGCGCCATCTCGCACCGCCCCGAGCTGACCTACAACTTTCGCATTGTTGATTCGCCCATTATCAACGCCTTTGCCATTCCCGGTGGCTACGTGTATTTCACGCGCGGCATTATGGCCCACTTCAACAACGAAGCGCAGTTTGCCGGCGTGCTGGGTCACGAAATTGGCCACGTAACGGCCCGGCACTCCGCCAAGCAGCAAACCAGCGCCATTATTGGGCAGGTGGGTTTGATGGGGGCCATGATTGCCTCACCCAAGCTGGCGCAGTTTGGCGAGCAGGCCATGCAGGGCATGCAGCTGCTGTTCCTAAAGTTTGGCCGTGATGATGAGCGGCAGTCCGATGAGCTGGGGGTGCAATACTCCTCCAAAATTGGGTATGATGCTTCCGAAATGGCCGATTTCTTCCAGACCCTTGCCCGGGAGCAGGCCCAGAGCGGTGCCGAAGCCATTCCCGACTTCCTCAGCACGCACCCTAACCCCGAGGACCGCTACAACACCGTAAAACAGTTGGCTGCCGACTGGAAGCAGAAAAACGGCAACCCCAAGTTGGCCATCAACCGCGACCAGTACCTGCGCATGATTGACGGCATTGTGTACGGGGAAGACCCCAAGCAGGGCTTCGTGGAAAACAACGTGTTCTACCATCCCGAGCTGAAGTTCCGCTTCCCCGTACCCCAGGGCTGGAAGTACCAGAATACGCCCCAGCAATTCCAGATGGCCGACCCCGCCGGCAAGGCGCTGCAAATGCTGATGCTGGCCCCCGGCAACTCCCTGGAGGAAGCCGCCCAGAACCTGGCCAAGCAGCTCAGCCTGCAGCCCACTGATTCTAAGAAAACCACCATCAACGGCTTTCCCGCCCTGGCTTTCGTAGCCGACCAGGTGCAGCAGGACCAGCAAACCGGCCAGCAGGTGGCCGGCGTGCGCACGCTCACTTACCTCATTCAGGATGGTAAAACCATCTTCGCCCTCATCGGTGTATCTGCCCCGGCCGATTTCCCCAGCTACGCGCCCCAGTTTACCAGCGTAGCCGAAGCCTTCCAGCGCCTCACCGACCCCGACAAGCTGAACCGCAAGCCGGAGCGCGTGCGCATCAAGACCCTGAAGCTGCGCAGCAACCTGGCCGCCGCCCTGCGCTCCTACAACGTACCTGAAAAGCGCCTGGAGGAAATGGCCATCCTGAACGGCATGCAACTGAACGAACAGGTAAATGCTGGCTCCCTCATTAAAGTAGTGGAGAAATAGGCCGGAAAGGTTTGGCCCGAAATTGGTCTATACTCTGCCAAATGCCTGCTGAATGGTGCCTTGGTGCTGTTTGGCAGGCCATCCGGCCACTGTTGGCCTGATTTTCCTATTGTACTCCCATGAAAAAGTCTCTCTTTCGAAACCTCAGCGTGGGTGCTTTACTGGCACTCCTGCCGCTGTTAAGCTCCTCCACGGGCGCTACCGTAAATGCTGCTGCCCCGGTGCAGGGCGCCCAGCCCGACCCTCAGGTAGTGGCCATGTTTGGCCTGCTCAATAACACGGCCCTGCAGCAGTTTATGGACCAAAAAGGTAGCGCCATGGGCCGCGTATCCGACCGCCCGGCCGATGTAAAAGGCTTCACTGTGCTGGATTCCCCCGTTATCAACGCCTTTGCTACTCCTGATGGTCACGTGTATTTCACGCGTGGTATTCTGGCTTATTTCAATGATGAAGCCCAGTTCTCCGGCGTACTGGGGCACGAAATTGGCCACATTACCGCACACCATGGACAGAAGCAGCAAACCCGCAGCACGGTGGCAGGTATTGGCTTTCTGTTAGGCTCTATTGTCGCTCCCCGCCTTATGCAGTCGGTGGGTGGGGTGGCGCAGCAGGTGGTAGGTCTGGGCATGCTGAAATATGGTCGCGGTGATGAAACCGAAGCCGACCAGCTAGGCGTGAAGTACTCCACCAAAATCGGGTTTGATGCCTCCCACATGGCCGATTTCTTTCAGACGCTGCAGCGCACCGAACAGGCCAGCGGCGCCGCTAGCATCCCCACGTTCCTCTCTACCCACCCCAATTCCGCCGACCGCTACACCACGGTGAAAAAGCTGGCCGCCCAGGCCAAGCAGAACGTGGGCGGCCGCCAGCTGGCCGTAAATCGTAACCAGTACCTGCGCCGCCTCGATGGTCTGGTGTATGGCGAAGACCCGCGCCAGGGCTACGTGGAAAACAGCGTGTTCTACCACCCCGAAATGAAATTTCAGTTTCCGGTGCCTCGTGGCTGGAAAAGCCAGAACTCGCCCCAGCAGTTTCAGATGGCAGAGCCCAATGGCAAGGCTGTTCAGATTCTGACGCTGGCCCCGGGCAATTCCCTGGACGAAGCCGCCCAGGTGCTGGCGAAACAGCTTAATCTGCAGTCGCCGCAGGCCAGCCGCACCACCATCAACGGCTTCCCTGCACTGGCTGTGCAGGGCGACCAGGTGGGCCAGCAGGGCGTATCGGCCAGCACGCTCAGCTACCTCATTCAGGATGGGCAAACCATCTATGCCCTTATTGGCCTGTGTGCCCCCCAGACGCTGAACTCGTACGGCCCCACTTTCCAGAACACGGCCCAGGGCTTCCGTCGCCTCACCGATGCCGCTAAAATCAACAAAGCCCCGGAGCGCATTCGCATCCGCACGGCCAAAGCCGGCCAGACGCTGGCCAGCGCCCTGGCCGCTAACGGAGTTCCTTCCCGCCGCTACCAGGAAATGGCTATTCTAAACGGTATGCAAACTTCCACCAAGCTGTCCTCGGGCATGCTGTTTAAGGTGGTGGGTAAGTAAAAACTGCCCTGATATGTAATTGAGCCCCTGCGAATTCCCGATATAGGAAGCCGCAGGGGCTCAATTATTTACATCGATTGTGAGAAGCAATACCGGGCGGGCTAATTATAGCCCAAAAGGGTGCTGATTTGGACGGCCAGCAAATCCAGTACAAAAATCACCAGCGACGACACCACTACGGCCGAGTTGGCGGCACGGCCCACTCCCTCCGTTCCTTCCTGGCAGTAGTAGCCCTTGTAACAGCCAATGATGCCAATGGCGAAGCCGAAAAAGAAGGTTTTCAGTAAGGCCGGCAGCACGTCGCCAAATG
Source organism: Hymenobacter sp. DG25B (assembly GCF_000801315.1). Classification (NCBI taxonomy): domain Bacteria; kingdom Pseudomonadati; phylum Bacteroidota; class Cytophagia; order Cytophagales; family Hymenobacteraceae; genus Hymenobacter; species Hymenobacter radioresistens. The sequence goes on along the minus strand of NZ_CP010054.1, from coordinate 2,948,625 downwards.
TGAGGGGCTTCAGAATGTCATTCGTGAACATCAGCAGGGGAGTTACTGTGTGCATATTCACGCCCAGGTAGGCCGCATACAGTCCAATAGTTGCCGCCAGAATAGAAAGTATAGGCATCATAAGGGTGGTAGCCAGTACCCGCGTCACTACCAGATACTTAAAGGGGTTAGAGCCTGATACTTCCATGGCATCAATCTGCTCTGAAACGCGCATGGCGCCCAGCTCAGCGCCCATATCTGAGCTGACTTTACCGGCTACCATTAATGCGGAAATCAGTGGCGCCACTTCGCGGATGATGGTGAGCCCGGCCATGGCCGGAATCCAGGACTCCGCTCCAAACGTGACCATAGTAGGGTGGAGGCGCAGCGTGAGTACCAGCCCCATGATAAAACCCGTGATGCTGACCAAGGGCAACGACTGGTAGCCCACCACATAGCACTGGTACAGAAACTCCTGCACCTCATAGCGCGGACGGAACACCTCCCGGAAAAAGCGCCACACAAAGCGGGCCATTCCCCCGGTTTCAGCCAGAAAATGATGCTTGGATGCCGCCATGAAAGCCCGGATAAAGAATACCTGGCAGGTAAGGCGCCTGCCTCTCCTACATCTTGTTCTATACGGCAGATAGCCAGGCCGGGACATGGGCAGGGGTAAGATTTGCGCCCCAGCGTTTGGAAAGAGTGCAGTGTATCAGCCTATATACCACAAACGCCCCGCTCGGCATCCGGGCGGGGCGTCTGTAGTACTATAATGCTTCGACAATCTGTGTCGAAAGTCTACTACACGTTAAAGCGGAAGTGCATAATGTCGCCATCCTGCACCACGTATTCTTTGCCTTCCACGGCCATCTTACCGGCTTCCTTGATTTTCACTTCGGTTTTGTATTCCTGGTAATCGGCCAGCTTAATCACCTCGGCGCGGATGAAGCCTTTCTCGAAGTCGGAGTGGATGACACCGGCGGCCGCGGGGGCTTTGTCGCCGCGGTGAATGGTCCAGGCGCGTACTTCCTGTACGCCGGCGGTAAAGTAAGTAATCAGGTTCAGCAGCTCGTAGCTGGCCCGGATGAGCTTGTTCAGGCCTGACTCCGTGAGGCCGTACTCGCCCAGGAACATTTCCTTTTCCTCAGGGTCTTCCATGTCCGCAATCTGCGCCTCAATAGCAGCCGAAACCAGAACTACCTGCGCATTTTCAGCCTTCACATGCTCCCGCAGGGCATTTACGTGCTTGTTGCCATCGGTGGCAATGCTGGCCTCGTCCACGTTGGCCACGTAGATAACGGGCTTAATGGTGAGCAGCTGCAGATCAGCCACGGCCTCCAGCTCATCTTCGCTGGCCGTTACGGCGCGGGCATTCTGCCCGGCTTCCAGCGCAGCTTTAAAACGCTGCAGCACCACTACTTCTTTCTTGGCTACGGCATCACCGGCTTTGGCGCTGCGCTCTGATTTGGCCAGCTTCTTATCGATGCTTTCCAGATCCTTCAGCTGCAACTCCGTGTCGATAACGTCCTTATCGAACACGGGGTCTACACCGCCCGCCACGTGCACAATGTTGGGGTCATCAAAGCAGCGCACCACGTGAATGATGGCATCTACCTCCCGGATGTTGGCCAGGAATTTATTGCCCAGACCTTCGCCTTTGGAAGCGCCTTTTACCAGCCCGGCAATGTCCACAAATTCAATAATGGTGGGCAGCACGCGCTTGGGGTTCACCAGTGCTTCCAGAATCTGCAGGCGCTCATCGGGCACGGTAATCACGCCCACGTTGGGCTCAATGGTGCAGAACGGGTAGTTGGCCGATTCGGCCTTGGCGTTCGAAAGAGCGTTGAACAGCGTGGATTTGCCCACGTTCGGCAAACCGACGATACCGCAGCGAAGACCCATGGTTTTAATTAGTAATGAAGAATTAAGAATGAGGAATGAAGTCCATAACGCCATTCCCGGGGCAAAGGTAGGGCGTTTTGGGCGGCTTTGCTGCCTGTTTTAGAAAACAGCCCACCAGCCGGTCAGAACCTAACAAAGCGGCGCGCCACGGTAAAACCGGGCGCGCCGCTAAAAGGGGGTTGCAAATGAAATGAGGAGAGTAAGCAGTGCTTCGCTAGGCGGTGGGGTTAAAAGTTGTCTTCGCTGCGGTTAAATGAGTCGCCTTCGTACTGCCGGGGGCGGTCCAACTCGGCTACTTCTTCCTCGGTCAGCAGCTCTTCCCGCACATAATCCACGGCGTCCTGCAGGGCATCGACAAACTTGATAAAATCTTCTTTATATAGGAAGATTTTGTGTTTCTCATACGAGAAAGTATCGTCGTCGCGCAGCTTGCGTTTGCTCTCCGTAATGGTGAGATAATAGTCCTGTCCGCGGGTGGCTTTCACGTCGAAGAAGTACGTGCGCTTGCCGGCTTTAATACGTTGAGAGTAGATTTCTTCCTGATCGTGACGGTCTTCCACGGTGGCTACAATAGAGTTGATTTATTCCAAGATGTTTGAATTTCAGGACAAAGTAACCACTTATCTGTAGATATAAAAATTTTAAGTCGCGCTTTTCCTATAGCTGCCTACTGCCCGGGCCGTTTGTAAGTAGCAGGGCCAGAAGAAAGAAGCCTGCCGGGCAGCATCGCACGCAGCTTTTGTGGGGCTTATGCGTTGATGAAATAAGGCAGACATACTCCGGCTGCCTATCTTTCGCTTTTGACTGATTTTAATGCCTGACCCATGGCCCAATCCATTGACCTAGCTGCTATCCGCTCTTTTGAGAACCTGGAATTTCTGGCCCGGCAGCTGGTAGAAGGCTTTATTACGGGCCTGCACCAGTCGCCCTACCACGGCTTTTCCGTGGAATTCTCGGAGCACCGGCTCTACAACCCCGGCGAAAGCACCCGTCACCTGGACTGGAAAGTATTTGCCCGCACCGATAAGCTCTTTGTGAAGCGCTACGAAGAGGAAACCAACCTGCGCTGCCACCTGCTGCTGGATGTAAGCCCCAGCATGTACTACCCCAGTCCCGGCCACGACAAGCTGCGCTTTTCCGTGCTGTGCGCGGCGGCCCTGGCCACGCTCCTGCAAAAGCAGCGCGACGCCGTGGGCCTCGTCACCTTCGCCGACCAGGTGGAGCTGCAAACGCCCGTGCGCTCTACCAGCACCCACCGGCACACCCTGCTGCTCACCCTGCAGCAACTCCTGGAGCGCCCCGTGCAGCGCCGCCCCACCGATGTGGCTGGCGTGATTCACACCATCGCGCAGCAAATCCCGAAACGCTCCCTGGTTATCATTTTCAGCGATATGCTGGGCCGCGCCCCCGAGGAGCAAACACAGGCTCTAGCCGCCCTGCAGCACCTGCGCCACCAGCAGCATGAGGTGCTGCTATTCCACGTGATGGACCGCGCCACGGAGTCGGACTTTGCCTTCCAGGACCGGCCTTACCTGTTTGAGGACGTGGAAACCGGCGAAACCATTAAGCTGCAGCCGGCGCAAGTGCGGGAGCAATACCAGGCCGCCATGCGGCGCTATGAGCAGGAGTTGGCCCTGCGCTGCGGACAGTTTAAGATTGATTTTGTGCCGGTGGATATCCGGGAGCCGTTTGATAAAGTGCTGTACGCCTACATGATGAAGCGGGGTAAGGTGAGATAGTAAAATGGTGAGGTGGTGAAATGGTGAGTTTGTTGTGCAATACGCGCGGTTTGCGCAAGCGGAACGTCAAACTCACCATCTCACCACTTCACAAGCTCACCTTTTACTGATTATCCAACGACTGCCACAAATACTTGCTGGCCAGGGTGCGGTGGGGGCGCCAGGCCTCGGCAATTTGCGTCATGCGCTGGTGCAGGGCCCGGCCGGTTTCCTGCAGGCCGTAGTGGCGGCGCATGGCGTTTTGGATGCCCAGGTCGCCTTCCGGAAACACATCGGGCTGGTCCAGGGCAAACATCTGCAGCATTTGCGCCGTCCAGCGGCCCACACCTTTTATCTGGGTCAGGTGTTGGGTAAAGGCATCGGCATCCAGCTGGCTGAGGTAGCTGTGGTCGAGCTGGTCGCGCTGGGCAAACTCGGCAATGGCCCGCAGGTAGCCGGCCTTCTGGCGCGAGATGCCCGCCGCCCGCAAATCCTCATCCGACATGGCCAGGATGGCGGCCGGCTCGGGGTAGCCATCGGGCGGGAACAGGGCCTGCACCTTGCGCCAGATGGCGGCCGCGGCTTTGGTGGAAATCTGCTGAGACACAATGGCTCTGAGCAGCGCCAGGTATAAATCCTCGTGGGCGCTGGGCGCAATGGGCCGCCCCTGCCGGATCAGGCCCGCCAGCACCGGATCGGCCTGGGAAAGATGGTGAATAGGGTCAGCAGCCATCAGCAACAAGTAGAATCAGCCAACGTCGGCCTGGTGAGTGGGTACGAAGATAGTTTCCAGCTGCTGGCCGGCGGCGCTGATCCGCACGGCCGAGAGGCCCTGCCCAAAACAGGCCCCGGTATCAATGTAAAGCGCATTGGCCTTGGCATCAAACGCAGGCGCACCCTTAGTGGGCGTGTGGCCAATGACCTGCAGCTTGCCCACGTTGCGCAGGGGGCCGCGGCGCCAGAGAATCCCGTCGGGGTTGTTCTCATTCATGGGGTCGGGGGTATCGGCCAAGCCGGCATGGCTGACCAGCACCTGCTCATTCTCCCAGAACAAGGGCCGCTCAGAAAGCCACGCCAGGTGCGGGGCCAGCCAGCCCGGATGCAGTTGGTACTGCTGCTTGGTGGAGCGGCCGCCCCAGCTCAGCCAGTTGGGGTGGGGGCCGGTAGGGCCATAATGCAGCAGCATGCCCGCTTCGTGGTTGCCTTTCAGGAATACAGTCTGCGCCGGGTACTTCTCGCTTAGCTCCAGGGCCACCTGCACGGTTTCCGGCGCGAAGCGGCCACGGTCTACCAGGTCGCCTACCTGAAGCAGGAGCTCCTCCGCTGGTTTCCAGTGCTGCAGCACCTCCAGAAAGCTGTAGTAGCAGCCGTGCACATCGCCCACAATAAACAAGTTCATACGGCTGGCAAGTAAGGAAAAGATTCCACATGGAAATAACACCGCACCCGTTAGGCGCCTGCTGCCGGCCCTCCGGACTCCTGTCATAATTTAGGGCAGGAGTAGTAATTTGCGCTCATGAAGTTTTTTACGCGTGGCATTCCACTACAGGCGCTGGCAGAAGGTGGCCGTCTTTCCGGTTTACTCCTGATAGGGGCTACTATTCTGTCGTTGGTGCTCAGCAATACAGCGGTGGGCCCGGCCTATATTGGTTTCTGGGAACATGAAATAGGGCCGTCCTTTCTGCATAAATCCATCAGCCACTGGATAAATGATGGCCTGATGACCATCTTCTTCTTTTTGGTGGGGCTGGAAATCAAGCACGAGCTGGTGGATGGCGAGCTGACCGAGCCCCGCAAAGCCATGCTGCCGGCGGTGGCGGCGGTGGGTGGCGCGGCTATGCCCGCGCTTATCCATTTTCTGTTTACCCGGGGCACACCGGCTGCCGCCGGCTGGGCCATTCCTACCGCTACTGATATTGCGTTTTCCCTGGGTATTCTGGCCCTGCTGGGTTCGCGCGTGCCGGCTGGTTTGCGCGTTTTTCTCACGGCGCTGGCCATCATTGATGATCTGCTGGCAGTGGTGGTTATCGCTATTTTCTATACCCACACGCTGCATATGCTTTATCTGGCGAGTGCCGCGGGGCTGGTGCTGGCGCTTTATCTGCTGGGCCGCTGGCGGGAGGACTGGGTATGGGTGGTAGCCATCCTGGGGTTATTGCTCTGGTTCTGTATGCTGAAATCGGGGGTGCATGCCACGGTGGCGGGGGTACTGTTGGCCTTCGTTACGCCAGTTAAACAGCTCAGAAGGGTGTATCATGCCCTGCACGACCCCGTGACGTTTGTTATCCTGCCCCTGTTTGCCCTTTGCAATACGGCCATCATGCTAAAGGGCGGCACGGGCGTAGACATTGTGTCGCCACTAGGGCTGGGTATTATGCTGGGTTTGGTAGTGGGCAAGCCCGTGGGCATAGTGCTCAGTGTATGGGTGCTGGTGCGCAGCGGGCAGGCCATGTTGCCTACCGGCGTTAGCTGGCTGCAGATGCTGGGGCTGGGATTTACAGCTGGCATCGGCTTCACCATGGCCATTTTTATTGCCACGCTTTCCTTCCATCAACCGGAGTTAATAGATCTGGCCAAGCTGGCCGTACTGGCTGGTTCGGTAATGGCCGCCAGCATTGGGGCTGTTATTCTGCTGCGAAGCCCGCAGCCAACTACGGCCGGACCGGAATTAGCTTCCGCCCAGCCGTAGTCGGCTGTGCTATGGCTTAGCGCAGGTTGCCGAGGGCCTCTGTTACGCGGGCCAGCATGTCGTCTGTCACATCCAGGTGGGTCACAAACCGAATCATTTGTGGGCCGAAGGAGGAGGCAATGATGCCGTGCTGCTTCAGGTAATCCAGGAATGCGCCGGCGGGCTGCTCATCCCGCAGCCGGAAAATAACCAGGTTGGTTTCCACAGGCAGTACCTCAGCCACATAAGGCTGGGCAGCCAGCGTTTCGCCCAGCTGCCGGGCCCGGCGGTGGTCATCGGCGAGGCGCTCTACGTTGTTTTCCAACGCATACAGGCCTGCCGCGGCCAGATAGCCCGCCTGCCGCATGCCGCCACCCATTACCTTGCGAATGCGCTTGGTTTTATGAATGAAGGCCTTGCTGCCCAGCAGCACCGAGCCTACCGGCGCCCCCAGCCCTTTGGACAGGCACACGGAAATGGTATCAAACAGGCGGCCATACGCCCGGGCATCCTGCCCGGTGGCTACCAGGGCGTTGAAAATACGGGCGCCGTCCAGGTGCAGCGGAATGCCGTAGCGGCGGGCTACTTCCGCAATGGCTTCCATTTCTTCCAGCGCATAGCAGCTGCCCCCGCCCCGGTTGTGGGTGTTTTCCAGGGAAATAAGCTGGGTGATGGGATAATGCACGTTATCATCGGGACGGATGGCGGCTTCTACCTGCGCGGCCGTGAGGCGGCCCCGGTTGCCGGGCAGCAGCGCCACCGAGGCGCCCGAGTGAAACGCAATACCACCCACTTCCCAGAGGTAGATATGCGAAGTCTGCTCGCAGATAACCTCCGACATGGGCTGGGTATGGGCCTTAATGGCAATTTGGTTGGTCATGGTGCCGGAAGGGCAGAACAGGCCGGCCTCCATGCCAAAGCGGGCGGCAGCGGCTTCTTCCAGCGCTTTTACCGTGGGGTCTTCTTCATACACATCATCGCCCACCCGGGCCTGAAACATGGCTTCCAGCATGGCTGGGGTGGGGCGGGTTACGGTATCGGAGCGTAAATCAATCATGAAAGGAGCTAATGAGTTGAGGATGGAGGTTTCGGGATTCAAAAATAAGACTTACTTTTGCCCCTCCTTTACTAAAACGACTTTAACCGACCCGGATATGAGCGTCACCCGACTGAAGCGGAAGCACCGCAAGAACATTGCCCGTCAAAACAACAAGCAGCGCATCATTAAGCAACTGCTCCTCACGCCCGTTCTGAAGAACGTGGACATCGAAGAGCTGAAGGCCCGCTTCAATGGCGGTGCTGCTGCGCCAGCTGCTGCTAAGTCGGAGAAAACCGCCAAGGCTACCGTAAAAGCCAACGCCGAAGCATTTGACGATGCCGAAGCCGTGACCAAGCCAGTTAACGCTGATGGTCAGGAAGGTGAGCACCCCAAGCCGGAAATTGCCCTGTAAGTAAGTCCGCCGCCGGTGTCGGTCGGCATACATAGTTGTTGAAAAGCGCCTTTCCTGGATGGGAAAGGCGCTTTTTGCGTTTGTTACCGCTCCGTAGTGCGCGGGCCCAGTTCAATGGCCTGCAGCTGCTGCACCTGCCCGGCTTCTACCTGAAAGCGCAACAGCGTGCGCACCTTATGAAAGCCATGGCGGCCGGCCGCGCCGGGGTTCAGGTGCAACAGCCGCAGCCTGGGGTCGGGCATCACCTTCAGAATATGGGAGTGCCCGCTGATGAACAGGCCCGGTCGGTGCTGTTGCAGCAGGGGGCGGGCAGCGGGGCTGTAGTGGCCGGGGTAGCCGCCAATGTGCGTCATGAGCACGCGCAGGCCCTCTATTTCAAAGGCCTGCACCAAGGGCTGAGTCAGGCGCACGTCGCGGCCGTCAATGTTCCCGTATACGCCGCGTAGGGGAGCTACCGTAGCCAGCTCCTCGGCCACGGCCGCCGTGCCAAAGTCGCCGGCATGCCAGATTTCGTCGCAGTCCCGCAAATGATACAGGATTCGTTCGTCCAGGTAGCTATGGGTATCGGAGAGAAGACCGATTTTTTTCATGCCGGCAAGGTAAACACTAGTTGAGTGCTGAGGGCAACGTAACCCGATACAACTCGTATCTTGCCCGGCCGGCGGTATTTCCGTTTCACGATATTTATGTTGTGTTTTGCAACGGACGCTGGTGCCCCAATTGATTTTTTTGCCTCCTCCACATTACCCCGCGATGAACGTTTTCATCAATGATATTCCGCTGATCATCAAGAAGACCAGCGAAAAAGTGTACAAGCACCGCTACGACCTGATCCTGAACGCGGAGGACGAATTTACCTCCAAAGACCTGATAGGCGACGTGCTGGTGCGCGACGTGACCGACGCATTCCTCGACCGTTTGCTACGGCTGATGGAGGTGAAAAAGCTGAAGAAACTGACTTCCCTCACCCTGATGGCGCGGAAAAAAAAGCGCCTCATTCTGCACCTCAAAGACCAGTTCCGCATTGCCAAGGCCGCCGGCGGCCTGGTGGTGAAAGATGGTCTGGTGCTGATGATTTACCGCCTGGGCAAATGGGACCTGCCGAAAGGCAAGCTGAAGAAGGAGGAAGACCCGGCCGAAGGCTCGCTGCGCGAGGTGGAGGAAGAGTGCAACATCAAGATTGAGCTGGGCGAATCACTGCCCAGTACCTGGCATTCGTACGCCTACAACGGCAACAAAATGCTGAAGAAAACCAACTGGTACATCATGCGCTGCGTGGATGACTCCCTGATGAAGCCCCAGGCCGAGGAGTACATTGAGGAAGTGCGCTGGATGACGCCCCAGGAAGCCCTGGCCGTGCTACCAGACACGTACGCCTCCATTGCGCTGGTGGTGCGCCACTACCTGAGTGAGGTGGCCGGCGTGGCCGAACCCGTAAAAGAACCCGCCAAATAATGTTTACCCGGCCCGTTATGCGTGTACCTATTCTCTTGCTGGCCGGATTAACACTGGGTTTTCTGGCCGCCTGCTCCCGTTCCCAAACACCATCGGAAACGGAAGCGCCGCAGCAAAGCCAGTCCAAAACGGCCCAAACCGCCTCAATTGATCTGCCGGAATTAGTAAAGCATAACATCGACTATCTGCGCCGCCAGCTGGGCCCCCCGCAGGAAGCGGCCGATGAGGTGATTGGGGCCGACCCCACGGCTGCCCAGCTGCGCGCCACCAAAGGCGAAGGCTGGATTAACACCTTCCGGCGGCAGGGTTCCACGCTGATAGTTACGTTTAATGCCCGCACCCGCAAGGTGAGCGACATTGTGCTGATGGGCACCAACGAGGAAGATCTGATGCGACTGGGCAACCTCAGTACCACCGCTCCCAATTACATTGTTCTCTCCATTCCGGAGCCCGGCCAGCTGAACAAGGTGCGCGGAGTACGCATTGTGCCCAGCCAGCGGAAAGAAACGAGCCAGTAAGGCTTTGAGAGCTTAATACAGCTATTTTGGCTGGCTACTAGGCTTCCGGCGGGTGCGCTGGCAGGCGGAACGGCACAAAGTCGTCTACGTTGCCCCCAAAGCGGTGAATCTCCCGGATGATGGTGCTGCTGATAGCGGCCAGCGGGGGAGAAGTAATCAGAAACACCGTTTCCAGCTGCGGATTTACGTGCCGGTTGGCCTGAGCAATGGTGTTTTCGTACTCGAAGTCGGTGGTGTTGCGCAGCCCGCGCAGCAGGAAGCGGGCCCCGGTTTCGCGGGCAAAATCTGCAGTTAAGCCTTTGTAAGCCTGTACCTCTACCTGGGGCTCATCGGCAAAAACCTCCGATATCATGGCCGCCATTTGCTCTACCGGCAGATAGCGGCTTTTGCTGCTATTGTTGCCAATGGCAATAATGATTTTATCGAATAGGGAGGTGCCGCGCCGCACTACATCCAGGTGGCCGTTGGTGAAAGGGTCGAAGGAACCGGGAAACAGGGCTATGCGCATAAACGGGAGGTGGTGATATGGTGAAATGGTGAGTTGAGGAACTGGCAAGTCAGGATAAGACTCGCCATTCCATCCCTTCACCTGGCTCACCTATTCGCAAAGATGCAGGCTAAACAACTCAAAGTACCGGTACTCGAACACGTCGTTCAGGCGGTAGCTGTAGCCTATATCGAAGGGGCGGTTGCCGAAGCGGATGTTGCGGATGTATTTGCGCAGTACGGTGAACAGGGCCGAGTCGTGGAACAGGTCGCCCCACACCATTACGGCGTCCTGGTCGGGGTTTAGCTGCAGCTCCTGCATCACCAGAATGGTGTAGTAAATTAGGTCTTCGGGGGTGGTGAAGCTGAAGACGTTGCAGAACTCCGGCCGCTTGTCCCGGATAACTACCACGGTGAGCTCCTGGTGGCCAATGCTGAGGTAGCAGCGGCGGGGGGCTCCCCGGTCGCTCTGGTGAACCAGCCCCTGCAGCAGCGCGCTGGTCTGGTGCAGCAGCTGGCCAGCGGGGTAGGTGCGCCCAAACCACTCGGTCAGGGCTTTTTCGGCCGCAAATACATTCACCATTTCCAGTGAAGCATGCGAGTAGCTGCGCACCGCCTCGTGGGCCGGGTCCAGGTGGTGGTGCAGCTGCAGATAAGCGGCTTCATCACCGGCCCGGAACAGGGGCTTGGGCAGAAGCGTGAAACTCCGGTTTTGCACCGAGAGCCGCACCCGGTTCCAGCCCGTGCGGCCTACTAAATCATGCTGGGCAGCCAGGCCCTGGAGCTGGCCGGAAAGGGAGGTAGCGGGCTGCAGGGAGTAGTCTTCCAGCACCACAAACTTGTTGCGGCGCACATCGGCCACCCCCACGCGCACGCCGGCTGCCCCTACGGAGAGGTACAGGTTATACGCCGTCAGGTTGTCAGGGTCCAGGGTTTCGTCGCGCAGGCGCGGCAGAATACCCGAGAGGGTGGGAGTAGGCAGGGTAGGAACAGAAACAGAGTCAGACACAGGCAAAAAGACGACTAGGGCCAAATCAAGCCCCTAAAGTTACAGAAAGACGCGGCCGTTTTGGTCACGCCGGCGGTGGGGCGGCGCAGAGAAACTGATTTTCAAGCGGCGCTTTTATATGTTCAACCCTCAAGACCCGGTTATATAGCACCGGGGGCGGCGGGCGCTATTTAAACAGCTGCTGGGGAATGTACACGTCATCGGGGCTGAGGATGAGGCGCAGCACCGGGTGAACCTGCAACACGGGCATCGAAACCAGCTGGCGGGGCGTAAAGAACGCCAGCTTGGTCAGCACCTGGCCTTCGGGCGTGTGCTCCGGGTCGGAGCCAAGGCGCGGGTAGCCGTGGGGTCCAGCGGCTTCACCTCAAAAAACAGTTCCAGGGCCTGCAGGTCATTGTCCATAAACTCGTGCAGATGCAGGAAGCGGCCCACTTCTACCTGCAGCCCGGTCTCCTCCTCAAACTCACGGCGCAAACAGGCCCGAATGGTTTCGCCAAACTCCCAGCCCCCGCCGGGCGGCGACCAGAACGGTACTTTATCGGGTAGCAGACCCCGGTGGGCCGCCAGCAGAATAGCGCCATTCTGCACCAGCAGCCCGCCCACGCGCACGCGCACCTGGCCGGTGTAGGCCTGCAGCAGAGAATCAGAGGGATTAGCAGTAGAGTGTGTCATAGGGAGAAAGTCAGATCAGGTGCCCGGGGGCGAAGTAGCCGCCTGCGGGCGAGAAGAGCGGCGCACCTGCCGCCGGATACGGCCCGCAAGATACAGCACCAGAACCAACGCCAGTCCGGCCATAATCAGGGGCAACAATAGCCCCAGCAGAGAGCCCACCACGGCCAGCATATTTTCAAGGGTAGCCAGCACCGGATTGCCCAGCCCGCCGGTGGTAACGGTGGAGCCGGCCCGCAAAACAGCCGTGCCCGTTTGCACAAGGCCCGCCGCGCCGCCGCCTACCAAAACCCCCAGCCCCCAGCGCATAACCGGGCTCATTTCGGGGAGGGCAGAGGTCATCAGGAGCGTGCCGGCAATAAAAGAAGCGGGCGTGGTCAGCGTATCCAGCAGGTTATCAACTACTGGTACATAATAAGCCAGCATTTCGGCCAGCGTGGCTGTGGCCAGCACGGCAAAGGCTACCCAGGTGCCCAGCCAGGCAAACCCGGGGGAAGGGGTGAGGTAGCCGGAAAGGTAAGCTACGTTGGCTGCCAGCAGCGGCACAAACACCCGAAACCCGCTGCAGGCCGCCAGGGCCAGCCCCAGGGCACCAGGTAGAAGGAAGTCGGTGGGATGCATACGGAGTAAAGCCAGGGGCCCGCTGGGTTGCGGCCGCGGCCAAAAGGTACGCAACTCCTGCATTTGGTGCACCTCTTCGGAAGGCGGTATCTTTGCCGCAATGTCTGATGAACTTACTTCCCCCGTTGCGGCCGCTCTGGAGCCGCTCGAAACCCGGATTCGCCGCAAGCTGGAGCGCCAGTACTTCATGCACCTCATTGGGGCCAACCTCACCCTGATTGAGCCTGGCCGCGTGGAAGCAGAGCTAACCCTGGCCCTGCAGCACCAGCAGCAGAAGGGCTTCGTGCACGGCGGCCTCACCGCCACCATGGCTGATCTGGTAGCCGGCTTTGCCGGCGTTACGCTTATCCCGGATAACCACGGCATGGTAACGGTGGAGCTGAAAACCACTTATCTGCACCCCGGGGTAGGGGAAAAGCTGCGGGCTATTGGGTGGGTATTGAAGGCCGGCCGTCGCCTGCATTTCTGCGAGGCGGAGGTGTGGTGTGATGACCTGCTCATTGCCAAGGCCACGGCTACCATGGCCGTGATTGAGCCGGTAGTATAAATAAGGCTTGTTGAGGAAGGCGGCGTTGGCCTGAGTATAATTTTTCGGCCCCGTCTTCCCGCCAGCATAGGAATCTGAAAATCCTATGCTGGCGGGAAGACGGGGTATATTTTTGGTGTTTAAATAAGAATATAAAATGGGAGTTAGGTATGGTGTGTAGTGTTCTTTGTTTTTGTTTATTATTAATATTATTATATAAATAGTTAAATTATTGAATTGAATACTATATAAATTTCAAGCCAAAATATTGTTAAATTATTCATAAAACACAGATTAGGTTGCCAATTTCATGTTTATTAGGTCGAAGGGTCAAAAATATCATTGGGATAAATATTGAAGTTGGATTGGGATAATTAATTATCCCAATAAGGTTAATTCAATAGGGATTATTAAGTGTGATTTGTACTTTGCGAGCTTGAGTAGCAGCTTCAGTGCTAAAGCTCATGGTTTTTAGATGCTAAGGCTGAGGCCTGCACTTAACACCACCCCGCCCTGCTTCATCACCTTTGTAACCTATTGCGCATGAGTAAAACCTCTACTCTACTCTCTGTAAGTTCCGTTGCCCTTGGTTTGCTGCTGCCGTTGCAAGCCTCACTCGCGCAGTCAATGAATGCGCAGGAGGGCCTGAAAAGGGCCCTTCAAACGCGGGCCCAGTGGGCCAGTGCCGGACTTACTAATGCCCAGATGCGCGTATCGAGCGCGCACTCCGATGCCCTTAGCCACCTGGACTATGTGCACGTGCAGCAAATGCACCAGGGCATTCCGGTATACAACCGGGTGCTGGCGCTGGCTTTCGTAAAAGATAACCTGGTGCACCACGCCGGCAGGTTCCTGGCCGATACCGAGCTGGAAGGGCTGCCCGCCACCCCCAGCATTCCGGCCGGAGCTGCCGTAGCACGGGCCATTCAGATATTGCAGCTGAGCGGCACGGTTTCCACTTCACCCCTGACCGGCCCTACCGGCCCTGAGGCCCAGCAGACGTTTGCTGGCGGCAATGTGGCGCGGCGGGATATAACGGCCAGTCTGGTATGGGCCGAGGATAAAAATCAAAAACTGCACTTGGCCTGGAATGTCAACATTGATGTGCAAAGCTCCTCCGATTGGTGGAACGTGCGCATAGATGCTACTACCGGGGAATTTGTGGATAAAGACAATTGGACGGTACATGAGCGTAACCGTGCCAGCCAGCCGCGCACGGCTGAACTTAGGGCGGCGGTGCTGGAGCGCCCTTCGCTGCCGGCTGCGCTGGTGCAGCCTATGCTGTTGCCCCCGCCCACAACCACCGCCTCCACGTATTACGTTATTCCCTATCCTAGGGAAAGCCCCACTGGGAATACCCTGCGCACCGAGTCGGACCCGTGGCTGAAAGCCGGGAGCAGCAATAACGCCACCACACACGGTTGGCATTTTGACGGCACCACCAACTATGCGTATACCCGGGGCAACAACGTGCAGGCATATGAGGACCGGGATGCTAATAACTTACCCGCTACTACGGGCAATGGTTTAACCAGCTATGCCAGCTCCTCTACTACGGGCTCTTCGCTCACGTTCAATTATGTGCCGGACTTCAGCCTTGCGCCTACCACCACCACAAACCAGAAGGCTGCCCTGGTAAACCTGTTTTACTGGAACAATATCACCCACGATGTGCTGTACCAGTATGGCTTTACGGAAGCAGCCGGCAACTTTCAAAAAGACAACCTCACCCGTGGCGGTACGGGTAACGACCATGTATTAGCCGAAGCGCAGGATGGCAGCGGTACCGACAATGCTAACTTCAGCACCCCCGTTGATGGCACCAGTGGCCGCATGCAGATGTACTTGTTTGCGGCAGCATCGCCCAAAATGCAGGTTACGGCGCCTACCGCCATTGCCGGGCAGTATTACATGGCAGAAGGCAGCTTCAGCACGGCTAATAAGCTGGCAGACAAGGGCCCTGTTTCCGGCCAGGTAGTGCGCTATGATGATGCCGGCTCCAGCCCACTTACCCACCAGGCGTGCGGCACACCGGTATCAGCAGCAGCTCTGTCAGGTAAAATTGTAATGATTGACCGGGGCACGTGCGACTTTGTAACCAAAGTAAAAAATGCCCAGACAGCCGGTGCTAAGGCTGTTATCATGGTCAATAACATCACCGGTTCCCCCTTCACCATGGGCGGCACGGATAATACCATCACCGTTCCTGCCGTGATGATATCCATGGAAGATGGCGCCCTGTTAATTGGCGAGCTGGCCAACGGCGTGTCTGTAACCCTGCCCAAGCCTTCGGCTACGGATCCGCAGCTGGACGGTGACCTCGACAACGGAATTGTGGTGCATGAGTATGGCCACGGCGTTTCTACCCGCCTGACCGGCGGCCCGGCCAACAGCAGCTGCCTGAACAACGCCGAACAGGGTGGCGAAGGCTGGAGCGACTATTTTGCCTTGATGCTGACCACTGACTGGCAGGCAACGCTGGTCACGGACGGCACCAAGTCGCGCCCCATGGGCAACTATGCCGTGGGGCAGCCGACCAATGGCAGTGGTATCCGCCGCTATCCTTATAGCACTTCTATGAGCATCAACCCGCTCACGTATGCTGATGTTGCTCTCGACACCGAGGTGCATAACATTGGTGAAGTCTGGTGTGCTGTGCTCTGGGATATGACCTGGAATATCATTCAGCAGCAAGGCGCCATTGAGTCTAACCTCTACAACAGTGCCAGCACCGGCGGCAATAACGTAGCCATGCAGCTGGTTATTCAAGGCCTGAAACTGCAACCCTGCAACCCCGGCTTCCTGGATGCCCGCGACGCCATTCTGGCCGCTGACCAGCTGCTGTATGGTGGTAAGTACCGCTGCGCTATTTGGAGTGCCTTTGCCCGTCGCGGCATGGGCGTTGATGCCAAGCAAGGCACCTCCACCAGCGCTACCGACCAGACCGCTGGCTACAATGTGCCCTCCAGCGTAACGTTGAAGAAAGCAACGGCGGCCTTGTCAGGCAATTCCTTCAGCATTGCGCTTACCGCCACCTGCGACTGCGCCGTTCCCGCGGCCACTTACAAGCTCACCGATGATCTGCCCGCCGGCCTGCAGTATATAAGCAGCACGGGCGGCATGCTCAGCGGCAGCACCGTTACGTTTTCCAATGTCAAGTTCACGGCCATCAACCAAAGCCTGAGCTTCAGCATCAATGCCCAAACGGCCAAGGATGCTGGTTGCGTTACTGCCTTGGCATTAAATGAGAATGCCGATGCAACCCCCACTTCCTTCACCACGCCCAAAGACGGCAATACGGCCTGGGGTACCAGTACTACCTACGCCAAAAGCGGTACCAAATCCTGGGCATCCGGCTCGCCTACTCAAACCAAAGATTTTAGCCTGATTTCGGGTTCAGTTACGCCCACTACGGCTTCTACGCTTTCCTTCTATCACTTCTATAGCTTTGAGTCCGGCTATGACGGTGGAACCGTAGAGATTACCTCGAATAACGGTACAACCTGGACGGATGCCGCACCCTACTTCATATCCAATGGCTATAACTCTGCTTTCAGTGCCAGCGGTGTGCCCTGTTTTACGGGGATATTAGCCGCTAATGCTGATGGGTCCAAGTTCACCAAAACAGTCATCAACCTTTCCTCCTTCAATGGCAAAGCCATCAAAGTGAGATTCCGGGTGCGCTCCGACAGAGGTACCGGGAATGAAGGCTGGTTTGTAGATGATATTCAGGTGACCAATGGCTGCGGTGGCGACCAGGTAGTAAAGCTGACGGATACGAGCACGAACAGCCTGGTATCCACTACCTCCATTGCTACTTTCCTCGCCCCGCCGGCACCGGTTGCTTTGCCCGTAACCCTGATGCAGTTTGATGGGCGCTGGCAGCCTGCCGGGGCGCAGCTGAACTGGGCTACGGCTTTTGAGGAAATGGCCGACCGGTTTGAGGTGGAGCGTAGCCTGGATGGAATCAATTCTTGGACTACCGTAGGCCAGGTGAAAGCCGCCGGCACCAGCACAACTCGCCACGATTATCAGCTGCTGGACGCCGCGGCACAAAACCAGCCCGCCGGCTTGCTCTACTACCGCCTGCGGCAGGTGGATACCGATGGCAAAGCCCGCTATTCAGTGGTGCGCACGGTGGCCCGCCCCGGTGCTGGTAATATGGTGCAGCTGGTAGCGCAGCCCAACCCCTTCGGCTCCGATGGCCTGCGCCTCACGCTGCGGGTTCCGGCGGCCCAGTCGCGCGCCTACCTCACCCTGCACGATGCCGCTGGCCGGCAGATGCTGCAACAAACCCTGACGCCGCTGGCGGCGGGTGCCACTCCGGTGGTATGGCCCCAGGCGGCCGGCCTCCCGGCTGGTTTGTATCTGGTGCGCCTGCAGCTGGCCAACGGGCAAAGCACCATGCTGCGCGTAGTACGGGAATAGCCTGCTTTCTACCTGTTTTATAAAAAGGCCCGCTGAGATTCAGCGGGCCTTTTTACTTTTCCTGCTGCTGCGTTTTCACCTCTTGCCCCTGTTGCCTTGGCGCTAGGCAGCAGCGGTTTTCCTTGGGGTCAGGCAGGCTGATCAGGTAAGAAAACCAGCCGCATGGTTTCCTGCGCAATATCCTTTGCAAGCGCAGGACCTGAATCCGGCGTAACTTTGTTGCATAGATTTCCCTGCTATGCTCTCCGTAAGAACCCCTCCGTCCGCGACTTTTTCCCCTATGAGCCCACGCAGGACCAGGCCACGCTGTTTTTTCAGCTGGATGAGTTTCTGCGCGATGAGCTGCCGGGCCGCAAGGTGTTTGTGCTTCGCGGCTACGCCGGCACCGGCAAAACCACCGTGGTAAGCGCCCTGGTGCAGTGGCTCTACAGCCGCCAGCGCAAGTATACCCTTATGGCGCCTACCGGCCGGGCGGCCAAGGTAATGGGCACTTATTCCGGCGTGGCAGCCAGCACCATTCACAAGAAAATATACCGCCAAACCAGCGGCACGCCTTCGGAGCGGCTTTCCTTCCAGCGCCAGCCCAACCGCACCGCCGATATGCTCTACATCGTGGACGAAGCCTCCATGATATCAGACGAAAAAGCCTTCGGCGAAAACGGTCTGCTGGATGATTTGATGGGCTACGTGTTCGAAAAGCCCACCAACCGCCTGCTGCTTATTGGCGATACGGCCCAGCTGCCGCCCGTGGGCCAGCTGCTGTCCCCGGCCTTGGACCCTGAGTTGCTGGCGCACCGCTTCCGGGCTACCGTCAGCTCCGTGGAGCTGCGCCAGGTGATGCGCCAGGCCGAGGCCTCGGGTATTCTGATGAACGCCACCACGTTGCGGGAAGAGCTACGGGAGGAGCATCCCAACATTCAGTTCCACACCAAAGGCTACCCCGATATCTTTAAGATGAACGGCGACAAGCTGGAGGATGGCCTGCGCTGGGCCTACAAAAACTACGGGCACGAAAACACCACCATCATCTGTCGTTCCAACAAGAACGCCAACCAGTACAACCAGTTTATCCGCCGTATTCTGTTTGATGCGGAAGATGAAATCGAATCCGGCGACTACCTGATGGTGGTGCGCAACAACTATTTCTGGCTGCCCAAGGACTCGGAAATTGGCTTTCTGGCCAACGGCGACTTTGTGCAGGTGGTCAAAATCATCCGGCGCACCGAGGAATTCGGCTTCCGGTTTGCCGATGCCCGCGTGCGGCTGGTAGACTACCCGGACGAGCCCGATATTGAAGTAAAGCTGCTGCTGGATACCCTGCACACGGAAAGCCCGGCCCTGCCCGCCGACCGCAGCAACGCCCTCTACCAGGCCATCAATGCCGACTACGCCCACCTGGAAAAGAAAAAGGACCGGGCCGCTGGTCTGCGTAAAGACCCCTTCCTGAATGCCCTGCAGGTGAAGTTTGCTTATGCGCTTACCTGCCACAAGGCGCAGGGCGGCCAGTGGCAGGCCGTTTTCGTAGACCACGGCTACCTGAAGGAAGATATGGTGAATTCTGAGTTTGCCCGCTGGCTGTATACCGCCGTCACCCGGTCCTCAGAGCAGCTGTTTCTGCTGAATTTCAACCCTAAAATGCTGGCGGAGTAAGCAGCTGCTACCTGTGGGAGCATGTCAGTAGTGGATGCCTGTTAATTCTTTCCCGGCCAATTATGCATTGCTGCGTACAAACCAGTAACTTATAAGTCATAATAAATACCCGGAAAACTGGCAGGATAATTGGCCTGCCCGGCAAAACCCGTATTTTTGATTAATTCAACTTCACAAACTATCCCCAGTCATGAAAAAAGTACTTGTTCTGGCCTTGTCGCTCACGCTGGGCGGTTTTGCGGCCCACGCGCAGACTGCCGCAACGGCGCCCGCTCAGGAAAAAGTGGCCGGCCCGCTGATTCAGTTTGAGGAAATGAAGTACGATTTCGGCGTTATCAAACAAGGCGACATCGTAGACCATACCTTCAAGTTCAAGAACACGGGCACCGCCCCGCTCATTATCTCCAACATTGGCGTAAGCTGCGGCTGCACCACCCCGGACTGGACGCGGGAGCCCATCATGCCCGGCAAGTCCGGCACTATCACGGCCAAGTTCAACAGCATGGGCAAAATGGGCATGCAGAACAAAGTGCTGACCATTGAATCCAACTCCTCGGCCGGCAACACTATGGTGGCCCTGGTAGGCGAGGTAAAAGATGCCGCCAGCATGACGCAGGCCTCGGCCGCGCCCGCCAAAACGGATGTATCTACCTCTGCTGACGTGGACGCCAAGCAAAAGACCAAGCTCGGCGACGCTAAAATCAAAGCCAAGCACAAGAAGAAATCCTAAAAACCTGTCATTCCGAGCGCAGCGCGGAATCTGGGGTAATTCTTACATAAGAGAAACTCAGATTCCGCGCTGCGCTCAGAAAAGGATTCCTTATACAAAGCGGCTCGCCTTGGCGAGCCGCTTTTTTGTGACCTGCTGCCCGTGTTTTTCCGATGTTGCGGTAGCAGCTTTAAACGGACTTTTTATCCGGTTATCTTTGTTGATTCCCCACTGAGCTTGTCTGTGCGGGCTCAGCGTCATCATCCGTGAGAATCAGCGAATAGTGAAAGTTTGTATTGCCGAAAAACCCAGCGTAGCCCGCGAAATTGCCCATGTGTTGGGTGCCAGCCGCAAAATGGATGGCTATTTTGAGGGCAATGGCTACCAGGTAACCTGGACGTTCGGGCACTTTTGCCAGCTGCGCGAGCCTGAGGATTACCGCCCCGAGTGGAAGCGTTGGAGCATTCATGATTTGCCCATGCTGCCCGAGTCGTTCGGCATCAAGCTCATGCGCCGCGACGACGGGGTGGTGCGGCAGTTCAACGTCATCAAAAACCTGCTGGCTTCTGCCGAGGAAGTCATTAACTGCGGCGATGCCGGCCAGGAAGGGGAGGTAATTCAGCGCTGGGTGCTGATGGAAGCCAAATACCGCAAGCCCTTCAAGCGCCTCTGGATTTCATCTTTAACGGAAGAGGCTATTCGCCAGGGCTTTGCCAACCTGCGCGAGGGCTCGGAGTTCGACAACCTGTACCAGGCCGGTAAAAGCCGTGCCGCCGGCGACTGGCTGCTGGGCCTGAACGCCACGCGCCTGTTTACGCTGAAATATGCTCCCGGCCAGCGCCAGGTGCTTAGCATTGGGCGCGTGCAAACCCCTACGCTGGCCCTGCTGGTAGACCGCTACCACGAAATCCGCAACTTCAAGCCGGAGCCGTATTGGGTGCTGCGCACCGAGTACCGGGGCACCCTGTTCAGCCACGTAGCGCCCGTTAAAAAAGGCAAGGCCGAGGACGATGAGCCCGATGAAAAAGCGCGCCTGAAGGCCCGCGGCTACTTCGTAAGTCAGGAAGAGGCCGATGTGGCCATGGCCGCCGTAAAGGATGTGCCGCTTACCGTAACGGGTGTCGAAATCAAGAAAGCGCTGGAAACGCCGCCTTCCCTCTTCGACCTGACTTCCCTGCAGGTGCAGTGCAACAACCAGCTGGGCCTCTCAGCCGAAGACACGCTTAAAACCGTGCAGAGCCTCTACGAGAAGAAAGTGGTCAGCTACCCGCGCGTAGACACCACCTTCCTGCCCGATGATCAGTATGCCAAAATACCCGGTATTCTGCAGGGGCTGGGCGCCTACCGTAGCCTCACGCAGCCGCTGCTGGCCAACAAAATCAAGAAGAGCACCAAGGTCTTCAACAATAATAAAGTAACCGACCACCACGCCATTATTCCCACCGGCGCCAGTGCGGGCGGTTTAGGCAGCTTCGAGCAAAGCGTGTACGATATCATTGTGCGGCGCTTTCTGGCGGCTTTTTACCCCGATTGCGAAGTGTCCAACACTACGGTGCTGGCCGAAGCAGCCGGGTATCTGTTTCGGGTGCGGGGCCGCCAGATTCTGAACCCGGGCTGGCGCGTGGTATATGGCAACCCGGAGGAGCAGCAGGCGCCGTCCACGCCCAAAGCCGCCACCGAGGGCGACGATGATGTGGTGAATACCGTGCTGCCCGCCTTCGAAAAAGGCGAAAGCGGCCCGCACAAGCCCCGCCTGGATCAGAAAGTAACCCAGCCCCCGCGCGAGTACACCGAAGCTATGCTGCTGCGCGGCATGGAAACCGCCGGCCGTAACGTAGACGACGAAGAGCTGCGCCAGGCTATGAAGGAAAACGGTATTGGGCGGCCCAGTACCCGCGCCGCCATCATCGAAACGCTGTTTAAGCGCGGCTACATTGTACGGGAGAAAAAGCGCATTGTACCCACCGCTACCGGCGTAGAGCTCATTGGCCTCATCCGCAACCCCACCCTGAAATCGGCGGAGCTGACGGGACAGTGGGAGCGGAAGCTGCGCCAGATTGAGGGCGGCCAGCTGGACGCCGGGCAGTTTCTGGATGAGCTGAAAGGGCTGGTGCGGGAAATGGTGCTGGAAGTAAAGCAGGATGGCTCGGGCCGCGGCATCAGCATCCATAAGACGGAGCTGGCCGATTTAACGGGACAGAAGGCCGGAGCCGCCGCCAAGGCTAATCCGCCGAAAGCCGCCGCCACGCCGGCTATTCCCGGCGCGCTGGGGGCGTGCCCGGCCTGCGGCAGCGGCCACGTACTGCGCGGCAAAACGGCATTTGGCTGCTCTCGCTTCCGGGAAAACTGCCTGTTCCGCCTGCCCACCGAGTTCGAAGGCAAGAAGATTACCGATAAGCAGGTAGGTGACCTGCTCAAAAAAGGCCGCACGCAGGTGATGAAAGGCTTCCTGGATGAGGCTGGCAACAAGTTCGACGCTGCCATCCGCCTCACGCCCCAGCGCACCCTGGAGCTGGCCCGCGCCGCCGAAAACAAGCCCACCACCGCCACCGACCCCGGCCAGATTCCGTGCCCCGTGTGCCGCCTGGGCACTATGCTGAAGGGCAAAGCGGCCTGGGGCTGCTCGCGCTTCCGCGAGGACTGCCAGTTCCGGGTGCCGTTTGAGTGGGGCGGTAAAACCCTGAGCGATACGCAGATGAACCAGCTGCTGCGCAAGGGCAAAACCGGTGTTATCCGGGGTTTCGTTTCCGCCAAAACCGGCAACCGCTACGAGGCTGCCTTGCAGATAGGAGCCGAAGGCCGGATTGAGCCCGTATTCGAGAAAAACTAACCACCGCGTTATGCTAACCAACTTATTTACTGCCCGACTGCTGGGCTACCTCGTGGGATTGTTGCCGCTGCTGGCTTTGCTGCTGATGTTCCGGCAGCTGCTGCCCACCCAGGTGGCGCTGGCTATAGTTTTTATCGGCTTCATGGCGTCCGTATGGGTGCAGCAGCGCATCGGGCAGCGCTTCCCGTATGATTTCCGGCAGCGGGCCGAATGGTGGGCGCTGGGGGCGTATGTGCTGATAGTGGTGGCGGTAACCGTGGTGTTTTTCGCCTTGCTTGGCTAAGCCTGAGGCAAATTGTTTTGCCCGGCTCCAGGCTACAAGGCCAAAGAAATCCTGACCCCCGAGGCAACGATTTTCGAATTAAGGTCCTCTATGCGGCTAAACCTATATTTCATAATCCGCATGAAACCTCTTTTGCTGTATGGCCTGCTGCTAGCTAGTGGCACTGCCGTTGCGCAATCTGCCACCTATCAGGGGCTGCCCGTCATCAAAGCGCACCAGCCGCAGGCCGACTACCGCCTGGGCCAGGATTGGGTGAAAGGCGAATGGCGCATAGCCCCCGAAACCAGCCCTGACGTGCTACCGCTGACCCTGCACGCAGCCAAAGAATCCGTGGTATTCCGCACCGACCAGGACTCTATTCGCTATACGCTGAAGCCCGGCACTACCCAACGCTTTTACGTTCTGCTCGATGATGGCCGCTACGCACTGACGGAGCTGCGCGCCACCGGCTTTGCCGTGGAGCCGCTGCGCTTTGACAAAGCGCGCCCGGCCGCGCCACTCACAATTCGGTATGAAGCCGGCCAGAATAATACCTTCCTCACCCAG
This sequence comes from Hymenobacter sp. DG25B, assembly GCF_000801315.1. Classification (NCBI taxonomy): domain Bacteria; kingdom Pseudomonadati; phylum Bacteroidota; class Cytophagia; order Cytophagales; family Hymenobacteraceae; genus Hymenobacter; species Hymenobacter radioresistens. The sequence continues at coordinate 2,925,177 of NZ_CP010054.1, read as the reverse complement.
CTGCGCCAACAGTACAACCTGGATGCCGTGGTGCAGGGCGCCCAAAACGACACCGAGCGGGCGCTGCGCCTGCTGCACTGGGTGCATCAGCAATGGGACCACAACGGCAGCAACCAGCCCACTAAAAACGATGCGCTTACCATTCTGGAAGAAGTGAAGCTGGGCAAGCAGTTCCGCTGCGTGGAGTACGGCATTGTAGCCACCTCCTGCCTGAATGCCTACGGGCTGAAGTCGCGGGTGCTGGCCCTGAAAACCAAGGACGTAGAAACCACCGAAAGTGGGGCCGGCCACGTGCTGCTGGAAACCTGGCTGCCCGACCAGCAAAAATGGGTGCTACTGGATGGGCAGTGGGATGTGATGCCCGTGCTGCGCGGTAAGCCGCTGAATGCGGTGGAGTTTCAACAGGCCATTGCCCGTAATTATAAAGACCTGGAAATCAGGAGCCTGTCGGGTGTCAGCAAAAGGGGCTACGTAAACTGGATTGCGCCCTACCTGTACTATCTGGATGTGAAGTTTGACAACCGCGAAGGGCAGGGGCTAGAGCGCACCAAGATAAACGGCAAGGGCAGCCTCATGCTGGTGCCCGCCGGCGCCAAAGAGCCCACCATTTTTCAAGTGAACAATCCTATTAACTACTGCCTGTACACCCGCTCGTTAGAGGCTTTCTACGCCAAACCTGAGTAGTCAGCCGCTAGGCAACGGCCCAATAGCCTTCAGTAGATGCACCCGTTTGGCGCGCCCTGCGTACGAAGCGGGTGCATCTGCTTTTCACCATCTATGTCTCCTCAAATCGGTAAGCTCTTCGTGATGCTTGGTCTGGGCCTGGCGCTGCTGGGTGCTTTTATCTGGCTGGGCGGTGGTAGTGCGCTGAACTGGTTTGGGCGCCTGCCCGGTGATATTCGGGTGGAGCGGCCGGGCTTCCGGTTCTATATGCCGCTGGCTTCTATGCTGCTGGTGAGCTTATTGATCAGCCTGATTATGTGGCTGGTGCGCCGGCTGGGCAGCTAGCCGTTATTGCCCAAAGCGGCGGCTAAGCTGAATGCCCACCTGCCGCTGCTGCCGGTTGCCAAACAACGTAAAGGCCCCCGCGCTCCAGTGCAGATCCACTTGCCCCCGCGCCTCCGCAAATCCCGACCAGCGGGTAGCGCCCGGCATCATATCGTAATCCTTGGACCGGGCACCCCCGGCCAGCAGGCGCCAGCGCGTGCCGCCAAAGCCGGTGCCCAGCCCTATCCGGTGCTGTGGGTTTGCCATGCCATAGCCCAGGTAATTATAATCGGCCTGCGCAAATACAGACTGGCGCGAACCCACACGAGCGGAAAACTGCACATCCAATACACTGAACTCATCGCCGGAATTAATCTTATGGTAGCCCAGGTTGCCGAGAAGCATTCCGACTCCCAAACCGTAATAGCGCCGGTCGCCTTGCCAGTAAGGATTAACGGCGAAGAGAAAAGTGCGCTTTTTGCCGGTGTAAGGGGCATAGAGCGAATCGGTGTAGAGCTGAGTTTGCTGGTCGGCGCCGGCGTGCAGGCGCAGCCCCCAGGTGGTTTCTTCCTTTTGCATCTTGCCCGCCGCATTGAGGACGGGCAGACTGGTATGGGATGCGTCCAGGGTGGCGGTGGTATACTGATGCTGGTACGGCAATAGTGGGCTACTGCCCCCGCAGCCACCATTGATATTCTGCTGCCGCTGAAAGGTACCATGGCTCCAGGCCGCCGACAAAGTGTAGTACTTATTGGGAGCGGTGTGGGCTGAGTCAATGGGAATCTGACTGGTAAGGAGAAATACGGAGCCCGCCAGACCCAGCGGCCAGGCTACGCGGTAGGGGCGTAGGGTCCCAGAGGCACCCAGCAGCAGGGCGCTGCCTTCCATTGCCAGCACGGCCAGCAGCAATGCCTTTACTACCAATATCTCGGGCAGAGTAAGCGCCCACTGGCCCAGCCAGGCGGTGAGAAGCAGCAGGCCGGCCACAGCCAGCAGGTTGCGCACGGAATGATTAACAGGCACCCGCTCGGGCTGGGCCGCCCTGCGAATCAGCAGCGCCCAAATGCCCAGCAGCAGCGGGGCAAGCAGCAGTAGCACCCATTGTACCTGTTTGAGGGCCAGGCCACCGTGCGTCTGAATAGCAGCTCCCACCTGCTCGCCGGCTGGGTTGCGCCAGAACTCGATAAGCAGGCGGCCTGCCAGCAGCAGGCCCAGGTGCAGCAGGCGGCGGCTGCCGCCAGGCCAGGGCCGGTGCCGGGTAACAATCAAAACTACCCCCACCACACCGCAAAGTACCAGAGAATATAATTGCGTAGGGTGCACGGGCAACGAATGGGCGGCCCCGGCAGGAATCAACCCCCGGGAAACCTGCCACAGATACGGCAGGGTATCGGGCGGGTAGGTGAGGCCCCAGCTGCCGTGCGTCAGTTCGCCAAAGCAGCAGCCCGTGAGCGTGCAGCCCACACATTGCACCATAAGCGCCGCGCACATGGGCAGCGTAAAGGCATCAAACACGTGCCAGCTGAACCCAAACGGGCGGCGCAAAAGCAGGAGGGTGAGCGTGCCGGCCATGGCGCCGCCCAACACGGTGCGCGCCTCCGAGTCGGGCCAGTGCCCGGTATGCAGCAGGGCCCGCCACTCCGGTCCGGAAAAGGCCAGTAGCTTGGTACCCAGAATAAACATGAGGGTGGTGCAGGCCAGCAACACCAGCCAGGCGCGTTGCGGATAGCCGCGCCGCCGCCCTTCCCAAACCAATAACCCCAGATTCAGCCCAAAAGCCAGGACATAAAATAGCGTATAGAAGTCAAATTCAGGATGCGCCGGAATGGCCCATTGCAGGGAGTAGATAGGGCTCATAAATAGAATCTCGACAGTGATACAAGGACGTAACCAGCTTGCCAGCGGCCTAAAATCCGGATTGCCGGTTGCTACAAGCGCTAAATCCTGCTATCAAGCCGAATCAATGATAAGGCAGATACGGTTAATTGCTATTCTGAAATTTAGACTCTTCTGACTCTATACAGGTAGGGTGTTTTGATGTAAGTATTTGATTACTTAATAATTATGGGTGATTAATTAGACTTCTATTATTAATCAGCACGCACAGATTTCCAGGGCTTATCCTTTTGCTGACGGGGAAACGCCCACGCCAAGAGCAGCTTTCGGCTTCCTGGCCGGTGCCTCATATTCCACAATATTCTCCACCATGCCTTTGAAGATAATGGCGTGAAACGGCAGCATGGCATACCAGTACAGGCGCCCGGCCAGGCCGTAAGGGCGGAAGGCGGCCAGCTGCTCCAGGGTGTGCGAGCCATCCGGGCTGTCCAGAATGCGGAACTGCAGCCAGGCCTCACCAGGGAGCTTCATTTCGGCGTAGAGCAATAGGCGGCGGCCTTCCTGGTCGGCTACCAGCACGCGCCAGAAATCCAGCGGGTCGCCGGCGCGCAGGTCGGTGGGGGAGCGGCGGCCCCGGCGCAAACCCACGCCGCCGGCCAGCTTGTCCAGCAGGCCGCGCACCTGCCACAGCCAGTCTACCTTGTACCAGCCCCGGTCGCCGCCAATCTGCCAGATGTTGCGGCGTACCTGCTCCGCGTCGCGGGTGAAGCGTAGCGTTTGGCGGTCCTGCTGCATGCCGTGCTGGGGTATCTGAATGTGGTCCATGTAGTTGCGGGGCATCACGCCGCTGCTCAGGGCATCACTCCAGCTGCTGAGTACCTCGTTTTGCTCAATGCGTTGGAAAGCCAGTTGCAACGCTTCGCGGTACGTCATGCAAACGTGCGGCACTACTTCCTGAATGCTGCGCTTAGGGTCTACGATGGTATCGTTCCGCAGGCTTTCTACCAGACTTTGCGCCAGGGAAAACGTGGTGCTGGTAACAAGAAACAGCCACCACGACGACAAACGCGGGGTGAGTACCGGTACCGTGATGATGTAGCGCCGGTAGCCGCGCACTTCGGCCAGACCCAGCAGCATTTGCCGGTACGTCAGCACATCGGGCCCGCCAATATCAAAGCTGCGCCCCAGGCAGGCCTGGTTATCGAGCACGGCCGTGAGGTAGAACATGACGTCCCGAATGCCAATGGGCTGGCAGCGCGAGTTCAGCCAGCGCGGCGTTACCATCACGGGCAGCTTTTCCACCAAATCCCGGATAATCTCAAACGAAGCCGAGCCGGAGCCAATAACAATGCTGGCCCGCAGTACCGTGAGGGCTGCCCGAGCGGTTTTCTTCAGCTCCTTTTCCACGGCCCGGCGGGAGCGAAGGTGGGTGCTCAGGGCTCTATCATTGGCAATGCCGGAGAGGTAGATAATCTGGCGGGCGGTGGTCTGGTTGAGCGCGGCGGCAAAGTTTTCCGCCGACTGCTGTTCGGCCCGGAAAAAATCCTTGGTGTGGCCGCTCATAGAGTGCACCAGGTAGTAGGCAGCATCCAGATCAGCGGGGAAAGTGGCCAGCGTTTCCGGCTTCAATAGGTCGCCTTCTATTACCGTGACGTTATTCTGTTGGGCGGCGGGCAGTTGAAACCGGCGGGCATCCCGCACTAAGCACACCACCTCATGGCCCGCGGCCACCAAAAGTGGCAGCAGGCGCTGACCAATGTAGCCGGTAGCGCCGGTGAGTAGGATTTTCATGGGGCAAGTGCGCAGTTGAACAATAAGCTAACCAGCAAGTGGTTGCATAGTTCAGCGCTGCTTGCGGCGCGTGTGCGTGGGACGGCGGCGCTTGCGGGCACCGCGCTGCGCCCGTTCGGCTTTGCGCTCCGCCCGAATGGCCAGTCGCTCTTCCATGCGGCCCATCAGCCGCTCGCGCACGTGCCGGGCCAGATCAGAGAGCAGCACCAGGCGGGTGGTGCGCAGGAAATTAAGGATTTCGCGGCGGCGCAGGGTGCTTACGCCGGGCAGGCCCTGGGCCAGCAGAAATTGCTTAATTTCTTCAACCCGCAGCAAGCCCGCTACGGCCGGACGCTCCACGGTGGCGTTGTAGCCGGCCGGCCGTACCTCGCGCAGCCCTTCCGCCGATGCCACCAGCACGCCTACCCATTCCGGCACCAGCGGCAGCAGCTTGGGCAGATGCTTTTCAGTGATGACGAACGTGACGAAATCGTAGGCTTTGCTGTAGCAGGGCAGCTGTTTGGCCACGCGCTGCAGGGTATCGGCGTCGCCTTTCAGCTCGTAGCCGTGCATGAAGTGCTCCGTAATGTGCACCACATCGGCGCGGGTGGTGCCGGTGGGCAGCTCATCCACGTACAGTCCGCCCTGCAGAAGCGGGTATAATAAGGCGCGTATTTCGGGGTCGTTCAAGAGACAGATTCCTATAATTAAATTAGTTGTATATTCTTATGGAGGGTTGGTGCACGGGTAAAGATAGCTGGGCTCTTTTACGACTGGCCACGGACGAATTCGTGCAGGGTCATGCCCAGGCCTAGCAGGGTCTTCAAACATTTGGCGTAGTTATAAGCTAGCAAAAAGGCTTGTAAGTATTCCTTGATTTCGTCTGTACTCTAGAGGGACTCAGTTAATTGGTTAAGTTAGTTTTATGAACGCAGACCGCACGTTGTTGACCAATACAATGAGGAAGGAGTCTCGATCTGCTCTTCTTCAAAATTGACGTGCAAATAGCGGAAGGGATAATCCTTATTTCTTTATCGGCTGGCTTTGCCCTCTTCGTTCAGAGACAAGCAGCGGTGCAGCACCGGACGCTGGAGTTGCGGAATCGTAGCTTGCAGGGCGTACAAGCAGTCATTCCGGGAAGAGAGTATGGCGCCGATAGGCTACGGTCATAGCTTCTTCTTCGGACGTGAGCACCGTCGAGGCCGGTGGGACCCAGCCGGGCTACTTGGACTGTAGGGCGTTTGCGCCATTTGGCCACTGTTTTTGGGTTGATGCCTTAACGGATGACCAGTGCTTGCAGCTTCTCTGACTATGCTGGATAGCGCGCCGTACGGCCGCTGTTACATTGGCACTGCCGTGGATTATCTGTCCTGTAAAGTTGTGCGAAATACCAGCCTAAAAAATACACTGCTATATACTGGGACTATAGAACTAAAACTTTAAAATACACGTCACGTATGGTATACTTTGCAGATCTTTGCACTAAACAAACACACCTCTTTGAATAAAATTTACACTTCTAAAATAATGAAGATTGAGAAGACGTTCGTTTTTAGCATCGCCTTAGGGGGGTATGCTTTGCTGTTTCGCAAGTGCATTAATTCCCATAAGGAATATTGCCAAAAATATGGATATGAGTACAAAATCATTGACAAATCAAAAGAGGATTTGACTCCTTCTGCCGCGGCATGGTTAAAAATCGTAATGATTATTAATGCTCTGGAGAGTGGGTACGAATCTGTATTTTTCATAGATGCTGATTGCTTGGTTAGGTCACATACACCTCCGGTTGAGGATGTCTTTACCGAAGGCCAAAGCATCTATATGGCGAATGGTCATTCCGGTCGCCTTAACTCAGGAATAATCATCGTGAAGAATACTCCTGAAGCTTTGGATTTTTTTAAAAATGTGTTGAATAACTGTGAAAAACCCGTTCCGGATGAGGATTTTGCTATCTACGAAAACGGACATATGATTCATTATGGTAAAACGAACCCTGCGGTTGGAGTTATACCTTATGAGCTGTGGAACAACACTGTAGCAATAGATGAGAGAAGCTATATTCAGCATTATAGTGGAGGAGGACTCCGAATTACTTATTTGGACGAAAACAATTTGCGGTGGTTTAATCGATGCCTTATTATGTTTAAAAAAATAAATAAACCAAAGCTTAAAGTGGCGCTGAAACAGCGTATGATTGAGTTGAAAAATGATTATTCCTTATCATTAAACTAAGTTCAATCTGCCTGAAAATAATTTGACATACAATATATTATAAAAAATGGCCAGCGCTTCATTATGAAGTGCTGGCCATTTTTTATAATATATTGTATGTCAAATTATAATATACTAATATATTTATTTGAAAAGTTATTGTGCCTGATTTAAATATTAATTATTTTAAATATTATATTTTTCTATTGTGAATTAATAAACACTACGGCAGTATCTTCGCCGAAGTCCGTTTTTTTATTTGCGTTATGCCGCTGTCCATTACTTCTCGCACCTGGCTCTGGTTGTTTCTGGCCGCCCTTGGGCTGTCGTTTCTGATTGGCCTGGGCGCGTGGGGGCCGCTGGAAAGCAGCGAGGCCCGCTACGCCGAAATTGGCCGCGAAATGCTGGTGGGGCAGGACTGGCTACACCCGCGCCTGCTGGGAATTCAGCATTTTCATAAGCCCCCGCTCACGTACTGGCTTACGGCCGCCGGCTTGGGCTTATTCGGTGAAAACACGCTGGGCGTGCGGGTGCTGCCGGTGCTGGCCGTGCTGCTGCAGGTGCTGCTGGTGTACGGCCTGGGCCTCCTGCTTTTTCAGCAGGACCGCGCCCGCGCGCTGGCGGCGGCCGTGGTGTACGGCACGCTGCCCGTGGTGCTCATCTCGGCCCTCAACGTGACGACGGATGCCTATCTGGCCACGCTGGAGCTGGCCTCCGCCTACGGTATTCTGCGCTACTACCACCGGGGCGGGGCGCGGTGGCTGTATCTGTTCTGGTTAGGTTTGGGGCTGGCCTTTCTCACCAAGGGTCCGGTAGGTTTCATTCTACCGCTGATGGTAGTTATCGGGCATTATTTCAAACAGAAACAGTCCCGGCAGCCCTTCACGCGGCATCATGCTATAGGGATACTCGCTTTTTTGCTGGTGGGTCTAAGCTGGTATCTGTATCTGATGGCCGAAAACCCGGCTTTCCTGCGCTATTTCCTGTTCGAGCATACGGTGGAGCGTTTCGCCAATGCGGCCACTTTCAACCGGGCCAAGCCGTGGTGGTTTTATCTGCTGCTGGCCCCGGCCACCAGCCTGCCCTGGTCAGTAGCCTTGATTACGCAGGCCGTGCGCACGCGCTGGAGTACCGTGCCGCAGCAGTGGCGCAACGTGCTCATTTTCTGGGTGGTGGTGCCGTTGTTGTTTTTCTCGATTTCAAAGTCCAAGCTGCTGCTCTACGTGCTGCCGGTGTTCCCGGGTATGGCTTTGCTCACGGTGCATTACCTCGGCCGCCTGACGGATGGCGTGCTGCACCGCTGGTACGTGGGCTTTCTGGCGTTCTGGGGCTTACTGCTGGGGACGCTGTGCCTGCTGCCCATTCTAGGACTGGATGCCCGCCTCCCGGTGGAGGCCGGTATGCTCACGGCGGGTATGGCGGCCGGTGGCATTGTCCTGCTGGTGTTGCTGCTGAATTTCTGGGACGAGATACGTGTGGTACCGCGCCTGTTGGTAGCCGCTGGCTTGTTCACTATCACGCTGCTGCTGGCCGCTAAACCGCTGTTGCAGCAGAACGAGCTGGCCTTCAACGGCAGCCGCCCGCTGGCAGAATTCCTACGCCACCAGCAACTGCAGCAGCGCCAAGTGCTGGTATACAATGAGCTGCTGCCGTCGCTGGCGTTTGAGTCGGGCAAGATTCCGGTGTCTCTTTTCGATGGCAACCACGCCCTGAGCCGGGAAACGCAGTTCGAGCCGAATGACACCTGGAAACGCACCCTCATCAACCTGCAAAACCCGCAGGAAGAACCCTATTTAGGTAGCCTGCTCCTGCGCCAGCCCGTGCTGCTGGTGAAAGGCGAATTGCCCGCCGAAAGGCAATGGATGCTCCGCTATTTCAAGCAGCAGGATAAGCTGGGGAAGTGGACCGTGTGGTGGTAGTTGGCAGTGAGATAGTGAGATGGTGAATTTGTCATTGCGAGGAACGAAGCAATCCGTCCTCTAAAAAGCACTGAATTTTCTTTTACCACAAAGCCCTTGATGTATGGTACATCAAGGGCTTTTCACTTCTCAAGGCATTCTGCGTTTCTGAGGACGGATTGCTTCGTTCCTTGCAATGACAGATGGCTTCTTCACTATCTCATCGTTTCTATAAAGAATACACCGCCTCCACCTTTTCCCGCAGGTTGTAGCCCGATGACATCACCTCGCCGTAGGCCCCGGCGGAGCGGATAACCACAACATCCCCACGCTTTGTCTCGGGCAGCAGCACCTGCCGGCCAAAGGTATCCGACGACTCGCAAATGGGGCCCACTACATCATACGGCTGGGCCGGGCCCTGGCTGGTGAGGTTCTGGATAGCGTGGTAGCTGCCGTACAAAGCCGGGCGAATCAGCTCCGTCATGCCCGCATCCAGAATGGCAAAATTGGTTTGCTGGCTGCGCTTCACGAAGAGTACTTTGCTGACCAGCGAGCCGCATTGCGCCACTACGGAGCGGCCCAGCTCTACGTGCACCTGCTGGTTGGGGCGGCGCACGAGATACTTTTCAAAAACCCGAAAATACCGCTCAAACTCCGGAATGGGGTTGGTGTCGGGGGCGTGGTAATCGATGCCGAGGCCGCCGCCCACGTTGAGGTGGGGGAGAAAGTGGCCCCGGTCTTCCAGCCAGGTTTGCAGCTCATTCAGCTTGTGGCTGAGCTTCTCGAACACCGTGAGGTTGGTAATCTGGGAGCCGATGTGGGTGTGCAGGCCAATCAGCTCCAGGTTCGTCAGAGTTTCAAACTGGTCGATTACGCCGGGTAAATCAGAGATATTGATGCCGAACTTGTTGGCATCCAGCCCGGTGGTAATGTGCGGGTGCGTGTAGGCATCCACATTGGGGTTGATGCGCAGGGCCACGCGGGCCTTGCGGTTTTGCGCGCCGGCCAGTTCATTCAGCACTGCCAGCTCCTCCACCGATTCGGCATTGAAGCACCAGATATCCGCCGCCAGCGCCAGGTTCATTTCCGCATCTGATTTGCCCACGCCGGCAAATACAATGTGGTCGGGCTTGAAGCCGGCGGAGAGGGCGCGCTGCACCTCGTTGCCGCTCACGCAGTCGGCGCCCAGGCCGTGCTCCCGGATGTGGGCCAGCAGTGGGCCGTTGGTGTTGGCTTTCAGGGCGTAGTGCACCTGAAAGCCGCGCGGCCGGGCGGCGCGCTGCAGCGCCTCCAGCGTCTGGTCCAGCAGCGCGAGGTCGTAGTAGTAAAAAGGAGTGGAGCGGTCGAGGACGCCCGCGGGCAAGGTGAAAGCCATGGGTGCAATAGAGGCAAGGAGGCCGACGTCAGGGCTATTTCCTGACGCTGGTAAGACAGGTTAAATCAGCGAGAAGCAGGGCTAAACTTATAATTGGAACTTGTCATGTCGAGCGAAGTCGAGACATCTCGCGTGCGGTCGTTGTGGGAGTAATTATTGGTTACCACACTAGCAAGATGTCTCGACTCCGCTCGACAGGACGAAGCCCCAACACGCTCTATGCTACGGCCTCGGCTTTGCGGCGGAACAGGCCTTCGTTCAGCGCCGTGAGGGCCCGCACTTTATCCGGCGTGTTAATCAGGATGCTGATGTTGTTGGGTGAGCCGCCGTAGCTGATCATGCGCAGCGGAATGTCCTGCAGGGCCTCAAATACCTTAAATGCGGCGCCGTGGTTTTCCTGAATGAGGTTGCCCACCAGACAAATAATCGTCTGATTTTCATCGGTTTCCACGGTGCCAAAGCCGCGCAGCTCTTCCAGTATTTCGGGCAGGTGCGTGGAGTCGTCGATAGTGAGCGACACAGCCACTTCCGAGGTGGTAATCATATCAATGGGGGTGCGGAACCGCTCAAACACCTCGAACAGACGGCGCAGGAAACCGTGGGCCAGCAGCATGCGGCTGCTACGCACTTTAATGGCCACCAGACCATCCTTCGCGGCTACGGCTTTAATGGCTTCCGAGCCGGTTTTGGCCGAAATAAGCGTGCCGGGCGCCTCAGGTTGCAGGGTGTTCAGCAAACGCACCGGAATGCCGTGCTGGCGGGCCGGCAAAATGGAGCTGGGGTGCAGAATCTTCGCCCCGAAATACGCCAGCTCGGCGGCTTCATCAAACGACAGCTCCCGGATAGGATACGTGTCCTTCACCACGCGCGGGTCGTTGTTGTGCAGGCCGTCGATGTCGGTCCAGATCTGGATTTCCGCCACGCGGGCCGCGGCGCCAATCAGGGAAGCCGAGTAGTCGGAACCGCCGCGCTTGAGGTTGTCAATGAGGCCCTGCGCGTTGCGACAGATATAGCCCTGCGTGATGAACAGCTTCTGGCCGGGATGCTCGGCCAGCAGCTGCGTGAGGTGCTCCTGAATGTAGTCGGCGTCGGGCTCCTCGTCTTTGTCCAAGCGCATGAAGTCCAGGGCGGGCAGCAGCACAGCCTCGCGGCCCAGAATATCCGTCACGTAGCGGTGGAAAAGCTGGGTGCTCAGCAGCTCGCCCTGGGCCAGAATCAGCCGCTCGCCCACGGGCGTGAGGGGGTTGCGCATCAGGTCAAAGATGGCCCGAAAGCAGCTGTCCAGCTGGCTAATGGTGGCCGCGGCCACCTCGGCCTGGGGCAGCAGCTCGCGGGCTACCATCAGGTAGTGCTGGCGCAGAATTTCCGTCTGGGCCGTAGCAGCCGTCACCTCGCCATCATAGAGCAGCCGCGCCACCGTAACCAGCGCGTTGGTAGTACCCGACATGGCCGACAGCACCACAATGCGCGGCTCCTCAGCGTGAATCAACTCCGCTACGGTGCGCATCCGCTCCGCCGTTCCGACGGACGTACCGCCAAACTTTAAAACTTTCATATGCTATTCAGGTGTGCTTATTCAGGTACGAAGGAAAGGCCGGTGAGTGCAAAAAAAAGCGCCGGTCTGGGAAGACCGGCGCGTGTAGTTCAAGGCTGAAAGTTTCGAACAGGGGCGACGGTCATGCCAGGAGGCATTTCTTATGTTTTTTGACCATCTTCTTTGCTGCTGAAGCGCCCGCGCCCACACCCCCGGCAGCAGCCAGCGGCAAAGTATTAGAAATAGGACGAAGCACGGTAACAGACATCAGTAGCTATGTAAACTCTCTGGCAGGGAGAGTAGTAGTTCGGGGCAAAAATAAGGCATTGACAAGAAATTCGATGCTTTACTGGTAAAAATTTATTTAAGCGCCGGCTTGCTTAGTAAATGTATATTGGATTTAATATAGTTGCTGCTGGCCTAAATGTGGTAGTGGGCAGGCCGGGCCATTGCCGCCCGGTTTTTCAATAGCAGCCGCATTTGGTTCATTACTGCGCGTTTGCCTGCTCCGGAATGCCCAGGAGGTGGGGCGGTAGCTGCAGGTTTGGGCCGTTGGCCTGCAGGCTTTCTTTTACCCGGTTCATCACGCGGCTTCGCAGTTCCTGCACACCGCGGCGGTAGTCGGCGGTATCTGTCCAGAAATAAACTTTCACCTGAACGGCGGTACCCGAAAACTCATCGATAACGGCAAACGGCTCGCGGCCTGCCACCTTGCTGGCTTCCGGCTCCTGCCGCACCTGCTCCAGCATCAGAGCAATGGCCGCGTCCGCGTCCTTGTCGTTCTGAATGGACACTATAAACTCCTGCCTAATGAAACCCGTGCGGGTGAAATTGATGAGCGGCTCCTTGAGCACAATGGAGTTGGGAATGGTAATGTCACGCCCATCAAAGGTGAGTATTTCCGTGGAGCGCAGGTTGAGCTTGGTTACGCTCCCAAACAACTCTTTAATCTGAATGGAGTCATGGATGCGGAAAGGGCGGTTAAAGGCCAGGATGATGCCGGCCAGAAAGTTCTCGGCAATATCCTTGAAGGCAAACCCCACAATGAAAGCCGATACGCCGGCTGCCCCCAGCAGGCCGCCTACAATGCGGGAAAATCCCAGAATATTGAGGGCCACTACGGCACCCAGGCCCACCAGCAGCCAACGACCCACTTCTGTCAGAAAGTCAGTCAGCAGTGGGTCGTCGGCACGGGTGGCAAACTTGGCCGCCAGCCAGGAGCGCAGCCGTCCGCCCCCCACCACGGTGGCCGCCAGCACTACGGCCGCAATCAGCAGGCGGGGCAATAAATAAAGAAACTGCATCCAGTAGGAGTGCAGCACATCCGTAAACTCTTGAAACATAATCGGGAAAATGCAATGATCTTCCTTGGTTTACGAAAGCCTACGGCCGGGGTTAAGCTGAATGGAGTTGGCCAGGGGGATTTTATGGGTGCACCCATGGCCCTTTTCCACAGACAGCTCTATTTGATTTTCTGGTCCAGAAAAGCATAGTTCCGGGCAAGCAGCGCTTCCAGACACGCTACTGCATCCTGCCGGGTTTGGCCCGTTTTGTCGGTCACGTACGCCTTGTCCATTTCAGAAAACAACCCAAAAAAGTAAGAGCGCCGCTTGGGACGGATGTAAAAAATATAATACTCGTACTCATCGGGCATGCCGGCAACTGAAATGGATACGATGTGGTGGGTTTCGATATGCTCGATATCCAGGTAAGGGGAAGAGTGGATTTCCCGCCCATTGGGAGCTTCCATCTGCCGCAGAAAATCGGCCCATGGTACTTTATCGAAAGCATCGATAACCTGATCCGCGGGAAGCTCACCAAGCTCCATAACATCAGGGTCAAAAGGGTTGCCGAAAGATGCGCGAAAGGCCATATAAAGTGAGGGTAATATGGGAGCAAAGACGCTGACTACGTAGCCGCATTTAAGCAGGCGGCTTTCTGATTGCCCACTGAAGCCAGGAGGTGGTAGTAAGTAAAACGGTTATGCAGAAGCGCAGTTGAAGCCTCTCGCGTGCTGATGTTACCGCACTATGTGTGTCATCCTGAGCGTGCGAAGGACCTTATCCCGTCTGCCCGATTCGCAAAACAACGACTCGTTTTAGCGGAATAAGGTCCTTCGCACGCTCAGGATGACAAGCGGAGCGAGAGAGGCTTTGGCTGGCTCAGGGCGCCATATACTCAGCAAGACAGTCACCATCACAACATCAGTACGCGAGAGGCTTCACTGCCGCACTGCATGTCGTTGCGTTACCAGGGGGTACTACTTCTCCACCGACTTAATACTGACCGCCGTGCCGCCACCCGCGGCCATTTGGAGCTTCAGCGCTGATTTGCTGTTCACCTTCAGCTTCCGAATCTGGTAGGCCATGGGGTTTTTGTCCCAGGAAGCGCCTTTGCCGTCGGCGTAGATGGTGGCTTCGTAGCGCTGGCCGGGCTTCAGGAAGTCCAACTTCACGGTTTGGGTGCGGGCGTTTTCGTCGGTGATGGCGCCGAGGTACCACTCGTCTTTGCCTTTGGCCTGGCGGGCTATGGTGAGGTAGTCGCCGGGCTCGGCGGCCAGGATGCGGGTGTCGTCCCAATCCACGGGCACGTCTTTAATGAACTGGAAAGCATCCAGGTGCTTTTCGTAGGCTTCGGGCAGGTCGGCGGCCATTTGCAGGGGGCTGTACATAGTTACGTACAGGGCCAGCTGCTTGGTGAGAGTGGTGTGCACCTGCCGGCCTTTGTTGCGCTCGGGGTTCCAGCTTTCCAGCTGAATCTGGAAGATGCCGGGCGTGTAGTCCATGGGGCCGCCCATGAGGCGGGTGAAGGGCAGAATGGTTTCGTGCTCGGGCGGGTTGCCCTCGCTCCAGGCGTTGAACTCGTTGCCGCGGGCAGCCTCATTAGCCAGCCAGTTGGGGTAGGTGCGGTGCATACCCGTAGGCCGCACCGATTCGTGCATGTCCACCATAATCTGCTGGCGGGCCATGTGGTCGGCGGTGCGGTTGTAGTGGTTTACCATCCACTGGCCATCGTGGTGCTCTCCGCGCGGGATAATGCGGCCCACGTAGCCGGTTTTCACGGCATCGTAGCCATTTGCTTTCATGAAGCGAAACGCCTCGTCCTGGCGACGCTCATAGTTGGTCACGGAGCCGGAGGTTTCGTGGTGCATAATGAGCTTAATGCCCTTGCTGGCGGCATATTGCTGCAGCTCCGCCACATTGAAATCGGGGTAGGGGGTCACGAAGTCGAACACCTCTTCTTTCCAGTTTCCGGCCCAGTCTTCCCAGCCCACGTTCCAGCCTTCTACCAGCACACTCTGCAGGCCGTGTTTGGCAGCAAAATCGATGTAGCGCTTCACGTTGGCGGTGTTGGCGCCGTGGTGGCCGTTGGGCTTCAGCTGGCTCCAGTTGGTGTCGGCCAGCTTGAGGTTGCCGGTATCGGAGTAGTTCCAGCTGGATTTGTTCACGTGCATTTCCCACCACACGCCTACCATTTTCTGGGGCTTAATCCAGTCCGTGTCGGTGAGTTTGGTGGGCTCGTTCAGGTTCAGGATGAGCTTGCTGGCCAGCACTTCGGGCGCTTTGTCGCTCACCACAATGGTGCGCCAGGGCGTGTGCTCGGGCGTTTGCAGGTAGGCGGCAGCACCCGTAACGCTGGGTACCAGGGTGCTTGTTAGACCGAAGGTCTGCCGGTTTACGGTCAGCATCATGGCCGGGTAGTTCACCAGCGCGGCCTCGTGAATGTTGAGGTACAACCCGTCGTCAGCCTTCATCATGAGGGGCGTCTGCACGCGGTCCGCCGCAGATTTTTCCTGGATGGGCGTAATGGCGGCGGCATCTATCTCGCTCAGACGGGTGGTTTTATAGGCGTACTCGTTGGAGTCGTAGTCGCCGGGAATCCAGAAGGTTTTGTGGTTGCCGCTGAGGTTGAACTCCGTTTTCTCCTGCTGCACCGTGAAGTAGGTGAGGCCGGGCTGCTCGGGAAACTCGTAGCGGAAGCCCAGGCCGTCATCATAGAGGCGGAAGCGCACCACCATGCGGTGCCCGTTTTGGCCCGACTGCGCCAGCGTGACGGCCAGCTCTTTGTAGTGGTTGCGGATCTGCTTCACCTCGCCCCACACCGGCGTCCAGGTATCGTCGTGCTGACTGGAATCCGTTTGGGCAATGGTAAAGCCCTGGTCCATGCCCGGCTGGCCCTGCAGCAGCATGCCCAGCTTGCTGGGCTTCAGCACGGGCTTCGTGCCGAATAGCAGCTGGTAAGTCGGCTCCCCGCTCGGGCTCAGGCGGAAGTTCAGCGTGAGCTTGTTGGAAGGGGAGTGGACGGTTTGGGCCTGGGCGAAATAGCCGCTTAACGCTAATAGCGTTACAGGCAGCAAAGATTTAACAGATATCATTCTCTTCATATATAGCCTAGGCTTAGGATTTGCTTAAGATTTGTTGAATCTGTTCTTTAAAGTCTTCAGAACTTTCATACTTGCTCAACTTCAGCGGTTTTTTATATTTATTCATTTTCGAAATGATATCAAGGATTAGTTGCAAGGGTTCAATTTCCTTGCAGAACATGTTGGAATCCATGTTGGTACCTATTAATCCGTTGTCAATATGAATTCCAACGCACCAGTTTTCAAGAAACTCTACTAGTGGTATTTCGGCTGGAGTATAATCCGACCACTCATTTTTAGCGCATGCAGCCGCATATGCCCTATCAGACCAAAAGGGTATCAACTCTGTGTTATCAAACTCATTGGATTCGGAAATAGCCCAACCATTGAGGCTTTTTAATCCCCATACAATCTCAGAAACACAGATTCTATCAATGAATTTTTGATGTTTGGCATCTACAGTTGCAGCGTCCTGAATCATATTAAAAAGTGTTTGCGTTTTTTGCTTCCATCCTGTTACTGCGGCCGGTTTTGTTTGAGCACTAGCAGTCGTAAAATTCCTCGGTGCAGCACTGAACAAAAAGCTAAAACTCCAGCCGCTCCCCCTGCTCCGGAAATACAAACTTCACCTGCAGCTTATTAGCGTCATTCAACTGCTTCTTAATGGCCGCTTCATTGCCCGCCGTAGGCTTAATGTGGGTAATAACAACCGGAAAACCCCGCAACGCTTCCGCGCCGGTAAGCTGTCCAAGCTCTGCCAGCTCCTGCAGCAGTAAAGCAGGCGTCAGGTGGCCAAAAAGCTGGTTGGCGGGCTGTTCATTCGGGTAAGAAACCTCTATGAAAATAGCTTTGAGCTGGCGGGAAACCACCAGCGGCTGAATGGCTTGCCAAAGCGCCCGCAAGTTGTGGGTTTTTTCCTGCTTATCGGCGCCCGTATCACCCAGGTACAACAGGTAGCTGTTCTGGCTTTTCAGCAAAAAGGCCGCGCTCTGGTGCGGGGCAGCGTGGCTTAAGGGGAAAGCCCGCATGCTCATGCCGGTGCCGGCCACGGCGGTTTCCTGGCCGGTTGTCAGCCGTTGGTACTGGTATTTGCTCAGGGCTGGTTGGGTGCCCTCGTTCCCGAAATTCGGCCAGGCCTGCCAGTTGAAATAGCTGGCTTGCAGCGCGGCAATGCACTCCGGCAGGGCATAAATAGGCTTGGCGGCATCATCGGGGGCATGGAGCAGCAGGCCGGCCACATGGTCGAGGTGGGCGTGGGAGAGCAGGTAGGCGCGGATGTATTGCCGTAGTATGGTATCAGGGGTAGTAGAGAAGACCTTGTTGGCAATGGCTTTTTCAATGCCCAGCTGCAGGCTGCCCGCATCCAGGCAGGCGTAGGCGTTAGAGCCCGCCGGAGCCACCAGATAGGCGGAGAGGTTACTTTCGTCGAGGCCACCTTTCACGCCCAGCGGCACTACGGAAAAAGCAGGCTGCTTACCTGATTGGGCCCGAGCCTGATGGACGGAAAAAGACAGCAGCAGAAAGAGAATCCGGGCTGAAAAACGCATAACGGGTTTCACAAGCATCTTACAAGATATGGCTTGGCCAGGCGCACATCTCAAACCGCACCTCACCACTCCTAGTGCGGCCGGTTTCCTGCCAGCCCTGGCGGCGGTAGAATTCCTCGGCGCGGGTGCTGGGCGCGGTGCTGAGCCACACGGTTTCGGTGGTCTGGCGGAAATACCAGTCCAGCATGAGCTGGTGCAGCTGTTTGCCAATGCCCCGGCCGTCAAAATCGGGATGCACGAACAAGGCCCAGATGTTGTGGTCCTGTAAATCAGCAATGGCAAAACCAACTACCTGGTTTTCTACCGCACACACCCAGCCCTGGCCACGCTGCGTGAGGTACTCCACATAGTGCGGGGCCGTTACCCGGGTAGGGTCTGAAAGCCGGTTTTCGCGCACTGCCAGCCGCACTACCATCATCTGCGGAATATCATCGACCTGCGCTTCTCGGAAAATCATGGCTGCTGAGGGTAAATTGGCGCCCTAAGTTGAGATGATGATGAGCGGGATGCAAATGTGCCGTTGCAAAACCCCGGAACGTCATGCAGAGCTGCCGCGAAGCATCTCGCGTGCTGACTCTGTTAGGAGCAACTCAGCATAAAATGAACCGGCCATGCTGAGCCTGCCGAACCGAAGGTCAGCGGAGCTAAGCATCTCTACCGCTTCCCCTGTCATCCTGAGCCTGCGAAGGACCTTCTCACCAAAGAACGACCAGCATAACAACAACTCGTTTCGACGTGAGAGGGTCCTTCGCAGGCTCAGGATGACAGGTACTGTGATAAGACCACGCGCGAGCTGTCTTGATCCGTTGCTTGAGTTCCAGAATGCTCGACATGACGGGCTTCCCTGACAGCAACTTCACCACACAACCCGCGCCGCACTTCCTCGTACCTTGCAGCTGTTTTTCTAACATCAGAGGCGCTTCGCTAAAATTCCCACGGCCTTGCATCCTCGTATTGTATGACAACTCCTCAACGGAGCCGCGCTGCTGTAAGCGCGCTATTTTTTCTTAGTGGCCTGTGCTTTGCCAGCTGGGCCTCCCGCATTCCGGATATTCGCTTACATCTGGGTCTGTCCGAAGGGCAGTTGGGTCAATTGCTTTTGGCTATGCCGGTAGGCTCGGTGGCCGCTTTGCCACTGGCAGGCTGGCTGGTAGATACCTACGGCAGCCGACGGGTAGTGCAAATTGCGGCGGCCATGTATGCCCTGGCCCTGCCGCTGCTGGGCTGGGCTCCCACCGCCTGGACGCTGGCCGCCGGCCTGGTGCTGTTCGGCAGCGGCGGCAACCTGCTGAATATCTCCGTGAATGCCCAGGCCCTGGAAGTCCAGAAAGGCTACGGCGAGAAAGTCATTATGGGCTCGTTCCACGGCATCTGGAGCCTGGCGGGTTTTGTAGGGGGCGTGGTAGGCGCGTGGCTGGTGGGCTGGCAGCAAACGCCGCTGGTGCATTTCATGGGCATTAGCGCCGCGCTGCTGCTTCTGCTGCTGGTGGTGCGGGGCAGCTTGCCACAGTCCACGGCGCACGCGGCGGGTTCCGGCCTGGTGTTGCGCATGCCCGATGGCTACCTTTTGCGGTTGGGCCTTATTGCCTTGTTTGGCTTGCTTTGCGAAGGCTGCATGTTTGACTGGAGCGGGGTGTACTTCCAGCAGGTGGTGCACGCCGATAAAGCCTGGGTTACCAGCGGCTACGTGGCCTTTATGAGCACCATGGCCCTCGGCCGCTTCGGCTCCGACTTCCTCACCAGCCACCTGGGCGTGGCGCGGGTACTGCAGCTCAGCAGCGCGCTTATCTGCCTGGGTTTGCTCATGGCGGTGCTGTTGCCTGGTCTGCCCACGGCGCTGCTGGGCTTTCTGCTGGTAGGGTTTGGCACCTCGTCGGTTATTCCCCTCACGTACAGTGCCGCCGGGCGGGTAAAGGGCATGTCGCCGGGCATAGCGCTGGCGCTGGTATCAACGGTGGGGTTCTTTGGTTTTCTGGCCGGCCCACCTCTAATTGGATTGCTGGCGCAGGTTTCCAGCCTGCGGCTTTCCTTTGCTTTTGTGGCTTTGATGGGCGCTGTCATCGGCCTGCTCACCATTGGCATGACCAATAGCAAGGAAGTGCTGGAGCCGGTACCGCTGCCGTTGGAAGGGTAAATTCCAACGGTTTGTCATCCTGAGCACAGCGAAGGACCTGCCTCGTCTTTGTAGAACGCTCAACTAAATGTAAAGCCCTTTTCCGGTTGCGCGGCGAAGGGCTTTGTGCATTGAATACGCTTCTGTGGACTATTTGAGGCAGGTCCTTCGCTGTGCTCAGGATGACAGACCAATGACTTACCGCACGGGGTTAGGCAACACTGGCAGGCTTTCGTGGCCTTCGGCATCCACGGATACCACCCCGAAGATGAAGTTATCCTTGCTGTAGGGTAGGTCGGCTTTGGTGTCAGTTACAAAAAAATTCTTTTGCCACTGCGGCGCGCTGGTTTCGCGCATCAGCACATAGTAGCCGGCCGGCCGCTCGCCCAGCTTGGGAGCGTCCCATTTCAGCTGGGTGCGGTTGGTGAGGTCGGCGGTGAGCACGCCCACGTTTTCCGGGGCGGCCGGGGCCAGCGCCAGAGAGGCCATGGTAGACAGATTCACGCCGGTGTTCTTGCGCAGGTACTCGTAATCCACACCTTCGGGCGTGTCGCCGTACGCGCGGCCGTTTTCGGTGCGCAGGTCCTGGTGCTGGTGCGTGAAGTCCTCATTCATCTCCGTGAAGCGCACCGCCGTGAAACCTAGCTGGTTGAACGGGGTATGGTCGCCGCCGCGCAGGAACCGGTCGGGCCGGTATTCCAGCACCACCTCGTGCTCGGGCAGGTATTGCTTGGCTACGGTTTGCGCGTAGCGGGCCAGCCCGCGGGAGGGGGAGTCGTTTTCATTGCTGAGGGTGCGGCGCAGCTTAGCCTGCTCGGGGGTTTCGTTGGCCGGCACGCCCTCACTGAACACGCGCAGGTGCGTGGCGTCTTTAATTTCGGGGTCGTGGCCGGTGGAATTGCCCACAATATCATTGTTAAGCATGGCAATAAGGTTCCAGCCTTCCTTTTTAGCCCGCTGAGCTAAGTGGGTAGAACCATAAAGCCCCTGCTCTTCGCCCTGCACGGCCACAAATACCAAGGTAAAAGGGTATTTCTCCTTCGACATAACCCGGGCCAGCTCCATCACGGCTACCGTGCCGGAGCCGTCGTCGTTGGCGCCCGGCGCATCGGCCGTAGCGTTCATCACATCCGATACCCGGGAGTCTATATGCCCACTCACAATTATTACGCGCGTGTCGGTGGGGTCAGTGCCGGGCAGCGTGGCCATAACGTTAGCCATCAGCACGGGCTGGTTTATGCGCCGACCATCTGGCTTGATGGTGAAGGTGTCCTGCGTTACCTGCAGGCGGCCGCCGCTGGCCTTGCTGTATTTCTTAAACTCCTCTTCCACCCAACGCCGTGAGGCGCCAATGCCGCGCTTTTTGCTTTTGGTATCAGAAAGGGTGTGCCGGGTACCGAAGGATACGAGCTTACGGATGTCGGCTTCCAGATTTTTGGCTGAAACCTCGCCCACCATTTTCAGGATGAGCGGATCAGGGGTGGTAGGGGGAGTGGCGGTTTGCGCGGCCAGCGTGAGCGGCAGAAAAACAGAAACCGGCAGCAGGAGGTGGAATAGCTTCATACAGCAAGTTAGAACCGGAATTCATTTCTTGCTATACAAATTTTAGCGCGTGTATCCGGCCGGCCAAAACCACAAGAATAAGAAGGGGAGTAGCGGCAGCAAACCTGGTACACTCGGCCCGCAGATAGCAGCTTGCTATTCGGCTACCGAAACCAGGGCGCAGGCCGCGTTGCCCCCAAACCCGGCAGCATTTACCAGCACGCGCCGCAGGCGGGCCGGGGCCGGGCGCTCATTCAGCCAACTGGAAAATGGCAGCGGGTTCGGCGCAAATCGGCCCTCCAGCATCTGCAGAGCAAAATCCAGACTGAGGGCGCCGGAAGCGCCCAGCGTGTGGCCTACCAACCATTTGTTGGAGGTGCAGGCCGGCAGATTTTCACCAAATACTTCCTGCAGGGCGCAGCGCTCGGCCGCATCACCGGCGGTAGTGCCCGGACTGTGCAATACCACAAAATCTACCTCGGTGGTAGTGCGCCCCGCCAGCGCCAGCGCTTGCCGCATAGCGTGCTGAAAATGCTGCCCGTTGGGCGTGAGGCCAGTTTTGGTGCCGGTGGCTTCAAAGCCAAACCCCACGCTTTCCAGCAGCAGGCTGCCCGACTGCACGGCCGCGGCGGGCACGGCTTCCAGCGCAAACACGGCAGCGCCTTCCCCCAGCACAAAAGTAGAGGGGCCGCCCGCGCCCGGCCGGCATGGAAACGCATCCGCCGACAGGCCGGAGTAAATACCCAAAGCCTGCATTTGAGCCAGTGTGAAGGGGGTAAGTGGGGCCTCGGTGCCGCCTGCTACAAAGCGGGGAACCAGACCGGCCCGCAGCCATGCCATAGCATTGCCCAAAGCCTGCAGGGCCGTGCTGCACGTGCTGCTGTGGCTGATGGCGCCCCCGGTAGCACCCAGGCTGTCGGCTACCCAGCTGGCCACGTTGCCCAGCGTGGTGAGCGGGGAAGTGGGGGTAGGGGGCAGGCCGGTGCGCAAAAACTCGGAGTGGAAGGCCTCCAGCCGCTCCGTAGCTCCGCGGGAAGAACCCAGGCTGACGGCAGTGGAAAGTCGGTTTTCCTCTGACCAACCAGCCTGCTGCACGGCTTGCCGGGCGGCGTGTAGGGCCAGCAGCACGCTGCGGTCCAGGGCACGGTAGGCGGGGCGGCTGCGGCGCAGTTCCTGCAGGGCCGCTTCGGCGGCCTCCGGCAGGGCCGCCACGGGCAGGCCTGTAGCGGAGTCCAGCCGAAAAGCCGGGCCCGGAAACGCTGCTAATGCCTCCGTACCCAGCGCCGAAATACGGCCTCGCCCCCGAATAACAATGCGGAAATCAGTCATGCAGATACTCGGGCAAATTAGCGGCTGGAATATGGTTTAATACCAGCTCCCGCATGCGGCGCAGCACCGCGTACAGCAGTTCCAGCTCCTCATGGGTGGTGCAATACGGCGGCAGCAGATACACCACATTGCCCAGCGGCCGCAGTACCACGTGGCTGTCGATAGCCAGTTGATAGAACGTGTCGCGGAGGCGGCTGAAGTAGCTGGTGCCTTCGCCGGGGTCGTACTCTACGGCCAGAATGGTGCCTTGCTGGCGCACCTGCCGGATGCCGGGCAGCCCATCCATTTCCTGGCGGAAAGCGGCGTGCGCGGCGGCTATGCGCTGGCGCTGGGCAGTGCATCCTTCGGTGCGCGTCAGCTCCAGGCTGGCCAGGGCAGCGGCGCAGGCTACAGGGTTGGCGGTGTAGGAGTGGCCGTGAAAAAGGGCCTTCATCTTATCGTCGCTCAGGAAAGCGGTGTAGATGGGCGCGGCGCAGGTAGTGAGGCCCATGGCCAGGGTGCCACCCGTCAGGCCTTTGGAAAAACACATCATGTCGGGCTGTTCCGTGAGCAGCTCACTGGCGAACAGCGGACCGGTCCGGCCAAAGCCCGTCATCACCTCATCGGCAATGCACAGCACCCCGCGCTGGTGGCAGCGCCGCAGCATCTCGCTCAGTATTTCCGGCGCGTACATCACCATGCCGGCAGTACCCAGCACCAGGGGCTCAAAGATGAAGCCGGCTGCCTCCGGGCGGGCGAGGGCAGCATCTAATTGAGCCAGAACTTCCGCCTCGCGGCCGGGTACAGGCACATCAATAAACTCTACGTCAAACAGCAGCGGCCAAAAGGGCTGCGTGAAGGCCCCGCGGCTGCTCACGGCCATAGCCCCGAAGGTGTCGCCGTGGTAGGAGTCGCGGAAACAGAGGAAAGTGCGGCGCTCTGGCTGGCCTTGGTTGTGGAAGTATTGCAGCACCATTTTTAGGGCTACTTCCACGGCCGTAGAGCCGTTATCGGAGTAGAAAACCCGGGCCTGGTTTTGAGGCAGGATTTCTAGCAGCTGCTCGGCCAGCTCTACGGCGGTGGGGTGTGTGAAGCCCGCAAAAAGTACGTGCTCCAGTGTGCTGAGCTGCTCGCTCACGCGCCGGGCTATGTGCGGATGCGCGTGCCCGTGCAGGTTCACCCACCAGGAGGAAATACCATCCAGGTAACGGGTGCCGTCCTCGGCAATCAGCCAGGAGCCTTCGCCGCGCACAATGGGAATGGGAAGTGGCGCGGTTTGCATTTGGGTGTAGGGGTGCCACAATACGGCGTGGTCCCGCTCGGCGAGTGTTGGCATGGGTGGTAAACAGAAGAGGCGGGCAAAGGTAAGGCAGTAGCTCCGCATCAGCCAGTAGCGCGACAAGTAGCGCGAAGCTCCGGCTTCGCGCATGAGCGCAGCGAGTTCCTACGCGTAGGCCATACGTCAGCATACGCTTGCTATTCGCTGTGCTCATGCACGAAGCCGGAGCTTCGCGCTACTTGTCGTGACTTACCGCGCTATCGGGTAAACCATGCCCGAAACGCTGCCGCGTACTGGCTTACAACTTCCGGTGTTACCTCCGCCTCGGGCAGGATGCGCGGCATAATGGGGACGCCGGAATGCTGCGTTATAAAGTCCTCGGTGGCGGAGTTTGGCTCACCATTGAATACCAGCCCGCGCACCCGAATGCCGCGCAGCTGCAGGGCTTCCAGCGTGAGCAGGGTGTGGTTGATGCTGCCCAGATAATTCCGGGAAACTACCACGGCTTCCAGCCCAAACTGCTGCAGCAAATCGGCTATTAAAAAACCCGGCGCCAGCGGCACCAGCAAGCCGCCGGCACCTTCCACTACCAAATGGTTTGAAGTATCGGGTAGCTGAAAATCAGCGGGGTACAGTTGGATGCCTTCGGCCGCCGCCGCTGCGTGAGGCGAAACCGGCATTTGCAGCCGAAACCGCTCGGGCCAAAACCTGCTAACCGGGTTCTGCACTAGGTGGCGCACCGTGCCGGTATCTGTAGCCGGCTCCAGACCGGCCTGTACCGGTTTCCAATAATCAGCCTGCAAAGCTTCGGTTATGATGGCCGAAGCCAGGGATTTGCCGACATCGGTACCGATGCCAGTGATGAAAAGACGTTCCAAGGGGTGAAATAATGCTTTCGATTTATCAATGTATGTCATCCTGAGGCGGTAGCCGAAGGACCTTCGCACGCTAGCACCAATCGGAACCCCGACTTTCGTTCAGCTGGCAGAAGGTCCTTCGGCTACCGCCTCAGGATGACACGGATTTCATTTTCGTTGACTTCAATTTTCATTCAATGCTCGGGCTAACGAATCAATTTCCGCCGCGGTGTTGAAGGAATGGGTAATCAGTCGCAGCCGCTCAGTGCCGGCCGGCACCGTGGGGGCTACAATAGCGCGCACATCAAACCCCGCCTGTTGCGCTTTTTCAGCCAATTCGCGCACGGCAGCCGGGCCTGGGTTTCCGGTGAAAAAAACCGGGTGAATAACGTGGCTGTTCAGCGGCACCTGTAGTCCCGGCACCGCATTAAGCGTGGACTTTAAGTAGTCAGAAAGGGCAAATAGGTGCTGGCGCTCGGCCGCCAGATCTGGCAGCAGCACATACACCGCAGTGAGAGCGGCAATAGTCAGCGGCGGCAGGGCCGTGGTGTAAATAAACGGCCGACTGAAGTTCAGTAGATAGTCGCGCAGCACGGCGGGGCCGGCAATGGCGGCGCCCTGGCTGCCCAGGGCTTTGCCAAAGGTGAGGATGCGGGCAAATACCTGGTTTTCCAGCCCCAGCTCTACCACCAAACCTTCGCCCGCCGGCCCATACAGCCCATTGGAATGCGCCTCATCTACTACCAGATACAGGCCGTGCTGCTGACAGAATGCGGCCAGCTCCGGCAGCGGGGCCATGTCGCCATCCATGGAATACAAGGATTCTACGGCCACAAACACCGCACCCGTGGCCCGCTGTAGCTTGCGCTCCAGATCAGCCAGATCATTATGCCGGAAGCTGTAGGCCGTGGCAAAGCTGGCCCGGATGCCTTCCTTCACGGAGGCGTGGCTGGCTTCGTCGTACAGAATGGTGTCGCCGCGGCGCGGTACGGCGCTAAAAAAGCCCAGATTAGCGGTGTAGCCCGAGTTGAACAGCAGCGCGGCCTCGGCGTGGTGAAACTGCGCCAGGTGGGTTTCCAGGGTTTCGGCCGCGGCCGAATTGCCGGTGAGCAGGCGCGCGCCGGTACTGCCGGCGGCCTCGTGCAGCGCCTGGTGTAAAGCCGCCAGCACCGCCGGGCGCCTACTCAGGCCCAGATAATCGTTGGAGCTGAAATCAACCAGGCCAGGGGCACTAAGCTTAAGCTGACGGAGGGTGCCAGCGGCGGTGCGCTGGGCCAGCTGGGCGGCTAACCGCTGATGAAGCAGGGAGGAAGCTGGCATTAAATGGAGGCAGCAGAAATCAGCAATACAGGAATCAGTAATAAACAAACGCAACCAGAAATCGGGTAATAAAAAAGGACTGGTTAGCCCGGTCCTTTTTTGTGATGATGCTTTAGGCTTCTGTTGCCGAACCGGTTAAGGCTGGGTAAGGGCATTGGCCTGCAGCACACGGTGCAGAAACAGCACATGGTAGGGCAGCGAGTTCTGCCAGTACTCCCAGGTGTGGGCGCCCGGGCGCTCGGTGTAGTCGTGCGGGGTGCCGTTGTACACCAGGCGCTGGTGCAACTCGCGGTTGGGCGTAATCAGAAAATCATCCACGCCGCAGTCAATAATCAGGGGCAAGCCGTTGGCTTTCAATTTATCGGCCAGGGACAGCACCATGTAGCTATTTAGGTAAGTATCCGGAGTAGCCGGAACCGGGCCCAGAATGGGTTCAAACATAGCAGCCGTGCGCTTGGCATCTTCCGGATTTAGCTTCCATTTGGCCGTATTGATGTCCACGGCGCCGCTCATGCTGCCGGCGGCGCAGAACAAATCGGGGTGGCGGGCCGAGAGGTAGAGCGCGCCGTGGCCGCCCATGGAGAGGCCCGTAATTACGCGGCCTTTCCGGTCGTGCACGGTACGGTACGTTTGGTCAATTTTCGGAATTACCTCCTTTGTGATGTACGTCTCAAACTGACTTTCCTTATTTACCGGGCTATCAATATACCACCCAAACGTTTCGCCCTCCGGCATCACAATGATGATATTATACTGGTCGGCCAGGCGGTGCACCAACTGCTTGTCGGGCGTTTTGGCCAGCCAGTCGGAAAAGTGACCGTAAGCGCCGTGCAGCAGGTACAGCACCGGAAAAGTGGCTTTTTTCTGCTTGGCGTAGGCGGCCGGCAGCACCACGTTGGCCCTGTACGCTTTGTGCATCACCACGCTGGGAATAGCCAGCGTATCCACTTTGGCCCCGAACGAAGTGCCCGCGCAGGCAAGCAAGAGCGCAAGGAAAAGTAGGCGAAGGTTTTTCATCGACATTAGATGCTGTGGGAGTTAATCATATTTTATAATACTTATATTTTATTTTCCTGCTCTTTAAGTTTAGTATTAATAAAAGTCTTAGATGATCTTTTTTGCTAATATTATTGAGGTTATAAAAACTTACGTCATCATTCTTCAACTGAAAAATTAAATCAAATTTGACTTCATTATCAATAACTTTTATCCACCATATTTTTTGTAAGATTTCTTGATTGTTTTTATCACCTATTATTTTAGAAACGGCGTCTTTTTCATCTTCTTCACTTATTAGTCTTATTGATAACTGATGAAATCTGACATCGTCTAGCTTTAGCACGATGTTAATGCATTCTTCCTTGGGATTGAAACTTGGAGTGAAACTAGTCGTTAATAATATTATTATTGCCGAAATAAATTTTCATTTTAATGGTGTTTTAAGACGACAACGCTGAGTCCTGCTGAGCTGGCCGAAGCATCCCTACTACTTTGCATATCATTTGATAAGCGAGAAGTAGCGATGCTTCGGCCAGCTCAGCAGGACTGCCTGCATCAGAAGGAATAACTACGCTTCTACCGAAGCTTCTTTGCCCAGCACCATGGCGCCTTCCGGCACGTCTTTAAACGACTTGCGCGGCTTCAGGCCCAACAGCGCGAACATCTGCTTGTCGGCGTCGAAATCGGGGTTGGGGGTAGTCAGGAGCTTCTCGCCTGAGAAGATGGAGTTAGCGCCGGCCAGGAAGCAGAGGGCCTGCTCGGTTACGGGCATTTCCTGGCGGCCGGCGGAGAGGCGCACCATGGTGTTGGGCATGAGAATGCGGGCCGTGGCAATCATGCGCAGCATTTCCCACACGCTCACGCGGGGCTGGTCGGCCAGGGGCGTACCTTCTACCGGTACCAGCGCATTTACGGGTACCGACTCGGGATGGGCAGGTAGCGTGGACAGCGTGTGCAGCATGGCAATCCGGTCCTCATCGGTTTCGCCCAGGCCAATAATACCACCGAGCACACCGAAATACCGGCTTTGCGCACGTGCTCCAGCGTGTTCAAACGGTCGTCGTAGGTGCGGGTGGTGATGATGTCGTCGTAATGCTCGCGGCTGGTGTCCAGGTTGTGGTTGTAGGCATACAGGCCGGCCTGCTTCAGGCGCTCGGCCTGGTACTCGTTCAGCATGCCCAGGGTGCAGCACACTTCCAGGCCCAGGCCGTTTACCTGCTCTACCATGCCCAATACCCGGTCAAAGTCCCGGTTGTCCCGGATTTCGCGCCAGGCGGCGCCCATGCAGAAGCGGGTGCTGCCACTGTCTTTGGCGCGCTGGGCCGAGGCCAGCACTTCGGCATCGGGGAGGAGCTTGTGGGCCTGCACGCCGGTGTGGTAGCGGGCCGCCTGGGGGCAGTAGGCGCAGTCCTCGGGGCAGCCGCCGGTTTTCACGCTCAGCAGCGTGCATACCTGCACTTCGCCGGTGGCCTGGGTCTGGGCATGAATGGCGGCGGCCTGGGTTACCAGCTCCAGCACGGGCTGGTTATAAATAGCTTTTACTTCGTCGAGGGTCCAGTCGGTACGGAGCATACGGGCGGTCTGAAGGGCAGTGAGTAGGGTGGAAAAGGAACTGCTGGCCGCAATTTTCGGAAAATCACCGCGGCAGCGGGCGGCAAGATACATGAGAAGCGGATTATCTCCGGCCCCACCGGCCGTTTCCAGCAGAGAAAACCACAGAGCGGCGGAAGCGGGAATAGTAGCTTTAAATTGAAAAATTATTATAAATGGAAGTTGCTACTAACGGGTGTCGCGGCAGGGCGAGGCGGGTTGAACGGGCGGTTTCCCTGGTTTAACTTATAGCAGGGGCTTTTCGACGAATTCAAATTGTTATGCATGTAGCCGTACCTAGCTTTGGGGTGTACTGATCTATAATACCACACCGCCCCATGCAACAAGGTTACTCTGCCTTGCTTGTAGCAGCCCTGCTACAAGCCTCACCTCTTATGGCCGCTCCTGCGCGCAGCGGCAAAGCCCACCTGCGGGCCACTAAGGCCAAAACCAGCGCTACCGCTGCTCCCGACCCTACCGAACGCACCCTGGGCGGCACGGTGCTCACCAGCACCGGCGAGCCCCTGCCCGGCGCCACCGTCTTCATCAAAGGCACCTACATTGGTACCAGCACCAACCAAATGGGCAAGTTCAGCCTGAACGCTTCCTTTGAGGCGGGTCCGGTAGAGCTGGTGGTTGCCTATGTGGGCTACGAGTCCCAGGTAATTCAGCTCCCGCAGGCCGATAACCTGCTGAGCATTACCCTGGCACCCAGCGTCAACCTGCTGAACGAAACCGTAGTGTCGGCCTCGCGGGTAGAAGAAAACATTCTGCGTGCTCCGGTTACCATTGATAAGGTTTCGGGCCGGCAGATTGAGCGCATCAGCACGCCGGAAGTGCTGGCGGGCCTGGGCCAGCTGGCCGGGGTGGATGTAAACTCGGCTTCTATGCTGTTCACCAGCATTAGCACGCGCGGCTTTAACACGGCCAAATCGGAACGCGTGATTCAGCTGGTTGATTACATGGATACGGCCCTGCCTTCCCTCAACCTGAGCCCCGGTAACCTGGTGGGTATCCCGGAGCTGGACATGGAGAGCATCGAAATTATTCACGGCCCGGCCTCGGCCCTGTACGGCGCCAATGCTTTGAGTGGCGTTATCCTCTTCAACTCCAAGGACCCATTTGTATATGATGGTCTGAGCGTGCGCCTGCGCGGCGGCGAGCGGAGCCTGCTGGACGGGCAGCTGCGCTACGCCAAAAAGCTGGGCGAGAAGTTCGCCATCAAGCTCAACGCCAGCGGCTTTCAGGCCAACGACTGGATTGCCAATAACTTTGCCGCCGCTGGCTCCTCGGTAAACCCCGTTGGTTCCACGCTCGGCTACGATGCCGTGAACCGCTACGGGGAAATCAGCAATGTGTACACGCCCTACCAGGACAACCCCGCCTACGGCTACAAAGTAAACCCCGAGCTGTACGGCAAAACCGTGTACATGCCCGGCTTTACGGAGCAGGAGCTGATCGGCAACGACCAGAAAACCCGCTCTTACCGTCTGCAGGGCGCTGTTTCTTATCTGATTAAGGATGATTTAAAGCTGACCCTGGAAGCCAAGCGTGGCGTGGGCACCTCCACCTATCAGAACCTGAGCCGCTTCCGCATCAAAGGCCTGGGTACCAACCAGTACCGCGCCGAGCTGAAAAACTCCAAGGGCTTTATCCGGGCTTACTCCACCGAGGACTTCACCGGCAACAGCTACGAGCTAACCCAGCTCAGCGCCCAGATTATGAACTCGCCCACCACCGAGGGCGGCTCCGTGAAGTACTACCAGCAGTACTTCTTTGTCTACAACCAGGCCTACAACCAGGCTCGCGCAGCTAACCTGAGCGTGGAGCAGGCCCAGGCGGCGGCTCAGGCTGCCGCCGATGCCACCCAAGTGAAAAGCACCGATGCCCGCTTCACCACCCTGCGCGATAAAATCTCGACGGATGACCAGCCCGGCCGCGGCGCGCAGCAGAATTTCAACTCCTTCCTCAACGACCTCAGCGCCCAGCGCAGCTTCAACCTTTCTGATAAGGGTACCGACCTGATTGTGGGCGGTGCCTACCGCGAGTATCGCCTGGGCTCGGGCGGCAAGCTGTTTGCTGATACCGACGGCAAGCGCATTGCCAACCGGGAATACGGGGCCTACGGTCAGCTGACGCAAAACCTGCTGGACGAGCGCCTGAAGCTGGCGTTTGCCGGCCGCGTGGACTTCTTCAAGAACTTCGATGCCTCGTTCTCGCCCCGCGCCTCGGCCGTGTATTCCCTCGGCGAAACCAAGCAGCATAACTTCCGCACCAGCTACGGGCAGGCGTTTCGCAGCCCCTCGCAAACCGACCAGTACCTGCGTTCCGATGTAGGCACGTTTATTCTGCTGGGCAATGTAGGCAACGGTTTCCAGGGCTACAGCTTCACAAACGCCGCCGGCCAGCCTTACACGCCGGGCACGTCGCTGGAGGGCTACGAGCTTTCATTGGATAAGCTACGCCTGGAGCGCGTAAACACGTTTGAAGTTGGCTATAAAGGTGCCATTCTGCCCAACGTGTACGTAGATGCCAGCTACTTCCGCAGCCGCTACAACGACTTCATTGGTGGCGTAGCCTTCGTGGGCAATGTGGATGGCACGCGCCCCACGCCGCAGCAGGTAAACGCCGGCCTGGTTTCCGGCTTCACCGATGCCAGTGCCTCGCCGGCCCGCATTATTTTTGCTTCCTACAACAGCGCGCAGGAAGTACGCACCCAGGGCGCCACGTTCAGCCTCACGTACTACCTCACCAAAGCCCTGAACCTGGGCGGCAACTACTCCCTGAACGTACTGGATAGGAGCAATCTGCCCACGGGTTTCCGCACGTTCTTCAACACGCCCCGGCACAAGTTTAACCTGAACGTGGGTGGCACCGTGCTGCACAATCTCACATATTCCGTGAATTACCGTTGGGTAGAGGGCCACACGCAGGAAATGCCCTTCGCCACCGGCCGGGTACATACCTACCGCACCACCGATGCCTACCTGGGTTACACCGTGCCTAAGCTGGCTGCCACCTTCCAGGCTGGCGTTTCCAACATGTTCAACACGAATAACATCCAAATCATTGGCGGTCCGCAAATCGGCCGGCTGGCGTACCTGGGCGTGCTCGTGAACGTGAAGTAACCGGAGCAACGCTTCCCTAAAGGCTACAAACCATGCCTGTTAAGTAAAAAGGCCCGTGTCTCAGTTGACACGGGCCTTTTTCTGTTAATGCATTTTGCGGTTACCGCTCCTGCTGGTACCAGTGGTGCGGAATACCGTCTAAATCAAAAGTTTCTACAAAACGCAGCCCTGCTTTCTGCAAAACCTGGTTAGAGGCCAGATTTTGGACATCAGCAATGCCGCATATCATAGGTAGCTGCATTGTATCGAAGCCATACTGCACGGAGGCGCGGGCTGTTTCGGTGGCATAGCCCCGGCCCCAGTAGCGGCGCAGAAAACGGTAGCCCAGGTCGTAGTAATTGGTGCGGCCATTGGTAGGGCCTGCCACCAGTTTCAGGCCTGACCAGCCCACAAAGGCACCGGTTTCTTTTTCTACCACCGCCCAGCGCCCAATTCCATTATCCACGTACTGCTGCCGTACAAAGGCAATCAGCTCCCGGCTCTGCGCCATGGTGTGCACCGGCTTATTGCCCAGGTAGCGGTGCACCTCGGGGTCAGAATCCATTTCGAACATGC
The DNA here is from genome assembly GCF_000801315.1 of Hymenobacter sp. DG25B. Lineage (NCBI taxonomy): Bacteria > Pseudomonadati > Bacteroidota > Cytophagia > Cytophagales > Hymenobacteraceae > Hymenobacter > Hymenobacter radioresistens. The sequence continues at coordinate 2,892,962 of NZ_CP010054.1, read as the reverse complement.
CCGGCGTATCGGTCGGCAGCAGTTCGCGCATCAGCAGGCGGTCCGTTTCGACGAAGATTTGCATAGCAATTTACTAAATAAGACCTCTCTACGTCGCCCGGCACAGTCTGATGTTGAGTTACTTTTCTCTTGCCATGGGAGCTGATAACATGCGCTGCCGGCTGCTACTTGCGGCCTGCGCCCCGGGTACCCCGGCTGCTGGTTTTGCCTTTGGGCGCCGAAGCAGGGCCCCGGCTGGCTCCCGTACTCCGGCCGGCCCCGGTACCACGGGTACCCGCCGGACGACCCGGTTTGCCGGGAGTGGCACTGCCCGGGCGCGGGCCCACCGGCCCGGTAGGCCGGCCAGAGCCAGCCGCGCGGCCGGCCGTAGCCAGACCCTTAGGGGAGGAAGCCTTGCGCCCAGGCGTGGGTTTTTCTACCCAGGCCCCGGCATCGGGCTTGCTGCGGACGGCGCGCGGCGCTTCGCCTTCCGGCGCGTGGGTGCGGGGCTTGGCGGTTTTGCGGCTGGGGCGGTCGGCCCACTGCTCGGCGGTGGAGGTAGATTTCCGGCGACGCGGCAGGGCGCCGTCGTCGGTGCCGCGGGAGTCCTCCAGCATCTCAAACAGCACTTTCAGCTCCTTTTCCTTTAGCTCGCGCCACTCGCCCAGGCCCAGGCCTTTGATGTTGATGTTCATCACCCGGATGCGCTCCAGCTGCACCACTTCGTAGCCGAAATGCTCACACATGCGCCGGATCTGGCGGTTCATGCCCTGAATAAGCGTGATGCGGAAGATGTAATTGGTTTCCTTTTTTACCTCGCATTTCTGCGTCATTACCCCCATAATGGGCACGCCCTGGGCCATGCTCTCAATAAAGAGGTCGGTAATGGGCTTGTCCACCATCACAATGTATTCCTTCTCGTGCCGGTTGCCGGCGCGCAGGATCTTGTTCACGATGTCGCCGTTGCTGGTCAGCAGAATCAGGCCCTGCGACTCCTTATCCAGGCGGCCGATGGGGAAGATGCGCACCGAGTGCTTAATGGCCCGAATGATGTTGTCCTTCACGCCGGTATCGGTGGTGGTGGTGATGCCGGGCGGCTTGTTGTAGGCAATGTACACGGCATCTTCCTCGGCGCGGGGCTCAATGAGGTTGCCGTTCACCACCACCCGGTCCTTGCCGGATACCTGGTCGCCGATGTTGGCGCGCTTGCCGTTCACGAACACGTTGCCCTGCTCAATGTGGCGGTCGGCTTCGCGGCGCGAGCAAATGCCGCTTTCGCTGATGTATTTATTGAGACGAGTGGCCATAGAGCAAGGAAATCGAGAAGCAGGAGAAATGAACTTGGAACGGCCAGCAAACAACGTGGCCCGCCGGAGCCTAAGCCACGCAGCGAGCCACAAAGATACGGGGTTAGGAAGGTAGCGCTACAATGCCTGCAAATACGCGGCAATGGCTCGGGTTAAATCCTCGGGCAGTTCTGCCGGGTTCTGCACGCGTAATTCCTGTCGCTGACCAGTTTCCTGGTCAGTATAGGTGCCGGTTTCGGTGGTAAATTGAAGCTGACCCTGCTGAAAAGTGCGCTCCTGCAAAGTGGGCTGTGAGTTCATGGAAACAAAAGCCTGCTTTTGTAGCTGCTGGGTTTTCTTATCGAAGCGCAGCCAATGATACACCTGGTCGGGGTTCTGCTCACCAGGTAAGTCGGTGCGCTTTATCTCGACGAGGCTGATGGAGTCGTTTTCGAGGAAGAAAAGTGGACGGTAGGTAATGGGCATAAAGAGTATAAGAGTAGAAGGAAAGAAGCTCGCGGTACCAGTGAGAAACATCTAATTCAGTCCGGCTCAGAGGCATTCAGGCGAATTAATATGTAAAGGTGCGCTTCTCAATTAGTACCCTCTTGCCATCGAAAATCTGGTATAGGTGCGTCCATGGGCCCTTTGGCGAATAACCGTATTCGAATTTGAGTTCATTCCCCAAAAAACTTTCTGTCCAAAAAATGGCAGGATCTGTTGGTGACGGCATGGGGCTTACTTTAGTCAGGCCGCCGTGCGCATCGTACTGATAAACTAAGCTAGTGATGTTAGGTCCTTTCTCTCCGTTTTCGGTATTGAGGTAGCTGGTTAGTAGCTCGGCTGCGTAGATGGTTTCGGTTAGGGAATCCACCTTGCGACTCCAACCCTTAGCCTTCGTAAACTTGGTTGGGTGGTTGTTAGCGTCAAATTCTAGGTAATGGAAAACATACATAGTATCCGTACCAGAGAGGCCCACTTTGTGGAGTAGGCGCGTTGAATCGGTATTATAAAAATAGGTATAGCTGAAAGTTTGGGTCTGCGGATCTTTACCTGACTTTGTAATTCTTTCCTGTTGCAGTTTATTCCGGCGCGTAAAGAAATACTGCTCGGTGCTTAAGTGCTGCCTACGATAGTAGCTCCGGCCCTCCGTGGCCCGCCCCTGCTCATCAAGCTTATACTCTGCCCAAAAGCCCGCTGGACCTTGGTTGAAAGACTCCACCCGTACGCGCTTAGCTCCGCGGAATTGCTCGTTCTCCACATCAATTTCCTGGCTAAATGCTGTCAGGGACTGGAAGTGAAGCACCCCTGTTAGCAGAAGCAAGGACCTCAGCTTGAAAAATGGTAGTTGCATAGAATAAAATAGAAGGGCATGAGCAGTTGTATTGAAGCCAACAGCCCACGCCCGAAAGTTGCGGCAGCTGCTTACAGCGTCACCTTTTTCTCGCCCTTATCCACCCCTAGAATCCACTTCGTCAGGCCGCTCATGTACGTCTGCTGGTCGTCGTAGAAGCTCATGTGCGAGCCGTTGGGGCAGATGAGGGCGGTGCCGTTCTGTACTTTCTGGGCCACCATGCGCATGTGTTCGGGGTCCATGGTATCGTACTTGCCGCCGATGCTGAGCACGGGTACTGTGAGCTTGGGCAGATCCGGCACGCGGTTCCAGTTCAGGAGCTTGCCCGATACGCCAAACTCGCTGGGACCCTGCATAGTCACGTACAGGGACTGGTTCATTTTGCTGAAGGAGCGGTTTATCGGCTCGGGCCACTGATCCAGGGGAATGCGGCAGATGTGCTCCACGTAGAAGTTAGGCATCAGCAGCTCCATGTAGCGCGGGTTCTGGAAATCCTTGCGGGCTTCAATCTCCCGGATTTCCTTCAGTACTTCCGGCTTCATTTGTTTAGCCAGCACATTATCGGCGTACTTGCCATAGTCCGGAATGCTCATCATCATGTTGCTGATGATGAGTCCTTTCAGGTTTTGCTGGTATTTGAAAGCGTACTCGGCGGCTAGAATACCGCCCCAGCTATGGCCCAGCAGGTAAAAGTTATCCTTGTTCAGGTTGAGGGCCTGGCGTACCTGCTCTACCTCTTCTACGTAGCGGGGCAGGCTCCACATGGCCGTGTCCTTGGGGTTATCGGAGTTGCCGCAGCCCAGCTGGTCGTAGTAAATAAACTCGATGCCGTCTTTGGGCAGGAAGCTTTCCATGCACTCAAAGTACTCGTGCGTGGCTCCGGGCCCGCCGTTCAGCAGCAGCACCTTCATTTTGGGGTTATTGCCGAAGCGCTTGGTCCAGACGTTGAACTTGCCCTTGGGCGTGGTAATGGGAATCATCTGCACGCCACCGTCCTGCACGCCGGTTTCCTCGCTGGTGAAGTAAGTGGCGAGGGTAGCATCAGTGGTGGTTTCCTGCTTTTGCTGCGTGCAGGAAACGCTGGCCAGGGTGAAGCCTATTAAAGTGACGGCAAGTAGATTTTTTTGCATGTTGAGAGAGGGTGAGTACGAGGGGGAAAATATAGTACTTAAAAACGTCCCGTCATGCTGAACAGGAACGAAGCCTCTCCCGGTGTGCGGTTGTGTAAAAAGAACGACCTGTCGAGTAGGTGGCGCATCCAGCCAGGGAACGAGACATCCCGCGTGCTGAGGTTGTTGGAACCATAACATTATGCCACTAGCCCGTCATGTCGAGCGCAGTCGAGACATCTCGCGTGCTGATGTTTTTGGGAAACGAACAATTAAAAAAGACCGTCATGCTGAGCTTGCCGAAGCATCTCTACCTCTGGCTAACTCCTTACATGAAGAGCAAAGCAGTAGAGATGCTTCGGCAAGCTCAGCATGACGGTTACTTTGGCAACCTCAGCACGCGAGATGTCCCAACTGCGCTCGACAGTTACCATTGCAACATCAGCATGCGAGATGCCTCGGCTGTGCTCAGCATGACGGTCTTTCTGTAGTCTACATACCGCACTTTTCCCTGTCAACTTACTTGTCCTCGGCCAACCACTGCAGGGCCTTATAGTCACCGGGGCCGCACAACAGGCGCAGCACGTCATCCGCTATTTTTAGCCCATTAGCGCTGTTGGTCAGAAACAGGAGGGTTTCGTCGCGGTCAGGAAACACCATGAAAAAGCCCTCGAAATCATCGTTGGAGCCCCAGTGCCAGAGGGCGGGGCCGTGGCTGGTGGTGGCCAGCCCCAGGCCGTAGGCCCAGGCAATGTTGGCATCGGTGGGGGTAAGGGGGCGGCCGCAGCGGTTGGCCTCGGAGGCGGGCTGCAGGAGTAGCTGGTGCGTGGCGGGCTGCAGGCCGGTGCCCTGCAGGAGAGCTTGTACAAACCGGTTATAATCGGGGGCCGTGGAAAGCAGGCTGAAGCCCGCGTTGGGCTCCGAAAACCGGCGAATTTCGGTGGGCTTACCCGCCTTATCATGCCCGGTGGCGGCGTTTTTGGCAAAACGCGGCTGCCATACGTAGCTGCTGTGGGTCATTTTCAGAGGAATAAAAACTTCCTCCTGTGCCAGCTGCTCCCACGACTTGCCGGTAATATGTTCCAGCGTTTTCTGCAGCAGCACGAAGCCCTCTCCGGAGTAGTTCCAGCAGCTATCAGGCGCAAACTTCAGGTTTAGGGCCGATGTTTTCCAGCTTTCGGCCAGCGGGTTATCGGCCCAGTTGGGCAGGCCGCTGGTATGCGTGAGCACCATGCGGGCCGTAATTCTGTCGGCGCGGGGCTCGTTGTGCAGGCGCGGATAGGGGTAATAGGAGAGCAGGGGCTTATTCAGATCGAGCTTGCCCTGGTCGTGCAGGCGCAGGGCCACGTAGGCCAGCACCACTTTGCCCAGCGAGGCCGCCTGCATGGTAGAGCGGGCCGTCAGCGGCTGTCGGGTATTTGCCTGGCGGTAGCCGAGCGTGTAGTTGGTTACGTGGTTGTTCTTCGTGTGCACCAGCTGAATGCCGGTTACGTGCTTTTCGCGAAGCAATGCGGCCAGCTCTTTTTGTTGGGCGGAGGCTTGAAGGAAGCCCAGCAGGAACACAAGTAGGATAAGGTAATTTTTAGAAGGCATGCAGCCTAGGGCAGAAGTGGCAGGAAAGAAGACTGACTGGCAGATGCCGGACGGAAGCGGGTGGTTGCCTAAGGGGCAAACAAAAAGCGGGCTGCCCCAGGAAGGAGCAGCCCGCTTTTTGTCATTCCGAGCGAAGCGAGGAATCTGGGGTAAGTCGTTGAAGCAGTGAACTCAGATTCCTCGCTTCACTCGGAATGACAGTTCTAGCCGAGGGTGTGGTACACGGCCTGTACGTCGTCGTCCTCTTCAAACTTTTCTATCAGGTTCATTACCTCTTCCAGCTCGTCGCCTTCCAGGTGTACGGTGGTGTTGGGCACGCGCTGCAGCTGGGAGGAAAGCACGGGCAGGCCTTTTTCGTCGAGGGCTTTCTGCATCATGCCGAAATCGGGGAAGGCCGTTTCCACCACAATGAGGTCTTTCACATTGCCGTGCTCGTCCTCGTCCTGGGCGGTGTACACGTCTTCGGCGCCGGCGTCAATCAGCTCCAGCTCCAGCTCGTCCAGGTCCAGGCCTTCGGCGGCCAGCTTGAACACGCCTTTGCGTGTGAAGGTGTAGTCGGAAGAGCCGGCCGTACCCAGCGCGCCGTTGCCGCGGTTGAAGTACATGCGCACGTTAGCTACCGTGCGGGTGGGATTATCGGTAGCGGTTTCAATTACGATGGCCACGCCGTGGGGCGCGTAACCCTCATATACCACTTCCTGGTAGTCTTTTTCTTCGCGCGAGCTGGCGCGCTTAATGGCCGCATCTACCCGGTCTTTGGGCATGTTCACGCCTTTGGCGTTCTGCATGGCGGTGCGCAGGCGGGAGTTGGTATCGGGGTTGGGGCCCGATTCCTTCACGGCCATTACAATTTCCTTCCCGATGCGGGTAAAGTCCTTGGACATCCGGTCCCAGCGCTTCATTTTGCGGCCTTTGCGGAATTCAAACGCGCGTCCCATCTATGGTGAGTTTGTGAAATGGTGAATGGTTGAGTGCCCTACCGGCATGGGTGGAGCTGAAAGGGCCGCAAGTTAGCAGAAAGCCCGGCCGGGCGCAACGCAGAAACTAGGGGCGGGCCGGCGCCAGCCCTAAACTACGCCCCAGCAGCCTATCCAGCACCCGGGCAGGCAGTAACCGGGGCACAATCCAGGCTCGAAACACCTCGGCGGCAATGGTGTAGCGCACTTTGGGCCGCGGGGTTTCCATAATGTGCACCAGCTTAGCCGCCACGTACTCCGGCGTGAGGCCCGTTTTGCGGGTGCGGTTGATGAATTTCACAAAGCGCTGCGCCGGCGCATAATACGGCGTGTCATGATACGGCTCTAAATCAATGCCTTTATCCCAGATGGGCGTTTGGGTAACGCCCAGACCAATGAGCACCATAGGTACTCCAAACAGCTGTAATTCCCGGCGCCAGGAAGCCGTAAGGCCTTCCAGCGCATGCTTGGCGCCCACATACGCCCCCATAAACGGCGCGGCCACCTGCCCACTCACCGAGCCAATGACCAATACCCGGCCCGGCTGCCCCTGAAAACCTACGCGGGCGCCCAGCATGGGTAAAAATGCCTGCGTCACCTGCACCACCCCCAGCACATTCACCTCAAAATGCTGCCGGATTACCTCAACGGGCTGATAGAGTAGGGGGCCGCCAAAGGCTATGCCGGCGTTATTGATGAGCCCGCGGAGCGGCTCTCCGTTCAGGATGCGCTCCACTTCCGCGGCAGCGCGCCCAATGGCAGCGGCATCGGTAACATCAAACAGTAGGGGCACAAAGGCTTCGCCCAGCTCCGCACGCAGGCGCGCCGCATCTGCTTCCCGCCGCACGCTGCCAAACACGCGGTAACCCCGCCGTAGAAAAGCCTGGGCCGCGGCCAGCCCCACGCCGCTGGATACGCCCGTGATAAGCATGGAAGGAATAGTAGTCTGCATAAGCCGGTTGCCTGAAATATTTTGAAAATAGGCCTTAGCCTGCGCTATTGCTGACGCAGGGTGTACACGCTCTGGTTGGTAGCCGGGTAGCCCTGCAGCGTAATGGTAAGCACGCCATTCAGCAGCTGAAAAGTGCCTTCATCGGTGCGGGGCTGGCCTTTTTTATCGGTATAAGAAAAGCTGATGCGGTTACCGGTGAACGTGAAGCGGCCATCCTGATCAAAGGGCATGGTGGTGCCGTTCATGGCCAGGGTGAGGTGCTTCTGATAGGTGCCGTCGGGGCGGAGGAGAAGCGTGCCACCTACGCCGCGGGCGGGCATGGGGTCGGGGCTGGTGGCTTTATCAACTATGGAATAGCTGAGGTAAGTATAGGTGGTAAAGAAGGAGGGCGTGGGCCGGGCCACGTACTGGGGGGCTTTAGTAGTAGGCTTCTGCGCTTGCGCCGAGGCCAATGAACAAACGAGCAGAAGGCTCAAAAATGGAAGTAGGAAGCGCATCATACCCAAAGATAGTGCGCCCGCCCCCGGGATGTAGCATCAGGCGCGGCACGGCTTGATATCTTTGGCGTATGCCCACTTTTCTCCGTGAACTTATCCGCCCCGCCGCCGAGCTGCCCCAGGCCGACGTCTGCCTGGTAGGCCTGCCCCTCGATTTTGGTACTGTGCTGGAAGGCGGCCGCGCCGGGGCTGCTGGCGCCCCCGATGCCATTAGGCGGGAGCTGCGCCGCTACCACAAAACCTACAACCTGGAGCACCACATTTCGCTGGACCACCTGCGCCTGGCCGATGCCGGCAACCTGTCCCTGCGCCATGTCAGCCATACGGATAACCATGAAACCATCCGCCAGGGGCTGGCCGAATTACTGCGCCGGTACCCGGTGGTAGTGGTGCTGGGTGGCTCCCACGATGGCACCTATAGCACCGTGCGCGGCCTTTATGATGCTGAAGGCGGCAAGCCCCTGGGCGGCATTAACCTGGATGCTCACGCCGATGTGAAGCACCGGCCCGACCTGATCAGCAGCGGTACGCCCTTCGGGAAGCTGCTGCGCGAAGGCCAGTTGGAGGGCCCGCGCTTTACGGAGCTGGGTCTGCATTCCAACCTGAATACGCTGGCGGATATAGATTTTCTGCGGGCTCAGATGGCGCACATCACGCCCCTGGCCCAGGTGCAAAAAGCCGGGATGGAGCCCGCCATGCTGGAAGCCCTGCACCAGGCCACCGCCACCGGCCCCGCATTCGTGAGCTTTGATATAGATGGCGTGGCCGAAGCCTATGCGCCGGCCGTGTCGGCGCCCAGCGCCGATGGATTTACCCCGCGTCAGGCCGTAGAAGCCGCTTTCCTGGCGGGCCAGAACCCCTTTGTGCGCCTGTTTGAAGTAGTTGAGCTGAACCCCGTTTTCGACCGCGACAACCAGACTGCCCGCCTGGCCGCTACCATCATCACGGCTTTCCTGACGGGAGTAGCCGGCCGGCTGGAGAAACCCTAGCAACGGAGGGCAATGGCTCGCGCCGTGCGTGTTTTCCTTTTATCACCCATAAAAATTCTGATAAAAATGAAAGCGGAGGCAACGATTTAAGGGCGGCCGCAATCTATAGCAGCGAAGTCTCCTTCCGGGGCTTTTTTGTCTCACCCCACTTCTATGCCTGCTATGAAAACTACCTGCTTTGCTCTGTTCCTCAGCTTGGCCGCCTTCTCCGCTACCGCCCAAACGGCGCCGGCCTTTACCAGCACCTGCCACGAGCGAAATTCCTCCGGCTCCAACAAGCATTTCTGCGAAACCCGCGACCTGAATATGGCCGCTCCCGCCGCCTCCGGCACCCTAACCATTGATGGGCGCGCCAACGGCGGCATTACAGTGCGCGGCTGGGATGGCAGTGAGGTGCGCGTGCGGGCCATAGTAACGACCTGGGCCAAATCGGAGCAGGAGGCGCGCCAGCGGGCTTCCGCCATCAGCATCAGTACTAAAAACGATAAACTGCGCGCCGAAGGCCCTTCCAGCCCGCTGGGAGATAACTGGGCCGTAAGCTATGAGGTGCTGGTGCCCCGCCAAACCGCGGTGGCCATGAATACCGTGAATGGCGGTATCAGCATTGATGGGATGCAGTCCAACATTAAGTTTGATGCGGTGAATGGCGGGGTTTCCCTAGCCAATGTAGGGGGCTATGTAAAAGGCAGCACCACCAATGGCGGCCTGCACATTAAACTGGCCGGCGCTAAGTGGGAAGGCAAAGGGCTGGATGTAGCTACCACCAATGGGGGCATTACCTGGGAGCTACCCAAAAACTACTCGGCCCGGCTGTACACCAGCACTAATATGGGCGGTATCAGCGGCGACCTGCCCGTTACCAAAACCGGCATGATGAGCAAGGAAGTAACCGCCAGCCTCGGCCAAGGGGGCGCCCCGGTGAAAGCCGTAACTACCAACGGCGGTATCAAAGTCAACCAGCAATAAGCCTCCTATTACATGCTGGCGGGCCAACCTTCAGGAATTAACCTGATATAGGCTCCGCACAGCAGGAAATAATTTATTTCTCCTTTGTCATCCTGAGCAAAGCGAAGGATCTTATCATGATAGAACGAGTCGTTGTTACACATGTCGTTCAGTCGTGATAAGGTCCTTCGCTTTGCTCAGGATGACAGAGGGGTTTTGACAAAAAGCTTCATAGCCTGATAAACCAAAAGCAAGGCCCGCCGGAATATTCCGGCGGGCCTTGCTTTTGGTTTACAGTGCCCACTCGTGTTGCGTGGTTCGCACGCGGCGGTGGCGGGAGCTCCACCACCACACGGCCGTGGCTACCAGGGCGGCCACCCCACCCACCAGGGCCAGTTGGGCGGGCAGGGTATCGGGTGGGGCCGGAGGGAGGTATTCTACCCCGTTTTCATCGGTGCGGGCGGGGTGATGCACGTAGCGGCCGTGCTTGGGAATGGGAAAGTGGGTGGAGAGTTCCAGCAGCTGCTCGGCCACATGGGGGCCGCGCATGACCGGGCCGTGTCCGCAGCCAATGGCATTAGGCCGCAGGTGCGCCAGCTCCGCTACCGATTGCCAGGTTTGCTGCCAGTTAAAATTGAACGGCGTACCGGCCCGGCTGATGCGCGGAATGCCCAGCAGCACCGCGGGCACGGAGTCGTGCTCAGTGGTGGCAAAGGCATCGGCCCCCAGCAGGGTAGCGTCTTCGTGGCGGAAAAAAGCTACCTGGCCGGGGGCATGGCCGGGCACGTGCAGGCACTGCCAGCCGGGCATAAAGGGCGGCTCGTGCAGGTCGGGCACCAGCGCCTGCACATGGCCATCAAACTGAAACGACTGGGGCGGGAAAAACCGGGAGACAAAGGCCAGGGAGCCGCCCACAGTGGGGTCGGAGGGTGGGTAAACGGCCCGGCCCGTGAGGAAGGGCAGCTCCAGCGCGTGGGCATGAATGGGTACCTGCCAATACTCGGCCAGGGCCAGGGCAGAGCCGGCGTGGTCCAGGTGCCCGTGCGTGAGAAAAATGGCTTTGGGCCTGCTCTCGGCGCCAAATAGCTTGGCGGCGGCTTTCTTAATGGTGTCCTCGCTGCCGGGCAGGCCGGTGTCAATCAGCACCCATTCGCCCGGCTCGCCGGCTTCCACAAAATACAGATTAACGAAACGCTGAATGCGAAGCTGGGTAATGCCAGTGGCTACCTGATCCATGGTTTTTGGGGTGAGTTGGTTCGTGTAACTAGCAGTACGCAGATTTCAGGGTTGGGATTTACTCGTGGGGCAATGGCACGTCATCGGAAGCCTAATAAATTATCTGCTTTCCAGAGCCGCCCGGCCCGTCCTATCGAGTTCATACATCGTCATGTCGAGCGAAGTCGAGACATCTCGCGTGAGGTCGTTGGGGTGGTAATGTCATGCTGAGCGCAGCCGAAGCATCTCTACCGCTTCGTTGGAATGTTATTGATTAGCCAGAGGTAGAGATGCTTCGGCTGCGCTCAGCATGACGGTATGATTTTTCCAGACCGGCCCGGCCTTGCCGTACCCACGTCATAAGGTCCTTCGCCCGCTCAGGATGACAGAGTAGGGGTAGCATACGGTAACATGTAAAAACCACTTCAGGTGAAAGGCAAAACCAATAACTTCGCCGCTCCCCAACCCTGAAAAAAGCCCACCCATGCCGCACTCTGCCCTGGAAACCCCCGAGCTCAACCTCGAAGCCAACAGCCAGTCTTCCGCCGCCAAGCAGCCCACCACCCGGCCCATGTACTACGAGTACAAGCCCACGGAAACCGTGAAGGCCAAGCACGGCACCGAGCTGCGCTGCAAAACCTGGGAAGCCGAGGCAGCCCTGCGCATGCTCGAAAACAACCTCGACCCTGCCGTGAGCCTGGTGTACGACGAGCTGATTGTGTACGGCGGTGCCGGCCGCGCGGCCCGCAACTGGAAGGAGTACCAGACCATTGTTAAAAGCCTGAAAGAGCTGGAAGCCGACGAAACCCTGCTGGTGCAGTCGGGCAAGGCGGTGGGCGTGCTGCGTACCTGGGCCCACGCCCCGCGCGTGCTCATTGCCAATAGCAACCTCGTGCCTGCCTGGAGTACCCAGGAGTACTTCGACGAGCTGGACCGCATGGGCCTGATGATGTACGGGCAGATGACCGCCGGCTCCTGGATTTACATTGCCACCCAGGGCATCCTGCAGGGCACCTACGAAACCCTGGCCGCCGTGGCCGACAAGCACTTCGGCGGCACGCTGGCCGGCACCGCCACCGTTACGGCCGGCCTGGGCGGCATGTCGGGCGCGCAGCCGCTGGCTGTGAGCATGAACGACGGTGTGTGCCTGGTCATCGAGCCCATCGATGCCCGCGTAAAGCAGAAGGTGCGCGAAGGCTACGTGGACGAGCAGGCCCGCGACCTGGACCACGCCCTGGAGCTGATGGCCCAGTACAAAGCCGAGCGCAAAGGCTGGAGCATCGGCCTCACCGGCAACGCCGCCACCGTGCTGCCCGAGCTGCTGGCCCGGGGGTATAAGGCCGACATCGTGACGGACCAAACCTCCGCCCACGACCTGATGGACTACATTCCCGAGGGCGACATCACGCAGGTATTGGAGCTGCGCAAAGACAATCCCGAGGAATTCAAGCGCCAGGCCCTGGCCTCCATCGTGAAGCACTGCCAGGCCATCATCGACATGCAGGCCGGCGGGGCCGTGGCCCTCGACTACGGCAACAACCTGCGCGGACAGGCCGAAAAAGGCGGCCTCAAGGTGCGTGACGAAAACGGCCAGTTTCTCTACCCCGGCTTCGTGCCCGGCTACATTCGCCCGCTGTTCTGCGAGGGCAAAGGTCCCTTCCGCTGGGCCGCCCTCTCCGGCGACCCGCAGGACATCCTGCGCATCGACCGCGCCCTGCTCGAAACCTTCCCCGACAACAAGATGCTGGCCCGCTGGATCGAGAAGGCCCAGGCCAAGGTGCCCTTCATCGGCCTGCCCGCCCGCGTGTGCTGGCTGGGCTACGGCGAGCGGGAGAAGTTCGGCCTGGTTATCAACGACCTGGTGGCCCGTGGCGAAGTGTCGGCCCCCATCGTCATCGGTCGGGACCACCTCGACTGCGGCTCCGTAGCCTCGCCCAACCGCGAAACCGAGGGCATGAAGGACGGCTCCGACGCCGTAGCTGACTGGCCCCTGCTCAACGCCCTGGCCAACACCGCCTCCGGCGCCGACTGGGTTTCCCTGCACAACGGCGGCGGCGTGGGCATCGGCAACAGCACCCACTCCGGCATGGTCATCGTGGCCACCGGCACCCCCGAAAAAGCCGAGCGACTGCGCCGCGTGCTCACCACTGACCCCGGCATGGGCGTGTTCCGCCACGCTGATGCCGGCTACGAGCTGGCGCAGCAGGTAGCCCAGGAGCGTGGGGCGAAAATTCCTAGAGTATTATGAGCAAGAAAACTTGGGAAATTATAGGAGGCATTGGACTAATAGTAGGTGACTTCCTCTTATTTCTGGTCTGCTTTTCTGAGCCTTCTGTTCCTAAGGTTTTGGCCACAATATCATGGATAACGTTTTTCCCCTTAATATTTCTAGGGGCTTACCTAATTGGCCGAAAGCCCACTTCAACTCGTCAGTAGTAATTGCCTTGGCCGGCTCCATTCTCAAATGCTAGCAATACTGTACTCTGTAATCAGATATGTTCCTTGCTAGCGCGCGTTTCTAACGCGTGCTGATCGGTTTCGCGTTTGTGACGCGAAGAAGGCGCACCGTCCACTGAGAGCATCCCAACCATCCGCGCCAGCGTGTGAAATCGGTAGGCACACGTTAGAAAAGTGCACCACCAGCGCAGAGAATTGTCAACCTTTGCTATGTCCGATAAATACCAGCCTAGTGACCCTGCGGGCATTTACTTCTTGACCATGACGGTCGTGGATTGGGTGGACCTGTTTACCCGGGGTAGCTATAAAACTATCATTGTGGATAGCCTGCGCTACTGCCAGCAGCACAAGGGACTGGTACTGTACGCGTGGTGCCTGATGCCGAGCCATCTGCGCCTGATTGCAGCAGCGGCTCCAGGCCATAGCCTCTCGGCTTTCCTGCGCGACTTCAAAAAGCATACGAATCGGGAGCTGCTGCACGGTATTCAGCACGAACCGGAAAGCCGCCGCGAATGGCTGCTACACCGCTTCGCCTTTCATGCTGCTCAGACGCGGCGCGTGCAGGATTACAAGCTGTGGCAGGATGGCAGCCATGCCGTACAATTGCTCACGCCAGCCTTTGCCAGGCAAAAACTCGCTTACGTGCATCAGAACCCCGTCGCGGATCTGACAGTGGCCGAGCCGGAACACTATGTATACAGTTCAGCGGCGGCTTATGCCGGGCTGCCGGGCTTGTTGCCGGTAGAACTTCTGGACTAGCTATAAGCCGACACATGCTGACGCGCGGATAGCTGGGGTACTCTTGGCAGACGGCGCGCCTTCTTCGCGTCACAGACGCGAGACCGACCAGCACGCGTTAGAAACGCGCGCTAGCAAGGGCACTACCACCGAGAAAAAAGCAATTTGCCCCCATAGCTGTTTAACCACCTGCGGCGGTGCAGTGCCGGCGCGCAAACCTTACAAACTATCCCAACTATGAACATCGGAATCATTGGCGCGGGCCATATCGGCAGCGCCCTAGCTGTGCGGCTGACGGGCCTCGGCCACCACGTATACATTGCCAACTCCCGTGGGCCCGAAACCCTCAAAGACGTGGAGCAGAAAACGGGCGCCCAGGCCGTGACGGCAGAGGAAGCCGCCCGGCGCGGCACCGACCTCATCGTGGTAACCATCCCGCTCAAGAACATTCCCAACCTGCCCAAGGACCTGCTGGCCAGTGTGCCCCGCGAGACGCCCATCATCGACACCAGCAACTACTACCCCATGCTGCGCGACGGCAAGATTGCGGAGCTGGAAACCGGCAGCCTGACCGAGAGCGAGTGGGTGCAGCAGCATTTGGGCCGCCCGGTGGTCAAGGTGTTCAACAACATTTACGCCCACCACATCGTGGAGAAAGGCCAGCCCAAGGGCACGCCCGGCCGCATCAGCCTGCCCGTTGCCTCCGACGATGCCGCCGCCAAGCAGAAAGTAATGCAGCTGGTGGACGAGCTGGGCTTCGACGCGGTGGATGCCGGCACCCTGCACCAGTCGTGGCGGCAGCAGCCCGGCACCCCTTCCTATGGCGCCGATATGCCGGCTGATAAGCTGCGCGAGAACCTGGCCAGCCTCGGCACTGAGCGCACCGAGGCCCAGCACGCCGAGTACAAGGCCAACCACGCCCAGCAGGAGAAAGCCATGGCGGCGCAAGGCATCAAGCTGTAATAGTGAGCTGGAAGACCCGGCTACCCAGGGCTTTCTGAGTGCAGCAGTTCAGCGCAGACCTGGTTGCAGGAGCCTGGCATAAGGCCTTCGTAATATCCTGGTAGGTTTTCCCTCTTGAAAGGTGTCATCCTGAGCTGGCGAAGGACCTTCTCACGCCAGCACCAGTTGTAAAAACGATAGTCGTTCTGCTGTCATAAGGCCCTTCGCCAGCTCAGGATGACAGATGGGTTTTCTGCTATGAGCTTCTGGCAGGACCTGACTAATTGTAAGTACTACTTCGACAGCTGCGCCGCCTGAAAAACTCAGGCGGCGTTTTTCGTTTTGGTGGGGCAATCCATCTTGCTGCTTTGTACCTTAATGCTGCGTCAGGGCAAACTATCTGGTGTGGTACACCACAAGCGCAATGGAAGAACTTCTAAGCACCCGTCGTAGGGTATTACAACTGCTGGCTGCTACTATGGCGGGCAGCGCGGTGGCGCCCGTGGCCGGCTGGGCCGCGCCTGCGCCTTTGCCCCCGGGACCGAAGCCCGTTTTTATTGCCCCGGGCGCTGGCCGCAAGGGGCATATCTCCGTGAACGAGGTAGTATTCAAGCTCAGCAAAGACCAAACGTCCGGTAACTTGGGCAGCGCCGAAACTACCCTGCTTCCCGGCTATATGGGTGCTCCGCCCCATCGCCACCAGCACTTTGATGAGGTATGCCGAGTGCTGGAAGGCACCTTATCTATTTTGGTAGGAGAGGAGGTGTACACGGTGCCCGCGGGCGGCTGGCACCTGCGGCCCCGGGGCATAGTGCACAGCTTCTGGAACAGTGGGCCAGTGCCCGTAAAGTTCATTGAGCTATACCTGCCCGGCGGCCACGAAGCATACATGCAGGAGCTGACCACGCTTTTTGAAAATGGCCGCACGCCCCAGCCCAGCGAGCTAGATGCCGTGGCCCGCAAGTACGACATTGAGTTTTTCTGGGACCAACTGCCGCCTCTTCTGCAGAAGTACCAGGTGCGTTTGTAGGGCGGGCAGATGTTATCTGAGGATTCTGGTTGCTGATAGCAACTGACAATAATGCCGTGGTGGAAACCGGTTTGTTGCTGGCCGTTGCGGGGCAGATCTTCACCGGTGTGCGTCTGGTGTGGGCGAGCCGTAAGGAGCCGTAATGGCCATGGGCGCGCCGGGTGCAGATTTTCTCCGGCTTGTACCTGGCTTTTTTCCTGCTGGTGCATACCGGCGTGGTGCTCACGGGGCGGGCCTGGTTTGGGCGGAATACCAATCTGTACTTTGCGGCGGCGGGCATCAATACCTTTCCATTTAGCCTATTCTTCATCCCGTATTACTTCCTGGCGGTGGTGGCCGTGTTTGGGCACGTTGCCAGCCTGCACTACCAAAAAGGAACCCGACTTTGGGGAGAGGCCAGTGCGCGTAGGCAGGCCCTGGGAATTGGCAGTGCGGGTGTGCTGGTGGCGTTGCTCATTCTGTTTGCCATAACTAACCACCCGCAAGGCCTCCCCATTCCCGCGCGCTACCGGCAGACGCTGGGAAAATAGCGCAGGTTATTCGTCAGCGCAGTAGCCAAACGCACCCGTAGCAAGCGCTTAGCCGGAACATGCCGGCTCCTGCTTATATTAGCTAAGCAGAATGTTCGTGCAGAATTCATTACGTGTCTACCCCAAGGCCGCTGCCTGATGGAAGCTCATTACTATTCCTGCGCCCAAACCAGGGTAGCGCCCTACGTAACGGCTATGTGGCAGGTGCAGGGGATGCCCGCGCATCAGCAGGAAACCATTCTGCCCAAAGGCATCATCGAGCTTATTTTCAGCTTCGCAGACCCTTTGCAGCTGCGCTTAAACCCGGAAGCCGAGGCGCAGACTACGCCGGCGTGTTTTATCAGTGGGCTTACCACTAAGCCCATGCAGCTGCAGGCTCCGCCGGCGCAAGCCTTGTTTGGGGTGCAGCTTACGCCACTAGCGGTGCGGAGGCTGTTGAAAGTACCGGCCGGGGCGTTTTTAAACAGCCTGATTGACGTAAGGCTGCTGAATCCGTCCTTTGAAACCCTGGCGAACCAGCTGGCGGAGGCGGCTACGTTTCTGCGGCGGTGTGTGCTGCTGGAAGCCTGGGTGCAGCAACGGCTGCAGCAGGTACCGGCGCAGGAAGCGGTGCTTTCGGCTTATCTCAGCGGCGCGTCGGTAGCGGCGGGGTCGGTGGCGGAACTGGCCGATAGAGTGTGCTACTCGCCGCGGCAGCTTAGCCGTAAGGCCCACGAGCTGTTTGGCCTTTCGGCGGAGGCGTTGCTGCGCTACCGGCGCTACGTGGGCGCCCTGCCGGCGCTGCATGCGCCCGGTAAAAGCCTGACGAGTGTAGGGCTTGAAAATGGCTTCTACGACCAGGCGCACTTTGTTCGGGATTTCCGGCACTTCACCGGGCTTACGCCCAGCCACTACCGGCAGCAACTAAGTGAGCGGCCCGGGCATCTGTTCCGGTAAAACTTGTCCGATACATACAATTTTCCGGGGGCCCGGCGGCGGAACTTTGTGGAAACAAACAACCTAACCTGCCGCTATGAAACGCCCCTTCCTTTTCGCCTCGCTCGTGGTTGCCTCGGGCCTCATGCTCACCAACATCTACAGCTCCATAGTAGATGCGCCCTCCTGGGGAAATAACATTCCCTATTCCATGGATGTAGCCCGGGAGTACTACAAAGCTTCAAATCCCGGCAATTTCTTCCGGATATTCTCTCCTCTCAACCAGGGGCTGGGGCTGCTGTGCGTGGTGCTGTTCTGGAAAAGTGGGCGCAAAACCCGCCGGTTTCTTATCGGGGCGTTTCTGCTGTATTTTCTGGCCGAAGGAATCACGTTCCAGTATTTCTACCCCCGCAATGCCATCATGTTTGAATCCGGCACCACGGATCAGGTGATGCTGAAAAATGTGTGGCAGGAGTGGAGTACTACCAACTGGCTCCGGACGCTGGTGGTAGCCGCCGGCGTGGTGTGCTCCGCTTTGGCCCTGCACCGCACCTATACTGCCCCAAAGCAGGCCGAGCTGGCCGGCGCATAGCTTAGGAAACGGCTACCGGCGGCCTGCCGGAGCAACGCAACGGGCCTGCCGAACTAAATCCGGCAGGCCCGTTTGGCGTGGTAGCAGTATGTTGCCGCTACTGGTTGGGCTTACTTGATAAACTGCGCCAGCGTTGTCTTCAGCGCATCGCCGCGCAGGTTGGTGGCCACTATTTTGCCGCTGGGGTCAATCAGGAAATTCTGCGGGATGCCCTGCACCTGATAGAGCCGGGCGGCCTCGTTCTGCCAGCCCAGCAGGTCCGATACCTGCGTCCAGGTCAGGTGGTCCTCCTCAATAGCTTTTACCCATTTGTCGCGGGCATTATCTTTGTCGAGGGATACGCCCAGGATATCGAAGTTGCGGCCTTTATATTCGTTGTACACCTTGGTCACGGCCGGGTTTTCGGCTCGGCAGGGGCCGCACCAGGAGGCCCAGAAATCTACCAGCACGTATTTGCCGCGGTAGTCGGCAAGGGATACGATTTTGCCGTCGGGCGTTTTCTGGGAGAAGTTAGGCGCCTGGGCGCCAATGGCTACCAATTTTATGCGCTGTAGCATCTCGCCGTACTGGCGGGCAGGCGCGCTGTTCTTCAGTGCCGGACTGAGCGCCTCAAAGAGCGGGGCCACCTGCGCATACTGCGGCTGCTGAACCTGCAGAAGCGTGTTCAGGCTTACCCAGGAAGCCGGGTTGGCTTTGATGAAGGCCAGATGCGCTTGTTCGTAATCCTTGAAAATAGCGGCTCCCTTCGCCTGCATCCGCTCCTGAAATTCGGGCGTTTGGCGCTGCTGTTCCGTGGCCTTACCGTATTCGGCTCCCATGGCTTGTATTCTGCTGATCAGCGGTTTCCGGCTGACTTCCAGCCGCTGAAAGTCCTGGTTTACCGCGCCCCCTTTCACGGTGGCATGCACCAACGAATCGGGGCTGGTGAGCACCACGGGAGCCGCCTCCAGATATACCCGTTTGCGGTCAGTGGAACCGGAAAAGGCATTGCTGAGCCGGCCGTTCCGCTGCACCACCAGTTCGGCTTCTCTCGGAATATCAGTAGTGCCCTTCAACTCAAATGCCCCGTTGCTAAAGGTGGTGGAGTCCATTACCAACGTGCCCCGGAGCAGGTAAATTTTAGCCGGGGCAGAGAGCTTCCCAATCTTGCCTTTGAGTGTGTAAGGGACGGGGTTTTGGGCGTACGCCAGAAAGGGGGCGGCGACTAAAAGCCCCAGCAGAATTTTCTTCATAGATAGAAAGTAGAAATAAGGGAAATAACCAGCGGAAATGTAGCCCATTATCACCTTCCAAAGAACAAAGCAGAAAGAAAAAGCCCAGCCCATGCAGGTAGCATTGCTTTCGAACCAAAGCATTCTGAGAGCCGATCAGTCAAAACCCGATGTAGCAGAATAATAAGCTGACTGAAATGCAGCTAGCGGTGCAGCTTGGGTAACCACAGCAGGATTATATCCCTATCATTGGTCCATCAAACGTGTTTAAAATCTCATTTCCTACATCACTATTCATGTATAAATGCTTATTCCTTCTCTGGTTAGTACTGTGCGGCGCGGCCAGCCCGCTGCTTGCCCAAAGGCCCCTGGAAGTGCTGCTGGTGGGTACTTCCCACTACAATGGCGACCCCGACTCCGCGTATCGGCCCATTATTAACAAGCTGAAAGCCTACCGACCCAGCATGGTGTTTGGAGAGTATCTCTCTGCTACCGATGCGCAGCAGGCCCCAGCCGGCGAATATGTAGGGGTGCCTTTCCAGCGCCGCCCGCAATACATGAAGCGCCGGGAGCTAACTACTGCACCACTCACAGCGAAAGTAGCCGCTACGGCCCGACGCCAGCTGCGCAAAAAGCCGCAGCTCCACCACCAGCGCATTGATCTGGCCCGTCACTACGCCTTCACCAACGACCGGGGCAACACTGAGTACCAGCTGTTTTTGCTGGAGCAAACCTTCAAAAATGACCTCAGCCCCGCCGACCAGGCTTACTACCTGCAGGCCTTTGGCTCTGCTGATTCCCTGCGGAAAGCCGCCAAAATGGTGCGTCCGCTCACGGAGTACCACAAAATCTTCTTCCCATTGCTGCAGGAGCTGGGGCAGGACTATATCTATGCCATGGATTGCCAGCGCTACAGTGAGCCCTTTGAGGAAGCCTCCGGCAAGGCATACACCCAGTTTATGGCTTTGCAGGCCGCCTTCAAGCAGGATTCTACTACCGCGCAGGCCGCTACCTTTCGCCGGATTGCCGCCATTAAGCCGGCCTATTTTGCCTATCTGGAGGCCCCGGCCACCCAGGAGGCCACTTACCGGGCCATGAACATGCCCGAAATGGGCACGCTCTCGGATCAGCTGAATTTCTTTGGCGATGAGCCCCTGTACGGCGCGCCGGGCTTTCCTACCCAGGATGTGCAGGCCATGAAAGCCCAGTGGACACTGCGCAACCAGGGTATGTGTGATAATATCGTGCGGCAGGCGCGGGCCCGGGGGGCCAGCCGGGTGGTAGTGGCCGTGGGCTCAGCGCATACTATGGTGATGCAGCGCTTACTGCAAAACATGCCCAAGGTGCGCGTAATCACCTATAACGATCTGCCGTAAGGAAACAGCTGGTTGTCCGGCTATAGTAAGAAAGGCCCGCCCGCATCTATAATGTGGGCGGGCCTTTCTTACTATAGCCAATTGGTGGGCTTATCCACTGCCACTGATAGGAAATAGGAGAGAAGCTAACTTCGCAGCAACTGCCTATGCGCTGGTTTTTTTGGCCAGCACCTCACGCACCGAAGTCCACCGGATATCCGGGTAGCGGGCGTTATCCAGCGGCTCCAGCTTGGGCAGGCCGCTGAACATGTTGTGCAGGTATTGCATGCCCTGCCAGGGTGGGAATACCTCGTTGCTGGCGGGCATCAGGGTTTTGGTTATTTTGATGACGGTACCAAAAGCACCCAGGCTCCCCACGCGGAACAGCTTAAACGGCTGGCCGGTTACGGCGCTGGCGGTGGCTTGCAGGTCCCGGATGCTGGCTACTTCCCCGGCTACGCGCAGGAAGCGGGGCGTGGCGGCATCCAGGGCAGCCGCGGCGGTAAACTCGGCGGTGTTCTGCATGGTGGTAAAGTCCAGGGGCTGGTCGGCATTGCCCCAGTACACCACGCGCTTCGGGCCAAACAGAATAACGGAGGCCTGGCCGGTGAGCAGATCCGTGAACATGCCGTTGAGAATGGAGGTAGCCCGGATAGGGGCTTTATCGAGGTGCCGCTGAAACTCCCGGCGCAGGTCCAGGTTCCGGTTAGAGCCATCGGGCAGCTTCGTGAAATCAATGCAGTAATCGGAAGGAATAAAGCGCGGTACGCCGGCTGCCACGGCCGCCTGCAGCAGCCGCGTTTGCGCGTCCACAATTACCTCGCGCAGCCCGGAAAGCGCCGACACCACGCAACTGGCCCCCGCGCAGGCCTGCGTGAGAGCCGCTACGTTCTGGTAATCCGCTTCCACCACCGAAACGCCCTGCAACCGAAGCGAAGTGGCCTCGGCGGTGGCGCTGGATTCCGGGCGTACCAAAGCCCGCACCGTGGCTCCGCGCTGGCGGAGGAAGTGGGCAATGAGCAGGCCCAGGGCGCCGGTAGCGCCGGCCAGCACAATGGTGGTGGGCGCGGAATAGGTGCCGTGTGGAGTGGTGGTTTGCTGCTCGGCCAAAATCAGTGCTTTAAAATTTTGTGAGATATATCTGTGTGTCGGGGCGAAGAAGTTGATGCTCCATTGGCCAACTCAACTTAGCACCACCGCAAAAGTTAGGGCCTTTTGTAAAATTGTACACCGGCTTTATGAATGGGCCAGCCAAAAGACCTTTGTTCCCGGAAGTCTTCTTTTCTCATTCCCGGCCGGAGGCAGGCTCACTTAAAAAAGTTCTTTACTTTGGGCGCTATGCCTACACTAGTTCCCATTCTGCGTATTTTCGATTACGCTAAAGCCATGGAATTCTACGTCGATTGGCTCGGCTTCGCAGTAGACTGGACCGATCAGCCGACCAATGCTCCGGCATATGTACAGGTGTCGTTAGCGGGCGTGGCGCTGAACCTCTCGGAGCACCACGGCGACTGTAGCCCCGGTGCCCGCATTCGGGTAATAGAATTTGCGGGGCTGGCGGAGTATCACCAACAGCTGCTGGAAAAAGACTACCGCTATAACCGCCCCGGCCTGCGCGTGCCCGCCTGGAATGCCCGGGCACTGGAAATGGAAGTCATAGACCCCTTCGGAAACCGGCTAACTTTTACGGAGGTGCCTGGTTAAGCCAGTAGCTGTGCGGGTGTGCTCATTCCGGCCATTTCTCCGGGCCTGTTTATGGGACGTGCCGCGCCGGTGGGCCGCCGGTTTGTATCTGATTTTTGTAGCGGCGCTGGTAACTTATTTTTTCCTGGGACAATCCTATGCTGCAATGGCAGTCTACGGGCAGCAGCGTGGGTTTTTTGCGCTAACCAGCTCGTCTGTAGTGGGTTTATCGCAGTAGCCCAGGTATAGTAATATACCATTAGGTGTGTGTTTGCCAGGTTTAGAATTGGTATATTAACCCTGCTATGAACCCATACTAAACGCCCAATGGTATGAACGATACTCAAACTGAAACCGCCCGCATTACCGCCCTCAAACGCTACGACATTCTGGACACCCCCGCCGACGGCACCTTCGACCGGATGACAGCCCTGGCCGCAAAGGTGTTCAACATGCCCATCGTCATCATCAGCCTCGTCGATACGGACCGCATCTGGTTTAAATCGCACCACGGCGTAGACGTGCAGCAGATAGACCGGGTACCCGGCTTATGCGCTTCCGCTATTCTCTCCGATGATCTTTATATCGTAGAGGATGCCCGCCAGGATCCTCGCTCTCTGGTAAACCCGCTGGTGGCCGGTGAGCTGGGCCTGGGTTTTTATGCCGCCGCCCCACTTACCACCCACGATGGCCACCGGCTGGGCACGTTCTGCATCATCGACCAAAAACCACGCTACCTGACCGAGGCCCAAAAGCTGATGCTGCAGGATATGGCCGCTATTGTGATGGATGAAATAGAGCTGCGCCTGGCCGTGCGCACGGCCATCGGCGAAAATGCCCAACGCACGGCCGAGCTCCGGAAATTCAGAGAAATCACGACTTCTTAAAGTTTCTCGCCGCAGTGCCAGCAATAGGCAGCGTCCGGGCGGTGCCCGTCGGCCTGGCACACAGGGCACCGTTGCTGCTTGAAAGCGGCCGGGGCCGGGGCTGGCAGGGCCATGTGCGCCGAGACGATACCCGTGGGCACGGCTATAATGGCGTAGCCCATAATCATGAGCACCGAGGCCAGCGTTTGGCCCAGCACAGTTACGGGCGAAATATCTCCGTAGCCTACTGTGGTAACGGTTACTACGGCCCAGTAAATGCTCACAGGAATGCTGGTGAAGCCATTCTGCCCGCCCTCAATCACATACATTAGGGTGCCCACCACAATAATCAGGGTAAATACCGCCGTCAGAAATACCAGAATCTTGAAGCGGCTGGCCTTGAGGGCGGCCGTGATAAATTCGCCCTCGCCCACAAAGCGGCCCAGCTTAAAAATGCGGAATACCCGCAGGAGCCGCAGCGTGCGGATAACCAGCAGATAGCGGCTGCCCGGCACCAGTAAGGATACCAGCGTGGGCGCAATGGCCAGAAAATCAATAATGCCCAGCCAGCTCAGGGCGTAGGAGAGGGGCCGCCGCACTACCAACAGCCGCATAATATACTCTACGAGAAACAGCGCCGTAAAAAACCACTCCACGGCCTGCAGATAACCTCCGTAGCGGGCGGCAATGCTCGCTACGCTTTCCAGCATCACGGCCAGCACACTCAGCACAATGGCCAGCAGCAGGATAATATCGAAAGTTCGGCCAGCCGTTGTATCCGATTCAAAGATGACGTGGAAAGCGTTTTGCTGCCACTTAGCGGCTTTTTCGCGCGGGCGGATGTCCATAACAGTGCAGGAGTGTGCTACGCAATGCCGTAGCTATTCAGGAGTCCTAACTTACACAACAAGCTTGTTTCGCGGCGTAGCCTTTCGCGGCCGTACTCTTTTATCAGGAGCGGTGCCCAGGTCAATAAAGCCCCCTTGAAACACAAAAGCCGGCCCCCGTCACGCAGACAGGGGCCGGCTTTTGCAGCATAGGTTTCTACGGGTTTCTACGGATTGGTAGACCACATGCCGGCTTCTTTAATAAAGATGCGCCGGTTGAGCTTTAGCTGGGCAATCATGAATTCAGCCAGGTCTTCGGGCTGCATTACTTTCTCAGGGTTGCCATCGGTAAGCTTGTTGCTGATGGCCAGCTCCGTAGCCACGGTGCTGGGCGTGAGGGCCGATACCCTGATGTTCTGCTTGCGCACTTCCTGCATCAGGGACTCCGTGAGGCCCAGAATGGCAAATTTGGAGGCACTGTAGGCGCTGGTAGTGGCTGCCCCGCGCTGCCCGGCCGTGGAGGCTATATTAATGATGTCGCCGGTTTCGCGGGCTATCATATCCGGCAGCACGGCGCGGGTGGCGTAGTAGGTGCCCATCAGGTTTACCTGCACAATATGCTCCCACTCGGCGGGCGGCATATCTACCAGCCTGGCAAACGTGCCAATGCCGGCATTATTGATGAGAATATCAATGGGCCCCAGCTGGGCTTTCACCTGCGCTACTGCGGCTTCCACGGCCTCGCGGTTAGCTACGTCGGCGGTTACCACGGCCGTTTTCACGCCCAGGGCCTCTATTTCCTTGGCTACTTCTCTGAGTTGGCTTTCGGTGCGGGCCAGCAGGCCCACGTGTACGCCTTCCTGCGCCAGCGCCAGGGCCACGGCCCGGCCAATGCCTTTGCCCGCGCCCGTAACCAGGGCTACTTTCCCTTTAAGTGATTCCATGTAGTGTGGCGATAAATGAATGTTAGAAGTGTATAACCAGGGCCGGCCGCCAGGGTTGCTTCCGGCGCCGGTTTCTTTGCCCGGGGCCGCGCCGTGGCCTACGGTTAGTTGAAAATCAGGCAGAAAAAAGCGCCGGCAGAATAAGCTGCGGCAAACCGGTAAATGGCGTCTGTATGCTTACTTTGAGCCCGCGCCTGCCGGCTGCCCCCTGCATTGCTGGCTGATTCGCGCATTACCTGGCTAACCCCACATGAAAAAGCTGCTCTCTGAGCGTGCCGCTACCTTCTGCTTGTTGCTTATTCTGGCCCTGCTGGTGGTAATGCATCTGCTGATACTGGCCGGTATTATTCCCTTTGCCCTGGTGTGGGGCGGCCGGCTGCAGAACCAAGCGCAGATGCTGCGTTTCGAAACCGTATCGGTGCTGGTGAATATGCTCCTGCTGGCCGTAGTAGCGCTGCGGGCGGGGCTGCTACGGGTACGTTTGCATCCCATAGCCGGCCGAATTCTGCTGGGGCTGATGGCCGGGCTTTTCCTGCTGAACACCGTAGGAAACCTGCTATCCGCCCACCCTTTTGAGCAAATGGTTTTCACGCCCTTAACGCTGGTGCTTTTTCTATTAAGCCTGCGGCTGGCATGGTATGCCCCCGGAAATAATTCGTTCCCGGCAAACCCATTGTAAGCTTGTTAGTTATACCGAAAAAATGGCAGAGTTTGTTGGGGATTGAAACCGCCGGGAAGATAGAACGGCCTGGAAGGGTTGAAGCAGTTTCTCTAGGTTTTTCGCCGTTGGGTTGATATCTTATAAGAGGCAACCCGGCTGACTAATGAGGTTCGGAAACCACGCCGGCTGCCTGCTGCACCACCCAGGAAAAGGTAAAGGATTATGCACCACATTGTTTATAACAGTTGCGCCGTGGGGCAGCAAACCACCGCCGACCTCACCTTTCTGCTGCAGCAGGCCCGTACCAACAACGCCCAGCTGGGCATTACGGGGTTGCTGCTGTATGGCAATGGCAGCTTTGTGCAGGTGCTGGAAGGGGAGGAGGCCGCCGTGCGGCACATATACGGCGTTATTCAGGAGGACTACCGGCATACCCGCGTGCTCACGCTTTCCGACGGGCCTATTCAGAGGCGCACTTTCCAGAACTGGACCATGGGGTTTCAGCCGCTCTCAGGAGAAAACTTTGAGCGTATCTCCGGCTACATCAATCCCTACCGCTCCAATTTTCTGGACGCCCACCTGCCCGTGATTGATGAGGGCATGCTGGAGCTGCTCAAATCCTTTGTGGAGGATGAAAGTAGCCAGATATAAACCAGCCGCCCTGCGTTGCCGGCTTTATTAACCGGCACTGCCCAAAGTATTTAGTCCAGGCGTCGCGCTGTCTGAGCTAAGTAATTGCGAAGCCTTCAGGCTTACAACGGGATGCATATAATATATTAATAATCAGAAAGATATAATGAAAGCCATGCCCGGCTCGGTAGGTAATTATGCTATATATTATCGGTAATATGAACCTATTGGCGGCCTTGCCCGTTACCCCCATGTCATTCGACGCTGGCTTCCAAAGCTGCCTTTTAAACCGGGCAGAACAAAAAAAAGCGTACGTTTACATTGTTAAAGGCAAAATGCCTCGTGTCACTACCATTCCTTCCGTGTTGAAAAATAGTAGAGTTCCGTTGCCAGTTGCTTCATTTTCACCACTTTCCTAAGCATCATGTCAACAGGAACCGTAAAATTCTTCAATGAAACCAAAGGCTTTGGTTTCATCAACGACGCCGCTACCGGCCAAGACGTATTTGTCCACGTAACGGGCCTCATCGACGAAATTCGTGACAACGATAAAGTTGAATTCGAAGTGGAAGAAGGCCGTAAAGGTCTGAGCGCTGTTAAAGTGCGTCGCGCTTAATTACCGCGAACTTCCTATGAAGTTAAGAAGCATGTCCTTGGGCATGCTTCTTTTTTTGTGCCCCGCCGGCGCGCAAAAGCCCATTGGCGATGAGGAATATGCAGTTGGTACTTGCTTGATAGTGAGCGTGTCAACCCCGCCGGATGCTTCCCCGTTTTAACTTCAGCGCTAATTCCTACAGCTATGAAGTTACTCGCTACGCTCTTCCTCTGCGGCTCCTTGCAGCTGGCGGTGAGTCCCTCCGTCATTGCCCAGCAGGCCCCGTCTCCGTATCATACCCGCTTTGCGGTAGATGCACCCATCACGGCAGGTCTGGGCGCGGTAAGTGGCCTGGGGCTCTATCTGATTTCCCAAAAGCATGGCCCCTCCGATGAGGAGCTGGCCGGCTTAGACAGGAACGCTTTGCCCCGAATGGACCGGTTTGCCGCCGGTAAATACAGCGAGGATGCTATCCTGGTAAGTAATATCCTGTGCTACGGCTCCTTAGCCATGGCGCCGGGCTTGCTGGCCCTAAACTCCGACATGCGGGGCCGTTACGGGCAGGTGGCGGGATTATATCTGGAATCAATGAGTGCCACGGCGGCGTTGTTTACCATGTCGGCCGGCACGGTATACCGCAACCGCCCGTTCCTGTACGGAACCGAGGGACCGGCCAATAAGCGCAAGAGCCGCATTGCCACCAATTCCTTTTTTGCCGGCCACACGGCCCATGCGGCCACCGCCACCTTTTTTGCCGCCAAAGTATTTCATGATTTCCACCCCGACTCCCCGGTCGAGCCATTTGTATGGGGTGCTGCGGCTATCATTCCCGCGGCGGTAGGCTACGCCCGTATCGAAGCCGGCAAGCACTTCCTGACGGATAATCTGGTGGGCTATGCCGTGGGGGCCACCATGGGCATTGTAGTGCCGCAGCTGCACAAAACTGCCGGCCGCACCGGCCTTTCTGTTATGCCTATTCAGGGGCTGAATGCGAATGGCTATTCCTACGGGGGCCTGCTACTAACCCAACGGCTATAATGCAGGCGCGAAGCGAGTAGACGGGTTTTGTGCGGGAAGCTACTTTCTTTGTGACCTAACATCTGGCCAAGCTCCCCCATGCAGTCTGCCCGCACCGTTTTCCTTGTTCGGCCCACCCGTTTTGCCTTCAACCCGGAAACGGCCGCCTCCAACTACTTCCAGCAGACCATGGCGGGCCTGAGTGCCGGGGAAATACAGGAAAAGGCCTTTGCTGAGTTCGATGCTATGGTGGCCGCCTTGCGCGCCCACGGCATGCAGGTACTGGTGTTTGAGGATACCGCCGAGCCGCACAAGCCCGATGCCGTATTTCCCAACAACTGGCTTACCCTGCACCCCGATGGCCGCGTGCTACTCTACCCCATGTGCGCCCCCAACCGCCGCCTGGAGCGCCGCCCCGATATCCTGGAAGCCTTAGGCCAGCAGTTTGCCATCCAGGAAATTATCGACTTCTCAGCCCACGAGCAGGAGGGCCGTTTCCTGGAAGGTACCGGCAGCATCATTTTCGACCATGTGCACCGCCGGGCCTACGCCTGCCTCTCGCCCCGCACCCATGCCGGCTTGCTGCAGGAAGTATGCGCCCGCCTGGGGTACCAGCCGGTGGCCTTTCATGCCTATGATGCGCAGCAGCAGGAAATCTACCACACCAACGTAATGATGTGCATTGGCGCCAGGTTTGCCGTGGTGTGTCTGGAAAGTATTGCCGATATCCAGGAGCGCGCGTCAGTCGTTGATTCTCTTACCGAAACCGGCCATGAAGTGGTGCCTATTTCGCTGGCGCAGGTAGCCAGCTTTGCCGGCAACATGCTTACGCTGCAGCCGGCGGCCGGCCCGGAGCTGCTGGCTATGTCGCAGCGGGCTTTTGATGCGCTCCTGCCCGCCCAGCGGCAGGCCCTGAGCCAGTATTGCCAGCTGCTGCCGCTACCCATTCCTACCATTGAAACCATAGGGGGCGGCAGTGCCCGGTGCATGCTGGCCGAAGTATATCTGCCCGCTTTGCCGGCTCCTGTAGCCTAGCCTGATTTCTTCTTGGCCGGTTAAATTAGAAAAGCAGTTACCCCTGAGCAGGGGCGCTGGCTTATGATACGGCTATCCTTTTAGGTGTCAGGAGTTTTCGGTAACTTATATACGGTGCGGCACGCAAACAGGCAGGGAAGAAGGAGCCGCCAATTCCGGATATACGCAGGCCAAAAACGGACATGACGTACGATTTTCATAAGCTGGTGGAAGTGCCGGTAAACGGGCCCTGGCTGACAGGGGAGCTGATTCTGCCAACCAATGCCCGGGCCCTGGTGATATTCTCTCATGGCAGTGGCAGCAGCCGGCTGAGCTCGCGCAATAACTTTGTGGCCACCGTATTGCACCAGCGCGGCATCGGCACCTTCCTCTTCGATTTGCTCACCAAAATTGAAGACACGATTTATGCTAACCGGTTTGATATTCCGCTGCTGACCCAACGGCTGGTAGCTGCTACCGAATTTCTGGATACGCTGCCATCGGCCGCTGGCCTGCCCTTTGGCTATTTTGGGGCCAGCACCGGCGCGGCTTCCGCGCTGGGCGCGGCGGCACTGCTGCCCAACCGCATCAGCGCGGTAGTCTCACGCGGCGGCCGCCCCGATATTACCGGCCCCGGCCTGGCCCATGTGCAGGCTGCCACCCTCCTCATTGTGGGCAGCCTGGATGCGGAGGTGCTGGCCCTGAATGAAGAAGCCCTGGCCGTGCTACCCGGTACCAAGCGGCTGGCCATTATTCCCAGCGCCACGCACCTGTTTGAGGAACCCGGCGCTCTGAACCAGGTGGCGGAGCTGGCCGCCGACTGGTTCAGCACCTACCTGCTCGCCGTGCCCCAACTCACCAATTAACCTACCTGCCATGTTCCTGAACCGCCAAGATGCTGCCATTCAGCTGGCTGCACAGCTCACCAAGTACCGCGGGCAGGATGGCATTGTGCTGGCTATTCCCCGCGGTGGTGTGCCCCTGGGCTATATTATTGCGCAACGGTTGGGCTTTCCGCTGGAGGTAGCGCTTTCCAAAAAAATAGGCCACCCCAGCAACCCGGAATACGCCATTGGCTCCGTTACCCTGGATAGCGCCGTCGTGAATGAAAATGCAGCCGGGGTGCCGATGCGCTATATTGAGGAAGAAACGGCCCGCCTCCAGGCTAAGCTGCGCGAGAATTTCCGGCTGTTTATGGGCGGCCATACACCCACCAATCTCAAAGGCAAAACAGTGATTGTGGTAGATGATGGCATTGCCACCGGGCACACCATGGTCAGCATGGTGCAGGCAATTCGCAAAAGTCAGCCCGGGAAGCTGGTGGTAGCCGTGCCGGTGGCGCCGCCGCATGCTGCCCACCAGCTCCGGCCGCTGGTAGATGAGTATGTCTGTCTGTCGCAGCCGGAGGGGTTTATGGCGGTAGGGCAGTTTTACGTCGATTTTGAACAGGTGAGCGACGAAGAAGTCATAGCACTATTACACCAAAATGCCGCCTCGGCAACCAACCGGGGCGGCATTGTGCTGTAGCAACGCGCCGAAGCCGGCTGACGCTTACTGCACCGCGGCAGGCATTTGGTTCAGGCCCAGCACGGCGCTGGTATGCGCCCGTAACTCTTCTACCAGCTGAGGGTTGTCGTTCAGCTCCTGCCCGAAAGAAGGAATCATCTCGCGCATTTTAGCCTGCCATTCCGGCGTGGCGGCCTGTTGCGGAAAGCACCGCTGCGTAAGGTTTATCATGATGCTGACGGCCGTAGAGGCCCCCGGCGAAGCACCCAGCAAAGCCGCAATGGAGCCATCGGAGGCGGCTACCACTTCGGTGCCGAATTCCAGTACACCGCCTTCTTTCGCGTCTTTCTTAATAACCTGCACGCGCTGGCCGGCTATTTCTAGCTCCCAGTCGGGGCCCTGGGCGGTGGGCATGTACTCCTGCAGCGCTTCCAGCCGGTCTTCCGGCGACTGACGCACCTGGTCAATCAGGTACTTGGTCAGCGACATATTCTTGAGGCCCGCAATAATCATGGGCCGCATATTACTGAGCTTCACTGAAAGGGGTAAATCCAGATAGGAGCCCTGCTTCAGGAACTTGGTGCTGAAGCCCGCATAGGGGCCAAACAGCAGCTCCTGCTTGCCATTAATAACGCGCGTGTCCAGGTGCGGCACCGACATCGGCGGCGAGCCCACGGACGCTTTACCATATACTTTGGCGTGGTGGCGGGCTATTACCTCGGGGTTCACGCACTTCAGCCACTGCCCGCTTACCGGAAAACCGCCAAAGCCTGCCCCTTCCGGAATGCCCGATTTGATAAGCAGCGGCAAGGAACCGCCCCCGGCCCCAATAAACACAAACGGTGCCCTGATTTTCACTTCGGCATCAGAAGCCAGGTTCTTGGCTTTGATGCGCCAGAGGCCGTCTTCCTTCTGCTTCAGCTTTTCCACCTCGTGGTGGAAGAAGAAGGATACGCCTGGCTTGGCCTGCAGCAGCGTAAACATGCCCCGCGTGAGGGAGCCAAAGTTTACGTCGGTACCCAGGTCCATGCGGGTGGCAGCTACGGGCTGCTGCGGATCGCGGCCTTCCATAATCAGCGGCATCCACTGCATCAGCTCGTCGCGGTTTTCCGAGTACAGCATGCCCTGAAATAGCGGCGACTGTACCAGCGCTGCGTGGCGCTTGCGCAGGAAATCCACGTTTTTATCGCCCCACACAAAGCTCATGTGCGGAATGTGGTTGATAAAGCGGGTGAGCTCTTTTACCTGATATTTCTCGGCCAGGTAGGCCCAGAATTGCTTGGACTGCTCAAACTGCTCGGCAATTTTTATGGCTTTGGATATATCAATGCTGCCATCGGCCTTCTCCGGGGTGTAGTTCAGCTCGCAAAAGGCGGAGTGGCCGGTGCCGGCATTGTTCCAGGCATCGGAGCTTTCGGCGGCGGCCACATCCAGACGCTCAAAAATGGCAATGGTCAGCTCAGGGCGCAATTCCTTGAGCATCATGCCCAAAGTAGCGCTCATAATGCCCGCCCCAATCAATACAATATCGGCGGTGAGCGGTGCGGAGGTGTCTGTAGTACTCATAAGGAAATATCGATGCGTACAGGTTACGGCGAAAGCCGGCAAAGGGGTTGCGGTTATTTAGGCATATACTGCTGCCTGCCCCGGCCGGGCTCAATGGGCTGCAGTAGCATCTGCTTGAAAATCAAAAGAATGTAGCAGTTCCCAGGGCCCGCCCCGGTAGGCCCACAAACGCAGCCCGGTGCCGGTGGCTTCAAAAGGAGTAAACTGACTTTGCAGCTGCTCAAACAGGGCGCGGGCGGTGGCGGGTACCACTTTATTCTGAATGGTAACGTGCGGGCGGCGCCGCTGCATATCCTGCGCCGTGAGGGAGCCTTGCCAATGCTGCTGCAGGCGGCGGTGCAGGGCATCAACCACCGGACTTTCCAGTGCATACGCCACGCCCTGCCCCAGAAACCGCACCCCGGTTACCTCTAGTGGAATGGGCTGTAGCCTGGCACTTTCTGCAGCCAGATGGCTGATAATGTGAGGCAGGTCGGCGCCCGGCAAATGGTGGAACAGGGTGAGGTGAGCGGCAAGGTAATTCCGCTCGGGCGGGAAATGCTGCTGGCGAAGCTGGTTGAAAAAGGTGGTAGCAGCGGCATCCAGCTCCAGCGTAAGAATCAGGGGAGCATCCGGGGCGGCCTGCATGCTACGCTGGCTGCCCAATGGCCAGGGCTTCGGCACTGGTTAAAACCTGCCCGCCCCGCTGGATGATATCGGCCGTGGCCTGGGCAAACCCTTCCTCGGAAATAGCCCGGGTAGCATCGGCCAGCACCACCGTTGCAAAGCCTTCGGCCAGGGCATCCTTGGCCGTGAAATACACGCAATAATCGGCGGCCAGGCCGGCAATGTAAACCTGCGTTACGCCTTTGCCGCGCAGGTAGTGCGCCAGCCCCGTCGACTTCAGGTGCCCGTTATCATAAAAGCCGCTGTAGCTGTCAATTTCGGGGTTCATGCCCTTGCGGAAGATGGCCTCTATGCGGCGGGTATCCAGGGCGGGGTGCAGCTCGGTGCCCGGGGTATCCTGCACACAGTGGTCGGGCCACAGCACCTGGGGCTGGCCGTGCAGCTCAATGGTAGAAAACACAGCCTGCCCGGCATGCGCCGAGGCAAAGCTCTTGTGCCCGCCGGGGTGCCAGTCCTGGGTGGCTACCACCAGCTCAAACTGCGGCTGCAGGGTATTTACCAGCGGAATTATAGCGTCGCCCTCGGGCACGGCCAGCGCCCCGCCGGGCACAAAATCGTTTTGAATATCTATCAGCAGCAAAGCCTTCATAGCAGGAAATCCGGAGTGAGAAGAAGATGGGAATGACGCCAAAAACAATACAAACAGGCCCGAAAGCACATTGTCACTGGCAAAAATAAGCCAACGTGCAAAGGCCGGTTATGTAGAAAGTCTATCAAGTATTAAAAATTGTATATATATTGCTGAACCACATGTATATGTGATAGTTAGAAGATAAACACCAGGCTACCTTTGTACCCTTATTTACCAGTTAATACAAGCCTAAGGGATACTGTGTTTAGATTAGATAGGTTGACTTTTTAGCAGCTGCATACGCATTCATGATTTATAAGGGAAAGGTTATCGAAAACCCGGTGACGGGGCAGAGTATTCGCTTTGTAGAAACGGCGAAAGACTCAGGAGGTGAAAAAGTGGAGGTGGAGGTGATATATCGAAAAAACACCATCCAGTCGTTGCTTTACTACCACCCGCTGCAGCAAATAAGTCTGGAAGTAGCGCAGGGCGAATTGCACCTGCAGCTAAATGATACCGAGCAGGTACTGAAAAAAGGGGCGAAGCTACTGATACCGGCGGGCCAGCCCCACACCCTATGGAATGCCGCCGACCTGCCCACCATTCTGCGCTGGACCGCTACGCCCGCCCTGCGCAGTGAGGAATTCCTGACCTCGGTGTTTCAGCTGGCCCAGGATGGACAGGTTTCCGCCGCCGGCAACCCTACGCTGCTGCAGTCGGCGTTGCTGGTGCACGAGTTCCGGCAGGAGTTTAAGCTGGCGGCACCTGCCCGCTGGCTGTGGTGGACGCTTTTTGCCGTGCTGCGGCCCATTGCGCGGCTTACCGGCCTGCAGGAGGTGCGTCCCCGCTAGCCCTGGTATCTTTGGCGGATTAGCGTACGTAGAGGAGCGTCAAACGTAAACCTGTACCGTGCAGGACTTGCCAACCCGGCCCCGCGCCTGATATTCTATGTTCGCTCAGCTAAAAGCGCAGGCCAGGGCCCTCAAGGCCGAACTGTACGCCCTGTATTATGCCGCCCAGGATGCCCGCACGCCCTGGTACGCCAAGGCCCTGATGGGCTTTACCATTGCCTACGCCATGAGCCCCATTGACCTCATTCCGGACTTTATCCCGGTGCTGGGCTATCTGGATGATCTGCTGATTGTGCCAGCCGGCATTGCTTTAAGCATAAGGCTGATACCGGCCGAGGTAATGGTGCAGGCACGCCGGCGCGCCCAAGAGCAGGCGCTGGAGAAAAAGCCCAATTGGGTAGCCGGCGGTATTATTCTAGCCTTGTGGATAGTAGTGTTGGGCCTGGCAGGGCACTATGCCTACGAATGGTATGTGCACCGGACGCAGAGCCGCTAACGCACCTCAATCTTCTCAGAAATGGCCCGGCCGGCCCTATCCCGGGCAGTGATATAATACAAGCCGGCAGGCAGCCCGGCCGTAGCTATGCGCAGCGGCGTGTGCGGTGCGGGCGCCGGGAGCCGCCGCACTACCTGCCCCAGGCCGTTGAGCAGTAGTACTTCTCCGGCGCCGCCCGTGCCTTCTACCAGTAAAAAATCGTGGGCCGGGTTGGGGTAAGCCGCCCAGGCCGCCGATGCCTGATAAGTGACAGTTTCTACCGGGGAATAGGCCCGTGTACCATCCAGGTCCTCCATGGCCAGCCGGTAAAACAGCTGGCCGGTAGGCGGCGCCATGTCCCGGGCCTGGTAGCGGGCGCCGTGCGCGGAATTAGTGGCCGCAACGGTGGCCACTGCCATCCAGGCCAACCCATCCTGGCTGCGCTGCACGGTAAACTGCCGGGTATTGTCTTCGGAAGCAGTTTCCCATTGCAGCGCTACCTGCCCGGGGGCGGGCCGGGCCGAAAAGCTGATGAGTTCCACCGGCAGCGGCAGTGCCCCGGCAAAGCTGACGGCATCACCGCGGGAGCACCCAAACGCGCCAGGATACGACAGGGCTGTATAGTAGCCGGTGGTGCGGTCTACCCGGAAAATGGTGCCGCTATTGGCCGTTACCACGTAAACGTTACCCACTTTATCTGTGAACATAGAGCCGATGTCCTGGGCACTGGGGGTGGGTATGCGGTTGGCGGCAGGAATCAGGGTGGTGGTAGCTACGGGAGCAGTACCCGGGTTCTTAATGGTCAGATATTTAAACTCCTGCCCCAGGTAGCTGACCAGATTGCCCGAAAAAGGGTCGTACACCCAATCCTGAATTCCGCCTTCCGGCGTGGGCCCACTGCCCCCGGAGCTAATAAATGCCTGCACCTGCAGGCGGAAGTTCTCCACTACCGCCGCCGTGTTTGGCTCGCTGATATCCAGCACCCGCCAGGTAGCTGTTGCGCTGGGCACTGGCAGCAGGGGCACCGTGCCCACGTAAAGTTTTACCATGTCTACCCGCCCGGTGAATATGCTGTAGCGGAACGTGGCTGCCCCCACATAGTACGTAGAAGTGGGGCTACCATCGCCCACAAAATTCAGTGTCTGGCTTAGATAAAAGGAGAATAAGCTTGACGGGGGAACCGGTGGGGGCGCAATGGCGCCAATTTTGGTAGCCTGCGCCGTAGCCAGGTTGATCTTGTATAAGTTAGGGGGCGTCTGAAAGTTATTAATAGTAATGGGCTGCACCACCTGCATGCCGTAAGCCGCCCGCTGGCTGGCATCGGGATTATTGTCATAGCCCAGCGCATTCAGAATAAGCGGCGTAGAGCCCTCCTGAATGGTGCCCACGGTAGTCAGGGTGCCATTGGTGTTTATCTTTTTCAGGATGGATGGGTTGCCGGCACTGGCCGGACACAGAGAGGTAATGGCAAAGCTGTTGGTAGGAAGCTGGGCGAGTAGCTCGCTGCCGGAAAATGCCAAAGCCAGGGTAAGTAATAATTTTTTCATTTTGCGCTCCGCTTACAATTCCACTTACTTCAGCTCCGTCCTGCCACCCGGTTCACTCAACCGTTTCTCATGCCTGCTATACTCATCCTTTAGAGCTAAATATAGGACTTTAATATCATTTTATATAACAATAAAATTCAGATCAGTTTCCTCACTCTTCTCATGCCCTATTCTCTACTCATCCAAAACTGCCGCCAGCTCCTGACTATGGCCAGCGAAACCGGTACCAATCTGCAACCTTTGAGCAGAGAGGAGCTAACAGATTGGGTGCTAATTCCTGATGCCTATATCGGCTGTGAGGGAGATACTATTGTGGCGCTGGGCCCCATGGCTGAGCTGGATTTAGGGCAGATTACGCCAGCTACCACCGTAATAGACGCCGCCGGGTGCGTGGTGATGCCCGGGCTGGTAGAGTGCCACACCCACCTGGTGTTTGCCGGCAACCGGGCCCACGAGTTTCAGCGCAAGCTCCGCGGCGAGTCCTACCTGGATATTCTGGCCTCCGGGGGCGGCATTCTGAGCACCGTGCGGGCCACCCGGGCCGCCTCGGAAGAAGAGCTGCTAACCCAGGCGCTGCACCATCTGGAAGGCTTTCGGCGCTATGGAGTAACCACCATTGAAGCCAAGAGCGGCTACGGCCTGGATAAGGAAACCGAATTGCGCCTGGTGCGCGTGGCCCGCGAAGCCGGCCGCCAGCAGCCGGCCCAGGTGGTTTGCACGTTTCTGGGCGCCCACGTAGTGCCGCCGGAGTTTAAGGGGCAGCCTAAGGCTTACTTAGATTATCTGGTAGCGGAGGTATTGCCGGAACTGCGGGGCGAGGCCGAGTTTGTGGATATTTTCTGTGAAGAAGGCGCCTTCAGTCTGGCCGATGCGGAGGTGTACCTGGCGCAGGCCCGGCAACTGGGCTTCCAGTTGAAAATTCATGCTGAGCAGCTGCATAACCTGGGCGGCTGCGCCATGGCCGCCGCGCTGGGTGCCACCAGCGTAGACCACTGCGACTATCTTTCCGGGGAGGATGCGGCTCAGGTGGCGGCCAACGGCCGTACGGTGGCGGTGCTGTTGCCGCTGGTGCCGCTGTTTCTGCGCCAGCAGCAGTACGCGCCGGGCCGGGAGCTAATCCGGCAGGGAGTGCCCGTGGCCATCAGCACCGATTTCAATCCCGGTTCCTGCCCCAGCAAAAACCTGTGGCTGGCGCTATCGGTGGCCTGCCTGAACATGGGGCTCACCCCCCGCGAGGCCCTGGCCGGCGTTACCCTGAACGCTGCCTGGGCCATAAATCGGCAGGAAAGCATCGGTAGCCTGGAGCCTGGCAAACGCGCCGATATCCTGGTGCTGGACGTAGCCGACTACGAAGAAATACCCTACTGGCTGGGCGAAAACCCGGTGCACAGTGTCATTATTGGGGGGGTGCTCCAGCCACGCTAGCGGAAAGGGCTACAGCTGGCGGGCCGCCACCAGCAGGCTGATCCAGCCCGCAATAAACAGCAGGCCGCCAATGGGCGCTACGGCACCCAGCTTGGTGTA
This sequence comes from Hymenobacter sp. DG25B, assembly GCF_000801315.1. Classification (NCBI taxonomy): domain Bacteria; kingdom Pseudomonadati; phylum Bacteroidota; class Cytophagia; order Cytophagales; family Hymenobacteraceae; genus Hymenobacter; species Hymenobacter radioresistens. The sequence continues at coordinate 2,855,374 of NZ_CP010054.1, read as the reverse complement.
GCCCGTAAAGCACAGCGCGAACAGAGAGCCGCAGAAAAGCACCATGCCGCCCAGCCACAGGCCGGCCGTGAGGCCCAGGCCGCGCAGCTCAGGGCGCGCGGCCAGCAGCACGCCCACGGCAGCCAGGGCCAGCGTATGGTAAAACTGGTAGCGCACGGCCGTTTCAAACGTATCGAAGCGGCCGGCGGCCTCCAGCATGGGCCGGAGCCCGTGGGCACCAAAAGCGCCAATACCCACGCCCAGCGCACCCAGGAAAGCAGCAAGTTGCAGGATCAGACGAGCGGACATAAGCAAGGAATAGAGGGTTCGTATTTAAATTTAATCAGCGGGTGCCAGCCGGTAGAGGGCGCCCATTCAAGCGGCCACTACGCCCAACAAAAAGCTACCCGCGGGCCCCAAAAATAGCGCTGCCCACCCGAATGAGCGTACTTCCTTCGGCAATAGCCAGCCGATAATCGGAGCTCATGCCCATGGATATTTCCCGAAAAGCGGGTTGATCAACGAAATAGCGGCTTTTCAGCAGGTCAAAATAGCCTTTCAGCTCCTGAAACTCCCGCCGCAGCTGGTTTTCGTCCTTCGTGAAAGTGGCCACGCCCATTACCCCGGTCAGCTGCACGTGGCGCATGGCTTTATACTCCGCCGATTGCAGAATGGCCTCGGCCTCCGCCAGTGAAAGGCCCGTTTTGGCTTCTTCTTCCGCAATATGAAACTGCAGCAAGCCCTGAATGACGCGGTTGTGCCGGGCGGCCTGCTTTTCCAGCTCAACCAGTAGCTTCAGGCTGTCGATGCTTTCTACTGTGTGCACAAACGGGGCAATGTACTTCACCTTGTTGGTCTGCAGATGCCCAATCAGGTGCCACTCAATATCTGCGGGTAGCTCTGGCTGTTTGGCTACCATTTCCTGCACCCGATTTTCGCCAAACAGACGGCTGCCGGCCGTATAGGCTTCGCGCAGAAGTTCTACGGGGTGGGTTTTGGTTACCACAACCAGCCGGCAGTTGGTACCGGCCAGCTCCTGCTCAAACTGCTGAATATTTTCGGCTATGCTCATGTAATGGTATGGAGGAAGGCTGAGTGGGTGAGGAGGTCGACCGGAATGGGTTGGTCCCGGTTTGTCACCTCCACAACCGGAAACGGGGTTAGTCTTCCATGGAATTGGTGAGAAAAGTATTTTTCAGGCCCAGCCAGAGCATCCACAGCCCCACGCACCAGTACAGGTAATACCGGTAGTAGTCGCGGGTATTGCGGAAGCGGGTCTGGCGGATTTCGGACTTTTCCAGGCGGTCGATCTGTCGGAAAATCTGCCGCAGGGCTTTGGTATCGGTGGCCCGGAAAAATTGCCCGCCACCGGCCGTGGCCAGCTGGCGCATAGTGCTTTCATCCAGGCGGGTTTCTACGTAGCGGGGGCGGCCAAACTCATCGGTGCCGAAGGGAATGGTGCCATCCTGCCCCAGCCCAATGGTATACAGGCGCAGGCCGTAAGCGTGTGCCAGCTGGGCAGCCAGCAGCGGGTCGAGGTTGCCGGCCGTGTTTTCACCATCCGAAAGCAGAATGCACACTTTGGTGCTGCTCGGCGAATCGCGCATGCGGTTGGTGGCTACGCCCAGGGCGGTGCCAATGGCGGTGCCATCGTTGGCAATCATACCCAGGCGCAGCTCATTCAGGTTCTCGCGCAGCAGGTCATAGTCGGTGGTGAGCGGGGCCAGGGAGTACGCATCGCCGGCAAAGGCCACCAGCCCGATTCGGTCGCCGGTGCGGCCATCCACAAATTCCCGGGCCACGCGTTTGGCGGCTTCCAGGCGGTTGGGCTGCAGGTCCTGCAGCTCCATGGAGCCCGACACATCCAGGACTAGCAGAATATCAATACCCTCTCCGGTCTGGGCTACCCGCTCATCGGTGCGCTGGGGACGGGCCAGGGCCAGCAGGCCAAACATGAGGCTGAGGGCCAGCACAACATCGGGCAGAAACCGTAGCACCGCGCTCCAGTCGGTGCGGAGCCGGCCCGCCACAAAGGCCACGCCCAGTCGGCGGCGGTTACGGTACGCCAGCAACCACCGAACACCAAACAGCAGGGGCACCAGCGGCAGCAAGAGCAGCACACGCGGCCACTCCCAGGTATACCCCGTGAGCGTGCTGTACCGAAGCCCTTCCAGAAAGGTCATCATGCAAGGCGGGCCGAAAAGAGAAAAGGCATCATGGCGTTCAAGCGTGCAATATGGCCCAAACCGGGCGCAAAAACCACTTTGCCAGCCGGCCCCGTTGGGCGCAGGCTGCTGTGGAGGGCCATATCAGGAACGCCCCCGATAATCGGCCAGTTGGTATCGCTCTTCCGCAAACTGCCGCAGCAATTCAAACGCGCGGTTAATTTCCTGGGTATCCTCGGTCAGCATATGGCCATAAATCACCTGATCCACGATGCGCAGCGCCGTACTCACGGACGGGGCGTGGTTGTAATGCGCTTCAATTTCGCGGGTGGTCAGGGTGTTGAGGTTATTGTTCTCCAGCAGGGTAAGGTAGTTTTTCCAGAGCGTGATGGCCCGCTCCATATTGGTAGTGGAGCGCGACAGCTCAAAACGTTCTATGTGGCGCGCATACTGCGCCAGGAAGTAGGCGTGGTTTTTCCGCAGCTTGTAGCGCTGGTACCGGCGGCGCAGCGCCCGGCGGAAGGCTAGTACCAAACCGCCGCTCAAAAGCAGCAAGCCCGCCAGGCCCGCCAGCCAGTAGGGGTAGTTAAACAGCGGCGAAACCGGCGCCAGGGTAGTGGTTTGGCGCAGGGCCGGCAGCTGGTCGGGCACGTCCTGCGGGGCCGTATACTGCAGCCGGACCACGGCGGGCTCGGAGAGCAGCGTCAGCGTATCACGGCCGCGCAGCACCGTTACGGGCAGGCGCAGCTGCTGCACGGAGTCCAAGGAAAAAGTACGCAGCCGGTATATGGTTCTATCCAGGCTGCGGCCCTGGCGGGTGCGGGTAGGATAGTAGCGCTGCCCCAGGTATTCAAACGGGCTGAAATCGGCCGCGGAGTCCGGGAAAATAACTTCCAGGCTGGGCGTGTGCGTGAGGCGGAGCTCATACTCCACTATTTCTCCCACGCGGGTGCCGGACCGCAGAAAACGCCCTTGGGGCAGCGCATCGGGCTGCGCCAGCACTGGTAGGGCCAGCAGCATCCATCCTAAAAGCAAGCCAAACACTTTACCCACGGTTGCCACGCTGGTTGCGCCGCCGAAACAGATTGACTAGCTGGGGAAGGTAGTCGGCGTCGGTGGTGATGGATAAAAACTCGGTGCGGTGGCGGCGGCAGATCTGGCTGATCTGCTCGCGGTTTTGCTCGTAGGTGGCCCGGTAGCGCGCCCGGAACGTGGCGGAGGAGGTATTTACCCACACCGTGCGGTTGGTTTCTTGGTCGTGCAGAGGCACAATGCCCAGGGGCGGGAACTCCCGCTCCCGGCGGTCCAGCAGCTGCACCACCACCAGGTCGTGTTTGCGGGCCAGCATGGTCAGCTCCCGCTCATAGGCCGTATCAATAAAATCGGAAATCAGCACCACTACCGTGCGCCGCTTGAGCAGGCCCAGTGCCTGCTTTATGCCGGCGGCCACAGCCGTGCTGGGCGAGCGGGGCTCCAGATCAAACAGGGATTTAATGAGGGCGTAGGCGTGCCGGATGCCTTTTCCCGGCGGCATATACAGCTCTTTCTGATTGGAAAAGGCCAGAATACCCAACTGCGCCGACTGCCGTGCGGCCGTGAGGGCCAGAATCCCGCAGATTTCGCGGCCCACATCCAGCTTGCGCCGGCCTTCGGCGCCCACCCGCTGGGAGGCGCTGACATCCAGCAAAAGCAGCACCTGCTGCTCCCGCTCTTCTTTATAGGTTTTAACGAAGGTGCCGTGGCCTTTGCTGGATACGGCCCAGTCAATGGCGCGCACCTCGTCGCCGTACTGATACAGGCGCACATCGTCGAACTCCAGCCCCGTGCCTTTGAATACGGAATGGAAGTCGCCCTGTAATTGCGCGTCCACGGCCTGACGAATCCGGATTTCGAATTGCCGTAGTTTGCGCAGTAGCTGTTGTAGTGGCGTGGCCTGAGGCGTATTCATTCCGGCTAAACTAACGCATCTTCCTAACTTTACAGCGTGAAAAGTCTCTCCATCCGGGCGCTACTGGCCCTAAGTGTGTTACTGGCTGCCTGCCAACGGCCTGAAGAGCCCGTGCCGCCGCAAAAGCTGCTGTCCAAACCGGACTTTGCGCGCCTGCTGATAGAACTGCATCTGATGGAAAGCCGTGTGGATGCTGCCCGCCTCTCGCGCGACTCCTCGGTGGCCCTGTTTGAACAGGTGAAAGACAGCCTATTGCGGAGCCACCAGACCACGGATTCAGCCTTTCAGCAAACGTACCGCTACTACAGCATCCATGGGAAAGACCTGCAGGAGGTATATGATGTGGTGATTGACTCGCTGAACCTGCGGGGTGTGCGGCTGCAGGGGAAGTCGCCTAAGCCAGCCGCGCCCCGTTCGGCACCGGAGCATCTACTGTAGTTAACACAATGTCACCGAGCTCATCGGCCACGCCTGTTACCAGTATCTCGGAACTGAAGGGGCCAATGCGGCGCGGCGGGAAATTGACCACGCACAGCACCTGCCGGCCAACTAAATCCTGGGGCTGATATCGGCGCGTAATCTGGGCGCTGGAACGCTTCAGGCCAATTTCCGGGCCCATGTCTACCAGCAATTGATAAGCGGGTTTACGGGCCTCGGGAAATTCCCGGGCCTCCAGAATGGTGCCGATGCGGAGGTCCACGCGGGCAAAATCGTCCCAGGTAATAACAGTTGCAGAGTCCATAGAAAGCTTTTGCCGGCAAGCTAGCAAAAGCCGGCCGCTGCTTACAAAAAACGGGTGACCGGCTCATGGCCAGTCACCCGAAAAATGAGGAATAAAGGACAGACTTAGTTTGCTGCCGCAAACGCTGAAAGTTCCTGCAGGCGCTGCTGTACATCCTGTTCCCAGGCCAGCTGCTTAGCCGCATTCAGGCCATGGTTGGTTTCCATGTCGTACTTGGCTTCTTCGCGGCGCCAGTCGTTGAACGCTATACGGGTGAAGTTATTGAGAGCGGGCTGGAGACGGTCGCAATTGAACTTTGCCAAGGTAATCTTCTGTCTTACACGGCGGGCGTGCAATTCGGTTAGGTCAAAATGAATCTGCTCATGCCGCAGTAGTTCAGGTTTGGCCTTGGAAGCATTGCGTACCCACGACTCGCTGGGCGTGAAAACGGCCCGTACGGTTGTCGTAACCTGATAGTTAACGCAGTTCACGCGCACGTCCAGATTAGCAGAAGTAAGGGCCGCCAGCTCAGCCGGCAGGGTAGGCCGGGCCTGAAAATCAGTCCAGGTCAGGGGGCGGTTAGGCTGCCACTCCAGCGTAGCTGGCGCCGAAGTGGTTTGCTGGGAGGCCGGCAGCAGGGCTGACAACCAAACCAGCATAGGGAAGAGCGTAAAGTTTGTCATAACCAAAAATAGGACTTTTTTGGTTAACGCGCTACAGCTATTTGTTGGTTCACAGCAAAGGCACTAAGTCGACGAAAACGCCACAGGAGTACCCCGGCCACCAGGGAAAGACCTGTGAGCAGGCCAATCCAAACGCCGGTAGCCCCCATTTTCAATCCAAAGCCCAGCCCGTAGCCCAACGGCAGAGCAATGGCCCAGTAAGCCAGCAGCGCCACCACGGAGGGTACTTTTACATCTTCCAAACCCCGGAGCGCCCCCAGGCCTACCACCTGCAGACCATCGGAAACCTGAAACAGGGCGGCTACCAAGAGCAGCGTGGCCGCCTGGGCCAGCACGGCGGGGTCGTGGTTATAAAGGGTAGGTACAAAGTGGCGCCCCATAATCAGCAGCAAACCCATGGTGCTCATAAACAGGAAAGCCAGCAAATAAGCCGTGAGGCCCGCCTGCCGGGTATTGTGGGCGCTGCCCAGGCCGCGCTGGTTACCCACCCGAATGGTGGCTGCCGCCGCAATGCCGCTGGCCGCCATATAGGTAACCGAGGCCACGTTAATGGCAATCTGATGCGCAGCCAGCGCCGTGGCGCCCAGCCAGCCAATCATGATGGCCGAGAAGCTGAAGGCGCCCATTTCAAACATCATCTGCACGCCAATGGGCATGCCCAGGCCCAGGAGCCGGCGCATGGTACCGCTGGAAACCGTGAGCCAGCTGCCGGCGGCTTCGCGGTAAGGTTTCAGGCGGCCAGCCCGCAAAACGTACACTGCCATGAGGGCAGCCATCAGCACCCGGGCAATGAGCGTGGCCCAGGCGGCGCCCATCATGCCCATGCGCGGGGCGCCCCAATGCCCAAATATCAGGGCGTAGCACAGCAGGGCATTTACCACGTTGGCCATAATAGACAGGAACATGGCTTGCCGGGTGAGGCCCAGGCCTTCGGCAAACTGCTTGAATCCCTGAAAAATCATTAGCGGAATCATGGAAGCGAACAGCACGCGCACCCACGGGGCTGCCAGGCGCACCACCTCCGCCGGCTGATTCAGGTAGCGGAGCAAATCGGGGACAATAAGCCCAAAAGCGGCCAGCACCAGGCCGGCTACCGTGCAAAGCGCTACTCCATTGGTCAGTAGCTGGCCAATGCGTGGAATGTCGCGCTGCCCATCGGCGGTAGCTACCAGCGGGGTAATGCTCATGGAAAGGCCCAGCCCGAACACCATGACTACGGTACTCACGCTCACGCCCAATGATACGGCCGCAAGGGGCACGGTACCCGTTTGGCCTACCATGATACTATCACAAACGCTCACCATAATGTGGCCCAGCTGGCTTAGCACCACCGGATAGGCCAGCAATAAGGTGGGTTTGATGTGCGGGCGGATAGCGGTAAGAGGCATGGCAGCAGAAGAAACGAATCAACCGCAAAGGTACAACCCTGCCGCGGGCCTGTCATCGGAAATCTCACGCATTACCGCGCCAGTAGGGCATCTCGCAGGCGGGCCAGGCCCGTGCGCAGCTCCGGCTCCGGCACGGCGCAGGAGAGGCGGGCAAACCCGGGCGCATGACAGCTGGCCCCATCTACCACCTCCACGCCCGCGGCCCGCAGCCGGCTGGTAAGGGCCTGTGAGGCTGCCTCGGGAGGAAGGTCTGGGTTAAGAAACGCGCGGAAATCAGGGAAGGTATAATAGGTGCCTTCGGTAGGAGTCAGACCAACCCCGGGAATATCCTGCAGCAAGCTGAGCATGAGCTGGCGCAAAGGCTGCAGCTGCGCTACCAGATCGGTAGCAATAGTACTGGCGTTGCGCGCGGCAGCCAACCCGGCCAACTGATTCAGGCTGGCCACGGCCCCGCTGGTAGCATGCTGCCAGCGCGTGCACTCCTGGGCCAGCGGCTGCGGCGCTACCAGATACCCCAGCCCCCAGTTGATAAGCGCCAGCGACTTGGAAAAGCCATTTACCACTATGTGCTGCTGCTGCGGATCGGGGAAATCGAGCAGGGAAGGCACCGGTGGACCAAAGGAAACCAGGTTGTAGATTTCGTCGCTGATGACCAGTAGGCGCGGATGCTGGCCGGTAATGTGCAGCAGCGCTTCTAATTCCTGGTGGCTGTAAATGCGCCCTGTGGGGTTGCAGGGATTGGAAAACAGGAAAACCCGGGTGCGGGGCGTGAGGGCTGCTCCCAGCGCGGCTGGCGAGAGAGAGTAATTATCGTCGGGGGAAAGAGGCAGCTGCTTTAGAATGCCTCCCGCTTCGGCTACCAGCGCATCAAACCCAAACCAATTGGGAGTAGGCAGCAGCACTTCGTCGCCGGGGCGTATTACTGCCCTTAGCACAGCATATAAGGCTGATTTAGCCCCGGCAGTTACCACCACCTGGTCGGGGCTTACCTGGCCGGCCGCATACTGCCGCGCCAGGACCTGCCGCAGCTCGGGCAGGCCGGCAGCCGGGCTATCTGGAAGTTTAGAGCCCTGCAGGTAGGGCTGGAGCTGCTCCAGCACCAGCGGCGGGGTAGGAAAATAAGAATAGCCCGAGGCCAGACTAATTACATCAGAAGCAGAAGCAGACATAGCGGCGCGCCGTTAAGCCGATGGAACCGGGGCCAGCACCACATCGGCAAAATATTGCCGCTCATCGGTGAAGAAATCCACTACCTGCAGGTCGGCGGCGGCGGCCAGCTCTTCAATCTGAGGGCGGGTAAATTTGTAGGAGTTTTCAGTGTGAATAATTTCCCAGGCAGCGAAGGGTACATGCAGGTTCAGGTCCGCGAAATGCACAGTTTGGGCACGGCGGCTAACCAGGAAAGAGCGCACGGCACCATCCAGCGGGTCATAATCGGTGTAGTGGGCCCAGTGCTGCAGGTCAAAATCGGCGCCCAGCTCCCGGTTCAGGCGGGCGAGCAGGTTCAGGTTGAAAGCGGCCGTTACACCCTGCCTGTCGTCGTAGGCCGCCCGAATCAGGCGGGGGTCTTTCTGCAGGTCAAAGCCAATGAGTAGCCGGTCGTCGGGGCCGAGGTAGCCGGAAAGCTGCTGCAGAAACTTCTGGCGGTCATCGGGCAAAAAGTTGCCGATGTTGGAGCCTAGAAACAGCACGGCTTTGGGGACGTCATCCTGCCGTACCTGAGCCAGGGCAGAGAAATAATCGGCCTCAATGGGCTCTACCTGCAGCTGGGGCAGCTCCTTTTGCAGGCTGGCCGCCAGCCCGCTCAGGGCGCCACTGGAAATATCAACGGGCTCATAGGTGAAGCGCGCTTTCTCCTCCAGCAAATGCCGGAGCAGCACTTTGGTTTTCAGACCGTCGCCGGCGCCCAGCTCCAGCAGCCGGAAGGGCTGGTTGCCCGCTGGGCGCAGGGCCTTGGAAATGGCGGCCTGCTGCGTCGTAAAAATACCCAGCTCGGTGCGCGTGGGGTAGTATTCCGGCAGCTGCATAATCTGCTGAAACAGCCGGCTGCCCTCATCATCGTAGAAGTACATCGATGACAATGTTTTGGGGGTACGGCTCAGGCCCTGGCGTACGTGTTGGGCCAGGTCGGTATCAATAGCAGAAGCAGGCGCAGAGGAAGGTGCAGGCATAAGAGAAGCAGAAGTGAGAAATGCGGAATAAAGCCGACGGCCGGACTAGCGCGCCAACCGGATACCGGTAAACTGCCAGCGCTTATCGGCGTGGAAGAAGTTGCGGTAGCTCAGCCGGATATGGCTGGCGGGCGTTGCGCAGGAGCCCCCGCGCAGCACCAGTTGATTGATCATAAACTTGCCGTTGTACTCGCCCAGCGCGCCGGCTGCTTTGTGGTAGCCGGGGTAGGGGTGGTAGGCGGAATAAGTCCATTCCCAAACGTCGCCCCAAAGCTGATGACATTCTGTAGGGGAAGCATGGGGCGGCAGAGGGCGGGGATGAAACAGGCCGCTTTCCTGAAAGTTGCCGGTGGGTGCAGCAGAGGCAAACTGGCGGGCCGCAATTTCCCATTCTGCCTCGGTGGGCAGGCGGGCCCCAGCCCAGTTGGCGTAAGCATCGGCCTCATAAAAGCTTACGTGCGTAACGGGGGCGGCCAGCTGCAGCGGCTGCAGGCCGCGCATGGTAAACTGGAACCACCCTTCCGGCCGCTTCACCCAGTAAAGTGGAGCCTGCCAGGTGTGCTGCTGCACCAGGTCCCAGCCTTCGCCCAGCCAGAAGCGAAAGTCCTGGTAGCCCCCGGCCTCCATAAACGCCAGGTAATCTGCATTAGTCACCAGCCGGTTTTGCAGGCTGAAGTCGGCAACGTAGGTAGGGTGACTGGGTAGCTCATTGTCAAAGCAAAAGCCCGCCTCCTGCTGGCCAATAGTATATACGCCGCCCGCCACGGGTAGCCAGGCAGCTGGTGGGGGCAGCGGGGCTTCGGTGGGGTTTTGGGGTGCCGCGCGGTAAGCTGGGGCCAGTGGACTGGTGCTCAGAATGTATTTTATATCTGTGAGCAGCAATTCCTGGTGCTGCTGCTCGTGCTGCAGGCCCAGCTCAAACAGCTCATAAAATACATCGGGCAGCTCCGCGGCGTGGGTGTCCAGCAAACGACGGATGGCTACATCAACAGCAGCGCGGTAGGCATACACATCGGCCAGGGCCGGCCGGGAAATGGTGCCCCGGTCGGCGCGGTTTACGCGGCTGCCCAGGGAGTTATAGTAGGAGTTGAACAGGTAAGCGTACTCCGGGTGGAACACGGTATAGCCGGGCAGGTACTCGCGCAGCAGGAAGGTTTCAAAAAACCAGGTGGTATGCGCCAGGTGCCATTTGGGCGGGCTCACGTCCAGCATGGGCTGCACCACGGTATCCTCGGGCAGCAGCGGCTGGCAAATGGCCTCCGTCTGGGCCCGTACCAGGGCGTAGCGCGCCCGCAGGGCTTCGCTGGTGCGGGCGGGAGGATTCAGTACTTCAGGCATGGCGAGGGAGGGTTGAGCGGGAAAGGTAAGTAAATCGATAACTCAGGAAGCCCGTATCGGGTTTTCTGCCCAGGCCGGGCACCCGGCCATTATAGGCAAATACGTAAGCCATAGCCCAGTTGATGAGGGATATGGCGTATCCCGGCTTTATTTGTCTTTTACACTCGCTTTTCCCTATTAGCAATACATGGCTTTACATCTGCGCTACACCCGCCGTGCTCTGCAGTTTAACTTCCCGGCCCGCACCTCTCGCGGCGCCCTCTCCGAGCACGTGGCCTGGTACCTGCACCTGACGGATGAGCACCAGCCCCAGCGGCAGGGAATAGGGGAGGCCGCCCCGCTGGCCGGCCTCAGCCCCGACTACCGCCCGGATATGGAAACGTATCTGGCGGAGCTGTGCCGCCGCTTTAATGCCGCCGGGTACCAGGTATTTTCTCCAGCAGACGTACCCACCCTGATAGGGCCGGAATGGCCGGCCGTGCGCTTTGCCCTGGAAACCGCCGCTTTGGACTGGCAGCAAGGCGGCCGCCGGATTCTTTTCGATACCGCTTTTAGCCGCGGAGAAGCCGGGCTGCCCATCAATGGTCTTATCTGGATGGGTGACGCCGCCTTTATGCGGGAGCAGATTCGCCGCAAGCTCGCGGAAGGCTATTCCTGCCTGAAGCTGAAAATAGGCAGCCTTGATTTTGCCACGGAGCTGGAGTTGCTAACCGAAATTCGCGCCGTAGCCAGCCCCGCCGAGCTCACCTTGCGGGTAGATGCCAACGGCGCTTTCACGCCCGAAAATGCCGCCCAGCGCCTGGAGCAGCTGGCCCGGTTCAGCCTCCACTCCATTGAGCAGCCCGTGCAGCCGGGGCAGCCGGCCCTCATGGCCACCCTGTGCCAGACCTCGCCCGTGTCTATTGCCCTGGACGAGGAGCTGATTGGCATCACAGATCCTCAGGCGCAGGCCCAACTCTTGGATACCCTGCAACCTGCTTATATTATTCTAAAGCCCACGCTCTTGGGTGGTATAGCCGCCACCCGCCGTTGGGTTTCTTTGGCCCGGGAGCGAGGCATTGGCTGGTGGCTGACTTCGGCCTTGGAATCAAATATTGGGTTGAATGCCGTGAGCCAGCTAACGGCCGAGCTGCAGGTAGGTGATTTCCCGCAGGGCCTGGGCACAGGGCTGCTGTACCATAATAACGTAGCCAGTCCGCTGTATATCCGGCACGGGTACCTTCATTACCCTGCCGGCGGTACCTGGGAAACGCCGGGCTAAGACCCTGAAAAGGACTGGATTCAGGAGTGCATTTTTCTTATATTACACGATATCTATGTCGCCCTGATGTTTGCCTCTCTGCCCACCTATTCTTGCGCTTCCCGCCTGCTGCTGTACTGGCGCCGTGCGCTGTTGGGCTTTTTGCTGCTTTTGCTGCCCGCATCAGGGTTTAGCCAGCCGGCCCCGTTTCAGTTCATCAAAGCCCGCAAGCATCGGGTAGAGGTGCCTTTTGACCTCCAGCGCAACCTCATTATTGTCAGTACGAAGCTCAACGGCAGAGGCCCGTACAATTTCATGCTGGATACCGGGGTAGGCACCTCCCTCATCACCGATCCGCAACTGCAGCAGGAGCTGCAACTGCCCCGGGGGCAGCGGTTTCAGGTGGCGGGCGTGGGCGAAGAGTCGGCGCTGGAGGCTTTCCTGACGGAAGGCGTGCGGGTGGAGCTGCCGGGCGTGGTGGCGCCCGCCCTCAACATGCTGGTTTTTTCCGATGATGTGCTGGACCTTTCCAGCTACGTGGGCATACCCGTACACGGTATTCTGGGGCGCGACGTCTTCCGGAGCTTTGTGGTGGAGATAGATCCTAGCGGCGGGCATCTGATTTTGTATAATCCGACTAAATACAAGCACCCTCTGGGCCGCCGCTGGACTACTTTGCCCCTGGAAATGGAGGGAGACAAAGCCTACATCACCGCCAAAGTAACCCTGAATGATTCCCTGACGCTCCCGCTCAAATTAATTCTGGATACCGGTGCCGGGCACGCTCTTTCCCTGGAAACCGGCTCGGATAAACGCCTCACCCTGCCCCCTAAAGTATTGCGCACCCAGCTGGGCCGCGGGCTCAGTGGCTACATAAACGGGTATATAGGGCGGGTGACTTCCCTGCAGCTGGGGCGCTACAAACTCAAAAACCTGCTCACCTCTTTCCCCGATGATTCTGATGTGCACCTGCGCATGGAAACCTTCCGCAACGGCAACATTGGCCTGGAGCTGTTGAAGCGGTTTTCGCTGGTAATAGACTACCCGCACAATCGGCTGTTGCTGCGGCCTAACCTTCTCTTCCACGACCCCTTTGAGCACGATATGTGCGGCCTCGACCTGGTAGCCACCGGGCCCGATTTACGCTCGTATGTAGTGGTGAAAATTCAGCCGGGCTCCCCGGCCGCGGAGGCCGCCCTGCAACCCGGCGACGAGCTGGTGACGGTTAATCTGGTGCCGGCCAACTTCTACACCCTCACCGTGCTTAGCCGCCTGCTGCACTCCACGGACGGGCGCAGCGTATTATTTGTGGTGCGCCGTTCCGATGGGGAGCTGCACACGGCCATGGTGAAGCTCCGGCGGCAGATTTAAGCAGGGTTAGGCGAAAAAGCATACCTTACCAACCCGTCATTTCTGCCCGTTACTCCCCAATGCCCACGGCTACTTCGTCTGCGCTGCCCCAGCCGCCACCCGCCATTCGGGACAACCAGCATATTTATTCCGATTATTTTGACGAGGAGTTTGCTCGGGAGCTGGACGAGAACATCCTGCAATTGCTTGACCGGGTGTGGTTTCGCTCCAGGCTGGTAGGCTTCGAGGATTTTCCGCAGCGTAATAACCCGGACCGGCCGCTGATATTTGCCTCCAACCACTCGGGTATGGCCTTTCCCTGGGATGCCATGGTGGCCCTGGCCCACCTCATGCGCAGCCTGCCCAAGCCCGATGATCTGCCCCGCCCGTTGTCGGCCCCGCTGCTGTCCAAGTCCACGCTCATGAACCCGTTTCTGGTGCGTAACTTCTGGAAAAAGTGCGGCTGCGTAGATGCCACCACGCTCAATTTTGAGACCATGATGTACTATCAGGAGCACAACCTGATGCTGTACCCCGAGGGCGTGCCGGGCATTGGGAAAGGCTTCAACCGCAAATACCAGCTGCAGCGCCTGGCCACCAGCATGCTGCGCCTGGGCATTCAGCACCGCACCGATATTGTCCCGTTTTACACCATCAACGGCGAGTACCTGAACCCCTATGCCTATAGCTGGGACTGGATAAACCGCCTGACCAAAAAAATAGGCATCCCCTTTCTGCCCCTGGGCCCCATTCTGCTGCTGGTGCTGCTGCAGCCCTGGTGTTTTTATATGGCCTTTCCCGCCAATCTCACCTTTGTGCTTGGCAAGCGCATCAAACCCTATGAGCTTACCTCCAAAGCGCACGACGAGCTAAGCCGGGACGAGTACTTGGACCTGAGCGAGCAGGTACGCCAGCTCATGCAAACGGAAATGAATGCCGCCGTTCAGCAACACGGCCAGCAGCCCTACCGCTGGCCCGAGCTTTGGCAGCGCATGAAGGAAAACCGCCGGTATTTCCCCTTCTTCCTACCCTTTGCCTGGCCGGCTTTATTCACGGAGTTTGAGCGGCAGTTTGTGAAAGAAGGCCGCCGTGGCATTAAGCTCAACCTCACCAGCCCCGGGGCGTGGCTGCGTATGATCTGGCGCAACCCCTTCACCATCAGCTTTTTCATTCCCATTCTGGGCTGGCTTCCCATTGCCATTCGGGGATACCGGGGCAATACCATTAGAAAGTAAGTTTCTGATTCTTTTCTCCGTATTGCTTTTCCGGGTAATCACCCTTTCTAACTGACTTGCGTGAGTTATTTATCTTGTAAATCAGGTTTTTAGATAACATTCCGGCGCTGCTTCTGCGTATAGCTGCTAAAGGGTTTTCTACCGTTTTCGACCATGCCTTCATCCCAACATTTGCTGCTGAAGCAGTTCCTCACCGCTGCTACTGGTCCGCTGGCCCGGCGCCGGCCCTCCTTGGGTAAACTGCGGCTGGCGTGCGAGTTGGGGGCGCTGTTTCAGTTTATGCCCTGGAATGTGTTTCTCGAAGAAACATCCATTGAAGGCATGGAAGCCGAATGGCTGCGACCCCAGGGAGCACCGGCGCATCGGGTATTACTTTACTTACATGGTGGTGGCTATGTGCTGGGCTCGCCCAACACCCACCGCAGCCTGATTGGCGCCCTGGCCCAACGCTGCCAGATGCCGGCGCTCAGCATTAACTACCGTAAAGCGCCGGAGTATCCTTTCCCGGCCGCCCTGCAGGATGCGCTCATGGCTTACCGTTGGCTACTGCAGGAAGGGTTTCAACCCAACAACATCATAATAGCCGGCGACTCTGCCGGGGGCGGCCTGGCCCTGGCCCTGCTGCTGGCCCTGCGCGACGGGGGCGAGGCCCTACCCGCCGCGGCTATCGGCCTTTCTCCCTGGACGGACCTGGCGTTGCCCGTGAGTACCCTGCATCGGTTGGCAGAAGAAGAAACCCAGGTGCTGGAAGCGCTGGAAATCCGGAACTGGGGTGCTATGTATGCGGCCGGTACCGCGCCGGAAAACCCGCTGCTCTCCCCCTCCAAAGCCGCTTTGCACGATCTGCCGCCGCTGCTGATTCAGCTTTCTGATGCCGAAGTGCTTTGTGAAGATGGGCTAGGCTTTGTGCAGAAAGCCCGGGCCGCGGGCGTAGCCATTACGCTGCAGCAGTTTGAGGGGCTGGTGCACTGGTGGCACCTGTTCTGGCGCTTTCTGCCGGAAGGCCGCCAGGCTCTGAATCAGGTATCCACGTTTGTGCACGGCATTTGGGAAGCCCAGGCCGAAGCGGCCCGTTTGGTGCAGGCGGCTCGTAAAAAGGTAAAAACTCCCGCCGCCAGCGCAGTTCGGCTTAGGAAATGGGCCTAGCTAATGGCTGAATTGATATCCAATGAAATAAATCATGGAAAAGTCTGTAAAAAATCTTTATCCTCATATTCAACTATATAGTGCGCTTTTCGTAGGTTTGCGCTAGGTAGTCGGCTTGCATACTACTTTTTCCCGGCGGGCGGATTGCGCCGCTGTTTTCATCCACATTTTTCTACCTCTACCGTTTATGGAAGATCTGTTTAAGAAGTTCATCAACGCCGGTGTCGGCTTCGTGTCGCTCACCAGTGACCGGGTTCAGAGCACCATCGATATGCTGGTGAAAGAGAGCAAACTGTCGGAGAAGGAGGGGGAAAAGATTATGGAGGAGCTGCGCAAAAACACCGACACCAAGCGCAAGGAGCTGGAGAAGCAGTTTAACAGCATTACCTCTCGCATGATGAAGACCGTAGGTCTGGCCTCCAGCAGCGAAGTAGAAGAGCTGAAGCGCACGGTGAAAGGCGGCTCCAAGTCTTCGGCGGGCGGTAGCAAATCGGGCGCGGCAGCCAAGCCAGCTGCTAAAGCAGCCGGTAGCAGCAAAACGGCTGGTGCTGCCAAGAGCTCTGCTGCTAAGTCAGGTAGCTCATCGGCCAGCAAAGCGGCGCCTAAGGCTTCAGCCTCCAAAGCGGGCGGTGCGGCCAAATCGGCCTCCAAAAGCACCTCTAAGTCTTCTGATTCTACCGGCTCTTCGGCTTCCTAGTCGTTTACTGACCAGTATCTGAGAAAAAGCCAGTTCCCCGCGAGGCGAGGACACTGGCTTTTTCCTTGTTAGTGGCATTCAGTCGCTATTTTGCAGTTTCCCTTTGCTTACACCGGCTCCTGGCGCATGTTTAAAAATACCATTTCAAATCTGGGCCGCATTCGGCAGGTAGCGGAGGTGCTGGTGCGCTACGGGTTTGCCGATGTGGTAACCACGACACCGTTGCGCCGCCTGGTGCCGCAGAAGCAGCGTATTTCCTGGCGTAACTCTGAGCAGGCCGTATTTGAAACCACGCGCTGGGAGCGGATCCGGATGATTATTGAAGAGCTGGGCCCCACCTTCATTAAGCTGGCCCAGGCCCTGAGCAACCGCGCCGACCTGCTCCCGCAGGGGCTGATTGATGAGTTTGAAAAGCTGCAGAGCAATGTGCCCCCGTTTGATGTGCGCATTGCCCGGCAGATTATTGAGCAGGAGTTGGGCAAGCCGGTAGAAGAGCTGTTTAGTGAGTTTGAGGAAATTACGCTGGGCTCGGCCAGCATTGGGCAGGTGCACCGCGCCCGTCTGCATACCGGCGAGGAAGTGGTGGTGAAGGTGCAGCGCCCCAACGTACAGGAAAAAGTGCGCACCGACCTGAGCCTGCTCCATGAGCTGGTGCGCCTTCTCGGTGGTTTCCTGCGCAAGCACGGCCTCTCTAACCCGCAGGATATTGTGGATGCCTTTGAGCGGAGCATGATGAAGGAGATGGACTACACCTCCGAGGCCCGCAGCATGGACCAGTTCCGCAAGCTCTACGCCGACTACGAGACGTTCTACATCCCCAAGCCCTTCCGGGAGCTCAGCACCGCCCGCGTGCTCGTCATTGAATACGTGAGCGGCTGCAAAATCACGGATAAAGCGCAGCTGAAAGCCTGGAACCTCAGTCCTGAAAAGGTGGCCGAAACCGGCATGGATATCTACCTCACCCAGATATTCGAGTTTGGCCGCTTCCACGCTGACCCGCACCCCGGCAACGTGCTGGTGCGCCCCGATGGTACCCTGGTGCTCATTGACTTTGGCATGGTGGGCAAGCTCACCAAGCAGCAGAAATATGCCTTTGCGGGCGTGTTCATCAGCATGGCCCAGCAGGACCCGCGCGCCATGGCCCTGAGCTTCCGCCGCCTCTCCATCACCAGTGACATTCCCGACATGCGCGCCTTCGAGGCCGACCTCAACGACTTGATTGAGGACTTCGCTACGCTGGATGTGAAGGAGATGAGTATGAGTGATTTGGCCGACTGCCTGCAGGGCATTATCTACAAATACAAGCTGCAGGTGCCCGGCGCCGTGTTTCTCATTTTGCGGGCTTTGGTTATTCTGGAAGGCATTGGCAAAGTGCTGCACCCGTCCTTCAACACCTTTGAGTTTGTGCGGCCCTACGGTGCGCGCATCATGGCCGAGCAGTATTCGCCGGAAAACATCCTCAGCGAAGCCCAATATACCGGCACCCAGCTGCTGGCGCTCATCCAGACCCTGCCCGCCGACCTCCGCCAGATTGTGCGCAAAATTTCCCGCGGCGACCTGCGCGTGCGCGTGGAACTCAGCGGCTACCAGCTGCTCCTGCGCAAAGCCGACCAGCTGGTTTCCCGCACCATCATTGCCCTGATTGCGGTGGCGTTTCTACTGTTTTCCGGGCTGAGCCTGCTGGGGCATTATTCCCCGGAAATGCGCTACGTGAATGGTATTCCCGTGCTCACGTGGTGGAGCCTGGGCATCACCGGGTTTCTGTTTCTGGTGTTGCTGATTTTAGGGACGAAGCGGGAGAAGCGTAGAGAGCGGTGAGGCCATTGAGTATCTGACCAGATAGACCAAAAAATCAACTTTTTTTGATCTATCTGGTCAGTAGCCCGTATGAAATAGAGACCCTACAGGGCAAAACGTAGTATTAACAGGCAGGAGAAATACTCCCGTTCTGTGCCCTGCATCACCTTTATATCTCTACGCTCATGAAAGACGCTCAGAATAACCCGAAGCAACAAGACGAAAAAACATATTCCACCAAAACCGGTAGCACCGCCAGCCCCATTACGGGCGCGGTGGAGCGCTACAGCACGGACCCTGAAGGTGATGCCGCAGTTACTACCAGCAAAATTGCAGATCAGGTAGACCAAGAGAAAATCAAGAAAGATTCTACTTCTACTACTACTGAGAATAAAGCGGGTAATAAAGCGTAAGCAGCATTTGCTGTTTCTGATACCCTCCGAAAACAAAAAGCCCACCCTTTGTGCAAGGGTGGGCTTTTTGTTTTCGGCAACAACTATTTCAGCTGCATATCCTGAATAATAGCCGTGATTTTCTCATCGGCCAGCTTTTCGGCCAGTTTGTAATCCACCACTGATTTCAGAGGCTGTTTTACGCTGAAATAGAACTTGATTTTGGGCTCGGTGCCGGAAGGACGGGCGGAGATTTTACTGCCGTCTGCCAGAATGAATTGCAGCACGTTGGAGCTTTCCAGACCGGTGGTGGTTTCCTGGTTGGTTTGCAGGTTCCGGATTACGCCGGTTTTATAGTCGCGCAGCTCTACTACGGGCAAGCCGGCAATGGTGCGGGGCGGGTTGGCGCGCAGGTCGCGCATCATTTCCTGAATTTCCTCGGCGCCGCGCTGGCCTTTTTTGGTGAGGGAAATGAGGTGCTCTTTGTAGAAGCCGTAGGTGGCGTACATCTGCATCATTTCCTGGTACAGGGTGTGGCCGTTGTCCTTGGCTACGGCGGCCATTTCGGCCAGCAGAGCGCAGGCGGAAATGGCATCTTTATCCCGCACAAAGTCGCCAATCATGTAGCCGTAGCTTTCTTCGCCGCCACCAATGTAATTGGCCTCGCCTTCCAGGTCGCGGATGATGCCGGCAATGTACTTGAAGCCAGTCAGCGTCTGGTAGGCTTTCACGTCGTAGGCGCGGGCCACGTCGCCCAGCACGTCGCTGGTGACGATGGTATAGACGATGAAGTCCTTATCTGTCATTTTGCCGGCCTTGTGGCGGGCTGAGAGCAGGTAGTGCGTGAGCAGGGCCGCCGTCTGGTTGCCGTTTACCAGCACCCATTCGCCGTCGGTGTTTTTTACGGCAATGCCTACGCGGTCTGCATCGGGGTCGGTGGCCAGCACCAGGTCGGCACCCAGGGACTTGGCTTGGTCCAGGGCCAGCTGCATGGCTACTTTCTCCTCTGGGTTGGGGGAGAGTACCGTGGGGAAGTTGCCGTCGGGCGTGGCCTGGGCCTCTACAACATGCACGTTGGTAAAGCCCAGCTGTGCCAGGGCTTTGGGCACCATGGTAATACCCGTGCCGTGCAGGGGCGTGTACACGATTTTTAAATCGTGCTGGCGCTGAATGGCTGCGGGGTTGATGCTGAGCTCCTTTACTTTAGCCAGATACGCGGCATCCAGCTCGGCCCCAATCAGATGAATGCGCGACTCATCGGCCTGGAATTTTACTTCATCCACGCTCTGAATGGCATTCACTTCGGTAATGATGTTGGCATCGTGGGGGGCTACTACCTGGGCGCCATCGTTCCAGTATACTTTATAGCCGTTGTACTCCTTGGGGTTGTGCGAGGCTGTAATCACGCAGCCGCTCTGGCAGCCCAGGTGCCGGATGGCGAAGGAAAGCTCGGGCGTGGGGCGCAGGTCTTCAAACAGATACACCGTAATGCCATTGGCCGAGAAAATACCGGCAGCTATGCGCGCAAACTCCCGGCTGTTGTTGCGGGAGTCGTGAGCCAGGGCCACCTTAATTTCCTGGATTGGGAAGGAGCGGAGCAGGTAGTTGCACAAGCCCTGGGTGGCCATGCCCAGCGTGTAGCGGTTCATGCGGTTGGAGCCCGTACCCATGATGCCGCGCAGGCCGCCGGTGCCAAACTCCAGGTCCCGGTAAAAGGCGTCGTTCAGCGCCTCTTCCTGATCGTTGGAAAGAAGCTCCTGGATGTTGGCTTTGGTTTCGGCATCGTAGCTGCCATTGAGCCACGTGTGTATTTTTTGCTGAACGTCGGGGGAGAGAGCCATAGAAGAAAGAATAGGAGGGATTTTCAGGTCAGAGAAGTGCAAACGTCAGAAAAAAACTGTCATCCTGCGTCCCGCGAAGAACTTGCCCCGTCAAAACTTCATATGACGGGGCAAGTTCTTCGCGGGACGCAGGATGACAGACGTACTTTTTAAGTCTGGTGTTACAAATTGCCCCGCAGCGCCTGCTCGCGCTCAATGGCTTCAAACAGGGCCTTAAAGTTGCCTTTGCCGAAGCTCTTGGCGCCTTTGCGCTGAATGATTTCATAGAACACGGTAGGGCGGTCTTCTACGGGTTTGGTGAAGATCTGCAGGAGGTATCCTTCCTCGTCGCGGTCTACCAGCAGGTTCAGCTCCTTCACCGATTCCATGTCTTCATCGATGTGGCCGATGCGCTCCAGCAGGTCGTCGTAGTAAGCGGCCGGCACCGTGAGGAACTCTACGCCGCGGCGGCGCAGCTCGCTCACCGTGGCGCGAATGTCATTGGTGGCAATGGCAATGTGCTGCACGCCGGGCGAGTGATAGTAGTCGAGGTATTCCTCAATCTGCGACTTTTTCTTGCCTTCGGCCGGCTCATTGATGGGGAACTTCACGTAGCCGTTGCCATTGCTGACCACCTTGGACATCAGGGCCGAATACTCCGTGCTGATGTCTTCGTCGTCGAAGGTGAGCAGCAGCTTAAAGCCCATTACGTCTTCGTAAAACTTCACCCACTGGTTCATCTCGCCCCAGCCTACGTTTCCTACGCAATGATCTACGTGCAGCAGGCCCACGGGCGCACCCTGGGGTACCAGGCCTTTCCTGGCTACAAAGCCGGGCATGAAGGCGCCCTGGTACTTGCTGCGCTCTACAAAGGTGTGAATCGTTTCGCCGTAGGTATAAATGCCGGCCAGCGTTACTTCGCCGTGCTCGTCGGAAATGGTATAGGGCTCGAAAGCGGGTTTGGCACCGCGCTTGGTAGTTTCCTCAAAGGATTTGCGGGCATCATCTACCCACAGGGCCATTACTTTCACGCCGTCGCCGTGCTGGCGTACGTGGTTGGAGATGTCGGAATCGGGGAGCAGAGAAGTGGTCAGCACCAGGCGGATTTTGCCCTGCTGCAACACGTAGCTGGCCCGGTCACGAAGGCCGGTTTCGGGGCCGGCATAAGCCACCAGCTCATAGCCGAAAGCAGCCTGATAGTAGTAGGCCGACTGCTTGGCGTTGCCCACGTAAAATTCTACGTAGTCGGTACCGTTGAGGGGGAGGAAGTCCTGGGCTGGGTGGGCCTGTACTTCCGGCGAGGTCATGGTTTGCATGGCAGTATACGCTAGGGTGGGTTCGGGTGGAGTATTTCAGTTGTTGGGGTAAAAATACAGGTTTACCCTAAATCGTTCCGAGAAAAGTCCAGACCTTATCCGGCCGTCCTACGTTTTGGGCTTACTTGTGCGGCAGAATTGCCGAAACCTACGCACCTTTGCAGTGAACCCAACTATGTCTGAGGCCATGAATAAAGAGGAACTCAACCGCGCCCTTATCACCCTGATCGAGAAGAAGCAGGCGCTGCATAAGCTCTCCTACGACAACCCGCGCTACGATGATATTGAGGAGGAGCTGCACGACCTCGAAGACGACTTCAACGACGAATACGGCCCCTACCTGGAGGAAGTACTGGAGAAAGTGCACGAGAAGCTGTGCCCCGATACCGACGTGCTGCTGCCCACCGCCTATCTGCCCAACGACATTGGCGGCGACACGGACTACCTGCCTTCGCACAAAGAAGGCGTTTGGGTTGACTCGGATGAATTCCCTAACAAAGAAGCCCGCCTGGTGCTGGTGCCCAACCCCACGCGCATTATTCTATCAGTAGGCGCTAAGGTGCGCAAAGAAGTCTGGAAGGCATAAGCCCCATGCTATACCGCATAGCGGAATCCGCTGACTGGGAGCAGGCCCGGGAAACCGGCTTTTTCGCCAGCCCGGATCTGGACATGGATGGTTTTATCCATGCCTCGGAGCGCCACCAGATTCTGGAAACCGCGCGCCGCTATTACCAAGGACACGAGGGATTAATGCTGCTGGAAATAGAGGAAGCCGCCTTGGCTGCCGCTGGCCTGCGGGTGGAGCGGGAGTGGGCCGAAAGCCGCCAGGAGTATTTCCCGCACGTTTTTGCGCCGGTGCCATTGGAAGCCATCCGCCGGACGTGGCCTTTCAAGGCTACTGCCGCAGGTGAATTCCAGCTTCCGGAAGAGTTGGAAGGTATTTAAAAGAAGGTATAAAGCTGTTTAGAGAGTCAGTTCGCTGATGTAGAGACGCAATATTTTGCGTCTCGTCGTTGAACGAATGGTTTTGCGCAGTTATAACAACATCAGCAACGATGAGACGCAAAATATTGCGTCTTTACCCCGTTTGGACTGCTTTCTTAACACAAAAGGCCGCTGCATCCGCAGCGGCCTTTTGTGTTTCAGTAGCTGAGCTAGACTTACAGCAGATCGGCTAATTCCAACCACCGTTCGCCTTTGGCATCCAGCTCCGCATCGGTGCGCTTTAGTTGGGCCGCCCAATCGGCTAGCTCCTGGTGGGAGCCGGCGCCGGAGTTCAGCTTTTCAATGAGCTGCTGCTTTTGCGTTTCCAACTGGCCCAATTCTTTTTCCAGGGTATCGTACTCTTTTTTCTCAGTGAAAGTGGCTTTGCGCTTAGCCGGAGCTGCTTCTACGGTAGCTACAGCTACCGGCTTGGGCGCGGGGGCAGCCACGGCTTTCTGGGGTTTCTGGGCTTCCCGGGCCTCATCAGCCTCCTTTTCGGCCAGCCACTCGCGGTAGTCGGTGTAGTTGCCGGGGAAGTTCAGAACCGCTCCGCCGGGCTCCAGCACAAACAGGTGCTCGGCCAGGTGGTCGAGGAAGTACCGGTCGTGACTCACGATGAGCAGGCAGCCGGTGAAGTGCAGCAGGAAGTCTTCCAGAATGTTGAGGGTGGCCAGGTCCAGGTCGTTGGTTGGCTCGTCAAGAATCAGGAAGTTGGGGTTTTTGATGAGCACCCGCAGCAGCTGCAAACGGCGCTTTTCGCCCCCGCTCAGCTTGCTGACCAGCGTGTACTGCTGGGCCGGCGGGAACAGGAACAGGTTCAGGAACTGACTGGCCGTGAGTACGTCGCCGTTGGCAAGCTCCACCACCTCGGCCACTTCCTTTACAATATCAATCACGCGCTGCTCGGGGTCGAACTCCAGCTCTGTTTGCGTGTAGTAGCCAAACACTGTGGTCTGCCCCACGTCAATAGTGCCGGAGTCGGGCTGCAGCTTGCCCGTGAGCATGTTCAGGAGCGTAGATTTGCCGGCGCCGTTGGGCCCTACCAGGCCAATGCGGTCCTTCTTTTTGAACACGTAGCTGAAATCATCCAGTACCACATTATCCCCAAACTTCTTGTTCAGGTGGCTGGCTTCGATGATTTTGCCGCCCTGGCGGGTGGTTTTCACGCTCAGCTCAATCTGCTGCTTGCTCAGGTTGGTGCTGGCCTTTTCCTTGGTTACGTAGAAGGCGTCGATGCGGGCTTTTTGCTTGGTGCCACGGGCCTGGGGCATGCGGCGCATCCAGTCCAGCTCCTTTTTAAACAGCTGCCGGGCCTTTTCCACTTCGGTGGCTTCGCGCATTTCGCGGTCAGCCTTTTTCTCCACGAAGTAGGCGTAGTTGCCCTGGTAGCGGTACATGTTGCCTTTGTCCAGCTCCACAATTTCGTTGGCCACCTTGTCCAGGAAATACCGGTCGTGGGTCACCATCAGCAGGGTGAGGGTGGGGGAGGACAGGCGGTTTTCCAGCCACTCAATGGTGGCCAGGTCCAGATGGTTGGTGGGTTCGTCCAGCAGTAGTACGTCGGGCTCCTCAATGAGCACGCGGGCCAGGGCCACGCGCTTGCGCTGCCCGCCCGAAAGCTGGCTGACGTTGCGCGTGAGCAACTCGCCCAGAATACCCAGCCGGGCCAGAATTTGCTGCACCTGCGCCTCGTAATCCCAGGCGTTGAGGGAATCCATGCGCTCCAGCACGCGCTGAAGGTCGTCGGATTTATGGTCAGGGTCGTTTACGACGTGCTCGTATTCCTGAATGGCCTTCAGTGTGTCGTTCTGGCTGGCGAAGATGGTTTCTTCTACGGTCAGGGATTCATCAAACACAGGCTGCTGGCCCAGGTACGTTACCCGGATGCCTTTGCGGGTGCTTACCAGGCCGGTATCAGGCGCTTCCAGGCCCGCCAGAATGC
Organism: Hymenobacter sp. DG25B; assembly: GCF_000801315.1. NCBI lineage: Bacteria > Pseudomonadati > Bacteroidota > Cytophagia > Cytophagales > Hymenobacteraceae > Hymenobacter > Hymenobacter radioresistens. Next base: position 2,831,062 of record NZ_CP010054.1, on the reverse strand, counting down.
GCATCAGCGTGGTTTTGCCGGTGCCATTGATGCCCACGAAGGCCACCCGCTGGCCCTGTTGCAGGCCAAAGTTTAAGTCTTTAAACAGCCACCGGTCGGCGTAATTTTTGGAGAGGTTCTCAGCAGAAAGCAGATTCATGCTGCAAAGGTACGCGAGGTGAAATTGTGAAATGGTGAAATGGTGAGTTTTGGCGTTCTGATTGCGCAGTTAGCAACATTCGAAAACCCTACTCACCATTTCATCACTTCACCATTTCACCATTTAAATCACCTGCACCCGGTCCATATTCAGCTCGTCCCGCAGAATCTCCAGGCCCTTGTAGGCCAAAGGGCGGCCGGTGTTGGTGGTCAGCTCGCCACCGTCCCGGTGCAGGTAAGCCACATCAAGTACAAGCTGTGTGTATTTCCGCTCGCCCAGCTCAATAGCAATGGGGCGCCCAAGATTGGAATCGAAGGCGGCCATGGCGCGGTCAATTTCTTCCAGGATGGTACTCATGTACAGAATTTCGAATGGAATGGTGGGCTAAGATAGTATTTTGCTAAAAATACCAGCATTGTGCCGGCAGTTTTAGATGAGCCCCACCCACTGAAAAGCGCTACCTTGCGCCCCTATGGCATCATCTGCTCCCGACCTCAGCACCCGTCCCATCGGGATTTTTGACAGCGGAATTGGCGGGCTCACCGTGGCCCGGGCAGTAAACCGGGTATTGCCGCACGAGCGGCTGGTATACTTCGGCGACACGGCCCACCTGCCCTACGGCGACAAAAGCACGGCCGCCATTCAGGCCTACTCTGTCAAAATCTGTGACTTGCTGCTGAAGCAGCATTGCAAAGTCATTCTGATAGCCTGCAACTCGGCCTCGGCGGCGGCTTATGAACTGGTGCGGGAATATGTGGGCAGCAAAGCCCGCGTCCTGAACGTAATAGACCCCATAGTAGCCCACGTAGCGGCCACGTATGCCGGCTGCAGCGTAGGACTCATTGGCACCAAGCAAACGGTGAACAGCAACGTTTACCGCAAAAAGCTAGACGACCTGGACGCTGGCGTTGAGCTACATTCGTTAGCCACGCCGCTGCTGGCACCCATGATTGAGGAAGGATTCTTTAACAATACCATTTCCGATAACATCATCCGCACGTATCTCACCAACCCCGTGCTGGAAAATGTAGAGGCCCTGGTGCTGGCCTGCACCCATTACCCGCTGATTAAGGAGCAGATAGCCGAATTCTATCAGGGAAAAGTAGACGTGCTGGATGCTTCTGATGTGGTAGCGGAGCACGTGCGGCACTACCTGAAGGAAAACCACCTGGCTGCCAAAGCCGGGACGGGAATTCCGGCCCATCATTTCTATGTCTCGGACTTCACCAGCTCCTTTGAACAGAGCACCCGGATTTTCTTTGGGCAGGAGGTGCAGCTGGAGCATTATCCGCTGTGGGAGTAAAACCTTTATACAGTAGGAACACGCCTTACTCCAAACAAAACGACCCGCCAGAGCGGGTCGTTTTGTTTGGAGTAAGGTGAGGAAGAGGTTACAGATTCTCTATAGCTTCCTGTGAAAGCTCACCGTTCATAATGCTCTTAAGCTCCTGCTCGTGCTTGAGTACATTTCCATATACAGCTTTCAGCTGGGCATCCTTCAGGCTGGCAAATGCAGTAGAGCTGTCAATCTTGTTTTCGAGGATATTATTGAGCGCCGTGATAAACAGGGTGTGCACCTGGTTTGCTGACAGGATGTGGCCCATTGGCTTGGTTTCCTGAGCAATGATCCAGCCCAGGCGAGACGCCGCCAGCCGCTGGTTTGGAGTACCGTGATGGCCGGTAGAAATAAAGCTGCAGTCGCCGATATTATAAAACAACTCGAAGAATTCTGCGGCGCTTTTCCAGTTATAGGTAGCACCCCGTTTGTGGGTAAGGTAGTAGCTGGAGAATACGTCGGCTTCCAGCTCCGTCTTCCGAGTTTGCTCAGACGTATTTACGCGCTTGCCATACCACGCAGTGTAGTTGTTAAACTGCACCTGGTGGGCCCACTCATGGCCGAGAATACCCGCAAAAGTGACGTTTCTATCGACCCCGGCATCGTTCATTACCTGCACAATACCATCGCCAATAACAATCATGTTATCCGTAGTGGCAAAGCCGTCGAAAGAAAGCAGCGGAGTGGCCTGGAAGGCAGCGCTGGGCTTAATTACGTTTTCGATAAGGTAATCCGCGTTTTCATACGCCTCCGCTTTAGTGAGGGTAGTGGCATTGATATACACGGTAGCTATGGCATCCCGGTTTTGCAGGGTGCTGGTGTGCTGCCCCTTCACCGTTACTTCATCGGGCATATTCCAGAAAGACTCCAGATTCCGCTGGTGCTTCGCCGCAAAATTTGTCAGGCTACCATCTGCCCCAAAGTATTGGGCAGAGGTATCAAAGTACATATAATACTGGCTTAGCGTCGCCATCAAATCATACCACTCCCATTCCAGGTCGCCAAATTCCCGAACATACGGGTTTATGGCATAGTTGAAAGGGGTTGGGCCGCAGGGGCTTGCCGCTACATTGGCCGGGGCAAGTACGGGGTTACCAAAGGCGCCAAAGGAACAATCAAACTTAGATTCGGCCAGGGTGCCTTTATCCAGCTTCAGGTTACCAGCGCCAATCAGCATCTGGCTGGAAGCGCCAGCTTTCAGGCCTGCTTGTGGGGTGGGTGTTGCCGCCACATCTTCTTTATCACAGGAAACGGTTGCAAAACCGAGGCCGCCACAGAGTAGCGCAAGAGTAAGTGATTTTAACTTCATACTACTAGAATGAATTGGGGAAAAATGGGTGGAAACAAGTGGATGACTAAAGCTACAAATTTTATTAAACTTATTATAATAAATAGAATAAATGATATATAAAAAGGAGTGATTTAATAACCTTGCATCAACACTGGTATGAGGAAGCTTGGATTGGGATTTCGATTAACCAAATACGTTTGTACTATAGGGCTTTGGCATTGGACAAACTGCACGTTGAAGTAGTTCCTTACCTCAACTCTTACTTCAAAGCAAAGGCGCTATTGCTTTTATCTTCTTTAAAGCCATTCGAAGAGAATATAACTTGCTTAGAATATTATCATAGTGATGTATAATGTAATAAAAACTTTATACATATCAATTTTAACAGATTATCTGATAAGATAGAAATATCAACGTTATCAATAAATAACTTATTTATTGCATTTTATTAATGGAAGGTTGACCTAATTCACTGTTATCAAGACATTAGTTGTATTAATATAATAATACCAAAATTAATTTGTAATATTATCATAAATAAGTAGGTTTAAGGGCTGAAGAGGTTGGCTGAGTAAGCTACTTGCCTCTGTTGAAGTAGTTGAATTTATTGCTTTTGCTCCATTACGGGCAGAAGGGTTTTTTGCATATATCACTACTACCTATGGCCAGATCTACTACTAAAGTTACCAAGCCAATACTCCCACCTCTCTGGTGGCGCCCCTGGACCATGGCCCTGGGCTGCCTGGCGGGGTTGCTGTGCCTCCAACTCCCGGTGCTGGCGCAGGAAAAGCTGCCCGCTACGCCCAAAGAATCCCCGGCCACCAGGCGGGAGCAGCATTTGCCTGCCGATAGCACCAACGCCAAACGCATGGCCGGTCTGGAAGTAGGCAGCATGGTAGTCGATCAGACCATCAGCAAAATTGGCCACGATTTCTACGACGTTTTCTATGCGCAGTGGGAGGCGCCGGCGGGGGCCAATGATTTTATGGTGGTGATTCGGGAGAAACCTTCCCGAGGCCTGGGGGCCATGATATCAGTACAGATTAATGATACCGATATCATGGAAATGCCCATTCAGCCTAAGTTCGACCAGATAGAGGCCAGTGCCTTTAGTGCCGTAGCTGTGGCGCAGGAGTTTCTAATCAATCAGTTGCTGACCCAAAGCCAGCTGGAAGAGCACGCCGACCAGGTGGGCAACGGCATTTACTAAGGGAATTCTTTCTGACACTATAACTTCTATCGTATGAAAACCTTCTTTACGTGGCGCTTATGGCTGGTGGGTGCAGTGCTTTTTCTGGGTTGCCAACAGTTGGCGCAGGCGCAGGATTTGGTTTATGAACCCAAGAACCCCGCCTTTGGGGGCGGCAATACTTTTAACTATTCCTGGCTGCTGAGCTCGGCCCAGTCGCAGAACAAGCTGGAAGACAAGGACCTGAAAAAGGGCTTTGAGCGCGACCCGCTCAAGGACTTCGAGGAAAACCTGAACCAGCAGATTCTCAGCAACCTGGCGCGCAAGCTGGTGGCCTCCCAGTTTGGCGAGTCGGAGCTACAGGAAGGCACTTACATTATTGGGGTGTATGAAATTGTGGTAGCCCCCAGCTCCGATGGTGTTTCGGTGCAGGTAACCGACACGGGCACCGGCGACCAGACCACGGTGGTTATTCCTTTCTATTAAACCCTATCCTTTCTCCTTTTATATGGCTTCTCTAATGCAGTGGCTGCGCGCTGGCCTGATGGTCGGGGTGGGCTTGCTGGCGAGCTGTGCGCCTTATTTTCATCAGCCCTTTGCCTCTACGCCGGCCCGGCTGGGGGCCGAGCTGCGTGCCAACAGTGATTTTAAATCCCTGCCTGCTGCCCAGCAGCGGGTGGTAGTGGCCGTGTATAAGTTTCGGGACCAGACGGGGCAGTATAAGCCCTCGGCCAACGGCTCCAGCTTTTCTACGGCCTTAACGCAGGGGGCCACCTCAATTCTGCTGCGCGCGCTGGAAGAGTCGCAGTGGTTTGATCCTATTGAGCGGGAAAACCTGGGCAACCTGCTCAACGAGCGGAAGATCATCCGCTCCAGCCGGGCGGAATACTCCGACCAGGGCGGTGGCAAACAGCAACAGCCACTACTGCCGCCCCTGCTGTTTGCGGGCGTGCTGCTGGAAGGCGGCATTATATCCTATGATGCCAATGTGATAACCGGTGGGGCCGGCCTGCGCTACTTTGGGGCCGGCGCCTCCGGGCAGTACCGCCAGGACCGGGTAACAGTGTATCTGCGCGCTATTTCTACCAGCAATGGGAAGATTCTGAAAACGGTGTACACCACTAAAACCATTCTCTCGCAGCAGGTAGATGCCAGCTTGTTCCGGTTTGTTAAGTTTAAGCGCCTGCTGGAAACCGAAACCGGCTTTACGTACAATGAGCCCACCGAAATGGCGGTGAAAGATGCCATTGAGAAGTCCGTACAATCTCTGATTCTGGAAGGCATTCATGAAGGCCTCTGGACCACGCGCAACCCCGAAGACCAGAATGGCCCGGCCCTGAAGGCCTACCTGAACGAGAAAAAGGAAAATCTGAACATCGACTTTCTGGACCGTACCCTCTCTGACCGGCGCGGCCACCTGGGTGTGGGGCTGCTGGCCGGTGGGCAGCACTACGCCGGCGACTATAAAGGTGCGGTTACCCGCCCCGGCGCTGAAGTAACCCTGCGCTACACTGGCCCTCTGGATAACAAGTTCTCCCTAGCCGTCAACATTGGCCTAAGCCAGCTGGCCGCCGCCAACTATTACCAGCAAACCTTTTACCACGCCGAGCTATGTGGCTTATACCGCTTGCTCCCGCGCGACAAATACACGCCTTACCTGCTGGCCGGCGGCGGATTTATTGTGAAAGAAGGCCTGGAGAGACGCACCATTAGCAAAGGATCTGACTATTTGCCGCATCTGGTGGCCGGCGTGGGCATGGAATATATGCTCACGAATAGGATAGGTCTGAGTGCTGTGCTTAACTCCCACTACGTACTGTCTGATAATCTGGATGATACCAAACAGGGAAAGTATAATGACTACTACTGGGGAGCCATGGGGGGCGTCACTTTCTATATCGGCGGAACCTTAAATCGGGTAAAAAGTCAAGCAAATCAGAAGAAGTAAAACATTGTTATGATAAAACAAATAAAAAATAATATTAAAAAAGTAAATGCTGCTTGTATAATAACTTTAACAATATATATTTGGACTATTCCTCCGGAGGGAATAGTCCTTTTCTTTCTATCTGAGTCTACCCAAAACAAAACAAACGATGAAAAAGCTAAATCTAATTGTTGCTTTAGTATTTACGGCCGGAGGAGCCTTTGCCCAGCAGAATATGAGTGCTGTTGAGCAGGTTGGTGATATGAACGAGGCCACCGTCGATCAGGCAGGTTATCGAAATGAAGCATTTATAGGCCAGGGAGGAGATGATAACAAAGCTTCCCAGGCACAATATGGTCGTCATAATGAAGCGTACATTGTTCAACTCGGCGAAGAAAACGAGGCATCTCAAATGCAGGAAGGCCGGCGCAACAGTGCTGCCATTCTGCAGGTTGGGGTAGCCAACACGGCGTATCAGGACCAGATTGGCCGGCGTAACGAGGCCGAAGCTACTCAGCTGGGCTTAGGTAACTATTCTGAGCAAAATCAGGAGGGGCACCGCAACGAAGCATCAGTAGAGCAGGTAGGTCTGCTAAATAGTGCTTATCAGGAGCAATCTGGCGGCCATAATGAGGCTTCCTCTACGCAGTACGGCCTGCTGAATAGCTCGGAGCAGTATCAGTACGGATACCGCAACGAGGCTACGGTAGAGCAGTCGGGTGGGGGCAACTATGCCGTTCAGTACCAGGAAGGCAACCGCAACTCAGCTTCAATTGCTCAGAGTGGTGATTTGAACTGGGCCGTACAGCTGCAGAGTGGCAACCGGAACTCGGCAAAAATTGACCAGGAAGGGGATGAGAACTTTGCTGCTCAGGTGCAAGCCGGTGATGATAACTATGCCAACATTGATCAGGATGATGATGGCTCCCACTATGCTACCCAGATGCAGCTGGGTGATGGCAACAGCGCCATTACCAAGCAGGGCTCTTATGGCCAGATAAGCACCGTGCTGCAGGTAGGCAACGGCAACTCGGCCATAGTACATCAGGACCACCCTTAGGCGGCCCTGCTTCTGAGTATGGTATAACAGGTGGGTAACGGCAAGCCCGCCGGGGTTACCCCAGCCCACCGGTAGTACCCTGGATTTTTTCCAAACTCAAGCGTGAAAAGACTATCCTGCCGCACTTACTTGTGTGCGGCAGGATAGTCTTTTTATGACCCATGTCCTCCATTATTATAATAAACATAACCAGGCTCCTCTTTATAAAGACAGAAGTGGGAGCATTGCCAGTCAGAACCACTTAAGTAAGCGTAGCAGCTTAATTACAGACAAGGATCTGTGGAACACGCTAAGGGCTGCAACAAAGCAATAACTACGCAGCTAAAGTGAGTCAGACCTACCTATAAGCATAGCCTTTCCAATCTGCTTCTGTTGATGCTGGAACGCATATTTATACCGCCTATTTATAATTAATTCATTAATAATTTGGTTTTATAAGAGGATAATTGTAAACTCAACTCAGTAAACGAATCAATATGAATTTGATAAAAGCAACATAATCTTGTTATATTTTACTTAAAAGCACCAGCCTCAGGCTCGTTTCGCGCTTCTACGCTATGAAAATCTCTGTTAGAGTACTCCTTTTTATGCTGGGGCTTATCCTACCGGCTTTCTTTCTCACAGCCAGGGCGCAGGATGCTGCTAGGATGGAGCAGCGGCTGGCCCAGGATATAACTACTATATCGGTAGGGCCTACGCTGCCAGCATCCGCTCAGGACCAGGCAATTATCCTGCAACGTGGTGCTTCTAATCAGGCAAGCGCCATGCAGCTCCAGGGTACTGGTGGTGCCTCTAATCTGGTGATGATTGAGCAGGCAGGTGCTGCCAATATTACCCAGGTAAGTCAGCAGGGTAATGGGTTGCGCACTACCGTGCAGCAGCGCGGTACGGGAAACATAGCAGAATCTGCGCTGCGCGGCGAAAACCTGGAAAGCCTGATTCAGCAGAACGGCGAAGATAATCTGGTGCAGCAGCAGGTGCAGGGCAACGACCAGCGCTATGTAATTCAGCAGGATGGCGTTGGCAATGAGCTGCGCCAGGTAGAAACCTCCAATACCACCCGGGGCTACGAGGTGCACCAACGCGGCAATGGCATCCGCATGACCATTGTGCAGGGACAGGCCGCGCCCTGATGACTCTACCCTCAGGATGACGCTTTGCCGGGCCTGAGTACCCGTATGATTTTCTGAATTCTGTATTTACTACTTCTATTAACTATGAGACTTTCTGTTTTACCACTGGCAGCATTCGGAGTTCTTTTTCAGCCAATACTGGGTACGCCAATACCGCGCCGCAACGGCAATTCAAATCCTGCTTCCTGCGAAGCAAAAGTTGAAATGCGTAAGGAAGGCAAGTTTCTGGTTATTCTGGGCCATTGCCACAATGCCAGCCCGGTGCCGGTGTGGGTGCGCTACGAGCTGCGCACCGACCGGCGGGGTTCTGCCGGCTCTTCTCACAATGCCCAGGCCGGGCGCATGCTGGTGCCAGCTGAGCAGGATATTATCCTTTCCAAAACCACTATTATGGCCGGCCCCCAGGATGCCTACCAGGTGTGGCTGCGCCTGCTCGATGACCAGGGAGCACCCCTCTCCGATGATTCGCTTCGCTATTCTCCCGCCTCCGCCGGGCGCTAAGGCCTGATCAACGGCCTTTGCCTGCTTCCTCCTCCCACCGTCCGCCCTATGTTCATGCTTCGTTTTCTCCCTGGCCGGCAACCCTGGCTATGGCTCCTGCTTGTTGTATTGTTGCTATCGGGCTGCAAGGAAGACACGGTTACTCCTATATTATATGGCTCAGTTGAGGGCGTGGTATTAGATGCGAACGACAATTCGCCGCTGGCCAATGTTATTATTACCACCAATCCCGCCACCACTTCTTTTGCCACCGATGAGGAAGGCCGCTTTTCGCTGCCCAATATTGCGGCCGGCAAGTATTCCATTTCAGCCCACAAAGTGGGGTACAAGGGAGAAACCAGTAGCATCACGGTAGGAGAGGAGCAGCTTACAGATGTCACTCTGGCGCTGGAGCATTCTGTATCTAACCAGGGCCCTAATGCGCCCTTTAATCCCTCGCCAGCTTCCGGTGCCGTTGATCAGCCGGTTTCGCTCACGCTCCGCTGGCAGGGCAAAGACCCCGACAAAGGCGACAGTCTGCGCTATGATGTGTTGTTGTACGAAGGCAATTCCACCGACCGTAATATCCTCGCATCCTCTATCCGCGACACGTTTTATACCGTCAAGAATCTCAAGTATAATACCGCTTACTTCTGGCAGATTACGGCCCGTGACCAGGACGGCCTGACGGCCCGCAGCGAGGTCTGGTCGTTCCGAACGGCTTCTTTCCCGCTAAACCGCTACGTCTTTGCCCGAACAGTAGATGGCAACACCGATATATACTCCGCCAACGCCGATGGTAGCACTTTGCAGCGCCTGACTACCGCCGCTTTCACCGAAACCGCCCCCCAGATTAGTCCCACCCGCGACAAAATAGCCTACACCTCCAACGAAACCGGCCAGTACCAGCTCTACACCATGAACCGGGATGGTTCCGGGCAACGCCGCATTACCATGCTCTCAGTAGAAGGCTACCAGAACAGCGGCATCGGCTATTGCTGGTCGCCGGATGGGGCCCAACTGCTCTATAGTCACTACGACCAACTGTACCGCATCAACCGCGACGGTACCGGCCTCACGCTACTGGCAACGGCCCCCGCCGGCCGCCACTTCCGCCAGTGCGACTGGACCGTGCAGGGCAATCAGCTACTGGTGCAAACTATTGGCGCCAAGCCTTATGATTCGGAGATATACCTTTATAATGCCGATGGAACTAACCCCCGTCTCGTGGTCAAAAACCTGGCCGGCCGCGTCGATTCGCCTTCCTTCAGTATCGACGGGACGGAAATGCTATACACCCATGATGTAGCCGGGTTTGAATCCAACGCGGGCAGGCAGTTGAATGCCCATATTTATAAGATGAAGCTGAACGGCACCGGCTTAGTGGACCTCTCCGGCGGCAAGCAAGCAGGCACCAACGACATAGAGCCGCGCTTCTCGCCTGATGGCGCCTCCATTATTTTCGTGAACCAGGCCAATGATGGCCAGACCCCACCCGAAGTATGGACTGTAGGCAGTGAAGAAGAAGGTTCCGGCCGCACCAAGCTCTTCGATAATGCTGACCATCCGGATTGGAAGTAACATAGAACAGTAGGGGTACAATAAAGCACTCCATCCCGAAGCGAAAAGCCAGCTTAGCTTTTTGCTTCGGGATGGAGTGCTTTGTTAGGTACTGTGAGGGTAGCTTAGAGGCTCATCAACTCGCATTTCTCCTTTAGAAAGCCAAACCAAAAAGAAAAATTTTGCGTAAAATATTTGATTATAAATAGGTTATATAAACATGGCTACAAAAAACAGCAGGTAATATATTGGATGAAATATATAGCATACAGAATGAGTGCAAATAAGAGAATTCGGAGGGCTATAGATAAACTATGTTAAATGCAATTATTTGAATATTTGGAGTAGCAGGAACTTTTGCGGCTTCTTCACTGTCTGCAAGCCAAAGTGTGTCTCACGCATACCGTAGCCTTTAAAAGTTTAGATTCCTTGCATTTTTTTGCTTCAGATTCAGGTTATTGGCATGAAATATGCGAAATTGCGTCCAATTCTTAAACGAATTGTTGGACTTGGGGTTGGTTGAAATATTTATAAAATATGTATAAAAAATCAAACAACGAGAAGTTGGTTTGCCCGTAAATTCACCTGTTGGCTCGAGCGGTAGAAGTCAATAATCCATTGATACTAAAAACCTTTCATTCTGCACTTTCCTTTTTTATATGAAACACACATACATGCGTACCCAAAAGCCAGTCCAATGGGCTGCTTTGTGGATGTTCTTCCTGACCTTATTTGCGTTGCCTTCTCTGGTGCAGGCGCAGAAGCTTAATACTTCTGGTATTACTAGCACAGGGCCCTTTGCCACAACCCAGATTGGGCAAACAACAACACTGGATGTAAATGGGGATGATATTATTGTTACTGTAAAGGGTTCAAGTTTAACTCAGGACGTTACAGTAACTGTGCCCGATGGCTTTCAAGTAAGCTTAGATGGCACAACTTTCGTAACTACTCTAACAGTACCGGTTGCTAATACTTCTGGTGGCGGTCAGGATGTTATTGTTCGATTTGCGCCAACTGTAGCTAAAACTTATAGTGGTAGCTTAGTTCTTACTTCTGGTACAGCCAGCAAATCTTTTGCTCTTTCTGGTACGGGCCTTGCCCCGGCACCACTTTTAAGCATCAATCCTAGTGCTTTTACTTTCGCTGATACCCGCGTAGGGGAGGTTTCCAGCGACAAGACTTTTGATGTGGCGGGCCAGAACCTGACGGGTGCCATCACGGTTACCTCTAATTCTACGGAGTTCCAGATCCTCAATCCTTCTACGGGCGTGTATGGATCTACCCTCACTTTGAACAGCGCGAATAGCGCTACTGTAAATACTACTATCTCGGTTCGCTTCAAACCAACTGTTTCTAGTCCGAATGATCGGAATGGGGTATTAACGATTTCTTCCAGCGGCGCACAAAGCCAGAGTTCTGCCCTCAATGGTAAAGCGCTGCCGAATAACCAGCCTTACCTGTCTGTTTCGCCCACTACACTGGATTTTGGCACTGTTTCGGGCACCGGCTCGGCACAGTCACTGTTCTTCACCGTTGGTGGTGGCAATCTGACCGCAACTGACTCTATTAAACTGGTGCGGGATAATAGCAGCATCCAGTTTCGTATAAAGGACAGCAATACTCTCTTTACTGGTAAGCTGACTATTGCTCCTGTAAATGGCCAGGTTCCTGAAACCACCATCGAAGTTCGCCTGCGCGCAGTTCCAGCAGGAGTCTTCAATCATAACATTACGGTTACCGTGAATAATACTGCTTTGGTGCAGTTGGTGAATATTCGGGCGAACAACCCCTTCGCAAACGGTACTTCAGCTCAATCGTCGGTTACAGCTTTGGGTGCCAGCAAGCTCCCAATCTTCTCTACTGTACCTGGCCAGGCTTCCGAGTCACGCTCTTATAAGGTGACGGGTGAATTCCTAGTGCGCCCGATTCTTATTACAGCTCCAAACAACTTCCAGATTGCACTTGATTCGCTCTTCACGCAGGATGTTGCTTCAAATGGCTTCAAGTCCTTCTCATTGACGCCTAACGCAGCAGGAGCAGTTGCCCCTACTCGCGTATATGTGCGTTACCTGCCAACAGTTGCTGACTTGGAAAGCCGGGATATTAGCCATGTAAGTCAGCCTGCTACCACTGTAAACGTAACAGTAGTTGGTAATAGCCGCCCTTTCCTGAGCATAACTCCTGCTTCACTTCTCGAGTTTAAAACTCCAATCGTCATTAATCAGAAATCGGAAATTCGGGAATTGACACTGACGGCCTTGCGGGCACGTGAAATCATCCGTATTTCAGTTTCTCCGGATGAAGATCCTGCTAATTATAATACTACAAACAAGCAGCAGTTTGAAATTTCACTAACGGGTGCTGAGGATGACTTCCATACCTTCATTGATGTACAGCCAAGCGCTACTACCTACTCTGTAGATAGAAAAATATACGTTCGCTTCGTACCTACCCGAGTTGGTTTGCCAGTAGCTGAAATACGTTATAAGAGTACAGAACTGTACACCACGGATTCAAATGGTAACCAGATCTACAAAGTGCTGGACGACCGTTTGAAAGGCTCGGCTTTGGCCATTGAGCCTACCAAGCAAACAGAGTACAGCGCTGTACGCAGCACTGATTTCACCGGCGCCACTGTAACATACATTCCCGCTTACGATGGCGACTCTTACGAAGCAAATGGTTTTGGCCGATTCCGCTTGGTAGTAGTTAGCGAAAAATCAACGTTGCTTCCTCCCCAGGATAACCCTAAAGATGGTATTGCCTATAACCCAGGCGCCAATGGTTACCAGACAGGCGACCAAATTAGCCCAGGCTTCTATGTTGTAGCAAGCGGCTCAGGAACTGTTGCTACGTTCACAGGTTTGGATGCAGCCAAAACTTACTACGTGTATGTGTTTGACTACAATGCCAACAACCCCGGTCAGAATGCCATTAACGGTGTTGCATATAACTTCAAAACGCCTACAGACTTCTCGCCAATTCCTGGCAAGATAATTCCCGGCAACCCAGTAATTCTGCCTGTTCAATTGGCCAGCTTCACCGCTAAACTGAACAACAAGCGGGTGGATCTGAACTGGGCTACGGCTTCGGAGAAGAACAGCAAAGCGTTTGAAGTCGAGCGTTCCGCAGATGGTGTCAGCTTCCAGAAGCTGCAGTCGGTAGCTGGCCAGGGTAATACTACTACCCGCCATGAGTATGCTGCTATTGATGCACAGCCTTTGGTTGGTACTTCATACTACCGCCTGAAGCAGGTTGATACGGATGGTAAATTCGCTTATTCGGGCGTTGCTACCGTTAACAACACCGGCAATGGCGTAGTGGCCATGTATCCTAACCCGGTGCGCGACCAGCTGACAATTCAGCTGCCCGGCAACGTGAAAGGTGCCGTGGTTACGGTAGCTGACCTGACCGGCCGCGTTCAATTCACCAAGACGCTTTCCACGGAAGGCCGTCTGGATATGAACAGCCTGAAGCCCGGCATCTATGTGGTAACAGTGGTGAACGGTGGTCAGCGCTTTACTCAGAAGATTGTAAAGCAATAAAGATTCGTAGTTCATAAAAAAAGGCTGCCTGGGAAACTAGGTGGCCTTTTTTTATGGAAATAAATGTACGCTGGAATTTTCTTAGGTGTTGAAGGGTATAGTCCTGTAGTTCAACTCTATCTTTGTAATCCAAGTACTGCGCACCTCTCTTAACTTCTCATACACCCCCTTATGCAAACAACTTCTACTTCATTCTCTTTTGTGCCCCCGCCACCTGTCAGGGGCTTTTTTTTGACACTTTGGTTGCTTTTGCTGCCTATGTTGGGGTGGAGTGTTGGGTCGTCTACAGTTGTCATCAGCCAGGTGTATGGTGGGGGTGGTAATTCTGGTGCACCTTATACTAATGACTTTGTAGAGTTGTACAATCTCAGTTCATCAGATGTAAACCTATCTGGCTACACAATACAATATGCTACTGCTGCCGGTGCTTTTGGCACTATAGGTGTGGCTTCTTCAGCTTCAGTTTCATTATCGGGAATTATTAAGCCTGGTAAGTATTATCTTATACAATTAGCTGGTGGGGCAAATGGAACTGCACTCCCAACGCCTGATGCAACAGGTGCATTTGGGATGAGTGCTACCGAGGGTAAAATTGCCCTAGTAAATGGAATAACTTCTATTTCAGGCAAATCTGATACAAGGGTTATTGATTTCATAGGATATGGTAGTGCGGCTTCTGAATATGAAGGCACGGGCCCAGCACCAGCGCCCAGTGCAACGAAATCAGATATCCGTATCAATAATGGCGCAACAGATACAGATGAAAACAATTCTGATTTTGCGTCAACTCCATCAACTGTTACGCCTAGAAACTCAACCTCTTCAAATATTTCTCCATCTATCACTTCCAACTCAGCTACTTTCGTTCGCTATACAAGTGCAACCTTGAGTGGTACGGTTACTGCAGATGGAGGAAGCCCGGTGACGGAACGAGGGTTCGTATATAATACCACTACTAATCCTCGTATGGCTGATGGATCATCCATCAATGTTCCGGTAGGTTCAGGCACTGGCGCGTTTACGTCAAGCATCTCTGGCCTTACGGCAAATACCACATACTATTTCGCAGCATATGCTACGAACAGTAGGGGTACTACCTATACTACCTCTAAGCAGTTTACAACTGCGGGTGTTCCGTCCTTTACTGTTACGCCAACCTCCTTACCGGAATCAGGCAAAGTCTTCACGGCTACGGATTCAAGACCTTCCGCTTATCACTGGTATAGCTTCAATGGAAATAACCTGCAATCCATCGACAACGTTACCATCACGGCATCAAGTGGTTATGAAATAACACTTGACACGGTAAATACCACGCCTCAAGCTTCTATTTCACAACCCGGGGTAAACCTGAATACTGCCAAGCGGATATTTGTACGCCTAAAAGCAGGGGCAGTAGCCAATCCGGTTAATGGTACTATTACCAACAGCTATCCGGGACTTAGCGACCAGATGGTATCGCTCACGGGTAAGCGCATAGCTTCTCCCACGCTGACCGCTACGCCCGCTACCCTCACATTTTCTGCTACCGCGCCGGCTGCTTCAGCCGAGCAGTCCTACCATCTGGTAGGAGCCAACCTGACCCAGAGCGTAAGCACTACCACAGCCGTTGGCTATGAAATTTCAGCTACCAGCGGTGGCCCTTACACAACCAAGTTAAGCCTGACAGCCAGTGCTGCCGGCGACCTGGACCGATACGTTTATGTGCGCCTGAAAGGTAATCAGGGTGCAGGAACGGTGAATGGAACGATTGAAAACTTCTCGGGTGCTTTGGGCGCGCCGGTAACAGTGAATGGTACGGTTGCTCCTAACCCGTCGCTTGTTGCTGAGCCAAAAACCCAGGGCCTCTTTACTTTTGGAACAGTATCCGGCAGCACTATTCAGGTAAACCTAGTAGCGGGTAGCGGTACGCGCCGGCTGCTGGTAGTTCGGGAGGCATCAGCCGTGAATGGTGATCCGCAGGATGGAGTAGCCTATAAGGCCAGCGCCCGTTTTGGCGCCGGAGATGTTACGCAGCCCGGTAATTATGTAGTGTATAGCGGCAATAGCGCGTCCATCACGGTCACCAATCTGACTGCTGGCACGGCCTATTACTTTGCCTTATATGAATATAATGGCAGCGGCAAC
Source organism: Hymenobacter sp. DG25B (assembly GCF_000801315.1). Taxonomy (NCBI): domain Bacteria; kingdom Pseudomonadati; phylum Bacteroidota; class Cytophagia; order Cytophagales; family Hymenobacteraceae; genus Hymenobacter; species Hymenobacter radioresistens. Next base: position 2,815,272 of record NZ_CP010054.1, on the reverse strand, counting down.
ACGGTCAACTTCCTTACTCCGGGCTTTACCGGCAATACCAGTACCACCACGGTGCTCCCAACTGGTGGCCCGGGCGAGCTGGTTATGGAGGAAAGTTTCAACTATGGCCCCAGTGCCAAACTCACGGACAACGGCTGGGTTGTAATTTCCGGCTCTACCAATTCTATTGTGACCAGCGCGGCCAGCCTCAGCTATGCCGAGTATGGCGCGCTACCCAGCGGTAGCTATGCCGCCAATGTTTCCAACTCCGGCGAAGATGCCCTGAAGCTGATAGGGCGCAGCTTTACTACTGGTGACATGTATACCTCGTTGCTGGTGCAGGTGAATAATGTGGGGGTAAACAACGAATACTTTTTTGCGCTTAGCCCGTCTTCCCTCTACACGAGCTATACCGGCCGAATTCACCTTAAAAATGGTTCGGTACCCAATACTTTCAATGTGGGTATCAGCTTTAATGGCACAGTGGTAAATAGCGCACAAATAGTATATGCTACCAATGCAAACAATGAGGTTGTTAACTACACGGCCGGCAGCAGCTACCTGCTGGTAGTGAAGTATACCAAGAAGCCGGGCACTCTTGATGATGTGATTAAGCTGTTTGTGTTCGATGCCGGCGTACCGACTACCGAGCCCATCAGCTCCGCCAACACAGCTACCGTTACGGCTGATTTTACCGGCAGTGGTGGAACGGCCTTTACCACGGAGCAAAACCCAGCGGGTATAGCCCTGCGTCAGTACAATGCCAGTCAGAGCATTACGGTAGATGGCTTGCGCGTTGGCACGGGTTGGGGCGCTACCGTAGGCCGGCCTGTATTTACGAATGATACCTACAACCTGCTGGCCGGCAACTACTATGATGTGACGCTGACTGGTGCCACTACCAATATCCAGGCGGTAGGCAAGTCATATATTCAGAGCCAACTCAACCTGCTAAACGGCCGCCTGCTTACTTCCTCTGCCAACCTAGTTACGGTTGGAAGTAGTGCCCAAACGAATAAGGGAAATGCCAACAGCTTTGTGGAAGGCCCTCTGGCCCGCGTATTTCAAGCAGGTGGCGCTACTTTAACCTTTGGCATCGGCCGGGACGGAATTTACCGGCCCTTTACCCTGGGCCTGCTTAATACGGTTTCTGCTACGGTGCTTAGTGCTGAAATGGTGAACGAAGCCACTCCCAATGGTTCCTCGTTCGCTACCGGCTCCGAGCTGAACCGTACTTCCCGGGTGCGGTACTTCCGGGTGACGCGTCTCAGCGGCCCTGATGCCAGCGCTGCCCAGGCTACCCTGAGCTATGGCAATGATGATGATGTAGTGGAGCCCGCCACCCTGCGGGTAGCGAAATCGGCAAATAATAGTGCTAATGCCTACGCCAACATCGGGCCTGTCACGGGTGGTACGGCTACTCCGGCCGGTTCTATTACTTCCGATCTGTTTTCCGAAAGCTTTGCCACCCCGGTCATCTTCGCCCTGGCTAATAAGATAGGGGGTTTCAACCCCCTGCCGGTAGAGCTGACAGCCTTTACCGCCGAGCGCCAGGGAGCTGCCGTGCAAGTTAAATGGAGCACCGCCTCAGAGCGAAACAGCGCCTCCTTCCTAATCGAGCGTTCTGCTGATGGGCTTACCTTCCAGGCTATTAGTAAGGTAGCAGCCCAGGGCAACGCCACTTCCCTCACCAGCTACCAGTTTGTAGATATCAAGCCGCTCAGCGGCCTGGGCTATTACCGTCTTCGCCAGTTGGATCAGGATGGTTCTGCGCACCTCTCCGTGGTACGTACGGTGCAGGGCCGCCAGCTGCAAGCAGGTATTTACCCCAACCCCGTGCAGCAGGTGCTGCATGTGGAGGTGCCAGCCACCAACGGCGTAGTGCAGGCCATCATCACGGACCTGGTAGGCCGCGAGGTGTACCGCACCATTGTGCCTGCTTCCCGTGAGCTGGATCTGAGTCAGCTGCCGCAAGGTAGCTACTTGCTGGTGCTGGATGGCCAGTTGCTGCACTCCACGCACAAGCTGGTAAAATCAAACTAAGCTTTCCCATTTCGTTAAAAAGCCCTTCTGTATCTGCAGAAGGGCTTTTTTATAATGAAGAGCAAGACAATGGGTAAATACCAGCCAGGTAAAGAGTGAAATACACATTGCACCCGGAAGGGCCGGAATCAAAAGCACCAAAACCGGAGTTTAACCTGTAGAATGTGTTTTTTAAGTTTGTTTATTCTTGATTATGCCTCAGAGTGATGCTCAGTTTGATCAGGTCCTGTTTCAAAACTCCTTTGTGGAGGAGCTTTCCGGTGAAATATCCGCTGATACCAAACCCCGACAAGTACCCGGGTACTGCTATTCACAAGTGAAGCCCACGCCGGTGTGTGAACCGCGGCTACTAGCGTGGTCGGAGGAACTGGCCGCCTTTTTAGGATTAAGCCGCCCGCCCGAGCAGGGTCCGGCAGTAGATGCACTAGCCGGCAACCTGGTAACCGACAGCATGAAACCCTTCGCGGCGCGCTATGGGGGGCATCAGTTTGGCAACTGGGCCGGGCAGCTCGGCGACGGCCGGGCTATATCCTTGGGTGAAATCACGGCCGGGGATGGTGCTACCTGGGAAATCCAGTTGAAGGGCGCCGGCCCCACACCATACTCGCGCCGGGCCGATGGCCGGGCCGTGTTGCGCTCCTCCGTACGGGAGTTCCTGTGCAGCGAGGCCATGCACGCGCTGGGCGTGCCCACCACGCGGGCGCTCAGCCTGGTCAGCACCGGCGACCTGGTAGTGCGGGACATGTTTTACAACGGCAACCCCCAGCCCGAGCCGGGCGCTATTGTAGCCCGGGTGGCGCCTACGTTCGTGCGGTTCGGCAATTTTCAGATGATGACGGCCGCTAATGAGCTGGACAATCTGCGGGCACTGGCTGACTACATCATTCGCCATTTCTACCCAGAGTTGGGACAGCCATCGGCAACGGTATATGTGCAGTGGTTTGAGGAAGTGTGCCGCCGCACCGCTGTTATGGTGGCGCACTGGATGTCGGTAGGGTTTGTCCATGGCGTCATGAACACGGATAACATGTCCATTCTGGGGCTTACCATTGACTATGGCCCTTACGGCTGGCTGGAACCCTATGACCCCACCTGGACGCCTAACACTACCGACTTCAGCCACCACCGCTACGCTTTTGCCCAGCAGCCTCAGGTGGCCCTGTGGAACCTGGTACAGCTGGGTCGGGCTTTAACGCCATTGGTGCCCGATATAGCAAAGTTGAATCAGGCGCTGGAGCATTACCGGGCCACTTTCACGGCTACGCAACAGGAAATGATGCGCCGCAAGCTGGGGCTTACTTCCGTGACCCAACCAGAGGATGATGCTCTGCTAGAAGATATGCACCAGGCGCTGACCACCTCAGAAATGGATATGACGTTGTTCTTTCGTCAGCTTTCCCATTTGGCCCCCGCCTTGCACGCCAGTGCGTTGGATGAAGAACCGCTTTTCCGGGAGCTGATTGAAAAGGCCTCCTATATCCCAGAACCCACGGCCATTCATGAAGCCATGATGGCTTGGCTGCGCCGCTATACACAACGGCTGCGGCAGGAAACTGCCTCCGGAGAAACTATTCAGAAAGGAATGCTGGCCGCAAACCCCAAGTACGTACTGCGCAACTACCTGGCGCAGGAAGCTATAGAGGCGGCCGAGTCAGGGGATTTATCGAAGCTCAAACGGCTAATGGAGGTCCTGAAAAACCCTTTCGCAGAGCAGCCTGAGCACAACGACCTGGCAGCCAAGCGGCCGGAGTGGGCCCGATTCAAACCTGGTAGCGCTACACTTTCCTGTAGTTCCTAGCATAAAAAGCTTTGCCCGGCAATGAAAATAGTCGGGCTTATCTTTTGGCCGTTTCCGCTTCGGCGGGTGAGTGAAAGTGCGCTGGCTCATTATCCAGGGCCAGAATTCTGGCTTTATAGGCTGGGGGCAGTAAGGCTGCTTTTGCCCACCGGCCCACGCGTAGGTGTTGCGTCTGGCGGTACAAAGGCAGTAGTGGAGTTATCCAGGAGCGAGGGCTGAGGTGAAGCAATTGGATTACCGTAGCGGGCACCACCAAGCGTTGCGCCTGCAGCAGGAGCCAATACCGCAAGGGCCCCAGATGCCTCCGGTATTGCTGATACAGGTCCATCGTAAAGCCGCTGTTTTCCAGGTCCGAAGCCAGGTGCTGCTGCCGGGCTATTAGCCAATCAGTGTAAGCAGTTGGCAGGCCCTGGATACCCATACGCTGGCCTACCCGGGTGAACACGTCAAAGACGTCCTCCTTCTCAGCGGTTGTCAGCGGGCGTTCCAGCACTTCAAACGAGCGGATGGAATAATCAATCAGCATGAACAGTACGTCTCGGTAGGCCCAGTCGGGTATGGCCATGCCGCGTCTGGCTTCCACGGCACTATGTATGGCGGCAATGGTATCTATAGCCCGTTCTGCGCCAGCGCGCTCGGCAAACACAATCTGCCGGGCGTATGCCACGGTAGAAAACAAGCGGGCCAATGGGTCGGCGGGCAGGCGCCCGGTAAAGTACAGCCAGTCTACGGCCTTATTCAGGGCAAACTCTGCCGCCGCGCCCGCAAAGATAAACAGCACCGTATCGGCCTTGCCCCAGATGGCGCGCACTACCGACTGCTGAGGCACAAAGTATTCCATAGGGGCAATAACCATGAACCAAGGCAAAAAACTCCTGCGCAGGCCACCAGCCTCGTCAAATAAGCAGGGGTTTGCTGTTTTCTTTAGCCAGCTTGCACTTCCTCTGATTGCGGCAAGTGCAAGGACCCGGAAACGTAAAGTGAGTCAACTTTCAACAAGAAAGGCTACCCCGAGGAGTAGCCTTTCTTGTTAGATAACTTGCCAGTCAGCAGTATTATACCGAGAAACTTTCGCCGCAACCACAGGTGCGGGAAGCATTGGGGTTATCAAAGTAAAAGCCTTTTCCGTTCAAGCCGTCGGAGAAGTTCAACTCCGTGCCGGCCAGGTACAGAAAGCTTTTCATATCTACTACCACGCGCACACCTTTGTCCTCAAACTCCTGGTCCATGGGCTTTACTTCATTATCGAAGTCAAGCTTATAGGAGAGGCCAGAGCAGCCGCCGCCAGCCACCGAAGCGCGCAGGCGGTAGGTAGGGTCCAGGTGAGCATCGGCAATCAGGTGCTCAATTTTTTCCTTGGCTTTATCTGAAACGGTAATCATGGCTTATGGAAGAATCTAGAAGTTAGGAGCTGGGAGTGAGGAGGGGAGCTTAATAAGAGAACAAAAGTTTTCCCGATATAGCTCCCGGCTGCCAATTCCTAGCTGCTGGGGTTTAACACCACGCTGAACACGGTAATGGTGTTCAGGTCGCGTCCGTAGTAGAGCTTGTCCAGGGCTTCGTAGGTGTTATGCGCCCGGAAGTAGGAGGTTTGCAACTCTTTGTCGCCGCGGGCGCGCCACTGAATGGTGTAGGAGCTTTCGGTGTCGCGGAAGCGCTGTACGTAGGCCAGCATTTTCCGCAGCGCATCCAGCTTATCGTAGCCTACCTCGTAACGAAACAAGAAGCTTTGCTGGTGGCGCGGATTCACGGTTATCAAATCCAGGCGTACCTGCCCATCCAACTGCCGGAACTCAAACAATAAATTGCCCGGCCCCATGCCCAGATGCTCTTCTATCTGGCGCTGAATGCGGGCGCTTTCTACGTGGACGTCGGTGGAAACCTCCATTGGTTAGGTCTTAGTGTTTTAGGGATTAGGGCTTAGGCTTTAGCGCGGCAAGAACATATCTATACTGCCCTAAAACCTAAGCCCTAAGTTCCTAAGTCCTATTAATGGTGCGACTTAGCTACTTCCAGCTCGGGCAAGCCATTCTTCACGCGGTAGTCGTTGATGGCCGACTTGATGGCGTCTTCGGCCAGTACCGAGCAGTGAATTTTTACGGGTGGCAGCGCCAGCTCTTCCACAATTTCCATGTTGTCGATGGCCAGGGCCTCGTCTACGGTCTTGCCTTTCAGCCATTCCGTAGCCAGGGAGGAAGAGGCAATTGCCGAACCACAGCCGAACGTCTTGAATTTAGCGTCGGTGATGGTGTTGGTGTTTTCGTCTACCTCAATCTGCAGGCGCATAACGTCGCCGCACTCAGGGGCGCCCACCAGGCCGGTGCCTACGTTCTTTTTGCTTTTGTCCAGCGTGCCTACGTTACGTGGGTTGCTGTAATGGTCGATAACTTTATCGGAGTAAGCCATGATTTTTGAATTCTGAAAGTTGAATTATGAATTATGAATTATGTGCTGAATGTTTATGAACGGCTAGTAACCCAATTAAAAATTCAGCATTCATAATTCAGAATTGCGAAGCCTAGTGTTCAGCCCACTCAATTTTGTCGAGGTCGATGCCTTCCTTGAACATCTCCCACAGGGGAGACATTTCGCGGAGCTTGGTTACCGCTTCGCGGGTGTGGCTGATGGCGTAATCTACCTGCTCATCAGTAGTAAAGCGGCTCAAACCGAAGCGCAACGAGGAGTGAGCCAGGTCGTCGCTCAGGCCCTGGGCCTTCAGCACGTAGCTGGGCTCCAGGGAGGCCGACGTACAGGCCGAACCCGACGAAACCGCCAGATCCTTCACACCCATCATCAGGCCTTCGCCTTCCACGTATTTAAAGCTGATGTTAGTGGTGTGCGGCAGGCGATGCTCGCGCGAACCATTCACGTAGCTTTCTTCCAGCGTGAGCAGCTCTTTTTCCAGCCGGTCGCGCATGGTGGAAATACGGGCATTGTCGCTCTCCATGTCCAGGCGGCACAGCTCGGCGGCTTTGCCCAGGCCTACAATACCGGGGACGTTAAGGGTGCCGGAACGCATGCCGCGCTCGTGGCCGCCACCGTCCATCTGGGCGGTAACTTTCACGCGTGGGTTTTTGCGGCGCACATACAACGCACCTACGCCCTTGGGGCCGTACATTTTGTGGGCTGAGAAGGCCATCAGGTCAATACCATCAGCAATGACATCAACCGGAATTTTGCCTACAGCCTGAGTGCCGTCCGTCATGAACAGGGCACCGTGTTTATGGGCAATGGCGGCAATTTCGCGCAGAGGCTGAATGGTGCCGGTTTCGTTGTTAGCGTACATAATGCACACCAGAATGGTCTGGGGCGTCATGGCGGCTTCCAGCTCCTCCAGGCTGATGAGGCCCTCCGAGTTAACAGGCAGATACGTTACGCGGGCGCCCTGCTTTTCCAGGTGCTTGCACGTATCCAGCACGGCTTTGTGCTCGGTAGTAGCGGTAATGATATGGTTGCCGCGCTGGGCATACATCTCATATACCCCTTTGATACCCAGGTTGTCCGACTCAGTAGCGCCCGAGGTGAAGATAATTTCCTTGGGGTCGCAGTTGATCAGCTTGGCAATTTGCTCCCGGGAATAATCTACTGCCTCCTCTGCCTGCCAGCCGAATGCGTGGTTGCGGGAGGCCGCGTTGCCGAACATTTCAGTCATGTAGGGCAACATAGCCTCCAACACCCGCGGATCCATGGGAGTAGTGGCGTTATTATCGAGGTAAATGGGTAATTTAAGCATGGCCTAAATAGGTTGTCAGCGGAGAATGATTCGCCGGTAGAACACGGAAACCGGCAAACAGGTTTTACTTTGCAGCACAAAAGTAGACATATTCCAAACAAGCTGTACCCGCTTCTCCCACACAATTACTAGTATGTTCACTAACCTGGAACACCTGGGCCTGGCCGTGCAGGACCTGACCGCTGCCACTTCCTTATATACTAGCCTGCTGGGCACGCCCCCCTATAAGCAGGAGCACGTGGCCAGCGAAGGAGTAGACACTGTTTTCTTCCAGGTGGGCGGCTCTAAAATTGAGCTGCTGGCCGGCACTACCCCGGAAAGCGCCATTACCAAATACCTCAGCAAGAAAGGGGAGGGCATTCACCACGTAGCCTTTGAGGTGCAGGATATTTACGCCGAAATGGTGCGGCTACGCGCGGAGGGCTTCACCCTCCTGAACGAAGAACCCAAGCGGGGGGCCGATAATAAGCTCGTATGTTTTGTGCACCCGAAAAGCGCCGCCGGCGTATTGGTAGAGTTGTGTCAGGAAATCAGGGGTGAAGCGCCGCGCTCGTAACCTCTGGCTCCGCTGTCCATATATATAGTGTTGGTACGCTTCGGTGTGCGCTCTTAATTTCCCTGCCATGAGCAAGTTTTTTATTCAGGAAGTAGAATCTGCGGTAGATGCCCTGCTGCTGCAACAGGTAATTCTGTACCCCACCGATACCGTATGGGGCCTGGGCTGCGATGCCGAAGTGCCCCCGGCCGTAGATAAGCTCTACGCTTTAAAGCAGCGCGACGCGGATAAGCCCTGCATTGTACTGGTAGCCGATGAGCAGATGTTTGCGCGCTACGCGGCCGTGGTGCCGCCTAACCTCTCCGAGCTTCTTGAGAAGCAGGAAAAACCTACCACCTACGTGGTGCCGGCCAGCCCGGCCATAGCCAAAAACCTGGTAGGCCCCGACGGCACCATTGGGCTGCGCATCGTGAAGGATGACGAGTTTAGCCATAAAATTGTGCGCCGGCTGGGCCACGGCGTGGTTTCCACCTCGGCTAACATCAGTGGCAAGCTTACGCCGGCCACCTTCGCCGAAATAGAGCAGGAGCTGATTAAAGGAGTCGATTATGTAGTAAACTGGCGGCAGGACGATGCCACCGCAGCCGCTCCTTCCCGGGTGGTGCGTGTGCAGGCCGATGGCTCGCTGGAAGTACTGCGCGACTAACCGGCTGTAGAAAGCACAAATGGCCCGGCCGGGAGTTGTTACCTTTGTAGCTTCTCCGCGTTCCGCTGCTGCCCCATGAAAACTCCCCAGCTTCCTGATCTTCCTTTATTCCAGACTATAGCCGAAGCCGCCGGCGAGTTAGGCTACCCGGCCTACGTCATCGGGGGCTTTGTGCGCGACCTTGCGCTGGAGCGTCCCAGCAAGGACGTAGATGTAGTGTGCGTGGGTGACGGTATCCGGCTGGCGCAGGAAGTAGGCCGCCGCCTGCCTTCGCAGCCCCGCGTAACGGTGTTTCGCAACTTCGGCACGGCCATGCTGCCCACGCCGGAGGTGGAAATTGAGTTTGTGGGGGCGCGCCGCGAAAGCTACCGTTCAGAATCTAGGAAGCCAGAAGTGGAAGCGGGCACGCTGGAAGAGGACCTAGCCCGCCGCGACTTCACCATCAATGCCCTGGGTCTGAGCCTGAACCCCCAGGACTTTGGCACTCTGATAGACCGCTACGACGGGATGGGCGACCTGAAGCGGAAAATCATCCGCACGCCCCTCGACCCGGATATTACCTTTTCCGATGACCCGCTGCGCATGATGCGCGCGGTGCGCTTTGCTACTCAGCTCGATTTCGATATAGAGCCCGAAACCTTTGATGCCATTGCGCGCAACAAGGAGCGCATCCGCATTGTGTCGCAGGAGCGGATTACGGACGAGCTCAACAAGATTATCATGACGCCCAAGCCCAGCTATGGGTTTAAGCTGCTGTTTCATAGCGGGCTGCTGCCGCTGATATTCCCCCGCATGGCGCAGCTGCACGGGGTGGAAAAAGTAGGCCAGCACGCGCACAAGGATAATTTTTACCACACCCTGCAGGTGCTGGACAACGTGGTGGCCACCGGCAGCGACCTGTGGCTGCGCTGGGCTGCCATTCTGCACGATATTGCCAAGCCTGCCACCAAGCGCTACGATCCCAAAGTAGGCTGGACGTTCCATGGTCACGAAGACAAAGGCGCCCGCTGGGTGCCGCATATCTTCACGGAACTTAAGCTGCCGTTAGGCGAGGAAATGCGCCAGGTGCAAAAGCTAGTGCGCCTGCATCTGCGGCCTATTGCCCTGGTCAAGGAAACTGTAACGGACTCAGCTGTGCGCCGCCTGCTGTTTGAAACCGGCGACGATATTGACCGCCTGATGCAGCTGTGCAAGGCCGATATAACCAGCAAAGACCACCAGCGCGTGGCGCGTTATCTGCGCAACTTTGAGCGGGTGGAGGAGAAGCTGAAGGAAGTGGAGGAGAAGGACCATCTGCGCAATTTCAAGCCGGTTATCACGGGCGAAATCATTATGCAGACCTTTAATCTGAAGCCTTCCCGCGCCGTGGGCGAATTAAAGGAGGCCGTACTGGAAGCTATTCTGGAGGGCCAGATCCGGAATGAGTTTGAGGAAGCCTTCGCCTTCCTGTTGCAGCTCGGTAAGGCGAAGGGGCTTCCTCAGGGTCATCATTCACTCACCAAATAGACCCTTTCTCAATCTCATCCTGCCAAAAGAGGCCGGTCGGGGCCCGAGGGTTGCCCGACCGGTCTTTTATATTTTTGGACAGTAGTAAAATCGTATAAAAGTGCCGCAAAGGTGCGGCCATTTTTAAGTACTTCGAGAAAACGTGTGTTAAGGTTTCAATAAGTTATTCCGCTCGCGACTTATTGAAAGGGCGTACGTGAGAGTCGCCGGATTCATCCTTCTCTACGCTGCTTGGGTTGCCAGCATAATATACGTAGCTGGAGCCAGTAACCTCAGCCTGAAGGCGTTCTGCCACGCGCACCCGGGCCTTGCTGGCACCGGATAGGTCCAGTTTAGCGCGGTTGGTCCGTAGATTCAGGGCCTCTACGTTGCACAGGCCGGATTCTTCCACTTTCAGCTCCCGGGCCTCGCCGCGCACGGCGGTTTTGCAGGCGCCGCTCAGCTCTAGTTCCAGGCGGGGCACATTCACGTTCAGCTTGGCCGCGCTGGCGCCGCTTTGCTCCACTTGCAGGGGCTCGCCGGAGAAACCGGCAATATCACCCAGGCTGGCGCCGCTTAACTCAATATGGCGCAACGTGGGCAGCTGGATACGAATCAGAATTGGGTCCTTCATATTGGAAAGCCCAAAGAGGCCGCCGCGGCGGGAGAAGATGGCGACCCGGTCGCCGGTGGTTTCTACCCGCAGGTTGCGCAGGTCGCGCTCATTGCCGGCGGCTTCAATCTGATAGGTGTCGCCGCGGCGCACATACACGCGGTAAGCACCACTTACTTCTATCTGGCTGAAATCCTTATTGCTGAAAGTGCGGCGGCCACCTTCGTAGGCGTCGAGGTTGGTGGGGAAGTTCAGGTTGCCCAGCTCAAAGTTCACGCTACCGTCTTCGTCGTCGGAGTTTACGCTTACATTGAAATCATCCTCATCGTTGTTATCCTCATCGGCATCAAAATTTTCCAGGGCGCTGGCGGGGCAGTTAATGCACTCCAGCAGGTTGCCGTTCATGCGGAAAGTATAACGCTCGATGTCGGAAGGGATGGTGGAGTTCACGAAGAACTCGCTGCCTAACCAGTCGGCGAATTCGCGCGTCATGCGGTACTGGCGGCCCCGGGGCAGGCGGATCGTGAGCATCAGATGCTGGTCGCGCATGCGGGCACCGGGGGCGTACCGGAAATGGTTATCGAAAATGAGGGTAGAATCGTTGGCGGCGCGCATGCGGTAGGTCACGCTGCTGGTGGCCATGCGGTTGGCCTCGGCTTCGGTAGGACCTTTGGCGGTTACTTCCTGCAGCACGCTAATGGCCTGCCCGCTGTCGGCGGCTACCAGCTCAGAGCCCGCAAACTGCCCCTGACTGAGGTAGTGCAGATCCAGCTTCACCGGGTTTTTGGTGAGGGCTGGAAACTTCACTTCCTGGGTATGCTCGCCATCCTCCTGGTAATTGCTGCTGATTTTGATACCGCCCATAATGGAGCCTACCACACCCAGCATCCAGAGACCCAGCAGGGTGAGGGCAGCTGAGCGGCGCAGAATCGTACGGCGCAACAGCAAACCTACTCCTGTGAGCAGCATGGCCAGTGCCGGAATAAAGGCGGCCAGGAAAGCACTCAGTAAAAACCAACCGGGCAGATCACCCACAAGGGTATACACGGGCACGCCATCCAGATGAATATTATCAGATGTAAGAATGCCGAGGGCTGCACCTAATCCGGTGAGTGTGCCAATCAGCAGACTAAGGCCAAAGATGATCAGCATAATGGCAACAAACACCCGGATAATGGAGCCAACCAGGCTTAGTAAGGGGCGCAGGTTACGGAAGAGCTCTTCCAGAAAGGTGCCTACCGGGCGGTTAGTGCCCGGGGTAGCGCCCGCCTCAAAGGCTTGGTTGCGCAGGTTGCTGTCGATGCCGGAAAGCGTCACGGCGTCGCCCCGCATCCGGAGTCTGTCGGAGGCCGTTTTGGCCTCCGGCAGAAGAATCCAGAGAATGATATAGAGCGGAATACCGAACCCGATGAAGATGCCCAGCACAAACAGCAGGCGGAACACTACTACATCATACTTGAAGTAAGCGGCCAGACCAGCCGAAACCCCGCCTATTTTGCCATTATCGGTGTCCCGATACAGCTTTTTGAAGGTAGGATCCTCGTCGGTGGGGGTAATATCGTACCGCTTGGGCAGCGCAATCCAGAGAATGATGTAGGCCAGAATGCTAATGCCCGGCAGGTCCAGGTTGCCGTCCCCATCCCAGAAGCGGTGGAACAGAATATTGGGCAGAAAAAGCAGAGCCAGAAAGCCCAGGCGTACCCACAACGGATTGATGACAAAGTAGCGGGCAATACCAGCGGCTACCCCGGCAATTTTGCGGTTGGCCATGTCGCGGTATAAGCGGCGGGGCTCCTCGGCAGTGGCCGAAGCAGCGGCGCTGGCTTCGGGCATGCGGCCATTGGCTACGGCATCCTGCAGCTCATCCTCATCCAGCTCCTCAGCCGATTGGAACTCACTGACGCGGCCCATTTTGGCGGTCATTTCTTCTACATCCCCCAGCGTAATTACCTGCTTGGTGGAGGAAAGGCGGGCGGCGAAGAGCTCGGCAATGCGCCCCTCAATGTCGGACACAATTTCATCGTGCCCGGGGTAGCCCGAGAAGTGCGCTCGTACTTCGGCCAGATAGCGGCCAAGTACTTCGTAGCCATCTTCCTCTATGTGGAAGATCAGGCCCTGCAGGTTAATACTGATGTTCTTTTTCATCTGGTGCTGCGGTTCAGAAATACTGGTCAGAAACTGCCGGCCGTTACCCGGCGGCGGAGGTGGAGGGATGCGTGCGGATAATCTGGATAGACTCCTCGATTTCCTCCCACGTCAGGCGCAGTTGGTGCAGGAAGTCCTGCCCGGTAGGCGTGAGCGTGTAATACTTGCGAGGCGGACCGGAAGTGGATTCTTTCCAGGTATAGTCCAGCAAACCGGCATTTTTCAGGCGAGTGAGCAGTGGGTAGAGGGTGCCCTCTACCACAATCATGCGGGCCGCCGTCAGCTCTTCGAGCATGTCGGAAGCGTAAACCTCGCCCCGGGCAATGATTTCCAGGATGCAGAACTCCAGAATTCCCTTCCGCATCTGCACTTGGGTGTTCTCTACTTTCATAGGGCTGACGCGTGGTAGTGGATGAAGAATGAGTCAAAGATAGTAAAAGGTACTATGCAACGCAAGGTACCTGTTGAAATATTTTTCAGAAATAATGTTTTTCGATAATTTTTGTTGGAATAAGTCCAGTTTCTCCTATATTAGTACCATGCACAAATCTTATTTTCTTGTGTTTTTATCGGCATTTCTGGCTTTTCACAGTCTTTGCTTGTGACCCTGAAACCTCAGGCATCAGGCACTTTTTAGCCCGTTTTATTTCTGATAGTTTACTCGCACTATTCGCCGGATATTTGCGTTGTGCAACGAATTCTACCTCTCTGCCTTTCCATCCTCTATGCCGCACTTTTCCAGTCTTGCCCGGTTTCTGATTTTTAGTGGCCTTGGATGGGCCTCATTATCAACGGCTTTGGCGCAGAGCGAAGACCGCACGCCCAAGTATGCCAATGAGTTTTTGAACATTGGGGTAGGGGGGCGGGCCCTTTCCATGGGCAATACACAGGTAAGCCTGGCTCAGGATGCTACGGCCGGCTATTGGAACCCGGCCGGCCTGCTGACTCAGAAGACTAAGTACGATGCCGTGCTGATGCACTCGGAGCTTTTCTCCGGCATTGTAAAAAACGACTATGCCGCCTTCTCTATGCCGCTGGATGAGCGCAGCGCCATTGGTGCCAGCATCATTCGGCTGGGGGTAGATGATATTGCGGACACCCGCGCGCTGGTAAATGAGTACGGCCAGATAGACTACAACCGGATTAATTACTTCTCCGTGGCCGATTATGCCCTGCTGCTCTCCTATGCCCGCAAGCTGGACATGGTAGAGGGCCTGCAGATTGGCGCCAATGGTAAAATCATTTACCGCAATGTGGGCAGCTTTGCCACGGCCTGGGGCTTTGGCGTAGACGCCGGTGCGCAGCTACGGCGCGGCGACTGGCAGTTTGGCCTCATGGCCCGGGATATTACCACCACCGTAACGGCCTGGTCTATTAACAGCGAGAAGTTTCAGAGCAGCACCCAGGATACCCTAGCCATCCCCAAAAGCAGTGCTGAGGTTACGCTGCCCCGCTTTGTGCTGGGTGCTGCGCGCACTATCAAACTACCGGGCCAATTCACGGCCCTGCTTGCCACGGATCTGGAGCTAACTACCGATGGTAAGCGCAACACCCCGGTTTCTACCAGCTTTGTCAGCATCGACCCCCATGTGGGCCTGGAAGTGGGTTACCACAATGTGGCCTTTTTGCGCGGTGGGGTCAGCAATTTCCAAAAGGTAAAAGCGGTGGGCACGGGCAAGGAAGAGTGGCGCGCCCAGCCCAGCCTGGGGGTTGGCTTTACCACCAGCGGCCTGCGCCTGGATGTTGCTTTGTCGCGCCTGGCAGTAGAAAAGGTAGGGCAACGCTCCCAGACCAACTCCATCATTGTTTCGCTGGGCTACGGATTTCAATAAACCCGCTGCCTGATTCGCATTAACACCTTTTGCCGAGCATTTCATCTCTTGCTATATGAATCACCGATACATATTAACTAAATGGCGTAACGGCTTGCAGTGGTGCGCCCTGCTGGTTTTGTTATTGTCTGGCTTACCGCTTGCTGCCCAGTCGGGGCCTTATGGCAATGAGTGGATTGTAGCCGGCCAGCCCTACTATAAGATAAAAGTGGTGCGCGATGGTATCTACCATCTGGACTATCAGTACCTGACCAAAGCCGGAATTACGGGCGTCAATCCGCAGGATTTTCAGCTGATCCGGCGCGGCAAAGAAGTGCCAATCTATGTGGGTGGCAATGCTTCTTCCCTGGATCAGACTACCTATCTGGAGTTTTACGGCCAGCGTAATGATGGCCAGCTGGACCGGGATATGTACAAGAATGCCAAAGACCAGCCGCATCAGCTCTACAGCCTTTTTTCAGATACCGCAGCCTACTTTCTGACCTGGAAAACCGGTACCGCCGGCAAGCGTATGGCAGAGTCAAATCAGGTGGGCTCTAATCCGCATGCCTATTGGTGGCAAAGCCGTTGGCGAATTCCTACTAATAGTTATTTGTCTGGCGATAATGGACTTCTAGCTTTTGCTCCATGGGGCGAAGCCGGTGAGGCATATTTATCTGGGGAAATAAACAAGGAGGATCCGGGGATTGGGTTTGACTTAGATAGTATTTTCAATTTTGTACGAACCGGGCCCGCCCCTAAACTGACCTTCGCGCTGGTAGGAGGTACAAATGTGGCACACACAGCTGATGTTAGATTCTTTCCTCAAGGAAGTACTACACCCAGCCTATTGACATCAATTAAGTTTAAGGGCTTTGAAACTTCAACTCAAACCCTTGGAGTAAGGGCTTCCGACATAGGTACTAACGGTAAGTTTAAGTCAACCTATTCAGTACACAATCTGACTACAGATCCTAGCGACAGGTATAGATGGGGATTCTTCCGTTTGCGTTACCCGCAGTTGCCGCGTTTGACAAATTCCCGTTCAATTACATTTGAAAATGATTCTACTTTAGCTGGGCCGGCCTATTATGTTCTGGATAGTATTCCTGCTACAACACGTGGCTATGATATTACGAATCCATACGCTATTGAACGCATTGAAGGGGAAGCACTAGGGAGTAATAAGAGAGGATTTGTATTTCCTGCAGCTGCAGGACAAACACGAGCCTTGTTGATAGCAGATGCTGCGAAAGCATTTGTGCCTTCACCGGCTCGAAAAGTTGAGTTTAGAGTTATTGATCCAACCAAAGTTGGGTTCCTTATTATTAGCCATCCTTTCTTAATGCAGCCATCTGGTGACGTAAGTAACCCAGTAAGGGCATATGCAGAGTATCGCGCATCTGCAGTTGGGGGCAAGTACGATACCTTGGTAATCACGAGCCAACAACTCTTCGATCAATATCACTATGGGGAAACATCCCCGCTGGCAATACGCCATTTTGCCAAATGGCTTATTGCTGGGGCTCCCAACACTTCACGTTATATGTTTTTGCTGGGCCGGGGCATGATATCTGGAGAAAAAGGTCCGGGTGGTACTTTTTACCGGCAGAATGCAGCTAACCTTCCGGAAAAAGATTTGGTGCCTACTACAACGCGAGCAGCATCAGATAACTTTTTTTCAGCAGATTGGGAAACAGGCTCTTACTTAGCGAACATTCCAACGGGACGGTTAGCCGCCCGTAGCTCAACGGATGTGCTCAATTACCTCAATAAGATAAAAGAGCACGAGGCTTTGGGTAATGAGGCCTGGCGCAAAAATGCCCTCCACATGGCGGGCGGCGAGGATAAAGCCCAGCAGGCGCAGTTTCAGGCTTATATGCATAAGTATAAGAAGCGTCTGGAAGCTCCTTTATTTGGTGGTAAAGTGGTTCGTACCATTACCCGCACCCTGGAGGGGGATTATCAGCGCTACCCGGTGTACGTTAACATTGCACCGGAGCTGAATGCAGGTTTATCATTGATAACCTATTTTGGACATGGCGCACCTACCGTCTTCGATCTGAACCTGGGCAACCCCAATGACCCCGTCAATAACTATAATAATAAAGGCAAGTACCCGGTTTTCATTATCAACGGCTGCGCAGCCGGGCAGGCCTTTTCCGCTTCGCCTACCTCAGTAGGTGAAATATGGACGCTGGCGCCTGAACGAGGGGCTATTGGCTTTCTGGCTGATTCCGACTTCGGATATGAGCATCAGTTAGATTTTTACTGCGACAACCTGTACAAAGCCCTTTTCAATGACCCAGCGTGGTATGGTAAGCCCATTCCGGTGGTGTTTCGGGAGGTAGCCCGCCAGGTGCTGGAGCAATTCCCCGGCGACCCGCACGCTATTTCCCTGGCCATGAATACCATTTGGCAGGGTGACCCTACTTTGTCGCTCTACGCACCTGATAAGCCTGACTATGCCACGGATGATACCCGTTTAGAAGTAGCGCCCGTAGCCGGACAAACCAAAGTACAGGCGACCTCTCCCGCGTTTCTACTGAAAATCGGCGCTAGTAATCTGGGAAAGCTCACCCGCGACTCGCTTCATATCTCTATTACCCGCGAATATCCTTCCGCCAACGGCCGGGCGAATGATGTCATCACGCGTGTGTTCCCCCCACTGAGCCGCGACTCGGTTCTGACCGTTGAAATTGCCAATACCGGCAACGTATTTGGGCAGAGCCGTTTCACCGTTCAGCTGGATTATGCGGGTAAGGTGGATGAGCTGAATGAAAGCAACAATCAGGCATCCCTCACCTACAACTTCCTACAGGGTGGAGTAACCATACTTTCTCCGGTTGAGTTTGCTATTGTACCTTCCAACTCGGTGCATTTGGTAGCGCAGAACAATGACCCGTTGGCCGCACCCCGTGCTTTCGAGTTTGAACTGGACACGGTTCCTACCTTTAACAGCCCGGCCGTGCAGCGTACCAGCGTTACGGCCAGCGTAGCGCCGGATTGGCGTCCCACTCTCTCCGGTGCTGCCAAAGACAGCGTGGTATACTACTGGCGTTTGCGCTTTAAAGATCCGCAGGCAGATGAAATCCAGGAGTGGGCCGCCAGCTCTTTCCGGGTAATTGAGAATAGCCCCCAGGGCTGGTCGCAGAGCCATTATGGGCAGTTTGCGCGCAATGAGGCCCAAGGTCTGCGTGTAACAACTCCGGCTTCAGAATGGAAATTTGAAGAGATTAAAAAGACTCTCGCCCTGCGAGCCGGCGGGGGGGGAGCCCTACCGGTAATGGAATTACGTTTAACTCCATGTTTGGAATTCAGGTGGAGGATGAGCCTACCTATAATGCTAACTGTGGTACAAGCAAGGCAAATATTCTGATTGCCGTATTTAATCCTACTACACTGGAGCGAGTTATGAATATATCCGGGGGGCCCTACCAGCAATGTGGTGAGTCATCTGCAACGTATTACCACTTCCCTGATATATTTACAAGTTCTCGCCAAGCACAACTTACAACCTTCTTAAATAATGTTCCGGAAGGATACTATGTGGCGGCTGTGAGCCTCAACCGGGTGAGGTTCTCTACCTTCCCTACTACGCTGAAGGCCGCATTAACTTCGATAGGCTCGTCGCTGATTAACAACCTGCAGGATAGTGACCCATTTGTAATTCTGGGCCAGAAAGGCTTAGCGGCAGGTAAGGCGCAGGAAATGACGGCTGACTTAACCAGCGCTACTCCCCGCTATGACCAGGTAATCACGCTGAACGCATCTATGAAAACGCTGGGCACAAGTGGCGTCCTGATATCCACCCGCATTGGTCCGGCCCAGAATTGGGGTACCCTGTTTCACGATATTAAGGCCAGCGCTACGGGAACCTACACGCTGAAAGTGCTTGGTATTAATGCCGAAGGCGCCAGCCAGGTACTGTTTGATAAAGTGCAGAGCGAGCAGTTTAGCCTGAGCGAAGTATCGGCCAAGGATTATCCTTATCTGCAGCTGGAACTGCAGGCAAAGGACGAACAGAGCCGGAAAGCGCCGCAGCTCAAGCAGTGGCTGGTCACCTATCAGGGCTTCCCAGAAGGCCTGGTTCGGCGTGACCTGGCCACGGCGGGCAGCTATGATGCCACTACCCTGGAGAAACAGGCGGCAAGCGGTACTATTACAGTGCCGGTAGTGTTCCAGAACGTTTCTACTATTGATTTCTCGGATAAAGTGAAGGCTGTGGCTACGGTGCGCAACGGCAATACCGTTAGCCCGGAAATCACGCTCACCTCGCCCCGCATTCTCAAGGCAGACTCTACCGTTACGTATTTGTACAAGCTGGATGTGGCAGGCTTAACGGGGGCTACCTCCGTGCATGTTGATGTAAACCCCAAGCTGCTGCCGGAGCTTTATTACTTCAACAACCAGCTGGATCTGAACTTTAACGCCGCCGATAAAAACCTGCCTCCCACCCTGGATGTCGCTTTCGATGGTCAGCACATCCTGAACGGAGACATCGTGTCGCCCTCGCCCATTATTACGGCGGTGCTTCATGATGAGGACAAGGTGCGGGCCATAAAAGACCCCAGCAACTTCCAGTTGCTGCTCACCCGCCCGGGCGGCACCGTGGCCGAAAGAATTGACATGAACAGCCCCGCCGTAACGTTCCGGACCGACGCTGCCAAAGGCACCGCGCAGGTAGAATACCGCCCGGAGAAGCTGGCCGATGGCGTGTATAAGCTGCAGGTGCAGGGCACCGACGTCAACGGGACACAGGCGGCGGTAGAGCGGTATGAGGTATCGTTTGAAGTAATAAATGCTTCTACCATCACCAACGTTTATCCTTACCCCAACCCGGTAACCAGCAAAACCCGCTTTGTTTTCACCATGACGGGCGCCGAACTGCCCCGCGACATGAAAATTCAGATTATGACGCTGACGGGCAAAGTAGTGCGCGAGATTATGATGGCTGAGCTGGGTCCCTTGCACATCGGCAATAACATCAGCCAGTTTGCCTGGGATGGCACCGACGAGTTTGGTGACCGACTGGCCAATGGCACCTACCTATACCGTGTTATCATGGACCAGTCCGGCCAGTTCGAGCGCCGCCGTACCGCCGGTGATAAAGCCTTTAAAAAGGACTGGGGTAAGCTGGTGCTGCTGCGTTAAAAACCAATTCAGGTAGATATAACTCCATAAAAAAGCCGCCTCATGGGCGGCTTTTTTATTTCTGATAACCATGGCAGGGCACAACAGGTAGCCACGCTGTCCAACAGTCATGTTGTTGCGTAGCCGGGTGATAGATTGCCGTTTAAGGGGTTTTCTAGCGGCGGCGGAGCGTCACAAAGCTGTAGGAGAAAGCATGCTTTTCGTCCGGCTCGTGCCGCTCCCGGGTTTCTTCCTGCCACACCGCAAGGTCCAGCTCCGGGAAGCGAACCTCTCCTTCAAAGTTATGATGCACTTCCGTCAGGTAGATAATATCCACTGCCGGCAGGGCCTCCTTATACACTTCGCCGCCCCCAATGATAAAAACCTCTTCGTCCAGCTTGCCCGCAACTTCCAAGGCTTCCGGAACTGAGTAAGCGGTAGTGCAGCCGGGCGCTTGCCAGTCGGTTTGGCGGGTTACTACAACGTTGGTGCGGCCCGGCAGTGGCCGGCCAATGCTTTCAAACGTGCGGCGCCCCATAATAATAGGGTGCCCCAGAGTAAGCTGTTTAAAATGCTTCAGGTCATTGGGCAGGTGCCAGATCAGTTGGTTGTTATGGCCGATGACGTTGTTTTCGGCTACGGCAACGATAAGGGCTATCATACAGCAGAGGGGTTGAGCGCAGCAGTATTGAAACCACGCAGAAAATCAGTAATCAGCATCCGCTTTTTGCCTTCCAACTGCACATCCAGCAGATCCAGGAGGCCATTGGCGGTTTGAATGCGCAGGTAGGTGCGGCCATCGGTGAGCCAGGTGCCGGGCACGGCCTCGGGATGCGGTCCGCTGGCATCCTCATCGGCCAGGGCTTCGGCCCGAAATACCTTCAGTGTGCGCCCATCGGGGAGTTGTGTGAAAGCCGTGGGGATAGGCGAGAGGCCGCGCACCCAGTTGGCCAGATCCGGAGCAGCGCGCAGGAAATTGAGGCGGCCGGTTTCTTTCTGAATTTTGGGAGCAGTCCGTAACGCTGATGACCCCTGCTGCGGAATGCTGGGCGCCGTGCCCGAGGCAATAGCCCGGACTGTGCGTAGCGCCAGCGCCGCGCCGGCTTCTTTCAGCTTTTCATACAAAGAGCCAAAATCATCAGTAGGCGCAATGTCCACCGCATCCTGAAAAATCAGGTTGCCGGTGTCTATTTCGTGTTGCAGAAAGAAGGAAGTCACGCCCGTTTGCGTATCGCCGTGCATGAGGGCCCAGTTAATGGGGGCGGCGCCGCGGTATTGCGGCAGCAGGGAAGCGTGAATATTAATGGAACCCAGGCGCGGCATATTCCATACGGCTTCGGGCAGCATTCGGAAAGCCACCACCACTTGCAGATCAGCGGCAAATGCGCGCAGCTCCGCCTGAAACTCCGGGGCCTTGAGGTTGGTAGGCTGCAACACGGGCAAGCCATGCCGCACAGCCGCTTGTTTCACCGCCGACTCGGCTAGCTGCCGTCCGCGCCCGGCGGCTTTGTCCGGGGCCGTAACCACGGCCACCACCTGGCAGCCCGGCCAGCTGAGCAAAGCTTCCAGCGTGGGCACCGCAAATTCCGGCGTGCCCATAAAAATCAGACGGAGAGGACTTTCTGTCATATAATGAAAACTGGCAAAGACAGCTTCTAGAAGCAGTTTGGAGCAGGAGGGGAAAGGTTATTTAAAATCTGGATAGAGCAGATATTGCTTACGCATTAGCTTATACTGGCCCAGCGCCGGCTCCCAGGACTGCCGGATTTCGGCTTCTGATTTACCGGCTATAATCTGTTGGCGTAAGCTCAGCGTGCCGGTCAGCTGCTCGAAATACTTGCCGAAGAACTTGTCTTTGGCGGTGCTCTGGTGGTAAAAATCCAGCAGGTATTTTAGCGTGAAGCCGGTGGAGTCGTCGGCGGTGGGCTGGTGCAGATTGAGGCCGTAGCAAAGCTTGCCGTTCTGCGGGGGCGTGGGCGAGCCGGTATTAGGGCGCGGCCTAAACTGGTAAGGGCGCGAGGCGGGCTGCGTGGGGCTGCCAATAACTTCAAACGGCATATCCGTACCGCGACCTACGCTTACCTCGGTGCCTTCAAACAGGCAGATAGACGGATACAGCTGCACGGCCCGGGCGGTGGGCAGATTGGGCGAAGGGCGCACGGGCAGCACATACCGGGTGGCATGGGTATAGTGTGCCACCGGCACTACCGTGAGGCGGGCCTGCCGGCCCCCGGCCAGCCATTTCTGCCCGTTTATCATGCGGGCCAGCTCGCCCACCGTGAGGCCGTGTACAATGGGGATGGGGTGCATGCCCACGAAAGACTTATAAGCAGGCTCCAGCACGGGGCCATCCACGTAATACCCGTTAGGGTTGGGGCGGTCTAGTACCACTACCTCCTTGCCCTGCTCGGCGGCGGCTTCCATTACATAGTGCAGGGTACTGATAAAGGTGTAGAAGCGTGCGCCTACGTCCTGAATATCAAATACCAGTACATCCAAGTCCTGCAGCATTTCTGGCGTAGGCTTTTTGGTGGCACCGTATAAAGAGCGCACGGGCAGGCCGCTGCGGGTATCGCGCCCATCCTTAATGGTAGCTCCATCGGCGGCCTCGCCACGGAAACCGTGCTCCGGCGCAAAAATGCTGCGTACCTGTACGCCTTGGGCCAGCAGGGTATCTACCAAATGGGAGCCGCCCACGCGGGAAGTTTGGTTGACTACCAGGCCCACCCGCTTGCCGCGCAGCTGGGGTAGATATTTGGCAAACTGCGCGGCTCCCACCTGCAACGGGGCAGCAGCCGGGGGAGCAGCAATTCCGGGCGAAGCGGGCGTGGGGGCGCTGGCCGTTGGGAGCGTGCTGGCAACGGGCGTGGTGGCACAACCGGAAATAAACAGCGAGGAAAGGCTACAAAGGCCGGAAAGGAGGAGGGAGTGCATCCGAAAAATGACAACTGGAAAACTGGTGACAGACACGTAGCTTTACGGCAGTGAATGTTGCGCGGTACATATCCCACAAAATAGACGGCGCCGATTCGGGGTCTTTCACCTCGACGGTGACAAAAATAGCAATCATCAGCATTGCCCTTGGGGTGGCGGTGATGATTGTGTCGTTTGCTATTCTGGAAGGGTTCCGAAACGAAATTCAAAGCAAGATATTCTCGTTTGGGGCGCACCTTACCATCAGCAAGTACGACAATAATAACTCGCTGGAGGTAGAGCCTATTGGTAACGGGCAACTGCAGAATGACTTACGGCATTTTCCGCAGATAAAATCCACGCAGCCCTTCGCCCGGAAAACGGCCATTATCAAAACCAAGGAAGAGGTTCTGGGCGTGGTATTGAAGGGCATTGATGAGCGGAAAAGCCCCTCGCTCATGCGCCAGAATCTGGTGGCCGGCCGCTTCATTACCTTCCCCGATACGGCTGCATCCGAGGAAGTCCTGCTTTCCCGCAAAGTAGCTGATAAGCTACGCCTGAAAGTGGGCGACGATGCCCTGTTCTACTTTATCCAGAATCCGCCCCGCATCCGGCGCTTTACCGTGAGCGGCATCTACCAAACCGGCCTGGATGAGTTTGATGAAGTCTACGTCATCGGCGACATTCGCCAGATCCGGGACCTCAATGCCTGGCCCGACTCACTGGTAGGCGGCATGGAAGTGGTCCTCAAGGACTTCAATCAGCTGGACCCCGTAGCCGATGAGCTGTACGAAAACCTGCGCTACGACCTGAAGCTGGATAAAATCACGGAGGAATATGCGCAGCTCTTCGACTGGCTGCAGCTACTGAACCGCAACGTGGTAATCTTCCTGCTGCTGATTGTGTTTGTGGCGACCTTTAACATGGTGGCTACCATCTTCATCATGATTCTGGAGCGCACCAACATGATTGGGGTGCTAAAGGCCATTGGTGCCACCGATAACCAGATCCGGAGCATGTTCTTTTTCCGGGGGCTGAATCTGACCATCAAAGGCATTTTGTACGGCAACCTCATTGGCCTGGGCTTCTGCGCCATTCAGTACTTTTTCCACATCATCCCCCTCGACCCCGAGAACTACTACATGGATCGGGTGCCGATTCACTGGGACCCGCTCATCATTGTGCTGCTGAACGTGGCTACTTTCGGAATGTCCCTGCTGGCCGTACTCATTCCCACCTTCCTGATTTCCCGCATCAAGCCGGTTGTCGCTATTAAGTTTGATTAATCCAGGTAACTAATCCGTATTCAAAAGCACCAGCAAAAGCCCGGCTCTCAGTGGAATGAGAGCCGGGCTTTTGCTGGTGCTTCATAAATAGAAGGTTCGGTTAGAGCCACTGGCTCTGGAGAATCAGGTTAGGGTCGGGGCAGAGCTCCGCCCACTTTTCCCGCTCTTCCGGTAGTGCTACGCCGGGGTAGTCGCCTACGTAGTCCTGCATATCCGCAATAATCTGAAAGTGCAGGTGAGGGGGCCAGTCGCCATTTTCGGGCGCGGGGCCCACTTCCGTGAAGGCTACGCCCTTTTCCACCGTCATGCCGGGGCGTAGCAGGGCGGTTTCGCGGCGGGTCAGGTGGCCGTAGAGGGTGTAGAAGGTAGTGTCTTCCAGCTGATGCTGTAGAATAACAGTAGGGCCGTAATTGCCAAAACCTTCGTTGTCTTCCACGCTATGTATCACGGCATCCAGCGGTGCCAGCACGGGGGTGCCGGCCCGCAGCCAGATATCTACGCCCAGGTGCAGGGAGCGGGGCCGGGCCGCGTCGCCGAACAACTCCGGGCTCCGGCGGTATATAACCCGGTTCTCCAGGTAGCCGCCCACGCCAATAGCCGCTTCTTTATCAGCTAAAAGCTGTTGTACCAACGCTTCAAAAGCAGCCGTGTCGCGCAGGTCAGCCCGCGCTACCACCGAATTGGCGGCGGTAAAATCCAGGCGGGTAACTTCGGGAGCATTCAGATCAACGGGCAGAACCGGACCAAATTCGTGCTGATGGCGTTCCAGCAGCTGGGCAAGTGCAGACATAAATGGGAGAAAGTAAGGCCGAAGCCCGGCAGATGTAAAATTTGGAGATGTACCAGTGTAAAATGCGGGCACCAAGCTAAAACGAACGGTGCAGAATCCCGTACTTTGCAGCCCGCTTAAAATCCGTGGGCCTTCCGTCTACGTAAACCTTTTTTTAGTCAGTTCACCACCCGAATGAGCTCTCCTTACCTTACCCTTAACGTCGTTGAACTCACCCAGGAAACCCCCGACGCCGTTACCATCCACCTAGAGCATCCTGAGCGCCAACCTATTGCCTGTCAGCCTGGTCAGTTTCTGACCTTGATTTTACCCTGTGGTGCCGGAGGAAAGAAAGAACGCCGCTCGTATTCGCTTAGCAGCACGCCTAACGAAGCGCCGCGGCTCTCGGTTACGGTAAAGCGGGTGCCCGGGGGCCTGGTCAGCAACTATCTGCTGGATACGGTGAAGGTAGGCCAGCAAATGGAGGTAATGGCTCCGTTGGGCAATTTTACGCTCAAAACCGGCGCTAAAACAGCCCGCTCGTTGGTGTTGGTAGGGGCCGGCAGCGGTATTACGCCCCTCATGAGCATGCTGAAAGCCGTGCTGCAGGAGGAGCCCGAGAGCCACGTGCTGCTGGTGTACGGCAACCGCAATGAAGAATCTGTTATTTTCCGGCAGCAGCTGGCGCAGCTGGAAGCCCGCTATGCCGGCCGCCTACAGGTAGAGCATATTTACACCCAGCCCAAGCAGCCCGTAGCGGCGCACCAGCATACCGGGCGCCTCAACCGCACCATGCTGCTGCGTATTCTGGAGCAGCGCCACCAGTTCCCGGCCGAGCAGGCCGAGTATTTCCTTTGCGGCCCCGATGGCATGATGGCCGAAGCCAAAGCGGCTTTGGAACTGCTGGGTGTGCCGGCCGCCAACATTCACCGTGAAAGCTTCATGGCCGCCGCCGACTCCAGTGAAGTGGCTGCCAACCAGCCCAATGGCCACGGAGATGTTTCAGTAGCGGCGGAAGATGATGCCAATCAGCCCCGGACCGTTACCATTCAGTATGAAGGATCGGAGTATTCCGTAGCCGTAGCGGCCAACCAGACTATTCTAGAAGCCGCTCTGGATCAGGATATTGACTTGCCGTATTCCTGCCAGGCCGGTTTATGTACAGCCTGCCGTGGGAAATGCCTGTCCGGCAAAGTACATTTGGATGAGCGCGAAGGATTATCCGACGCCGAAATGAAGCAAGGTTATGTGCTGGTATGCGTGGGCCACCCCCTCACCAGTGACGTTGTTATCGAAATCGGTTAAATTATCCTTAGGGTATTCTTCCGCGAAAACTCTTTTGCAATGGTACACTCCCCCGAAACCGCCCTGGCTACCGATACCCAGCGCCCACCCCGTCATTACTTGCCCGAGAGTTTTCTGGTAAGTGACTGGGCTACTCTCGAGCCTTATTTTATTGAGCTGCGAGAACGGGACCTGCACTCGGCCGCCGAGCTGGAACGGTGGCTATTGGACCGCAGTGAGCTGGAAAGTGTGCTTAGCGAGGACATGGCCTGGCGCTATATTCGCATGACCTGCGACACGCAGGATGCCGGTCGGGCGGAGGCGTTTCAATACTTTGTAAGTGAGATTGAGCCCAAAGTAGCCCCCTACGACCACGCTCTCAACGAAAAGATGATGGCCTCGGAGTACCTGGGGCAGCTGGATCCGCAGCGCTACCGCGTGTTTATTCGCTCGGTGCGCCAGGCCCTGGAAATCTACCGCGAAGCGAATATTCCGCTCAAAACCGAAATCAGCACCAAGCAGCAGCAATATGCCGCTACCGTGGGCGCCATGACGGTAACGCTGGATGGCGAGGAAATAACCCTGCCCCGCGCCGCCGACCGGCTGAAAAACCCCAAACGCTCCGTGCGCGAAGAAGCCTACCGGGCCGTGCAGGAGCGCCGTCTGCAGGATGCCGTGCCCCTGGATAAGCTCTTCACTGAGCTGGTGCAGCTACGCCACCAGATGGCCCTGAACGCCGACTTCCCCAACTTCCGCGACTATATGTTCGCGGCCCTCGGCCGCTTCGACTACACCCCGCAGGACTGTAAGCATTTCCACCAGGCTATCCGGGAAACCGTAGTGCCGCTCATTGACGACTTAGACCTGGCCCGCCGCCAGGATCTGGCCCTGCCCGAGCTGCGCCCCTGGGACCTGGATGTGGACGTGAGTGGCAAAGCGCCCCTGCACCCTTTTGAAACCGGCGAGGAACTACTGGAAAAAACTATTACCGTATTCGAGCGCCTCGACCCTTTTCTGAGCGACTGTCTGCGCACTATGCGCCAAATGGGTAATCTGGATCTGGAGTCGCGCAAGGGGAAAGCTCCGGGCGGCTACAACTACCCACTGGATGAAACCGGCGTGCCGTTCATTTTCATGAATGCCACCTCTTCGCTGCGCGATGTAGTAACCATGCTGCACGAAGGCGGCCACGCTGTACATAGCTTCCTCACACGCCGCCTGCCACTTTCCGCCGATAAGCATCCGCCATCCGAAGTAGCTGAGCTGGCCTCCATGAGCATGGAGCTAATGAGTATGGACCATTGGGATGTGTTTTTCTCTGACCCAGAGGAACTGCGCCGCGCCAAGAAAACCCACCTGGAAAGCGTATTGGAAACCTTCCCGTGGGTAGCTACCATTGATAAGTTTCAGCACTGGGTCTACGAGAATCCGCAGCATACGGAGCAGGAACGGCACCAAAGCTGGATGACTATCTTCAACGAGTTCAACCAGCGCACCGTGAGCTGGCAGGGACTGGAGAAGTATAAGCCTTACCTCTGGCAAAAGCAGCTGCACCTCTATGAAGTGCCGTTCTATTACATAGAATACGCCATGGCCCAGCTGGGAGCCATTGCGGTTTGGCGCAACTTCCGTCAGAATCCGCAGCAAGGCCTGGCGGCTTACAAACGCGCCCTGGCGTTGGGCTACACGGCACCCATCGGCGAGATATACGCCGCTGCGGGCATCCGCTTTGATTTTAGCACCGAGTACCTGCGCACGCTGGCCGATTTCGTGCACGATGAAATGGCTAAACTGTAGGGTATTTTCTTCCGCACAAAAAAAGCCTCTGTGTAGCACAGAGGCTTTTTTTATGTGAAAAGTGGGCTCAGTAAACCAACGTTAATTTTGCGGCGAGGAGGTAGATGCGGGTTGAATGCAGGTTATTCGCACCGTTTCTCCCACCATACAAATACTGACCATGGAGTCATATTCATACGCCACATATAGTTGTTCCCCATCGTGCGGGGTATAGGCCTGCCAGGCAGAACCGTGGGGCTCCAGGCGCTGGCCGTCCTCTAGCTCCAGCACCATGCGGCAGCCGTCGAGGCCGGTTAAATCACGCACGGTTACCAAAGTAGCACAAGCCGGGGCAGCTTCCTCGTGGGCGCAGCCACTCAGCAGGCCGGCGGATAGCAATAGAAAAAGCGAAAGGCGGGATAGAGTGCGCATAATATTGAGTAGTAGATAAGGTGTGTATAGAGCAGATTCTATGTTCGGCCGTAAGGTTGCACAGCAACGCCCGACCAACTGGAAATTTTCTAGCCGGTCGGGCGTTGTCGTTTAAAGCGTACAGAAGTTACTGCTGAATGGTAAACAGCGGCAGCGGCTTTAGCTTGGCATATTTGCCACCCAGCTCAGATAGTTCGGCTTGATGGAGCTGTAGGTAGTCGTTGAAGCGTTGGGCGGCTTTATCGTAGCGCACCCGGAAGGCCACCACCTCGGCATCCGACTGCTGAATTCCTTCGGTAAGGTTACGCACCAGCTCACTTTTCTGGCCGGCCTCGGGTAGCGCCACGGTATATACAGCCCGCAGTACGGAATCCTGGGCGGCATCATAAGCATCAATCCGGGCAGATTCCTGCATGGTTTGCTGATTGTAGCGCAAGCCCTTCAGACGGTTGTTGGCTTTCAGCAGCTGCTGAAGCTGCGTGCGGTCGGTGCCGGGCTGGTCCTGCAGTTCCCGGATGATTTGCCGGGTAGCGCTATGTTTGGCGTTGTCGCTGGTTATCATTTCCGTCCAGCGGGCTTCCACAGTGTCTTGCAGCACGCTGATCTGGGCTTTTGCTGCTGCCGGCGAGGCCGGATCAATGGGTGCGGGAGTGCGGTTACAGGCATCGAGGCCGGCCATAAGTAAGAAAAGGGCCAGCGGCAGGATTTTTTTCATGACAGCAATAACGCCGCAAAAAGCGAAATAGTGAGATAAGGCCGAATAAAATTACACGGGCTTGAACTGCTCAAACATCTGCCGGCAATTATGGCAGTAGTGCATGGAGCGGCATAGTGTAGCGCCAAAAGGTGTGCGCATTTCTGTATTCTGGCTGTTGCAGTAAGGGCAGGTGGCGTACTCCAGAATATCCAGATCCAGCACCTGGTTATACATGGGCGGCGGGGCTAGTCCAAAGTTCTTCAACGCCAGGCGTCCCTTCTCGCTCACCATGTTGGTGTTCCAGGGCTCCTCAAAGCTCATTTCAATCTGCACGTTCTCTACGCCGTGGGCATGCAGTACCCGCTCCACGTCGCGCTGCATGTAATCCATGGCCGGGCAGCCGGAAAAGGTAGGGGTCATTTTTACCAGCACACCACCGTCTTCCTGCAGCACCACGTCCCGGATAACGCCCAGATCAACCAGGGAAAGCACCGGTATTTCGGGGTCCTTCACTTCTTCCAGCCAGGTTAGTATCGTGGGCTTATCCATGTGCGTTGCGCGTTAATTAAATAGACCGTCATGCTGAGCAGAGCCGAAGCATCTCGCGTGCTGAGGTTGCCAAAGTAACTGTCATGTTGAGCCTAGGGAAGGACCTTCTCACGGCGGCACGATAATTTGAACAAAACGACTCGTGCTAGCGGGATAAGGTCCTTCCTTCGTCAGGATGACAGGCGAAGTAGGCGAGATGTGTCGGTCCCTGGCTTGATGCGCACCTTTTCGGTATGACAGAAGATTAGGCTGATTACCAGTCAGCCGTGGGGTCGAGGCGGAATACTTCGGCCATTTCGTCCAGCAGGGGCTGCAGGTACTCGGTGTGCTCTCCGGTACGGCCGCCGTACACGGGCGTAAGGGTCCGCAGGTCGGGCAGTTGTAAGGCCGTCTGGCTCAGCACAGTCCGGATGCTTTCTTCCCAACGACCCTTCAGGGCATCTTCACCGATGAAAATACCTTCGGCTATAATGGCTTCTTCCTGATCTGTTTTCTCAAACAAGCCCAGCGCATAGGGCAGCGCGTAGTTCAGAGACTGTTGCAGGCGCTCAATGGCTTCCTCGGTGCTGGAGCCCAGGCGCTTTACCCAGGTATTGGCGTGCAGTACGTGGTACTTCAGTTCGCCTTTCAGTTTGCGGGCTACCTGAGCCAGCGGCTCATAGCTGCTCTGGCCCAGAGCTTCAAAGCGCAGCAGCTCGGCATGATCGTAGAGGAAGTGGCGGATCAAACTGAAATCATACTCGCCAATGGGCAACTCCACCAGCTGGCTGCAGTGAAACTGGGGCGCGTTGCGGGTGAAGGCTACCGTATCCGGCTCAGCTTCGCCCAGCTGGTTCAGCAGCAAATACAGCTGCAGGCTGTGGCCCAGCTTGTCCTGCGCCATGGAGGAAAAGGCAATATCTTCCTCCAGAATGGGGCCCAGGCCATTCCATTCAGAATTGCGGTGACCCAGAATCAGCTGGTCGTCGGCGAGGCGGTACAGGAGGTCTTTGAGAGCTGCTTGATTCACGACGTTCAGGCTTGGGGGGCGTTTTGGTGTTGTTCTTGTTTGAAGCGCTCAATGCGGTCCTGCACGCGGTAGGCCAGGGCTTCGCGGTACTTTTTCTCCGGGTTAGTGGCCCAAATATCCTTGTCGTCCTCCTCGGAGCGCAGCACATCCGCCGAGCGCACCACCCATGCATTCACCACAGGGCGCTGCTCACCGAAAACGGCTTTGGCTACCTGCAGCGCCTGGCCGGGCGTAGCGGCCTGCACTTTGCCTACGTGTGTGTGCGCTTTGCCACGTTTTTTCAGATGGAAGATGTCGTAGTCTTCTTCCCCTTCCCCGGCCGCGTATGTGGCAGCCGCCTGGGTTTCCTCGGTAGGTTCCGTTGCCGGTACTTCGCCGCGGTCGGCGGGCAGCGTGTCATATACTGATTCCGTGTCGCCTACGTATCCCGTCAGCTGAATGCTGGTGGTGGGCACTACCCACATGCCCGTGCAGGGGAAGCGGCGGCTGTACTGCTCTTTGGCAAAGAGAAACGCCACATCAGCTGAAGGCGCGTGCACGGGGCCTACATACACGTAGGCGGCGCCTTCTTTTTTCTGATGAAAGACTTCGTAGGTCTCGAACTGATCCAGCTGAGATTTATCGGGTGGAGGCGGAGGAGTATCCGGCAAACCTAAACGGTTAATGCGCGGGTCGAGGGAGTGGAGCACAGGTGGGAAAATTATGAAATATGAATTCTGAATGCCGAGGGGTGGGGCGGGGTGGGACGCTTGCTCTACAACTCAGAACCCATATTTCAATGCTTGAATAGCTGACTGGCTTACTAGGCCAGCGGCTTTACATATTTGGCCTGGGGCGAAAGCAGGGCGCGGCGTACCCAGGCACCGTTTTCTTCGGCAGCGCGGCGCACAGCCAGGCGCTCCTTGTTGCAGGGGCCGTCGCCGTTAATCACGCGCTTGAAGTCTTCCCAGTCGGGCTCGGTGAACTCCCACTGGCCGGTTTCTTCGTTTTTGTGCAGGTTGGGGTCGGGCAGAGTGAGGCCCAGCTCCCAGATTTTGGGCACGTACATATCCAGAAACTGCTGACGGCAGTCGTCGTTGGTGGCCATCTTCACCTTCCAACGCATCAGGATTTCCGTGTGCGTGCTCATCTTGTCGGCGGGACCGAAGAAAGTCATGATGGCGGGCCACCAGCGGTTCAGGGCCTCCTGCATCATGCGGCGCTGGGTGGGCGTGCCGGTTGCCATGTGCGTTACGGCATCGTGGCCGTACTTCAGGTGGAAGGCTTCCTCGGCGCAAATCCGGTCCAGAGCCCGGCAGTAGGGGCCATAGCTGCCCTTGGCGTTGGCCAGCTGGTTTACAATGGCGCCGGCATCAATCAGCCAGGAAATAACGTTGGAGTCGGCCCAGGTGGGGGTGGGGTAGTTGAAGACGTTGCTGTACTTCGACTTGCCGTTGATGAGGTCAGACAGCATCTGCTCCCGGGTTTTACCCAGCGTTTCAGCGGCCGAGTACAGCAGTTGCGCGTGGCCTACTTCGTCCTGCACTTTGGCCATCTGGGCCATTTTGCGGCGGAAGCCGGGCGCGCGGGTAATCCAGGTACCTTCGGGCAGGGAGCCAATAATTTCCGAGTGCGCATGCTGCTCAATCATACGGATGAGCTGCTTGCGGTACAGGGCCGGCATCCAGTCTGAGGGCTCAATTTTCTCGCCCCGGGCAATGCGTGCCTCAAACTCGGCCAACAGAATCGGGTCTTCGTTTTCTAAGCCATCGGCCTTAACCGGTGCTTCAAAAGTGTTTCCTCCGCCGTACATAATGCGCTGGGGTAAATGGTGGGAAGTAAATTATTGGGTGGGGCCGGCCAGTCCGCGCAACAGTTGCTCCGCCAGGCGGTGTGCTATGTCATCGGGGCTGAGTTTGCCGTTGGGTTTGTACCAGGTAGGCAGCCAGTTCAGGCTGGCCAGAAGCGTAAGCGTGGCAAAGCCGGCATCGGGAGCATGAAGCTCACCGGTAGTCAGGCCCTGCTGAATCAATTCGCGAAAACCAGCTTCATACTGCTCGCGCAGTGTAAGAAACTCCGTGCGGGCCGGCTCCGAGAGATGGCGCCACTCGTGCAGAAATA
Organism: Hymenobacter sp. DG25B; assembly: GCF_000801315.1. Classification (NCBI taxonomy): domain Bacteria; kingdom Pseudomonadati; phylum Bacteroidota; class Cytophagia; order Cytophagales; family Hymenobacteraceae; genus Hymenobacter; species Hymenobacter radioresistens. The sequence continues at coordinate 2,782,515 of NZ_CP010054.1, read as the reverse complement.
CCGCCGAAGCGGCCACGTCCTGGGTAAGCACGCGCACATGGCTTTCAATGGCCCGGCGCAGCTGCTCTGCAATCGTTTGCGCTTTATCGTAAGTCGATGCTTCAAATCCGGCAAAAAAAGCATCTGCCAGTCGGAAGCAAATACGGTTCAGAATCTCCTCTTTGCTCCGAATGTGCGAGTAAATGCTGCCCGCTTCAATACCTAAAGCTGACGCCAACTCCCGCATGCTGGTAGCCGCAAAGCCCCGCGACCGAAACAGCGCCGTAGCAGTCTGGTCAATCTGTGCTTTGCGGGAGAGAGTAGCCGGTTCCATATGGGTTCAACAAAGATATGATTCCTAACGTTCGTTAGCAAACGATTGTTGCGACCTGAAGTTGTTTGGGATGAGGTTATGAAAGAATGGCCATAACGAGTACATGGCGCCTAGAGCAAAGTCCAGTCAGCTGACGAATGATTGTAGCGCGAAGCTCCGGCTTCGCGTACTCGCGAAGCGAGTGGGCGGAAACGCGCCGTTTGAGTAAACGCGTAGGAACTCGCTTTACTCGTACGCGAAGCCGGAACTTCGCGCTACTCTCCTCACATCAGCCCGCAAGCTACTGCGCTCCTAGCGCCACATTCAAGTTGTATAAGTATAGGCTAACTTCTGTCTGTATTTCACGCAGCCCGTAGAGTATTGTACTTTTGCACCCTCATTTAATTGAATTCCATGAGCGACATCACGCCACTCGATAAAGTAGGGGAGTTCGGTCTTATCCACCGCATTCAGAATACCATCACGCTCCATCAACCCAGCACCGTTTTAGGAATTGGCGACGATGCCGCCATCATAGCTCCGGCCGCCAACCACGACGTAGTGGTGAGCACAGATATGCTGGTGGAAGGCATCCACTTCGACCTCACGTTCTGCCCGCTCAAGCATGTGGGCTACAAAGCAGTAGCCGTGAATGTGTCGGACATTGCCGCAATGAATGCCACGCCCACGCAAATTGTGGTGTCGATTTCTATTGGTGCCCGGTTTTCAGTGGAGGCTATTGAGGAACTGTACGAAGGCATGCGCCTGGCCTGTGAAGCCTATAATGTGGATTTGGTGGGCGGAGACACGACGGCCAGCCGGGGTGGACTTACTATCAACATCACGGCTTTAGGGCAGGTAGAACACGGTAAAGCGGTGCGCCGTAGCGGGGCCGGCTCCAACGACCTGCTGTGCGTAACCGGCGACCTGGGCGGTGCTTTTCTGGGTCTGCAGGTGCTGGAGCGCGAAAAGCAGGCCTGGCAGGCCGACCCCGAAACGCAGCCCGAGCTCAGCAAATACCCCTACGTGCTGCAGCGCCAGCTCCGCCCCGAAGCCCGCATGGACATCATCCACGAGCTGCGCGACCTGGGCGTGGTGCCCACCAGCATGATTGATATTTCCGACGGGCTGGCTTCCGAAACCCTCCACCTCTGCCAGGCCAGCGGCACCGGCGCGCGCATCTTCTCCGAAAACCTGCCCATTGCCAATCCCACGCTGGAAGTAGCCGAGGAATTTAACCTCGACCCCATCATGTGCATGCTCAACGGCGGCGAGGACTACGAGCTGCTCTTTACCGTGCCGCTCTCCGACCACGACAAGCTCAAAAACCACCCCGATATCACCATCATCGGCCACATGGTAGACAAGAGCGAAGGCGCCAACCTGATTACCAAAGCCGGTCAGCCGGTGCCCCTGCGCGCCCAGGGCTGGCAGCACTTTTAAAAATTGTCATTGCGAGGAGGCACGACGAAGCAATCCGTCCTCTACACAGCCGACACTTCCTTTTACCAGAAAGCCCTTGGCGCGTAGTGCACACGTCAAGGGCTTTCTGATTTATTTGGGCTCAGTACATTGCAGAGGACGGATTGCTTCGTCGTGCCTCCTCGCAATGACAGTTAATCTTCCGGGTAAGGGATGTATACGAAGTTGGTGAACTCCTCATCCAGCACGAACAGGCAGCAGTACTCATTGGGGTCACGGTAGGTATTCTGAAAGGCTTCAATTCCCTCCTGACTCACAATGCCCTGCTGCACAAACAGCTCCAGGTAGCTGGCGAAAACGTGCCATTCCAGGTTCAGCTCGTCTGCATTGATGAGCAGACCACCCAGTGGCACCTCCTGTCGGGCAAACACAAAAATCGGGTACTTCGAAATATCCCGCTTCCGAATCTGGGAGGAGGCCTCCATCAGTGTATCAGAAACGGTAGCAAAATCCTTGGTGATGGTGCCGAGGTACTTGCCGTTCAGTTCGGGGTCGTTGGTGTAGTCCATGGTGTAGATTTTTATTCGAGTACCATCCATGCTTCACTAGCATCTGTATAGATGCCAATTTCTGCTACTATATCCGGGTTATTAGGATTGAGAGATAAGCGAATTTGATTACCGTCTACAAAATGAATTTCAAGGCTTTGTCGCTCTTTGTAGACAACGTGCTTTACAACTTGTGTGATTAAAGCGCACAGCTTATTCCTGTATTGCTCACCAGAAAAGTGAAATACTTTTTCTTCAATTATTACTTCAGGCCAGATATACATGGTATACCTGTTGCCGTCAAAATCCAGTTGAAGATAATCCATCACAAAAACGACGGAGCTAAGTTTTTCGCCAGCTAATTCATTTAACCAATCAGTAATATTTATATCATTCATATAGGTATCACCGCAACTCCAGTAACACCACATTTTCCACGTGGTGCGTATGGGGGAACATATCCACGGGCTGCACTTTAGTAACCTTATACGCCTCATCCAGCAGCTCCAAATCCCGGGCCTGGGTGCCGGGGTTGCAGCTAACGTACACGATACGAGGGGCGCGCATTTCCAGCAGACGGGCCACTACGTCGGGGTGCATGCCGGCGCGGGGCGGGTCGGTGATGATGACATCGGGGCGGCCGTGCTTGGCGATGAATTCGGAGTTGAGTACATCCTTCATGTCGCCGGCGTAAAACTCGGTGTTGGTAGTGCCGTTGATTTCAGAGTTGATGTACGCGTCCTTCACCGCTGATTCTACATACTCTACGCCTACTACGTGCCGGGCTTGGCGGGCCACAAAGTTGGCAATGGTGCCGGCGCCGGTGTAGAGGTCATACACCAGCTCTGAGCCGGTGAGCTGGGCGAAGTCGCGGGTGACTTTGTAGAGGTTGTAGGCGCCTTCGGAATTGGTCTGGTAGAAAGATTTTGGTCCTACGCGGAAGCGCAGGCCTTCCATTTCCTCGTGAATGTACGGCTCTCCCTTGTAGCACACCACGTCCAGGTCGTGGAAGGTTTCGTTGCCTTTGTCGTTGAGGACGTAGTTGAGGGAGGTGATTTGCGGGAACCGCTCGTAGATGTAGTCCAGCAGCGGGAACAGCGCATCGTGGGCATAATAGCACTGCAGAATTACCATCAGGTCGCCGGAGTTAGCCGTGCGGATGATGAGGTTGCGCAGGAAGCCTTCCTGCGTAACCAGGTTGTTGAAGGGCAGGTCATGCTCGTGGGCGTAGTCACGCACGGCCAGCCGGATCTGGTTGCTGGGGTCGGGCTGTAGCCAGCAGTGGTTCACGTCCAGAATCTTATCGAAGCGGGCGGGCGTGTGGAAGCCCAGCACGCGCCGGTCGTAGTTGTGGCCGCTGGCAATCTGCTCGTTCGTGAGCCAGCCATTGTGGCTGAAGGTGTATTCCAGCTTGTTGCGGTAATACGTCTGGGCCGGAGAGGGGAGAATGGGCTGTATTTCGGGCAGCGCTACTTTGCCAATGCGCTGCAGGGTATCGGCCACCTGCTGGTGCTTGAATTTAAGCTGGGTTTCGTAACCCAGGTGCTGCCACTTGCAGCCGCCACAGGTGCCAAAATGCTCGCAGAAAGGCTGCACGCGCAGCTCGGAGTATTTATGGAAGTGCGTGGGTACGGCTTCCAAGAAGTTCTTTTTGGCTTTGGTTACGCGCAGGTCTACCACGTCGCCGGGGGCTACCTGGGTTACAAAAATGACCAGATTCTCGCGGCGCACCAGGCACTTGCCTTCGGCTACCATGTCGGTGATTTCGACTTCGCGAAGCAGCTCCGCGGGGATGTTTTTTACTGATTTCCTCACAAGCGCAAAGGTAACCACGGATTTGACCAGATTTATGAGGAGATGCGGATTTTGTAGAGGGTCCGCCGCTGTAGCTGCGCTCAGAAAAACCGTAGTTTTGCTTCTCCCGGCCTGCTGAGCCAGGGCTAAATTCTGCCAAGACTCTATGAAAGGAAAAGTAGTACTGATTACCGGGGGTACCTCGGGTATTGGCCGCGCCTGTGCCAAGGTGTTCGGCCAGGCCGGCGCCAGAGTAGTTATCACGGGCCGTAATGAAGCGCGCCTGCAGGAAACCAGCGCTGAGCTGCAGCGCCAGGGCATTGAGCACCGCACCGTGCGCGCCGATGTGGGCAACGAAGAAGACTCGCGCCGGGCAGTAGAGGAAGCCATTGCCGCTTTTGGCCGCCTGGACGTATTGTTGAACAACGCCGGCATTTCTATGCGGGCCCTGTTTCAGGATGCCGACCTGGACGTAATCCGGCAGCTGATGCAAACCAACTTCTTTGGAACGGTATACACCACCAAGTTTGCGCTGCCGCATATTGTGGCCACCAAAGGCTCTATTGTAGGCATCAGCAGCATTGCGGGCTACCGGGGCCTGCCGGGGCGCACGGGCTACTCGGCTTCCAAGTTTGCCATGCAGGGTTTCCTGGAAGCGCTCCGCACGGAGCTGCTGCCCCAAGGCGTGCACGTGCTGGTAGCCTGCCCCGGCTTCACTTCCTCCAATATCCGCAATGTGGCCCTGGCCGCCGATGGCTCCCAGCAGGGCGAGTCGCCGCTGGATGAAGGCAACATTATGAGCAGCGAAGAAGTGGCCCGGCATATCCTGAAAGCCGTGGAGCAGCGCCGCCGCGACATGGTGCTCACTAGTCAGGGTAAACTGACCGTTTTCCTGAACAAATGGCTGCCCGGCCTCACTGATAAGCTGGTGCTGAATCATTTTCGCAAGGAGAAAGACTCTCCTTTGCGCTAGAAGAGCCAGCCTACCTGGCAAGAATTTATAAGGAGAAACCCAACCAGCCCCACCTTAGCTTGCTACCGGGGCGAGTTGGGTTTCTGAAGTAAATGCACTTCTGGGTGCTGTAGAATGTCAGTCAGGTGAATAGCGCCGGCAGCAATATTGCTTCGCCCAAGCATTGGCATTACTCAACCACTAACAGGTTCTGGCGCCGGATGAAAGCAGTGCGCCCGTGCCATTTTACCTGATACCAGATATCCTGCACGCCTTCCACTTGCAGCCGGTCGCCGGCCGCGGCTACTGTCAGCCAATTGGCTCCGGCGGCCGGGCCACTCATCAGCGCCGCCCGGGACTGACACACCAGCCCCACTTTTTCCGGCCGCAACAGATTGAGCAACACCCCGGCCAGCAGCAAATACACACCATACAGCACCCACCATTCCCGAATGATACGGCGGCGCTTTAGCAAGCGAATTAACAAGACCGTGCCCGCTACTACGGCTACTATAAAGGCAGCTTGCAGCAGCTGATTGTAATAGCGCCGGAAGGGAATCAGTAAGCGCTGCGGCCACGAAGTAGTATAGCCGTCGAGGCGGTTGTTTTGGGCGAGCTCCACCATTTTATTCCAGGTAGCCTGCGAGGGAGCATGCGTTTGGAGCACATTCAGGTAATACAACGCCGCCGGATAATGGCCTATTTGCTCCTGAGTGTAGGCCATGCGCACCAGCAACCGGGCACTGTGCTGGTGCTCCTGGCGCAGGGTTTGGCGGTAGAGCTTGTAGGCCGGCAGCAAAGCGCCCGCCTCGAACAAGGAATCTGCTTTTACTAGGGCTTTGCTATCGTTTTGGGCCAGAACGGTTTGGCAGAAAAACAGGCCCAGAAATAAAAAAAAGTGAGTTTTTTTGAGCAAAACGTTTGCAGGATAAGGATCGGCCCTCTACTTTTGTGCCACAATCAGCGAATAACACACGCCGATTGCAAAGTAAAGGATTCTGTAGCTCAGCTGGTAGAGCAATACACTTTTAATGTATGGGTCCTGGGTTCGAATCCCAGCGGGATCACACAAACCCTCTTAGCATCACGCTGAGAGGGTTTTTATTTTAGGCTAACGGTCAAGTTTTGGAATTGCAACTTTGGAAACACAAAATGCTTCGGTGAGTAGGGAAGGCGGCCGAGAATACTTCCTGTTTGGAACTTGCTATCAGAAGCAACCATAACTTTAGGTTCATCCTTTGCGGAGACTTTATCTGAGAAAAAGGTCTTATCTATCCAGTAGTATAACTGTTCAGGTTGCTTAAGTTTGTTGACTAGCATCTTCCTATTGAAATAAGGTTGTATCGTTATCAACTAGATGATTACCCCCGAACAGAAAGCCCGGCAGATCATTGATCAACAGCTGCAAGCATCTGGCCGGGAAATCTAGGATGCCGACAAATTAAACCTTAGTGCCGGATAAGGTGTTGCCGTTCGCGAGTTTCAGACCAGCACTTGGCCGGCCGACTACGCCCTGTTTGTGGACCGCAAACTGGTGGCTGTGGTGGAAGTCAAGCCCAAGGGCACTTCCCTCACGGCCGTGGCCGAGCAGCTGGCGCGCTACCTGACCAGCTCCACCAAATTCGTGCAGCTGGCCGCCGACCACCTCAATCTGCAAAACAGCTCAAGGTGCCAGTGCAAAACAGCTATTTTCGGGCTACTCAAGCGGGACAAGTATTCAGCAGTCCTAAATTTTAACCGGCTCTTAGTGCTGCCTTTTGCAATCAGATATTCCTGGAGCTTCCGTTTCCAGCGCTCGGGCAAGTCGGCACTACGCATGATGGTGCAACGATACGCGAAGTAGAAGCTTTGCCTTACATAGCCTTATACTCGTTCCAGCTCTTGATCTTCAGATCCTTCATCTCCAGCGTGCAGAAGGCCTGAATGAAGGCTTTGGCCAGCCGCGCGTTGGTCAGCAGCGGAATGCCGAAGTCCACGGCCGTGCGGCGGATGGTGTAGTCGTTGTCCAGCTCACCCTTGCTCAGGTTCTTGGGGATGTTGAGCACCAGGTCAATCTTCTTCTCCTTCAGATACGTCAGCACGTTGGGCTCCTGCCGCTCGTCGGGCCAGAAGACCAGCGTGCTGGGCACCTGGTGCTCGGCCAGGAAGCGGTGCGTGCCCGCTGTGGCGTAGAGCGCGAAGCCGTGCTGCACCAGCAGGCGGGCCGAGTCCAGCAGCGCCACCTTCGAGAGCAGCGGGCCGCTGGAGAGCAGCACCGTTTTCTGCGGAATCTTATAGCCCACCGAGAGCATGGCCTTGAGCAGCGCTTCCTCGGCCGTGTCGCCCAGGCAGCCCACCTCGCCGGTGGAGGTCATGTCCACGCGCAGCACCGGGTCGGCGCCGGGCAGGCGGGTGAAGGAGAACTGCGGGGCCTTTACCCCCACGAAGGGCAGATCGTAGACCAGCTCGCTGGCGTCGCGCGTCACTTTCTTCCCCAGCAGTACCTGGGTGGCCTTCTGGATCAGGTTGTGGCCCGAGACCTTGCTCACGAAGGGGAAGGAGCGGGAGGCGCGGATGTTGCACTCAATCACCCGGATTTCGCGGTTTTTCTCCAGAAACTGGATGTTGAAGGGCCCGCTGATTTCAAAGCGCTTGGCAATCTTCTCGGCAATGATCTTGAGCTTGCGCACCGTGCCCACGTACACGCGCTGGGGCGGGTAGTACATGGTCGCGTCGCCGGAGTGCACGCCGGCAAACTCCACGTGCTCGGAAATGGCGTAGCTCACGATTTCGCCCCGGTCGGCCACGGCGTCCAGCTCAATTTCCTTGGCCTCCTGGATGAACTCGGAGACCACCACCGGGTATTCGGCACTGACTTCCTTCGCAGCTTTGAGGAATTCTTCCAGCTCGAAGGCATTGGACACCACGTTCATGGCCGCCCCCGACAGCACGTAGCTGGGCCGGATCAGCACGGGGTAGCCCACCTCATTTACGAAGTCGAACATGGCTTCCAGCGAGGTGAGCTCCTGCCAGCGGGGCTGGGCAATGCCCAGCTCATCGAGGATAGAGGAGAACTTGTGGCGGTTTTCCGCCTGGTCAATCATGGCCGCCGAGGTGCCCAGGATGGGCGCCTTGGCCTCGGCCAGGCGGGTGGCCAGGTTGTTGGGAATCTGCCCGCCCGTGGAGAGAATCACCCCGCCCGGCTGTTCAAAGTCCAGAATGTCCAGCACCCGCTCGAAGCTCAGCTCCTCGAAGTAGAGCCGGTCCGAGACGTCGTAGTCGGTGGAGACGGTTTCGGGGTTGTAGTTGATGATAATCGTCTTGTAACCCTCGGCCGCGGCCGTCTGCACGGCCTGCACGCCGCACCAGTCAAACTCCACGGAGGAGCCGATGCGGTACACGCCCGAGCCCAGCACCATGACGGACTTATCAGTTTCCGGCGCTAAATCATGTTCCGTGCCGTGGTAGGTGGTGTAGAGGTAGTTGGTCTGGGCCGGGAACTCGGCCGCCAGCGTGTCAATCTGCTTGATGACGGGCAGCACGCCCAGGGCTTTGCGGCGGGCGCGTACCCGCAGCTCGTCGGCCTTCACGTCGCCTTCCCCCAGCAGCTGCACGGCAATCTGCTGGTCGGAAAAGCCAGCTTTTTTGACGTCGCGCAATAGCGCGGTGTCCAGCCCGTCGAGGCCGCCGTTGGTACGGCCTTCGGCAAGCTTTTGGCCTAACTGGAAAATGGTATATAAGCGCTGCAGAAACCACAAGTCGATTTTGGTCAGCTCATGGACCTGCTGGATGCTGTAGCCGGCCTCAAAGGCCAGATTGATAGCGAAGATGCGCTCCTCGTTGGGCTCGCGCAGCAGCTGGTCGATGGCGGCGTTATCCAGCTCGTCCTCGGCCCGGTTGGCCACAAAGCCGCGCTTGCCCGTGTCGAGCATGCGCAGGCCCTTCTGAATGGCTTCCTCAAAGCTTTTGCCGATGGCCATCACCTCGCCCACGCTCTTCATGGCCGAGCCGATCTGCCGGTTCACGCCCGCGAACTTGCCCAGATCCCAGCGCGGCAGCTTGACCACCACGTAGTCCAGGGCCGGCTCAAAGAAGGCCGAGGTGGTCTGCGTCACGCTGTTTTTCAGCTCGGCCAGTGAGTAGCCCAGACTCAGCTTGGCGGCCACGAAGGCCAAGGGGTAGCCCGTGGCCTTGGAGGCCAGGGCCGAGGAGCGCGAGAGGCGCGCATTCACTTCAATGACGCGGTAGTCCTCGGATTTCGGGTCCAGCGCATACTGAATGTTGCACTCGCCCACGATGCCCAGGTGGCGGATGGTCTGAATGCCGAGGCGGCGCAGCTTGTGGTACTCCCGGTTGCTCAGCGTCTGCGACGGCGCTACTACGATGCTCTCCCCGGTGTGGATGCCGATGGGGTCGAAGTTCTCCATGTTGCAGACCGTGATGCAGTTGTCGTAGGCATCGCGCACCACTTCGTACTCCACTTCCTTCCAGCCCTTCAGCGACTCCTCCACCAGAATCTGGTCCGAGGTGGTGAAGGCCTTCTGGGCCAGGGCCCGCAGCTCGTCGAAGTTGTTGGCAAAGCCGCTGCCCAGCCCGCCCAGCGCAAAGGCGGCCCGCACGATGATGGGAAAGCCGATTTTTTCGGCGGCGGCCAGCGCGTCGTCCAGCGTGGTGACGGCCACGCTGCGGGCCGAGAGCACACCAATCTGCCCGAGCTTCTCCTTGAAGATATCCCGGTCCTCCGTGTCGATGATGCTCTGCACGGGCGTGCCCAGCACCTGCACGTTATACTTGTCGAACACGCCGGCGCGGTACAGGGCCACGGCGCAGTTCAGGGCCGTCTGCCCGCCGAAGGCCACCAGAATGCCGTCGGGCTGCTCCTTTTTGATGACTTCCTCCACGAAGTAGGGCGTCACGGGCAGAAAGTACACGTCGTCGGCCAGGCCCTCGGAGGTCTGCACGGTGGCAATGTTGGGGTTGATCAGGATGGTGCGGATGCCTTCCTCTTTCAGGGCCTTGAGCGCCTGGGAGCCGGAGTAGTCGAACTCGCCGGCCTCGCCGATTTTCAGCGCGCCGGAACCGAGGATAAGAACTTTCGTGGGTTTTTCCATGGGGTGGAAAAGCGGGATGTAGAGACGCCTAGTGGCGTCTCAATCGTTGCGGATGTTGTTTTAAGCCGGACGGACCGGCAGCATTCGTTTGAATGGGCGAGGCAAGTAGGCGTCGCTATACCTTCGCGGCTTTATAGGCTGCCACTGCCGTCAAAAAGTCATCAAACAGAAACTCCGTGTCCTGGGGGCCACCGGCGGCTTCGGGGTGGAACTGGGTGGAGAAGAACGGCTTGGTCTGGTGCTTAATGCCTTCGCAGGTGCCGTCGTTCAGGTTCTCAAACAGCACGCGCCACTCGGCCGGCAGCGTGGCCGGGTCGACGGCGAAGCCGTGGTTCTGGCTGGTGATGTAGCAGTGCTGCGTGCCGGTGAGCTTGACGGGCTGGTTGTGGCTGCGGTGACCGTATTTCAGCTTGAAGGTGTCGCCGCCCGCGGCCAGGCCCATGAGCTGGCTGCCCAGGCAGATGCCGAAGATGGGCTTGTCCTGCTGCAGGGCTTTTTGCAGGTGGGTGATAGTAGCCTCACACATTTTCGGGTCGCCGGGGCCGTTGCTGAGGAACAGGCCGTCGTAGTCTAGGGTGGTGAAGTCGTAGTCCCAGGGCACGCGGATGAGCTCCACGTCGCGCTCGAGAAAGCAGCGAATGATGTTGGTCTTGGTGCCGCAGTCCACCAGCACGATTTTGTGCTGGCCGTGGCCGTAGCGGGTGACCTGGGTCGGGCTCACCTGGGCCACCAGGTTGTCCAGGTTCGGGTCGTGGAAGGGCACATCTTCCTCCGCTACGATTTTGCCCAGCATCGCGCCTTTCTCGCGCAGCTTCTTGGTGAGCATCCGCGTGTCCACACCAAAGATGCCGGGGATGTTATACTCTTTGAGCCAGTCGCCCAGGCTTTTGGCCGCGTTCCAGTGGCTGTGTTCTTCGGAATAATAATTGACTACCAGGCCGGCAATGTGCACCTTATCCGACTCGAAAATCCGGGAAATCGACTCGTAGAGCTCCTCGCCAGGCACGCCGTAGTTGCCCACCAGCGGGTAGGTGAGCACCAGGATCTGGCCGGCAAAGGAGGGGTCCGTCAGGTTTTCCGGGTAGCCGGTCATGGCCGTGCTGAACACGACCTCGCCGGCCGCGGAGGTAAAGGCCCCGAAGGATTGGCCCTCGAGTTCGGTGCCGTCTTCCAGAATGAGTTTTACTGTTTGGGTCATGTTCTGTTGGTTCGCCTTAGCCCAGGCCCCCTTCCCCCGCATGATGCGCGACATGGTGAAGAAGGGAGCCAGGGCGGCACGACTGGAAATGATTAATAGCCTCTAGATGTCGTCCAGCCCCGGCAAGCCGAGCAGGCCAGCAGCGCGCCGTGCCACGGTTTTGACACTGGCGACATTCGGGCCGGTGATGGTCAGGTGACCCATCTTGCGGCCTGCGCGCGCGTGCAGCTTGCCGTACAGGTGCAGGTGCGTTCCCGGCAGGCTCAGAACGGCGGTCCAGTCCGGCTCCCGTCGTTGCCCGCGGGCGTCAAACCACACCTCGCCCAGCAGGTTGAGCATGATAGCCGGGGAATGCTGGCGCGGCGGCGGCAAGGGCAAACCCGCCATGGCATGGACCTGCAGGTCAAACTGCGAGGCGTCACAGGCATCCAAGGTGTAATGGCCGCTGTTGTGCGGGCGCGGGGCCATTTCATTGACCACCAGGCCGCCGTGCGCACTGCCGTCGTCCACCACAAAAAACTCGACGCACAGCACCCCGACATAGCCAAGATGATGCGCGATGGAAACGGCCGCCTCGCGAGCCCTGGTTGCCAGGGCGGGCGGCATATTTCCTTCGTACGCATGGGTCACGGCCAGAATGCCATCGACGTGTACGTTGCGCTGGGGGGCGAAACTGACGACCTGCCCGTCCCAACCGCGCGCCACCAGCACCGAACACTCGGCGGTTAGCGGCAGCATCTTTTCCAGCACGCAGGCGACGCTGCCTAACTCCGCCCAGGCGGCTGTCAGCTCAACGGCGGTCCTGACGCGGACCTGACCCTTGCCATCGTAGCCCATGCGCGCGGTTTTCAGGATGCCGGGCAGCAAATCCGCCCGGTCGGCCTGGATGGCCTGCAGCTGGGCCAGCGTTTCAATCACCGCATAAGGTGCGCAACTCACCCCCGACAGATCAGCGCAGGCCGCGAAGTGGGCTTTTTCCTCGATGCGGTTTTGAGCAATGCCTACTACGGCCGCGCCCGGCGCCACGGGTCGGGTCTGGGCCAGCACGTGCAGGGCCTGGGCCGGCACGTTTTCAAACTCGGTGGTGATGGCCTGGCACAGCTGGGCCAGCTGCGAGAGCCCCGCCGGGTCGTTGTAGTCGGTCTGGATGTGGTAGTGACTCACCCGCCCGGCCGGGCTTTGCGCGTCCGGATCCAGCACGGCGGTGAAGTAACCCAGGCGCTGAGCGGCATGCACAAACATGCGGCCCAGCTGGCCGCCCCCCATCACCCCCAGGGTGGCCAGCTGGCCCGCGGCGTCTTCACTGCCCGGGAAAACCGGGGTCATGGCTGCAACTTGAATACCTTCCTTCATACGGGCAGCGTCATGGCGCGAGCAGCTTCGGTTTGTTCGGCGCGAAACGCCTGCAGCCTGGTCGCCAGGGCCGGATCGTGCAAGGCCAGCAGGCTGACGGCGAACAGCGCGGCATTGGCCGCTCCGGCGTCGCCAATAGCAAACGTGGCAACGGGCACCCCTTTAGGCATTTGCACGATGCTGTGCAGGGAGTCTACCCCCTGCAAATGGCGGCTGGCCACCGGCACCCCCAGCACGGGCAGCGTGGTTTTGGCGGCCAGCATGCCTGGCAGGTGGGCGGCGCCACCCGCGCCGGCGATAATGACTTGCAAGCCGCGCGGGCCGGCTTGTTCAGCGTAGGCAAACAAGTCGTCGGGCATGCGGTGGGCCGACACCACACGCGCTTCGTGCGCCACGCCAAAGTGCGTGAGCATCTGCACGGTATGCTGCATGGTGGTCCAGTCGCTGCTGGAGCCCATCACAACGCCAACCAAGGGCTTGCCCGGGGCGGTGCTAGTGGGGGTGTCGGAGGTGGTAAGGGTACTCATGGTGGGCCTTGTAGAGGGGGCTGGGCAGCCCCGGGTGGTCGAAAAAACGTGATTTGGGGCGGAGTCGCGGGCTGGGACCCACGTTCTGTCAGCGCTCCAGCAGGATTTCCGTACCTAAAATCACCAGGTCTACCCGGCCTTTCAGCGTCTGGTTGATGAAGGGGGTGTTCTGGGATTTGGATTTCATGAATTCCTTCGTGAAGGTCGTTTCGGCTTCGGTGTCGAACAAAACGCAGTTGGCTTCCTGGCCGACTTCGATGGCAGCTACTGGCAGGCCCATCAAGCGACGGGGCTCGGCCGAATAGCGCTTCACCACCAGGTCCCACCCGAATTTTCCGGGCTCAACGAAGAAGTGGTGGAGCGAGACCAGGGCCGTATCCAGGCCGGTGATGCCGTTGGGCGCGCTAATGAAATCCTGGGCTTTTTCGAACGGCGTGTGCGGCGCGTGGTCCGTGGCAATGATGTCGAAGACGCCTTCCTTGAGCCCTTCCAGCAGCGCATCACAATCGACCTGCGTTCGCAGCGGCGGGTTCATCTTGTAGTTCGTGTCGTAGTCCCCGATGTGCTCGTCGGTGAACAGCAGGTGGTGCGGCATCACTTCCGCCGTCACCTTTACATCGCCTCGGGATTTCCACCAGCGGATGGTTTCCATGCCGAGCTTGCTGGACACGTGCTGGATGTGCACGTGCGCGCCCGCCGCCCGGGCCAGGCGAATGTCGCGGTCGATGATGATTTCCTCCGCGCACGCCGGCGAGCCCTTGATACCGAGCCGGTAGCTCATCACTCCTTCGTTCAGGGCACGCGGCCCGGCCAGTTCCGGCACCTCGCAGTGGCTGGCGAAAAACATCCCAAACTCGGTGGCGTACTGCATGGCCCGCAACAGCACCGCCGGGTCGGCGGTGGTGTCGCCGTCGTCGGTGAGCATGGTCACGCCGAGTCTGTGCATGCCCTCGATTTCGGCCAACTCCTTGCCTTCGCGGTTTTTGGTAACGCAGCCGGAAGTATACACTGGAATGCGGGACCGGTCCTTGGCATTTTCCAGGACGGTGGCTATGGCAGTCGCCGAGTCGAGGGCCGGGCGGGTATTCGGCATCATGACCACGCCGGTAATGCCGCCGTTGATGGCCGCTTCGCTCCCCGTGGTGATGGTTTCCTTGTTCTCGAAGCCGGGGGCACGGAAATGAACGTGGGCATCAAACATGCCGGGCATAAGCACCCGACCTCGCGCGTCGATGACCCGGCTACCTTCAGGAATGGCCAGGCTTTTGCCGATGTCCTGAATTATTCCTTCGACAATCAGAACATCACTCTCGATAAGCACGGGTGAATTTTCGGAGGCGATGCGGGCGTTTTGAAGGAGGAGCATGAATTTATGAGTGCTGTAAACTGGGAAAGAGTGAGGAGATATTCGGGCTGTTGGAGATGAAAAACACACGGGTGGAACCAGCCGCCGCGTCCGGCGTTTAGGGCGTACTCACCGTTGAGGCAGCTCGCTGCCGTGCGACATACGATTCCTGCTTCGGGAAATCCCCGCCCGGCGTGAGCCAGTCGAGCACGGCCATGCGGATGGAGATGCCGTTTTCGACCTGATTGGTGATAAGGCTGCGCTCATAGTCCATGACGGCGTCGCACAGCTCAACCCCCCGGTTCACGGGGCCGGGGTGCATGATGTATAGGCCCCGGTCGCGAATTTCCGCGAGCCGGTCGTTGGTGATGCCGTAAACCCGGTGGTATTCGCGGACGCTAGGGAAAAACTGCACGTCCTGGCGCTCCATCTGCACGCGGAGCAGGTATACCACATCGGGCGCCCAGGCCATGGCCGCTTCATAGTCGGTGAAGCGGCGGATGCTTTCCGGGACATACTTGGGCACCAGTGAGCCCGGCCCCAGGTAAGCAACCTCAATGCCCAGCTTTTGCAGCAGGGTGCTGGTAGAGCGCGCGACGCGGGAGTGAAGGATGTCGCCGATGATGAGGACTTTTTTGCCCCGGGGATCAGGAAATTTTTCCTTGATGGTGAAGGCGTCCAGCAGAGCCTGCGTGGGGTGCTCGTGCGCCCCGTCGCCGGCATTGATGACCGATGCCGTGGTTTGGCGGGCTATCATTCCGGGCAGACCGGGGTGGCCATGGCGGACGACGATGTAGTCGGTGCGCATGGCCTGGAGCGTCTCAATCGTCTCGCGCACCGACTCGCCCTTGGTGATGGAGGAGTGGGCGACGTCGAAGTTCGTCACCTCCGCCGAGAGGCGTTTGGCGGCAACCTCGAAGGAGGAGTGCGTTCGGGTGCTGGCCTCATAGAAAAGCATGAGCACGGACTTGCCCTCGAGGGCGGGGATTTTCTTCACCGAGCGGGTGAACAATTTTTTAAAGGACGTGGATTGGTCGAGCAAGAACTCGATTTCCTCGCGGTGAAGGGATGCAATGTCGAGCAGGTCTTTACGTGCCATACCGGAGTGGAGGAAAAGTGAGGTCGTCTAGCTAAAACAAACAGTGTAAAATCTTATCTGCCACTTCCCATAAGGGAGAAACTGGCTACCGGTCTGGGCTGAGGAGCTGGCGGCAGCCGCCACGGTTGGCGGTGAGAATGTTGGCGTCCATGGGAGGTACGAATGGACGGCGGGGCGGTAGCCGACGAACTCAATGGACATAAAAAAACCGTTTCGGAATCCGAAACGGCGGCGGGGCAATACCCAGAAAAAATAACAGAAATACCAGAGGCAAAATCGGGAAAACCGATGGAGGCGAAGACCTTCCGGTCCATTCGCGGTTCCCAGCCGAGCAGGGTTCCACGCTTCATCAACAAGTTTTTTGGTTGAAGCATGCTGCAAAGCTACGGCATTGTTACGGAACCTTTACGCAGGCCAGTCAAGAATTTCCGTTAGTCGACCTGTATTGCTAACAAACGAGTAAAGCACCTTCGATTTTTTGCGCTCTGCGGAAGCGTTTCGGGCCTGTTGGTGCCCTTAATTGCGGTTAAAGTTGGGTACTAGAG
Source organism: Hymenobacter sp. DG25B (assembly GCF_000801315.1). Taxonomy (NCBI): domain Bacteria; kingdom Pseudomonadati; phylum Bacteroidota; class Cytophagia; order Cytophagales; family Hymenobacteraceae; genus Hymenobacter; species Hymenobacter radioresistens. The sequence continues at coordinate 2,766,350 of NZ_CP010054.1, read as the reverse complement.
CCAAACGAGCGGCTTGGGTCAGGGCTCTTAGTGAAAAAGGTGGTCCAGCTAAGCCGGACACAATAGGACATGGTTTGGAGTTGGGCTTCGAAGTGGTTAGGCCTATCCCTAGATCTTTTCCATTTGAATCCGTTTCTCGGCATCAGCTACTTTTACATAGCGCATTAAGGTTTTTATATCCTTATGCCCGTGAACTTCATGAGGACGGCAGGTGGCATCCCTTGGAGTAGGCTCTGGATGACGAACGTGTGGCGCCCGGTATGGGAAGAGAGCAGTTCATACTTTGGTAACCACTGTTCTACCCGTTTACTTCCTTGATAGCGAACCACCTGAATGGGGGAGTCGATGCCACAGAATTTCCCGCTCTCTTTCACAAATGCAAGGACCAAAAAGCTACGGCATGGTCAACCAAATTCAGAAGAAAACCCTGTTTAGCCACATTTAGGTTTATAGCCGGCTATTAGTGAATCTCTCATGATAAGGCGCCATCCAGAAGTGCTTGCTTACAGCCAGTAATGCCATTCTTAAAGCACTTTCTACACAAATGCTTGCAAAGTGAAGAATATTACATTGCTTTGCATTACAAAGTGCTCTGAACGATATGAAGCCTGCTACTGATCCACTTGCCCAGCTCACAGAGATTCGTGCCATTATGGAGCGGTCTTCCCGTTTTCTCTCCCTTAGTGGCTTGTCCGGGGTAGGGGCGGGCTTGGTGGCGCTGGCCGGGGCAGCGGTGGGGCATTTCTATCTGCAGGCGCAGTATGGGCGGGAAGGCTTTCTGCGGCTGGTAGATGCCTCGGAGCCGGAGCGGCAGCAGGCACTGCCCTTTCTGCTGGGGCTGGCCGTGGCCATGATTGTGCTGGCCTTGGTAGTGGCTTGGTATTTCACCCGGCGGCGGGCAGCGCAGGACGGGCGCCCGCTGTGGGATGCGCCGGCCCGGCGTTTATTGCTGAGTCTGGCCGTGCCGCTGGTAGTAGGAGGGCTGTTTTGTCTGGTCCTGTACCTGCGCGGGGCAGCTTCCTTTGTGGTGCCGGGGATGCTGGTTTTCTACGGCCTTGCCTTGCTGAACGCCAGCAAATACACGCTGGATGAAATCCGGCTGTTGGGACTAACGCAACTGGCCCTGGGCCTGCTGGCTCTGGCACTGCCGGGCTGGGGGCTTCTCTTATTCGCGGTGGGGTTTGGCCTGGGGCATATTGGCTACGGGCTGCTCATGTACAACCGCTATGAACGCGCTTCACAACCGGCCCTGTGAAACACGTCATTCATACGCTGAACAAGGCTTTTGACAACCGGGTACGGCTGGGGGTTATGGCGGTGCTCCTGGCGAACGATGCTGTGAGCTTTAATGAGCTGAAAGAGGCCCTGGACCTTACTGACGGCAACCTGGCCAGTCATGTGTCGGCGCTGGAAAAGGCCGGCTATGTAGAGGTGTCCAAGCAGTTTATCGGGAAGAAGCCCAACACCACTTATACGGTATCCAAAGAAGGAAAAAAGGCCTTTCAGGAGCATCTGGATGCGCTGGAAAAATTGTTGCGCGGTCAGGCGTGACCTTTTTTTGTCTTTATACTTTGTAATTCAAAGTTCTTTTAAAAATAAAACTTCATTTCTCATCTTTATGAATACGCTGGCATCATCCGTTCCTATCCGGCCCCAGACAGCTGCGGCCCCACCGTTTCCGCTGACTCTGCTGCAGAAGCTGCTGCTGCCCGTAGGGGCCATTCTGTTTGATGTACTGTTCTGGCAGGAGCGTGCCGCCCTGAGCCTACTACTGTACACCGTTTTTGTGGTGGTGGCGGTGCTGGCGGGCACGCCCCGGCAGGCTGCCATGTGGCGCTCGGGCTATGGCTGGCTGTCGTTGCTGGGCACGTTGTTTAGCGCCCTAATGGTGGCGGTATATGGCTCCGGCGCCGCCCGGCTGGCATGTGTGGCTTCCTTGGCCATCTGGCTGGGATACCTGAACCAGCCCCATCTGAAACTGGTTTTATTTGCCCTGCTGACGGGCTTGTACAATCTTTTTCCGGCGGTGGAGCGCATGGGTCAGCTGCTGCGCCTACCCGCAAATATGGAGAGTAGCCTTACCCGATGGTGGTACTACGGCCGCCTGCTGTTGCTGCCCCTGCTTGCCCTGGCCATCTTCCACGTGCTGTTTGCGGTAGCCAACCCGCGCTACAGTACGCTTACCCACGACTTTTGGCTTGCCTTAGGCGACTTCCTGAGTGTTTTGTTTGAGCGCCTCTCCGTGCCGCACATGCTGTTCTTCCTGCTGGGCCTGGGGCTCTCGACCGGCTGCCTCTTTATCATCCCGGTACATTATCTATCCGACCGGGAGTCGCGCTTAGGGGAGTTTGTGCAGCGGCAGCGCAATAGGGTGGCCTCGTTTGCCGTGCGGCAGCCTGATTTCCGGGCCCGCACGTTTCGCCCGCTTGATTTGCGCAAGGAATACCTGATGGCTCTGGGGCTGCTGGCGCTGGTGAATCTGCTGCTGTTGGTGGTCAATGCCATTGACATCAACTGGATATGGTTTGGCTTTCACCCCGCGCCGGGGTTTGATCTGACGCAGTTTGTGCACGAAGGTACTTACGTGCTGATTCTGAGCATTCTGGTAGCCATGGGCATTGTACTATGGTTTTTTCGCCGTAACCTAAATTTTTACCAGCCGGGCCTGCAGGTGCTGCGCGTGGGAGCTACCATCTGGGTGCTGCAAAATGCGGTACTGGCCGTGTCGGTGGCCCTACGCAACTACTACTATATCCAGTACAGCGGGCTGGCTTACAAGCGCGTTGGCGTGTACGGTTTTTTGCTGCTGACTGTGTTTGGCCTGGCTACGGTTCTGCTGAAAATCTGGCAGCGGCGCTCAGCCTACAGTCTGGTACGCCTGAATGCCCTGGCCGCCTACGGCCTGCTGTTGCTGCTGGCAGCCGGCAACTGGGAAGTCTGGATGGTGCGCTTTAATCTGCAGCCGCGCTTCCGGCAGGTAGACTATGGTTTTCTGCTGGCTATGCCCGACCGGGTACTGCCGGAGCTGGCCCTGCGCGCCCACACGCTGGCCGGGCGCCAGCTAACCACGGAAGACGAATACGGTAAATGGCAACCCCTGGCCCAGGAAACGGCCCGGCAGTTGCTGGCCCGGCGCATCCAGGCGTTTCGGGCGCTGGAAGCCCGCCGCCACTGGCCCAGCCGCACCTGGGCCGACTGGCAGGCAGGCCGCTTTTTCGAACAACACGTCAACCTCACCCTTCAAGCCCAACGCCATGTTGCTGCAAGTGGCCTTTAGTTTTTTGGTGCTGCTGGCCTGCGTGGGCGGCATACTGCTCCTGGCTTTTGTGCTCACGTGGCAGGAGCGGGGCGCTTCTGCTCAGGAACGGCAGTGGCGCTTGCTCACCGGGGTGCTGCCCGTAGCGGGTGGCGTGGTTAGCATCCTGCTGGGGTTGTTTTTCCTGCTGATGGTGGTCTGGTCGCCGGATGGCGCGGAACTGCTGGCTCGTTTGTAGCGCAGCAATGGAACGACTGCTCAATTTTGCGGGGCTTGTAGTACGGCTGGTGCCCGCTCTGCTCTGGTGGGTAGTAGCGGTGGGAATAGGATGCTTTCTGAACCTCCTGCTACTGAACGAAGTGTGGCCCAATACGCCTAAGGCAGGACCAGTACTGGTAGGACTGATGGCAATTTGCGGGCTCCTGATGCTGTGGCTGGTGGCCCGAACGGCAAACCAGGTAGCTCAGTCGTTCCCTTATCAGGGAAGCATCTGGTGTTTGCTCTGGCGTCTTATTGCAATCGGCAGCTATACCGTGGCAATTGTCATATCGCTCTTTGCCGGAGTCTTTGTGCTGTTCGCCATAGGTGAAGTAGTCTTTTACATACTACAGCAATAGAAGCCGCCTGCTACATGCCCGTTACCCGGAACTCTACCCGGCGGTTGAGCTGGCGGGTGGCTTCCTGCTCATTGCTGGCGCGGGGCTCGGCGCCGCCCAGGCCGATGCCAGTGATGCGCCTGGCGGAAATGCCGTGCGCTACCAGGTAGCTCTTCACTACTTCTACCCGCTGCTCGCTTAGGATGACGTTTTTCTGCGGGTCGCCTACATTATCGGTGTGCCCGCGCAGCTCAATGGTCAGCTGGGGGTATTTGAGGAGCAGCGAAAGCAGGTATTCCAGATCGGGGTAGGAGGCGGGCAGCAGTACGGCCTGGCCCTGCTGAAACTTCACTTTATCCAGCCGCAGCGTGGTGCCTACTGCCATGGGTTGCAGCAGGATATCCTGCCCAAAAGGGCCAGAGCGCGGCGTGTAAGTGGAATCCGCCACCAGATAACCCGCCAGCTGGGCCTGAACTTTGTACGCTTTGCCGGGGCGGGCCGAAACCAGAAAAGCAGCCTCCGGGGTAAGCGGAACCGGCAGGGTAGTACTATCCTGCAGCAGCTGCAGCCGGGCCTGGGGCAGGGGCTGATACGTGACGGCATCGAGCACGCGGCCCCGCCAGGTGGTGACGGGAATGGCGGTAGCAGGCGCCGGCTGCACCGTGGTCCGGAACAGATTGCAACCGGCCAGATCGGTATACACTCCCCGGCGCACACGGGTGGTCTGGTGGTTGCTTTGGTCGGCCTGGTACAGGGCTTTGGGGCCGGCCAGATAGAACACCCGGTTGCCGTCCACATCGTACTGCAGCAGTACGTCGCTGTAGCCGCCTTGCTCCGGAAGCCCATCCAGGGGCTGTAGGTCGGGCGCGGGCTGTTTGGTAGCCAGATTCACTTTCAGCAGGGCGCCATCGGTGCTGTATACCTGATAGAGGGTCTGGGTGTCATCAATACAAAAATTGGCGTGCGTGCCCGCGCCCGCAAATGCAATGGCTGGATAGTAAGCCGCTTGGCGCACGGGGTCCTTTTCCCATACTATGGTTACCGTATCATCTGTGGGGCTTACTTTCACCAGCTTACTGGCGTCGGAGGTGATGAACAGCAGGTCGCCCCGCTCATTGGTGGCGGCGGAAATCCAGATGTTTTCGGGGCCCTGGGCCGGGAGCTGCCAGGCGGTGTAGTGGCCCAGCTCCGCCGCCGGGTCGTAGCGGTATACATACTCGGGCGCATTGGTGGGCGCCTTCGTTACGGAATACAGGCAGTTATCAAAGCCTTTGGCCAGGGCGTAGGACTGAAACGGCAACACCTGCCGATGCACTTTCGCCAGCTCGGAAGGGTCCTGCACGGAAAACTCGTGAATGGTGCGGCAGTCATCTTCCCACAGCCCGTCCTGCACGCGCAGGGCCGCAATGCCATACATTTTGTCGTCGCAGAGCTGCTCGGCGTAGCGCCGGCTGGGCAGCCCGGTGGGCAGCAGTTCAAAGGAATTGAGGAGCTGCTTTCCTACGGCGTAGTACCGGCGGGTATAGCTGGCCAGGGCCCGGTATTCCAGCCGAAACTCATACCCAACCCGCCATACCCGCCGCCCGATGACGCGGGTGCGCACCGTATCCGTGAGGGAAACCTTGTAGGAATAATCGTAGCGAATCTCCTGAAAGCTGCCGGCATCCCGCTGGTACAATTCAAAAAGCCGCACCTGCGGATAGCTCCGGATTATCAGCCAAAGGGAGTCCAGCTGGCCGTGAGTGAGCAGGTTGTAGTCCTTTTGCTGCTCCGGAACCGGCCGAATGCGCAGCTCTACCTGCACCGGGGCAGTGGGCCGGATGCCGGGTGTCACGAAATCCACGGTCAGCAGGTCTTCGCTGGAGCGCACCTGCCAGCCCGCCGGATAGGCCAGCCGGTACCCCGCATAGGGGCTCACGTATTCGCGCAGGGCCGCCGGATCCTGCGCGTGCAGCTTTACGCAGCAAAGTGCCAGAATCAGCGTCAGCAAAAACCTCATACTAACTGAAAGCAGAAACGCCGTTATCCTTCAAAATTAGGTAACCTTAGGCCATTCTCACTGTCTTCGGCTCAGGGATATTGAAGAAAAGAATGAGAATGCGCGCTTACTTGTGAAATGGCAAGGGTTTATTATCACTTTTTTTATTCCCTGCTAAAGCGGGCCGCATATGCATAAAGGACGCCTCGAGGCTTTCAGCGACGGAGTACTGGCCATTATCATCACCATTATGGTGCTGGAAATTAAGGTGCCGCATGGGCAGGACTTTGCCGCACTGCGGCCAATGCTCCCGGTTTTTCTGAGCTATGTGCTGAGCTTTATCTACGTGGGCATCTACTGGAATAATCATCACATGATGCTCACGGGAACCAGCAAAATCAGTGGCCGCACGTTGTGGGCCAATCTGCACCTGCTGTTCTGGCTTTCCCTTATTCCGTTTTCCACCGGCTGGGTGGGAGAAAATCATTTTGCCCAAGTGCCCATGGCCGCCTACGGCTTTGTGCTCCTGATGTCGGCCATTGCCTACTTTATCCTGCAGAACAGCATTATAAAATCAGAAGGGCCTAATTCCGTGCTGGCTTATGCCATTGGGCGCGACCTGAAAGGCAAGGCTACGGCAATACTCTATTGCCTTGGCATTGGCGCCAGCTTCTGGAATGCGTGGGCCGGAGGTTTCTTTTACGTGCTGGTAGCCTTCATCTGGCTGGTGCCTGATCAGCGCATCGAGCGTGCCCTGCATCAGCAGAAAAAGCAGGCGCAGGAACGCATAGCGGATTAGTGGGATAAGAAAAACAAGGCGCAGAAACAGACGGTTTTTACGGGCCATGCGGCTAATTTTTTGAAGCAGAATAGGCAGCGCGGAATGCAGTTACGTATGCTGGTGCATCCAACCTGAACTTCTGCTTTTCATGGCGACTTCTGCTGCTGACCTTCCGGACCACCCTTTCTCTGGCTTTGTGCGCGTGCGCGGGGCCCGGGAGCACAACCTCCGCAACATTGATGTAGACATTCCGCGCGATGCGCTGGTGGTGTTTACGGGCGTGTCGGGCTCCGGCAAATCCTCGCTGGCCTTTGGTACGCTTTACGCCGAGGCGCAGCGGCGCTATCTGGAGTCGGTGTCGCCGTATGCGCGGCGGCTGTTTCACCAGATGGCCGTGCCGGAAGTGGAATCCATTGACGGCCTGCCGCCGGCCGTGGCCCTGCAGCAGCAGCGCGGCACCCCCACCACGCGTTCCTCGGTAGGCTCGGTTACTACGCTTTCCAACCTAGTACGCATGCTGTACTCGCGGGCCGGCAACTACCCGGCGGGCCAGAGCATTGTATATGCCGAAGGGTTTTCGCCCAACACCCCGGAAGGTGCCTGCCCCACCTGCCACGGTCTGGGCCGCATCTATGAGGTAACGGAAGAAACCATGGTGCCCAACCCCACGCTCACCATCCGGGAGCGGGCCATTGCGGCCTGGCCCCAGGCCTGGGGCGGCCAGAACCAGCGCGACATCCTGGTAACGCTCGGCTACGACATCGACCGCCCCTGGCAGGAACTACCCCAGGCGCAGCGCGACTGGATTCTGTTCACCGAAGAGCAGCCCGTGGTGCCCGTGTACCCCGGCTACACGCCCGCCGAAACCCAGCGCGCCCTTAAGCGCCGGGAGCAGCCAAACTACATGGGTACCTTCACGGGCGTACGGCGGCACGTGCTGCACACCTTTGCCACCACGCAAAGCCCTCTCATGAAAAAGCGGGCCCTGCAGTACATGCTGAGCACCGCGTGCCCCACCTGCCACGGCAAGCGCCTGCGGCCGGAGTCGTTGGCCGTTACGTTTGCCGGGCTGGATATTGCGGATATGTCGGGGCTGCCGCTGAAGCGGATGGCTGCCCTGCTCAAGCCTTATGCCGATGGCTCTAACACCGGCAGCAAAAAGCACAACGCGGAGCACCCGGAGCAGGTGATTGTGGCGCAACGCATTGCTGAGGATCTGTGCGCCCGCCTGTCTGTGCTGCTGGATCTGGGGTTGGGGTATCTTTCCCTGGAGCGCAGCACGCCTACGTTGTCGCCGGGGGAGCTGCAGCGGCTGCGGCTGGCTACGCAGCTGTATTCCAACCTGTTTGGAGTAGTATATGTGCTCGATGAGCCCTCTGCGGGTCTGCATCCTTCCGATACCGCCGCCCTGCTGAAGGCGCTGGCCGGCTTGAAAAAGGCCGGCAATTCCCTGTTCGTGGTAGAGCATAACCTGGACGTAGTTCGGCAGGCCGATTGGCTGGTGGATGTAGGCCCCGCCGCCGGCGAGCTGGGCGGAGAAATCCTTTACAGCGGCCCGCCCGCTGGGCTGGCGGCCGTAGGTGCCTCGCAGACGCGCCGTTATTTATTTAATGAAGAAACCCGGCCGGAGAACCCGGCGCGCCAGCCTAACGGCTGGCTCCGCCTGCAGGGCGTAACGCGCAACAACCTGCAGGACCTGAATGTGGAATTTCCGCTGGGCGTGTTCACCACCGTCACGGGCGTGTCGGGCTCCGGCAAGTCCAGCCTGGTTAGCCAGGTGCTGGTAGAGCTGGTGGCCGAGCACCTCGGGCATCAACTGCCCACGGAAGAGGAGGAAGGCGACCCGCTGGAACGGGCCGCGCCCATTGCAACCGGCGGGCAGATTGCCGGGGGCATGGAGCACATTAAGCGCCTGGTGCGCGTAGACCAGAAGCCCATCGGGCGCACGCCGCGCTCCAATATGGCTACTTATACCGGCCTCTTCGACCACGTGCGGCGGCTGTTTGCGGCCACGCCCGCGGCCAAAAAGCGCCGCTACGATGCCGGCCGCTTTTCTTTTAACGTAGCTAAAGGCCGCTGCGAGAATTGCCAGGGTGAAGGCTTCGTAATGGTGGAGCTGCTGTTTCTGCCCAGCGTGTACGCGCCCTGCCCCGTGTGCCATGGCGCCCGCTACAACGCCAAAACCCTCGAAATAACCTATCAGGATAAGAACATTGCCGAGGTGCTGGGCCTCACGGTGGATGCCGCCTGGGAATTTTTCCGGGAAGAGCCTGCCGTGCACCGCGCCCTTACGGTGCTGCGCGAAGTGGGCCTGGGCTACCTGCGCCTGGGCCAGCCCGCCACCGAGCTTTCCGGCGGCGAGGCCCAGCGCATTAAGCTGGCCACGGAGCTGCAAAAGGCCCAGCGCGGCAACTCGCTCTACGTCCTCGATGAGCCCACCACTGGCCTGCACCCCTCCGATGTGGAGAAGCTGCTCACCCAGCTAAATGGGCTGGTAGACGCCGGCAATACCGTCATCGTAGTAGAGCACGACATGCGCGTGGTGGCCGGCAGCGACTGGGTGCTGGATATGGGACCCGGCGCCGGCGACGAAGGCGGGCAGGTAGTAGTGGCCGGCACGCCCGATAAGGTGGCGAAGGCAAAACAAAGCCGGACGGCGCCGTATCTGGACCAGTTTAGAGGCAACGCCTTTTAAGGCAGGCAACTCAACCGTAGCCGTTACCAGAAGCGGCAAGCGGCTGTAGTCAGCCGAATCAGATTTAAGTTATCCTGAGTTATTCGTTTCCCTTCCACCGCTATTTCATGCCCTCATTTCTGGAAGAGTTCTTCCGCAACCCGGCCACCGTGGGTTCTATGGTGCCCAGCTCCCGCGAGCTGACGGAGCAGGTAATGGAGCCGATAGATTTTACCCGTGCCCAGTGTATTGTGGAATACGGACCCGGCACGGGTGTTTTTACTGATGTGCTGATGCAGCGCCGCCAGCCCGATACGGCCATTGTGCTGATAGAAGTAAACCGCCGGTTCTGCCAGCTTCTCCAGAAACGCTACGCGGGCCACGCCCACGTGCACATCATCCACGGCTCAGCCGATAAAACCACCGAATATCTGCGGCAGCGAAACCTGCCACCCGCCGACTTTGTGGTGTGCGGCCTGCCCTTCACCTCCTTGCCCCGGCGCCTGGGCTGGCGTATTCTAGAGAATACCAGGCAAGCGTTGCAGCCCGCTGGCCGGCTCATTCTGTTCCAGTATTCATTGCGCAACAAAAAGCTGTTTGGGCGCTTCTTTCAGTTGCTCAGCAATGTCCATGTGCTGCTGAATATTCCACCGGCCTATGTGCTGGTGTATGGCCCGGCAGGCGTAAGGGCGGAGTAAGGCGCGTATCTTTACCCGTGGCCCGGGCCATTACCGGCCACTCCACCTGCACCTATGCATTTTTTAGAAGTTTCGGGAATCAGTTTGCAGGAGCGGGAAAATGCGGTGTTGCAAAACATCAGCTTCACGCAGCAGCAATTCCAGAAAATAGCCATTGCCGGCGAAACCGGCTCGGGCAAAAGCACGCTGCTGCAAACCATTGCCGGACTGGTGCAACCCACGGCCGGTGAGGTGTATTTTGAGGAAACGCGGGTAAAAGGACCCACAGAAAAGCTGGTGCCGGGTACGCCGGGCGTAGCGTATTTGTCGCAGCAGTTTGAGCTGCCCAAGTTTCTGCGGGTAGAGCAGGTGCTGCGCTACGCCAATAAGCTCTCGGCGGCTGAGCTGGACCGGCTCTATGCTATTTGCCGCATCCGGCACCTGGCACAGCGGCAAACCAACCAGCTTTCCGGCGGCGAGCGGCAGCGCATTGCCCTGGCCCGGCTGCTGCTCACTTCGCCCAAATTACTCCTGCTGGATGAGCCCTTTTCCAACCTGGACATGGGACACAAGCAAATCCTGAAATCGGTTATTCGGGATATCAGCGAAGAGTTGGGCATCACCTGCACCTTAATTTCCCACGACCCGCTGGATACCCTTTCCTGGGCCGATGAAATTCTGGTGATGCAGGCCGGGCAACTGATTCAGCGGGGCACGCCGGCTCAGATTTACCAGCAGCCGGTTTCCGCGTATGCCGCCGCTCTTTTCGGCGACTATAACCTGCTGACGGGGCCGCTACTAAAGGCCTTCGCCCAACAAACCGGCGCCAAACCCCGGAAAGGCAAGCAGCTGCTGGTGCGCCCCGAGGATATACAGCTGGCCGCTGATACCGGGAGCGGAGTAGCGGGCCTCGTAACGGCAGTAAAATACTTTGGCAGCTATTCCGAAATTAAAATAAGCCTGCTGGGCAGCAGTATTACGGTTAAAACCGGCAACCGCAGCCTTTCTGTGGGCCATTCCGTAGCCGTTTCCCTCCCGGCAGATAGAGTTTGGTATATTTGAGCTAATTGCTTTCAGCAACCATGGTAGCCGGGTAAAAAGCATTTCTTAAGCTGGTATGTTAACAGACTGAAAAGTAGCGCATCCGCTTCTTTCGGCCGGGCCCGGAATGAACTTAACCAGCCCGGTTACCCTTACCTGAAGTACCGGCCATAGCAGGGCTGCATAACTTCTTTTGCAGCGCTACTGCGCTGCGCCGCTTAGCGTACCGCACGGCCCACTGGCTCTGCGCCCCATTCACGGGCTTTTCCTTATGCCTTCCTACTATCAGCCATCTGCCGAGCTACTGCAGGCGTTTGGCTTTGCCCCCTACAGCGCTCCGCCCCGCCAGGCGCGCTACAGTCGTGCCAGTGCCTGCGGGCAGGAAACCATTGTACTGTATGATGATGCCGAGCTCACGCTTTTAGAAGTGGTGAATGGCCAGATGCTGTATAGCTTCCAGGGCCGCGTGGCTTCTGAGGCCGAATTCCGCATCCTGCTCCGGCAGGTAAACTGGTCTGCTGAGTTAATGCCTTCCCTCTGATTTCTTTTCCCCGTTCCCATGACCGATACCTATCTGCAAAGCCTTGGCTTTATGCCCATCGACCAAGGCCGCAGTGCCAGCCGCCCTGGTTTTAATCAGGCCTGGTGCTACCAGCACGACCACCTGGCTCAGGACGGCACCCCGCTGTTTATTGAGCATCCGCTGGGCATCGACAGCTGCCGCCTAAGCAGCCTCACGGCCCCGCTCGACCAGCAGGATGTATTTGCCAAGATGCCACTGAACGACCGCCCCGCCCTGGAAGCTGCCATTCAGCAGTTTTTTGCCGCCCACGGTGGCCAGGGGCCTCTTATTCCCCTTTTTGAGGTGCCTACTTTCCGGCCCTTTCGCCGGGCCCGCTAAGCATAGCCCATTAACCTTTAGCCTTGCGGCCTACCAGTAACCTCTATGGACAAAGACTTACAATTCAGCCTGGCAAATAATGCCAAGGAATGGCTGGCCCTCTCGCTATCCATCTCATCAGCGGAGAAAATTTCCTTCAACAAAATTCACGACGACTTTTTCGCCACCTACGGCGCAAATTTCATGGCCCACGTGTACCGCACCACCTTTGAGCACGTGCTTCAGAACATGCCTGATGCCGAGCGCAGTAAGCTCCTGGCTTATTTCAAGGAAGCCATGGATTCGGCCATTGACGAGCACTACTCTACTACCCATTTTTAGGGAGTGCCCGTGGTAAGTACATGGGTAATGTGTGCTTGTTTAGACAAAGCCCCGGCCATGGCCGGGGCTTTTTTGTGGTCCGGCGTTCAAAAGAGTAAAGCGAACTTGACTGCCCAAAAAATGCTTTCCGTATGCTGGCGTCGCGGCGGTAGATATCGGGGTAAAAGCGGAGCTGGCCCTGTTCGGCGGCGCATGTCAGGTAGCGTATGTGAATGGGCAGGGGGCGCCGAAGCCAGATGTCTTTGGGTTGGGTTTGGCGGGCACACTCACTTTCGGAGGGCAGGCGCAGCTGCTTGCCGTCGCGGCGCAGCAGGTAGGCGGCCAGCTGCATGGGCTGCGCCAGCCGGATGCAGCCATGGCTGAGCGCCCGCACCGGCAGGGCAAATGCCCCGCGCATGGGCGTATCGTGCAGGTAAACGGAATAAGGACTGGGAAAGCGGAACACAATGTTACCCAATGCATTATCGCAGCCCGATGACTGCCGGATGGTATACGGAAAATTCTGGGCCGATACCCGGTACCAGTTTACCTGATACGGGTTTACGGGCGTGCCCTGGCGGTTATAAATGCTGTAATTATTGTTGACGAAGGCGGCCGGGTTGCGGCGCAGCATGGGTAACAGCTCTTTGGTGGCAATGGAGTTGGGTACGTGCCAGTCGGGGGCCAGAGTGAAGTGCGTGATGCGGCTGCTGAGCGTGGGGGAGGGTGTAATGGGCTTACCCACAATAACATGATGGCGCCGCTGTAGGCTGTCCTGCTTCACCAGATACAGCTCATACGCCGGCAGATTAATAAGCACATATTCGGAGTCGGGGAAGGTGCCCCAGCGCCACCGCTCCAGATTAATGGCCACCTGCCGAAACCGGCTTTGGTGCACGGCCGCCGAGTCAGGGTTAGAGGCAACCGGGCGCCGGAGCCAGGCCTGCAGGGCCCGCTGCAGCTGCCGGTATTCCCGGTTGCGGGGCTGGCAGGCCTCCACCGTTTCCCGCACCTGCTGCGCCTGCACGCCCTGGCGCAATAGCACCTCTACCGGCAGCGGTTTTTTAGCCGCAATTTCCCGGGCCGAAAGCGTGTAGGGGTGCAGCTTGCCGCGGTGCAGGTCGCGCATGAGGTGCAGCAGGGCATCGGTCAGGTAAACCTCCAGGCGGGCCTGCTGGCGGGCAGTGCTGCGGCGGGCCAGCGAATCGCGCAGGGCCTGCAGGCGGGGCCAGTGGTAGTCGGTGCGCAGCAGGCCAAAGTCATCGGCGTGGGCCAGGAGCTGCAGGGCAGTGCGGGCCGGCGGCGCCAGGCTGTCGGCGGGCAGCGTCCAGGCGGGTTGGGCCTCGGCGTAAAAGCGGCGCACGGCCGGTCCGGCCAGCAGTTGCAGACGGGCATCGGCGGCCGGGGTACTGCCGGCGGCCGTGGTATCCAGCAGAGCCTGTATGTAGGGTCCAATAGGCTCTGGTGGCTTTGCTGCGGCTATGGTATTGGCTTCTGAAGCGGCGGCAGATTGCCCGTTGGCGCCCGGGGGCGAGGAACACTGGCGCATATCGGCCAGCAGCAAACCCAACAAGCAAAAAAACAGATACCGCATCAGGAGGAAGCCGATTTTTCTGGGGTAGAGGAAGGAATCAGGGCCAGCAGGCCATACCCTAACCGCACCAGCAGTACGGGAATAAGGCCGGCGGCTACTATCAGGCCCGCCATGAGGGAAGTGAAGGGCTGAACGCCCAGCAGCCGCCGCAACGAGGGCACGTAATACGAGGCCACAAACAGCGCCAAGCAAATGCCCAGTGCCAGCCAGATGTAGGGGTTACGGGTAATTTCAGACCGAAAAAAGCTGCGGGGGTCGGTAGAAAAGTTGAACACGTGCAGCAGCTGGCCCAGGGCCATGCCATAAAAAATAATATTGTTGCACACCGCCGGAGAAAGCCGGAGCACCTCCCAGCTGTAGTAATAAATAGCCACCGGGCCCAGCACCAGGGCTGAGGCATACAGCAGGCCGGTTTTCCAATCTGTGCCGGTGAGCAGGGGCAATTGCGTGGGGCGCGGCGGCTGTTTCATCAGGTGCGGGTGGCCCGTGCCCACGGCCAGCGCCAGGGCCGGGAATACATCCGTCACCATGTTCAGAAACAGAATTTGCAGGGGCAGCAGAGGCACCGAGTTATGCAGCAGGCCCACGCCCGTCACCAGCAGAATTTCGCTCAGGTTGCAGGAAGTAAGGTAGAGAATGAAGGTACGGATATTGGCGAAAATGACGCGCCCCTGCCCAATGGCCGCCACTATGGAGGCAAAGGCATCATCCTGCAGCACCATATCCGCAGCCTCCCCGGCTACCTGCGTGCCCCGCAGCCCCATGGCAATGCCAATATCCGCTTTGCGCAGCGCCGGCGCGTCATTCACCCCGTCGCCGGTCATGCCCACAATATCGCCGCGCTGCTGGTAGAGCGAAATCAAATCCAGCTTTTGGGCCGGGCTCACGCGGGCAAAAACGGTGCAGGCGTACAGCTCCTCTTTTTCGGCCGTGGTCAGTTGGTCAAGGGGTTTCAGGGCCGGGCCGCTTACTACCAGGGTTTCTGCGCTGGATACCAGGCCTACTTTAGCCGCCACCGTGCGGGCCGTGGCCGGGTGGTCGCCGGTTACCATAATTACCCGAATGCCCGCCTGCCGGCAGGCCTGCAGGGCCGGCAGCACCTCCAGCCGCGGCGGATCCAGAAAGCCAATCAGGCCTACCCAAGCCAGGTGGTGCACAAAATCGGTGCCGGGGTGGGTGCCGGCCAGGGCACTGGCAAAGCCCAGCGTGCGCAGACCGGTTTGGGCCAGCTGCTCCGCGCGGGCAATCCATTCCTTCTTTTCAATTTCCGATAGCGGCTGTAGTCCGGCGGCATCCCAGCGGTAGTGGCAGTGGAGCAGCACATCTTCAGCGGCGCCTTTCACGGCCACAAAATACTGGCCGTCCGGTTCCTGATGCAGGGTGGCCATCAGGCGGGTTTCCGAGTTGAAAGCCTTTTCATCCAGGCGGGGACAGGCACTTTGCTCGGGCAGCGGCGAGGCGAAGGCCAGCTCATTCAGGGCAATTTCCAACGGGTCGCCCAGGGCCGGGTTGGGCCGCTGTCCGGGCTGGTAGGGGGCGTTGTTACAGGAAACGGCCACGCGCAGCAGCTGCTTGAACTGGGGCGAGGCCAGCACCGCGTCGTCGCCGGTTGCCACCGTTAAGGGGGGCGTTTCGGAGAGGTGCACCTCGGCGCGGCCACTGGGTAGCCAGATGGTATTTACGGCTATCTGATTTTGGGTGAGCGTGCCGGTTTTATCGGTAAAGATGACGCTGGTGCTGCCCAGCGTTTCCACCGCCGACAGCTTTTTGACGATAACGTGCTGCCGGGCCAGGCGCAGCATACCATGCGCCAGGGCCAGGGTAGCCACAATGGAAAGCCCTTCCGGAATGGCCGCAATAGCCAGAATAATGGCCATTTTCACCATCATTACGGCATCCCGGCCCTGCAGCAGCCCAATCAGCAGGTACAGCAGCGCCAGGCCCAGCGTGAGCAGAATGAGCTGCCGGGCCAGCTGGTTTATCTTGATTTCGAGCGGCGTGGCGGTGTGCCCGGCGGTTTGCACCATTTGCGCAATGCGGCCCAGCTCGGTATTCATGCCAATGCCCGTTACAATAGCGCGGCCATTGCCGTTTACCACAGCCGTACCCTTGTAGAGGTGGCAGGTTGGCGCATCAGCCAGCTGCCCGGGGGTGCCCAATGCGCCGGGCAGCTTGGCCACCGGCAAGGACTCTCCCGTAAGGGCGGATTCGTTTACGTTGAGCTGCCGGGCTTCGTGTACTTCGGCATCGGCCGGCAGCACGTCGCCGGCTTCCACCAGCAGCACATCGCCAATGGTCAGCTCCGGGGCGGGAATGGTTTGGTGCTGCCCGTTGCGCACTACGCGGGCTTTGGGCACATCCAGCTGGTGCAAAGCCGCCATGGATACCCGGGCCTGCCACTCCAGCCACAGTCCGATAACCGAATTGATGAGCACCACCGCGGCAATAGCTATGCTCTCGGCGGTATCGCCCATCACCCAGGAAAAAATGGCTGCCGCAATGAGCACCAGCACGGTAAGGCTCCGGAACTGCCGCCACACCAGCAGCCAGATGGGCTCCTGGCTGCTACCGGACAGAATGTTGGGGCCATGCAGCTGCCGCCGCCGTTGCGCCTCCGCCAATGTCAGCCCCAGCTGCAAATCGGTGGAAGGGGGCGGGAACGAAGCCGTAGGAGCGCTGGCCGGTTTCATAGCATCAGGAGGAAGTGCGAGGGAAGGAGCAAAGTCAGGTGACCAGCTTGGATCCTTCTATTTTCTTCAGGATATCATTCATTATTTCTACCTGAATCTGCTGAATTTCCAACATATCCTGCTGCTGATGCATAATGAGGTGGTCTAGCTTTTCGTGCAGCATCCGGATTTCCAGCTCCGATTTCAGGTTAATCATGTAGTCTTTGCGGGCGCGCTGCCGGTCTTTATCCTCCTGCCGGTTCTGGCTCATCATAATAATGGGGGCCTGCATGGCCGCCAGACACGAGAGCAGCAGGTTGAGCAGAATAAAAGGGTAAGGATCGAAGCCGCGGTTGGCCAGCCAGAAACCGTTCAGAATAATCCAGCAAATCAGAAAAAAGCAGAATGAGAGGATAAACGTCCAGCTGCCCCCAAACGATGCCATGCCATCGGCCAGGCGCTGCCCCAGCGTCAGGGGCTCAACGTCGTCCTCCAGCTTGTCCGTGAGCGTAGCCTGGGCCTGCAGGTTGCTGAGCACGGTTTGCTCCAGCTCGGAGAGCTGGCCCACCTCCTTTAGCAGGTAGTTTTGGATGTATTTGCGCCGGTACTCGTTCAGCTCCGCGAGGGCCAGGTAGTCGTCCTCGGAAAACCTGGGCTGGTCTTTTTGAATGAGCTCCAGAATGGGCTGCCGCACGGTGCGCCCACTCACCCGGTCGGCCTCGGGAAACTCCCGGCCGGAGCAGTCACTGATGAACGTGGGCGCGGTAGGCATACCAGAGTAGGGGGTTTCTTTCCAGGGGCAGGAAGCAAAATCAAATGCCTTCAAAAAGCGAATAGGTTTCCAGATACCGGGGCTGAATGGGCGCCGGCCAGCCCAGCTGGTCCTGCACGGCCTGGGCCAGCGCGGCGGAGCTCAGGGGCTCGCCGTGCACAATGAACGTACGCTTGGGAGCCTGCTCAAAGTTGCCCAGCCAGCGCAGCAGCTCGTCGCGGTCGGCGTGGGCCGAGAAGCCGTTGAGCTGCTCTACGTGGCAAAGCACGGGCACCATGTCGCCGTACATTTTAATCTGCGGCTCACCTTCCAGCAGGCGGCGGCCCCGGGTGCCATCGGCCTGAAAACCAATCAGCAAAACGGTGTCCTGGGGGCGGGGCAGGCGGTGGTGCAGGTGGTGCACAATGCGCCCGCCGGTACACATGCCACTGGCCGAAATAATGATGGCGCCCTGCTCCAGCAGATTCAGGCTTTTGGATTCCGGTACATCAGAAACAAAGCGCAGCCCGTCAAAATCGAAAATATTGCCGTGGCCCAGCCGGTGCTGCCCCGGATGCCGCGGGTACAGCCCCGATACCCGAATGCCCATGGGGCTGTCTACATACACCGGCACGCGGGGTACCCGGTTCTGCTGCCGCAGGCGCTTGAGATAATACAGCATGGTTTGGGTGCGGCCCACGGCAAAAGCCGCAATAACCAGTACACCACCGCGCCCCAGGGCCTGGTTTACGGCGGCCGCCAGCTCGGCCTCGGGGTCGGGCACGCGGTTGTTCCGGTCGCCGTAGGTAGATTCTACCAGCAGCACATCGGCCTGGGTAATGGCGGTGGGGTCATACATCACGGGGTTGTCGTAGCGGCCCAGGTCGCCGGAAAATACCAGCTTTTTCTCCTGCTGCTCGCCCTGCACCAGCATCTCCACCATAGCCGACCCCAGAATGTGGCCCGCATCCCGGAAGATTACGGAAACCTGGTTTATTGCCTGCACGGGCGTATTATAGGGGCAGCCCACCACCAGGGGCAGTACCTGCAGCACGTCCTCGGTGGTGTAGAGCGGCAGCGCCGGGTGGTGCTTAGAATAGCCTTTGGCATTGGCAAAGGCAGCTTCTTCCTCCTGCAGCTTGGCGGAGTCCAGTAGCATTATTTCCAGCAGGTCGCGGGTAGCCTCGGTGCAGAGAATACGGCCCCGGAAGCCCTCTTTTACCAGGCGGGGCAGGTAGCCGCTGTGGTCGATGTGGGCGTGGGTAAGCACCACGGTATCCAGCTGGGCGGGGCTGATGGGCAGGACATCCCAGTTGCGCAGGCGCAGCTCCTTCAGACCCTGGAACAGGCCACAGTCTACCATAAGCTGCTGCTGGAGTGGTCCGTGGCTGAACGTGAGTACATACTTGGAGCCCGTTACGGTTTGGGCGGCGCCCAGGAAGGTGATGCTAACGTTCATAGCGGGCAGGTTTTGGGCTCCTGGCAAACCAGCCCGCTATTGCCGGCAGGCAGGCGTGGACCAAATGAGTGGCCGGAAGGTAAGCAGCGGGGCAGGCGAAATTCTATGATATTTATCAACTTATATTAATTTGTTATCATACTGAACGAAAGAGGAAACCATCTTCTTTGCGCAATCATTTTTTCACTCCCGCTGCATATGGCTGCTTCTCTGCTGGTACTCACTGATTTTTACCCGGCGGCCAACCGTGCCCTGGACTATGCCGCCAACATCGCCAGCGCCCTGCAGGCCAACCTGGTTTTACTGCACGTGCGCCGCACTTCTCTGCTGGATGCCGAGCGGTTTACCGGGGCGGTTTCCGGCCAGTCGCAGGAGTCGGCGCGGGTGGCCCTGAGCCGGCTGGCCGAGGAGCTGCCGGTACCCGCCGTAACGGAAGTGCGCAAGGGGCGGGTGGCGGAGGTGGTGGCCGAGGCCATTGAGCAGCACCACCCCGGTCTGCTGGTGCTGGGCCGCCCCGACGTGGAGAATTTGCCCGAAGAGCTGGTGACCACCACGTCCCTGGAAATTCTACGGACCAGGCCATACCCCATGCTGGTGCTGCCGGCCCACGTGCCTACTACCGCCCGCCCGCGCCGCGTGCTGGTAGCCCTGGATGGCGAGCCTTTCCGTTTGGGCAACTGCAACGACCTGCTGCACGACCTTTTTCAGGCGCTGCAGGCAGAGCTTACCGTGCTGCATATCGTAACAGAGAATGAAACCGCCGCCCGGGCCCTGAATACCTTAACCCAGACCGGACTCACTATTGACCTACCAGCCGTCCAAAGCAAAGCCATTCGCCACCCCGACCCCGCCGCGGGTATTCTGCAGGCCGCCAACCCGGCTGACTATGATATGGTGGTGCTAGTAGCCCGCCCGCGCAGCTTTCTGGGGAAGCTGTTTAACCGCAGTGTAACCGCCCAGGTGCTGCTGCAAAGCCGCCTGCCCGTGCTGATAGTGCCGGCCATCGGGGAGTAATTACCCGGGCAGCCGGGTTAAGGCTTCTGCCAGTAAAGGAGCCAGATTGATGCCGTTGGAAGGGTGCGGCACCGTGTTGCACGTAACTACGTGCCCGGCCCCGGCCGCCAGCAGCTCATCATAAGCCGCGCCCACAAAAAGCGCGTGAATTCCCAGGCATACCGGGGCGGGCAGCCCGGCTTGGCGCAGGTGCTGCACGGTGGCTATCATAGTGCGTCCCGTAGAAACAATGTCATCTACCACTACCGGCGTATGGTGTTGAAAGCGGGCTACATCCGGCGGGGCTATGGTCACGCTTCGGTCGCCGTGGCGCTGCTTGCGGAGCACGAGGTAGGGGCAACCAGCTTCCCGGGCTATGGCCGCTACCCATTGCTTGCTTTCACTATCGGGGCCCACCAGAACGGGGCGGTGCACCTGCCGGCGCACGTACTGCACCATAGCACTGGTAGCGTGCAGGGCCTCCGTGGGTATGCGGTAAATTTGCCGGAGCTGGTGCCAGCGGTGCAGGTGGGGGGCTACCGTAAGCAGGCCATCCAGAAAATGGGAAAGCAGCCGGGCAAAGTAGGCGGAGGTAATTCCCTCACCCGGCTGAAAGCGGGCATCCTGCCGCATATAAGCCAGATAAGGAGCCAGCAGATACACGCGGTGGGCCCCCAGGTCGCGGGCGGTTTCAGCCAGAAAGTACAGCGGCAGCAGCTGCGGATTAGGCTGCGCCAGCGTACATATCAGTACCAGGGTGCGGCCGGCTACCGGGGTGTGCAGCTGCACGTAGGTTTCGCCATCGGGGAAGGAGCGCAGGGTGTAGTCGGCCACGGTGGTGCCCAGCAGGTGGGCCAGCTCGCCGGTAAGGGCTTCGTTGCCGGGCAGGGCCAGGAGGAGCGGCGGCATCAGTAAGCTATGATAGGTTCCGGGGAGTCGTGCAGGTAATCGCGGGCGTAGGTTAGCTCGCCGGGGCTCTCGGCATAAAGCGTAAACAGCGGCTGCCCGGCCTGTACGGGCTGGCGCAGGCGCACGTGCAGGTCTATGCCGGCGCTGGCCTTCCAGGGGGCGCCGGC
This sequence comes from Hymenobacter sp. DG25B, assembly GCF_000801315.1. Lineage (NCBI taxonomy): Bacteria > Pseudomonadati > Bacteroidota > Cytophagia > Cytophagales > Hymenobacteraceae > Hymenobacter > Hymenobacter radioresistens. Next base: position 2,745,604 of record NZ_CP010054.1, on the reverse strand, counting down.
CAGCTTAGCCAGCGTAGCCAGGCGGCGGTTGTCTATGTTGAGAACCAGGCCCGGGCGGCTGGCTACCATGTCCCAGTGCAGGGCCGCCGGCCGGGGAAAGTGCAGGCCGCCCTGGGCCTGGCAAATGTCCTGAAACTTCTGCCAGGCTTTGCCCGAAGAAAGCAGCATGGCCGCCTCCGCGGCGCCGGTACCCGTGGCCGCGTGCTCCGTAAGCTCCAGCAGCGTGGCGGCCAGGTGCAGAGATTTTTCCCGCAGATCGGGGGGAGCGTCGGCGCTGTTTTGCAGCACGGCCAGTACGTCGCGGGCTTCCAGGGCCGGGCCAATGCCGCGCCCCACGGGCTGGCTGCCATCGGTCAGCATCACTTCTACTTTCAGCCCTACCGCTTGCCCCACCTGCCGGAATAAGGCTACCATTTCCTGCGCTTCTTCCAGACTGCGTACCTTGGCAGTGGGGCCTACCGGTACATCAATTACCACGTGGGTAGCGCCGGCGGCTACTTTCTTGGATAGCACGGAGGCCACCATCTGGGCCGGACTATCAATATCCAGCGCGCGCTCCACCCGTATTAAAATATCATCGGCGGGGCTTAGCTGCATAGCGCCGCCCCAGGCCAGACAGGCACCGTGCTGGGCCACCACGCGGCGCATCTGGCGCAGGGTTAGGTTTACGGAAGTCAGCACTTCCACGGTATCGGCGGTGCCGGCCGGGGAGGTAATGGCCCGGGAAGAGGTTTTGGGCATGAGCAGCCCGGCTGCCGCCACAATGGCTACCACAACGGGCGTGGTGCGGTTGCCGGGCAGGCCGCCAATGGAATGCTTATCGGCTACCACGTGGGCCGGCCAGTGCAGCTGCCGCCCGGCCGCAATCATGGCCTGTGTGAGGCTAATGGTTTCTTCCAGGGTGACGTCGCGCACGCAGGCAGTTACAAAAGCGGCCAGCTCCACGTTGGAATACCGCTCGGCTGCTACATCCAGCATAATGGCCCGGTAGTCTTCCGGCAGCAGGCGGCGGCCGTACATTTTGGCGCGCACCAGGTGCATGGATTCCAGGGGTGGTAGGTGCATAAGGTGCACTTCTTCGCCAGGGCGGGCGCGCAGGTGTTCCCACACTACCTCGGATACACCTACTTCGTGCGGCTCCAGCAAACTATTGCCAACAATAGTATTCAGGGAGGCAATAACGGTATGCCCGTTCGCCGTCACCTTCAGCCGCGACAAGGCCCGGAACCCTTCCGCGTGGCAAACGGGGGAGTCAGAGCGCAGGAAAACCACGTGCTCATTGCGGGTATCGATGCCCATGCGGCGCAGGCGCAACTGCCCGGGAGCTGGTTGAACAACGGGCGGTGGTGGAAGCAGATCAGGGCTATTCATAGTGCGGAAGAGTGAGTATGGTTTCCTGGCTGAACTGGCAGAGCAGCCAGAGAAGCAGCCGCGGGTGGGCCCGAATTATTTTTCGGAGGCCATTCTGGTTAAGCAGCGTGAGCTGGCAGGGCTGCAGGGCCAGCACCGTATGCCGGCACCGGCTGGCTACCAAAAGCTCGCTGCCCAGCAGCGCCGGTCCGCATACCACCTGAAACAGCCCCGTGGGGCTTCGGGACCAGATGCCCACGGCGCCCTGCTCCAGCCAGTACACATGTTCGGCCGGCTGGCCGGCCCGGTACAGGCAGTGGCCGGCCGCGCAGACCAGACGCTGCGTTTTCATGCGCGGAAGGTGAAGCCAGGGTAGCAGCATGCGCCAAAAGGTAGGGGCGGGGTGCCGCACCCGGCAAGGTTCTGCTCAGCAGGAACCAGCAGCTGTCCGGGCACGGCATACAAACAGGGCCCTAATTTCTGCTGCTGACGGTAAGGGAAAAGCTGATGAATATCACTTTGTAAGGTGATAGTTATCAATGTATAAACTATAGGAAATGGGCATCTTCGTTACACAGCAACTGCTGGTTATCTACCCCGGCTTTGCCCCGCTGCTACAACTTGGCTAAGCGGCTACGTTTGGGTAGCCGGCCGGCTGAATTGGCTTCTCTTGCAGTACCTCTCCATGAAAACGCCCTGTTCCCTGTGCCACTCGCTGCCTGCCCCACCCCCGGTGCGGATAGCCGTGGTTTGCCACCCGGAAAGAGGACCATAGCAGGCGGAAAAATTCAAAGCCGGGCAGGCTAGTCGTAGCGGGTGGAAATTTCGGCCAGGCGGGCCGGATTCAGGATGGTAATCAGGCTGCCGCGCGCCTGCAACACGCCTTCATCCCGGAACTCTGATACAAACCGGCTGGTAGTTTCCTTGGCGGTACCCACCAGGGAAGCCAGGTCGTCGCGGGAAATAGGAATGCTTACGGGCTCCTGATTATGCTGCTGATACGTGCGCGCCAGCAGCAGCAGGGCTTCGGCCAGCCGCTCCCGCACGGGCTTGTACGCCAGGTGCAGCATTCGCTCTTCGGCATCGCCCAGGGCTTTGGATAGCAGCTGCATCAGGGAAGCGGCAAAGCGCACGTTCTGCTCCACAAGCCGGAAAAACTCCGTGCGGGGAATGCAGCACACCACCGATTCTTCCAGCGCCACGGCCGAGGCCGAGTGACTGCCGCCCGCCAACAGGCCCCGATAGCCCAGCAAATCACCCTCCCGGGCCAGCCGGATAATCTGCTCCTTGCCGTCGCCGCCCACCTTCATCACCTTTATTTTGCCCGAATGAATGCAGTACAGCCCCATGGGGCGGCCATCCTCCTGAAAAATAACCTGCCCCCGCTGATACACCTGCGCCGTTTTCATCAGCGAAAGCACCTCCAGCTCCTCCGGCTGGCAGCAGGACATAGGGCAACTATGGCGGCTGGGGCATTCTGGGCAGGAGGGTGGAACAAAGCGTTTCATAGCCTAAAGCTGCAAAGGCCAAAGGGGGCCGGAGGAAATCCACTATCAAGGCGTCACTTTTATACTGAATACCCAGGTACAAAGGGCGTAGGGCAACGTGAAATTAGTGCCAGTAGCTTTGCTTAATGTACAATAAAATCACCGATATTCACAATGTTATGCCAGGGCTCTGCCCCGGTCAGACCTAGTGCGTTGGGGCCATCGTGAGCCGGTGGCAGTGTCCGCGTTGCTTAGCCGCCGGAGCGGGGTAGCAGGGTGGTTTTTCCGGGTTCTGCTTGCGCTTTCCTTGTTTACTTTCTCGTGCCATGAGTGCCTCCCTAGTTGTTTTAACCGATTTTTTGGCGGTATCCAACTGCGCCCTGTCGTATGCGGCCACGCTGGCCGTGCCCCTGCATGCCCACCTGGTGCTGCTGCACCTGCGCCACGACGGGCTGCTTTCCCCCGATGAGTACAGCCGGCAGCACACGCCGCAAGGCGAAAAGCAGCTGGAGCAGGTGCTGGGCAAGCTGGTCACTTCTCTGGCGGTGCCGGCCGAAGTAGAGATATCCGAAGAGTTCCTGCCCGATGCCGTTACCGATACCGTGCACCATCATCACCCCCTGATGCTGGTGCTGGGCCGCCCCGGTACCGCCACCACGCCCACCGAGCTGATCAGCGTAACCGTAATGGACCTGCTGCGCACGGCGCCCTACCCGCTGCTGATTGTGCCCACCATGGGCTGGGAAGTGCAGCCGCCCACGCATTTGCTGCTGGCGGTAGACGGGCAGGAGTTTTCCCTGGGCCTCCATGCCGGCGTGGTAGATAAGCTGCGGGCGGGGTTTGGTGCGCGGCTTTCCGTAGCGCACATCACCAGCCCCACCGATCCGCAGCCGCCCAAGTCCCGCGAAACGGTGTGGAGCGTGTGCGCCAGCGGCCTGGCCTCCGACCTGACTGCCACTGATGTGCACGAGCTCAAATACCCATCCGTTGCCGAGGGTATTCTGCAGGCGGGCCACGAGCTGCGGGCGGATATGCTGGTACTTATTGCCCGGCGGCACAGCCTGCTTGGGAGCCTGTTTCACCGCAGCGTAACGGCCCAGGTTATCCGGGAAAGCCAGCTGCCCGTCCTTGTGCTGCCCTCACCAGATTAATAAGGCGAAGGTGACGCAATGAATAATTATCCTCTTTTATTTTTTTGATATGGGACCTTATCTGGTGGTACTAACTGATTTTTCTGAGTCCTCGCGGCAGGCCCTGGCCTATGCAGCGGCCCTGGCGAAGCCGCTGCAAAGCCAGGTAGTGCTGCTGCATCTGTACCAGGATGTACTGCTGGATCCGGAGTATGTTATGATTCCGGCCGGGGCGGCCATCCGCAGTCAGCGGGAAACCCATAACGCCCTGGAGAAGCTGGCCGAGGAGCTGCCCGTACCAGCTACGGTAGAGCTTTCGGTAAACACCATGGCCGAGACTCTGGCCGATGCCATTGCGCGCTACCACCCGCTGGTGCTGGTGTGCGGGCGCGCCGCCACTCCCGATTTTCTGGACCAGCTGCTGGGCGACCAGGCCCTGCCCGTGCTGCGCCACCTGCGCTACCCCCTGCTGATGGTACCCGAAGGTGCCCCCATGCCTGGCACGCCTACCCGCGTAGCGCTGGCCGCTGATGGGGAGCCGTTTAAGCTGCGGGAAAATGCCCTGGATATGCACCCGCTGTGGGAGGCGCTGCACGCCACCTTCTCGGTGCTGCACGTGGAAACCGAGGAGCAGTATGACCGCGCCCGCACGGCCGTAAACTCGCTTCGGCACAACCACCTGGTCAAGGATTTGTCGCCGGATAGCCTGTACACCGTGCATCACACCAGCCCGGCCACCGGCATTCTGCAGGCCGCCGCCGATACGCAGGCCGAGCTGCTGGTTCTTATGGCCCGGGAAAGAAGCCTGCTGGGCGGCCTGTTCCACAGGAGTATAACGGCCCAGGTGCTGCAGCGCAGCCCCGTGCCGGTATTGGTGCTGCCGGTTATCTGAGGACGTTCCTTTTCTGCCGGCCAGGCCCCTTGTTTAAGCTTCCTTTTGCTGCTCTGCCATGTCCTTCACCTTCATCGTTCTCACCAACTTTTACCCGGCGGCCAACCAGGCTATGCAATATGCGGCCGGGCTGGCCGCTAAGCTGCAGGCCCGGCTGGTCTTGCTGCACGTAAAGCGCGCGTCTCTCTTCGACCCCTACGTGTTTGCCGGTGAAAACTGGCGCCAGGCCGAGCTGGATGCCGAAGCCCCTACGGCCGAGGCCATGCAGGAGCTGGTAGACCGCCTCCCGGTGCCCGCCACCGTAGAAATGGCCACCGACCTGCTGCCCACCCTGGCCCGGAGCCTGATGGCGCGCTATCAGCCGGCGTTGTTTGTGCTGGGCCGCCCGGCCGCAGAAGCCACCTCCGCCGACCAGGTAAGCGGTGCCGCGCTGGACCTGCTGCGGGCCGCCCATTTTCCTTTGCTGGTGGTGCCCGTGGGCAGTACGGCCACCGCGCCGCCGCACCAGGTGATAATTGCCGCCGATGCTGAGGGCTTCCGGCTGGACGAGGCGGGCCGCTTCGCCCAGCAATTGCTAACGAATCTGCAGTGCCCGGTTACCGTGGCGCACGTTTCCGAGGTAGAGGATGACGACGCCTGCGCCGCCGCTCTGCAGGCCGTGCATACCAGCGGGCTGGTAGCAACCAGCCAACACACCGACTTACGCTGCTTTCAGCACACGCATGCTGCTGCCGGCATTCTGGAGGCCGCCCATACCACCCGGGCCGGGCTGCTGGTGCTGGTGGCCCGGCAGCGCAGCTATCTGGGCGAGCTGTTTCATAGGAGCGTAACGGCCAGGGTGCTGGAGCACACGACGGTGCCCGTGCTGTTGTTGCCGGCGGTGGAAGCTCCGGTTTCTGAAACCACAGCCACCGACCAGCGCCCCGATATGGGCGGCGAGGCGGAAGGGCTTTTGTATTAAAAAAATAGCTTGCTGATCCTCATCGGGTTAGATGAAGTCAGAAGGAGTTTTTCATCCAGTGTATTGCTAAACTGCCTACTATGCAGGCCAGCGAGTTTTTGGCAGAAGCCGGTGCTATTTCCCGGTTTACAGGGCGGTTTTTTAGCGAAGGATTTCGGCCGCGCTATGAGGTGCAGGAGTTCCTGCACCAGTGCTACGTAGTGGGCTATAAGTCGCTGCCGTTGGTGGGCGTTACGGGGTTTATTATGGGCATTGTACTCACCCTGCAGGCGCGGCCCACCATGGCCAAGTTTGGCGCCGAGGCCTGGATTCCGGCCATGGTAGCGCTGTCCATCATCCGCGAAATGGGCCCCATTATCACAGCCCTCATCTGCGCCGGCAAAATAGGCTCCAGCATTGGCGCCGAGCTGGGCTCTATGAACGTGACCGAGCAGATTGATGCCATGGAAGTATCGGGCACCAACCCGTTTAAATACCTGGTAGTCACGCGGGTAATGGCCACCACCCTGATGATACCGGTGCTGGTGATTCTGGCCGATCTGATTGCCCTGTATGCCTCCTACATCGGCATAAACATGAAGGGCGTAACCAGCATGTCGCTGTTCGTGAACAACATCATGAACCGGCTGGAATTCAGTGATGTGCTGCCGGCTTTTATTAAAACGTTCTTCTTCGGCTTTGCCATTGGCATTATTGGCTGCTACAAGGGCTACCATTCCCAGAAAGGCACCGAAGGCGTAGGGCAGTCGGCCAACTCGGCGGTGGTGGTATCGTCGCTGGTCATCTTTGTGCTTGATTTGCTGGCCGTGCAGATAACCGGCCTGCTGGGTCTTAACTAGCCTGTGCCATGCAGCCCGCCAGCCCACAGGTACAGGAAGCACCAACGCCCACCCCAGCGGCCGGGGCCGAAGTGGTGCTGGAGGTGGAGCATCTCTTCAAATCATTCGGCGACAACCATGTGCTGCGGGATTTCAGCCTGACGCTGCACCGCGGCGAAAACGTGGTGGTGCTGGGCAAGTCGGGCTCGGGCAAATCGGTGCTGATTAAGTGCATCATAGGCCTGCTGCAGCCCGATGCGGGCAGCATCCGGGTATTCGGGGAAGAAATCAATGAGTTCGACCATCAGCAGCTGGATGAGCTGCGCGCCCGGGTGGGCTTTCTGTTTCAGAGCAATGCCCTGTACGACTCCATGACGGTGCGCGAAAACCTGCTTTTCCCGCTGCGCCGGCACTGGATCAACAAAACCCGCGAAGAGGAGCAGGCCATGGTAGAGGAGGCCCTGGCCAGCGTGGGCCTGGAGCACACCCAGAACATGATGCCCGCCGAGCTGTCGGGGGGTATGCGCAAGCGCATTGGGCTGGCCCGCACGCTCATCCTCAAGCCCGATATCATTCTCTACGATGAGCCCACCACCGGCCTGGACCCCGTAACGGCCCGCGAGATAAGCCAGCTGATTCTGGATGTGCAGGCCCGCTATACCACCTCGGCCATCATTATTTCCCACGATATGAACTGCGTACGCATCACAGCCAACCGCGTGGCCCTGCTGGTTGATGGCCGCTGCTACCAGCAAGGCACCTACGAGGAGCTGCGCCTGTCCACAGACCCGGTAGTGCACGAATTCTTTGAGGGGGCCGTGCCCCGCACCTGATTTTTCCACCCTGTTTTTCCCGCCGTTCTTTTTTCACCCATAGCCATGAGCCAGCGAACCGCCGCCAACAACGTCCGCCTAGGTGTTTTTGTACTGGCCGGGCTGGTGTGTCTTATTCTGCTGCTCTATATGCTGGGGCGCAAGCAGAATATGTTCAGCAATACCTTGGACATTAATGCCGACTTCCGCGCCGTAAATGGCCTGCTGACGGGCAACAACGTGCGCTTTGCCGGCATTATGGTGGGTACGGTGGAGGGGATTGATATTGTAGGAGATACCACCGTGCGCGTGCGCATGTCGCTGCGGCGCGAGGTGCAGCCCTTCATCAAGAAAAACGCCATAGCCTCCATCGGCACAGATGGGCTCATGGGCAACACCATCGTAAACATTACGTCCATGCCCGAGCCGGCCCCGCCCGTAGCCAACGGAGATAAGCTGCGCTCCCGGCAGCCCGTTCGCATAGAAGCCATGCTGAACACGCTGCAGCGCACCAACCAAAACCTGGTGGGCATTACCGAAGACATGAAAGAGGTGACGGGCAAGCTCAACAACAGCTCCGCCATGTGGGAACTGATTGGCGACAAAAAAGTGGCCAACAGTCTGCGGGCCTCCGTGAAGCACGCGGAAGGCACCATGGCCCGCATGGATGCGGCCTCCCGCGATGTGCAGACCCTGGCCCGGGATGCCCGGCGCGGCCGCGGGGTGGTGGGCTACCTGTTCACCGATACCTCTTTTGCCGGCCAGATGCAGCATACCATGCGCCGCGCCAGCCGCCTGAGCGCCACCGCCGATACCATGACCACCACCCTGAACACCATCACCCGCCAGGTAAAGGCCGGGCAGGGCCCTCTGGGTACGCTGCTGGTAGATACGGCCATGGCCGGGCGCCTGGAGCACTCTATGAACAATGTGGAGCAGGGCACGGCGCGCTTCAACCAGAGCATGGAAGCCCTGCAGCACAACTTCCTGCTGAAGGGCTACTTTAAGCGGCAGCAGAAGAAAAAGGCCCGCGCCGAAAAGCAGCAGGCCCCGGACTCATTAAAATAGTTGACCTGCCGTAAACCGGCCGCCGGCCACGGGCTAGCAGCTAACAGACAGAAGATCAGGATCAGGTTGGTTGAATATCGGCTGGCCGGGCAAGATAATTTCGCAAAAGAGACAGCCCGGCAGTTCGTGTAGCCGTTACAAGAGAGAAATTCCCCGGCGCAGCTGCCCCAAATATTAATGGCACCTTTGCCGCTGCTGGAGGAAGCTTTTTAGTTGTATTGCTGTTTGAATTCCGTGACTGATACCTATCCCGAGAACCGCCGCCCCGACCTGCTGCGTGTACCCTATGACGACTACCGAGCCCTGCCGGCCATCGCCAATTCTGACCTTTCGCGCCTGCGCGATGCGCTGAACGGCCGTCTGCCCCGTACCCCCGGCAATACCGGCGCCCTGAGCTTTGGTACCGCCTTTCATACCGCTCTGCTGGAGCCCGAAGACTATGTACCCGGCGAGCCGGGTATTAATGATACCCTGGTGTGGTGGCTGGTAGATGGCGTGAAAATGCAGCCCGCCCTGCGCCAGCTGCTGGAGGCCGGCATTCCGGAGCCCAGCTGCCTGTTCACGGAACCTACTACCGGCACGCTCTGCAAGCTGCGCGCTGATCTGGTAGTAGACCAGCCGCATCAGCCTTACACCATTGTGGATTTTAAAACCACCATGGCCCGCGACTATGAGCATTTCCGGGCCACCTGCACCGGCTATGATTACGACCGGCAGGCGGCCTTTTATTCTGATGCGCTGCGGGCTGAGCGGTTTCTGCTGGTGGGCGTGCAAAAGGTAGAGCCCTTCGGCGTATTCACGGTAGAGGTAACCCCGCAAATGCTGGAAGAAGGCCGCCGTAAATACCTGTATCTGCTCCGCCTCCTGCAACCCGATGCCGAGGTGCCCGCTTACTTAAGCGAGGCCGTGCGCGGGGTAGCAAGCAGCCTGGGCCAGTCCAGCGAGGAGTAACAGCCCAAAGGCTATAGCGCAGGGTAGGAGTAAGCTGTCTGGCTGATACAGTCGGCCATGCTTCCGGCTCAGGATTGAGAACAAAGTATACATGGTTAAAAACCGTTATCCATCCCCGCCAGCGGCCATCCGGCGCCTACGATTTCAGCTGCGGCTGCTGGCCGCCGTTTCCACGGAGCTGGCTTTCCGGGCGGCCTGGCGGATTTTTACTTCTCCGCGCCGGCTGCCAACCAAGACCTGGGAAGCTGCTGCCCTGGCCGGGGCCCGGCAGTTTTGGGTGCCGGCGGGAGAAGATAATATAGCCGCCTATGAGTGGAATTCCGTCGGTGAAAAAATCGTGCTCCTGGTGCACGGCTGGGAGCACCGCGCCAGCTTCTGGGGCGTATTCACGCGGGCACTGGTAGCGGCCGGCTACCGTGTGGTAGCCCTGGATGGTCCGGCGCACGGCGCCTCGTCTGGTACGCAGACCACACTGCCAGCTTTTGCGCGGGCCGTGCAGGCCGTTGCCGACGAGCTGGGGCCCGTCTACGCCGTAGTAGCGCATTCCTTTGGCGGCGCGGCCACAGTAGGGGTGCCGGTGCATTTCAATCAGGCCACTGATCAGCACCTGGCGCGGCTGGTGCTGCTGAGCGTGCCCGCCAGCACCAAGGCCGTGGCCCAACGCTTTGCTGCCCTGCTGCGACTGCCGCCCGCCGTTATGGAGCGCATGAGCCAGTTTGTGCAAAAGCAGCACGGCCGCCATGCCGAAAGCTTCAGCCTGTTGAACAATGGCCGCCTGTTTCCCGCCCACCGCGCTCTACTGCTGCACGACCACCAGGATGAAAGCATTCCGTTTGCCGAAGCCCAGGAGCTGGCCAACAGCTGGCCCCGTCTGGATTTTCGGCCAACCGATGGCCTGGGGCACAACCGCATAATGCGCGACCCGGCCGTAGTGCAGCAGGTGCTGAATTTTCTGCAATAGGCGCTAAATGGTTTCGTGGCCTGCAGCGTTCAGGCTCCGCAGCACCTCCCGCAGGCCTTCGGGCTCCTGAATCAGTTGGGTGATGTGCTGTAGGTATTCCGCCTCGGCGCGCAAATGGCGTTTAATCTGCCGCAGCTCCTGTTCCCGCTTTTTACCGGTGCTGCCCAAAAAGCTTTGCGCCCCAAACAGCAGCGCCTGCAGCTGCTGCTTTAGCTCCGTTTGCTGCTGTTGCAGGGCCTGCGTGTAGCGCAGCAGTACATCATCGGCTTCCTGGTCGGCGGGGCCTGATTCCGAGAGCAGCTGCAATAGGGTATACAGGTCGTTGGCTTCGTAGGCCTCCGTGATGCGCTGCATGCGGGCGGTTTTGTGCTGCTGCAGGGCCGGGTCGCGCTCCAGGTCGGGGTGGTTGGCGCGGGCCAGCTGCCGGTACACGGTTTTGGTATTGGAAAGCAGGCGCTGCTGCTCGTCGCGGGCGGCCTGCTCGGCGGCTTCGCGGGCACGGTCGGCTTTTGTTTTACGGCGGTTGCGGGCCTCATGGGCCGCTCGTTCGTGCGGCTTCGGCTGGTCGTTTTCTGCTGATGGTGCTCCTGAATTGGTGGCTGCGGAAGCTGTTTCGGCCGAGCCTGATTTGCCCGGGGTCGGAGCATATTTACTCAGTATATCCGAAGCGTCTTCCCCAAATCGGTCCTGCAGACTGCGCGCATTCCCGCTAATAATATCTTCCAGTTGCTGATGCTCGGCCCGGGAGAAAAAGTCCAGTAAAAGTGCTTCCTCCAAAGGAGCAAACAAGGCCCGGCGTATGGTTACCACGGCTTCGGCCAGGGGCCCCACTTGCTTCCAATACTGCCGGCGGGCTTCCGCCTGTTCCTGCTGCACCTCCGTGAGGCGCTGGCGCAGGCCTTCCACCTGTTCTACTGCCGCCCGAAAGGCTTGTTGAGCCGCTGAGCCGGCTTCAGCAGTTCCAGGAATGGGCAATGGGCGCGGCGGCTGAAGGGAGGCGTTTGGTGTGGTCATAAGCACTACAAAGGTAGCCAAGGCGCCCACTTGCCCGCTGGCTTGCGTATAGGAAACCGCGCGGGCAGGCAACTACCCGCGTTTTCTACCTTCCGTTTATCTCTTATATCTCCGTTATGGCTTCTCAGAAACTCCGCGGTAACGACCTGCGCCAGCTGGGCTACCCCGAGGGACGTGCTATTGGCATAGCTCTCGATATTCTGGATCAGAAACAATTTAAGAAGCTGGATAAGGGCAGTGCGCTTTCCCTGCTTAAACAAATAAAAGACGACCCCTTTGCCTACGTGCGCGACGAAACCTGGCGCCCGCTGGCCGAAGCCCTGGTACCCCAGCCCAGCCGCGACGTAGCCCTCAACCCCAAAATAAAGGACTACCGCCGCTACGGCGAAGATTTTATTGAAGATGGCGCCCGCAAGCAGATGGATACCGCCATGCAACTGCCCATCACCCTTGATGGCGCGCTCATGCCCGATGCTCATCAGGGCTACGGCTTGCCCATTGGCGGCGTGCTGGCCACCAATAACGCCGTAATTCCCTATGGCGTGGGCATGGATATTGGCTGCCGCATGGCCCTTTCGGTTTATGATATGCCCGTGTCGTTTCTGGATGAGCGCCAGCATGCCCTGAAGAAAATGCTGCTCGAGAATACGCGCTTCGGCAACCGGGAAGTCTTCAAGGACCGCAACACCGACGACCCCATTTTCGACCGGCCCGAATTCCGGCAGATTGGTGTGGCCCGGCATAAGCTGGAATCTGCCGTGGCGCAAATTGGCAGCTCCGGCTCCGGCAACCATTTTGTGGAGTTTGGCCTGGTAGATATTACCGATGCCAGCAACGATATGGGCCTGGCCGTAGGACAGTATCTGGGAGTGTTGTCGCACTCCGGCTCGCGCGGGCTGGGGGCGGCCATTGCGCAGCACTACACCAAAATTGCCATGGATATGTGCCAGTTGCCATCGCAGGCCCGGCACCTGGCCTGGCTTTCTCTTGACTCGCAGGAAGGCCAGGAGTACTGGGCTGCTATGAACCTGGCCGGCGACTATGCCTCCGCCTGCCACCACGACATTCACCGGCGCCTGAGCAAAGCACTGGGGGAGAAGCCGCTGGCCCAGGTGGAAAACCACCACAACTTTGCCTGGAAAGAAACCCTGCCCGATGGCACCGAGGCCATAGTACACCGCAAAGGCGCCACGCCGGCCGGCAAAGGCGTGCTGGGCGTGATACCGGGCTCCATGACGGCGCCGGGCTTTATTGTGCGGGGCCGCGGCGAGCGGGACTCCCTGCAATCGGCCTCGCACGGCGCCGGGCGACGCCTTTCCCGCACCCAGGCCAAGCTGCAGGTGACGGAAGGCGAGCTGCGCCGCCTGCTGCGCGACAAAGGCGTGGAGCTGATTGGCGGTGGCCTCGATGAAGCCCCTATGGCCTACAAAGACATTCACCAGGTGATGGCCCACCAGCGCGACCTGGTAGATGTGCTGGGCTCCTTTATGCCGCGCATTGTGCGCATGGATGCCGACGGCAGCGGCAAAGGGAAGAGTAAATACGGCGGTGAGTAAGGCACGTTGGCAGCGGACGGCTCCCCCCGCTGGCATTGCCAGCAGGGGGAGCCGTCTGCAATTATCCGGTTTACGAATGCGCTATTGGTCAGCTGCTAAATCCGGGTTAGGTTTGTGTTCTAGCCAGCCCGACCCATGCTTCGTCTGTTTTCCGCTGCTGCTCTCGCAGTATTCACCCTAGGTAGCGTAGCTTCTGCGCAAGCGCAAACGCCACAAAACGCTGCGCAGCGTGCCGCCGATTCGCTGTTCGTGCGCCAGCACTACACCAAGCTCGACCGCCAGATAACCATGCGCGACGGGGTGAAGCTGTACACCGTCATTTACGTGCCCCGGGATGCGGCCAAGGGCAATAAATACCCTTTCCTGATGCAGCGCACGCCGTATTCGGCGGGGCCGTACGGCGAAAATAATTACCCCAACGGTGGGCCGGTGCGCAGCCGCGAACTGTCGCAGGAGCAGTACATTTTCGTGAACCAGGACGTGCGTGGCCGCTACATGAGTGAAGGGCAGTTTGAGGAGATGACGCCCACCGTGCCGGCAGCCCATGGCAAGCCAAAGAAGGGCAAGAACCCAGGCCACGACGAAAGCACCGATACCTACGATACCATTGAGTGGCTACTGAAGAACATTCCGAACAACAACGGCCGCGTGGGTATGATGGGCATTTCCTACCCCGGCTTCTATGCCTCGGCCGCTCTGCCCGACGCGCATCCGGCTCTGAAAGCCGTGTCGCCGCAGGCGCCGGTAACGGATGAGTTCATCGGCGACGATGCCCACCACAAAGGCGCTTTTTTTCTGCTCGATAACTTCGAGTTCATGAACTACTTCGACGCGCCCCGCCAGGGCCCCACGCCGAAGTACGAGCCCATGTTCAGCGCCGAAAGCAAGGATGCTTATCAGTTCTTCCTAAACCTGGGGCCCATCAAGAACGCCGATGGCGCCCAGTACTTTAACAACCACGCCAAAACCTGGAGCGAGTACCTCGCGCACCCCACCTACGACAGCTACTGGAAGGAGCGCAATATTCGCCCGCACTTGAAGAACGTGAAGCCCGCTACGCTCGTGGTTGGTGGCTGGTTTGATGCCGAAGATTTGTTTGGCGCGCTGGCCACTTACAAGGCCATTGAGCAGCAAAGCCCCGGCGCCCAAAACCGCCTGGTAATGGGCCCATGGACGCACGGCGCCTGGTCGCGGGCTGAGTGGAGCACGTTCGGCCCCTTGCGCTTTGGCCAGAACACGGCCCAGTATTACCGCGACAACCTGGAGGTGAAGTTCTTCAACCACTACCTCAAGAACAAAGGCGACTTTGCCGCCGCCGAAGCCACCGTGTTTAACACCGGCAGCAACCAGTGGCAGAATTATGCTGCCTGGCCGCCCAAAGGCACGCAGCCGCGCACGCTGTACTTCCAGGAAGGAGGGAAGCTGGCCTTTACTCCCGCAGCCGCAGGGTTTGATGAGTATCTGAGCGACCCGCAGAAGCCGGTGCCCTACACTAACGGCATTCATGCTGAGCGCAACAACGAGTACATGGTGGAAGACCAGCGCTTCGCCGCCCAGCGCCCCGACGTGCTGGTGTTCCAGACCGAGCCGCTGACCGAAGACCTCACCGTAGCCGGTCCACTCACGGCCGATCTGTTCGTATCAACCACCGGCACCGATGCCGACTTTGTGGTCAAGCTCATCGACGTGCTGCCCGACTCGGCCGCGGGTACCGCTCCCGGCGCCACGCCGGCACCCAGGGCTGGCTACCAGCAGCTGGTGCGCGCCGAGCCCATTCGCGGCCGTTTCCGCAATTCCTTCGAGAAGCCTGAGGCATTCCAGCCCGGCCAAGTAGCAGAGGTTAAGTACGAACTACCGGATGTGCTGCACACCTTCCGTAAGGGCCACCGCCTCATGGTGCAGGTGCAAAGCTCCTGGTTCCCGCTTGTGGACCGCAACCCGCAGCAAATGGTAACTATCCCGACGGCCGAGGCCAAGGATTTTCAGAAAGCTACTATTCGCCTGTACCACGATGCCAGGCACGCATCGGGTGTGCAAGTACCGCAACTGCCCTAAGCATACGGGCCGCAGCTACCTGCCACGAAAAAGCCCGGGCCTGATCAGGCCCGGGCTTTTTCGTGGCAGGCATTTTACAGGTAATATGCCTGCAAACCTTTTAAGCATTACCAAAGAAAAATGCCAATTGGAATAAGTTATACTGCTGGTATTACCCTTACTCCGGCGCCGCAGGATCCACCCGCACGGCGTCGCCCACGCGGATTAGGCCACCCTGCAGAATGCGCGCCGTGAGGCCGCCGTGCCCGCGCATGGCATTGTAGCCACCGGGGCCCAGCACTTCCTCCATGCGGGAGCAGGGATGGCACTCGCCGGTTATTTCCAGCACTACCTCCTCGCCAATTTGCACGCGCCGGTTTTTAAGCGCCAGCAGGTTAAGCCCGCTAATAGCCAGGTTACGCCGCAGTCTACCCGGTTCAAGCGGCTCCTCAAACCCCAGGAAGCCGGCAACCGTGGCCAGATGCTCGTGCTGGATGAGGGTAATCTGGCGCTTGCCGCCGGGTTTGGGGCGGGCATGGTCGCCGGCGAGGTGGCGGTCGGTTTCGGCCAGGGCTTCCGTTACGGCCTGCAACGGCTGGCGCCGTGCCGGGCGCAGGCCAATCCATTCTACCCTGCCCATCTGGGGTAAAGTGGCAAGCAGCTTCGCAATGGTAGATTTATCGTCGCCGAAGAAGGGAAATGGCATAAGAAACCGCAAGAAAATGGAAAAGGGCGTTAGTCGTTGTCTTCGTGCTCTTCCGCTGTGTGAGCCGGACTGGCTGTTTGGGTATTTACGCCGGTCGGGCGAATTTCGGGGTGGGAGATTTGCCCGCCCAGGTTGCCGGCGCGGGCCAGCAGGCCAAAGCTGGCGGCCGTAGCAACCAGGGTAAGGCCCGTGAAGAGGCGCCCCCGGCTGGGCATCAGCAGCGCCAGCAAGGCCAGTACGCCCGTTGCCTCCATTGCCCAGAAGCCCACCTCGGCCGCTTCCTCGTGCTCATGAATGATGGCGTGGGTGATGCCCGGCATATCTTCTACCACTTCTTCAGCGCCTTCGCCGGTAAGCTGGGTGGGAATGCACAGCACCGCCGAAACCAGCACCGTGATAAGGCCAATCCGCAAGGCGGGGGCGTTGTGGCGGAGTATGCCAAACGCCAGTAGCAGCAGCCCAAATAAGCTGCCCAGAATAGGCGTGTGGTTCAGGAGCAGGTGCCAGTGTGCTTGGTCCATGAGAAAAAGAAATAAAGAATGAGGAGAAAAATGGAGAAAAGAAAAGCTGAAGCAAGTTAGAAAGCAGGCTTAAAAATGCCCTTCAAACTGCCTGGCTACCAGGAAAGCCGCGGCAGCAGCCAGGGCTCCGGTGCCGGCCATTTTCAGGGCACCCATTACGGGGGGCTGCCCCGTTATGCGGCTCTTGATATAGCCAAACACCAACAGGCACACAATGGTAATAACGGCCGACCAAACCAGCCCTTCGGCAGGGGTTGCGGTCAGGAAATAGGCGCTCAGGGGAATCAGGCCGCCCAGCGCATAGGCCAGGCTGATGGTAACGGCACTTTTCCAGGCTTGCCGGGGATCGGGCTTTTCCAGGCCCAGCTCGTACTTCATCATAAAGCGCACCCATTGGTCGGGGTCGGAGGTGAGCTCCCGCACGGCCTGCTCGCGGGTGGCTTCGGAGAGGCCCATTTCCGCCAGCAGCTCGTCTACCTCGGCGCGCTCAACGTGGGGTACTTCCTGCACCTCGCGGTGCTCCCGGTCCAGCTCTGCCTGGTAATGCTCTACTTCGGTACGGCCTGCCAGGTAACCACCCAGGCCCATAGCAATAGAGCCTGCTACAATTTCGGCCAGCCCGGCCGTGATAACCAGCGCCGAGGACTGCACCGCACCGCTAAGGCCGGCTGCCAGTGCAAACGGCACGGTGAGGCCATCGGAGAGCCCAATCACAATATCCTGCAGCATAGCTGAGCTGCTGAGGTGGGTTTCCGGGTGAGGGTGAATATGGTTCATAACTGATAAAGTAGGGTTTTGCATCAACCCAACCAACCTCCCTACGTAAGAAATGCCCGGTGGTAGCTATCTACAGCCGCATGCCCTATCATTCCCGAAACTAACATGGCAACCAAAACAACCGCTACTAAGAAACCCGCCGCCCCGCGTAAAGCGGCGGCAGCATCAGCCAACGGCCGCGCTGCCGTGAGCGTACAGCCCATCCTCAACCAGCAGGTGAATGCCCCGGCCGCCCTGCAGAAATACGGCACTGTATCGCAGCGCCTGCCCATTGGCCTGGCCGAGAGCGTGCGGCAGCAGAGCGTGACGATGCTCAACCAGCTGCTGGCTGATACCATGACCCTGCGCGACCTGTATAAAAAACACCACTGGCAGGTAGTAGGCCCCACTTTCTACCAGCTGCACCTGCTCTACGACAAGCATTATGAGGAGCAAAGCGTAATGGTGGATACCATTGCCGAGCGCATCCAGATTCTGGGTGGCGTGGCCATTGCCATGGCGCCCGATGTAGCCGAGCTGACCAGCATTCCGCGCCCGCCAAAAGACCGGGAAGAAGCGCCTATTCAGGTGTCTCGCCTGCTGGAAGCGCACCAGATTATGCTCAAGAACTGCCACGATTTCGCCAAGAAAGCTGATGAATCTGGCGACGATGGCACCAATGACCTGGTGGTGAGCGACGTGATGCGCACCAACGAAATGCAGGTGTGGTTTATATCGGAGCACGTGGTGGATACGCCACTGGCACAGTCATAACTCACTGATTTATAATTTTAAAAAAGCCCGGCGAATTTCAGCCGGGCTTTTTTATGTGGTACGGTTATAAACTGTGCGCCTGTAGTTTGCTGGCGTGGTTTTCCTCGGCCTCTTCCACGGAGTGTGTGCGCCCCAGGTCACGGTCGGCTTTGGCTTTATCGGCCAGCAGGCAGAAGTATTGGTGCAGCATCAGGATTTCTTCCTCCGTGAAATCCTGAGCGTTGATCAGGCGGTTGCTGGCGCCTTTGGTGGCGGCCAGCAGCTCATTCAGCTTAAGATGGAGCACCAGTGAATCCTTGTTCTGGGCCCGCTGAATGAGAAACACCATCAGGAAAGTAACAATGGTAGTGCCGGTATTAATAACCAGCTGCCAGGTTTCGGAATAGCGAAAAACGGGGCCCGTAATGGCCCACACCAGCACAATCCCGGCCGCCGTACAAAAGGCCGCGGTGGTGCCGGTAAACCAGGTAATTTTCTCGGCCATACGCGCAAACAGGTTAGGCGATTGGCCGTTGGCAGAGGAAAGGTTCATGATGGGTGCTGAAAGGAACTGCTACAGAAACGAGTGTTGAGAAAAACAGAGAGGTCAACCCCCGGCAACAAACGTAGGAAAATTAAAAAAACTATAGTTCGGGTTATGACTGAGAATGAGCCGCAAGCAACGCTTTGCCGCTCTCAAAACACACGCTACGCCAAAAAAATGCGGAGCCAGCTTGCAACGCTATGCGGCAGTGCCTACTTTTGCCCTCGCTTCGTCGCCTCAGCGAAGCCGGAAACCTTGGTTTCTGCTTATAGTACCGTTTTCTGCGCACGTGGTGAAACTGGTAGACACGCCATCTTGAGGGGGTGGTGCCTTCGGGTGTGGGAGTTCGAATCTCCCCGCGCGCACACCGGCCGCCGATTGGCCACCAAAAAGCCCAACCTGTATACGGTTGGGCTTTTTGTTTAAGCCAGCTTTTGAAAGCGGCGCTTAGCTTTCCGGGCTCCCGAACCGCTCAAACGGATTAGCCGGCACTACCAGAACCACCCGTTCCCGCTCTACCACCACCGAGCCCGCCACAGAGCCTTTGGGCTTGCGCACAAACTTTTTGGGCGTAACGGTTACGGGGCAAAGGGAGTCGTTTTTGCGGCGGGAGTACCAGGCCGCTAACTGCGCGGCCCGCTCTACTACAGGTTCCGGCACGGTTTGCCCGGCCTTCTGCCGAATAACTACGTGGGAACCGGTTACGTCCTTGGCATGCAGCCACAGGTCGTCTTTGTGGGCGTAGCGTTGGGTAAGCAGGTCGTTATTCTGCGCGCTGCGGCCTACCAGAATAGTGTAGCCGGAGTCTTCAAATACTTTAAAGGGCAGCTCGGTGGCGGCTTTGGCTTTGGTTTCCGGCTCCAGGCCGTGCTGCTTGCGCCAGGTGCGGAAGCTGCGCAGGTCAGCAATATGCTCCAGCTCTTCCAGGCGTTCCAGGCACCAGAAGGCGTCCGTTTCCCGCCGCTCGGCGCGTTCTTGTAGCTGTTGGGTTTCCAGCTGCTGATTTTTGGCCTTACGGTACAGGTTTTGGGCCGTGCGCTGGGGCGTTTCGGTGGGTTTGAGCTTGAGGGTACGGGGCTCGTTGGTGAGATAATCGATGACCTCTACCTGCGCCGCGCCGGGCGTTATCTGGTGCAGGTGGGCCATAATCAGGTCGGCGGTGTGGCGGAAACCGGCTTCGTGTTCCAGCGCGTGCAGGCGGCGGCGGGCGTGCGCGGCCCCGGTGGTCGCTTCGTCGGCGCGGCGCTCCAGCTGCTGGCGCAGTTGGCGCAGCTCGGTTTCATAGGTGCGCCGGCTGAGGATAAGCGGCACAAAACGCCGTAGGGCTTCTATAGGATCGGGCGCCCAGGTCTGCTCTATTTCACCCACCGGCAGCAGACTCAGGCGCGTGCGACCTTCCAGCGCAATCAGGTACAGGTGCGGTGGTTTTTCCAACAGGCTTACTACCTGTTGCACCAGCTGTTCCCGCGTAGAGGCATCCACCGATTCGTAGCCTTGGGTGCGCAGCCAGTGGCGGGGCACATCACCTAAAGCAGGCAGGCGTTTGATTGGGTCTTCGGATAAGGACAGCGGGGCCGGAGCCAGCTCCGCATCAGCCGTAAACCGCTGATGGAAGAGCTCGGGCGCGGCATCCGGAGCCGAACGAAAAACAGCATTGGGGCGCGGCCCATATAGTTTCAACAGCAAACTGGCGCCATCGGTGAACTGCACGGCCAGCACCCGGTCCTGCGGAAAAACATCCACCAGCTTTACTTCCCGACCCAGCATATTGGGTAGCAAATCCACGGAATTAGCCCTTGCCCGGTGGAAGGTTTCCGGCAAGGCCAGCAGCGGAAACGCGGCCGAGAGCTGCACTTTCAGCCAGAACTCTCCCGCGCCGTTTGTCAGGCCAATGACCAGCTCATCCTTCTCCTGCGAAAAGCACGTGGCTACCCGGAAGCCGGCCAATTGTTGCGTAAGCGCCGGGGCCAGCAGGCGGAAGAAGTAATAGTTGTTGTGCACGAATGGTGGAGAGTTGGTCTAATCGTGACCATGAATTATTAACAAGCATGGGTCAGAAGCGAGCATGCTCGAATGCCTCATTGAATATTGAATTTCATAGGAAGCAGCAAAGTGTCTTGTCTATTCGCAGGGGCAAAACGAAGCGTACCGATGGCCTTTCTGGCCTCCTTTTCTAACAGAAGGCTCGACTCTGAAGAATATTCAGTGCCATCAGTACTAAACTCCTTATCCAATAAATCAGAAGACTTTATTGAACCGTCCGGCATAATGATAATCCGGAACCGAAGCGTTACAGTTGAAGCCAGTGACTGATATGTTTGGTAATTCTGCCGCATAAAGGCAGCCGGAACTTGGCTACGTCTGGATAGAAGCTGGTAAAGACGGGCAGTTTCAGTAATCTGCGCAGCTGAGTCCGGATTGCGCCAATAACGCGGTGAAATAACCATCGGCACTTGCCGCCCAGCTCCAGTAGGAGAGGGAGTGGCACGTTTACCTATTATTAATGGGTTGCCTGGACTGGTATAAATTCCATCCGAGGCCTTTTGGGCCCAGGCTAAGGGAATATAGAACACCAGAAGCAGTACAATGGCGCAGAGCTTACGAGTTATCTTCATTCCCTTCTAACGTAACGCTACAACGTCACCTGCAGCCCATCATACGCCAGCCGAATAAACGGCGGTAACTCTGCTTCCACTTCCCGGTGGCGGCCCAACTGGTGGCTGATGTGCGTGAGGTAGCCGCGGGCTGGTGCCAGCTCCGTTAGAATATCGACCGCCTCCCGCAACGTAAAGTGAGAGATATGCTTTTCGTGGCGCAGGGCATTCAGCACAATTACCTCCGAGCCGCGCATGCGCTCCATGGATTCCGGAGAAAGGTGGTTGGCATCCGTCAGGTAAGTAAAGCCACCAATGCGGAAGCCCAGTACGGGTAGTTTGTAATGCAGGGCCCGAATGGGGTGCACTTCTATGCCTTCCACCCAAAAGCTGTCGGTGTCGCTCAGAATAGGGTGCACTTTTACCTGCGGCACGCCGGGGTACTTGTGCTCGGCAAAGATGTAGGCATACTCCTGCCGAAGCTGGTACAGCACGCGGGGCTCCGCGTACACGGGCATATCCTGCTGCTGCCGGAAATTATAGGCCCGGATGTCATCCATGCCGGCGGTGTGGTCCTTGTGCTCGTGGGTGAACACCAGGGCATCGAGGTGGTCTATGCGGGCGCGCAGGGCCTGCTGCCGGAAGTCGGGGCCGCTGTCAATAATGATGCTTTTGCCGCCTATCTGCACGTGCACTGACACGCGCAGGCGCTTATCACGGTAATCAACGGAAAGGCACACGGCGCACTGGCACCCGATAACGGGCACCCCCTGCGACGTGCCCGTTCCGAGGAAAGTAATTTTCATTCAGCTGATGGCTATTGGCTGATGGAAGTGAGCCGTAAGCAGCATACGCTTAGAAAGCAGAAAGCCAATAGCTAACAGCCATCAGCCAAAGTTTTACCCAATATACTGCTTTACCACCCGCACCAGCGCGTCAAAATCCAGCGGTTTGGGCAGGTAATCGGTTACGCCGGCCTCGCGGAACTGCTCCATGGAGTAGTTGTTGGCGTTGCCGGTAATGGCAATAATTGGAATTTTGGCGATGCGCTGGTCGGGGTTGCGGCGGATTTCGCGGGTGCATTCCATACCGTCTTTCACCGGAATGTTAATGTCCATCAGCACGCAGTCGATGGGCTGGCTTTCCACTTGTTTCAGGACCTCCCCGCCATTCTTTGCGGAAATAATCTTGTACTTCTGCAACTCCAGAATTTTCTTGGTCAGATTCAGAATCACGGAGCTGTCTTCGGCAATCAGAATCGTTTTTTGGTCGGCCATGATAGGGAGTAGATTTAGAATCAGGGAGGGAATGAATGTGTAGGGAGAGGAAACCTAATAAAATCCTACGAAACGCCTGTTTGGGTAACGTAGGTTTCAGCAAAATGGTGGAAAAAATCCTGAAGCTCCGCAAAATCGGCCGGCACGCTCTGTAGCTGGTCGTTTTTGATTTTATGCTCCAGTTGTTTGGCGGCTTCGGCCAGCCGGTTCAGGCCCAGCGTGAAGCCAGTGCCCTTTAGCTGGTGCAAATGTGGTAAAATCTGGTCGTAATGGCCACTTTCCACGAAAGGAGCGGCTTCTTCCAGTAGCTGGCCGGCTTCCTGCTCAAAATCGGCGTAGAGCTGGGCGGCAAATTCTTCGCCGCCCAGCTCCCGTAGCTGGCTCAGAATTTCCAGGTTAAGGCTCTCAGGCTGAGGTTCTGCTTCGGGCACCGGCTCGGGCGTAATATCCTCCACGGGCGGTGCCGCCACCGGCTGGTTGGGCCGCCAGTGCATCAGAATAGAATACAGATCCTGCGACTTCACCGGCTTGGAAACGTAACCATCCATGCCTTCCTCCACAAAACGCTCGGCGTCCTCCTTCATGGAGTAGGCCGTCATGGCCACAATGGGCGGGCACTTTTTGCCCAGACGGCGCCTGATTTCGCGCATGGCCGTTACGCCATCCATTTCCGGCATCTGAATGTCCATGAAAATCAGGTCGTAGTGGGTGCCGTCGGTGGCCCGGCTGATGGCCTCAAACCCGTCGCTGGCTACGTCTATGCGGCACCCCAGCTTTTCCAGCAGGCGCTCGGCCACTTTCTGGTTGATGGGGTTATCATCCACCAGCAGCACTTGGGGCACGGAGTCAAACTGCACTACTTCCTGCTGGCTCCGGTCGCGGGAGGCCAGGCGTTCCTGCACAATTTCCTGCTCGTTGTGGGCCACGCGGCACTTAATCTCAAACCAGAACGTGCTGCCTTTGCCCACCACCGAATTAACCCCAATGCTGCCGCCCAGCATCTCGGCCAGCTGCTTGCTGATGGCCAGGCCCAGGCCGGTACCGCCAAAGGATTTGGTGGGCGTATTATCCAGCTGAGTGAAATTGGTGAACAGCAGCTTGGCGTTTTCTTCTGATATGCCAATGCCGGAGTCCTGCACCTCAAAGCGCAAAATGTGCTTGTCGCCGCGGTGGGCTTTGCTGGTTATCTGCACATGCACGTTGCCCTCGTTGGTAAACTTAATGGCATTGGAGGTAAGGTTGCTGAGCACCTGCAGCAGGCGGGTTTCATCGGTGCGGATAAACCGGGGCGTTTCCGGCGAAATGTGGTAGGTGAACAGCAGGTCTTTCTGCAAGGCCCGGTTCGCGAACAAGGAGTGAATCTTGTCCATGGAGTAGTACAGATCGATGCCGGTTTCGTTGAGCACCAGCTTGCCCGCCTGGATTTTAGACAAGTCCAGAATATCGTTCAGGATGGCCAGCAGGGCATCCGAGGACTTGCGCAGGGTATCTACATAATCTTCCTGCTCCGGCGAGGAAACCGTCTGATGCAGCAGGTCAATCATGCCAATGATGCCGTTCATGGGCGTGCGCAGCTCGTGGCTCATGTTGGCCAGGAACTGGGTTTTGGCGTGCAGCGCGGTTTCCGCGGCATCCTTCGCCCGGTGCAAATCATCCTGAATCTGCTTGAGCTCAGTAATATCGCGCCCGATGCCTTCGGTGCCGGAAACGCCGCCCTGCTCATCCTTCACCATGCGGGCATTAATCAGCACACTCACGGCGCGGCCGCTTTTGTGGCGCATATCTATCTCATAGTTGCGCACCTCGCCCTGCGCCCGAATGGCCTCCAGGAGCGCTTCCCTATCCTCGGGCCTGAGATAATAGTCCCCGATGAAGGTGCCCGTCACCTCCTCCGGCGTGTAGCCCAGCATGTCCAGCACGGAGGGGCTTACCAGCGTGAGCATACCCTTCCCGTCGGTGCGGTAGTACACGTCCTGGAACGACTCGAAAATGGCGCGGAACTTCTCCTCCTGCGCCGCCAGCTCCAGCTGGGAGCGTTTCTTGTCGGTGATGTCGTGCGCAATTCCGGATATCTCCTCAAAGGAGCCATCATCCAGATAAATGGGGTTGAGGTAGATTTCCCGCCAGCTGTCCAGGCCGCGCGCATCGTTCAGGCGCACCTCAAAGCGCTGAGGCTGCCCTTTAAAAGCCCGGCGGTAGTTGTCCATGAAGGCCGAGCGGGCTTCGGGCTCCATCATGTCCAGGTCGGCCTGCATCAGGTTCACGTTCAGGGTAGGGTATACCCCGTTGCGCCGCAGGAAGTAGGCCGCGTAGTTACGGTTGAAGGAGGTGAGGCGGGACTGCACATCCACCGACCACATTAAGTGGGTGCCACTCTCAAAAATGGCGTTCAGGCGGGCGTTCTGCTTGTTTATCTGTACCTCATTGCGCTTACGCTCAATGGCCAGCGCCACTTGGTTGGAAATGAAGTGTAGAATCTCAATATCCGAGGATGCATACGCATCTTCCTTGCTGTAGTCCTGCACCGCAATAACCCCAATGATCCGGTCGCCCACGCTCAGCGGCGAGCAAAGCATGACCTCCGGCATGGAGCCATAGGCGGTAATAGAACCCGAAGCTACCAGGGCCTGAATATCGACGCGGCGCAGGTATTGCGGACGACCCGTGCGGATAATGTACTCCGAAATACCCGAGGAAAACGGCCGCGACACCAAAGCTTTTTCGCCCTGCGTGTGCTGATCCACGAAGTAAGCAAACTGCAGCTGCGTGCGGGCGTCGTCGCAGAGGGCAATGTAGAAGTTGTTGGTTTCAATGATCTTACTCAGCTCCCGGTGAATGGCACCGTACAGGGAGTTCAGATCTTTGGTGCTGATGGCCAGGTTGGCAATGCTGTAGTAAACCTTCTGCAGGCGCTCGGCCTTAATGCGGTCCGTAATATCGTGCAGAATGGCGCGGGTGCTCACGGGCTCATCATCCTGCCAGGAGCAGGAGATACTGCCAATGAGGTGCACCGGCTTGCCGCTTTTCGTGAGGAAAACGGTTTCCAGCTTATTCACTTTTTCGCCCTTGTACAGGTTGCGCAGCTGGTACATCAGCTTGGCCTTGTAGTAGGGGTGCACCACATCAGAGAGGGTGAGCTGGGGCAGGTCGTCGTCATCGTAGCCCAGCTTTTCTTTCCAGGCTTTGTTCACGAAGAGGAAGTGGTTATCAATGCTCAGGTTCTGGATCAGGTCGTGGGCATTATCCAGAAAGTCCTGCAGGCGGTTGCGGTTGTCGGAGAGGGCCCGGGCCGTAATGTGGCGGTCGGTCAGGTCGCGGCCCACTACAAAAATGCCGCTAATCTGGCCATCGGCATCATGGTCATACTCGGCGTGCCAGAACACCATGCGCAGCTGCCCGGCTTTGGTAGGAATGGAGCGCTCATAGTAGTCCTGCAGCCGGCCGGTCTTGATGCTGTTCAGGTAGCCTTCGCGGCGGGCTTCCCGTTCTTCGGGCACCACGAATAAATCATGGTACGGCCGCCCAATTACCTCTTCCCGCTTGTACTCGGTGTACTCCAGAAAATAGTCATTTACATCTTTGATGAGCCCGTCCTTGTCGCAGCACACATAGCTGAGGCCGGAGCGGCCCAGCAAATCCCGCAGGTTCTGGCGCGGTTGGGCCTGGCGCACAGCGCTGCCGGGCAGGGGCGGGGCCTGGGCTGCATCGCGCAGGGTGAGCTGCACGTGCGGGCCGGCGGGCAGCTCTACGCGGTGCAGAGTTACCCAGGCATCCAGCGTCGACTGGTCGGCGCGGTGCCCATGCCACCACTTGGAAAACGGGCGGCCGGTCCGGGCCGTGTCCTGAATGGCGGCGTGCAGCTGGGCATCATCTACCCAGCAATCCTCGGCCGTATCCTGGCCGGGCGATACAAACCCCATCAGCCCGGCGCTAAGCAGCACTGCCCGCGTGGTGCCCAGCTGAGTGAGGGCCGTGCGGTTGCAGTCTACCAGCTTCCCTTGCTCGTCAAATAAAAGAATAGCATCATACGCCGCGTCAAATAAGGCACGGGAACTACTGTCCTGGGTAAGGGAAGCTGTTTTTTGGCCGGATGTACTATGGGTGGAACGAGAAGCCATGGGCAGTTAATAAACCGGACGCTGTATGTTGGGGAACAAGTCAGCCCAGCTGTATCAGTTGACTGCTTAAATTTGTCAAAAATATCCAGAATAAAGTGCTGGCAGCTCTATTTCTCCGCTGCGGGCCACCGTTTGCCCGCTCATGCGCCGCCTTGTCTTCACCGTTACTACGGATTTAAACTACGATCAGCGCATGCAGCGCATCTGCGGCAGCCTGGCCCGGCAGGGGTATGCGGTGCTGCTGGTGGGGCGCGCCCTGCCCCAATCGGGGCCCCTCACGCCACAGCCTTACCAACAACACCGGCTGCGCTGCTGGTTCTGGCGGGGTAAGCTATTTTACCTGGAGTACGCCGTGCGCCTGTTCCTGTATCTGCTGAAACAGCGCGCCCACGCCTGGTGCGCCATTGATCTGGACACGGCCCTGCCGGTGTGGCTGCGGGCCCGCCTGGGGCGGCAGCCTTTTCTGTATGATGCCCATGAGCTGTTTACGGAGGTGCCGGAAGTAGTGCGGCGCCCCGCGGTGCAGCGCGTCTGGCAGTGGGTGGAGGCCTTTATTGTGCCCCGGGCCACGCTGGCGTACACGGTGGGTCCGGCGCTGGCCGGGGTGTTTGCCCGGCGCTACGGCCGGTCATTCCACGTTATCCGGAACATCAGCTGGCTGGATGAAGCGCCCATTCCGCCCGCCCCGGCCGGCCCGCCAACTGGTTTTATTCTGTATCAGGGGGTGCTGAACGAAGGCCGGGGGCTGGAAGCCCTGCTGGCCGCTATGCCACAGGTAAATGGCCGGCTGGTATTGTGTGGTGAAGGCGACCTTTCGCAGGCGTTGCGCCGGCAGGCCGCGGACCTGGGGTTGCTGGATAACGGCAAAGTGGTGTTTAAAGGCTACGTACTGCCCGCCGAGCTGCGCCGGCTTACCCGGCAGGCCGCGCTGGGCATTATGCTGCTGGAAAACCGGGGCCTCAGCTACTATTATTCCCTGGCCAATAAGTTCTTTGACTATCTGCACGCCGGAGTGCCGCAGGTGGTCGTCGATTTTCCGGAATACCGTGCCCTGAATGATGAATTTGACGTAGCGGAATACGTCACGTTGCATCCGCAGGAGCTGGCCTCCACCCTAAATCAGCTGCTGCATACCAACCCCGCCCGCTACCAGGAGCTGGCCCAAAATTGCCGCCGGGCGCGCTTAAAGCTGAGCTGGCAGCAGGAAGAGCAGCACCTGCTGGCTCTCTACGCCGGGCTGTGGCCTGATCAGACTATTGCCTTATGATGGAATTACCCGACTTTTCGGCGGCCACTGGCCCCACGCTGCTGGTGCTGGCCGGCCCTACGGCCGTGGGCAAAACGGCCCTGAGTGTGCGGCTGGCTCAGCAATTCGGCACCGAAATTATTTCCGCCGACTCCCGGCAGTTTTTCCGGGAGCTAAGCATTGGTACGGCCAAGCCCATGCCAGCCGAAATGCAGGGTGTGCCGCATCATTTTATTGATTCCCATTCCATTGCGGAGGAGTACAACGCGGGCCGGTTTGAAGCCGAAACCCTGGGCCTGCTCGAAACGCTTTTTCAACGGCACCCGGTAGTAATTCTCACGGGTGGCTCCGGCCTGTACCTGCAGGCCGTTACGGATGGGTTTGACGTGCTGCCGCCCATTGCCCCGGAAGTGCGGGCCCAAATTCAGGAAGAGCTGGCCACCGCAGGGCTGCCGGCGTTGGTAGAGCACCTGCGCCGGCTGGACCCAGTTACGTATGAGCGCATCGACCGGCAAAACCCCCAGCGGGTGGTGCGCGCCCTGGAAGTGACGCGCGGCACCGGGCAGCCATTTTCCAGCTTTCATCAGGCCGGCAAAGGCGCGGAAAGGCCATTTCGCATTGTGAAAATTGCCCTCACCCGCGAGCGGGAAGAGCTCTACACCCGCATCGACCAGCGCGTGGATGATATGCTGGCGGCCGGGCTGCTGGACGAAGTGAAATCGGTGGAAGCCTACCAGCACCACAACGCCCTGCAAACCGTGGGCTACCAGGAAATTTTTGGGTACCTGCGCGGCGAGTATGACTGGGACGAGGCCGTGCGCCTGCTTAAGCGCAACACCCGCCGCTACGCCAAGCGCCAGCTTACCTGGCTCCGCCGCGACCCGGCCTACCACTGGCTGCACCCGGATGAAGCTGAAAATGCCATCGGGCAGCTGCTGACTAAGTAGCCAACAGCTGCCCGAAGACGCCTTAATACAGATAGGACGGACCTACAACCGGTGGCTAACCTTCAGTTGACCGCCTGGCAGAACAGTAGCCCGGTTATCATTTTGTATGGCAAGCTTAAAACCCACCTGCCAGTTCTGGCGCGCATCCAACCAAAAATCGGTGTTCAGCGAAGCTATATAGCCCACTTGTAAGCCGTTGGTTTGCTTGGGCTTGTAAGTAAACTCCATCTGGTTGTTGGCATTCCGCGCGTATTGGGCATATTCGAAGTTATACTGCTGCCCGTAGCCAACAAAGGCACCGCCTCCCAGCGCTACTACTACGCGGCCATCGTTGCCGAAGGGAGCAAAGTAGACCTCGTTTTCCAGGTTAACCGCGTGGTAACTGACCGGTACGCTGGCATCAGGACCAAAATACTTCACCTTAGTCCCGCTGATCATGGCAATGCGCGTTCCGGCGCTCAGGTGTCTGTTAATCAGGGTATTATAGCCCAGGTGCGTCTTCAGGCAGGCATAATCACCCGTGCCATTCAGGCTGGTACCTACACCAAACTCCAGCTGACTTTTGGGGTGACTCGTCGGCGCTGGCTGCGTTTGCGCCTGGGCGCCGGTGCAGGCGGCTATGGCAATCAACAAAGGGTAAAATAGCTTCATATAGGAATGATGATAAAAAAACAGACAAAAAACAATACGCACAAGAGTAAGTGTTTCTGTCTGTTTTTCCAACGGCCATTCCCGCAGCAGGTATTACACGCTCAGGATTTCAACCATGCGCATAAAGCTCTGGTTGATAAGCTTTTTCTTGTAGATGGTATCATGGAAAGGAGTGTACACCAGCTTGCGGTCCATGATGCCGGCCATAACGTTGCGCATGCCGTTCATAAGGCCCTCTACGGCCGCAATGCCAATCTGCGAAGCCAGCATCCGGTCGGCGGCGGAAGGCGCGCCCCCGCGCTGAATGTGCCCGATAATGGTAACGCGGGTATCGAGCTGCGGAATTTCCTCCTTCACGCGCTGGGCAATAGTGTGGGCGTTGCCCTCTTCGTCGCCCTCGGCCACCACCACAATAAAGGAGGTTTTGGAGCGCTGCCAACCATTGCGCAGGCTGTCAATCACGGCATCCGTGGACATCTTGGTTTCCGGAATCATCACAATTTCGGCCCCGCCGCCAATGGCGCAGGGAATGGCAATGTAGCCCGAGTCGCGGCCCATTACTTCCACAAAAAAGCACCGGTCGTGCGAGTCAGCGGTGTCCCGGATTTTATCAATGGCCTCCAGGGCCGTGTTTACTGCGGTGTCGTAACCAATGGTGTAATCGGTGCCGAACAGGTCGTTATCAATGGTGCCCGGCGCGCCTACGGTAGGAATTCCGAATTCTTGTTCAAACAGATTAGCGCCCGTAAATGTACCGTTGCCGCCTATGGCCACCAGCCCTTCAATACCATTGTTTACCAGCTGGTCGAAGGCCTGCTGCCGGCCTTCTTTGGTCATGAACTTCTGGCTGCGCGCCGATTTCAGAATGGTACCACCTTTCTGAATAGTGTTGGATACCGAAGCAGAATCCAGGCGCACAAACTCGCCCTTAATCATGCCGCTATAGCCGCGCATAATGCCATACACCTCAATACCATGGTAAACGGCGGTGCGCACCACGGCCCGAATGCAGGCATTCATGCCGGGCGAGTCGCCGCCGCTGGTAAAAACTCCAATGCGTTTCATATACTTAGTGGTTCTTATACCCAGGGGGAAGCCGGCCGCAGAGCTGCAGCCGGCACAAATGATGCGAAGTAAGATAAATTCAACGGTTGTTCCTTGGATATGGCTATTTTTTCCGAAACTGCGTATTGTGTTCTAGCGGGGTAGTAGGTATCTTAAGCTCCCTTTTTCCAATCTTCGTTTTCACCCCGGCAGGATTTTCGCTGTCGATGCGCCCTTCTGGCAACCTCCTAATTCCCACCAGTTAACCTGTTTCCGTTATATGTTTGGTTTTTTCGAAAGCGAACAGACGAAGAAAGTCAAAAGCCACCTCTGCAATCTTGCTTCCCTGGCTAAGGCCGATGGGCACATTGATGAGCGGGAAATGACTTTCATTGTGGCTGTAGGCAAAAAGAACGGTATGCGGGCGGAGGATGTCCGCAATCTGGTAGCCAATACCAACACGCCCACCATGTTGGTGCCCGATAATGACTCAGAACGCTTCGACCAGATATTTGACCTGGTAGATATGATGCTAGCCGATGGCGTGGTAGATGACCACGAAATGGACTTCTGCATTGACATGGCCACCAAGCTGGGCTTCCGCAAAGCCATTGTAGGCGTGCTGGTCCGCAAGATTTCCATGGGCGTGAAAGACGGCCTGCCCCGGGAGCAGATCAAGCAGGAGTCGCAGGCCTTCCTGAACTACAACGGCGGCGAATAGCTTGCCTTAGCTGGCTAAGGTGCTGGTAACGTGCTCTACAGCGCGTAGCAGCGCCGCGCAGGCTTCCTCAATTTCTTCCTTAGAAATGGTGAGGGGAGGCGCCAGCCGCAGGGAGTTGTCACAGAACAGAAACCAATCCGTCAGCACACCTTCGTGCTCCAAAGCCCGGTCAATAATGGGCTTCAGCACCGCAAACGACTCAAATTCTACCGCCATCAGTAACCCACAGCCCCGCACCTCGCGGATGGCCGGGTGCCGCAGAAGCCGCCTGAACAGGGCGGCTTTTTCGTGTACGCCCGCCAGCAGGTTTTCCTCCTGAATAACGCGCAGCGTAGCCAGCGAGGCCGCGCATGACACCGGATGCCCGCCAAACGTGGTAAGGTGTCCCAGGATAGGGTTGGTTTTGAAAACGGCCATAATTTCCTGGGGCGCAATAAACGCCCCAATGGGCATGCCGCCGCCCATGCCTTTGGCCGTGAGCAGGATATCGGGCTCGATGCCAAACTGCTCAAACGCCCAGAAGGTACCGGTGCGGCCAAACCCGCACTGAATCTCATCCAGAATCAGCAGGGCCCCTACCTCTTGGCAGCGCTGGCGCAAAGCCGGCAAATAGCCGGGCAAGGCTACCCGTACGCCCGCTTCGCCCTGCACCGTTTCCACAATGACGGCGGCGGTGCGGGACGTTATCTGGTCTAAATCGGCCTGGTGGTTGAACTCGATGTGGCGCACATCGGGCAGCAAGGGACGGTAGCTACGCTTGAACTCCTCGGAACCCGTGACGGAAAGCGCGCCCTGCGTGGAGCCATGATATGCCCGATGACAGGAAATAAGCTCGGTGCGGCCGGTGTAGCGTTTGGCCAGCTTCAGGGCGCCTTCCACTGCTTCAGTCCCAGAGTTGGTAAAGTAGACCGAGTTAAGCCGGGTAGGCAAGGTGTGGTGCAGGGCGTGGGCCAGCGCGGCCGGCGGGGCCTGCACCAGCTCCCCATACACCATCAGGTGCAGGTATTTATCCAGCTGCTGCTGGATGGCGGCCAGCACTTTGGGGTGGCGGTGGCCCACATTGCTCACCCCAATTCCGGATATCAGATCCAGGTAGCGGGCGCCCTCTGGGCCGTACATGTACACGCCTTCCGCCCGCTCAATTTCAAGCAGCAGAGGGAAATCAGAGGTTTGCGCCTGATGGCGCAGAAAAAGCTGACGGGAAGTAAAAGAAGCCGTTTGCATAGGGGCAAAGGTACGGCGTGATTCTCCCGTACGCAGCAAAAAAGGCTGCCCGGTGTGGGCAGCCTTTTGGAGCTAATGGATAATTGAAATATCAGGGCGAGAATAAGACTGTCATGTCGAGCGCAGGCGAGACTTCTCGCTAGTGTGGTATAACAATGCAACGAAGCAGTAGAGATGCTTCGACACGCTCAGCATGACAGGTACTATGGCAACATCAGCACGCGAGATGTCTCGCCTGCGCTCGACATGACCGAGGAAATTTATTTGTGAATGAAGCCCTAGCGCGGGGCTGCTACGTCGCCGGAGCGGGGGCCGCCGCGGCGCTCATCCAGGCGGTGCAGCACCTCGCGGGTAAACTCCCGCTCGGCCAGATACAGGCGGCCCACCTGCCGGATGGAAAGTACTTTCTGAAACTTCTCGAAGTACTCTTTTTCCAGCGTTACTTCCTGCTGGCGCATGGCAAAGGCCTGGGTTAGGTTATCCTTGATTTGCTGGTCAGTGAGGCCTTCCGGGTCACTGGTGCGCAGTTGGCGCTGGCGGCGGTTCAGGTCGCGGCGCTTATCGGTAAACTCGTTGTAAAGGGGCCAGAAACGCTGGGCCTGGTCCTGGGTGAGCGTGAGCTTATCGGTGAGAAACGCAATTTTGGCGTTTTCCAGGCGGGAGAGGCGTTCCTGGCGGTCGGGTTTCTGAGCCCAGGCGGCGGTGTGCAGCAACAGGCAAGCCAGGATCAGAAATACGGACAGACCAGGTTTTTTAGCCGGCAGTAGGGAGAAAAGAGAAAGGGACATCAGCTTACAAATAAAGGTCATCGGTGGGTTGCTCGTCCAGTATATCCTGCACTTCGGCGGAAGATGCCTGCAGGAAACTGTCCGTTACGGTTTGGTCGGCGGTGCCGGGCAGCTCGGCCAGGTCCGGGAGGGTTACGCGCTGGTCGCTGGCCAGTAGATACTGCACCATTTCGGTGCGCGGCACGGTGGCCAGCACCATAGCGGCCGTGGTAGTGGCAACAGGCTGTTGCGGAGAAACGGCCGGTTGGCTCAGAAAAAACGAGGTAACAAAGCCGCCCAGCAGCACCGCCGAAGCCAGGGCCGTACGCATGGGGCGGGAGAGGGTCAGCAGCCAACCGGCCGGGGCCATTTCCGCTGCCGGAGCCGGCTGCACGCGCTCCATCACGCGGCGCGGGAGCCGGTCAAAGTAGCCATCGGGCGGCGGGGCTAAGGGAGAAGTCCGGCGGGGGTGGTCGTCCAGACGAAACGGAGTTTTCATATTGGTTAGAAGCCGCGGGGGCCTTGAGGTTTAATCAGAGTGCGCGTTGATGTATTGTTCTATCTTCTTGGCCGCGTGGTGGTAGGAGGCTTTCAGGGCGCCTACGCTGGTACCGGTTACTTCCGCCATCTGCTCGTAGGGCATTTCATCGTAGTAGCGCAGGTTGAACACCAGGCGCTGTTTATCCGGCAGCTGCAGAATGGCTTTCTGGAGTTTTAGCTCGATTGCGTCGCCGGCAATGTTGGGGTCGGCTTCCACTTTGGCGGCTAGCTCGGCGCCCACGTCATTCAGGGGCAGAAAGAACCTGCGCCGCTTGCTGCTCAGGAAGTTCAGACACTCGTTGGTGGCAATGCGGTAAATCCAGGTGTAGAGGGAGGCATCCTGGCGGAAGTTCTCCAGATGCTTCCACACCTTAATAAATACCTCCTGCGTCAGGTCGTCGGCGTCCTCGTGGTCAATCACCATTTTGCGCACGTGCCAATACACCTTCGTCTGGTACTTGCGCACCAGCTGGTTGAAGGCCACGTTGCGGGCAGCCGGGTCCTGAAACTTGAGCAGTATTTCCTGGTCTTCCAAACAGGGAGGCGAAGAGGGTGATGCCGGGTTAGAGAAGGAAAGGTAGTCCGGGTTTAATGGACCAGCTTCTTCTTTCTGATTTTAGTGAGATAACCGGCTCACATAATAATAGCATTGGGCTTGAAATCAGCTGACAGAGTGAACTAGCTGAAAAATTCAACCAGATAGATATTAATTCATAAGTGGTTGAATCTTCCTACTATTTTTGCCCCGAATCCTACTTTCTGCGCTATGAGCAATCTGATACAATTTGTGGCCAACCACGATGACCTTTCCACTGACAAAGGCTTTCAGTTTAAGTTTTACTGCGATAAATGCCGCAATGGGCACATGTCGCGGTTTCAGCCCAACAGCATTGGCATTGCCGGGGAGTTGATGCGCGCTGCCGGCAGCCTGTTTGGCGGGAGTTTCTACGATGCCGGCAACGCCGCTTACCACGTGCAGCGTGCCATTGGCGGCAAAGCCCACGATGCGGCCCTGGAAAAAGCGGTGCAGGAAGGCAAGGTGTATTTCAAGCAATGTACCCGCTGCGGCCATTGGGTGTGCCCCGATGTTTGCTGGAACCACAAAGCCGGCCTCTGCGAAGACTGCGCCCCCGATGAGCACGAAGAGCTGGCCTCGCAGCAGGCCCAGGCCACCAGCGAGCAGATTCGCGAAAAAACCCGCGCCCAGGACTATACCAAAGAGCTGGATTTCCTGAACCGCGGTGGCATTGTGCAGTGCAAAAGCTGCAGCGCCAAGCTAAACCCCGGCCAGAAATTCTGCCCCGAGTGCGGCACGCCCAATGTGGTAGCTCAGCAAAAAGACCGGTTCTGCACCGACTGCGGCTCTCCTATGAAGCCGGAGCAGAAATTCTGCGCCGAGTGCGGCACGAAGAACTAGACCCAGACCTATGCGCGGCCTCAACAAAGTAGCGCTTATCGGCAACCTGGGTAAAGACCCCGAAGTGCAGGTACTGGAGGGAAACGTGCCGGTAGCCAAATTCTCCCTGGCTACATCCGAGAGCTACCGCGACAAAACCGGCCAGCTGCATACCAGCACCGACTGGCACACCGTAGTACTCTGGCGCGGGCTGGCCGAGTTGGCTCAGGCCTACCTGCGCAAAGGCAGCCTGGTGTATGTAGAGGGTAAACTAAAAAACCGGCATTATGATGATGCCGCCGGCGTGCGCCACTATGTGACCGAAATAATAGGCGAACAAATCCTGATGCTCGACAAAAAAACCGGCGAAACCCTGTAAGGAGCCTTATATTGGTCTTCCTTGTTGCTCTGTCATGAAACCTGCCGTTACGTTGCGCCTGTGCGAGTCCCGTACCGGGTTTCAGGTGTTTTTTCCGTATTCTGATGTGGTGGTGCGAACGGCGCTCCTCGCAGCCGGCGTACGCTACAGTGCACCTATGCGCGGCTATGTGCTGCCCGCCACCCCCGAAGCCGTGGCGCAATTACAAGCGGCCTGCGCCCCGTTAGGCCTTGCCCTGCAAGTGCCGCCGGTACCGGCATTGGCCAAAGAATTGCCTGCGCCTACTCCGCAGGAGGCGCTGCTTTCGCGCTATAGCCAGCATATTGCCCTAAAGCGCTATAGCCCCCAAACCCTGAAAAACTACCGGGGCGCTTTTCTGCAGTTTATAAGCTACCACGCCCCGCGCCTCCCCCTGGAGCTGAGCAGGCAGGATGTGCTGGATTACCTGGCCCAGCGAGTGGCCGCCGGCCTGTCAGAAGCGTATCAGAATACCCTCATCAACGCCATTAAATTCTACTACGAACAGGTGGAAGGCCAGCCCCGGCAATACTACGAGGTGCCCCGGCCCAAGCGGCCGCTGCAAAACCCAAAGCTGCTGGCCAAAGAGGAGGTAAAGGATTTACTGCTGAGCACCGACAACCTCAAACACCGCGCTATGCTTATGCTGGCCTATGGATTAGGCCTGCGCCTGGGCGAGGTATTGGCCCTGACGCCTACCGACATTGATGCCAGGCGCATGGTCCTGTATGTACGGGCCGGCAAAGGTAAAAAAGACCGCGACTTGCCGCTCCCCGATAGCCTGCTGCAACTGCTCCGGGAGCAATACCGGCAGTTCCGGCCAGTTACCTTTCTCTTTGAAGGACAACGCCCCGGCGAACCATATTCTGAACGCAGCCTACAACTAGTAGTAAAACAGGCCGCTGAACGGGCCGGTATTCGCCGAACCGTTACCTTGCACATGCTGCGGCACAGCTATGCTACTCATTTGCTGGAGGCCGGTACCGATATTCGTATTATCCAGAATTTATTGGGGCACAGCAGCATTAAAACCACTGAAATTTATACGCATGTTGCCCAACACAACCGCCCCGCCTCACCCCTTGATACGCTGGGTTTGTAATGAATCAACTTTCGGGAAGCAGGCTCCTTTATACTGCTTCCCGAAAGTTAGCTTCGTACAGAACGCCGGTTCCCGAAACTCCGAGGATGGGATACTTTCGTAAACACAGATGTTGCCTGCTATTTTAGGACGACCCAAAAATGAACAGTTATCACTATAAAGACTTGACATTAGAAGTGGTTAACGAACCGACCTATAAGTTTGGCTCGTCAGACAATCATTTCAATTATTCAAAACATTACTTTGGTGACGGAGCAACGGAATATCCTACTTCCAAACACGGAGTAAAAATTTACAAAGGCGACCAAATTATTAACAGTTGCATTGTTATCGGTTCAGGAGGTGCGACAGGCGTTCATCAAAATTCGTCGCTTCTTGACAACGACCGATTATTGCTCTGTTGTTGCGACACAATATTTTGCTTGACACTTCCTGACCTTTATTTAAAATGGAAAACACAAGCTGACCAAGCAACCTGTTTTCAAATATTTAAACAACAAAACGATTACATTATACACGGAGAACTTCAAGTGACAAAACTTGACAAAGACGGAAATAAAAAATGGGAGTTTGGTGGTGCAGACATTTTTGTAAGTATAGACAACGAAGAAGAATTTAAACTTGAAGGCGACGGAATTTTGCTTACCGATTTTGCAAAGACAAAATATAAAATTGACTTTGACGGAAAATTAGTTTGGGACACATACAAAAGATGACGGTGAGAAAAACAGCAGGCAACATTGGGTTTTATGCAAGTTGGGCAAGACATTGTAACATCAGCTAATTGCAAATCTCAGCTTCAGCTTGGTCAGACGAATAACTATCAACATTTGTACTTAAATTCATCAAAATATTTTCAATCAACAGCGGTTATGGGCAGACGAAATTCTATTTCCCAACCTGTATAAAGCCCTGTTCGTTATTCATAAAAAAAGCCCCAACAACTTCCTTAGCTGCTGGGGCTTTTTCGAACACAATTATATATTACTTCCGCCGCGCCATTACCTTCTCCACCGCCGCCATAATAGCAGTTTCGTTCAAGCCATATTTCTCCATTAGCTGATCGGGCGTGCCGGATTCACCGAAGGAGTCGTTCACGGCTACCATTTCCAGGGGCAGAGGCTCTTCGCGGGCCAGCAGCTGGGCCACGGAGTCGCCGAGGCCGCCGTTCATCTGGTGCTCTTCAGCGGTAACCACGCAGCGCGTTTTACGCGCCGACTCCAGAATCATCTGCGCATCCAGGGGCTTGATGGTGTGGATGTTGATGATTTCTGCGTTGATACCTTTCTCTGCCAGCAGCTTGCCGGCCAGAATGGCTTTCCACACCAGGTGGCCGGTGGCAAAAATGCTTACGTCGGTGCCTTCGTTCAGCAGCACACCTTTGCCGATTTCAAACTCCTGGTCCGCCGGGGTGAAGTTGGGCACCACGGGGCGGCCGAAGCGCAGGTACACGGGGCCTTCGTACTCGGCTATGGCCAGGGTGGCGGCTTTGGTCTGGTTGTAGTCGCAGGGGTTGATAACGCACATGTGGGGCAGCATTTTCATCATGCCCACATCTTCCAGAATCTGGTGGGTGGCGCCGTCTTCGCCCAGCGTGAGGCCGGCGTGCGAAGCGCAGATTTTCACGTTTTTGCCGGAGTAGGCAATGCTCTGCCGAATCTGGTCGTACACGCGGCCGGTGCTAAAGTTGGCGAAGGTGCCCGTAAAGGGAATTTTACCCCCAATGGTGAGGCCGGCGGCCAGCCCCATCATGTTGGCTTCGGCAATGCCCACCTGGAAAAACCGCTCGGGGAAGTCCTTTACAAAGGCATCCATTTTCAGGGAGCCGATGAGGTCAGCGCAGAGGGCTACCACGTTGGGGTTGGTTTTGCCCAGCTCGTGCAGGCCCGCCCCAAAGCCGGAGCGTGTGTCTTTCGATTCGGTGTAGGGGAAGTCTTTCATGTTGGGTTCTTAAGTACTTAGGGTCTTGGGGACTTGTTTGTCGTTGTTTATTCTGTCATCCTGAGTGCAGCGCAGCGGAGTGAAGGACCTTCCTCATTTAAGTGACCAGGCCAATTCAATGCTCTCACCTCACAACTCCGCGTAATTCAGCGTAAGCCACTGCGGATTTTTGGCGGCAACCAGCGCATCTTTTTTAGCTCTGGTCCAGCCTTTGATTTCCTTCTCGCGGGCAATGGCACCTTCGGCGTGCTCGAAAAACTCATAATGCATCAGGTTGTAGCAAAAGTAGCGCCCGGCAAAGGTGTTGCGGTTGCCGCGGTTTTCAAAATGCTCCTGAATGCGGCGCCGTATATCATTCGTCACGCCAATGTACACGGTGGTTTTGGCCGGATTGGTGACGATAGATACATAATACTGATGCGCCAACATGCTGTTAAGGGAGTTGAATCAGGCTGGTCACTTAGGTGAGGAAGGTCCTTCACTCTGCTGCGCTGCACTCAGGATGACAAACGACTTTATCATTTTCCAAACAGGCTAACCGACGTAGTCTGCCCCGATTTAATCGTAAATGTGCGAGCGTCGGAAAACTTGCTGCCGGTGGCATTTTTGGAGCGGAACACCAGTCGGTAATTTCCTGGTTGCAGCGGCACATTCATTTTGCTGCTGCCGCCTTCCGGCAGGTTGTAAATCCACGTCTGGGAGTCATCCTGGTTGAGGCGGTAAATGCTGCCGTAGCCTTTCAGATCGGTAATGATATTCAGGGTGCCGGGCGCATCGTAGGTTACCACGGTTTCCTGACCCTGGCGAATGGTAATGTGGCGGGTGATGCGCGGCAGCGTCAGGATTTCCACTTCATACTTGCCCGTGAGCAGCTTTTGCCGGTTGCCGAAGGTGCGCGCCACCAGCGTGGCGGGTTCCCCGGCCTGCCGGATGACGGCCTGCATGGTACCATACGGGTTGGGCGAGAGCGGCGGCGACTGCAGCCACAACGTGCCCCTCGGCGACTTAAACGACAGCACATTGGCCTTGCCGGGCTTTAGCTGCAGGTTATTGGCGCGCAGGGCAGGTACGGTATTAATGACTAAGTCGTAGCTCTGCAGCGGGTCGATGTCGAGGGCATCGGGCTTGCCCTTGTCGTCGCGGTAGTGCACGTAGTTGTACTCAATGGCCCCGGTGATGTTGTTGATGAAGGTGAGGTTCACGTTGGTTTCCACGGGCCGGCCATCGGCATCCGTCAGGTTAATGGCCACGGTGGTTTTGGCCAGCGTTTGCGCAATAACATCGTTGAGGATGGTGCGGAAAGTTTTCACATCGGCCGCGTTGTAGTACTGGCCCAGGCATTCCAGCTGCTTGCCAAACTCATGCTCGGCGCCAATGCCGATGACGAAAGGCTTCAGAAACACCCGCTTGCGCTGCAGGGCAATGGAGGTGGCACAAGGGTCGCCCTTGCAGGATTCCAGCCCGTCGGTAATCAGAATCAGGACGTTGCGGCTGTTCTTGTCCGTGGGGAAGTCGCCGGCCGACTGCATCAGGGAATACGTAATGGGCGTATTGCCCTGCGGCGTTATCTGCTTGAGCTTGTCCTTGATAGCGCGGGCATTCTTGGCGGCAAACGGCACCTCCAGCCGCGAGTCTTCGCAGTTGTTCTCCGATTTATCGTGCAAATGGCCATACACCCGCAGGCCCAGCTCCAGATTAGGGTAGGCGTTGAGAGAATCAGCCATTTTCGCCAGCAGGCGTTTGGCCACTTCCATGCGCGGCTCGCCTTCCCAGGGCGCCAGCATAGAACCCGAGGCATCCAGCAAAAACAGAATACGCGTGGTGCGAGTCTTCACCGAAGGCTGGTTCTGGGCATGCAGGCTACTGCTCCCCAGCAACAGGGCGCAGAAAATCAGGAGGTACCGCAGGAAAACCGGTGGATAGCGCATAGAACAAGCCCAAGCCCCCGAGTGGCCCGCCCCCTGGAGGCAGGCCGGTATCTCGGTTCAGTAATATACTAGCTGCTGCAGAAGAAACGGTAGGATTTTCGCCGCAGTATTGGATTTACTGAAAAGGGCTTAGTAGTCGCTGCCGTGCTCTACGATGAGCTGCTGCAGGGCAATTTCCAGCTGCTCGTTGTTGGGCGCTACGCCGTGCCATTTGTGCGAGCCCATCATGAAATCAACGCCGAAGCCCATCTGGGTGTCCATCAGCACCATTACGGGTTTGCCCTGGCCCAGCAGGCCTTGTGCCTCTTCAATGGTAGCTATCAGCTTGGTCAGGTCGTTGCCATCGGTTTCCAGCACCAGCCAGTTGAAGGCCTCGAACTTAGCGCGCAGGTCGCCGAGGCCGCCAACTTTATCAGTGGGGCCGTCTATCTGCTGGCCGTTGCGGTCTACAAAGGCAATGAGGTTATCTACTTTATGATGCGGGGCGTACATGGCTGCTTCCCATACCTGGCCTTCTTCCAGTTCGCCGTCACCCATCAGCACATAGACGGTGCGGTCGTCGCCGTTCAGTTTTTTAGCCTGGGCCGCGCCGGTGGCTACACTCAGGCCCTGACCCAGGGAGCCCGAGGCAATGCGAATACCGGGCAGGTGCTCGTGGGTGGCGGGGTGGCCCTGCAAACGGGAGTTCAGCTTGCGGAAAGTAGCCAGCTCACTTACCGGAAAGTAGCCGGAGCGGGCCAGTACGGAGTAGAATACCGGCGAAATGTGCCCATTAGACAGGAAAAACAGATCTTCGCCCACGCCGTTCATCGAGAAGCTGGGGTCATGCTTCATCACCCGGAAATACAGGGCAACCAGCAAATCGGTGCAGCCGAGGGAACCACCGGGGTGGCCCGAGTTTACGGCGTGCACCATGCGCACGATGTCGCGGCGCACCTGAGCGGCAATCTGTTGCAGCTCAGCAATGGTTTTTGGGTTGGCGGTAGCCTGGGCGGCGAGGGAAGTATCCTGCGACATGGGTACGGAAGGAGAAGGTGGTTGCTTGGGCAAAGGTAGCAAGCTTCGCCGGAGGCGGAAATCCTTCTTTGTAATGACCACAGAATTCCGGCGGTTTCTGCCTCCCGGCGCCTGAATACACATAAAAATCCCCTGTCAGCTACCAGAAGCAGTCAACAGGGGAGATAGTAGCCGCACCGGCCCTACAGCAGCTGCGCCGCGTGGTTTTTGGTGTCTACTTTGGTAATGACCTTCTCAATCAAGCCATTCTCATCAATGAGGAAGGTATGGCGCATGGTGCCCATGTACTTGCGGCCGTACATGGATTTTTCCTGCCACACGCCGTAGTCCTGCACTATTTTCTTGTCCTCATCTACCAGCAAAGGGAAGGGTAGGTCGTATTTGGCAGCAAATTTCTGGTGCGACTTCCCGCTGTCGATGCTGACGCCCAGTACCTGAATGCCGGCGCTGGTGAGGGCCGCCTGGTTGTCACGCAGGTTGCAGGCCTGGGCCGTGCAGCCGCTGGTATCGTCTTTGGGGTAGAAATACAGCGCCACTTTGCGGCCGCGGTAATCAGCGAGGCGATGCAGAATGCCGTTTTGGTCAATGGCTTCGAAATCGGGGGCAGGAGCGCCGGGTTGCAGATCCATCAGGAAGGTTTAGGGTTTTTCGGAAACGGGCTGAGGCGTAAAAATCAGCTTTTCTACCGGAAAACCCAGCGTGCGCGCCTTGGCCACCAGCTTATCCCGGATGCTGCGCTCCAGATGCGGATGGCGGCACAGAATCCAGAGGTTTTCCCGTTTGGGCTCGCCTACCAGCGCATACTGATAGTCGCCTTCCAGGTCCAGAATCCAGTAATCCCCGGTGAAGGGCCAGAAAAAGCTCACTTTCAGCTTGGCGTTGGTGCGGCGGTCTGCCACACGGGCGGTGCCGGTGGCCGATTCTTCGGGGCTGGTCAGGCTTTTGCGGCGGCAGGTGTTGCGCACGCGCAGGGTGCCATCGGGCTGCAGGTGGTACTCCGCCGTTACAGCCTCGCAGTCCCGCTCGTAGCGGGTAGGCAGGCGGGCAATTTCATACCACAGGCCCGCGTAGCGTTTCAGATCTACGTGGGGTACTACGGGGAGCGGGGCCGTGCGGGTGCGTGCGTACACCACGGCGGCCGCACCCACTGCCGCGGCCGCAGCCGCAAACAGCACAGGACGACGAGTTTTCATAGTAACGTTTCTGATCAGAAGGTAAAGAAAGCAGCCTGCGTTGCTCTACGCGAAAAGGGCCGGCACAGTCGGAGAATTTCCGCTGGCCGGCCCTTGCCTGTGCTCGGTGTGCAGCGCTTGGGCTGCTAGATAGTGAATTTGATGACGCGCTGGTTGCCTGCCTGATCGGTAATGTGCAACTCCCCGGGGCCACGCAGCGGCACGGTGTGGTCCTGCGGATCGGTAAACAGCGTGGCATTCTTGTACTCGTATTTCAGCAGGCGCCACTGCCCGTTGATGTACAGCTTATAGCTGGCCAGCCCCGAGAGATTATCACCCACCTGAAAAGTAAGCCCCTGCGGCGACTTGCGCACCAGGCGCGCCGTAGGCGGCAGCGTATCGGCCAGAATGCGGAACGAGCCGTAGGTTTTCACCGGCACCGAAATGGCTTCACCTTCCCACTTGCCGCCCTGGTACAAACGGCCGCCACGGGCATTAATCAGGTATACCGCGGAGCGCTCTTTGTCAGTAACGGGCTGCTCCGGCCGAAGCGTTACGCGCAGGGGCTGATATAGGGGCTGCCGTGGGTTCTGCACCGTCCAGAGGCCTTCTTTGTAGCTGGTTTGCAGGTAAAGGGTATCAAACAGCGTTTGCGGCTTAAACTCCAGCTGCATGTTGCTGGTGGAGAAGGCAAACTCCTGGCCCGAGGGAATCAGGGCCTGCCGATCAAAGCGGCGGGTAACGGAGCCAAAGCGTATGGAGTCTGGGCGGCCGGCGCGCAA
Organism: Hymenobacter sp. DG25B; assembly: GCF_000801315.1. Taxonomy (NCBI): domain Bacteria; kingdom Pseudomonadati; phylum Bacteroidota; class Cytophagia; order Cytophagales; family Hymenobacteraceae; genus Hymenobacter; species Hymenobacter radioresistens. Next base: position 2,702,426 of record NZ_CP010054.1, on the reverse strand, counting down.
ATCGTACAGGTACACGTTTTCGCTTTGCACGGTGTAGCTGGGGCGCAGCTCCAGGAGGCGGTTGCCGCGGTACAGGGTAAGGTTGCCGGCCTGGCGGGCCGTGTCGGGGTCAGCAGCTACTACCTTCAGGATGTTACGGGTGATTTCATAGCGCAGGGACGGCTTCTTCACGGCGGCGCTGCGGGTTTTGAAATACATGGGTTCCTGACCCCGAATCACAAAGCTTAGCGGAGTGGTGTTGCCGTAGGAGTCACTCATGCGCACTTCTACGGCGTAGAGCTTACCGGCTTGCACATTCAGCATACCCTTGCTGGGGCCGGTGGTGTACATTTTCAGGCTGTTGCCATCATCAACAAACAGCTTTTCCAGGGTGCGACCGTGGGTTTTCTGCCACTCGTAGTCCACATGCTGATTGATTTCGCGCGAGCCTTCCGGGAAGGGCACGCCATCTACCTCGTGGGTGTACAGGGGCTGTCCGTTTACCTTTACTTCCACCCGCTGCAGCCCGTTTTTGTTCCAGGCATTATCGTAGCGGTCGAAAGCCTGCAGGAGGATGCCTACCGTGCCGAACGCCGAAATGGTGTCTTTCCAGACGGTAGCTACACCGGGGCCGGGCAGCGGGTTCGGCACAAAAACCGCTTTATCGAAGCGGCCCTGCACGCGGGCGTCAATGCTGAGCGGCTCCACGGCAAAGGCCTGCAGGGAGGGCGCTACGTGGTCCTGAATCTCGGCGAAGCCACCCCACTGCAGGGGGTTTAGCTGGTTGTCCTCGGCATCACGCACTTCCCAGTGCAGGTGCGGGCCGCCCGAGCCGCCGGTGTTGCCGGACAGGGCCACCACGTCGCCGCGCTTTACCGGGAACTGGTCTTTGGTGAAAAACAGCTCTATCTCATAGGTCTGCTTCTGATACTGGCGGGCGCGCAACGTATCGGCTACCGGCCCCAGAAAGCGGTTCAGGTGGCCGTAAACCGTCGTCAGGCCGTTGGGGTGGGTAATGTAGAGCACATTGCCGTAGCCAAACGACGACTGCTTGAGGCGGGAAATATAGCCATCGGCCGAGGCGTAGACGGGCAAATCGGTGCGGCCATCGGTTTTAATATCCAGGCCCCCGTGGAAGTGGTTGGGGCGCAGCTCGCCCATGCTGCCCGCCAGGAAGTTGGGCTTGCCGGGTTTAATGGGAAACAGGAAGTAGCCCGGTTCCACCTTCACGCGGCCGGTTTCATCGGTAGTAGCGGCCGGGGCCTTATGGGCAGCCTTTTCCGGCTCTTTGTTGCCGCAGGCGGCAGGTACCAGGGCGGCGGTAGTGAGCAGCAGAGCCAGCGCACCACCGGAAAGTTGACGGAGGTTATTTAACAGCCACATCCAGTACGCGCTCCTCCTCTATAAATCCAACTAACTGGTCGCCTACCTGCACCGGGCCTACGCCGCTGGGCGTGCCCGTAAAAATTAAGTCGCCCATTTTCAGGGTGATAAACCGGGAAATGTAGCTGATGATGTTGTCGAAGTTGTGCAGCATCAGGCCGGAGTTGCCGCGCTGGCGCACCTCGCCGTTCACCTCCAGCCGGAAGTTGATGTTCTGCAGATCGGCAAACTCGGCCACCGGCTTGAAAGTAGGCGAAAGCGGGGCCGAGCCATCGAAACCCTTGGCCAGGTCCCAGGGCAGGCCTTTGCTTTTGGCTTTGCTCTGCAGGTCGCGGGCCGTGAAATCAATGCCCAGTCCAATGGCATCGAAATAAGTGTGGGCAAATTTGGGGTCGATGTTCTTGCCGTTTTTGCTTACGCGCAGCACCAGCTCAATTTCGTGGTGAATGTCCGTGGAGAAATCGGGGTAGAAAAACGGCATGTTGCGCTGCAGCAGCGCGGTATCGGGTTTCAGGAAAATGACGGGCTCGTCGGGTACTTCGTTGTGCAGTTCAGCAATATGTTCGGCGTAGTTGCGGCCAATGCAGAGAATCTTCATGAGGGAAGCGAAAACAGGAGCAGGGCCCGAAGGCCGGTAAACAAGACCCCAAACGAGTAAAAACGGCCGTTCGGTATAGAGGCAGAAGCCGGGGAGTTGCCAAAAATAACGCTAATTCCCGGCCCGAAAAACCAAAATCCGGCCTTACGTGCGCATCGGTGGCTGTGTTGCTCCTTCTCCAAGCAAACATTTTGCCGGCTACTCTGCGTATAGCAAGCGCTACGGAGAATTTTTCTGTGGTCTGAAAGCGGCGGCACCCGCCGCCGCGCTTTTCTTCTATCTCCCTTTCTCTAAATTCTGTACTCATGTTAAAGAAAATTGCGCTGGCCTGCTGCCTTACCGTAGCCGCCGCCTGCTCCACCGTTCCAATTACCGGGCGCCGACAGCTTAGCCTGGTGTCTGACGGCGAAATGCTCTCTTTAGGCGAGCAGCAGTACCGTGAAGTCATCAGCAAAAGCCGCCTTTCCAGCAACTCCCAGCAAACGGCCATGGTGCGCCGCGTAGGCCAGCGTATTCAGCAGGCCGTGGAAACTTATTTCCGCCAGCAGAACGCCTCCGAGCAGCTGGCCGGCTACCAGTGGGAGTTTAACCTGATTGAAGACAAGCAGGAAAACGCCTGGTGTATGCCCGGCGGCAAAGTGGCCGTGTACACTGGTATTCTGCCCATTACGCAGGACGAAAATGGCCTGGCCGTGGTGATGGCCCACGAAATTGCCCACGCCGTAGCCAAGCATGGCAACGAGCGAATGAGCCAGGGCCTGGTACAGCAGCTGGGCGGACAGGCCCTTTCCGTGGCGCTGGCCAACAACACGCAGGCTACTCAGCAGCTGGCTTTGCAGGCATTTGGGGTAGGCAGCACCGTGGGCCTGCTCAAATACGGCCGCAACCAGGAATCGGAAGCTGACCACCTGGGGCTTATCTTTATGGCCATTGCCGGCTACGACCCTAAAGGCGCAATTTCGTTCTGGCAGCGCATGGAAGCCCGCGACAACCAGGCCTCGCCACCGGAGTTCCTGTCTACCCACCCCTCCAGCGGCACGCGTATTGCCGATATTCAGCGGGAGCTGCCCGAGGCAATGAAGTATTACAAACCCCGCTAATTTCTTCTGCTAACCCTATCCATGCGTTTTTCCCGACTTTCCGGTTTTTATTTCCTTTTTGCTGCAGGGCTGCTGGCTGGCCTGAGCAGCTGCGAAACCACGCGCCGCCAGCAAATGCCTGAAATCAGCTCCCCGGCCAATGATCCTACCAAGGTAGAGCAGCGGCAGATGGAAGCCGTAAGCAAGCTGGTAGCCGAAATATCGGAGGGAAAAATCGTGTATTCGGTGCCCAAAGAGCAGCTCACCCACGGCTTTATTCAGCAGTTTAATGATGGCACCACGGTGGATAAAGTCACCATCCGGAAGGTGCAGGAAAAGCCCAAGGACAAGCCGGTGTATTATCTGGTAGGCCTGGGATTGAATAATGGAATGTTCCGCGGAATGGCCATTCCGCTGCAATACTCCACCGATAACAGCTTGTATCTGAGCTCTAATGCCGAGCGCTACGTTATTGAAGGAGTAGGCTGCACTTTCTGCTTTTTCAATTTCGAAGGCAACAAGATTGTGGGCACTACCTGCGAGGAAAACACCGGCGGCAGCAGCTGCGACCTGACTATTAAGGATAACAACACGTTTTTTAAGTAGACAAATAACACACCGGAGCTATGAGCAGCAAGTGGATTTTACGGCTCACGCTAACAGCGCTGGCCCTGCTGGTTACCACAGACCGCCGGCGGCCGAATCCGCTGGTGCCGCCACCGCCACCTCAGTCCTAAATAAAAAAGCCCGCTACTGCAGCGGGCTTTTTTATTTAGGACTGTTGCAGCCAATGCTATTCCTCACTGAAACGAATAATGCGGCTGGCCAGCAGATCCGGGTTTACCCGTTCCAGTGGGTGCGGCGTGTTCATGATGGTTTCAAAAGTACCCCGGGGTAAATAGCCTGCATACTCCTGGGAGGCATCTACGCCAGCCGTTTTATCCAGCTCGCCCACCAATACCTGCACCGGAATGGGGAGAGAAGCCAGTTTTTCAGGTGTCAGAAGCGGAGCATTGCTCAGGGCCTGCACCATGGCGGAGGTAGCGGCCAGCAGCTCGGGCAGGGGAGTGGGTGTGTGCAGCTGTTCCAGATGCGTAGCAAACTGCGGCACTTTCTCCCGCATGGTAGCGGCATCCAGCATGCGGGTTTCGGCCGAAATGGTGGCTGCGTTCCAATCGAACTTGGTGCCCAGGGTAGTGATGGTTTTAATGCGCCCCGCCGCCGACAGCGCCGCCACCAGCGCCGCATAGCCACCCATGCTGTAGCCAAACACATGCACAAACGGCAGGTCGCGGTCCTGGATAAACTCCAGCACTTCCTGCGCAAAATGCTGCATGTCAAACTCAGCTGGTACTAAAGGCCGGCCCCCGTGCCCGCTAAAGGAAAAAGTATGCACCCGGTAGAAGGCACCCAGCTCCCGGGCCAGTGGTTTCAGCTGCGCTTCCGAAGCCAGGGCGCCGTGCAGCAAAAGCAGGTTGGGTTTCATAGAAGGTGCGGCTTATTTGGTTACCTCGGTAGCCAGGTTCACCAGGTCCAGCCCATCAAAGGTGCCCGAGGACATCATCAACAGATTAGCATTCTGCCAGTCCTGCTCGTGCAGGAACGCAGCCAGCTGCTTGCTGTCGGTAAACACCTGTAAGTCGGGGCGCTGAAAGGCGGCCTGCACGGCTTCCGGGGGCAGAGCGGGCAGGCGCTTGTGCTCCAGCACGTGGGGGTTAAAGTACACCACGGCCACATCGGGCGTATCAAAAGTGTGGGCGTACTGGGGCAGGAAAGCGGGGTTGAGTGAGCTGAAGGTGTGCAGCTCCAGGCAGGCCACCAGCTTGCGCTTGGGATACTGCTTTTTAAACGCGCCGGCCGTGGCCTTCAGCTTGCTGGGGGCATGGGCGAAGTCTTTGTACACCACGGAATCGGCCCCTTCGCGCACCAGCTCCAGGCGGCGGGCGGCGCCTTTAAAGGTAGCCAGGGCCTCGTAGAAATCCTTGCCCCGGATGCCCAGCTGCCTGCACACTTCCTTGGCGGCCGAGATATTACGCAGGTTGTGCTCGCCAAACACCTGAATGGGCACTTCCTCGTCTTTTTTGGTGATGAGGAAAGTCTTTCCCTGGCGGATAACGTTTTCGTGCGGGCCGTAGCCGATGTAGGTCACATCGGGGTTAGACGGCACCGTGACCAGCTGCACCTGCTCGTCGTCGCGGTCATAGATAAGCGTGCCGGCCTTGGGCGTCATGTCGGCGAAAATCCGGAACTGCTCGCGGTAGAATTCCTCGGTCGGAAACACGTTGATGTGGTCCCAGCTGATGCCGGAAATTACGCCAATGTGGTGCTGGTACAGGTGGAATTTCGGGCGCCGGTCAATGGGAGAGGAGAGGTACTCGTCGCCTTCAATAATAATAATGGGTGCATCCTCGGTAAGCTGCACCATCAGATCAAAGCCTTCCAGCTGGGCACCCACGGCATAATCGAACTTGCGCTTGTGGTAGCGCAGCACGTGCAAAATAAGGGAGGTGATGCTGGTTTTGCCGTGCGAGCCACCGATAACGATGCGCTGCTTGTCGCGGGAGGCTTCGTAGATGAATTCCGGGAAGGAATACACCCGCAGGCCCAGCTCCTGGGCGCGCAGCAGCTCGGGGTTATCGGCGCGGGCGTGCATACCCACAATCACGGCATCCAGGTCGGCGGTAATTTTTTCCGGAAACCAGCCTTCCTGGGCGGGCAGCAGGCCGGCGGCGGCCAGGCGGCTTTTGGCGGGCTCAAAGATTTCGTCGTCGGAGCCGGTTACCTGGGCCCCGCGGCGGTGCAGGGCAAGGGCCAGGTTGTGCATAATGCTGCCACCTACGGCAATAAGGTGAAGACGCTGAAGCGAAGCGGGCGTAGTAGCCATGCAGAAAGGAATTGCGAAACAACTGGCAGAAAGCCGGGGCAAAGGTAAGCACAACTACCATTGTACAGCCCGAAAATAGCCTCCTCGCGGAGCCTGCTTCGGACAAAGTACCAAAAAGAAACTATTCCGCGGGCCCGTAATTTCTACGGCCCAGCTAGTAGCTTTGTACCCCCCTTTGGGTTAGATTTGCTGAGTACGACGATGAATGACCAAATGGATGACCGCCTGAAAATATCTGCTTCCCGCGCCAAAGCAGCCTGGAACTCGCGTCCGGCCCAGCTTCCCACGGGTGGCCCTTCAGGTAAGTTGCCGCCCCAGGCCCTGGAGCTGGAAGCCGCTGTGCTGGGGGCTCTTATGCTGGAAAAAGATGCCCTGACCACCGTTATTGATATTCTGAAAACCCAGAGTTTCTATAAGGAAGGGCACCAGCGCATTTTCAAGGCCATCCTCAATCTGTTCGATAAATCGGAGCCGATTGATATCCTCACCGTCACGCACGAGCTGCGGGAAATGGGCGAGCTGGAAGCAGCCGGCGGCGCCCACTATGTGGCCAACCTGACTTTTAAAGTCAACTCGGCGGCTAACATTGAGTACCACGCCCGCATCATCACGGAAAATGCCATTAAGCGCGAGCTGATTGGTATTGCCAGCACCATTCAGCGCGACGCCTTCGAGGATACCACCGACGTGTTTAACCTGCTGGATAGCACCGAGCAAGCCCTGTTTGAAGTATCGGAGTCGAACATCCGGAAGAACTTTGACGACATGCGCAGCCTGATGGGTAAGGCCATCAAAGAGCTGGAAGAAAAGAAAAACCAGAAAGACGGCCTCACCGGCGTGCCCAGCGGCTTCTCGGCCCTTGACCGGGTAACCTCCGGCTGGCAGCCTTCTGACCTGGTGATTATTGCCGCCCGCCCGGGTATGGGTAAGTGCCTGGGCAAAGGCACCAAAGTGCTGATGTTTGATGGCACGCTGCGCAACGTGGAAGATGTGCAGGCCGGCGAGTTGCTGATGGGCGACGACTCTACCCCGCGCCGGGTGCTCAACATTGCCCGGGGACGCGAAAACATGTATTGGGTGCGTCAGAACAAGGGTGAAGCCTACCGCGTCAACGAAAGTCACATTCTCTCGCTGAAGCGCAGCCGCACCGAAGGCCCGCACCGCCACGGTGACGTGCTCAATATTACGGTGAAGGACTGGCTGGCGAAATCAGCCAAATTCCGCACAAATTACAAAGGCTATAAAGTACCGGTGGAATTTGCAGCGCAGGCAGTACCGGTAGATCCGTACTTCCTCGGGGTGTGGCTCGGCGACGGCAGCACCGACAACTGCCGCATCACGGGCCAGGATCCGGAAATCATCAACTTCCTGCACGAATACGCTGAAACGCTGGACATGCAGGTGACCGTGGGCGTGGTGGAAGGCCGCTGCAACAGCTACGGCATCACCCGGGGCCGTCAAGGAGGTAGCATTGCGCAGTATTCCTTGCAGGATGCGCTTCGTCAGATGGGTGTTTTGGGCGATAAACACATTCCCCAAACCTATCTGGCCAATAGCACCGAAAACCGCCTTCAATTGCTGGCCGGTCTGATTGATTCCGATGGTCACCTCGACCCGGTGTCCAACGGCTACGAAATAACCCAGAAAAACCACCGCCTGGCCCGCCAGATTAAGTTCCTGGCCGATTCGCTGGGCTTCCGTACTTCGCTGAAGAAAAAGCGGGCCGCTATCAGCGCCATCGGCTATGAAAGCGAAGTATACCGGGTGCGTATTTACGGCGACATAAACCGCGTGCCCGTGCGGGTAGAGCGCAAGAAAGCCCAGCCCTGGAAAAGCCCCGTAGACTGGCGCATGACCGGTATTTCGGTTGAGTTTGATAAAGAGGACGACTATTACGGCTTCGCAATTGATGGCAACCGGCTGTTCCTGTTGCAGGACATGACGGTGACCCACAATACCGCTTTTGTGGTTTCGGCCATGCGCAACGCGGCCGTAGAGTTTAAGAAGCCGGTGGCCATTTTCTCGCTGGAAATGTCCTCGCTGCAGCTCGTAAATCGTCTGATTTCGGCGGAAGCAGAACTGGATTCAGAGAAAATCAAGAAAGGCAACCTGGCCGACTACGAGTGGGCCCAGCTCAACCACAAGATTTCGGCCCTGTCCTCGGCGCCCATCTTTATTGATGATACGCCGGGCCTGAGCATCCGGGAGCTGCGCACCAAGTGCCGCCGCCTCAAAGCCCACCACGACATCCAGATGATCATCATTGACTATCTGCAGTTGATGAGCGGCAACACGGATGGCAAGGCCATGGGAAACCGCGAACAGGAAATTGCCTCTATTTCCCGCGCCTTGAAGGGCATTGCCAAAGAGCTGAACGTGCCTGTTCTGGCCCTGTCGCAGCTTTCCCGCTCCGTAGAAACCCGCGGCGGCGACAAGAAGCCGCAGCTGAGTGACCTTCGCGAATCCGGCTCCATCGAGCAGGACGCCGACATGGTTATCTTCCTGTACCGCCCCGAATACTATAAGATTACGGAGGACGAAATGGGCAACCCCACCCAGGGCACCGGCGAGGTAATTATTGCCAAACACCGGAACGGCTCCCTGGAAACCGTGCAGCTTAAGTTTATCGGCAAGTTCACCAAGTTCGCCGACCTCGACGGAGCCGGCGGCTTTGGGCTGGATGGCGCCAGCTACAACACCGGCGCATTCCCCAGCAGCAACTTCGACGATGAACCCAGCTTCACGCCCAATACCATTCGGCTGGGTAGCAAAATCAATGATGGCGGCCCCGGCCCGGTGCCCTTCCCGAAGAGTAATTTCGGGAATGAAGACCCACCGTTTTAGGAAGGATTTAAATCAAAAAGCCTACTGGAAACAGCGGGCTTTTTTGTTTATGAATAGTTTTCGGCGGAGCGAAATAATAACGTTTAAAAATTTTTGAATTACTTTATATTTTGTCACGAATTTTATTTCTCGCCTTACTAATAATGTCTTTGTAATCAGGACTGAAAGGCTCTCCTAACTGATTTTCTAACTGCGCTTCAAGATTCCAAAGTGTTTTCTGTTCCGCTTGGTCTTCAAAAAATTCTGGGTGGTCAGCTTGGTTAAACCTTGCTAAAAAATCAAAAAAGGACTAATGCTTCCTCTTTTGTAACTGATAAGTTTATGTTTGGTTGGTCAATCATGTTAGTATTTTAACGAGCGTACAAAATTCCTAAAGAGCCTTTTATCATTTTCTTCTCAAAAATTTGTCCAACAACATAATTGTTGGATGGGACATCCAAGTTTATAATTTTATTAGTATTGCTAATTTTTATAAAAACAGCATGAGAGTTTAGTGGTTTTTTGTTTTTAGGATAATCCAATTTAGAAACTTTGCCGTGTAATATAATCTTGTCTTGATTGCCGAAGTTGGCATTCCAAAGGATTACATATCCCTGTGACGAGGTTAGAAATAGAAGTGTAAAAATTGATGTAAGTGCAAGTAATCCTGCTGCCTTTCTCCAAAGTGCTTGTTGTGCTCCTCTTTGAAATATGGAATAATAAGAATAAATAAAACCTAGAATGATTGATGGAGCTGTAAACCAATCAAATGTAAGGCGAAGAGTTTTTTGATTATCTATATAGTTGTAAATATGGGAATTATATATTCCAAATATAAGATACAATAAAAAGGGAGTCAAAAATTTTAAGTCAGTTTTATTTATCTCCATTTGATTAAAAATAAGCGAGTGCAAAAGCTCTTTTACTGCACGGGTGTTAATGTCTCTTCCCAGTTACGCAGCAAACCCACTAACCCCAGCGCAGGCCCTACAGCCAGCGTTAGAAACAGATAAGTTGGGTCGATATGCTGGGATAACCAACTGGTGAACTGGATGCTGGCAATAGTCAGCGCAAAGCCCAGGCAGTTTACGATAGTAAGAGAAGTACCGCGCGAGGCCTCCGGGGCATTCTGCGCTACCAGCGTGGAAAATAGCGGCGAATCGGCTACCACTACCATACCCCAGAACACCAGAAACACAACCAGCAGCGTAGGCGAGCTGCCCCGCAGCATCAGCGGCGACACCAGGCAGCACACTCCGGACAGCGCCAACGCAGCCGTGGCCACCGGGCGCGGCCCAAGCCTCTGAGAAAGCAGCCCGCTACCTATACAGGCCAGGCTTCCTGCAGCAATAATGAAAAAGGAGAGCATGGGCACAGAAAACCCCGCCGTGGGATGCGCGCGGTTGTAGGTAGCCAGGAGAATAGGCACAAAGGCCCAGAAGGTATACAGCTCCCACATGTGGCCGAAGTAGCCAAAGGCCGCCGCCCGGAACCGGGGCCGCCGAAACCCATCCAGAAAGGCCGTGAGCTGCAGGTGCTGGCCGGCTTTGCGAAATGGGCCATCGGGCACGAGTAAAACCAGCGCTATGCCACCCAGTACCGCCAGCGCCGAGGTGGCCAGCGTAACGTAGTGCCACGGGAGTTGACCGGCAAGACCTTTGAGCAGGTGCGGAAAGGCCGTGCCCAGCACCAGCGCGCCCACCAGATACCCCAACGACTTCCCCAGCCCGGCCTGGTAATAATCGGAGGCTATTTTCATGCCTACCGGGTAAATGCCGGCCAGGAAAAAGCCGGTCAGAAACCGGAAGGCCAGCAAGCCCCCCGTGCCAATGCCCCCGAGATTGATGCCTAGGTTACACAGGGCAGCCACCAGCGCACTGATGAAGAACACGCGGGAAGGGGAGAAGCGGTCGGCAATGGTGAGTACGGCGAAGGTGAGCGTGCCCGTAATGAAGCCCAGCTGCACGGCGCTGGTCAGATAGGCCACGAAGCCGGGCGGCAAGTGAAATTGAGCGGCTATATCCGGCGCAATGGCATTGCCGGCAAACCAGAGCGAGGTACAGAAAAACTGCGCCAGAACAATAACCGGTAGAATTCGCTGCATAGGGTGGGACTAAGCAAATGCGGTAGTCTGGCCGGAAGCAATCTGACCTAATGCCTACCGGCGCGGCAAAGTACCCAAATCCCGGGAGGTGGCCTCGGTGGGGCTTATCAGCCTAAATAACCACTGACCTTGATATGCTTTGGGGTGATGGGCCGAGGAAGCTAAAGCGGGGTTATTTTGTTATTATTAAAAATCAGGTCCGGGCCGTGTTGGTAATTGGTCCGGATATTCTCTGCCTTCTGCCTTTGCCATGAGCTCCCTGCAAGACCTCCATACCACTGCTTCTTCCTTCCAGCAAACGGCCAAAATGCCGGTGCTTTTTGTAGGGCACGGCTCGCCGATGAATGCGCTGGCTGATAATGCCTTTACTCAGGCGCTGCATCAGCTGGGCACAGATATCCGAAATCTGCAACCGCCGCGCGCTATTCTGGTGGTATCGGCGCACTGGCTCACGCGGGGCACGTTTGTAACTACGAACGAGCGGCCCGAAACCATTCATGACTTCGGTGGCTTTCCGCAGGAGCTGTTTGACATGCAATACCCGGCGCCCGGCGCACCCGATGTAGCCAAGGAAGTACTGGCCGCCCTGCCCGATGCGCACCCCTCCGACGAGTGGGGCCTCGACCACGGCTCCTGGACCATACTGCATCACCTGTTTCCGGAGGCAGATATTCCGGTTTTCCAGCTCAGTATCGACTATTACCAGCCGCTCACTTTTCACGCGGAGTTAGCCAAGCAGCTGCAGTTTCTGCGGCGCCGGGGCGTGCTGATCATTGGTAGCGGCAACATAGTGCACAATCTACGCCAGAGCATGCCCAAGTTCATGGCCGATGACGCCACACCCTATGCGTGGGCCGTGGAGTTTGATGCCTGGGCTAAACAGCGCATTAATCAGCGCGACCTGCACGCCCTGGCCCACTACCAGCAGGCCGGCGCCAGCGGCCCGCTGGCCGTACCCACCCCCGACCATTATATCCCTATGCTGTACAGCTTGGGCCTGGCCGAGACGGACGACGAAATCCGACACGCCTTTGAGGAGGTATCCTTTGGCGGCATGAGTATGCGCACCTTTGTGGTAGGGTAACGCCTAATTGCGGTTATGCGCCAGCCAGCGCAGGGTGGCAGCGGTTTGGGCCGGGCCCCGGAATACCAGCTTGCCTTCTTTCAGGTTGCCGGCGTACACTTCTACCTCCGTAGAGTTGGCGGGTACAAAAACGCGTACATACTCTCGGGCGTCAGGCCGCACGTAGGTTACTCCTTCCTGTTCGGCCGGGTGGGGCCATGCAATTTCATAAAAGCCCGCATCCTTCAACTGCACGTTAATCATATAGCTATTTTTCTATCTGTTCGGCTGCAGAAGCCAAATACGTCTTGGATAGTTCCAGGTTAATAAAATTTCATCATAAGAAGAGTAAATAGCACAGAGTAAGGAGGATAAAAATTGGGTCTACGGATTTGAGGGTATCTTCCCGGGGCTGATAAAACGCCCGGCCGGTAACCCACGTATTTGGCTGCTTAGCGTAACCCGATACTATGACGCAGGAACAACTACGCTTAAGGGAAAATAACGCGCAGACAGCTCACTGGAAGAAGTTTGGCCCCTACCTCACGGAGCGGCAGTGGGGCACCGTACGCGAGGACTACAGCCCCGATGGCAACGCCTGGGACTACCTGCCCCATGATATGGCCCGCAGCACCGCCTACCGTTGGGGCGAGGAGGGCATAGGCGGTATTTCCGATGATGAGCAGCTGCTCTGCTTTTCGGTAGCTCTGTGGAATGGTGCTGATAACCAGCTGAAAGAGCGGCTGTTTGGCCTCACCAATGGCCAGGGCAACCACGGCGAGGACGTGAAGGAGTGCTATTACTACCTGGATAGCACGCCCACGCACTCTTACATGAAAATGCTGTATAAATATCCGCAGCGTGCCTTCCCCTACAAAAAGCTGCTGGATGAAAACGCCCGCCGTACTCGCCTGGAGCCGGAATATGAGCTGCTGGATACCGGTATTTTCAATGAGGGCCGCTACTTTGATGTATTCATTGAATATGCCAAAGCCAGCTCTAATGATATATTGATTCAAGTGACGGTGCACAACCGTGGCCCGCGCCGGGCCCGCCTGCAAGTGCTGCCGCAGCTTTGGTTTCGCAACACCTGGAGCTGGGGCCAGGATGACTACCAGCCCGAAATGCACGCCGGCAAGCCTGGTTGCGTCAATCTCCACCATAAAACCCTGGGCCAATACCACTTTTACTGCGACCAGAAGCCCACCCTGCTGTTCTGCGACAACGAAACCAACGGGGTGCGGCGCTATGGCCTACCCGGGCAGGGCCGCTTTTTTAAAGATGGCATAAATGATTATGTGGTGGCCGGCAATAAAAGCGCCGTCAATCAAGAGCAGCGCGGCACCAAAGTAGCGGCCCAGTACCACCTCACCCTGGCGCCCGGCCAGCAGCGGGTAGTGCGCCTGCGCCTGAGCAAAAACGAATGGGATGCGCCCTTCGCCAACTTCGAGCGGCATTTTGACACCCGCAAACGGGAGGCCGATGAGTTCTACGACTGCATTCAGGAAACCCTGACCAGCCCCGATGCGCGCAACATTCAGCGCCAGGCATTTGCGGGCATGCTCTGGAGCAAGCAGTACTACTATTACGATGTAGCCCAGTGGCTGGACGGCGACCCGGCCATGGCTCCCGCGGACCCGGGCCGGCGCCAGGGCCGCAACAGCAAATGGCGGCACCTGTACAACGCCGATATCATTTCCATGCCCGATAAGTGGGAATACCCCTGGTATGCCGCCTGGGATTTAGCTTTCCACTGCATTCCCTTGGCCATGGTAGATGCCGAGTTTGCCAAAACTCAACTGCGCCTGCTCACCAAGGATGGGTATATGCACCCCAGCGGCCAGCTGCCCGCCTACGAGTGGAACCTGAACGACGTGAACCCGCCCGTGCACGCCTGGGCCACCTGGCGCGTGTACCAGATGGACAAAAAGCTGCATAACGGCCGCCCCGATACGCCTTTTCTGGAGGCTGTCTTCCACAAGCTGGCCCTCAATTTTACCTGGTGGGTAAACCGCAAGGACAAAAGCGAGCGGAACATCTTTGAAGGGGGCTTTCTGGGGCTGGATAACATTGGCGTGTTCGACCGGAGCGCCCCGTTGCCCACCGGCGGCAAGATTGAGCAGAGCGACGGCACCAGCTGGATGGCTATGTTTGCCATGAATATGGTGCGCATGGCCCTGGAGCTGGCCAAAACCAACCCGGTGTACCAGGAAATGGCCGGTAAGTTCTTTGAGCACTTCCTCTACATAGCCGATGCCATGACCCGCGGCGGCGACGGCGCCTTCAACCTCTGGGACGAGGAAGACCGTTTCTACTACGATGTGCTGCACACCCCCGATGATGCCCGCACCAAGCTGAAAGTGCGCTCCATTGTGGGGCTGATTCCCCTTTTTGCCATTGAGGTAATTGACCAGGAGCTGCTGGATGCTCTGCCGGAATTTACCGGGCGGGCGCGCTGGCTGATTGAGAACCGGCCCCATCTGGCCCAGCTGGTGTCCCGGTGGGAGGAGCCCGGCAAAGCCGCCCGGCACAAGCTTTCCTTGTTGCGGCAGGACCGCCTGCGCAGTCTGCTCACGCGCATGCTCGATGAAGAGGAGTTTCTTTCTGATTACGGCATCCGGGCTATGTCGCGCTACCATCTGGAGCACCCCTATGTGTTCAGCACCCCCGACGCCGATTTTTCCGTGGGCTACGTGCCGGGCGAGGCGGAGTCCAGCATGTTTGGTGGGAATTCCAACTGGCGCGGCCCTATCTGGTTTCCTATCAACTATCTGATTATTGAGTCGTTGCAGCGGTATCATTTCTACTACGGCGACAGTTTTCAGATTGAGTTTCCTACGGGCTCCGGCAACCTGCACACCCTTAAACAGGTGGCCGATGCTTTATCGGCCCGCCTTACCCGGCTGTTGCTGAAGGACGAGAATGGCCGCCGGCCGGCCTTTGGTGATGCGGAGCTATTGCAAACCGACCCCCACTTCCGCGACTATCTCTACTTTCACGAGTACTTCCACGGCGACAACGGCCGCGGCATGGGCGCCAGCCACCAAACCGGCTGGACCGGCCTTATTGTGCGGCTTCTGTAACAGGAAGGTGCCGGGCGTTTTTCATTCATTTCTCTTTCTCCTTTTCTCCCGTTCCCATGAGCCTCGATAGCGCCACCTTTTTTCTGCACGCCGCCCCCAGCGAAAAAACCACCGTGTATGTGCATGCCGGCCCCAATGCTGACCATGATGAGGAGGAAGAAGACGGCAGCCAGGGCCGCCGTTGCGACGCCTTGCTCATTGCCCAGACCTATGATCAGAAGCTGTTCGTAACCCTGGAAGAGCCCCGCCGCTACCTCACGCATACCCAGCTGGATGAGCACTCCAAGGACGTGGAAATAGATTTTTTGCGGGATTATGAGGAGGTAGAAGAAATTATGGAAGAGGCCGGACTAGCGGGCATGTACAACGGCGCCGAGGGAATTGTCTACCACAATCTGCTTTTCCTGGTCATGAACCGTTAACGGCCTGCAGACCTGCTGTTTCCGAAAAGTAGGGCCGAAACCCGGGAAAACAGGATTCTGGCAATAGCCAAACATTGCGGCCGGCTGGTCGTTTGCTTGCTAAACTTTATAATCTGCACTCTCATGAGCTACCCAAACGCCGTAACCCTTACTGCCGCCGATAATACCCAACTGCAAGCCTATACTGCCTTCCCCAATACACAAGAGCCCCGCCCGGGCATCATTCTTTGCCAGGAGGCTTTTGGCGTAAACCACCATATCCGCAGCGTAGCCGACCGGCTGGCCCAGGCCGGCTACGTGGTCATTGCCCCGGAAATTTATCACCGCACGGCCAAGCCGGGGCAGGAGTTTCCGTACGACAACTTCACCGCGGCCATTCCGCACTACGGCGCCATTACCAACGAAGGCCTCGCGGCCGATTTGCGGGCCAGCTACGACTGGCTGCAGGCCCAGGACGCGGTATTGTCCGATAAGATTGGCAGTATTGGGTTCTGCCTGGGCGGCCGGGTAGCATTCCTGGCCAATGCCGTGCTGCCGCTGGCCGCCGGCGTGTCGTACTACGGGGGCGGCACGCATCAGCTCACCCGGTACGCCGCCGACCTCTCCGCGCCGCACCTGTTTTTCTGGGGCGGCCTGGATGCGCACATCAGCAAGGAGCAGATTGCGCAGGTAATAGAGGCCGTAGAAGCCGCAGATAAGCCCTACATCAACACCGTTATTTCCTACGCCGACCACGGCTTCCACTGCGACGAGCGACCCAGCTACCACCCCCAGGCGGCACAGGAAGCCTGGGCCCTCACGCTGGCCTTCTTCCAGGAAAAGCTGCGGTAAGCGTGCCTGCGGTGCGCTCGGCATAAAGCCGGAAAAACTGGCCGCCCTCCCATGGAGCTGGCAATATAAAAAAGACCGGACCCAGGTGAGGGTCCGGTCTTTTTTATGAGATTAAGGCAAAGCGTTATTTCAACTTTTGCTCTAAAAGGGTAACTACCGCGGCATTGCCACTTTCTTTGGCCGCCGCCAGCGCATCTTTGCCGTCTTCATCTTTGGCTTTGGCATCGGCACCGTTTTCCAGCAGAAAGGTTACAATTTCCTGGTTGCCTTTGCCGGCTGCGGCCATCAGAGCAGTGGCTTTGAAGTTGTCGGTCTGGTTTATCTGGGCTTTGTGCTGCACCAGCAGCTTCACAATTTCCAGGCGGTTGTTGCCGGCGGCCACAATCAGGCAGGTGGTGGGAAAGCCCGGAATCATCTCTACGGTGGCGTTGGGGTTAGCACCATTGGCCAAAAGCGTCTCCACATCGGCCGGTTTGTTTCTCAGCACGGCCGTGAACAGTTCTTTGGTAGTAGACTGGGCCGAAACCGTACTAATGAGGCCAATAAATAAGGCGAAAAGGAGAAAGAATTTTCTCATGCCGGGAATAGGTGGTTTTTGGAATATAACAAGCCTCAAAAGTAGCTAAAACGCCGTAAGTGAAGCATAGAGGCGTAATAAAAATTGGATGATTGACTTATTCAGGTAACCGATTCCTGCCGGGCGGCCCGTTGGGCCAGCACGCTGGCGGCCAGAATCTGCAAGGCATGATACAGCATCAGCGGCAACAGCAGCGCCCCCGTAGCGGCCATATTGGGGAACAGGATAGCAGCCATCACGCTGCCATGTACCAACGATTTTTTAGAGCCGCAGAAAAGCGCCGTCAGCTGGTCGGGGCGGGGCAGGTGCAGGGCGCGGCTCAGCAGCCCAATACCACCAAACACCAGCAGGAAAAGGCCCAGCATGCCAGCAGCCAGCCACAGCACATCCAGCAGCCCATAGCTGTGGAATATTCCCTGCGCAAACGACTCACTGAACGAGGTGAAAACCAGCAGCAGAATAATAACCTGGTCGGAGGTGCGCAGGCGCAGGCGGTGCCGCTCGGCAAAGGCGCCCAGCCAGCGGTGCAGCACCACCCCCGCCAGCACGGGCAGTACCACCTGCACCAATAAATCCAGGGCCAGGCTGCTAAGGGCGGCGTTGCCGGTGGCGGTGTGCAGCACCAGCCCCGTCCAGAGCGGGGTGGCCACAATGCCCAGCAGCCCGGAAAGGGTAGCATTGAAAATAGCTGCCGGAATATTGCCCCCGGCCATAGAAACCATCACCACAGAAGTAGATACCGTGGAAGGCAGCGTGCACAGAAAAAAGATGCTCTGCCACAGCAGCTGGCTGGTTTCCGAAGTGCCAAATAAGGGATGCACTGCCAGGGCCAGCAGCGGAAACACCAGAAATGTGGTGGCTTGTATAAGAACATGCAGCCGCCAGTTGCGCATGCCGGCCCGCAACTTCTCAGGGCTGAGACGCAGGCCGTAGAAAAAGAAAATCAGGCTGATGCCCGCGCTGGTCATGCGGTGCCAGGGCAGGGGACTGGCTTTGCTGCCCAGCTCGGGAAACGCATATGCCAGTGCCACCGCCCCCAGCAGGCCCAGTAAAAACCAATCGATGCCCAGGCGGGAAAGCAGGCCCCGGAGGCGCCCGGAAGTAGAAGCAGACATAAGCAGGCAGAACACCCAAACGGTTGTGGAGAAAGACCCCCACCAAACCGGCAAGCTACTTATGATTTCTGCTTTTCGCCACCTGCGTGCTATGTAGCATGGCTTGAAACGCCAAAGTAGGTTGGCAAAGCAGCTGCATATGCAGGCCCACTAGCTGTTGCGCTTGCCGCTTGACAAGTGGGTGGACAACTGGCGTCAAACACTTGGCTGAATGCTTTATTTGGCCTTTTCTACAACTTTTTATTCACCTAAAGACATGGCGCCGCTATCTTCAGGTTCTATTATGACAACGACCCTGATTGCCCTTTGCCTTTTTGCTTTTTTAGCCGGCTTTGTAGATTCCGTAGTGGGTGGCGGTGGCCTTATTCAGCTGCCGGCTATGTTGTTGTTGCTTAAGGGTGTGCCGGTGCCTACTATCTTAGGTACGGGTAAAGTATCGTCGTTGGCGGGCACGGCGGCGGCCCTGCGGCGCTACGCAGGCCGGGTACCCATGCGGTGGCAGGCCGTGGGAGCCGCCGCTGCTACTGCGGCGGTATTTTCATTCCTGGGCGCCCGGGTAGTAAGTCAGCTGCCGGCCGCCATGCTGCGGCCCCTGGTGCTGGGCATGCTGGTGGTTATTGGGATATACACCTTCTGGCGCAAGGATTTCGGGGCTTTGCACGCCCCCCGGCTTTCGCCCCGGCGTGAAGTACTTCTGGGCCTGCTCATGGGCGTGTGCCTGGGTTTTTACGATGGTTTCTTTGGGCCCGGCACCGGCAGCTTTCTGCTGTTCGGGTTTGTAGGGCTGTTTGGCTACGATTTTTTATCCGCCTCGGCCTCGGCCAAGCTGGTAAACGTGGCTACCAACCTGGCCAGCCTGCTGTATTTCGCCTTCACCAACCAGATTCTTTACCAGGTAGCCCTGCCTATGGCGGCCTGCAATATGCTGGGCTCTACGCTGGGCGCTAAAGTGGCCCTGCAACGCGGCACCGGGTTTGTACGCGTACTGTTTCTGGTGGTAGTGAGCGGTATTATTCTAAAGTTGGGATACGAAACCTGGCAGGGTTAAGCAGAAAAAAACCCTTACAAAAAAGCCCCGGCATTTCTGTGCCGGGGCTTTTTTGTAAGGGTTTCTGCTTCGCTATTCGCCATCCTGGCCGGGCAGGCCGGGGGCGGGGGTGCCCTGGGTGCCGGTTACGTTGGGCACGCCCATTTTCTCTTCGCGCTTGCGCTGATACCGGTCAAACTGCGGCGGCGTGAGGACGTCTTTCAGCGAGGACAACCTCGACTGGCCGATGTCATCAATCAGGGCGGCCATTTTGCGCAGGTCGTTGCGGTATTTCAGTCGCACGGTTTCCACGTTGCGCACGCTGTTCAGGTTTATCTGCTGCACCTTTTCCGTTTGCTGCGGGGTAAGGCCCAGGGCTTTTTGCATGTTTTCCGTGAGGGCCGTGGCCCGCTCCTCTACTTTGGCGGCCGCCGGAGCCGGGCGCGCCGCCACGGGTGCCGGAATAGTTTCCTTGGTCTTGGTAGTGCCGGCGGCAGTTTTTACTTTGGTTTTACTGCTCACCGTTTGTGCCCGCAGCCCCAGCGGAGCAGCAAAAAGGACGGCGGCAGAAAAGGCAACAAGAAGCTTATTCATAGCAACTAAAGGCAGAAATGAGAAGTAGGGCCGCGAAAAGCCGGCCCCGGCAAACGGTACCGTAAATATGGTGCCAGTTATAAAAGAATGCGCCAATAACGGAGCTGGCCCACGAATTTATGCATCATTCTGAAAAAAAGGCGCTGTCTGTAACCTTTGCCCTGTGCTTCGCTTAGAAGCTTATATGAAGCGACAAACCCGAAACAACTGGCTGGCGGCTGCGGGAGCAGGGGCGCTGGTCGCTGCTGCCGCCCTGTGGAGCAACCGCCGCGGCTCCTATGACCTCAATGGCCGAGTGGTTTTAATTACGGGCGGCTCCCGGGGCCTGGGTCTGCTGCTGGCCCGCCAGGCCGTGGCTGAAGGGGCGAAAGTGGCCATTTGTGCCCGCGACGCCGACGAACTGGAGCGCGCCCGCCAGGAGCTGGCCAACGACGGCGCCGAAGTGCTGGCCCTGGTGCGCGACCTATCCGAGCCAACCGAGGTGCGCACGCTGGTGGAGGAAGTGCAGCAGCAGCTGGGCGCCATTGATGTCCTGATAAACAACGCCGGTATCATCACGGGTGGCCCCCTGGATCATATGGATATCAGTGAGTATCAGGACTCCATGAATATCCATTTCTGGGCGCCGCTACACGCCATGCAAGCCGTACTGCCGGCTATGCGCGGCCGCGGCGAAGGCCGTATTGTCAACATTGCTTCCGTGGGTGGCAAAGTAGCCGTGCCGCACCTGGCGCCCTACAGCGCCAGCAAGTTTGCGCTGGTAGGCCTTTCCGAAGCATTCCGGTCGGAGCTGCTGCAGGAGGGAATTCTGGTAACTACCGTATGCCCGGGCCTGATGCGCACGGGCAGTGCCCGCAATGCCCAGGTAAAAGGCCAGCATCAAAAGGAATTTGCCTGGTTTATTGTCGCCGATTCGTTGCCGGTACTTTCCATGGATGCCACCATGGCGGCCCGCCAGATCTGGAATGCCTGCCGCCGCGGCGACGCCGAGGTAATTCTGGGGCTGCCGGCCAAGCTCCTGTCGGCGGTGCACGGCCTGTTCCCCGGTACCACCGCCGATGTGCTGAGCTGGGTGAACCGTACCTTGCCCGGCCCCACCGGCGAAGCTGGGGACGAGCGCCGCAAGGGCTACGAAAGTGAGTCTGCCGTAAGTCAGTCCTGGCTTACTACGCTCACGCAAAAGGCAGCCCGGCAGAACAACGAAATATCCCCGGCATCCTAGCCTTCCCAAACTTCAGTGTTTCGGCCATTCTTATACAAAAAACGCCCAGCTAAATAGCTGGGCGTTTTGCTTGCCAGGTTTTGAAAACCGGCAATAAGGACGGATTAGCGGGCGAAAACCGAGGTTGTAGTAACGGAAGCACCCTGGGGTACGCTTTGCGTGGAACGCAGGCGCAAAGAAGTTGGGGTGAGCTCGGCTACGGCGTAGCTACGTGCGCTCTGACCAATGGTGATGGTGAGCGAATCACCTTTTTCGTTCAGTTTCCAGCTGCCCGTAGACTGCTGAGGAGCATCTTCGTCCTGTTTCAGCTGGCCTTCGTTTTCGATGTACTGGCCACCATCCTGGTATTGGATCTGGTTGTCGCGCAGGCTGGGTTTCAGTCGGGCAAACATGCTGGTAGTGGAAACCTCATTGCTACCGGGCACTACAACGCTAGACGTCATATCGGTGAGGTGCCAGGTGCCGCCGGGCAGGGCCGCAGTAAGCGAAGTGGCAGCAGCAGCGGCCTTATTCTGAGCGGGATTCTCTACTTCAACAGTTTCTTTCTCACAGGATGCCAGGGAGATAAGGCCCATGGCCAGGCTCAGGAAAAGGGGCAATTTCTTCATGTACAGGAAGCTTTGGTAAGTAATGAATTAAGTGACAGTGCGCGGTGGTAGCGGGGCTACCAATTCAACAACTACATTTCAACCTCAAACGCGGCAAAGTCCACATCCGTAGCTGTGTTGCCTGTCACAAATGTAAAAACAATATTTTGATTGATATCGGTAAAAGACAATAATTGAAAGAATATATCAGGAAAATTACAAATGAGGTAATATTGTATTTATCAGTGCATTAAGGCGGTATTTTGTGGTCTAACTGCACTAAATGCCCCCTTTTTGAGACATAATTTTACACTATTCTAGTGATTGTAAGAAGGCTGGCAGACCGGGCAAGTATAAGTTGCCCGGCCCCCAACGTAGGTTTTTTCAATAACGGTGTTTGTATGAATTGGACAATTCAGATGATTTGTAGTTTCCGATGTAGGAGAATTATCCCATTCCCGGGCATGGATTAAAAAGGACGCTGGAAAGTAGCGGTACACCGCTTCGTGCTGAATGGCGGTGGTAAGTACTAGCTGAACAGCCTGATGCAAGGCGTTGAAATGTTCAATTGTTAAGGAGTTGGCCGGTCTTTCCGGATGAATACGGGCCTGAAATAGTACCTCATCTACAATCCAGTTGCCTAAGCCCGCCGTAATAGCCTGATTCAGCAACAGCGGCTTAATTGCTTGTTTCCGTTTACTAAGGGCCTGCTGCAGCTGTGCTGCTGTAATAGCCAGGGCATCGGGCCCCAGTTTCTTTGCCTTACTGAATGCCTCCAGGCTGGCGGCCAGCCGGATACGGCCAAATTTGCGTGGGTCGATGAAGGCTACGCGCAAGCCGTTGCCTAGGTGAAAGGCCACCCGGGTAAAGCGGGGCCGGTCGTGGTCGTGGCGGTAGGCGCCCACGTCGCCTGTCATGCCAAAGTGCACGGCCAGCACTTGCCCGGTAGAAAGCTCCAGAAAGCAGTTTTTACCCAGCCGGCGGGTGCCCGTTATGGTAGCTCCCACCAGCGCCTGCCGCAGCTCTTCTTCGGGCGTAGCCAGCACATGGGCATCCAGCACTTCAAAATCTATCAGTGTTTGGTGCACCAGCAATTCATCCAGCAGGCGGCGGTAAGTTTCTACTTCGGGCAGTTCCGGCATGGTAGGGGAGTAAGGGTGTAAGACTTTAGCACGAACAAGCCGCTTGGCAAGGCGGCTGCCATCCATACGAAAAAAGCCGGCCCTAAGGGATAGGGCCGGCTTTTTTATGTTTGTAAGACTAGGCTAGGAGGGGTCGGAAACCATGCCCACCTGCTGCCCGCGGGCGTTGTAAATACGGCCGGATTCGCTGACATACAGGCGGCGCTGCTGCCCATCAACCAGCACAAACGGGAAGTCGTTGCTATTAGAACGGGTTAGTTGCCCAATCACCTCGGGCGTGTTGTCCTGCCCTACCCGAATGACGTTCAGCCGGTTGGTAACGTAATAAGGCTCGGCCGGATTATCCCGAAAGCTGATGCGGCCCACTATACTAACCGGGGCGGCGGCTGCCCGCGGCTGCGCCGCCGGACGGCTGGCCAGCATAGCCGGCCGGGCCGAGGGGGCACTGGTACGGGTGCTGGCCGCAATTTGCTGGTTGGCCCGCTGCCAGCCTTCGCCAATGGAGCGCAGGCGGCTGTTGCGGCCGGGGTGCGTTACGGAAGGCGCGTCCTCCGCCAATACGGCCATGGCGGCTTGCGCTTCGGCCAGGCTGGCCCCCATCTTACGCAGCACAAAGCCCGAGAATTCATCGGCCTCCAGCTCATCGGCGGGCTGCGAGCCACCGGCGCGCAGGGTATGTCCATTCAGGTGGTGGCCAATTTCGTGGGCCAGAATGCTGATGCCAGCCCAATCGGTGCGGCCGGCGCGGTTTACGGCCGCCACAAACTGCGGATTATAGAGCAGGAAGCGGTGTCCATTGTACACCACCGCAGCAGCATTCTGCACCTCACTGGTAGCGCGCAGGTCAAAGCGCGGTTTCAGGCCCACTACATCCGTAATTTCCTGTAAGATATTGCGCTGGCCCCCGGCCGCAGCCGACTGAGCGTTGGCAGCAGAAGACAGCAGCAGCCAACCGGCCAGCCATAAGCCAGCAAAGCGGCGGAATATGCGGAGTTGGGTCATGAGGAATTTCCTTTCGTTTGGGCCAGGGTAAGTCAAGAATCCTGCCGAAATCTTATTTCAACAGGCTTTATAATAAGGAGCTTAACGCCTTGATAAGTTCACTTAGTACAGCCCCGGCCCATCTTCTTTTCTATACTTTTTGCAGCCGGGCGGCGGGCTGCACCGGGGCGGGCCGCTCGCCAATCTGCTGCCGCCACATGGCGTAATACAGACCTTTTTGTGCCAGCAGCTCCTCGTGCCGCCCCTGCTCGGCAACAATGCCGCGCTCCAGCACAAATATGCGGTCAGCGTGCAGAATGGTGCTCAGGCGGTGGGCAATGAGGATGGTGATGTGCTGGCGCGAGCCGGAAAGCTCCCGCACCGTCTGGCTGATTTCTTCCTCCGTGAGGGAATCCAGGGCCGAAGTGGCCTCATCAAATACCAGCAGGGTAGGGTGGCGCAGCAAGGCCCGGGCAATGCTCAGGCGCTGCTTTTCGCCGCCGGATACCTTTACGCCCCCTTCGCCGATGACTGTATCCAGCCCTTGCGGCGCGCGGGCCAGCAGGGAATCGGCGGCGGCCTGGTGCAGGGCGCGCAGGCACTCGGCATCAGTTGCCTGGGGCGCCACAAAGCGCAGGTTTTCCCGAATGGTGCCCGCAAACAGCTGGGTATCCTGGGTTACAAAGCCAATCTGCTCCCGCAGCGCATCCAGGTCCAGTTCCGGCCCGGGAATACCGTTGTAGAGAATGCGCCCGGCCGCCGGCGGATATAACCCCACCAGCAGCTTTACCAGCGTGGTTTTGCCCGAGCCGGAGGGGCCCACAAAGGCAATGGTTTCGCCCAGCTTGGTAGTAAACGTAATGCCATCCAGCGCCGGCGCCGTAGCCGTGAGGTGCTTAAAGTGCACGGCATCAAAAGCCAGCGTTTCAATCTGCTGAATCACCTTGGGGTGTAGGGGCTTCACTTCTTTGGGCGTATCCAGAATCAGCTGGAAGTTAGCCAGGGAAGCCTCCGTTTCGCGGTACACGTTGATGATGCTCCCGATTTCCTGCAGCGGCCCGAAAATGGCAAACGAGTAGATAAAGAAGGAGAAGAACTCGCCTACGGTAATAATCTGCTGCACTACCAGGAACAGGAGCATCAGCAGAATAATGTTGCGCATCAGGTTCACAAACGTGCCCTGCACAAAGGATAAGGAGCGCAGGTAGCGCACTTTCTTGAGCTCCAGCTTCAGAATTTTATCCGTGGTGGCATTCAGGCGCTCGGTTTCCTGCTGGGCCAGCCCCAGACTTTTAATCAGCTCAATATTGCGCAGGCTTTCCGTGGTAGAGCCGGCCAGGGCCGTGGTTTCGGCCACAATAGTTTTCTGAATGACTTTGATGCGCCGGCTCAGCACCAGACTCAGGGAGCCCAGCAGCGGAATGGTCAGAAAATACACTACCGCAATGGGCCAGTACACGCTAATGGCGTACCACACCACGAAAATGATGCCGACCAGGGAAATGAAAAGCACATTCACGAAGCTCTGAATCAGCTTTTCAACATCGGAGCGCACTTTCTGGAGCTTGCCCAGGGTTTCGCCGGAGCGCTGGTCTTCAAACACCTGGTAGGGCAGCTCCAGGGAGTGGCGCAGGCCATCGGAGTAGAGCTGCGCGCCCAGCCGCTGGGTAATAACGTTGACGTAGTAGTCCTGAAAGTTTTTGGCAATGCGCGATACCATGGCCACGCCCATAGCCTTCAGGATCAGAATACCGGCCCCGCCACCTAGAAAGGCCCAGAAGGAGAGGTTGTGCAGCGTACCATTTTGCTTTACCACGTGCCGGTCAATGATTTGCCGGAAAATGTAGGGGTCGAGCAGGGAGAATATCTGGTTGATGGCCGCCAGCAACAGGGCCAGGGCCAGCAGGCCCCAGTATTGCCGGAGGTATCCATAGAGAAGCTTCATGAGGGAGAAAGCGCATTATTGTGCGCGAGGTAAGATACCACCAGCGCCCCGGAATAGTTTAGCGCGGCGGTAACTGCGCGGCCTCCGGCACCACGGCAAAGCAGGCGGCCAGCAGGGGTGCATCCAGCCCATACACATCGGGATAGTGCCGCAGCTGCCCATTAGCAGTGGCCTCGCAGGTGTAGTAGCGCACGTGCACGGGCCAGGCGCGAGGCAGATTAATACGCTGCGTCCAGGTAGCGGCGGCAGCGTGCTCCAGCCGTTTGGCCCGCTCCGGTGCCCCGCTGCGGCGTAGCAGAAACGCGGCCAGCTCTACCGATTGCTCTACCCGCACGCACCCATGGCTAAAGGCCCGCTGCGGCTGGGCAAACAGCTGGCGTGCCGGGGTATCGTGCAGGTAAACGGTGTGCTCGTTGGGCATGTAGTAGGATACATTGCCCAGGGAATTATCCGGGCCGGGCATTTGGCGAATGGTATAGGGGAAGTTTTCGGGCGTAATGGCTTTCCACTTGATGCGGTAGGGGTTCATGGACTGGCCCTGCCGGTTGTAGAGGTGGTACTGGTGCCGGTAGAGGTAACCCGGGTCGCGGCGGAGCTGGGGCAGAATTTCCTGAATGGCAATGCTGGCCGGTACGCGCCATTCCGGCGCCGTCGTGAAAAAGTGCAAGCGGGCATCAAACTGGGGCGTGGGCTGGGCAGGCTTGCCTACCACTACCCGGTGGCTGCGCAGTACCCGTCCTTGCCCTACTACATCCAGCCGGTACGCCGGAATATTCACCAGCAAAAAAGCCGTGTCCGGCGTAGCCTGGGCATTCCAGCGGCACCGCTCCAGGTTAATGGCCACCCTGCGGAATTCGGCTTGCCGGACAGAATCTAAGCTGGTTATTGAGGAAGGGCTGGTCATCTTTATGCGAATTTGCCAGGCGGCCAGCAGGCGTTGGTAAGTTTGCCCGGTTGGCTGGCAGCTTAAAAAAGCCGGGGCAAAATCCGGGGCGGCCAGGGCTTTCTGCAGGTGCTGCGCCGCTTGCCGGGTAGCCACCGAATCATACACCTGGGGTAGCAATGAAGCGGGTTGCAGACGCCCATAGCGCAGGTGCAGGGCAAAGCGCAGCAGCGCATCGGTCAGGCTGAGCTCATAAGCAGCCAGTAGCGGTGCGTGGGCAGCGAGTTCCGTACGTGCCAGCGTATCGGCCAGAGCCTGCAGCCGGGCGCAGTTATACTCCTGCGGGCAGAGGCCATAGCCGGGAGCCGCTGCCAGTATTCGCAGGGCCTGCGTAGCCGTGCCCGACCAGCCAGTATCGGTAGTCCAGACCGGGTGAAAATCCTGCTGCGCATAGAATTGCCGCACCCCCGGGCCGGCGCGCAGTTCCAGGTGCTCAAATGCCAGCGTGGTGTGCGTGCTGGTGGTATCCAGCAACTCCCGGAGGTATTGGCTTTCAGAAACTGTCAGCGCGTGATGTGCAGGCATGCCTGCTGGGGCTGCCAGGCCAGAACGAGTTGGCAGGCACATCATCAAAATTCCCAGTCCCAGGTACAGTAGAAACTGCATCATACGGTAGCATAAAGTGGGGCCATACACCAAAACCTGGTTTAATAAATATAATTAAATATTAGAATAATTTAAAAAGAAACATCTTCTATTTATTCTTTATGCGGTGATTTTCAGCGCCCGGTCAAGCCAATTCCACCTAAAAGACAACCTCAACAGCCGGGCACTAGTACAACCTGAACCGGTTTATAAGCTGGCTTTTGCGGTAAAAGGCAGATTATTACCCTGATACCTTATGGCAAAACATACCTATGATATGGGGCTGATTGGCAACTGCGCCTTTCTGGCCCTTATTCGCAGAGACACTTCAGTGGCCTGGATGTGCTGGCCGCGCTTCGACAGCAGCTTTGTCTTTGGCGACCTGCTGGACACCGACAAAGGCGGCGAGTACAGCGTACTGCCCGTCACTGCCGGAGAGTACCACTCGCGGCAGTATTATCTGCAAAACACCAATGTGCTCTGCACGGAAATTGAAACCGCCGAAGGCCGCTACCGGGTCACGGACTTTGCCCCGCGCTTTCCGCAGTACGAGCGGTACTATAAGCCCCTGATGCTGATTCGGAAGCTGGAACCCCTGGCCGGCTCGCCTCGCGTGCGGGTGCGCTGCAACCCTGTGGGCCATTACGGCGAGACGCAGCTCAACCGCCGGCGCAGCTCCAACCACATTGCCTTTCTGGGGCTGGATGAGGAAATCCGGCTCACCACCGATATTCCGTTGACTTATATTCTGGAAGGCGAGGATTTTGTGCTGAACGAGCCCCGCTACCTGGTGCTCACCTACGGCGCCCCCCTGGAGGCGTCTCTGGAAAGCACCGCCGAGCGGTTCCTGCGCAGCACCATTGAGTACTGGCGCAAATGGGTGAAAAGCACCAGCATCAGCAACTTTCATCAGGAAGCCGTTATCCGTTCGGCCCTGGCCCTTAAGCTGCACCAGTACGAAGACACCGGCGCCATTATAGCGGCCAGCACTACCTCTCTGCCCGAGGCCCCCGGTAGTACCCGCAACTGGGACTACCGCTACTGCTGGATGCGCGACACGTATTACACGCTCACCTCCTTCAATAACATCGGCCACTTTGAGGAGATGGAGCGGTATTTCCACTACATCGCTAACATCTCCACCAAGGTAAAAGACAAGTACCAGCCGCTGTACGGCATCAGCGGGGCCTCCGAGTTAACGGAGCAGGAACTGCCACTGGCCGGGTATCTCGGCAACCAGCCCGTGCGCATTGGCAATGATGCCTATACCCATATTCAGAACGATGTGTACGGGCAGGTGCTGGTGGCCCTGCTGCCGCTGTACGTCGACTGCCGCTTCATTGACCCGGAGCGCACCAACCCAACCCGTCTGGTATACGAGGCCCTGCACCGTATAGAAGCCACCATGGACCAGCCCGATGCCGGCCTCTGGGAGTTCCGGCACATTGCGCAGTACCATTGCTACACGTACCTGTTTCACTGGGCCGGAAGCAACGCCGCCCGCAAAGTGGCCAAAGCCCTGGGCAATGCCGATATGGAAGCGCTGGCAACGGAACTGATGCACAAAGCGGCTGCCAGAATAGAGCAGTGCTATGATGCGGAACGGGGCGTGTACACCAATGCCATCGGCTCGCCGCACCTGGATGCCAGCACCCTGCAGCTGATTATGATGGGCTACCTCGACCCTAACTCCGAGCGGACCCACAAGCATCTGCGCGCCCTGGAAGCCGAGCTGATGACGCCTGAAGGACTGTTCTACCGCTACCGCCACCCCGATGATTTTGGCACCCCCGAGACTACCTTCCTCATTTGCTCCTTTTGGTATGTAGAAACGCTGGCCTGCGTGGGTCGCACCCAGGATGCCATTCGGGAGTTTGAAAAGCTCATCACCTACAGCAACCATCTGGGCCTGCTCAGTGAGGACGTAGATGCCCGCACCGGCTCCCAGTGGGGCAACTTCCCGCAGGCCTATAGCCATGTGGGCCTGGTGAATGCCGCCTACCGCATTGCCAAAAAGCTGGACCAGCCCAATTTCCTGTAGCAATACCTGGAAACGTCATGCAGAGCGCAGCGAAGCTTCACGCCGATTCGCTGCGCTCTGCATGACAATATTATTGCGGCTTCCCCACGCGGCGGTATACGTTGGCTGTACTTAGCCGGACGGTTTTCTAACTCTGAAAAGTGTTCCGGTCAGCACGCATCCGCGCCGGGGTTGTTGCGGAGATGCACCCGGTTCAGCTCTGCTTTGTGCTGGCGCCAGTCGGGCATAAACGCATCCATCAAACCCCAGAAACGGGCGTTGTGGTAGCGCTCATGCAGGTGCGTGAGCTCATGCACCACCACGTATTCCAGGCAGGGCAGGGGGCGCTTGATGAGCTCCAGGTTCAGCCAGATGCGCTTTGCCTGAATGTTGCAGGTGCCCCAGCGGGTTTTCATTTTCTTAATGGCCCACGCGCTGGCCTGCGCGCCCACTACCGGCTGCCACTTTCCCAGCAGCGTCGGGAGCTGCTCCCGCAGGCGCTGGCGGTACCAGCCAGCCAGCACCAGGGCGCGTTGTTCCGGGGTGCTATCCGGCCGCACATACAAGTCCAGAAACTGCTGATCCTGCAGCACCACCCGCGCCGGGCCGGTGCTGGGGTGCACGCGCAACTCATATGCCTGGCCCTGGTAAGCATGCCGCTCGCCCGATACGTAGGCGAGCTGCCGGGGCTGCTCGCGGGCGGCAAAGTTGGTCTGGTGCTTCTGAATCCAGGCGCGGCGGGCCGTTACCAGCTCCCGAATAGCGGCTTCCGGGGTGCGTAGCGGCACCGATATCCGCACGCGGCCATCGGGCATATGCACGCTCAGCCGCAGGGTCCTGATATTCTTGCGCACCACTTCCACCTGCAAGTCATCTATCTGAAGTTGGGGCATGCGTATTTAGGGCCTGATAAAAGCCGCAAGCTACGGCAAACCCCGCTACGATGAAAAAGCAAACCCTGCACCAGGGTACGAAAAGAGCCGGGTACCCACGTGAGTAGGTACCCGGCTCTTTCTGTGTTTTACCAGCTTACAGCAACGTACGCAGCAGCCTTCTGACGTCTACGGCTCCCTGGATATGGTATCGGGCCAGGGAACGGACGCCGGCGCCTACTTTAATAGTATAGGCTTCCGGCGGCAGGGCCCGGAACGTGTCCTCATCGGTGCGGTCGTCGCCGATGGCCAGGGTGAAGTCGGGCTGTTCAGCGGTTAGCCAGCGGGCCGCGGCCGAGCCTTTGTTGATGCCGGCGGTTTTGATTTCCACCACCTTGTTGCCTTCCAGCACCTGCAGGTCGGTGTTGGTGGTCATGAAAGACAGGTGGCTGAGCAGCTCCCGGGCGCGCATGGCCCCCAGGTCGGCATCGGCACGGCGGAAGTGCCACACCAGGGAGTAATCCTTGTCTTCGATAAAAGAGCCGGCCGTGCGGTTTACATATAGCTCCAGAATAGGTCTTATCTCCCGTTTCCAGTCGTTGCGCAGGGCCTGAAACAGGTTCCAGTCCTCGCCGGCGCGGCGCAGCCATACGCCATGCTCGGCAATAAAATCAAGCGGTAAATGTCCCAGCCATTTCTCCAGGGTGGTTCGGTCGCGGCCGCTGATGATGACCACGCGGTTCTGCGGGTTGTCGGTGAGGGCGCGCAGCAGCAGGCGCAGCTCCTGGTCGGGTTGGGCGCGCTGCGGGTCGGGGTGGAAGGGAGCCAGCGTGCCATCATAGTCCAGCAGCAGCAGCCGATGGTTGGCCGCCAGGTAATCCTCCTGCAGACGGCCCAGCACGGAAGCATCCAGCATTTCGGTGGCCAGCGTGTTCTGCTTGATTTTGCTGTAAGTCAGCCGGCCCATAAAGAGCTTGGTCCAGGCAAATACATTATACTGCCGCACCAGATCCTGCATGGCCGTCATCCGCTGAATCTGCTCATCCTCAGGCATTACCAGCGCATCGTGCATAGACTCAGCCAGCTGCCCCATATCCGTGGGGTTAATAATAAGCGCATCAGACAGCTCCCGGGCGGCACCGGCCCGCTCGCTTAGAATAAGCACCCCGCGCTGGTTGGCTTTGCTGGCAATAAATTCCTTGGCCACCAGGTTCATGCCGTCGCGCATGGGCGTTACCAGCGCCACCTCGGCCAGTCGGTAGAGCGAGGCCAGCTCTTCCAGGGGAAACGAGCGGTAGAAGTAGTGAATGGGGTTCCAGGTAATGGTGCGGTACTGGGCATTAATGCGGCCCACCAGCTCATCAATTTCTTCTTTCAGGGAGGCATATTGCGGCACCTGGTCACGGGAGGGTACCACCACCATAATCAGGCTTACCTGCTCACGCCACTCGGGGTAGCGCTGCAGCAGCAGCTCAAAGGCGCGCAGGCGCTGGGCAATGCCCTTGGTGTAATCCAGCCGGTCAATAGAGAGAATGACGCGCACCTCCTTTAGCGCTTCGCGGTAAGCGTCTTCGTGCTGCTCGGCGGCTTTAGAGGCGGCGGCGCGGGCATAGCGGTTATAATCAATGCCCATGGGGAAGGCATCTACCAGCACGGCCCGGGTTGGGGTTTCAATCTGCCCGTTCTGGGAGGGATACCCCAGCAGCTGTGACACCGCGCTGAGGAAATGGCGCATGTAGCCAAACGTGTGAAAGCCAATCAAGTCGGCTCCCAGCATACCCTGCAACAGCTCCTTACGCCAGGGCAACACCCGGATCAGCTCATAGGAGGGGAAGGGGATATGCAGGAAGAAGCCAATGGTGGCCTCGGGGCGGGCGCGCCGCAGCATTTCCGGCAGCAGGAGCAGCTGGTAGTCGTGCACCCAGATGGTATCGTGGGGGCCGGCCTGCTCCAGCACGGCCTGACAGAATTTCTCATTCACGGCCACATAGGCGTCCCAGTGCTGTTGCTCGTAGGTGGCGTATTGGGCAAAATAGTGGAAGGTAGGCCAGAGCGTGGAGTTACTGAAGCCTTCGTAGAAGTCCTTGATTTCTCCCTCCGTCAGGAATACGGGTACCATGCTGTCAGGTCGCAATTGCTCCTGCACGTATGCTTCTTCGGTCTCATTGTCCACTACCAATCCGGGCCAGCCTACCCACACATTGCCGTCACGCTTATAAATGGACCCTAGCCCGGTGGCCAGGCCACCTTCACTGGGCTGGAACGTCAGGTCATCTTCGGTGCGCTGTACTTTGGTGGGTAAGCGGTTAGATACAATAATGGTTCTGGACATACGCTGTTGAAATTGGTAATCCATAAAGGGTACGAAGGAAAGGCCTCAGCAGCCGAAAAAACTTTAACCCTTTCTCCACAGTCCTACGTACAACCCTGATTTTTTTGTGGATAGGTAGCAAAAAAATAATATTTGTTCGGCTGATCAGGCATCTTTTTCTGATGCTATGCGGGAACCGTTAGGGCAGTATAAGGCCCGCCAGCACTTAAATAAGAATAACAGCACTAAAAGCAAAAAGGCCAGCCACCTGCAAGAGGTAGCTGGCCTTTTAAAAACGACGGGGAGTAGTCCGTAGGGGAATCGAACCCCTGTTGGTAGAATGAAAATCTACTGTCCTAACCCCTAGACGAACGGACCAGATAAGGTGATGTTTCCGTCGTTTCAAGTAAAAACCGGGAAAACGAATCCGCCGGTTGCGGGCTGTATTTCCGGTTTGGATAAAAAAGCCGCCCTGGGATAAACCAGCGCGGCTTTTAAACCAATGCCAAAGCGGAAGGCGAGTAGTCCGTAGGGGAATCGAACCCCTGTTGGTAGAATGAAAATCTACTGTCCTAACCCCTAGACGAACGGACCAGATACTGAGGCCATTTCCGATTTGGTGCTGCAAAGATAGAAGACGAATCTTTGAGCGCAATAGCCTGCTGCAAGAAAAATGATGTTTCAGCAGAAAAACGGCTGATTCTCAGCGTGGAATTTTTCAAAACCGGCCAGCTCATCCGTTGTTTCAAGCCCGGCAGAGGTGGGAAAGCGTTACTGGAAGCGAAAATTCGCCTGCCATTTTAGACATGGTGCGCAAATGATTTGGCGAAGTTACCGGGGCCCTGTACCTTCGCTCCGCGTTTGCATCAGGCCCCGTGGCGGGGCCGTTAACCCCTTTCCCTTTATACCATGGCAAAAATCAAAGTCGCCATTAACGGTTTCGGCCGCATTGGCCGCCTGACGTTTAAGTCGCTGCTGGGCCGAGACAACGTAGAAGTTGTGGCCATTAATGACCTGACCGACAACAAGACGCTGGCGCATCTGCTGAAGTATGACTCCGTACACGGCCGCTTCGATGGCACTGTGGCCTACGACGAGGAAAGCCTGACCGTGAACGGCCAGCGCATTGCGGCCCTGGCCGAGCGTGACCCCAAGCTGCTCCCCTGGGGCGAAATGGGCGTTGATGTAGTGCTGGAGTCTACCGGCCGCTTCGTAGACGAAGCCGGTGCTGGTCAGCACATCACCGCTGGTGCCAAAAAAGTAGTTATTTCCGCTCCCGCTACCGGTAACATTCCTACCGTAGTGCTGGGCGTAAACGAGGACATTCTCACCGGCGACGAAACCATCATTTCGAACGCCAGCTGCACCACCAACTGCCTGGCCCCCATGGCCAAGGTGCTGGACGAGGTGTTCGGCATCGAGAAAGGCTACATCACCACCGTGCACGCCTACACCTCTGACCAAAATCTGCAGGACGCACCGCACAAAGACCTGCGCCGTGCCCGCGCTGCTGCCTATAGCATTATCCCCACCAGCACCGGTGCTGCCAAGGCCGTAGGCCTGGTACTGCCCACCCTGAAGGGCAAGCTGGATGGTTTGGCCATGCGCGTACCCGTGCCGGACGGCTCCATGACCGACCTGACCGTAGTGCTGAAGAAAGAAGCCACCAAAGAGCAGATTAACGCTGCGCTGAAGTCGGCCTCGGAAGGCGCTATGAAAGGCATCATTGAGTACACCACGGACCCCATCGTAAGCATCGACATCGTGGGCAACCCCCACAGCTGCATCTTCGATTCGGAGCTGACCTCGGCCAGCGGCACGCTGGCGAAGGTGATTGGCTGGTACGACAACGAAACCGGCTACAGCACCCGCACCGCCGACCTGATCCAGAAGCTGGGTGTGGCCATGACCAAGTAAGCAGTTCTGCTTCTTCATTACCCGGAAAGCCTGCCCGTTTGGGCGGGCTTTCTTATGTTTGAGGCGGAGCGCTGCCTGGTTTTTACTTTCCCGTGGCCTGTCCACCCTTACTCATGTCTGCCAAGCTGCGCATCTGCTTTATTCTGAACCCTGCTTCCGGTACCAACCGCCGCCAGGACATACCGGCCCTGCTGGCGCGCTACCTCAACCCGGCGGCGGTGGAGTATGAAGTACTACACACCGAATATGCCGGCCACGCCGTGCAGCTGGCCCGCCAGGCAGCCCACAGCGGCTGCCGCATTGTGGTAGCCGTGGGCGGTGATGGCACCGTGAACGAAGTAGGGCGCGGCCTGCTGGGTACGCCAGCCGCGCTGGGGATTCTGCCGCGCGGTTCCGGCAACGGTCTGGCCCGCCACCTGCACATACCGCTGGGGCTGCGGGCGGCAATTGAGCGCCTGAATGAGCCCGATTTTCAGCGCATGGATGTGGGCCGCATCAATGGGCGGGAATTTTTCTGCACGGCAGGTTTGGGGTTTGATGCCCACGTAAGCAAATGCTTTGCGGTGGCCGGCACGCGCGGGCTCTCCACCTACGTGCAGGTAGCGCTGCGCGAGTATCGCCGCTTCCGGCCGGTGCCGGTGCAGGTGCACTTCAACGAAAAAGTGCTTTCCACCGACTGCTACGTGCTGGCCTTTGCCAACGCCGCCCAGTATGGCAACAACGCCTACATAGCCCCGCTGGCCGATATCCGGGACGGGCTGCTGGATTTGTGTCTGATTGATGCCTTGCCGCTGCTGCGGGCCGTGCGTGTGGGCCTGGGCCTCGCCCTCGGCGACCTGCCTACCTCCGGGGCCGCCGCCTTCCATACTTCCAATAAGGTGCGCGTAATCGCCGCCGCTCCGCTGGGCTTCCACGTAGATGGCGACTATGTGGGCGAAAACACCGAATTTGAAGTAGAGCTACTGCCTTTGGCCCTGGAAGTAGCTGTTTAACACGAACGTAATTGTTGCTGCCATTAAGCGGCAACTCTCAGAAATCATTACCGATGAAAAACGACAAAAACCGGCGCGAAAGGGACGGCATCGTCTACTCCACCAGCTCCGACTTTGAGTACCAGTACAACCAGGAAGAGGAAGCCACCACGCTGCCCCCGCAGCAGCAGAACCTGCGCGTGCAGCTGGATAAAAAGTCCCGGGGCGGCAAGCAGGTTACCTTAATTACCGGCTTCATCGGGAAAGACGAGGATTTGCAGACCTTAGCCAAACTGCTCAAGACCAAGTGCGGCGTAGGCGGCAATGCCAAAGACGGCGAAATCCTGATTCAGGGCGACTTCCGGGAGAAGATCATGGCCGTGCTCACCGATTTGCGCTATAAGGTGAAAAAAATTGGTGGGTGATTTCACCCAATAGCATCAGCGCGTTTCTCCGTAATGAAAAGCGCTACTGGGCTTAGAATAGCTGTGCAGGTTGGAAAACCGTAGGTGAATTTGGCGGGTAGGATAATCTAAACGCTGCTACTTCACCTACTAACTCAAACCACTATGCTGCTACTGGAGCCCGTTACCGTTCATACGCTCGCCGAGAATTGGGTACTTAATGCCGTACAGTGGCTGAAGCTGAGTATTGAAACGATTGGGGCCTTCATTATTGGCCTGGGTATTCTGGTAGCGGGGCGGCTGTTTGTGGTGGCACTTTGGCAGCGGCGCACCGCCAATTTTACGGCCATAAGGCTGGTGCTGGCCCGGTATCTGGCCTTGGCGCTGGAGTTTCAGTTAGGCGCCGATATTCTTTCCACGGCCATTGCCCCAACCTGGGAGCAAATA
This sequence comes from Hymenobacter sp. DG25B, assembly GCF_000801315.1. NCBI lineage: Bacteria > Pseudomonadati > Bacteroidota > Cytophagia > Cytophagales > Hymenobacteraceae > Hymenobacter > Hymenobacter radioresistens. Next base: position 2,666,517 of record NZ_CP010054.1, on the reverse strand, counting down.
GGCAAGCTGGGAGCTATAGCCGTTATTCGTACCGCCCTCAACTTCTTTCTCTCCAAGGAAATGAAGGATGAGCGCCATATCACGGCCGAGAAGCACGTGACCAACAAGGCCGGGCTTGCTATAGAAGAAGGCCAGCAAGAAGAGGAGAAGTAGCTCCCTCTCCGCAGTTCCTGCAGCAGGTAAGTTGCTAGGAAGATAGCTGCGCCAGATACTGCCGTGCCCGCTCCACATCTTCCGGCGTATCAATGCCAATGGTTTCTACTTCGGTTTCGGCAGTCTGAATGCGGTAGCCGTGTTCCAGCCACCGCAGCTGCTCCAGACTTTCAGCCAGCTCCAGGGCCGACGGCGGAAGTTGGGTTAAGGCGTCCAGCACGGCCGGGCGGTAGGCATACAAGCCAATATGCCGGAAGTACAGATGATGCGCCAACCACGCTTCCTGCGCCTGCTGGCGCTGGTAGGGCAAGGGGTGCCGGCTAAAATACAGGGCCTCGCCGGCGGTATTGCGCACCACTTTGGGCAGGTGGGGGCTAAACAGCTCTTCGTCCGTCAGAATGGGTTTTACCAGCGTGGCAATCTGCGTAGCCCCATTCTCAAATAAAGCCAGCAGGGCATTTATCTGGCCGGGCTGAATAAAAGGCTCATCGCCCTGAATATTCACAATGCAATCGGCGGGTTGACCCAGCTGTAGGTAGGCTTCAAAAACCCGGTCGGTGCCGCTGGGGTGGGCGGGGGAGGTCATCACGGCTTCGCCGCCAAAATCCAGCACGTGGCGCAGAATCCGCTCATCATCCGTGGCCACCACCACCCGGCGCAGCTGGGCCTGCCGGGCCTGCTCCACCACCCGCTGAATCATGGATTTGCCGCCCAGGTCTACCAGCGGCTTAGCGGGCAAACGGGTAGAGGCATAGCGGGCGGGAATTATTCCAATGGCATTCAGCATATACAAAGAAGCATGGCGTGGCGGGGGGCATAAAGGTAAAAGAACCGGCCCGCAGATCAGCACTTCTAAAAAAGGGCTTTGAGGTAGTTATTTCATCGAAAACCAGGGTATTCTGGTACTTGAGCAGGATAATGTTTTATCTTTCGGCAATGTTTATGCTAGAGGCCCGGCGTCCTCGTTGCTTTTTTACTTTTTGTTTTCTCACGAACCGCTCATGATTCGTTTTTGGTTGCCGTTCGCCGCGTTCGTACTCGCTGGTTTTTCCGCCTCTGCTACATCCATTTCGGTATTGCCAGCTGACTCCATTGGGGTGGAGTATCAGCATAATAAATTGCTGATTAAGCATCGGGTGTCGCCCGGTGAAACCCTGTATGGCCTGGCCCGGCGCTATAAAGTGCCGGTAGAAGATATTTTAGCGGCAAACCCCAAAGTGAAAGGGGCTTTGCTCTCCGGCCAGATTGTGCTGGTGCCCCGCACGCGGGTGCTGCTGGCCCCGGCGGCCACTACAGCGGCGGTGAGACGCCCGGCCGCTTCCGCTGCCGCCACAAAAGGCCTGGCTACCGATGCCCGCGGTAACCGCGTGTATAAAGTGAAGCCCGGGCAAACGCTCTATTCCATTGCCAGCCGCTTTGGCGTTTCCACCCATACGCTTATTCGGCAAAACCGCCTGCCAGCCAGCGGCACCGTTAATTCTGGCCAAACCCTGATTATTATTCCGGCCGACCAACAGGCCGCTCCCCGGCCGGCCGTGGCCACGGTAAAGCCCGCGGCTCCTGCTTCGGTATCGGCCCCCGAGCCGGTAACGGCCCTGCCTGCGCATACACCTGCTCCGCTGCCAGCCAACCGCCCCGAGCGGGAAACTGCGCCAGTGGCAAAGGAAGTGGCAGTAGCGAAGGACGAACCCAAAAAAGAAGAACCCAAAAGCAAAGAGCCCGCCCACGACGAAGCTGCTACCGCTTCTACCGCTAAGCCCGAGGAAGAGCGCGGCCCGGAGCGCGCCAACGAGGTGATTCGCCGCGTAACGGAAAGTGGGCTGGCGGCTGTTATTCCCAATACGACTTCGGTTAAGTACCTGGCGCTGCACAAAACGGCCCCGGTGGGCACCATTGTGCAGGTGCGCAACATCATGAACAATGTGTCGGTGTACGTGCGCGTAATCGGCCAACTGCCCGATACGGGGGAAAACAGCAACATTCTTATCCGCCTCTCGCCGCGGGCCGTGCAAATGCTGTCTACGCCCGATGCACGCTTCCGGGTAGAAACGTCTTACATGCCCTAAGACCATTGTCTTGAATCACGAACAAATAAAAAGCCGGCTGGAAGAGTGGTATCACCGCTACAACCAGCCGGATTTCATTTCCGCCGACCCCATCAGCATTCCGCATAGCTTCTCGCAGCGGCCGGATATTGAAATCAGTGGGCTGTTTGCTGCCTTGCTGGCCTGGGGTCAGCGCAAAACCATTATCAATAAGTGCCGGGAGCTGATGCAGCGCATGGATAATGCGCCGCACCAATTCATTCTGCATCATTCCGATGAGGACTTAAAGGGCCTGTTGGGCTTCTGTCACCGCACCTTCTGCGACACCGACCTGCTATACTTCGTGCATTGGCTGCAGTGGTTCTACCAGCAGCACGATACCCTGGAAGATGCGTTCTTGCACGGCAGCACCCAAAAGGAGCGCCTCGAAAACTTCCACAACCTGTTTTTCTCCCTTGAAGATGCGCCCCAGCGCACGCGCAAGCACATTGCCACGCCCGCCCGCGGCTCAGCCTGCAAGCGCATCAATATGTACCTGCGCTGGATGGTGCGTAAGGATGAAAACGGAGTCGATTTCGGCCTCTGGCAGCGCATGAAGCCAGCGGACCTGATTTGCCCCATTGATGTGCACGTAGAGCGCCAGGCCCGGATGCTGGGCTTATTAAAGCGGGAGCAGGTAGACTGGCGCGCCGCCGAGGAACTCACCGAAAATTTACGGCTGTTTGATGCGAATGACCCCGTGAAGTATGACTTCTCGCTGTTTGGGTTGGGGGTGTCCGGAGGAAAGCAATCTGAAGAGAGTTAAAAGCTAGTTCCCCTCCTCAGATGAGGAGGGGCTAGGGGTGGTTGAAACACTAGAGCTAGAAACTAAAACTACTTATCGTTCAACGATTGGTCAACCACCCCTAACCCCTCCTCATTTGAGGAGGGGAACTAGCTTATAGCTCTCTGCCTATTTATTCGTTCCCGCGAATCTTTCCCCCCGCTCAGACTGTTTACCTTAGCATTCAATTCCGAGTACCCTGATCTGACCTTACTTGATTCTTCCCCATAATTTCGAACAAAAGATTGGTTTTGCGCAGCTGCGCACCATGCTGGATGGCTTGTGCCTGAGTGCCCTAGGCCGCCAGTTTGTGGCCAAAATGCACTTCCAGACCAATACCGAGCAGCTGCAGAAGCTGCTCCTGCAAACCGACGAGTTCCGCCAGCTGCTCAACTCCGGCGCCGACTTCCCCAGCCAGCACTACCACGACGTACACCCACACTTGGTGCGCGCCTCCCTGCCTGGGGCTTACCTGGATGTGCCCGCGTTTTTTGCCGTAAAAATGTCCCTGCGCACTATTCGGCAGGCGCTGGTTTTCTTTACCCAGGCCGAAGAAGGGCTGTACCCCACGCTGCGCCTGCTGGGCATTGGTGTGCAGGTTGACCGCAACCTGCTGGCCGCCATGGACAAAGTGGTGGATGATGAAGGCCACGTGCGCGACGATGCCTCCCCGCTGCTGCGCCAGATCCGGCAGGAGCTGATTAACCGCCAAGGCCAGCTGCGCAAGCAGATTGCCGGCATTCTGCGCCACGCCCGCCAGGAAGGCTGGGTGCCCGAAGGCGCCGAGCCCACCATTCGCGGTGGCCGCCTGGTGCTGCCCGTTATTGCCGAGCACAAGCGTCGCGTAAAAGGTCTGATTCACGATGAATCGGCCTCGGGCCAAACCGTATTTATTGAGCCGGAAGCGGTGTTCGAGCTGAACAACGACATTAAGGACCTTGAAAATGCCTTTCAGCGCGAGCTGATCCGTATTCTTACTGCCCTCACCGACCAGTTGCGCCCCCACATTCCCGATTTGCGCAAGGCCTATCAGTACCTGGGCCTGCTTGATTTTGTGCGGGCGAAGGCGCAATTGGCGCGGCAGCTGGAAGCCTCGCTGCCCACGCTGAGCGGCCGGCCGCTGCTGCGCTGGCGGCAGGTGCGCCACCCGCTTCTGCACATCACCTTCCAGAACCACCCCAAAGATGACCCGCGCAAAGTGGTGCCGCTGGACGTGGAATTGACGCCCGAACGCCGCATTCTGCTGATTTCCGGCCCGAACGCCGGGGGTAAATCCGTGGCCATGAAAACGGTGGGGCTGGTGCAGTATATGCTGCAGTGCGGCCTGCTGATTCCGGCCGGCGAAACCTCCGAGGCGGGTATGTTCGACGATATTTTCCTCGACATTGGTGACGAGCAGAGCCTGGAAAACGACCTGAGTACGTACTCCTCGCACCTGATCAGCATGAAGCAGTTCGTCACGCTGGCCAGCAAGCGCAGCCTGGTGCTGATTGATGAATTTGGTACCGGCACCGAGCCCGCGCTGGGTGGTGCTATTGCCGAGGCCGTGCTGGAGCAGCTGAACCGCGCCCGCGCGTTTGGCGTCATCACTACGCACTACACCAACCTGAAGAACTTTGCTGAGCGCACGCCCGGCATCGTGAACGGCGGCATGCGCTACGACCCAGACCAGCTGCAGCCGCTGTACCGGCTGGAAATTGGTAAGCCTGGCTCGTCGTTCGCCATCGAAATTGCCCGCAAAATTGGCCTGCCCAAGCAGCTAGTGGAGCGCGCCTCGCAGCTGGTGGGTAAAGATAAAATCCGCTACGACCGGCTGCTGGAAGGCCTGGAAAAGGAGAAAACCGAGCTGGAAAACCGCACCGCCGAAGCTGCCAAGGCCGAGCGGCGCCTGAAAAAAGCCGCTCAGGAATACCAGGACCTCAAGAAGTACCTCGACGAAACCACGCTCGATGTGCTGCGCGACGCCAAGGCCAAAGCCAAAATGCTGCTGAAGGATACCAATCAGCAGATTGAGGCCACCATCCAGGAAATTCGACTCTCGCAGGCCGATAAGGAAAAGACCAAAGGCGCCCGCGAAAAGCTGGATACGTTTGTGCGTGAGAAGCTCCAGATTGAGCCGCCCAAGCCCAAAGCCACCCGCGAGCTGGCCGAAGCCGGCACGCTCAAGCCCGGCGACAAAGTAGCGCTCATCGGGCAGGAAGGCCACGGCGAGATTATGGCGGTGAAAGGCAAAACGGCGGAGGTTTCCTTCGGCGGCATGAAGACCATTGTGAAGATTGGTCTGCTGGAAAAACTCACCCGTTCCGAGATTCGGGAGCGGGAGAAGGAGGCCGTGCGCCGTGCCCCGGCCGCCAACGCCAGCCTAGACCTCACCGGCCGTATGTCGGGCTTTGATACCACGCTGGACCTACGCGGCGAGCGGGCCGAAGACGCCCTGCACAAAGTAATGGCCTACGTGGACGATGCCATCATGCTGGGCATCCCGGAAATCAAGTTCCTGCACGGCCGCGGCAACGGCGTCCTGCGCCAGGTAGTCCGCGACTACCTCCGCAGCCAGCGCGCCATTGCCAGCGTGGCTGATGAACACGCGGATAGGGGTGGAGATGGGGCAACGGTAGCGGTGTTGAAGTAAGGTTTCGGCTTATAAATGAACGTCATGTGGAGCGCAGTCGAGACATCTCGCGTGCTGATGTTGTGATGGTAACTGTCATGCTGAGCTTGCCGAAGCATCTCTACCGCTTCATCCGTCATCCTGAGCCTGCGAAGGACCTTATCCCGCTGAAACAAGTCGTTGTAGCGCACATCGTTCAGTGGTGGTAAGGTCCTTCGCAGGCTCAGGATGACAGATTGCAACACAACGACTCCACGCGAGATGTCTCGGCTACGCTCGACATGACAGATGAATTTCACGACTATAAAAAAGTGGCGGCCCCTGCATCAGGAGCCGCCACTTTTTCTATCAGTCAGTTGTTCAGAAAGGCCGCCAGGAGGGTGTAGAGACGCATACTTGCGTCTCTACATCGTGTTTCCAGCCAAAACTCGCTTACAGAATATTCACCTCCGGGTGCAGCTCCACCCCAAACTTCTCGCGCACGGAGGCAATGATTTCATATGCCAGGTCGCGGATATCCTGGCCCTGGGCGCCGCCGTGGTTTACCAGCACCAGCGCCTGCCGGTCGTGGACGCCGTAGGGGCCGCGGCGCTGGCCTTTCCAGCCGCACTGCTCAATGAGCCAGGCGGCGGGCACTTTCACGCCGCCGGGCACGGGGTAGCCGGGTAGGTCGGCATACCGGGCTTTTAGCTCGTCGAACTTCTGCTGAGAGAGTTCAGGGTTTTTGAAGAAGCTGCCCGCGTTGCCAATCTGGGCGGGGTCGGGGAGCTTGCTGCGCCGGATGCTGATAACGGCGTCGCTCACCTGGCGGGCGGTGGGCTCACTCTCGATACCCATGTCCTGCAGGGTGGTTTTGATGGCCCCGTAGCCCACGTTTGGCTGGTGGCTGCGGTGCAGGCGCAGTACCACGCCCGTCACGATAAACCGGTTTTTCAACGGGCCTTTAAATACCGATTCTCGGTAGCCGAAGCCGCACTGCTCGTGGGTAAACGTATGCAGCTCGCCGGTACTGATTTCTACGGCTTCCAGGTGGTCAAAGGTATCCTTCAGCTCCGCGCCATACGCGCCAATATTTTGCAGCGGTGCGGCCCCTACGGTGCCGGGAATGAGGGAGAGGTTTTCGATGCCGTTCAGATTCTGGTCCAGGGTGTACTGCACTAGTCCGTGCCAGCTCTCGCCGGCCCCGGCCCGCACCAGGGCAGAGTCCGTAGCTTCGTCCTGCCCGATAATCTCCAGCCCGTAGATTTCGTTTTTGAGCACTACGCCGTCGAAATCCTGGGTGAAAAGTAGGTTACTGCCGCCGCCTAAAACCAGTTTCTCTGCCTGTTGTACTTCCGGCAAAGCCAGCAGCGCCCGCAGCTCTTCCACAGACGTGAAGCGGGCAAACAAACGCGCTTTCACCTCCATGCCAAACGTGTTGTAGGGGCGAAGCGAAACGTTGGATTCAAGCAGGGGAGCCGAGGACATGGCAAGCGGAAAAGGAGGAATACTACCGCAAAGGTAGGCGTTTGGTGAATGTTGCTGCCGCTGAAAGCAACGCTTGAAAAACAACTGTCATCCTGAGCCAAGCGAAGGACCTTCTCACGCAGGAACGAGTCGTTGTTACGATTCTCGTTCAGCCGTAATAAGGTCCTTCGCTTGGCTCAGGATGACAGTTGTTTAATTTAAAGAAACACGCTTACCGCACCCGGTAGCCGCGCAGGGAGTAGAACAGCAGGTAGGCGTAGCAGAGAGCCGGAATCAGGAAGGCCACGCGCAGGCCGCCGCCGTGAGTGGCTACCCATCCCATGAGCAGTGGCACAATGGCGCCGCCCACAATGGCCATAATCAGGTACGAAGAGCCTTGCTTGGTAAGCGGCCCCAGGCCTTTGATGGCCAGCGGGAAAATAACGGGCCACATAATGGAGTTCATCAGGCCGCAGAGCACGATGAGCCAGAGGGCGGCTTCGCCGAAAGTGAAGACTGAGGCCAGCACCGCCAGTACGCCCACGGCGCACACAAAGGCCAAGGCTTTCCGGTCGTTGAGGCGGGCGAGGAGCGGGATGCCCACCACGCGGCCCACCAAAGAGCCAAACCAGTACGAAGCCACCAGCACCGCGCCCACGGCTTTGGTAAAGCCCACCGTGGTATCAATAGGAGCCGGCGACTGGCCCAGGAGAACGGCAATAAAGTTCACGGCCACATTCAGGCCACGCACCAGCGCCTGGGTAAAGCCGCTGAGCTGCTGAATGCCCTGTGATTCGCCATAACGAATCAGGAAGGAGCCCAGGCCTACTTCCACACCCACGTACAGAAAAATAGCCACTACGCCCAGCACCAGGTGCGGATAGTGCAGGGCGGAGCCCCGCGCCGTGGCGGCGGTATCGGCTTCTTCATCGGTGAAGGTTTCCAGCTCGGGTAGCTTCAGCATAAAGAAAACCCCGGCCAGAATAGCCAGAAAAATGGCCAGCCCGATGTAAGGGCCTTTTACCAGCGTAGATTCTTCGGCCAGGCGCGCGGCCACGGGCATGGCCGCCAGACGGGCCTTCAGCGCCGCCGAGCCACCGAACAGCAGAATGCCCCCCAGCAGCGGGGAAAGAGTGCCGCCAAAGTTGTTGGCTACACCCACAATGCTCACGCGGCTGGCGGCCCGGCTGGCCGGACCCAGAATAGAAACATAGGGGTTGGCCGCCACCTGCAGCAGCGTAACGCCCGCGCCCAGTACGCTCAGGCCTAGCAGAAACATGCCAAAAGTGCGCGAGTTAGCCGCCGGCACAAACAGCAGCGCCCCAACGGCCATTACCAGCAGGCCCAGCACAATACCGCGCTGGTAGCCCAGTTTTTTCAGGACATAGCCAGCCGGCAGCGACATCAGGAAATACGCCCCAAAAAAGGCTGATTGCACCAGTGAGGACTGCAAATCGGTGAGCTGGCACACGTCCTTCAGGTAGGGCATCAGCACGTCGTTGAAGTTCGTGACGGCCCCAAACAGGAAGAAAAGCGAGGTCATGGCCGCCATGGGCAGCGCGTAGGAGCGGACCGGGGCAGCGCTGGTAAGAGCGGGCGTGGGAGTAGAGATGGGGGCAGCCATGCAGGCAGAAAGTGAAACGGATAGAGCCTTAAATATAGCAAGCCGGCGCGTTACAGCGGGCACTGCTGCCGTAGCTGCTTGTAGCCGGGCTTATCATCGAGGCTGGTGAGGCTTTCAAACATGCTGATGAAGGAGCGCACCAGCTCGGGGTCGGCCGACTGCATAGCGCGGGCATCGGCCACCCGGTCCAGGTTATACTGGCCCAAAAAGACCACCAGCGCCCGGAAGGGCTCTTTGGAAGTGGCGTTGAAACGCAGAAACAGCTGCAATGGCAGCACCGGCACAAACAGCAGGGGCGAGAGGCCGGCCTGCTCCTGAGCGGCGTGCTGCGCCGCGTTTTCCGTGAAGGCGCCCAGCACCTAGCGCAGTGCCTCCTGGTGGTGGGTGCGGTGTGCATCCCAGGAAGCGGCTTCCAGGGGCATATCGGGGTTAAAGCGTTGCCACACACCCTGCACAAAAGAGTGAAACATGGGATTCTGCTCGCGGGGCGGCGGAAAATCAGTGGGCGACTCCTCGGCGGCCAGCGTGGCCAGATAAAACTCCTGGGTATCGCGGGCCCGGGCCAGCAGCTGGTCGTGAATGCAGGCGGTGAGCGTGTGCATGGCCCGCTGGTTCAGGGGCGGCCGGTGATGCTCGGCGTAGAAGGTGCCGATGGTGGCCGAATCGGTGAGCACGGCTAGGAAGTCGCTGCCCGCGGCGGCTTCCAGAAACTGCCCGATTTCCGTCATAATGGGTTCAAACCCTTTATACAGCTCGCGGGTAGCGTCGCTGATGGTAACCACGGCACTTTGAATTTGCGCTTCCACTGCATTGCTGCTTTGCACCAGCTGCTGGGTTTCGGCGGCCAGCTTTTGCATCTGGGTGAGAGCCTTATCAGTGTTGCGGGAGGCGTCATCGGCCGCTTTCCAGCTATGAAAGGCCACAAATAACCCCAGAAAAGACGCCGCGCTGCCCACAATGGAATAGTGGCCCATTACAGCCTTATAGGCGGTAAGGCCGGTGGTTATCAAAACCAGAAACAAAGCCAGGTAGAAAAGCAGGCTTTTGTTGGGGTCGAAGAGAAAAGAGCGTCGCATAGCCGAAAAGCTGCCGTTTCAGGCATAAACGTAAATGCTGAAACTCAGTCCATTTCGTAATCAGCCTGTTTACTGAGGGTGAACTGTGCTATAAACCAAGTCCTGGTAATCACAATTTTTGCCACCACGAAGGAATGGCAGCTATTTTTTTACTTGTTGTAATAGTGTAATTATTGCCTCATCCGATAACCAAGGCGAAAACCCCAGTTTAATACAGGCCCGATTCAGGATTTCCCTTGCTAGGCCAGTTGCATACAAATCACCAGTATCAGTGGCCTCCCACGCCTTGGCCAGCGCTGTATATTCCGGCTGCTGAACTTCAGCCTTTATTCGTTCAGCATCCGCCATGGTTTTGATAGTGGGCAGTTGACGGAGAGTGGTTAAGTAGGTATCACTGAAAAAAGTAAAATAAAACTTTTGCCGAAGATCATCTAGACTTATTTGCAGCTCCGCTACCTGCTGCCGCGTAGAACGCTTGTTGACTACATTATAGCCCACTTGTTGCGAGGTTAAGTTGCGCAGCACAACCATTGAGAAGCGCGTGAGTGGATATGGGTCCGGGGTCATGTGCAGAGAATCCAGGGATTCTACTTGTAGCAGCTGAAATTCTCCCTGCTGCCGGCTGGCTAGAATACGGTAGCGCTCAGCATAATTATTAGTACAAGCTAATTGTCGGTTGCACTGCTGTATATAAAGCGTATCATGGCTTTGCAGCAAACGAGTCATCTTCCCGACGCGCCCCAAAAAGGTGTAGCCCTGGTGAATCACTTGCTGGGAAAACCCAGCCACAGGTAAGCTGGTAAAACAGGCAATACAAAGGAACTGGCGCAAGAAATACATATAGATTAAGGATAGTGACCTGAAAGATCTTTTGTGGAAAGGTAGCCAGCGGCAAGATACAGATGTCATGGGTGCGAGCGGTGTATCGTAACTTGCAGCCTGATTCACGCTTGATTTCCCTACCCATGGCCGATAACCGCCGCTCCGCCCCGTTTTTTATGACCGCCACTACCCAGTTTGGACTGGAAGAAGTGCTGGCCGATGAGCTGCGGGCCCTGGGCGCGAAGATTGAAAAGATGGGCCAGCGCGCGGTGGAGTTCACCGGCACCACCCAACAGATGTACGAGGCGGTGTTGTGGTGCCGCACGGCCATGCGCATCCTTAAGCCCTTCGCCGACTTCTATGCCCCCGATGAAAAGTCCCTTTACCGGGAAGTAGGCCGCATCGACTGGAGCAAGTACATCGGCGCGGATCAGACGTTTGCCATTACGGCCGTGGTCAACAAATCCAATCTGGAGCACTCACTGTATGTGGCCCAGTTGACCAAAGACGCCATTGTAGACCAGTTCCGGAACCGCACCGGCGTGCGCCCCAACGTAGATGTGCGCAACGCTGATATCCGCCTGCATTTGCACATGCTGGAAAATGAAGTGGTGCTGAGCCTGGATGCCTCGGGCGAGTCCTTGCACCGGCGCGGGTACCGCCAGCAAACCAACGCCGCTCCACTCAACGAGGTGCTGGCCGCCGGCCTGCTGCTGCTCACCGGCTGGAACGGCAAAAAGCCCCTCATCGACCCCATGTGCGGCTCCGGTACGATGCTCACGGAAGCCGCCCTCATCGCGCAGCGCATTGCACCCGGCCTGTATCACCAGGGGAAATTCGGCTTCGAAAACTGGCCCGATTTCGACAAACCCCTGTGGGAATCGGTGCAGATGGATGCCCGGCAAATGCGTCTGGAAGAGCCGCAAGCCTACATTGCCGGCTCCGATTTGTCGGCGGAGTTTGTGGAGCTGGCCCGCGAAAACGTGGCTGCCGCCGACCTGGAAGACTACATCCGGCTAAGCGTGCGCGACGTGAAAGATGCCAAAGCTCCCGCCAAGGAGGAGCCCGGCATCGTGCTAATGAACCCACCGTACGGGGAGCGTATCGGGGAGGAAGAGGAAATGGAAGCCCTCTACAAAACCATTGGCGACACGCTGAAAACCAGCTTTCAGGGCTACGATGCCTACATTTTCACCGGCAACCTGCAGGCCGCCAAGCGCGTGGGCCTGAAAGCCTCCCGCCGCATCCCTCTGTTCAACGGCCCCATAGACTGCCGCCTGCTCAAGTATGAGCTGTACCAGGGCACGCGCAAGCACCCGCAGCCGGCTTCATAAAGGGTAGCAGAAACAGCTAAATAGAACATCATTCCGAGCGAAGTCGAGGAACCGAAGGAAGGCGTTAGCTAATCTCGCGTGCTGAATTTGTTAAGTAAAGAACGTCCTGAAAAGCACGGTCATGCTGAGCTTGCCGAAGCATCTCTACCGCTTCGCCTGTCATCCTGAGCCTGCGAAGGACCTTATCCCGTTGAAACGAGTCGTTGTTACGATGGTCGTTCTGCGGTGAGAAGGTCCTTCGCAAAGCTCAGGATGACAAATTGGGAGGCAACATCAGCACGGGAGATGCTTCAGCTGCGCCTCTGCATGACGGCTTTTCCGCCCTATGTTTTTTGTTGAATGTTACTTCACTGCCCTCCGGGGGGTGTACAACCATGCCCACCAGATAAGAACGGCTTGGAGGGGTAGGCGTGCCCAAAGCAGCCAGGCGGGCACCACTAGTCCGCTCGGGTTATGCTGGGCCATGTAGATATTGGCCGGGAAAACGGCTATCAACAGCGCAATAAGCCCCCAGGCGGCCCAGCGGCGGCTCTGGCGAGGGAGCAGCAAAGCGCCTAATCCTATTTCCGCTACCCCGCTGAGATAGACCAGCAACAGGGGAGAGGGCAGGTAAGGCGGCATAATACGCACATAGGGCCCGGGCCGGAGAAAGTGCAGGATGCCCGCCGCTATAAACAGCAAAGCAAGCACATACAAACCAATGCGGGTAAGGCGGGGCATAAAGCGTTAGGTTAAGGGAAGACCATTGGCCAAAAAAGCCCGGCGCGTATCGTACGAGAAACAGGTAGGGGTTGGGGTCAAGCCGGAAAAATTAATCCGGCGCGTAAGCAGGCAGAAGGCAACTCCATTGACGGAGTTGACGTCTTCTCGATACTTCAGTATCTATGCTGAATAAGTACTAAACCTAGCCACCTCCTTACTCGAAAATATGCTGCGTTCTATACTCGTTGGGTTGTTTCTAAGTGCTATGGCGCTGCAAGCGCAGGCGCAATCCTTGTACATGCCGCGCGATATTCAGAAGGCCTTTAAGCAAGGCACCCGCTCGCCCGATGGCCGCCCCGGCCCCAAATACTGGCAAAACCGGGCCCGCTATACCATTACGGTGCGGGCCACGCCGCCCAGCCGCAACATTCAGGGCAGCGAGAAAATCACCTACATCAACAACAGCCCCGATACGCTCCGGCGCATTGTTATCAAGCTGATTCAGAACATTCATAAGCCCGGCGCCACGCGTTTGGGCGATGCGTCGGCGGGCTACCTGACGGAAGGGTTGACAGTAGACACGTTTATGGTTGCGGGCCAAAAGTTGCCCTTCCCCAACGAGCAGGGCAGGGCCACCTGGAAAATGATTCAGCTGCCCAAGCCGCTGCTCCCGCACGACTCGGTGCAGATGTCGTTTGCCTGGCATTTCCCGGTTTCCACGGAAAGCGGCCGTGAAGGCATGCTGGAAAAAACCACCTATTACCTGGCGTATTTCTACCCGCGGGTGGCGGTGTACGATGACTACAACGGCTGGGACCGGCTCGATTTCACTGATGCGCAGGAGTTCTACAACGACTTCAACGACTACACCCTGCACGTGAAAGTGCCCAAAAACTTTCTGGTGTGGGCCACGGGCACGCTGCAAAACCCCAAGGAAGTACTGCAGCCGGAGTACGCGCAGCGACTGGAAAAATCTATGACCAGCGACGAAACCGTGCACATCGTTACCAAGGAAGATCTGGCCAAAAAGCGTGTCACCACTCAGCGCAAGCAGAATACCTGGACGTGGAAGGCCAACGATATTTCCGACGTGGCCCTGGCTCTGAGCGACCAATACATCTGGGATGGTGCCAGCGTGGTGGTAGACGAAGCCACCCAGCGCCGGGCCAGCATGCAGGCCGCCTACCAGGACAAAACGGCGGACTTCCGCCAGTCGGTGCAAAACGGCCGCTACGCCCTGAGCTGGTTCTCCAAGAATCTGCCCGGCGTGCCTTACCCCTTCCCCAAGATGACGGCCGTGCAGGGCTTTGCCGACATGGAATACCCCATGATGGTGAATGACAGCCCGCAGGAAGACCCCAAATTCGCGCAGTTTGTGCAGGACCACGAAATTGCCCACACCTGGTTTCCGTTTTACATGGGCATCAACGAGAGCCGCTACGCTTTCATGGATGAAGGCTGGGCCACTACGTTTGAGCTCTGGATTGGCCGCACGGAAAAAACGCCGGCCGAAGCCGACTCGCTCTACAAGATGTTCCGGGTGAAAAACTGGATAAACAACCCTTCCACCAGCCAGGATTTGCCCATTATCACACCCTCCAACGAGCTGACCGGCGGCTACGGCAACAACTCCTACGGCAAAGCCTCCCTGAGCTACCTGGCCCTGCACGACCTGCTGGGCGAGCAGCTCTTTACCAAGGCCCTGCATGCATACATGGACCGCTGGCACGGGAAGCACCCCATTCCGTGGGACTACTTTAACTCCTTTAACGACGCTGCCGGCCAGAACCTGAACTGGTTTTTCCAGAATTGGTTTTTCACCAACAACTATATTGATCTGGCCATTGACCAGGTCGCCACGGCGCAGGGCAGCTCCACTATCACCCTCAAAAATATCGGAGGCTTTGCCGTGCCCGTCGATGTGCAGGTGCAGTACACCGATGGCACGCGCGAAACACTGCACCAGACGCCCCTTATCTGGCGGGCCAACCCCCAGCAGGCCACAGTTACCATTCCTTCGGTAAAAACTATTCAGAGCGTGAAACTGGACGGCGGTATTTTCATGGATGCCGACGAAGCCAACAATAAGTGGCCGGCCAAGTAGCTTGCTGTCAGCCACCAGAACGCCATGTAGAAAGCGTGTCATGTCGATCCTCTGCTGGATGCGCAGAATGCTCGACATGACGTTCTTTAAAAGCCCGACATGATGCAATAAAAACAAAAAGGGAAGGGCCGCACAACCAGTTGTGCGGCCCTTCCCTTTTTGCTGCTCATTTTGTCGCTTACCCGGCGTACTGGCGGCAGGCATGGGCACAGGCGCGGCAGGCTTCCGCGCACTCTTTGCAGTGGTCCATGTCGTGCTTGCCGCACTCGGCAGCGCATTTCTCGCATATTTCAATGCACTCTTTCATCATGTGTTTGGCGTGTTCCGAGTCGCGGGCCACCAGGCGGGCGGTGAGGGAACAGACATCGGCGCAGTCCCGGTCCAGCAGAATGCAGCCCGTCATCATTTGCACATCTTCTTCGTGCAGGCAGGCGGTAGCGCAATTTTCGCAGGCTGTTACGCAGCGGTACAGCGCATCGAGCACGGCTTGGTTGGCTTTGGAAGAGGCAGAGGTGGCATTTAGCTGATTAGCATTCATGGCAGAAAGGATTGAGGTAAATAAATTCTTTGTTTTAGCATACGGTAACTCCTCCGGGAAGGATAGTATAGAATTGCGCGCCACATGTGCACCTTTCCCGCCACGGGTGGGTTATCTTCTCTCGTTGACTTCCCGGCTAACCGCCGTATTTTTACGCAATGCTATTTACTCCCCAGCCCCAGGCACCCACGCTAGAATCGGCCCGCCGCGTCCTCAAGCAATACTACGGCTACGATACCTTCCGGCCTATGCAGGAGGATATCATTGAGAACATTATGGCGGGCCGGGATACCGTAGTTCTGATGCCGACGGGTGGGGGCAAGTCCGTCTGCTTTCAGGTGCCGGCCGTGGTGCAGGAGGGTGTTTGCATTGTGGTGTCGCCGCTCATTGCCCTGATGAAGGACCAGGTAGAGGCCCTGATGGCCAACGGTATTCCGGCCGCCTACATCAACAGCAGCGTAGCTCAAAGCGAGCAGAACAGCATTGCCCGCGACTGCCAGACGGGGGCCTTGAAGCTCCTGTACGTGAGCCCCGAAAAGCTGCTGTCGGATGGGTTTCTGCAGTTTGTGCAGCGCCTGAAGGTGAGCATGTTTGCCATTGATGAAGCGCACTGCATTTCATCCTGGGGCCACGATTTCCGGCCGGAGTACACCCAGCTGCGCGTACTGCGCGAGCAGTTCTCTAACGTACCCATCATTGCCCTCACTGCCACTGCCGACCGCCTTACCCAGCGCGACATTCAGCAGCAGCTGCGCCTGCGCGACCCCCAGGTATTCCTGTCCTCCTTCGACCGGCCCAATCTGAACCTGATGGTACGCCCCGGCCAGAACCGGGTAGACGGCATCCTGGATTTCCTAGCCCGCCACCCTGATGAGCCGGGCATCATTTACTGCCTCTCGCGCAAGCAGTGCGAAACCCTCACCCAGAAAATCAAAGCCAAGGGCTTCCGCGCTGGTTTCTACCACGCTGGCCTCACGCCCAACCAGCGCGCCAGCGCCCAGGAAGGCTTCCTGAAGGATGATTTACAGGTGATTGTGGCCACCATTGCCTTCGGCATGGGCATCGATAAGAGTAATGTGCGCTGGGTGATGCACTACAACCTGCCCAAAAATATTGAAGGCTACTACCAGGAAATAGGCCGCGCCGGCCGCGACGGGGCTCCGGCCGCGGCCGTGCTGTTCTACAGCTTTGCCGATGTGATGAGCCTGCGGGAAATGCTCACCAAGGAAAACCCGCAGCTCACCCAGCTCAACCTCACCAAGTTGGAGCGTATGCAGCAGTTTGCCGAGGCCGCCGGCTGCCGCCGCAAAGTGCTGCTCAACTACTTCGGCGAAACCCTGGCCGAAGACTGCGGCAACTGCGACATCTGCCGCAACCCACCCACCACCTTCGATGGCACGCTGCTGGCCCAAAAAGCCCTGTCGGCGGTATTTCGGATGCGGGAGCGGGCGTCTATTGGCTTGCTGATTGACGTGCTGCGCGGCATGCGCAATCAGGCCGTGCTCATGGGCGGCTACGACCAGATTAAAACCTACGGCGCCGGCGCCGATCTGCCCTACCTGGACTGGTACAGCTACATCCACCAGATGCTGAACGATGGCCTGTTTTACATTGCCTATGAGGACGGCTACACGCTGAAAATCACGGAGCTGGGCCAGCAGACTCTGAAAGGCCAGCGCACCGTTTCCATGAAGAAATTCCAGGTGACGGAAAAGGCCGAGAAGCCCGTCCGGGGCAAGAAAGCCGCGGGTACGGCCGTGGCCGCCACGCCCGAAGCGCGCCTGTTCGAAAGCCTGCGCGCCCTGCGCAAGCAAATTGCCGACGAGCAGGGTGTACCGCCCTACGTTATCTTCACCGATACTACGCTGCAGGAAATGGCCACTGAGCGGCCCGTTACCCGCGTGGCCATGCTGGCTATTTCCGGCGTGGGCATGAAGAAGTTTGAAAACTACGGCGAGGTGTTTATCCGGGAAATTCTGGCCCAGGGCGGCACGCCCAGCCCGAGGATGCTGCCAATGACGATGAGGTGCCAGCAGATGAAGCCCCCGCCCGCAAGCCCCGCGCCAAGCGCGAAGCCGGCGACACGCACGAAGCCACCCTGCAGCTGCACCGCCTGGGCCTGAGCATAGATGCCATTGCCGAGCGCCGCAGCCTGAGCCCCAGCACCATTCGCGCCCACATAGAAACGCTGTATGCCAAAGGCGCACAAATCAGGCTGGAGGAGTTTCTGACCACCGATGAGTTTGCTGAAATCCAGACGGCCATCGGCCAGTTGGGCGGCGCCCCGTTGCTGCGTGACCTGTTCGACCACCTGCGGGAAAAGCACGACTACTCCAAGTTACGCATGGCCTTGCTCTACCAAAAACGCCTGCGCGGGGAGTAGGCGTCAAAAAAATATTGGCCTGACTGAAAAGCGCGTGTAGCTTTGGGAAACACCCGGTTCCTCAAGCAGCACGCGCTTATGTTTTCTGCCGAACGCATCCTGATCATCCGCAAAAGCAAAGGCTTATCTCAGGAGCTGTTGGCCGAGCAGTCGGGCATTAGCCTGCGCACCATTCAGCGGGTAGAGCAAGGTGATACCGTGCCGCGCGGCCACACGCTGCAGGCCTTGGCCGCCGCCCTGGAAGTGCCGCTGGATGCCCTGCGGGAGGAGCCCCAGCCTACCGCCCTGGCAACCCCACCACCGGCAGTAGGACCAACTGACACCACGGCTGCCGCTGCTACGCCGGTGCTGCTGACCGCGCCTACGCTGCGCTCCGACCCTCAGTATCTGCAACTACTCAACCTGAGCGCGCTGAGCTTTCTGGTATTTCCGTTCCTCAACCTAGTGGTGCCGTTCCTGCTCTGGCGTGCCCACCGCCTCGATACGGAGCATGTAGCGGAGGTTGGCCGACGTGTATTAGGCTTCCAGATTTTATGGCAGGCAGCCAGCTTCCTGTTGTTCGCGCTGGCTTTAGTGGCCCAGATAATTGCCTTCCGGTATTTCAACCGGAAATTGCCCGGTGTGTATGTAGCTATAGCCGCATTGACTTATGCCGTCAATGCGCTAACGGTCATTTATTACAACCGCAAGCTAAAGCAGGGTAGCCTGGATCTGTACCCAATTCGCTTATAGGGTCAAATGTAACTGCCTGTATTATATATTGATAAGATGAATGGCGTAGAAATGGCGGGATAATGGCGCACGACTTGGGGTAGGAGAGCGGGTAGTTTTGACCCAATCAAATCACCCAGCTCACTGCCCTATGAAACTGTTCTTCAAAATCCTGTTTTCGGTTCTGGTATTCCTACTCATCAGCGGTATTGGCGGTTATTTTTATGCCCGTCAGAGGTTCGCCGCTCCTGCCAATCAGCTCACCGTAACCGGACTGCCGGCCGCCACCTCCTTTGTATGGCTGGCCGATACCATGAGTAAGCGCGCCATGCCGCACGCCGCCGTGCTGGTGCCCGTTAGGCTGGCCAACTGCCCCCGCACCTGCTACCTTCAGTTTGATACGGGCGCACCATATTCCGTGCTGTATGAGAAACCGCTGGCGGCTTTGCAGGCGCGTTACCCCGCCACCCGTACCAGCTTCCGGCTGGCACCCGATACCGTTCGCAACTTCGGTTTCACTATTGGTGAAGGCAAAGTGCAGGCCCGCAAGCTGAAAGTATTACCCATGGGCATGGTCACTATGCCCGCCGATACCACGGCGCCCTTCATCATTGGCACCCTGGGCACCGATGTGTTGGATGGCCGCGCCCTGATTCTGGATTACGGCCAGCGCCGGTTTAACCTAGTAGCCAACGTGCCGAATAACCTGATAGCGCAAACCGATTTTGTGCCCATGGCCTTCACCGACCGCCGCATTTTGCTGACGGTAGGCATGCAGGGCGAATCACAGCAGCTGATGTTTGACTCCGGCACCAGCGCCTTTTCCCTGCTAACCAGCCGGGATAACTGGGAAAAGCTGGCTATGCCCGGCGCTCCGGCGCACACGGTCAACGTGAATTCATTTGGCCGCACCCTCACGGCCCACACCGTTCCCACTGCCGCTGCCCTGCAGATGGGCCAGAGTGAGGTGCCCCTACAGAAGGTTACCCACATAGAAGGCACCAGCATGACACAGCAGCTGATGATGCGCTTTTCCGGAATGGGCGGCATGCTGGGCAACGAGCCTTTCAGCACCCGCACTATTATTCTGGATAGCAAAGGCGCCCGTTTTGGGGTAGTGCGTAGCTAAGGGAGGATTCATCCTGAAAAGCTAAACGGGTCACCAGTAGGCAAAACCTGCTTTTTCCTACTGATGGCCTGCTTCAGATGCGTGGCATTCTGTCAAAAAATATTAGTAAAAAATTACGCTAAATGAATTAGTAAACACCGATCTTTGTTAGTATTTTCACGAGCCGAATAACCTGCTGATACTGACCTTATTCCCCGGCTCCTATTTGCGATGATCAACACAAATCTTAAGTTCTGGCGGCGTGAATTAGCCCTGACGCAAGCGCAGATGGCTGAAAAGCTAGGTATAAAACGTTCTTTGGTGGGGGCCTACGAAGAAGGGCGCGCCGAGCCCAAGCTAACCACCTTGGTAAACATGGCCCGGCTGTTCGGTATCACGCTGGATGCGCTGGTTACCACCGACTTTAGCAAGAAAAAGAATGCGAAAGCCGCTCTGCTGCAGATGCAGAACCAGAATGCCGCTCCCGCGCTGGATGCATCGGCTACCCGGCCCGGCGGCAACCTGCGCATCCTGGCTCTCACGGTAGACAAAGATCAGAACGAAAACATAGAGCTGGTGCCCCTGAAAGCCAGTGCCGGCTACCTCAACGGTTATGCCGACCCGGAATATTTAGAAGAGCTGCCCAAATTCCGTCTGCCCATGCTGGGTACAAACGGCACCTACCGGGCCTTCGAAATCAGCGGCGACTCTATGCTTCCCATTGCCTCTGGTACGGTGATTGTCGGCCGTTATGTAGATGACTGGCTGAGCATTAAGGACGGCACGCCTTGCATTGTAGTGAGCAGCAAGGAAGGTATTGTCTTTAAGCGGGTATTCAACCGCCTGAAAGATGCCGCCATGCTGGCCCTGCACTCCGATAACCCCGTGTACTCGCCCTACGAAATCGACGTGGAGGATGTAGTGGAAATCTGGGAAGCCAAATCCTACATCAGCAATACCTTCCCCATTGCCGACCTCTCGCTGAACCGCCTCGCCAGTATTGTGCTGGACCTGCAGCAGCAGATGACCACCATGAAAAAAGTATAGACCGGGCCTTATAATCCGTTTTAAACCAAAAACCACGGCCACCTCATGGAAATGAGGTGGCCGTGGTTTTTGGTTTGCGGCGCAAGGCAATATCGGGGGAGCCTATAAACTTAACTTCCGGCCCCTGGCCTGCGTAAGTGCCTTTGATCATCTTAGCCTCATCCCTATGCTTAAATACATTTCCTCCGCCGACCGCTACCATGCGGCCCCGGTACAGTGGCTCAGCAGCTATTTCCTGTTTTCGTTTGCTGATTATTTTGACGCGAACAATGTGCAGTTCGGGCCGTTGCGGGTTTTTAATGATGACAGCATTGCCCCAATTCCGGCTTTCCGCAGCATCCGCACGCCGAGATGGAAATCGTAACGCTGGTACTGGAAGGGGAAGTGACGCACGAGGATACGATGGGCAACAAAGCCACCATCTCCAAAGGCGAAGTGCAGCGCATGACGGCCGGCACGGGCATGGCGCACGCCGAGTTCAACCGCTCCGACAAGCCCCTGCATATCTATCAGCTCTGGTTTCTGCCCAATCAAAAAGGCCTGGCCCCCAGCTACGAGCAGAAGGACGTTGATTTCCTGGATACCAAGAATGAGTTAATCCCACTGGTTTCCGGCCAAAAGGTGCTGGAGGACGTGGTGTACATGAACTCCAACACAACCGTTTACTGGTGCAATTTGAGCGAGGAAAAGACCGTCACGTTTAAGACATTTCCCATTCGCCTCACTTTTCTCTACGTCAAGCAAGGCACCATTTACGTGAACGGTACCGAGCTGGGCCCCAACGACCAGGCCCGCATGACCGACGAACACGTGCTGGAAATCCGGGCTTCCAAAGACGCTCAATTTATCCTGATTGACCTGCCCGCCACAGAAGCCAATTATTAAGGCGCTTTGGAGTAAGGCAAAAGAAAAGCCCGCCAGAAATGGCGGGCTTTTCTTTATTACTATAAGTCGAATCCTTACAGGGTGGTGAAGTCGAAGGACTCCAGGAATTTCGTGGTGAAATTACCGGCTTTGAATTGCTCGTCATCCATCAGCTTCAGGTGGAAGGGGATGGTGGTTTTTACGCCTTCTACCACAAACTCCGACAAAGCCCGCTTCATCTTCACAATGCACTCTTCCCGCGTCTGAGCCACGGTAATGAGCTTGGCAATCATGGAGTCGTAGTTGGGTGGAATGGTGTAGCCGGCATACACGTGCGTGTCTACGCGCACGCCGTGGCCGCCGGGAATGTGCAGCGTGGTGATTCTGCCGGGCGAAGGGCGGAAGTTGTTCTGCGGATCCTCGGCGTTGATGCGGCACTCCATGGCGTGCATCTGCGGCTCGTAGTTGCGGCCCGAAATCGGGATACCGGCCGCCACTTTGATCTGCTCTTTGATGAGGTCGTAGTTGATGATTTCCTCCGTCACGGGATGCTCCACCTGAATCCGGGTGTTCATCTCCATGAAGTAAAAATCCCGGTTGGCATCTACCAGAAACTCAATGGTACCTACGCCTTCATAGCCAATGGAGCTGGCGCCGGCAATGGCCGCTTTGCCCATTTTCTCCCGCAGCTCGGGCGTCATGAACGGCGAAGGAGCTTCTTCCACCAGCTTCTGGTGGCGGCGCTGAATGCTGCAGTCCCGCTCGGAGAGGTGGCATACGCGGCCGTACTGGTCGCCTACAATCTGCACCTCAATGTGGCGGGGCTCCACCACAAATTTTTCCAGGTACATACCGTCGTTACCGAAAGCGGCTTTGGCTTCGGTACGGGCATCATTCCAGGCCTTCTCAAACTCGTCTTCGGAGTTGATGATGCGCATGCCGCGTCCGCCACCGCCGGCCGTAGCTTTCAGAATAACCGGATATTTAATCTTGGCGGCAATTTTCAGACCCTGCTGAACGGAGTCCAGCAAGCCCACGGAGCCGGGAATGCAGGGCACGCCGGCCGCAATCATAGTGGCTTTGGCCGAGGCCTTGTCGCCCATCTGGTTGATCATCTCGGGCGAAGCTCCGATGAACTTAATGCCGTTTTCCTGGCAAATGCGCGAGAATTCTGCGTTTTCCGACAGGAAACCATAGCCCGGGTGAATTGCGTCGGCGTTGGTAATCTCGGCCGCCGCAATCAGGCTGGGCATATTCAGGTAAGAGAGCGTAGAGGCAGGCGGTCCGATGCACACGGCCTCGTCGGCGAAGCGTACGTGCAGGCTTTCCTTATCGGCGGTGGAGTATACGGCCACCGTTTTGATGCCCATTTCCTTACAGGTGCGAATGATGCGCAGCGCAATTTCGCCCCGGTTGGCAATCAGAATTTTTTTGAACACAGTTTTTTTGAATTATGAATTCTGAATTATGAATTCTGAATTAGCGGAATCGAATACGGCCTTGAATGGCACTATCAATTCATAACTCAGAATTCAGAATTCATAATTGAACATTACATCGGCTCGATGAGGAACAACGGCTGGTCGAACTCCACGGGCGAAGCATTTTCTACCATGGCTTTCACCACGCGGCCTGACAGCTCGGCTTCAATTTCGTTGAAGAGCTTCATGGCTTCGATGATGCAGATCACCTGGCCTTTTTCCACCAGGTCGCCTACCTGCACAAAAGCCGGGGTTTCCGGGCTGCTGCTGCGGTAGAAAGTGCCAATCATGGGCGCTTTCAGGGGCACATAGTTGCCACCGGCCTCGGGGGCGGCAGCAGCGGCGGGTGCGGCAGCAGGAGCGGGGGCAGCAGCCGCTACCGGGGCAGCGGGCGCGGCGGCCTGGGGAGCGGGGGCCGCTGGCGCAGCCATCGTGCCGGCTACCACTTTCGTGTTAGGCTCACGCTGCACCGAGATTTTGAACTCCTCGGTTTCGATATTGACTTTGTTCAGACCTGACTTGGCAATAAAATCAATGAGGTCCTGGAGTTCTTTGGCTTTCATGGGCGGGTCGGCTGGCTGTTTCGGCTGCTTATTTAACTCTTTCGACATAGGAGTAGTCGCTGGTCTTGATGCGGATTTTAGTGTCGGTATCAATAAACAACGGCACCTGGATGCGGGCCCCGGTTTCCACGGTGGCGGGCTTTAGGGTGTTGGTGGCCGTGTCGCCACGCAGGCCGGGCTCCGTGTAGGTTACCACCAGCTCCACGGTGGTGGGCAGCTCGGCCGTGAGGGGCTGTTCCGTTTCGGCGTGGAACAGGATGGTTACCAGCTGGCCTTCCTTCATCAGATCAGCAAAGGGCACCATAGCTTCGGGCAGCACTACCTGCTCAAAGGTCTCATTATCCATGAA
The DNA here is from genome assembly GCF_000801315.1 of Hymenobacter sp. DG25B. Lineage (NCBI taxonomy): Bacteria > Pseudomonadati > Bacteroidota > Cytophagia > Cytophagales > Hymenobacteraceae > Hymenobacter > Hymenobacter radioresistens. The sequence goes on along the minus strand of NZ_CP010054.1, from coordinate 2,642,733 downwards.
GGTGTAGCCGTATTCATCCTTGAACAGGTACTGGTGGGGGCGCTGCTCTACGCGGGCAGTTTCCACTTTCACGCCGGCGTTAAAGGTATTGTCGATTACCCGACCCGTTTTGATGTTACGAAGCTTGGTCCGAACGAAAGCCGGACCTTTGCCGGGCTTCACGTGCTGGAATTCGGTAATGACGTGCAGGTCGCCGTTGTAGTTCAGGACGAGCCCGTTGCGAAAATCTGCGGTTGTGGCCATGGTAGTAAATTCTGAGGTAGGAATTCAGAATCAGGAATTATGAGTGGTTGGGGAGATAAGCAAGCGGTCGGCTGCCACCGTCATAATTTGTAATTCTGAACAGAAGCGGGTGCAAGTATAGAAGTTTTCCGCGGGAGAGCCACTAGAATCAGGCGTTTTGCGGGATGGGTTTAGGGTCGTAGGCCCACTTAAGGTAGATGGAACCCCAAGTGAAGCCGCCCCCGAAGGCTGCCAGAATCAGGTTGTCGCCTTTGTGCAGCTGCTGTTCGTAGTCGGCCAGACAAAGCGGGAGGGTACCGTTGGTGGTGTTGCCGTACTTGTGAATGTTGAGCATCACTTTTTCCGGGCCTACGCCCATACGGTGGGCGGTAGCATCAATAATGCGCTTATTAGCCTGGTGCGGTACCAGCCAAGCTACATCCTGATGGGAGAGGTGGTTGCGCTCCATTACCTGGGCAGCCACGTCGGCCATGTTCTTCACGGCAAACTTAAACACCGTAGCGCCTTCCTGATATACGTAATGCTCCCGGTTCTGCACGGTTTCCAGGGAAGGGGGCGGCGGCTGCCACCGGCTTTCTGGTGCAGGAAAGGCTCGCCGTTGCCGTCAGAATGCAGCTCCTGATCCAGCAGGCCCAGGCCTTCGGTATTTGGCTCCAGCAAGACCGCGCCGGCACCGTCGCCGAAGATGATGCAGGTAGAGCGGTCCGTGTAGTCAATGATGCTCGACATCTTGTCGGCGCCTACTACAATCACCTTTTTATAGGTGCCGGTTTTGATAAACTGTGCTCCGGTAGCCAGGGCATACAAAAAGCCGGAGCAGGCGGCCTGCATATCAAAGCTAAACGACTTGGTGGCGCCAATGGCCGCCGAAATGATATTGGCCGTGGCCGGAAAAACCAGGTCCGGCGTGGTAGTAGCGCAAATCAGCAGGTCAATATCCTCCGCTTTGGTATTGGTTTTGGCCAGCAACTGCTGAACCGCCTTAATAGCCATAACCGAAGTGCCCTGGTTCTCGCCTTTCAGAATGCGGCGCTCCTGGATACCCGTGCGACTCAAGATCCACTCGTCGTTGGTATCTACCATCGTCTCGAGCTCTTTGTTGGTCAGCACGTAGTCAGGGACATAGGCCCCTACTCCGGTAATGGCAGCAGTGATATTCATCGAAAAAAGAAGAAAACGCAGCTAAGAAAAAATCCGGCCGGGGCCGGACTTAGTCATTTTAGGACTTGAAGGTGCTTTTAATCTGGTCTGAGATGCCGGAATCGGCCATCTGGAAACCCTGCATGAGCATGTTACAGATAGCCTGCGGCGTGCTCACCCCGTGTCCGATAATAGCATTGTCGTTGATGCCCAGAATAGGGCTTCCGCCAATAGCTTCGTAGTTAAAGTTGTCGAAGAAGGGGTCATGCATGTTCTTCTCCGCCATGATTTCGTACACCGACTCGGCCATTTTTAAGAGCACGTTGCCGGTATAGCCGTCGCAGACGATTACGTCTGCCTTGGCATTAAACAGGTCGCGTCCTTCAATATTGCCGATGAAGTGTAGGTGTGGGTTTACTTTCAGCAATTGATGCGCGGCCTGCATAATGGCCGTGCCCTTGCCTTCTTCCTCACCCAGGTTCATCAGGCCCACTTTGGGCTGCGCAATACCCAGCACGTACTGGGCGTACAAAGAGCCAAGCTCCCCGAATTGCTCCAGCATTTCAGGCTTGCAGTCGGCATTAGCCCCTACATCCAGCATAATACCAAACCCACCGGCCAGCTTCGGAACAAAGTTAGCAATGGCGGGCCGCAGTACCCCCGGAACGGGTTTTACACTGAACATGGCTCCCACCAGCATAGCGCCCGTGTTGCCTGCTGAACAAAAGGCTTCTACCTCGCCGGCATGCAACATCCGGTAGCCCACGGCAATACTGGAGTCCTGCTTTTGCTGGTAGGCTTTGGCCGGATGTTCGCCCATCTCAATTATCTGCGAAGCAGAAACGAGGATAAGGCTGGCAGCCGCGGGCCCATGCTTTTCAAGCAGGGGCCGCACGGCATCTTCCTGGCCAATAAGCACAATCTGAGCTTTGCCGGCCAGCTTTTCAGCGGCCAGCACCGCGCCGTCGACGGCAGCCTGAGGAGCAAAATCGCCCCCCATTGCGTCCAGGGCTATCTTCATGTACGAAAGTTCAAGGGTCTATGGTCGGGAGAGCACTCCGGCTTGGGGCCGGCAAAACGAAGGAGAGCGGTGGGCTATTCTTCGTCGGGAGCAGCGGCGGCGGTAGCAACGGGAGCGTACCCTTTGATAGCTACTTTGCCGTGCAGGTACAGGTCGCCGTCCACCACATAGGCTTTGTGACGCAGGTGCAACTCACCGGTGGTGTTGCAGATAGAAATGGCCTTGGGGGTAAGGTTCTGGTGGGTGCGACGCTTGTCGCGACGGGTTTTGGAGGTGCGCCGCTTAGGATGTGCCATGGGTAAAAGTCAAAAGAAAAAAACGAAGAAAAAATCGATTGAAAACTTAGTTGAGGTTGCGCAGGGCGTTCCACCGTGGGTCCGTAGTATCCTCATCATCGTCATCCGGCGCGTCCTGCGAGCGGGTGCTGAAGATAAAGGTGCTGTCGGCATCGGGGTTTTCATCGGGCTCATTCTGGAAGCGCGGGTGCAGCTTCTTCATAGGCACGGCCAAGGCAATGTAATCGAAGAGATGCTCGGCAATGGGCAGCGTTTGCGTCTCCGGGGTAATCTGCAGCACATTATCGTCCAGCTCGGTCACCGTATCGCCGTAGCGCACCAGCAGTTGCTGCTGCACGTCAATGGGGTAATCAAACTCGTCGAGGCTCCGGTCGCAGATCAGCTTCACAGTGCCTTTAATGTGAAAATCCAGGGTCAGCACCCGCTCGGTCTTGGTCAGGGCCAGATCTACGTGCAGGTTGCCATCCTGAATAATGTTCTGCTCAAACCGCTCGAAAAACGCACGGTCGAGCTCAAACGCAAACGGGTGCGTCTTAAGCGCGAGCTTGGCAATGGCCAAATCAAATTGTGCGTCCTTTTTCACAGATAGGGTAATAGCAGGCGGCAAAAGTAGGAATATTTCCGCTTGCGTAAAAGGTAAAGCGGCTTACGGCAGCGGGTCAGGCGTTCTTTAAAATGAAATCGGAAGGAATGCCTAACCGTTCGTAGAGGCGTTTGGCCAGGTCCAGCGTGACGCGCCGTTTGCCACTCAGAATCTGGGAGAGGCGCCCGGCGGGTACTTCCAGCAACTGCGCCAGATCCTTTTGCTTGAGGCGCATCTGCTGCCGCTTCAGCTCAATCATCTCGGCCAGGGAGGTCGGTAGATTGGGAATCGGCAATAGGCCCAGCTTGCTTTCGTAGGTGTCCAGGGCAATAATCAGCTCCCGAAACTCCGCTTCCAGAGCGGCATTCCCTTCCACACCTGCTGCTACCAGCGCGTCCAGTCGGCGGAGCGCGGTACGGTAATCAGTAGGGGTATTGAGCATCATCGAAAGCAGAGAAAAAAGCAAACCGGCACATCATCCGCCGGCTTTGAGGATACAAACCTACGGTTGATTTTTTAAAACCGCAAACAAAATTTCGATTTTGGAAATAATATTTCGCTTATGTGCTTATTTCGGTGCCTTATCTTTTCTCCTTCACCGCTACCTGCCCGGCCCGCTCACGCACCAGATTACAGGCCATGTAAAGGGCTTCCCGGAAGGAAGTTGGATCGGCGCGGAAAGTGCCGGCCAGGCCGTACGCCGTACCGTGGTCGGGGGAGGTGCGGATAACGGGCAGGCCCGCCGTGAAGTTGACGCCCCGCTCAAAGGCCAGGGTTTTAAAGGGAATCAGGCCCTGGTCGTGGTACAAGGAAAGCGTGGCATCAAACTGCCGGAACTGGCCGGTGCCGAAGTAGCCATCGGCCGGGAACGGGCCGAAAACCAGGTGACCATCATTCAGAAAATCCTGAATCACGGGCTCCACAATCTCCTGCTCTTCGGTACCCAGCAGCCCGTTTTCACCAGCGTGGGGATTAAGGCCGAGCACGGCCACGCGGGGTTTCTGAATACCGAAGTCCTGCTTCAGGGAATTCAGCAGGATGCGCAGCTTGGTTGCCAGCAGCTCCTTGGTGATTTTGCCCGGCACGTCTTTCAGAGCAATATGGCCCGTAACGGTAGCTACACGCAGCTCTTCGCTGGCCAGCAGCATGAGGCTTTCGGGGGCGCCGAAAAAGCTGGTCAGGAATTCCGTGTGGCCGGGGTAGCGGAAGTCATCGGCCTGGGTGTTTTCCTTGCTGATGGGCGCCGTTACCAATGCATCCAGCAATCCGGCCTTCAGGTCGCGGGCAGCGGCCAGCAACGACTGCCGGGCGGCCGCGCCGCTGGCCGCGCTGGGCTGGCCAGGTGTGAGGGCGAAATCATCTTCCCAGCAGGTTACCGCGTTCAACTTGCCGGGGTCAATATCGGCGGCGGAGCGCACCTGACGGAAGGTGAGGTGCCCGGCCTGCTCGTCTACCGGAAACTCATCGAAGAGCACGGTCGCGGTGCCATATACCACGGGCGTGCAGTACTTGAGCAGGCGGCTGTCGAGAAACGTCTTATAAATGATTTCCGGCCCGATGCCAGCCAGGTCACCGACGGAAATACCAATGCGTGGGAGCATGAGTGAGGTTTTACTTGGAGTTATCTAGTTGAGGCGGGTATGCTGAGCCTGCCAATTGTCATGTCGAGCTAAGTCGGGACCTCTCGCGTGCTGATGTTGTGGTGCTATTGATTTTACCACACTAGCGAGATGCTTCGACTACGCTCAGCATGACGTTCTTATTTACTTAGGCTTTCGCTTTCAAAAAATCATAAAGCAGGCGCACGGCGGTGCCGGTGCCGTTTTTGCCGCGGTAGCTGTCGGGGGCGGAGAGGTAGGCGGGGGCGGCAATGTCCAAGTGAATCCAAGGGTAGCCTTCGGTGAAGCGCTCCAGGAATTTGCCCGCTGATATCTGGCCGGCTTCGGCCTTGCCCAGGTTCGCAATGTCGGCAATGTCACTCTTGATATGCTCGGCGTACTCTTCCCAGAGCGGGAATTCCACGATGCGCTCATACACGCGGTTGCCAGCAGTTTTCAGCGCGGCCATGGTGTCGTCCTCGGCGGTGCCCATGGCGGCAATGCCTTCTTTGCCCACGGCGCGGGCAGCGGCGCCGGTCAGGGTGGCTACATCAACTACCAGTTCGGGCTGATATTTCTTGGCAAATGCCAGTGCATCGCCCAAGAGAAGTCGGCCTTCGGCATCAGTGTTTAAGACTTCCACCGTGAGGCCGCTGTACATGGTAATCACGTCGCCGGGGGTGAAGGCCAGGCCGCCGGGGCGGTTGTCGGTGGCGGGCACCAGGCCGATGACGTGCAGGGGTACCTGGTTTTTAGCCAGCGCATAGAGCGTGCCTACTACGGCGGCCCCGCCGGCCATGTCGCACTTCATGGTGTCCATGCCGCCGGGGGTGGGCTTCAGGCTTAGCCCGCCGGTGTCGTACACCACGCCTTTGCCGACGAGCACAAATGGCTTGTCGTTTTTAGCATCTGCCGGCTTGTATTCCATAATGGTGAACGTGGGCGGCTCGGGGCTGCCCTGGTTCACGGCCAGCAGACCGCCCATGCGCAGGGCTTCAATGCGCACCAGATCCAGAATTTCGGTGTGGAAACCGGCCTGCTCACCGGCCTCGGCCATGCGCTCGGCAAACTGAATGGCGTTCAGCTTATTCAGTGGCGCGTTTACCAGGTCGCGGGCCAGTAGTACGCCGTCTACGACGTTGGTCAGCTCCTGCACAGCGGCTTCTGTCAGGTTAGGGCCGGAGAGGTGCACAGAGGTCAGCTCGGCCGCAGCTTTTGACTTGGCATCGGTTTTATAGCCTTCAAACTGGTAGGCCGTGAGGGCCAGACCTTCGGCGAAGGGCAGCGCGCCCGCGCCATCAGCCGTCAGGTCCTGTACGAACACCTCTTTTACCTTATCGGCTTTCAACTGGGCGTGGAGCTTGTGGCCCTGCTTGCGCAAATCTTCGGCTACCTGATAGGGTGTTTTTTTATCGGCGGCCACCACAAAATAATGGCGGTGCGAGTAATGATTCAGCGCAATCAGCTTGTTATCGGCGGCCAGCTGGTCGGCCACAAACTGGCGGGCCTGGGCCGGCAAATCAGTGGCGGCTTCCTCGGGCAGCGTGGTGGTGCCAGTGGGCAGCAGGAAAACCGTGTTGGCGTTTTTAGGGAATTCGGTGGCGTAGGCGAGCTGAAGCGACATAGTCAGACGTATCTTTGAGGGCGTGCAAGGTAGTTGTTTTGTAGAAGTGAGATGCTGGTACGAGGAAGGCTGCCGTAAGTAGGCCGCCTTCTTTCCCCATTTGCTCACCGGAAATCTGCATACGCATGTTACGGCCTGCCGCCTCATTCCTCGCCTTACCTTCCCGGAAAATGGATTCAGTTAAAGCCAAAAAACACCTCGGTCAACACTTCCTGGCCGATCCGAACATTGCGCGGCGCATTGTGGAGTCGTTGCAGCTGCCCGATGGCGTAACCGAGGTGCTGGAAATTGGCCCGGGCATGGGTGTACTGACGGGAACCTTGCTGCAGCACACCGAGTATCGCACGTCAGTAGTGGAAATTGACCGCGAATCGGTGGCGTATCTGCAGCAGCATTTTCCTTCGCTGGACGGCCGCATTCATTCCGCCGACTTTCTGAAGATGGATCTGGGTAAGCTCTATAATGATCAGCCCATCAGCATCATCGGCAACTTTCCCTACAACATCAGCACCCAGATTTACTTTCAGGTGCTGGCCCACCGGCAGCAAGTGCGCGAGGTAGTGGGCATGATTCAGAAGGAAGTAGCCGACCGCCTGGCGGAAGGGCCCGGCTCTAAAACCTACGGTATTCTGAGCGTGCTTTTGCAGGCCTATTATAAGATAGAGTACCTGTTTACGGTGCCGCCGCACGTGTTCAACCCGCCGCCCAAGGTACAGTCGGCCGTTATTCGCCTCACGCGCAACACCACCGAAAAGCTGGCCTGCGACGAGAAGCTGTTCTTCAAAGTAGTAAAGCAGGCGTTTGCCACCCGCCGCAAAACCCTGCGCAATGCCCTGAAGCCCTTTGGTATGCTGCCGGAGAATACTACGGACCCCATTTTTGAGAAGCGGGCCGAGCAGCTTAGCGTGGCTGATTTTGTGGGCCTGACGCAGCACGTGGAGAAATTCCGGCATAACGATTAGCCGTTTTCGCCCGCCCTTGTTACCGCATACTTCATCAATAGTTGTAGAAAATTCAGCCAGTGTCCCTCTGCCTCGTTATCGATGAAATGCACCCCAGCCTGCCCGATTACATGGCAGAAATAGGCGTGCAGCTGCATTACCGACCTGATCTGACCGCGGCCGAAGTACCCGCCGCCCTGGCCGCGCACCCCTACGAGGGCCTGATGGTGCGCAGCAAGCTGCGCATTACGGCTGCCCTGCTGGCCCACGGTCCCCAACTGCGCTACGTAGCCCGGGCCGGCGCCGGAGTAGATAACATTGACGAAGAAGCCCTGACGGCCGCCGGCGTAATGCTACTCAACGCGCCTGAGGGCAACCGCGACGCCGTGGGCGAGTACGCGCTGGGCCTGCTCCTGGCCCTGTTGCGCAACATCGTGCGTGCCGACCAGGAAGTACGCCAGGGCCAGTGGCGGCGCGAGGCCAACCGGGGCGAAGAGCTGGGCGGCAAAGCCGTGGGTATCCTCGGGTGCGGGCACATGGGCAAGGCCTTTGCGCGCCGCCTGGCCGCCTTTGGCTGCACTGTGCTCACCTACGACCAGGACCCGTTCTGCGACACCGGCGGCTTTGCCAGCGCCGTTACCCTGGCGGAGCTGCAAGCCCGGGCCGAAGTGCTAAGCCTGCACATTCCGTATACCGCGGCCAATCATCATTTCGTGAATGAAGCGTTCCTGAACGGCTTCCGCAACCCTATCTGGCTGGTAAATACGGCCCGCGGGGAGGTGCTGGACCACGCGGCGCTGGTGCGGGCGCTGCAAAGCGGCCAGGTGCGCGGGGTAGCCCTCGATGTGCTCGAAAATGAAAAACTTACGGCTCTTTCGCCGGAGCAGCAGGCGCGCTTCCAGTTTCTAATATCAGCCCCCAACGTGGTGCTCTCGCCGCATATTGGGGGCTGGACGCACCAGTCTTATGAGCGCATAAATCAGGTGCTGGCTCATAAAATTGCGGCATTCCTGCGTCCGTAACGGAATCTTCGGGAGGCGGCCTATGGCAACATTAGTGGCAGACTCGTATATTTGTCTCAAACCTGTATCGGGAGAACGGTCGGCACTGCTGACCGTTCTCCTTGTTTTTTAGCTTACCATCTCACGCTCATGTCTACTGTCAACTATTATACCCCGGAAGGCCTGCAAAGACTCAAGGACGAACTGCAGGACCTCAAAATCCGCGGCCGCGCCGAGGCCGCCCGTCAGCTGGCTGAAGCACGCGACAAGGGCGACCTGAGCGAGAATGCCGAGTACGACGCTGCCAAGGAGTCGCAGGGTCACCTGGAATTGAAAATCTCCAAGCTGGAAGAGGTGCTGGGCAACGCCCGCCTGCTGGATGAAAGCAATCTGGATGCCAGTAAAGTGCTCATTATGAGCAAGGTGAAGCTGAAAAATCTGAAGAATAATATGGTGCTCGACTACACGCTGGTAGCCGAGGAAGAAGCCAACCTGGCCGCCGGTAAGATTTCCGTGAAGTCGCCGATTGGTAAAGGCCTGCTGGGCAAATCGGCTGGCGATACCGCCGAAATTACCGTGCCCGCCGGCAAGCTGCAGTTCGAGATTCTGGAAATCAGCCGCTGATTTCAGGCGGTTAGCTGATGGCTGCTGGCTATTAGCTCTCGATAATAGAAAAGGCCACTGTTCCATACAGTGGCCTTTTCTTTGTCATTTGGAGTATATTTCCCGTCTCAACAACTCCGGTTGCTGGCCATCGGCTCAAAGCCAGCAGCCAACAGCCATCAGCTAACCGCTTTAAAACCATGCCTTCTATCTTCTCGCGCATCGTTTCCGGCGAGCTGCCGGCCTACAAAGTAGCCGATGACGACCACCACCTGGCCTTTCTGGACATTACGCCGCTGGTAGAAGGCCACACCCTGGTGATTCCGAAGAAGGAAGTAGACTATATTTTCGACCTGCCACCCGCTGAACTGGCGGCCCTGCACCTGTTTGCGCAGCGCGTAGCAAAAGGGGTGCAGGCAGCCGTGCCCTGCCGGCGCATTGGCGTGGCCGTCATCGGGCTGGAAGTGCCCCACGCGCACATTCACCTGATACCTATGCACAAGGTTTCGGATATGAACTTCGCCAACCCTAAGATTAAGGTGGCCGAGGAGCGCATGAAGGAGCTGGCCGCCGCCATTGCCGCCAAAGTACCGGATAATGGTATTGCCGCTGCTGAAAAAACAGGAGCTACCCCCAAGGCCACAAGTAGTGGGGACAAAGTATCGGCTGAGGCAGATGCTACCCTAAATCAGCTGAAGCAGCTCACCAAAGGGCTGTTTTTCATGAGCGAATCGGATGCGCCGCTGGAAGCCGTGAGCCTGGCCGCGCCGGACGGAGCGCTGTCGGACAAAGCGCTGGTGAAGCTGGTTGGCATGCCTGCCGATACCAAAGTGGAAACCCAGGAGCTGACCTATTTCCTGCGCAACCACACCGCCGACGACGGCGTGCTGGGTGACCCCGCGCTGGCTAACCGCTTCAAGGCCCTGCAGATGTTCCTGAAACAGGAACTGCAGGATGTAAAAGTGTATCGGCTGGGCAGTGGCCCGCAGGTAACTGTATATGCTCTGGGCAAAACCGATAACGGTAAGCTGGCCGGCTTCAAAACCGTCCTGACGGAAACCTAGGATAACTGACTAAAGCTCAGGCTTAATAATTCTTAACAAAGAAGACCGCCTTGGGAAAGGTGGTCTTCTTTGTTAAATGCTTTTGAAGTAGTTGATAATCAAATGCCGGACTCCCGCCGGCTGCGGTTTTCGCGCTCAAATACTTTGGTGAGCACAATAAAATAGGAGAGGAGCAACGGCCCGAGTACCAGGCCCAGAATACCGAAAATCTCAACGCCCAGTACCACCCCGGCCAGCGTGATGAGCGGGTGAATATCCCCGATGCGCTTGGCCAGCACAATGCGCAGCAGGTTGTCAATGTTCATGATGACGATAACCCCCACCAATAGCAGGCCCACACCCTGAGTAGTTTCGCCCTGCGCAATTCTAATAATGGCGGCCGGCCCCCAGACCAGCGGCGTGCCCAGTACGGGAATAAAGGCCATAAAGAATGCCACCACCCCCCAGAAATCAGCATCGCTCACGCCAAAAAACCAAAGGGCGACTCCAGTCAGAATAGCCTGAATGATGGAGATAAGCGCCGACCCAATGACGTTGGCATTCACGTTATTTTTCAGGGACTCGCCCATCTCGCGCAGCGTGCCGGGGCGGAAGGGCAGGTAGCGGTGCAGCCCCCGCAGAAAGGCAGCCTCCTCAATAAACATGAAATACAGCGCAAACAGCATCAGGCCAATTACTACCGTGAAATGCAGCAGCCCGCTGGCCAGGGACGGAATGCGCTGGCTCAGCCAGCTCATGCTCTGCTGCACAATGGTGCGCACGTTTTGCTCGGAGGTGAACGTGTAGCCAATGAGCTGCTCTACCCGGTGCAGCACGGCCATAATCTGGCTGGTGTCCTGCGCGTACTGCCGGATGCGGTCTACCAGCATGAAGGATAGAGCCGTAAACGGGAGAATAATGACTACAAAAGCGAAGGTGAGCAGGAAAAACGAAACAAACTGCTTATTCCAGCCCCGCTCATTTACCAGCTTCTGAAACCACGGGCGAAACACCACATACAAAATGCCCGAGCCCAAAAAAGCCGTGGTGTAGCTGCCCAGCCCCACCAGAATAAGGGTAGCCAGTCCCACCAGACATACAATGAGCAGAATATGCTGCTGACGGGCGGTGTAAATGTTATCGTTAGACATGGCCGCGGGAAAAGTAAGGAGGCGGCAAATTACAGTTTCAGCCCAAAAAACAGTTGCCCCAACATGGCGGGCACGTTGGGGCAACGGATACAGGTGGTGTTTAGGCTACAGCTTAAACTGAGCGCATACTTTCACTCCGAAATTCTTAGCGCCGGGATTATCCAGGTAAGTCAGGCGGTGAATGAAATCGACGCGCAGCACCTTGAAGATATTCTCCACGCCGTAGCCCATTTCCACATATGGCGCCGTGCCCAGCGGGCGGAAAGTAGGCAGGTTCTGGCCCTGGGAATCCACGGTGGGCGTGGCGCGGCGGTTGGCCTCGCTCACGCCGCCATACAGCACGTTGGCCGAGGCCAGCAGGCGCCAGTCGAGCTTTTTCAGCAGGGGTACGGAGTTGATGAACAGCCCTTCAAAGTAGTGCTCGGCGTGCAGGGAAGCATACCGGTCGCTCACAAACTCAAAGTAGCGCATCAGGTTATAGGCATTGCTGGTATAAATGGGCGACTCATTGCCCAGGTGCGTTTTCAGCACCGGGTACGGCACCGTGCTGGGAATGTAGCCCGCATCCAGGGTATACTCGGTGCGGCCCAGTTGTCCCAGCGGCAGGCTTTGCGCAACCAGCAGGTTAAATTTCTGATACTGGAAGTCGCTGCCCAGTACATTATCAATGCCCAGCGTGTAGCGGAACGTGAAGACCGGCCATTTGCGCAGCCCCACTGCGTAGCGCCGGTTTTTGTTCTGAATCAGCACCTCATCGGGGGCGTAGCGCGACTCCAGAATAACTTCGGATAAGGAGAACTTATCGGCCGTGGGGGCGCCGGGCTGGTGCAGGTCGCTGGTATAGTAGGCGAAATCGTAGAGCGGATCGAAGCGTTGGTGGCGCAGCGTGAGCTTCTGCGTGAAGCCGTGGAACAGGTCGGACTGGGCTGAGAGGCCGGTAACATCGCGCCACAGCGGCCGGCCCGGCTTAATGTTACCAAAGCGCACGGCGGCATCAAACAGCGGGTTTTCAATGGCATAGTCGTTGTCCAGCAGCGCTACCTGATCTACATCGTGGCTGCGCTCAAAGCGCAGCAGCGTCCAGTTGCGCCGGGCCAGAATCCGGTAGCCGGAGAGGCCATATTTCACGTCCCGGTCTTTGGTCCCGTAGGCCACGTAAGTACGCGCAAACCAGTTCGGGCTCAGGTCGCCGGTGGTGCGGAAGCCTACCTGCAGGCGGCTGCCTTCCACGTTGTTATAAGTATACAGGCTGGGAATGGGGCCGATTTCCAGCTTACCCACCTGCTTATAGCCCGTCACCAGCAAATCGGCCAGTTCCAGCGCCGACTGCACCGAGCGCAGCTTCCCTACCGAATCCAGGGCCGTGAGCGTGCGTACTTCCTGCGCCGACAAGGTATCGGGCCGATGCTGGTTCCAGAACCCGGCCGGCACCTCCAGCGCATCTACCGCGGAGGCAAACGGCTGCTCATAGAACTTGGCCTCGTGGGGTTGATCTGTGGCGAAGTTGGAATTGACCGTGTTAAAGCGCACCAGCAGGCCAGTTTGCTTTTTATTGGGTTTGAGGCCCACTACCACGCGGGTGCGCTGTGGCAGCCAGGGCCCGGCCGGAGTCGGTGCCAGATCCTGGTACACCCGAATCTGATCCACGAAATTGATGTTGGCCTTGGGGTCTACGCTCAGGTCTACGCGGCGCAGAGCATAGTCTTTCATCGTAATCCAGATGCGGCCGGTAAATGCCAGATCCTGCGGCCGCCGCGGAAATACCTTCAGCTGGTAGCAGCGGTCCTGGCCCACCAACACGGAGTCTTCCAGGTCGTAGTCATAAGTGATGCGCCAGCCCTCGGCAATGGGGGAAATGAAGTCTTTCCCCATCACAATCTGCCAGTTGGGGTAGAAGTCGTAATCCTGAAACGAGGAGCCCAGCACCTGCGACAGCACCGAACCATCCCGCGGAGCCACGCCGTGCAGCTGGGAGTGCTTGATATCTTCCCGCTCCCGGTTGGGCCGGTGCCGCACGTAGTAGCGCGAGAGCACCTCGGAGGCAAACACCGGCACCGTGGGCTTGCCGCTGGCGTTGCGCTCCATTTCGCCCACCGTCTGCGCCACGGAGGTCATATCCCGGATAACCTTTTGCTTTGCCAGACGGGCCGTTACATCAGATAAGGAAACCTCAACGCGGTTGTAGCTATCGAACTCAAATGAACCCAGCTGGGCTTTGTCGTGCTCTTTCTTGTGGGCCTGCACCTTGCGCAAAATAGCGAAGGCCGGGTTCTCGCCCCCATGCACCGTTACTTCGCCCAGCGCAAACGTGCTGCTTTTTAGGGCGAAGCCCACCGTTTGCTGTGGCTGCCGGGAAACCTTCCGGCTAAGCGGCCGGAAACCTACCGCGCCAGCCGTAAGCGAATCAACCGGTTGGGGAACGGTGAGCTGGAAACGACCATTTTCATCGGCCGTAGCTCCCAGGCTGGTACCGCGCACAAACACGGAGGCAAAAGGTACAGGCTGCCCCGTAGCGGCCTCCGTGACATGTCCGCTAAATACAATTCGTTGAGCAAATGAAACCGGAGCTGTCAGTAAAAAGAACAGGATTCCTAATAGAGTAAATTTTTGCATGCGCACCTAAATCCAACGTACTTCTAAATCAATCGTGCAAGGTACCGCTGATACTTTATGAACCCATGATATTTAATATAAGTATTTGACAATCAACACAAATAATTAAATATAAGAATAGCACAAATAAGGCACGCTGCCGGAGGTGTTCCGGGGAGAAGTGCCCGCATAACCAGCGGTAGACTGCTATTGTTTACCTAAAAAAAGGATAAGGTATTTCATTGATCAGTAAGAGGTATACATTTCTGAAGTCCAAAACGGCTATTTGGTTGTGCCCGTGTCTACCTGGCTTTCCAGCCGCTCCTGCACCACAGTGGGTACCTTACTTAGCAAATCCAGGCCGGTAGCATTTTCAATGGCATCAACGGAAACTCGGTAGCGGCTCCAGTCGGGGTTCACGCTTTGGTCGTTGGGCGTGTCTACCGCAATAATGCGGGCTTTGCCGTTGCTGATGCGGGTGAGGTCATCGGCGCCTTCGGGGAGGACGACCAGCACTTTCCACACCCGGGCGGGCACCGTTACGTGGCCATTATCCAGGGTGGTAGCAAAGCCGGCGGTGCCGGTGCCGCCCTTGCCGTAGCTGCCCATGATGATGTATACCTCGTTGCCGCGCTGCACCAGGGAGCGGGCATATTCCTCCAGCTTAGACCAGGTGCGCTGGTTGTTATTGCCGGCCTGCGGAATCATGTTGGTCATCAGGAAGGTGGCCGAGTTGTCGTCCAGGTCGGTGGTGCGGTCGGCGGAGGGGCAGTTGTGGCCCCGGTCGAAACCGCCGCCGGCGTAGCTGCGCGGCGTTACCTGGTAAAACTGGCGCGGCAGGGCGGGGTCGGGGCGGAAGTCATCCTGGCGCGGGGCGCTGCCCATCCAGGCCCGGTTGAGGTGCCAGCTTACCCAGGTAGGCGTGCCGCGCAGCGCGTTGTAGCTCAGCGTGTATTGCGGCTTCACCATCAGGTAGTTGGTGGGGTTATCAAGGCTGCCGGTGGCCCCACTGGGGTTGCCCAGCGCCATATTATCGTCGCGGCTGACCACCACGGCATCGGCCTGGGGTCGGTTCTGAGCGGGAGCAGGCGTAACGGCCGCCGGCGCGCTTCCCGCCGTGGTTTCCAGCGTAATATCATCCAGATTCAGGCGGGCACTGCCGCCGTCGGTCTTGCGGATTTCCAGGCGGAAGGGCCGGGTGGCGGCTACCGGGAAAATAGCCGTTACCAGCTGGGCTCCGCTGGTGCGCACCGGCTGGCCTAGGCGGGAAAAGAGGCGGCCGCCATCCTGGCTGGCCCATACTTCCCAGGTGCTGGCGCCATCGGTGCCGTAGCTGGCGGCGCTGATGCGAATGGAGCGCACCGTGGCCGGAGCATCGAAATTCATGCGCAGCCGACCCTGGCCCCGCAAACGGGCAGCGTGCATGCCGTTTTTATGGTCGGCGGGGGCGGAGCCAATCAGGGCATCTGTGAAGTGCCAGGTGCCGGAGCTCAACTGCTCATCTGCCTCGGCATAAGCGGTTTTGCTGCCAGCCTCAAAGGTTTCGGGGAAGCGGCCAACGGCGGGCGTTTGCGCCGGCTGTTCCGTAGGCGGGGTCTGGGGTTGCTGCGGAGAACAAGCCAGAATAGAAAGGCCCAGCAGAAGACTGGTGAGAGGCAGCATAGCGCGCATGATCAGGGTAAATAAGCCGCGCAAAAATAGCACACCAGCGGCAGAGCAAGGCTATGAGAAGGCAGGCACCACACCGGCCGGAGAATCAGGTGAGAACTGCCAGCGTTAGCAGGGAGGCGCCCACCAGGGTCCAGGTGCGCAGCAGGCGGTTTACCTGCTCGTGCTTTTGCTCCAGAAGCGAATAACGTGTTGCGGTATTGGTCATGGCTTTTGGTGTAGTTAACACAAATCCATTATGCCTACAAAACTCAATATCAATTCAATAACCAAGAGACAGAAGGACCGCTAAAGGATGCCTCGGACAAATAAAAAAAGACAAACCAATAATCAATATGCTGATTTTTAGATATATAAAATGATGAGTGCTAGTGCTTATAATGACGTCGGTGAATATCAGGTTAAGAAATGGCTTATGCATAGGCACAACACTCAGTATAAGCTGAAGGGGCAAAGCAATTGATACCGGGAGAAGCCAGAAAAAGCTATATAGACTTTAATCTTTTTATTGTCAGTAATTTACATGGATTAAGCAGATGCAGGGGATTTATTCGGCCTATTCTGGTGTATGCGTGTGTGCCAAGGGGCCGTACTTCACTTTCTATTATTGCAACACCACCTATGCGTATACTGGATACCCATGATGAGGTCCTCCGCCGTCTGACCCACGAAAGGCAGAAGGTTTTTGCCAAGTTTACTTCCGATAATTGTCCTACCTGCGAGCAGCTGACCAAGCCTTTCATCCGTTTATCCGATGATCCGGCTTTTGAAAATATCCTGTTTGTGCGGCTGAACTCGGAAGAAAACCCGGTAGCCAAACAAATGATGCAGGAGAAAGTAGCCCCATTCTTCGTGTCCTACTGCCAGGGTCAGCTATTGGAGTGCGACACGCTGTTTACCGAAGAAGAAGTGAAGAACATGATTCTGCGGCTGCGCCACTATATGCCTAAAGCATCGTAATGCGCTTTCGGGTGCATAAGGATATTGTTGCCTTGGGCTTTTTTCTGCTGACGCTGGCCCTGCTGTTTCTGTTCTTTCGCTAGCAAACGGCGCTGTTAAGCGCAGGTGAGGAATTCGCGGTAGCTTCGCGGCCATGTTCTTCGTGCTTTCCAAAGTGCTGGATTGGGCCCTGATGCCGGCCCTCTGGCTTGTTCTGCTCCTGCTGGCGGCCGTGCTGGACCGCCGGGCCCTCTGGCGCCGCCGCTGGCGGCTGGCGGCACTGGCCATTGCTATTATCGGTACCAACCTGGCCCTGGCCAACGCGGCCCTGCTGGCCTGGGAACTGCCGCCGGTGCCCCTGAGCCGCATTGCCCCCCACGATGCCGGCATACTGCTCACGGGCATTGCCAACGGAAAAAAGTCGCCCCACGACCGGGTGTATCTGAGCGAAGGCGCCGACCGCCTCCTGCATACGCTGTGGCTGTACCGGGCTGGTCGTATCCGCTACATTATTATTTCCGGCGGCTCGGGCGCCCTGCAGGGCAGCCAGCGAACCGAAGCTGCCGAACTGGCCATTCTGCTCCGGCTGGCTGCCGTGCCCACGGCCAACATCCTGATAGAAGACCGCAGCCGCAATACCCGCGAAAATGCCCTGTTCACGCGGGAGCTGCTACAGGCCCACCCCGATATTAAATCCTTGGTGCTAATCACCTCTGCCTTTCATCAACGCCGGGCTCTGGGCTGCTTTGAGAAAGCCGGGTTGCACCCCACCGCCTTTCCGGCCGGCTTCCTCACCCGGGACCCCAGCCCTACGCCTGATTACTGGCTGGTACCCAATGCCCAAGCCCTGGAGCGCTGGACCACCTTGCTGCATGAAGTAGCCGGTTACCTCATTTATAAGCTGATGGGTTACTGCTGATGCTTATTGGCAGAGAAAACGCAACTCGATAAAGCCTGTAGGTACCTATCAACCCGCTATTCGATTTTGGTTTTGTGAGCGGATGGCGCTGCCTCGTCAGCAATCCAGATGCTTTTCTGATTGACGAACTCCCGAATGCCCAGGTAGGAAAGCTCGCGCCCGTAGCCCGATTTCTTTACGCCGCCAAAGGGCATTTCCGGGGAGGACTTCACCAACGAATTCACAAACACAGCGCCGGCCTCTACCTGACGCGCCAACTCCTCGCCCCGGCGCACATCCCGCGTCCAGATGGCGGCACCCAGGCCAAAGGGCGAGTCGTTGGCCAGCTGCACAGCGTGGTCAGCGTTCCGGGCTTCCAGCACCAGCGCTATCGGCCCAAAAAACTCCTCGTGGTAGGCCGGCTGCCCGGGCTTCACATTCGATAAAATAACGGGCCGGAATAAAGCAGTGCCAGGCTTAGACTGCCCCCCATAGAGCTCTACGCGCGCCCCTTTCTTCACCGATTCCTCTACCTGTTTGGTGAGGTCGTCGGCCAGGTCGGGGCGGGCCAGGGGACCGTACTGGGTGGTTTCCTCCAGCGGGTCGCCGGTACGCATGGCCAGCAAGTGCGTTTTCAGCTTGCTGATGAAATCCTTCAGAATGGGTTTCTCCACAATAAAGCGCTTAGCGGCAATGCAGCTCTGGCCGGCATTAATCATGCGGGCCTGGGCGGCAGTTTTAGCGGCCAGCTCCAGGTCGGCATCGGCCAGCACAATAAAGGCATCGGAGCCGCCCAGCTCCAGCACGGTTTTCTTGATGTTGGCGCCCGCCGTGGCGGCCACGCTAGCCCCGGCGGCCTCGCTGCCCGTGAGCGTAACGGCCCGCACCCGGTCGTCGGCAATGAGTTTGGCCACCAGGTCAGACCCAATGAGCAGCGTGCGGAAGGCGTTGGTGGGAAAGCCGGCATCCTGAAAAATCTTCTCCAGGGCCAGGGCGCACTGTGGCACGTTGGAAGCATGCTTCAGCAGGCCCACATTGCCCGCCATAAGGGCCGGGGCTGCAAAGCGCACTACCTGCCAGAAAGGAAAGTTCCAGGGCATCACGGCCAGCACCACACCCAGGGGCTCGTGGGAGATAAGGCTGCGCCGGGCTTCGGTTTTGATGAGCTCATCGGCCAGAAATTCCTCGGCATGCTCGGCGTAGTAGTCGCAGGTAAGGGCGCATTTCAGCACCTCGGCGCGGCCATCGTTGATGGGCTTGCCCATTTCCAGGGCCATGAGGCGGGCCAGCTCATCCTGCCGCTCCCGCAGCAGGCGGCCTGCGGCTTGCAGGCACACGGCTCTTTCCGCAAAGGACGAGGTGCGCCAGCGGGCGGCCTCCCGGTGGGTCTGGCTCAGGATGCGCTCGGTTTTAGCCCAGCTGAAGGGCCGGAAGCGGCGGAGCGTGCGGTTGGTATAGGGATTGAAAGATTCAATAGCCATATGCGGGAGGACAAGGGGGCGAAAAGGCGCCTGGGTTCGGGAAGTGGTGTTTTGCCTTACGCAGCCCGCGGCCCAAAGGCTGCTAAAAGGCTGCTTTGTCTTCAAGGAGTGATAAAATATATAACAAAGTTGACCCCTTGCGTATTTAGGTGGCAAGAAACCGGGGTAAATGTTACATTTGGCCATAGGCTCGACCCCCAGTGTGGTTTAACGTCCTACTTATACGCAGACTTTGTGCCTTTAACCTCCACAGAATTAGCCTCCATCACCGAAGAGCAGCTGGTACAGCGGCTGCGGACCCGAGACGAGTCGGCCATGACGGTGTTCTACGATAAGTATGGCACCGCGCTTTATGGCGTCATCCTTCGTATTGTAAAAAAAGAAGAAGAGGCCGAGGACGTGCTGCAGGAAGCACTGGTTAAAATCTGGCATTCCTTTCTGAGCTACGATACGTCAAAGGGACGTCTGTTTACCTGGGTGCTGAACATTTGTCGGAATTTAGCTATCGACAAAATCCGCTCTCGTCAGCACCGCGTAGGTACTCGTACACAGCCGCTGGAAGACAGCCCGGCACAGTGGCAGGCCGCCCCCACGGCGTTCCGCCCTGAGCATATCGGGATACAGGAGATAACTAAACAGCTCAATCCGGAGCAAAAAGAGATTATCGACTTATTGTACTTCGGCGGTTTTACGCAAAGTGAAGTGGCAGAAGAACTCAATTTACCCCTCGGCACCGTTAAGACCCGCGCCCGGGCCGCCATCAAAGTACTCGCAAAACTGATTCGATAGCCGTGAACATTCAGGAATATATCGAATCAGGCGTTTTAGAGCAGTATGTGCTCGGGACTCTCACGCCGCGCGAGCAGGCGGAAGTAGAGCACCAGGCCGCTGCCTACCCCGAGATTCGACAGGAACTAGACCAGATTACGCAGGCCCTGGATGGCTATGCGCTGGCCCACGCCGCCCAGCCGCCCGCCGGCATGCGGGAACGGGTGCTGGCCGGCTGGCAGGCCGCTATTCAGGCCGATGCCCCGCCCACCGCTGCACCCCCCGTAGCTGAGCCCGGCCGCGTTATTGCCATGCCACCGCCCCAGGAAGCGACGCCCTCTACGGGGCGGGTGCTTACCTGGCTGATGGCCGCTGCCGTTGCGCTGCTGCTGGTGAGCAACTTTATTTTCTACCGCAACTGGCAGAATGCCTCTCAGGAGCTGGTAGCCATGCAAAGCTCCCGCGACGAGCTGGCGGCCAATACCCGTGTGGTGCAGCAGCGGCTGACCCAGCGCACCGCCGAGCTGGCTATGTTCCGGGATGATGCCTACCGCATGGTAGAGCTGACCGGTACACCCAACGCCCCAGGCGCTAAGGCCAAGGTGCATTTTAACCCCGCTACCCGGGCTGTATACGTAGAGGTGCGCAACCTGCCCAAGCCCCCGGAAGGCAAACAGTATCAGCTGTGGGCCCTGGATAAGGGCAAGCCCATTGACGCCGGTATGCTGGCCGAGGCTACCATGGTGGGGGATAGTGTGCAGCTTATGAAATCCATTGCCAGCGCGCAGGCCTTTGCCATGACGGTGGAACCTGCCGGCGGCAGTGCCAGCCCCACGCTTTCTTCCATGGCCGTGCTGGGCAACATGAACTAAACTCCGCCGCTCCGGCGCATAAGAAGCAGCTCCGTATCTTTACCAGAACCCCTGGTGAGAGCCGGAGCTGCTTTTTGTTTATCCTCTTAGTTTTTGGCTGTGCACGGAACCATCATGACCCTCCTGAAGCGCTATGTACAGACGCAATACGACCACGCCACCTGGGTGCGGCTGGTAGAGGCCTCCGGCATTGCCTACAGCGACTTTGAAGTGCAGGCCGTGTATCCGGATCAGGACCTGTATACCCTGGTGGGCCACGCCGCCGAAATGTCCGGTGTGCCGGCCGAAGAGCTGCACGAGAAATTTGGCGAGTACCTGGTGCCCGACCTGATGCTGATGTACGGCAAGCTGGTAGACCCCACGTGGCGGACGCTGGAAATGGTGGAAAACACTGAAAAGCATATGCACGTCCATATCCGGCATCAAAACCCCGGCCATAACCCGCCCGTGCTACAGGTAGAGCGGCTTGGGAAAAATGAGCTGCAGGTAGAATATGTTTCTCCGCGCCGGATGGGGGCATTGGCGGTAGGCATTATCCGGGGCCTGGCCGTGTATTACAACGAAGAAGAGCGAATTGAGATAGAGCCCGTAACCAGTGAAAACGGCGAGCGGGTGAGTATCCGGGTAAGGCGTAACTAGCCTTGCTAAACCGGATTGGGGCCGCCGGAACGGCCGGCAACCATAACCTTTCTACCCTGCCTGCGGTTAGGATCATTGCTTCAGGATAACTAAACACAGCACATGCTACAGGTAGGCAACTCAGCTCCAGACTTCACCCTCAAAACCACTACCGGCGAGACGTTTCGCCTCTCCGAGCAGCGTGGCAAGCGCAGCGTGGTATTATACTTCTACCCCAAAGATGATACGCCCGGCTGCACCGCCGAAGCCTGTTCTTTCCGCGACCAGTACGAGGATTTTAAGGATCTGGGCGCCGAGGTGGTAGGCATAAGCTCCGATAGCGAGGCCTCGCATCAGAAGTTTACCCAGAAGCACCGTTTGCCCTTCCCGCTGCTGGCTGATGAAGGCGGCAAAGTGCGCAAGCTCTATGAGGTGCCCCGCGCGCTGCTGGGCATAATTCCCGGCCGGGTCACGTTCGTCATCGACAAAGAAGGGGTTATCCAGTACATCTTTAACTCCCTTAACCGGGCCACCGACCACGTAGCCAACGCCAAGCAGGTGTTAACCACTCTGAGCATGCCGGCGTAAGCCAGGTACTGGCGACAAGCAGGATACATGGGGGTAGCTTAGAATACCCTTGGCCAATTTCTAAGAAGAGTACTTGATAGAATAGCATGAGCGATAAGCTTCCCCAATCTCTGATACCCGATACAGATGGTGCCCGCCTGCGGACGCTGCATCAGTACCAGATTGTGAACACCACGCCGGAGAGGATTTTTGATGATTTTGTCGCCCTGTCTGCGCAGCTCTTTAACGTTCCTATCTCCCTGATTTCATTGGTAGATGAGGATAGGGTGTGGTATAAGGCCAACACCGGAATGCCCGGGCTGGAAGCCGTGGCTCGCCCGGACAGCCTCTGCTCGGCGGCCATTCTGCAGGATGAGCCCCTGGTATATCCGGATCTGGAAAAGGAGCGTTGCCGGTTGGTGAGCCCCTTTGTGGCGCAGTCGGCGGGGCTGCGGTTTTACGCCGGCTCGGCCCTGCGCATGCCCGATGATTCTAACATTGGAACGCTGTGCGTCATTGGCCGGGAAGCCCGCGAGTTTACGGAAACGGAGTCGGCGCTGCTGACCCGGCTGGCCCACCTGGTTAGCCAGACCATTGCGCTGCGGGGCCAATACCTGGCCCAGGGCCAGCTGGCAGAGTGGGACTACGCCCACGATGAGCTGGAAGCCCGCCTGAACGAAAACACCACCCTGGCGCGCTATCTGACTTCCCGCGCGATGGGCGCGGCTAACTATGATACCGATGTGCTGGATATGGTGTATACCCGGCTGGAGAGCATTCAGAAAGTACTGGATAAATATCTGGTAGAGAGCCAATAGTCGGCGGTATTTCCGGCATCCATATAAAGAAAGAGCCCGCCGGATATGGCGGGCTCTTTTTGGTTAACCGGCAAAGCCGGGGTGCTTACATGGTGTACTTCCGGCCTTTGTTCTGCTGCTTCAGGTAAGCCATCAGCGGCTGGAAATAATCTACCATGGCGCGGGCAGAAAGGTCTTCGCCGGTTTTCTCTTTCAGCACCGTGCGCCAGTCTTTGCTGGCGCCGGGGCGCATAATGTCGGCCAGAAACTGCCCCACCTCTTTACTTCCGTAGTAGTTGGTAGCGTGCGGGTCCTGCTTCAGAATTTTCTTGGCCATGTGGTCGTGCAGCTGGAACAGGATAACGTAGCTCAGCGCGTAGTCATAGTACTGCGCGGGGTCGTCGTTGATGTGGGTTTTGGTGGCGGGGTCCAGGTACTGCTCGCCGCGCGTGGTGGGCGGCACAATACCCTGGTACTGCTTGGCCAGGGCCCACCAGCGGGCATTCAGCTGGTCGGCGGGGAGCTTATCGGCATAGAAGCTGTTTTCCCACTCACTCATCACCCCCGAAGCAAAGGGAATGAACACGGCATAGTTCAGGGCTTCCTTCAGCAGCGTCTGGGTCTGGTCGGTCTGGGTTTTGGGGTCTACCAGATTCAGGCCCGCCAGAAAGGGCTTTTGGGTAGCGGCCAGGCCCATGAGGCTGCCCATGGCCTCATGGTAGGCCCGGTTAGCACCACCGCGCAGCAGCACGGGCACCTCGGGGTTGGTGTAAGTGAGGTAGTAGTAAATGTGCCCCAGCTCGTGGTGGGTGGTTTCGTACCACTCGGTGTTGCCTTCCACGCTCATCAGGCTGCGCACATCGTGGTCCAGGTCCATATGCCAGGCCGAGGCGTGGTTGTTCTTTTTGTACCCGGCATCTTTAGGCAGCGGGTACAGGCTCGACTTTTCGTAGAACGAAGCGGGCAGGGCCGGGAAGCCCAGGCTCTGGTAGAAGCGCTCGGCCTGCTTTACCTGCCACTCAGCCCCCTTTTTGGCCAGTATGGGGTCGATGTTCAGGCCTTTCACGTCTACCATGGCGCTCCAGTCCTGGCCCCAACGGTTGGGCAGCCAGGAAGCCGGCAGATAGTCGGGCACCTGCTTCACGTTGTACTTCTTGGCCAGCTCGTAGCGGGCGTAGGTGTGCAGCTCCCGGTAAAGCGGGCGCAGCTCGTCGTTTATTTTGCGGACCAGCGCCATCATCTCCTCGCGGGTCATGCCGTAGTCGGAGGCCTGGTAGGTGAAGTAGTCGGGGTAGCCCAGGGCCTGCACGGTCTGGTTGCGCAGGTCGCGCAGGTTCAGCAGGCCATCTTTCAGCGTGGGGCCAATGGCTTTGCTGGCTTCCCAGATCTGCTGGCGCTTAGCCGGGTTTTTTTCCTTGCGCAGGAGCTCGTCCAGGTCGTTGGTGGTCACGGATTTGCCCTGGTACTTGTAGTCGAAACCGTAGAGCTTTTCTGTTTGGGCGGCTTCGGCCTTAATGCGGCGCTTCACCACCTCGGCAATGGTCTGGGGCGAGTTGGCGGCGTTGTACAGCGCCGTTTGCAGCTGCTTTACCTGCAGCTCGCTGAGGTCAGCTTTGTGGTCGAGCAGTTCCCGCAGGCGCTTGATATTCTCTGCCGAGCCGGTGAAGGCGGCCATGCGCTCATTAGCGCGGGTGGTGGCTCCGGAGTTGGCCGTGTCGCCAGCCACAATATGCGTGTTGGAGCGCCATTCCGCTTCCGCCGAGGCGGTGTAGAGGCGCTGGTATTCGGCGGAGTAAGACTTCAGAAAATCATCGGCCTGCTGGCTCCAGGAAGGGGCGGCCGCAACCGGCGCCGTTTCGGTGGGGGCCGGGGTAGTAGCTACGGGCGCCTTGCTGGTAGTAGCACACGACCATACGCCCGTACCCAGCGCCGCGAAGGCCAGGCCGGATAACAAGGTTTTTTTCATGGGTGGGAAAGAAGGGTAAGACAAAGGAAGGCCGCCAGGCGGCGAAAGGCCTAAATTAACCATCCGCCCGGAATTCGCACGGTGGCTCGGCATTCCCCGGCAAGGATAGCCGCGCCGGGGGAATGCGGGCCGCATCCATGACAACTCAGGCTTCCTGCAGCAAATGACATTCTTTGTACTTTTTGCCACTGCCGCAGGGGCAGGGGTCGTTGCGGCCAAACTTGCGGCGACTGCGCAGCGCCTTCAGCCACAGGCGCGGGTCGGTGGCCCACTGCCCAAAGCGGCTGCGCGGGTTCTGGCGGAAGGCCAGCAGCAGCAGCCCATATAGCTCGGGGTGCTCGGTCTGCAGCTTCTCGGGCTTCTCAAAGAAATACTCCGTTACCACGGCAAAAAACTCCGCCTCATTGGTGCCCGCGTAGTCGTTTATTTCGGAGCGCCCGGCCCGGATGGCGGCTATTTCGCGCTGCATCACGGCTTCCCACTCGGGGCGCAGGGCGGCCGGAAACGTGAGGGCCGGCACCCCGTCAATGACGCCATCGGCCTCATCCAGCAGATGCACAAACTCGTGAATGCCCACGTTCTGGCGGTCCAGCGAATCCTTGAAACCCTGCTCCAGGGAGGCTTTGGAAAGGTGCATGTAGTGGGAGGACTGGAAGTTGCGCACCGAGCCCAGCAGCGTGCCGGCCAGCGGGGCTTGCTCCTTGTGGGGGTCCTGCTTTTCCTTCCAGGCATCCGGCACCACCAGCACCTCGCTCAGGTTTCCATACTCCCAATCGGGAAAGCCAAACACCGGAATAATGGCCGAGGCCGCCACCAGCACCCGCGTAACATCGTCAATATCAGTCTGGATACCCGTAATGCGGGTCTGGGCCAGAAAAACCTGGATTCGTTTTTCGAAACGAGTTTTATCAACCTCGGAAAGCGACAAATAAAAGGCTACCCGCTCAGCCAGAATCTGCCGCCAGCTGGCCGGAAACTCCGCGGCCAGGGCCTGCTCGCGAAGGCGGGCGTCGCGCGTGACATACCGGTAAAAGAAAAACACCGTAACGGCCACCAGCGCCGCAAAAATAAAATACTGCATGGGCCCAGTAAACGGGGGCTTCCGGGGAAGGTTGTACGGTTTTTGAGGGCCCGGAACACCAAAAGCCCAGAGGCATTATTACTGACCTCTGGGTTTTTGGCTTTGTTTTGAAAACAGGCCTTTTTACTGCCGCCACTATTTAGGCCTTCTCACCATCAGATAATCCAGATAATAAAGAACCTTCACGGAGAGAGAGTTATTGTGCGGCGTATTGATGGTGTTGTTGAAGTTATCGAAGTACTGGGGCGTGGCTTTTTCGGCATTCAGGAAGGTGTAGCCGGCGTTTTTCCAGACCACGCTTACCTGCGAGCCGGGCGCAAACCACCAGGAGTACACCGCATCCACGTTGAAAGCATTGTAGGTATTGTCGCGGTTGCGGCGGTAGTCGGCCTGGCGCTCTTCGCCATCAGGGCCCAGCACGGCAAAGTCAGCGTAGCGCACGTTGCTGGTGTAGTGGCGCGTGCGCAGCGTGAACGACATACGGTTGGTGAAGGTATAGGCCGCCGATACTACGTTGGAAACCGTGGCCACATGGCGGCGGCCCAGCAGAATCTGCCCGGTGAAGGGCAAGTCCAGAGCTTCGTCCTGGCTGAGGCCGCCGTTTACAAAGCCAATCTGGTTGCGTTGCAGGCTCCAGTCCAGGCTATAGCTGAAGGTGAGGTGGTTGTTTATCCGGTAGCGGGGGTAGGCGCCCAGGCTGTATTTCAGGCGTCGCTCGCGCGGCAGCCGCTCATCCAGGCCGAAGCGCTGCAGACCGGCGTTCATACCCAGGGCAAACCGCTTGCGCGTATCGGAATTCAAGAAAGCCACGAAGTCGGCATTGCCGGGCACCCGCACAAAGAAGTCGCCCAGGGGGTAGGTGCGGGGCTCAAAGTAGTCGTGCGAAACGGGGCTCAGCACAAAGTCGTAGCCCACCTGCAGAAAGCTCTTGGTGAAGGTTGTGTTGAAGCCGTTGTAGAAATACAGGCTCTGATAGCGGGTAGGCTTATAGAGCAGCTCGTGGCCCACCTGCCCGAAAAACGCCATGTTGTTCACCTTCCAGAACGGCTGGTACTTGCGGTAGGCCACGCTAAACGACTGAGAAATACTGTTGTTGGAAAACAGCAGGCCCAAATCGTTGGGGTTGTACTTGTCTGACTCTATGCTGTGGTTTATGTCCCAGGTCAGATTGCCGCTGATTTTGCCCACGCCCAGGGAGTATTTGTAGCCGTCCTGGTCGTCAATAGGCTTATCCGAGCCGAACTGGGTACCGCGCCGCCGCGAATACACCATGCTGCCATCCAGGGCGTAAGAGTTTTTCTTGTTGTTGAAGCGGAACAGGCCGCCCGTCACGTTGGCATCGTAGGTACTGCCCCAGCGCGTGACGTTGGTGTTGATGAGCGACACATAGGAGTTGTTTTTCAGGGACTGATCCAGCACGGCAATGTTGTAATTGCTGAAGGGCTGCGTGAGGACCTCCCGCTC
Source organism: Hymenobacter sp. DG25B (assembly GCF_000801315.1). Lineage (NCBI taxonomy): Bacteria > Pseudomonadati > Bacteroidota > Cytophagia > Cytophagales > Hymenobacteraceae > Hymenobacter > Hymenobacter radioresistens. The sequence continues at coordinate 2,615,778 of NZ_CP010054.1, read as the reverse complement.
CTCGCCGGTTTCGGTGTTGCGCACGGTAGCGTACACATCATTGGAAAGCGCATTGAACAACCCCACGCCCAGCCCCTTTTTGGTGCGCCCCGAAATCTTGGTAGCATTCAGCAGGCGGGTTTCGGCCGGGTTGCGCAATATCTTCTCATTGGCACCCCGGCGTACCCCATAAAACCCGATGGGCGTGGCGCCCACACGGCGGGAGTAGAACAGGTTGCCTTTGTTGAAGAGCTCCGTGCCTTCGGTAAAGAACTGGCGGTTTTCGTTGAACTGCACCTCAAAGGGCGAGAGGTTCAGCACCTGGTTGTCGCTCTGCACCTGGCCAAAGTCGGGCACCAGCGTAGCATCCAGCGTAAAGCTTTCATTGATGCCCCATTTCACGTCAGCGCCGCCATTAAAGGAGGTGGTAGTGCGCTTGGTGCCTTCCTCATTCAGCGGGTTATGGTTCACATAAGCGGAAATGTAAGGCGTGAGGGAGAGGCGGAGCGGTGGTTTAATGTCGCGCACGCCGCGCAGCTCGCCCCACTGGTTTACAAAGCCATTCACGGTGGGCTTCACCTCGTTCCAGAAAAACTGCTGGTTGTCGCGCTTGCGCTGGCGGGCAAAGTTGAGACCCCAAAGCTGCTCGGGTAGTTTGCTGAAGCGAATGGCGGAGTACGGAATGCGCATTTCAGCCACCCAGTCGGTACCATGCTGGGTGGTGCGGGCATCCCACACGGCGTTCCAGTTAAAGTCTTCGCCCCCGGCCGGGGAGTAGCGCCCGTCCAGCTGCACGCCCGAGGTGGTCACCGTAAAGTTGTAGCCATTCAGCTGGTCGTGGTAGGTATCCAGAAACACGGAAAACAAGTCGGAGTTGCCAAACTGGTCCCGCTGGGTCATCTCCCGCATAATGGAGTCGGGGGAGGAGTCATGCATAATGGCCCCGATGTAGAGGTTGGCGTCGTCGTAGAGGACACGCACCTCGGTGCGGTGCTTCTCGGGCACGCCGGGGTTGGGCCGCTGCTGAATAAAATCGGTAGCAATGGGCGCCTGCTGCCACACGGCTTCATCCAGCAGCCCATCCAGCTTAATACCCCCACTAATGCGCAGGGCCTGCAGCTGCTTTTTGGGCGCTGCCGCTGCCGGGGCGGGCGCTACCTGGGCCAGGGCCTTTATGCCCAGAAACAGGAGGCCCAGAAAAAGAATAGAAATACGGAACATGGTGCTGGTTTTCAGGAGGTAGGAACTGAAAGTAGGGCGAGGAGGAGCAGCCTAAAACAGGGCCGCAAGCCGGACAAAGCCGTGGCAGTCAGCAACAAAAAGCTGCGCTGGAAAAAGCTGTCGGCAGAAGGAACGGTAGGAGGAGAGGGCTTGCTGCCGACGCCGGATGGAATGCTGCCGGAAGGCAGATTCCCGCAGAAGGGACGCGGTGAGCCCCGGAAATTAAGTACCCAGTCCCGGCAAACTCCCTTGTTACGGAGTCACTCACCACAGCTTACTCCTGATAATGCAGTATCAACAGAGAGGCCGGGACTGAGAATTACCCAACTGATATATGTATAAGTTAGTGCTTTACTTGGCCCGGCGGATATAAATGTCGCCGTTTAAGCTCTTCATCATAAACTCGGCGCCGCCGCCGTTAATCTTGCCGTACGTCCAGTTGTCGGTGTTAACGCGGTAGGTGCCATTCTTGGCGGTGCGCGTTACCTTGGGGGCGCTGTCGTCGGTGGTCATGTCGAAGTCGCTGTAGATTTCACCCATATCCGACTTCAGCTTAAGGGAAGCCTTGGCTTTGGCCGGTAGGGTAATGTCCAGCTTGCCGTTCACGGTGGAGAAGGCCATGGGTGCGCCCGCCGTTACGCTGTTGAAATCGGCTAATATTTCCCCGTTCACCGTGTTCAGCACTGCGGAGCCAGCCACATCCTTCAGCCGGATAGAGCCATTCACATTGGCTACCTCCAGCTCACCGGCCACGTTTTCTACCACCACGTCACCATCCTGCACAGTAGAAATCTGCAGGGAAAACTGCCGGGGCACCCGAATAACGAAATCAACCGGATGCTGCCAGGACTGCGTTTTGATATACACGTGGTTAGCGCGCTCCTGCGCTGTCACGTCCATGTTATCGGCCTGAGAAATGCGGCGCATACCGGCGGGCGCTTCCGAGGAGCCGGACTCGCGCCGCCCGCCCCGGGTAGAGGTTTCAATCACGACGTTTTTATCCGATGTGCCAATGACCCGAATACCGCCTCCCACCAGCTTAAGATGCAGTGTGCCGGGCTTGCCGGGGGAGCTGAGCGCCACCACCATCTGGTCTTTGGTAGCCTGCTGCGCCAGCAGTGGCTGGGCCCAGGTAAGTACCAGAAAAGCCAGGAGGGCACGAAATACTATCTTGTTCATCAGTTTTGCTTTTTGATGGTGACGTCGCCGTTCAGGGTTTCCAGGCGGATATCGGGGCCGCCTTTGCCCAGCCGCACGGCCGTCTCTTTGTTGAGTTTATACTTGGTGCCGGCGCCTTCGCGCTGCTGATTCTGCGTTACGCGGGCCGGCAATACTTCTGTTTGCGGGAAATCGGTATACATCTCGCCGTGCATGCTCTTAAAGTGCAGGTCCGCCGAGGCGTTGGCCGGATAGCTCACCGCTATGTCGCCGTTAATGGTTTGGTAGGAGGCTGCCTGCGTGGGCGCCGTGGTGAGGGAGACTTCTACTTTACCATTCACTGTTTTGGCCACAGTAGCCTCCCGGACATTTCGGATAATGACGGGGCCGTTCACGTTGCGGGCCTGAACCAGCCCCGTCACATCCTGTACCTGCATCTCGCCACCGTTTACCGTAGAGGCGTTTACTTTCATATCCCGGGGCACTTTCACCGTGATATCGAAGGAATACTCGTAGTCAATGTCGTGGTTGTTCCAGTTTCGGTTCCGGCGGGGCCGGGAGTCCTGGGGGCCCTGCAGGAATACAATTACACTGTCACCGCGCTGCTCAAAGCCCATCTGGGCTTCCTTTTTGCCCTGCTCTAGGTGGGTGGCGTTGTCGGCTTTAATGGTCCTGGTAGCTTCTACCACCACTTTATTGCCGCTATAGCCCTGCACCGTAACCGAGCCGAAGATGTTGTACACGGCCAGCGTGCTGCTGCCGGTGGCGCCGGTAAGGGTAATTTCCCGGTTGATTTTCTCTGTGGATTCGCGGTCCTGAGCCTGCAGAGAGCAGCTAGGCAGCCACAGAAGTGTCCAGATCAGTCCGAATATGGTGAAGGGTTTCATCGTAGGTTGAAGGGGTTGAGTGGTCCGCAGACCGTTCTGTAGACAAAGACTGAATGCTTTGCTCGATTTTGGTTTTTACCTGCTCGTTCAGGTTTTCCTGCTGCAGTAGTTTCCGCAGGGGGCGCACCGAGCGGCGCTCCTGCAGCTGCACCATCACATCGGCCATAGCCGACTGCACGAGCGGGGATTCCTGCCGGGCCAGAGAGCGTACCAGGCCCTGGCGCACGGTGGGGTCCTGGGAAAGGCCCGCCAGTACTTCCAGCGACGCCAGCCGCACATTCACGTTCGGGTCCTGGTTAAGCGTGCTGAGCAGGGCCGCCACCACCCGGTCGTTGCTGGGGGCCAACTCCTCGGCGTAGCTCACGGCGCGCAGCCGCTGCACCGCCGAGGGGTTAGCCAGCAGCGTGAGCATTTGCGCCTGCTGCACATTTCCGTCCGGGGCTTCTACTACCGCCATGGGCTGTTGGGAATCGGCCGGAGCAGCCGTTTCCCGGCCCCGCAGCAGGTAGCCGGCCGCCAGGCCCACTACCAGCAACACGAGACTGTAAGCCAGGCGGGTAGCATATTCCGGCTGCCACCAATCCTGCAGTTGTTGGAGCATGCCCGCCAACGACCAGCGCTGCTTGCGCTGCTCATCGGCCTGAAACTCCGCCAACATGCTGTAGAAGCGGGGGCGCAGCTGCTCACTGGGCTCCGGCACGGGCAGGTTTCCCATCGTGTGCCAGAGCTTTTGTACGGCCTGCAATTCGTGCTGGCAGGCCGGGCAGTGCGCCAGATGGGCGTGCATAGCCTGCTGTTCCTGCGCCGACAATTCGTTGGCCAGCAAGTCCATCAGCCCCTCTTGCACCCCCTCACAGTTTCCGAACTTGGCTTCCATTTTCCATTAGCAAATAAATGTCCTTCAATTGGCAGAGGGCCCGGTGCGCGCGCACCTTCACGGCTCCTACCGTCGTATCAAGCAGCTGCGCTATCTGCTCGTATTTCAGCTCCTGGAAACGACTCATGACGAGTATTTCCCGCTGTTCGGCACTGAGGCGGGCCATAGCCCGGTGCAATTGCGCTACCTCCTGTGCCTGCTGCAGACTGGCGTCGGCCGTCGTCCCGCCTGCAATTTTATCGGCCCAGTCTGCTATGTCCTGGTGGTGGGCCGAGGGTTTGCTTTTCTTCGCGGCATCGGCTAGCACGTTGCGCGCGAGGTGGTACATCCAGGTTCGAAACTCGCCGTCACCCGTGAAGGTGTGGCGGTATTTCAGCATGCGGTAAAACACGTTTTGCACCAGGTCTTCGCTGGCCGTGGCATTACCATTGGAGTGGTAGAAAAACGCCAACAACGGCCGATGGTAGCGCTCAAAGAGCAAGCCCATCTTATCGACCTGGCCGGCCTTCACTTGCAGCATGAGCGAATTGTCCGTGAGCGAGTTCAAGTGGAAGTCGATAAGTAGTGGGCGTATTCGAGCGTGGAAACTTCGGCTTTTGGGGAAGGTTACAGCTTATTTCAAATTAATTTTCGAAATACATCCGCTGCCCTTCTAATCCCTGGGTCAGGCCTGTTCCATAGTGGGCAGAAGCTCGCCAAAAGTGGCTGGTAGCTGCATTCAGCGAGCACCAGGCTACTGGGTAGGCGGTTGGTTTTTATAGCCGCAAAATAGTATCTAGGGTAAAATAGCTGCGCGAAGCTATTTATGAGCTACTTGCAGCCAGATTGCCGGGTATTGGATGGGGCGGTTTGTAGGCTCAGCTATACTTGGTTTCAAGGCAGAAGACACTTCAGGCCCCGCCCGGAGCTGCTTGCCGCAAGCCTACCCTTAGATTAGCGTAATGACTACCGATAAAAACCTTGCTTCCTCCTATAATTTCAACCCGCGGGAGCAGGAGCTCCTGCTGGTGCAGGAAGTATTTGATGCCGTGGTGCTGCTGGATCAGCACGGGTACATTACCTGGGTGAATCGGGGATTTACGGCGCTTTTTGGGTACGAGCACAGCGAAGTAGTGGGCCAGCCCGTCTGGATGATTCTGAGTGATTTAGCCAGCGACGAAAGCCCCGAGTACTACATGCAGGAGCGGCTGGCGGCTGGTACCGCTTTTCGCTATGAAGTGCTGGCCCCGCACAAGGATGGCACCATGGGCTGGGTGCAGGTGAAAGTGCAGCCCATGGGCCAGGGGCCCGATGGCGGCCCCCGCTTTGCCGGTCTGCTGGAGGATATAGCCGAGCGCAAAGCCACCCAGCGCTTTTTAGCCGAAAGCGAGGAGCGGTTTCGGTTTCTGGTGGAGCAGGTGCCCGGCGTACTATTTCAGTGGCGGGAAAACCAGGATGGCTCCGCCGGCCTTTCCTACAGCAGCCCCAAGCTGCGTGAGATGTTTGGCGTAGTGCCGGAGCAACTCAACCACCTGCGTGATATCATCCATCCGGAGGACAGAGCGCAGTGGGACGCCGCCATGGAGCTGGCCCGGAAGGAAGGGAAATCCTGGTCTTTTGAAGGGCGCCTGGTAGTACCCGGCCAGCCCCTGCGCTGGTGCCGGGCTAACTCCCGGCACTCCAGTACCGATGCGCAGGGTAGTATATTCAGCGGTATTCTCCTGGACATCACGGCGCTAAAGCAGGCCGAAGAAACCGTGCGCGAAAATGAGCAGCGCTGGCAGCTGGCCATGGAGCGCTTCGGCGACGGCGCCTGGGAGTTCAACTACCAGACCGGGCAGGAGTACTTCTCCAAAGCCTATATCCGCATGCTGGGCTACACCGAGGAAGAGTTTGAGAGTCATCAGCAAAGCTGGCTCAACCACGTACACCCCGACGACCAGGCCCTGAGCATACAGGCCTCCGATGCCTACCTGAGCGGGCAGGTGCCCATGTACTCTGTAGAGCGGCGCTTAATGTGCAAAAGCGGCGACTACAAATGGGTGTTGACCCGGGGCCTGATAACGAAATACGATGAGCAGGGCCGCCCCCTGATTATGACCGGCGTGCACACCGATATTTCGGAAATCAAGAAAGCCAACCTGGCCATTGAGGCCACTACGCTGCGCCTGTATACCACCATTTCCAACTTCCAGGAAGGCATTTTGCTGGAAGATGAAAGCAACCAGGTAGTGCTGGCCAACGAGGCTATCTGTCGCATCTTCGACTTGCCTGTGACGCCAGAAGCGCTGGTGGGCATGAACACGCTGACTTTTAATCAGCAGGTTAGAAGCAAGTTCAAAGACGAAGAGCAGTTTGACCGCCACTACCAGGCGTTGCGCCAGCACCCGCAGCTCAGAACCGGCGAAATCTTTAAGCTGAAAAGTGGCCGCACGCTGCAATGTGATTTTGTGCCCATTCAGGTAGACGATAAATACATTGGCAGCCTGTGCAAGTTCGAGGACATTACCGAGCGCAAAAACAATGAAGATGCCCTGAAGCGGCGGGAAGAAAAGTACCGCAGCATTATTGAGAGCATGAACATGGGCCTGGTAGAGCTGGACCTCAATAATAACGTGACCTATGTAAATCAGGCATTTTGCGACATTACCGGCTTTCAGCGGGAGGAATTCCTATACCAGAGGGCCATCCATCAAATTCTGCACCCAGAGGACGTGGAGTTCCTGGATGCCAAGAACAATAGTCGCCTGCAGGGCATTTCCGATACCTACGAGCTGGCCGTCATCAGCAAAACCGGAGAGGAAAAATGGCTGCTGATTAGTGCCGGGCCCATTTATAACGACCAGAAGCAGGTATACGGCTCCATCAGTATCACCCTGGATATCACGCACCAGAAGCAGTTGGAGCTTAATCTGCGTGCGGCCAAGGAGTTTGCCGAGGAGTCTACCCGCTCCAAAGAGCTATTTCTGGCCAACATGAGCCACGAAATCCGCACGCCGCTGAACGCCATTCTGGGCATGGGCCAGCTGCTGGCCAAAACCCCGCTCAACCAGGAGCAGCAGAATTACCTGCGGGCCATTGCCTCCTCCGGCGAAAACCTGCTCGTGATTATCAATGATATTCTGGACCTGTCAAAAATTGGCGCCAGCCAGCTGTCCATTGAAAGCATTGGGTTTACCATGGACCACCTGCTGCGCCAGGTCCAGAAAAGCCTGCATTTCAAAGCCGAAGAAAAAGGTCTGCTGTTCCTCACCTCTGTGGATGCGCGCCTGCCGGAAGTACTGCTCGGCGACCCATACCGCCTAACGCAGGTGCTGCTGAATCTGGCCGGCAATGCCATTAAATTCACCGAAAAAGGGCAGGTAACCATAACCTGCGAGCTACTGGCAAAGCAGCCCGGGCAGGTAGAAATTCAGTTCACCGTGTCCGATACCGGTATCGGCATCGACCCGGAATACCTGGCCGATATTTTCAAGGAGTTCAGCCAGGAAGATACCTCCGTTACGCGCAAGTTTGGCGGGACTGGCCTCGGCCTCAGCATCAGCCGCAGCCTGGTACGCCTCATGGGCGGCGAAATTCAGATTGAAAGCCAGAAATACCACGGCACCCGCAGCCAGTTTACGCTGGTGCTGCCGGTGGGCACCGCCCGGGACCTGCCCGAGAAAATAGAAGCCACCCCCGAAAGCCGGGAAATTCTGCGCGACAAGCACATTCTGCTGGTTGAAGACAACGCTTTTAACCGCCAGATTGCCAAGGGGCTACTGAGTAATGCCGGCATGCAGATTACCGAAGCCGAAAACGGCGCCATTGCCGTGGAGCTGGCCCGGCAGCACGTGTTTGACGTGATTCTGATGGACGTGCAGATGCCCGTGATGAACGGGTTGGAAGCCACTCAGTTTCTGCGCCAGCAACTGGTACTTACCACCCCCGTTATTGCCCTCACGGCCAATGCCATTAAGGGCGAGCGGGAAAAATGCCTGCAGGCGGGCATGAACGACTACCTCACCAAGCCTTTTCAGGAAGACGAGCTGTTCAAAATTATTGGCGCCTGGCTGACCGGGAAAGCCGGGCAGGAAAATGCCCTCGCTGTTTCCCGGCAGCCGGAAGAGCCGCCTTTTTATAATCTGGAAATCATTCAGAAAATAGGGCAGGGCGACCAAAGTTTTGTCCTCCTGATGCTGGAGTCGTTTATAGAAAGCGCGCAGGAGGCTATTGAGGAGCTTACCACCGCCCGCCAGCACCAGGATGTACAGGTGCTGCGCGCCAGCGCCCACAAGCTGAAGCCCAGTCTGGAGCACGTACAGGTGCACCGCATTCTGCCGCTGGTGCTGCAGCTGGATAAATGGCCCGGCAGCTTTAACCCCGATATTCTGGAGCCCCTGATTGAGGAAACCACGCTGCTGCTGCAGGAATTAATAGCCCAGATGACCCAGGAGCTGCATTCCCTGCAGAGCGAGGCCTAGCACCGGCTACGCCCATCCGCGCTGCGGAATCCTGCATGGGCCGGCGTATCTTTGGGCTCTTCCATACTATGGCCACCGAGCACCCCGATACCCGCAAAATCATCCATCTGGACATGGATGCTTTCTATGCCTCGGTGGAGCAGCGCGACAACCCCGAGCTGCGCGGCAAACCCGTAGCGGTGGGCAGCCCGCGCCAGCGCGGCGTAGTAGCCGCCGCCAGCTACGAGGCCCGTAAGTTTGGGGTGCGCTCAGCCATGCCCTCCACCATTGCCCAGCGCAAATGCCCCGAGCTTATCTTCGTAAAGCCCCGCTTCGATGTATACAAAGCTGTTTCCAGGCAGGTGCGGGCCATTATGGAAGACTACACGCTCCTTATTGAGCCGCTTTCCCTCGATGAAGCCTACCTGGACGTAACGCATACCCTGCAGGACCAGCATACCACGGCCACGGAGCTGGCCCGGCAAATCAGGGCGCGCATCCGGGCCGAAACGCAGCTGACGGCCTCGGCCGGCGTTTCCTACAACAAGCTGCTGGCTAAGCTGGCCTCCGATTACCGCAAGCCCGACGGGCTCTTCGTGATCCGCCCGCACCAGGGGCCGGCGTTTGTGGAGGCGCTTTCCGTGGGGCAGTTTCACGGCATTGGTCCGGTAACCGCCGCCCGCATGAACCAGTTGGGTATCTTCACCGGCCTTGATCTGCGCCAGCAGTCGGAAGCCTTCCTGCGCCAGCACTTTGGCAAGGCCGGCGGCTACTATTATGGCCTGGCCCGCGCCCAGGACCACCGCCCCGTAGAAGCCGACCAGGTCCGCAAGTCCATCGGCTCCGAAAACACGTTTGGCCAGGATCTGATGACCACCGAGGAACTGCTGGCGGGCCTGGAGCCTGAAATTCAATCCGTTTGGGGTACCACGGAGCGCATGGGCGTGCGGGGCCGCACCGTAACGGTCAAAATCAAATACACTGACTTTCAGGTGATAACCCGCAGCCGCACTTTCAGTGTGCCGCTCACCACGCAGTCCGCTTTTCAGCAGGTCAGCAATGAGCTGCTTCTTGGTATTCTACCCCTGGTAAAAGGCGTGCGCCTGCTGGGTGTTTCCCTTTCTTCTTTGGATGCCACGGAGCCTATAGCTGGGCAGCAGCTGCGTCTCAACCTGTAAAGGAATTTACCTTTGCTGCCGCCAAACGTCCGGCCCGAGGTGCTCCGCCAGCCGCTCCCGCAAAAGCTCCTGCAGCACCGGCGAGAGGAACTGGAATTTATCCGGGATGCGGAGGTTTATGATGGTTTTGCCGGCCAGCTCAGCCCCAAACTTTTGCTGCAGAATATCCGCATGCCGGCGCTCCATCACAAACACGGTATCGGCCCAACCCAGATGCCCGGCCGTGACGCGCACCCGGGCACCTGGCTCGGTGCCGGCCGAGCGGGCTTCATAGTGCGAATGCCCATCAAAAAGCCGCTCTGCCGTAAGGCTGCGCCAACGGTTCTGGCTGCAGATAAAGAGTAGCTGATGGGTGTTGCTCATGCTGAAACTCAATAACCTCCGTTGGGAGAAGAATTTATATAAATCAAACTGACCTCTACCATACAGCACGTATGGTAGAGGTCAGCTCATAATTTTGATGTGTATCGGAATCCGATTTTTTGTTGTTTGTCATCCTGACGCAGGAAGGACCTTTCTCCCGCTGGAATGAGTCGTTATGATGCGAGTCGTTCAGCCATAAAAAGGTCCTTCGCAAGCTCAGGATGACAGGAATTACTGATCAGCTTATCTTTCAGCTAAGCCAAAGAGAGTTATGCCAGTAAAGTTTACCTGCTGATTATTCCGCTACCGAAACCCGGATTTTCCGGCCTTTGATTTTGGCGCCGGTCACCCGCTCGGCCACTTCCGCCGCCATTTGGCGCGGCACGGCCACGTAGCTGTAGTGGTCGAATACTTCGATGTGGCCCACGGCGTCGCGCTCCAGACCGCCGTGCGCCATAAAGGTGCCCACCAAATCGTGGATGCTCACCTTCTCCTTTTTGCCGGCGGAGATGTGCAGCGTTACGTTGGTTGGCTTGGGCGCTTTGGGTGCGGCCGGGGGCAGCTTAGGTGCTTTGATGACATCCCACTTAATGCTGGCGGCAATGGGCCACTTCTGCACGTGTGCCTGCTCTTTGGGCGTGGCCAAAATGTGGGCGGTACCCTCGGCGCCGGCGCGGGCGGTGCGGCCGGCCCGGTGCTGGAAACCATCAGCCTTATCCGGCGCATCATACTGAATCACGGTGTCCAGCAGCGTTACGTCAATGCCGCGGGCGGCTACGTCGGTGGCTACCAGTACCTGGCTGGAGCCGTTGCGCAACTTAAGCAGGGCTTTGTCGCGCTCGGGCTGGGGCATTTTGCCGTGCAGTACTTCAGCGGCTACGCCGCGGCCCTGCAGAAAGCGGGTGAGCTCCACGCACCGGTCGCGGGTGTTGCAGAAGATGAGGGCGCGGCCGGTTTCGGGCTGGTGCAACAGGTGCAGCAGAGCGGCGGGCTTCTGCTCCAGGGTGCCAACATGGCCCAGCAGACGCAGGTTTTCGGGGAGGCGGTCATCGTCCTGGCCCACGTCAATCACGCGGGGGCGGGTCAGGTTTTTGCGAATCAGATCCACCACTTTATCCGACATGGTAGCCGAGAACAGCAACGTCTGGCGGCGACGCGGCAGGCGCTTCACAATCTCTACCAGCTCATCCTGAAAGCCCAATTCCAGCAGCTTGTCAGCTTCATCCAGCACCAGAATTTTCAGCTGATTAGGGATAATGGTGCGGCGCTCAAAGTGGTCGAGCAGGCGGCCGGGGGTGGCTACCACCACGTGCGGGGCCTGCTTCAGGCTCTGGGTTTCTTCGCGGAAGGCGTGGCCCCCGTAAAAGGCGGCTACGCGCAGGTTAGGCAGGTATTTGCCCAGCTTCTTGAGGGCGTCGCGCACCTGCAGGGCCAGCTCGCGGGCGGGCACCAGCACAATTACCTGCACGGCATCCTGCTTTACATCCAGCTGCTGCAGCACGGAGAGGCCGTAGGCGGCGGTTTTACCCGAGCCGGTGGGGGCCTGGCCCGCAATGTCCTGCCCGGCCAGCGCCAACGGAATTACCTGCTCCTGCACGGGGGTAGGGGTGGTAAAAGTCAGTTCCTCCAGGGCCTGCAGAAAGGAAGGAGCGAGGCCGAGGTCGGCGAAAGTAGCAGTAGACATACACGGGTTATTTGCTGCAAAGGTAGGGCAGATTTACGGAGCCGCTGCTTTTCGCGTTAACTGGCGTCTCTCTACTCGTCGGCTACATCCAGGAGCCGATAGCGCACTGCTGATTTTTTAGCCCGGATATCGACCCCAATGTAGTGCGCATACACCTTGGTAAAGCACGCCCCGAAGTAGAAAATCATAGCGGAGTAAAACACGAACAGCAGCACCAGCACAATGCTTGACGCCGGCCCGTAAATGGGCCCCAGGTTGCGCGGTACCAGGAGGTGGCCCAGCACAAACTCGCCCAAATCAATGAGTACGGCCGTGAGCAGGGCCCCGCGCAGCACCGCCCGCCACGGCACTTTGGCCAGGCTCAGGTTGCGAAAGGTGGCGGCAAACCAAGCGGTAAGAATCACCAAAGAAACCAGCTGATTCAGCACCTGAAGCACAAAGTAGCCGAAGGTGGGGTCGAAATCCTTGATGTAATCGGCAAACAGGGCCAGGCCGGTATCGGAGGCAAAGGCCAGCACCGAAAGCAGGGCCGTGGCCAGCAGCGCGCCCAGGGAGCGGGCCCGCTCTTTCAGGAGTTTCTGCAGCTTGTGCGTAGCCCGGCGGGGCCGGATACTCCAGAGTTGATTGAGCGAGTTCTGAATGACCACGAACAGGGTAGTGGCAATAAACAGTAGAAACCCAAAGCCCAGCCACGTGACCAGCCGGCTGCGCTCTACGTTGGATACGTTCTGTAGAATTTGCTGCACCAGCTCGGCGGCCGAGGAGCCCAGCAGGTGCGAAAGTTTCACCAACAGCAGCCCGCGCACCAGGGAGGTAGAGTAGAAAGAGCCGATAATCTGCACCAGAATGATGAGAATGGGCGGCAGGGCAAACGTGGTGAAGAAAGCCGTGGCGGCGCCCAGCCGCAGCGGGTCGTTGGCGGCCAGCACCCGGCCGGCGCGGTGCAGCAGCAGAAAGAAATCCGTCCAGGCTTTGGGGTGAGGCTCGCCTGGCTCGCGTACTTTTGTCATGGGCTTCGCTACCGTCTGTCGGCGGCGGGCCGTGGGTGCGTGGCGCGAAGATACGCGGCCGCGCCTCATCTGCCTATACCCTCAGCCCACCCGTATTTTGTCTGACTTGCAATCTGCTTCTTCCTCCACAACGCCACTGCCCCGGTCCGGCTGGTTTCGGCGCCGCGTTCTGGAGCCACTGCTGAATTTGCTGCGGCAGGGACTTTCGCCCCGGCAGCTGGCCCTCACGGTGGCGCTGGCTTTTTCCTGTGGGCTGGTGCCGCTACTGGGCGTAACTACGCTGCTGGCCACGGCCACCGCCGTGCGCCTGCGCCTGAATGTGGCTGCTTTGCTACTGATAAGCCACTTATTAAGCCCCCTGCAGCTGCTGCTCATGATTCCGCTGCTACAATGGGGCGAGAAACTGATATCCAACAGCAAAAGCTCGGGCCTTACCCTGGAAAAGCTGCGCCATTATTTTGCCAATGACTGGGCGGGGGGCCTGCAGGTGCTGTGGCGCGCTGAGCTGGGGGCGCTGCTGCTCTGGCTGGGCCTTTCGGCCTTAATGGTGCCGCTGCTGTTTGTAGTGCTGCGGCCCTTGTTTTCCCGTCTGGCCGCCCGGCAAAAAGCGAAGGCGGTTCAAAGTGCATAAAAAAAGCCCCCGTTTGCAGCGGGGGCTTTTTTTTAGTGGAGATTTGAAAATTAAGAGCCGCGCTGGTAAATGGGCTCCGTTCCGCGGAAGTAGTTGGCCAGCGGGTCCTCGGCGGAGGGGTTAATCAGCATCAGGTCAATGGTTTGGTCCTGCTGCAGATGGCCCTGCAAAATGGGCCCCATTTCCGGGAACAGACTGGTGTCTTCATTATCAATGATGAAGCCCAGCAGCAGGCGCGGCGGCGCGGGGTTATCTTCCACGGTTAGCTGCGCGAGGTACACGGACTCAATGGCGGGGTGCGAGGCGCCGAAAATCCGTACGGCATGAATCAATGCTTCGGGCCGCTCGGCGGGCTGGTCCAGGGAAACACGCTTATCCGCCAGGGAGCTGTCCTCTTCCTCATCGGCGCCCGAGAGGTTGCCGGCCAGCAAATCTTCCAGCTCCGGTACGGTCAGCAGCTTGCCAAAAGGCGAGAAAGGGTTCAGCACGCATTCGGCGCCCTGCACCATGCGGAAATAATCCAGGCCCGAAATCAGCATGTAGGCTACGTCGCCGCTCACGGCGCCATTCTCATACACCCGGTCCAGGGAGCTGAACACCGGCAGTTTACCATCATTCAGCACCTGGAGCTGAATCTGCATGCCGGGCTCGGGAATAATGAGGCCGGTGGCGGGGTTCTCTTCCTCAAAAGCCGGGAGCACCACCAGGTTCTGGCGCAACAGCTCCCGGTAGAACAAAGCCCGGGAGTTTGGGTCCTGCGCCGCCTGCAGCAGGGCCGCTTCCAGCGCATTGTTCGGCTCGAAGGTGGGCATGGGAGGCATGATGGGCTGCTTCATCGGCGGCAGAGGCGGCAGCGGCAGCTCAACAGGAGCAGGCGAGGTATAGTTGGGGCGCTTATAGCGGGGGCCGGCTGCCTCGGGCGCTGGGGTGCCAGGCGCGGAAGACGCAGGCGTGGCGGCCGGGGTAGGCTCAGCGGGTTTCTTGGATTTCAGGAAGTCAAACAGACCCATGGTAATGCGTAGCGAATGAAAAGGTGACCCAAGCTAGCCATTCTGCCCGAAAACTACCGGCAAAAGGCATGGGAAAATGATGCGAAAAGTACCCTTAGCGGCCGTCGCTGCCCTGGCAGGCGCCCAATAGTTCCGATACTTCCCGGATGGTGTACGGCTCGCCTTTGTTGCCCCATGACTGCTGCAGGAAGTTCAAGATGTTGGTAATCTGGGAGTCCGTCAGGTCCTCGTGGGGTGGCATCACCTGGTTATACTCCACGGCATTCACCACCACCGGGCCTTTCTGGCCTTTGCGCACAATGCATGGCAGCGCGGCCCTGTTCTTTGATAAATAATCGGCACCGGCCAGGGGCGGAATCAAACGGCGCAGGCCGGCGCCCTGCTCGCCGTGGCAGCTGGAGCAGTGCTCCTGGTACAGGCGCGCGCCTTCGTTCTGCTTGTTGGTAAAGCAGCCCGCCAGCAGCCAGATAGCCGCAGCTATGGCGGCGCCCCGCAACAGGTGGATGGCGGCAGGCATTAGGGCTTTGGTTGTTTGGCAGCTTCTTCGGCCAGCAACACGGGCAGCTCCCGCAGCAGGCGGTCTACCTCCTTGGGGTTCATGCCATCATAGAGTCCGCGCACGTGGCGCTGCCCGTCTACCAGGGCAAACGTGCCGTTGTGCGCAAAGCCGCCGGCCGCTTTTTTGTCGGCTTCGGCGCCCGTCATGTAAGCGCGGGCAAGGGCAAAGATGGTGTCGTGCGGGGCCGTTACAAACTGCCACTGGCTGGCGTTGGTCACGCCCAGGCGCTCGGCATAGTCGCGCAAAACGGGAATGGAGTCGTGGGCCGGGTCAATGGTGTGGGACAGGAAGGCCACGCGCGGGTTGTTCTTATACTGCTCATACACGCGCAGCATTTCGCTCTGCATTTTGGGGCAGATGCTGGGGCAGGTAGCAAAAAAGAAATCTGTGACGTAGACTTTGCCCGCTAGGCTGTTCGTGGTTACCGTTTTGCCCTCCTGGTTGGTGAGCGTGAAACGAGGGATGGTGGCGTAAATGGTATCGGCGGGGCCGCCATCGGGCCGGGCGCGCACATCATGCTCCCCAATGTAGGGCAGAGTGGTGGCCTTATCGGCCTTGTTTTCGGAGCAGGAAGCCAGCAGCAGGGTGCTGGCCACGGCCAACAGGCCACGGCGGAAAAAGCGGTGCATCATGGGGTAGGTGGCGTGGAGGAAGAAGCGGAAGGAGCAGTGTGTCGCTGCAGCAGCGCCTCGGCCGAATCGAGGCTGGTGTTCATCAGCTGCGCTACGGAGTCAATGCGGTGTTGCTGCACCGTGTAGTACACCATTTTGCGCAGGTGCCCTACGGTATCGGCGGGGCGGCGGTACTGGTGCATCCAGTCCATCATGGCAGCTTCTGCCGCCAGCAGCGCTCTTTTTTGGCGCCCGGCCGCGGCCGTATCCGGCAAAGCAGCTTTTTGCAGCTCCTGGCGTTTGGTGTAGAGCTGGTCCATGCGCATCATCAGGGAGTCGTGCGCGGCCAGCACACGTTTTTCGGCGGCAGCTTCCTGCGCGGGTGCATCCGCCGAAGGCGAGCAGGCGGCCAGTAGCGGGAGCAAAAGCAGCGCCGCCGGGCGGAAAATGGACAGAGAACTTTTCACGCCGCAAAGGTACGGCACGTTTGCTTGCCAGCGGTGCCCAGGAGCCGGATTTCGTGGCGCTACCAGGCGTGGCGCAGGTGGGCGTAGTTCCACAGCCAGGCCGTGCCGGCCCACAGCCCCCAGAACAACAAGGCAAAGAAGGCCAGAAATAAGATGGTAACTACCGCAATCAGCCCTTTGCCGCTGCCGCTGTACTTGCCCTCGGCGTAGTGGCGGCGCAGCAGCTCCACGTTCCGGTCGTTGCTTTTATAGGCGAAGTCGAATAGGTTGCCAATGAGCGGAATAGCACCAATAACCGTGTCCAGCAGAATGTTGAGGGCCATACGCACCACCAGCTGGCCACTGGCGCCGTGGCGCATCATAGTCAGCAACAGCACCCCCGACACCGCGAAGGTAGACAGGTCGCCGACCACCGGAATCAAACCCAGCAGCGGGTCCAGCCCGAAGCGGAAAGAGGTGCCTGGCAGCCGGAACTGGCTGTCCATCAGGCGGGCCACCCGCTCTACCCACCGCAGGCGCTCATCATTGGAGAAAGTAGGAGGACTAGGCATGGGCGGCGGGTGGTACGTGAGAGAAAAGCAGAATTATGGCAAAGGCGGCAGCGTCGCCGAACATGTGCCCTTCAACGGCGTTCCTATAGTATAAGGTTATGCCGGCGCTGCCAGCTTCATCAGGCTTACTTATTCACTTCTCACATTAGTTCCCTACTTATGCAAACCCGCACTTTAGGCCGGAATGGCCTGCAAGTATCTGCCCTCGGCCTTGGCTGCATGGGCATGTCTGATTTTTACGGCCAGCGCAACGATGCCGAAAGCACGCGCACGCTGCACCGCGCCGTGGAGCTGGGCATTACGTTTTTTGATACTGCCGACATGTACGGCCCCTTCGTGAACGAAGAGCTGCTGGGCCAGGCCTTTGCCGGGCAGCGCGAGCAGGTGGTTATAGCCACTAAATTCGGTATTCAGCGCGACCCGAACGACCCCTCCAAGCGCGGCATCAATGGCCGCCCGGAGTACGTGCGCCAGGCCTGCGAAGCCAGTCTGCGCCGCCTGAAAACCGACTACATTGACCTGTACTACCAGCACCGGGTAGACCCCACTACGCCCATTGAGGAAACCGTGGGTGCCATGGCCGAGCTGGTGAAAGAAGGCAAAGTGCGCTTCCTGGGCTTATCAGAGGCCGCGCCGGATACCGTGCGCCGCGCCCATGCCGTGCACCCCATTACGGCGCTGCAAAGCGAATACTCCCTCTGGAGCCGCGACCCCGAGGATGGTGTACTGCAAACCTGCCGGGAGCTGGGTATTGGGTTTGTGCCTTACTCACCGCTGGGCCGGGGCTTCCTCACTGGCCAGATTCAGAAGTTTGAGGACCTGGCCGCCGATGACTACCGCCGCTTCACGCCCCGCTTTCAGGGCGAGAACTTTCAGCGTAACCTGGATTTAGTAGCGCGCATCAAAGAAATGGCCACCGAAAAAGGGTGCACGCCCGGCCAGCTGGCACTAGCCTGGGTTCTGGCGCAGGGCAACGACATTGTGCCCATTCCCGGCACCAAACGGGTGGAAAACCTGGAAGAAAACGTAGGTGCGCTCAACGTACAGCTCAGCCCCGCCGACCTGCAGGCCATTGACGCCATTGCCCCGCAGGGCGCCGCGGCCGGCTCCCGCTACCCGGCCGAAATGATGAAATCCGTAAACGGCTAGACAGTTGCGAGTTACTGGTTGATAGTTGCCAGTATAGGAGTATTTTCAAGCATGACGAATGATGATAAAAAAAGCCTTTCCGTCCAGGAAAGGCTTTTTTTATCATCTGGTCTGGCAACTATCAACCGGCAACTATCAACCGGCAACTCGCAACCGATAACTGGCAACTCATTTCTGCAGCGGCGGCAGTAAATCAATCCAGCCATCCTCACTCACCACAATAGCTAAACAGGGGTAGCGGCTGCTTTCCACATAACGCAGCGCGGAGTTAAAGCGGGAGCCGCGGGAGGAGTCGCCTTTAGCTGTGGCCAGGCCATCCAGAATGGCGCCAATGGCAAAGCAGGTACCGGCCGGATCAATGAGCACGGCGCCGTCAATATTGGTTATGAGGCGCATGACGCTGGGGTTGATGCGGCAGGGCGTAATGCGGTAGCATTGGTTGGAAAGCCGGGCCGCTTCGTGCGTAGCCCCTTCCGATATCAGCAGAATGGTGCCCGTGGGCTGGGAGGTGGCGCTCAGGGTAAGCGACCAAAGGTGCTGAATATCGGCCTGGGGCAGGTTGGGCCAGTTGCGGTGAATGGCGCGCTCAAAATTATACTCATCCACGCGGGAGCGGGGCAGGCGCGGCGTGTTCGATACTACGCGCATCATCACCTCGCCATTGTGGGTTAAATCCCAGCTGTAGTGCTTGGTGAAGTGCACCGTAAACAGCGGCTCGTGGCGCGGGTCGTCGGGTTCTACCACCCGGCCCAGCCCAAACAGGTTGGTGGCATCCGTAATAAGGGCGGCTTTGTCTTCGCTGAGCTCCAGAAGCTTGCGCACCGAGCGGTGGTCGCGGAGCGGAATGGGAGCTTCCAGCGTCAGAATGGGCTGAATGGCCTGGTGATGTCGCCGGGCAATTACCATCAGGCCAATCCCTTCGTCGCCCTCGTGGCGCAGGGCGGCCACGCCGTTGCAGGCATCGTAGAGGCCGTGGGTGCCGTTGGCTACGCCCAGCATAAAGCGGCGGCCGGCGGCGCGCAGCAGCTCGTTATAATCCCGGTCGAGAATGGGACGGTCTTCGTCCCCGTCGGTTTCCCGCAGGGCGCGGGTGCAGTCAATGAGAAACTCCTGCGCGGTGGCTTGCAGCAGGGAGCCCGGGCGCCCGCTGGGCACCGCCGGCAGGGCATAGTGGCTGCGAAAAGCCTCGGCGTTCATTTGCACCACCACCAGCACCAGATAGCCATCTACGGTCACCGGCAACGAGCAGAAGGACACGCGGGGCTCCTCGGTAGCTGTCTCCAGCGAGGCTACGGTTTCGGCTACCGAGCGGCGCAGCAGGCCATACCAACGGTTTTTTTCGTAGCGGTCATGGTCCAGCGGGTGCAGGTGATACACTACTTCCCGCGGGCCTTCCGGCTCCAGCAGGGCCGCACGCTCTTTCACGCCCTGAAAGTGCACGGGCTGGTAGCGGTGGGTGGGGGGCTC
Source organism: Hymenobacter sp. DG25B (assembly GCF_000801315.1). Taxonomy (NCBI): domain Bacteria; kingdom Pseudomonadati; phylum Bacteroidota; class Cytophagia; order Cytophagales; family Hymenobacteraceae; genus Hymenobacter; species Hymenobacter radioresistens. The sequence continues at coordinate 2,596,555 of NZ_CP010054.1, read as the reverse complement.
TACCACTACGGCCCCGGGTTCAGCCCCTTCTTTGGCGGAGGCCAGGCCCAGCAGAAATACTTCGGGCCGCAGGTTGCGGTCAAGCAGGTTGAAGATTCCTTCGGCAAAGAGCTGGGCTGAGACGCGGAAAAGGCTTTTCTGAGAATCCCACATGGGCAACGGTGAGCGGCCGCCGGGCGGCAATAAGGCATAGTGCACGCATACCTACGGCAAAAGTCCCGAAAGGTAACGGAGGTAGCAGATATTTACCGGCAACCATTTCACCCAACGCAGGTTAGCAACGTATAAAACCAGGGCGGCACTTGCATTGCCGTTACAATTTGGGTAAATTAGACAAGAGCCGCCTTGCGCGCCTATCAACTGCTGCCACCATGTTTTTTGTTGATATTCTGCTGGGTTTTGCCTGTGCCATGTCGTTTATCCCCATCACGACGGGCTACTGCGCGCATAGCTACGGACGCTCGTTCTGGCTCTGGTTTGCTCTGGGGTGGCTGCTGCCCATTGTGTCCTTTTTCATTCTTTTTACCCTGATTTACCGCAAACACCTTGACCAGGGTGAGCGGCTGCTGGAGGAAGCCAAGGACATTCTGGCCGCCGCCGAAGAGGCGGAAGAAAGACGTACCCGCCTGGCCCCCCGGCCCGATTAACCGTACAGATACGCCTGCATGGCCTGGGCCGCCCAGGCGCCGGTGCTAAAACACCCCTGTAAAAGGTAGCCGCCGGTAGGCGCTTCCCAGTTCAGCATTTCGCCCGCTACAAAGGTGCCGGGGCGCTGGCGCAGCATCAGGCCGGGCGTAAGCGCCTCCCAGGCAACTCCGCCGGCCGTGGAAATAGCTTCGTCCAGGGGGCGCAGGGCCGTAATGGGAAGCGGTAGGTGGCGCAGCAGCCGGGCCAGCTCCTCAGGGGAGGCCGTGGCGGCGGTGGGTGCCACTTCGCGCAACAGGGTGGGCACCGGCGCAGCCAGATGCAGGGCCTGTTTCAGGAAATCGGCCAGGGACTTACCGCGCCGGGGGGCGCGCAGCCGGCTAAGCAGCTGCTCATCCGTGAGGTCGGGTTTCAGATCAAGCCAGAGAGTAGCCGGCGGGCCTGTTGCCAGCTCCTGGCGCAGCGCCGGGGTAAGGGCATATACCGGGGTGCCCTCCACGCCATATTCCGTGAGCATCAATTCTCCCCGCACCCGTTGGGCACCGCAGGTCAAGGCAATATTTTTAAGCGGCGCCCGGGCTACTTTCTGCTGAAAGAAAGCTGACCACGCTACTTCCGCGCCGCAGTTCGCCGGCGCAAACGGCACACAGGGCACGCCAATACTTTCCAACGCCGAAACCCAGGCGCCATCAGAGCCGGTTTTGGCCCAGCTGGCGCCGCCCAGGGCCAGTAGGGTAACCCTGGGTTCCACCAGCAGCTCTTCGCCGGAGGCAATATTTTGTATGCGTAGCCCGGTGCTGCCCGCAAAGCCCAGCCAGCGGTGCCGCGTGTGCAGCACCACGCCCAGTTGCCGCAGGCGGGTTAGCCAGGCGCGGAGTAAGTCGGCGGGTTTGTGCGCCGCCAGGGGAAAAATACGCCCGCTGGTGCCCACAAAGGTTTCAATGCCCAGCTCCGTTGCCCAGCGGCGTAGTTCAGTGGGGGAGAAGTGCGTCAGAAATTGGGCGAAGGTGGCGCTGTCCGGCCCGTAGCGGGTGGCAAAGGTCGTTTCCGGTTCGGCATTACTCAGGTTAAACCCGCCGTGCCCGGCCACCAAAAACTTGCGCCCCACGGTGGCCTGCGCTTCAAAAAGCACTACCTGATGCCCCGCCTCGGCCAGGCGCTGCGCGGCCAGCAGCCCGGCCGGCCCGCCGCCTACTATTACTACCTCCGCCTTCAAAATGGTATGTTTGCTCATCACCCGGGGCAGCAAGATACAATGCCTGGCGGCAGTAAAGTGCGGCATTTTTCCTCCTTTCCGGCCCGGGGCGCGTACATCCTACCCAACTTTACTTCGCCTATGGGCCCTTATTCTATTCTGATTTACCTGAGTATTGCGGTAATTCTCTCCTATCTGTTTGATATGGCAGCCCGGGCCACCAAGGTGCCTTCGGTGCTGATGCTGCTGCTCACGGGTATTGCCCTGCGCCAGGCCGCCGACTACTTCGATGCCTCCCTGAATATTCCCTCCGTGGTGCTGGAAATCTTCGGGATAATCGGGTTGATTATGATTGTGCTGGAAGGCGCCCTGGATCTGAAGCTGGAGGCGGGCAAAGCGCCCCTAATTCGGCGGGCTTTTTTTGCGGCGGCCCTCATGCTGGTGGTACAGGCAGTGGCCATTGCCCTCGTCCTGAAAGCATATTTAGGCGCTTCGTTTCAAAGCTGCCTGGTCAATGCCGTACCGCTCACCGTTATCAGCAGCGCCATTGCTATACCCAGCGTGGCTAACCTCACGGGCGAAAAACAGGAGTTTATCGTGTACGAAAGCACCTTCTCCGATATCCTGGGCATTATGCTTTTCAACTTTGCCATTCAGGATAATTTCGCGCAGGGCATCTCGGTTATCACCTTCTCACGGGATGTAGTGGCCGTGCTGGTGCTTTCCGTGGTGAGTACCGTAGCGCTGGCATTTCTGCTGCACCGCATCCGGCTGCATGTCAAGTTTTTCCTGGTTTTCGCCTTCCTGATTCTGATTTATTCGCTGGCCAAGAAGTTTCACCTGTCGTCGTTGGTGCTGGTGCTGGCGTTTGGGCTGGCCGTGAACAACGCCGATGTTTTCCTGAAAGGCTGGCTGCGCCGATTGGTGCACCCCGAGCGGCTGGCCGCTGAGGTACATCAGCTCAAAAGCATTACTGCCGAATCTGCCTTCCTGATTCGTACGTTCTTTTTCCTGCTGTTCGGTTTCTCTATTACGCTGGCCAATGTTCTGAATATAAGCCTTATCGTGCAGGGCCTGCTGATTGTTGGCATACTCACGCTGATCCGGTTTTTCTACCTGCGCTATGCCGCCCGCACCGACATGGTGCCGGAGCTTTTTATTGCGCCCAAGGGGTTGATTAGTGTGTTGCTGTTCTACAGCATTCCCCAGCAGCACCTCATCGGCGAGGTCAGCGAGAATATCCTGTTTGTGGTTATTCTGCTTACTGGCGTGATGATGATGGTGGGGCTGCTGCTGGCCGGCCGGGAGCCGGAGCTGGGCGAATATTGATGGAGTTTCCGGTGCTAGTCCGTTTCCTTAATCAGCTGCTTCCGGTAGCCGGCCAGAATAGCTGATTTCAGCAGGAACCCTACGTAGCGGCCCCGGTCTACCACGGGCAGGGCCCAGGCGCCTACCTGCTCCATGCAGCGCAGGGTGTCCAGCATGGTATCGTCGGGGTTTACAATGGCGGGCGGCTGAATCATCAGGTCGCGCACCAGGGTGGTTTTGTAGTGCTCGTCATCAAAGAGGGCATCGCGCACCGTATCCAGCGTTACTATGCCCTGCAGCTCGCCTTCGCTGTTCACCACCGGAAACAGGTTGCGGGTGGCGTGCCGGAAAATATCCACCAGCTCGCCCAATGTGGTTTCGGGGCGCACGCTCACAAAATCCCGCTGAATGAGGTGGTGCAGATCCAGCTGGGCCAGCAGGCCCCGGTCCCGGTCGGCGTGCATGTAAATTCCCTGCTTCACCAGCTTGCGGGTGTACACGGAATAGGGCTCGAAGTACTTGGTAATCAGGTAAGAAAAAGAAGTAACGGCCATGAGGGGGACAAACAGTGCATAGCCGCCCGTGATTTCCGCAATGAGGAAGATGGCCGTGAGCGGGGCGTGAATAACGCCCGCCAGCATGCCCGCCATGCCCAGCACAATGAAGTGCACCTCCGGCACGGTATTAATTCCGCTCAGGTTAATGAGGCGGGCATACACAAAACCCGCCAGCGCGCCCACAAACAGCGAGGAGCCAAACATGCCCCCGTTGCCGCCCGAGCCTACCGTAACCGTGGTGGCCACCACTTTCAGCAGCATACTGCCAATGGCTACCAGTAGCACCAGGCCCACGCTTTCGTCGCCGTACACGGAGAAAAGGGAGCCGTCTACCAAGTGGCTGGATTGCCCGCTCAGCAGCAGCTGCACAATATTGTAGCCCTCGCCGTACAGCGGCGGAAACAGGAAAACCAGCAGCCCCAGGGCCAGGCCGCCAAACAGGATTTTGTGGTAGGCGCCGGGCCACCGCTCATAAAACCGTTCGGCCGCGAAATACACCCGTATCATATATACCGAGAGCAGGGCCGTGAACATGGCCAGCATCAGGTAAAACGGAATGGCTTCCACGGGCCAGCTGGTGGTAATGAGCACGAAGGGCTGCCCGGCATATAGCAGCTTAGACACCACTGTAGCCGTGGCCGAGGAAATGAGCAGAGGAATGAAAAACGGGGCCGAAAGCTCCGAGAGAATAACCTCAACCGCAAACAAAACGCCCGCAATGGGGCTGTTGAAGATGGCCGCAATGCCGGCCGCCGCGCCACAGCCCACCAGCAGCCGCCTTTCCCGCTTCCCCACGCGCAGCACACGCGCCACATTAGAGCCAATGGCCGAGCCCGTAACGGAAATAGGCGCCTCCAGACCAGCTGAGCCACCAAACGTGACGGTGAAAAAGGACGTCACCATTTGCGAAAACAGCTTGCTGCGCGGCACAATACTGTTCTGGCGGGCAATGTTGTACACAATAGGGCCAATGCCCCGGCTTAGCGTGCCGCCCAGCACATAGCGCGTGAATAGCACCGAGAGCGAAATACCAATAATGGGGTAGAGCGACAGCGCAAACACGCGGTACTGCTCCGGCACCCAGGCAAAAATCAGGTCCTGCGAAAAATGAACCGAGTTTTTGAGCAGTACGGCGGCCAGACCAGCCATAATTCCCACCAGCACGCTCAACAGAATAAGATAGGCCCGGTCGTTAATGTAGCGTAAGCGCCACAACAGCAGTGGACCCAGGAGTCGATGAACGATGCTTTTGGGCATGGGAAATTAATTCACTTCCGGAGAACAGGTAGCATAAGGCGCATACCCGTTGTAACGATAACGGACAAATTATAAAACCCACTGCAAAAACAGTGCTTTTTTTCTAAGGTGTCTTTGCCGGTTGGTTCATCCAGCGCCAGAATATGAAGCCACCCAGGGTATATGCCACCACATCTAAAGGGTCAGCTACCATCCGGGAGTTGAAATACGGCATCAGCAGCTCAAACCAGATAGCTATGACCACCCAGGTGCTGATAATCCAGGAAAGGGGCAGCACAAAGGCGGGCTGGCGGAAATAACACCGGCGCATAAACCACAGCAGCAAAGTGAGTTGCAGGGGCAGGTCCACCAGATCGGCCAGATGGGAGTTGACGAACGTGGGCAGCTGCCAGAAGGGCCAGTAGCGGTTAATGCACGCAAAAAGGTACAGCGCCGTGCCCAGCAGGAACAGCGGGTGCCGCAGCTCGGCGGGTATGCTTAACCGGCCAGCGCGGTTACCAGCCATAGCATAAAGGCCAGCAGGGCGGCAAATGCCAGCTGCCCGCCCCGAATGATGTATTTGAAAAAACGCAATGCCGCCCCATCCTCCGGCTTTATTTCGATTAGCATGATGCCCGCCAGCGGTTCCTGGGCCAGCTTTTCCCGGGCCTGCTCACTGCGGTTGCGCACGGGGTCCAGCAGCTGTCCGCACCGCACACACCGGTCATCGGGGCGCTGCTGCCACTCCGACCAGTGCCCGCAATGGGGGCATTTCTTCGATGCAGAAAGTGGAGCGCTCATGCGTAAATGGGTAAGGTGAAAAAAAGCGGAAGGCCAACAGAGCAGTGACTCCGCTGGCCTTCTTTTTATTCTTCCATGATGTCTTCGTTCCAGAGGGCGGGCTCGGCTTCGATGAACTCTTCCATCATCTGCACGCACTCCGGTAAGTCCAGATCCACCACTTCCACGCCGTGGCTTTCCATAAACTCCCGGGCCCCGTCAAACGTGCGCGACTCGCCCACCACTACCTTGGGAATTTTGAACTGCACAATGGTGCCGGCGCACATGTAGCAGGGCATCAGGGTGCTGTAAATTACAGTGTCGCGGTAGGTGTGCTGGCGGCCGGCGTTGTTCAGGCAGTCCATTTCGCCGTGCTTAATGGCGTTGTTTTCCTGCACGCGCTTGTTGTGTCCGCGGGCCACAATCTGGCCATTGCGCACCAGAACCGAGCCAATCGGAATACCACCTTCTTTGCGGCCCTGGCGGGCTTCGTCAATGGCGGCCTGCATGAATTCGTCCATCATAGTATTCATTATTGAAATGCGCTTAGGCGTGTTCAGTCAGTGAAAAAAGGAAAGGCTGCAAGGTACAGAGGCCCACTCAGAAACCGGAGTTGCGCCTGAATTTCTTACCGCGCACAAATACCCCGGTACGGACAGTACTGACACTTTTCCAGGTCATCGGTTTTCCGGATGGGCTCCTGCGGATCCAGCATGCGGTTTGCCAACTGCCCCAGCAGTTCCTCGCTGCGCGCCATAAACGACATGCCTTCCTCCGTCAGAAAGCCCATATCCGCCGACATGGGTCCCGCGCTCAGGTTGCGCAGAGAGATAATAGCCGCATCGGCGGCGGGGCGGCCGTTTTGCTCCAGCATGAAGCGATACAGCCACAGCTGCCGCACTTTATCAGCCGCGGAGGTAGAGTCATGCAGCAGCCGCTCCACTGCTTCGGCAGGGCCTTCGCCGCGCTTTTGCAGGCGCAGTTCGGCGGCCTGCACCATCCCGGTTTTATAGTCGATAACGCGCAGGCGACCATCCGGCAGCTCATCCAGGCGGTCGGCGTAGCCGATAAGGCGCATGGGCAGCTTCTCGCCGTCGGGGCGGGGCACAAATACGGTGGCGTGCAGGCGCTCTTCCAGGGCATGAATGCGCAGCGGCAGGCCGCCGGGCTGCTCGGCCAGGCCTTCCAGGTAGCGGCGCACCAGCTGCGTGGCAACCTGGCCCAGCACGTGGTTCAGGCCTTCGTCGGCGCGGGCGTGGCGGTCGGTTTCTTCCTGGCGCAGGGCCTGCTGCACGGCGGCCGGCGCCTGTTTCAGCAGGCCGGGCAGGTCCTCGGCCGTCAGCGGGCGGTTCTCCTGAACAAAAGGTGTGAGCAGGTGCTCCAGGGCTTCGTGCACTACCGTACCAAAGGTATCGGCGCCCAGGTGTTCTTCCACTTCTTCGTTTTCCTGAAACTTAGCAATGCGTGCAAAATAGAATTGCAGGTTGCAGCCCAGGTATTGGTTTAGAGCCGAAGGGGAGAGGCCTTTATCGAGCACATGGCGCAGGGCCTGGAGCATTTCGCCGTCCTTTTCCAGCACTAGGTCGCCGGCAGTTTGCTGGGGCAGGGCCTGGGGCTTCGGGTGGCCGCTGCCTTCGGTGTCTGCCTCTACCAGCGCCGTGAGCTTTTCCAGCGTCATGTTGGGGCTCTGGGGCAGCAAGTCATTCTCAATCTGCAGCAGAAAGCGGCTTCGCTCGCCGGTGCGTGTGCCTTCCGCGCCAGGCAGCACGTGCACCAGATCTACGCGGCGGGCGCGCTGCAGCAGGCGCCAGAAGTGGTAGGCCGTAGCCGATTCGTGGTCGGCGTAGGTTGGCATCCGGAACTCCTTCAGCACATCATACGGAAACAGGGAGCCATGCCGCTTGGGCGCCGGCAGCACGTTTTCGTTGCAGCTGAGAATGATGATGTGGTCGAAATCCAGGGCCCGGGTTTCCAGCAGACCCATTACCTGCACATCGGCAATGGGCTCCCCGCTGAAGGGCAGGCGCGTGGTGCGCATCTGTTCATACAAAAACCGCCGGAAAGAGCGCACCGACAGCCGCTGCTCCCGGCAGTCAAACGCCGAATCCAGCTGCTTCACCAGGGTGTAAAACAGGTACAGATATTCCGCCTCAATGGCCGAGTGCTGCTCCTCATACACCTGCTTCAGCAGATCAATAAGCGTGTAGCAGGCCCGGATAATATCGTCGCAGTCGTTCCAGGTGCGGAAAAGGGCTTCAATGATGGGGTGATGATGGCCCAGCTCCAGTAGCTCGCGGGCGGGCAGCAGCACAGCGTTGCGCTGCACAATCTGCCGGCACACTCGGTCCAGCAGGCCATGGTATTTTTCGTTGGGCTGATGATCGAGCCACTGCTGATAGCGCCGCAGGAAGGGGTGGGCCAGCAGCTTGGTTACGGCCAGGTGGTGGTAGCGCGGTATCCCGTAGTCCGGCCCCTCGCCGCCTTCCCGAATACCGGTCAGGTGCACTTCAAACAGCAGATCCACCAGATTAAACAGCGGCGTGCTCTGGAAGCTCAGACCCATGGTGACGTTATAGCTGGGCACGTGCTCCGGCGGAAGGCCGTGCAGCACCGGCAGCAGCAGCGTTTCATCGGGCAGCACCACGGCTACCGTGGCATTGGGGTTTTGCTGCCGGGACTCGGCCAGCAGCTGACCGGCCACTTTGCCCTGCATAGAGGCATTGGCCACGCCCACAAAACGCATGGCCCGCGGCAGCCCGCGCAGCCACTCCACGTTGCCGCCGAAGGCCTCCCGGGAAAGCTCCCAGCGCGTGAGGTAGCGCCGCAGGTACTGGCCGGCGCGGTTGGGGGAGTCGGCTTCCAGGTAAAACGGGTCCCCATCGAAGCGCACTTCGGCGCGGCCGTGCTTCAGCAGCAGGCGCACCAGCCGCTCCTCCGACCTCGATAAAGCTCCCAGGCCCACAAACACGTGGCGGGCGGGTTCTTCGCCGCGCAACAGACGCTTTTCCATGCCTTGCACCGCCAGCCGGTAGGCCAGGCCGGGGTAGGCGAGGTGCTGGGCCAGCATCTGCTTTTGCAGCCGCTGGTACACTTTTTCCAGGTCGTCCCAGAACCGGAAATACTGCCCGGTAATGGAATCGGGCTCGGGCGTTTTGGTCAGGTCCCAGCGCTCCAGGGCCTTGGCCTGGGTGAGATATTCAAACACCTTGTGGGGCGGCGCCAGGTTCTGGTCCAGGTTGGAAAAGTCGGCCAGCAGCAGCCCGGCCCAGCCCACAAACCGGTCGAAGTCCAGGTTGGGGTCAATACCTTTCAGGATATCGAATAGCAAAAGCTGCAGGGCAATGGGCTCTTCTACCTGTACGCCGGCCAGCTCTACCATGTAGTCTTCCATGGCCGCCACGCGGGGGCTCCACAGCGCCTCACCCGCGCTCAGGCTCATGGCCAGCTCGTTCTTCAGATACACCACTGCCCGGCGCGTGGGCACCACCACCACCAAATCAGACAGCTCCTCGGCAGAGTAGCGCGCCGTAAGGTCCTGCGCCACCTGGGCGAGGAAGGAGGTGGTGGCAGAACCGGTGGAAATAGCAGATGAATTAAGGCTGGCTAAGATAGATGGCATGCGGCAGGGTAATGAAAAGGTACTGTTTCAGATTTGGGATGTCACACAGAAAAAAGGTGCTTATTTGCGGAATACATATCGTTTAGAAAAGTCTCCATATTTCGTCCCAACCAAATTTTATGAAAGCTAAATATGCCATCCTTTGTCTTGCTTTAGGCTTGTTCCTGAGCGTGGTTGGGTCACTCTTTAAGATAATGCTTTGGACTGGGGCTGATATCCTTATAATATCAGGCATGGTGCTCACTATCACGGGTGTTATCCTGTTTGTTTACAAGCTCATGTCTCAGCCGAAAATCAAAGATTTTTTGAATAAGTAAACGGAAATAGCCGGGTGTAAACCTGGTTAAAACACTACCACTTCCTCGGTTCCAAAATAATACAGCACACATTGCACCTCAGCATAGCCCAGCTGCCGGAACAGCTGTGCATACTGCTGCAATTGGTGCCGGTGCTGGGGCTTGGGCGGCGGAATCTTGAAGTCGAGAAGGGTAACGCGGGTGCCGTTGCGCCCAGCTGCAGCGCCGGTTTCAAATACTACCCGGTCGGGCTTGTAGTCACGGCGCCGCACACCGCCAATGAGGATTTCCCGCTCCGTCTCTACGCTTACCTGCGGCCCGAAATAGGGTGCCAACTGCGGGTGGCTTACTACCTGACGCAGCTTCTGCACCATTTCGGCTTTTTCCTTGGTGCTGATGATGCCTTCGGCGGCCAATTGCCCGGCTACGCGCTCCACCTCCGTGGCCCGGTGCAGGCGGCGTAGGCCGTAGTGCAGCTTGCGGTTCCACTCGCCTAGTTGCTCCTGCTCATCAAAATCAAATATGGTGGAGGCGTGCCGACGCAGGCGCAGGCGTTCCTCCCACGGCACGGAGGTTAGATTAGTGAGGGGAAAGCTGTCCGTCTTTTGCCGGGCGCTGCTGGCAGGCGTTAAGCTGCCTTCGCTGAGAATAAAGGCCGGGCGTTCCTCATCCCATTCTCCCAGGCTCACTAGATATTGGTGCAGCAATTCCGCTACGGAGCGGGCCGGGTCGGTACTAGATGTGGCTTCCTCCGATTTCTTTTTCGCGTCGGGGCGTTTGCTGATGATGTAGAGCCGTTGGCGCGGGCGGGTGAAAGCCACGTAGAGCATGTTCAGGCCCTCCAGAAAGGTTTTTTCGCGCTCTTCCACATATTGCTCGGCCAGGGGAGTGCGCTGTAGGGCTTTAGTGAGCCCCACTACAGCTACGCCGGGCATTTCCGGAACTGGCTTTTCGTCTTCTTCCAGGCGGCCCCAGAGCAGCGTGCCACGGTAAGGCTCCAGGCTCCAGTCGGCGTAGGGTACAATAACTACTCCGTAGGCTAAGCCCTTGGCTTTGTGCACAGTGGTGATGGTAATAGCATCACGGCCGGCGGGGGCATTGATGCTGAGGGCGCTTTTGCGCTGGTCCCAGTAAGTCAGGAAATTGTTGAGGTTGTTGCCCTGGCGCAGGCTGAATTCCAGGGTTAAATCCAGGAAGCGGAACAGGTATTCACTTTCCGCGTTGCGGCCCAGCAATCCAAAGGTGCCAATGAGGCGTTCGGTTAGCTCATACAAGCCCAGGTTGCCGGTTTCCTGCTCCCGCACATCGTAGCCCAGCGTACGCAGCTCATCGTAAAATTCCCGGACATGCGGAGCGTTAGCCAGCCCGGCAATGTGGCGCGCCCTGGCCGGCGTAGGAGCCAGGCGGCGCACTACTTTATCTACCAGCAGTAGGGCTTCGGCCCGAGCCAGCGTATCGGCGGGCTGATTGAGCACCCGGAAAATGGCCACCAGTAAATTCACTACTTCCGCAAATTCCAGAGAAAGGGAATCAGCCGAAATAATCTGGTAGCCGCGCTCTTTCAGGAATTTAGCCACTAACCGGCTGCCCCGGCGCGTGCGGCAGAGCACGGCCACATCTTGCGCCCTAAAACCATCGGCCATGGCCTGCTCCACCAGCTGCAGCGTGAGGTACAGCGTGCTTTCGTCGTAATCCAGCGTGGCCTCGGGCAGGTGCCCGGGCAGCACTTCTTCGGTATAGTGCCCGGCCCGGGCATCGTAGCGGCGGGCGGGCGCATTGTCCTGCGTAAAAAGCAACTCCACATGGCCCGGCAGCTGACCAAGCGGCGCTACTGCCTGCCCAAAATGCGCATCGTAAATGCCCTGCACCAGCGGCAGCATGGCGTGGCGCTGACTGACGTGCTCAAAAAACGCATTGTTGAAGCTGATGATTTCAGCCGCAGAGCGGAAGTTGGTATTCAGGGCTTTTGGCTCCAGCACACTATCTAAAGTGTAATACCGCTCGCGCAGCAGTTCCTGAAGCTCAGGGTCGTTGGCGCGGTTTACCAGTATCTCCGTCTGGCCCTGGTGCAGGCGCAGAATCTGCTCCATCTCGCCGCCGCGCCAGCGGTAAATAGCCTGCTTGGCGTCGCCTACGGCCAGGGAGAGGTTGCCGGTAGATACGGCGTTTTCTACCAGCGGCAGCAGGTTATTCCATTGCAGTACAGAGGTGTCCTGAAACTCGTCAATGAGCAGATGCAGGTACCGGTCGCCGAGACGCTCATACAAAAAGGGCACGGGCTCAGTAAGGACGATGCTGGCAATGCGGCGGTTAAACTCACTGATGAGCACCACATTTCGCTCCCGGCTGATTTGCTCAACTACTTTATTCAGCTCGTTCAGCAGCGAGGCGTGAAAGAGGTACGGCTGCATGGCCGAGAGCAGAATGTAGTGGGGGAGGTATTGTTCGCGCAGCCGCATCAATTCTGCGAAGGTGGACGTCAGCACGTCCTGCACAGCCGCAATGCGCTCAGCATATGGCGCTTTTTTGCCGACGGCGCTGGCCCAGTTTCCGGATTCGTAGGTTTTCAGGGCTGTGGCCGTAGGCGTGTCGCCATCCTGCAGCCAACGCTGCCAGTTGGCAAAATGGGTATAGATGCCCTTCTCACCGCTAGCCAGGTGCGCGGGCTCAATTCCGGCCTCGTGCAGGGCAGTCAGTGCCATTTGCGCGGTGGCGGCTACTTCGCTTTCAATTTCCTGGCGGCGCTGGCGCAGGGTTTCGTGCAGGCGGCGGAAGTCCTGCAGCGTGAGCTTCTGCAGCTGCGTGACGGCCTCGTGCACGGTTTCATTAAAGAGAAACTGCCCGAACTCCGCCAGCTCGGTGGGCAGGTTGTTCCAGCTCTTGCCTTCGTCGGCGCGGCTTAAAGCGTATTCCGAAAGGGCTTTGGAAAGCAGCTTGCTGTTCGGGTCGCGGTTTACTTTGTCCAGCAGCACGGCCACGGCGCTTTGCAGCACGGTATCGGTGTCCAGCTCGACCTCAAACGAGGCCGGCAAACCCAGCTCCCGGGTGAAAGCCGTGACAATGCGCTGCACAAACGAGTCGATAGTGCTGACGGCGAAGTCGGCGTAGTGGTAGAGCACCAGCCGGAACGTGGCGGCCGCGCGGCGGCGCACTTCCTGCTCCTGTTCCGCTACCGTTTGCGCCAGCCGGGGCAGTTGGTTTGCCGCGGCCAGCTCGGCCGTTACTTCGGCCAGCAGCCTATCCGGTTTTCCTTCCTCGGGGTAGGCAAATTTTCGCAGCGCGCCAATGATGCGCTCCTTCATTTCGCCGGCGGCATCATTGGTAAAAGTGATGGCCAGAATGCTCTTAAAATAAGCCGGGTCGTCGGAGCCCAGAGCCAGCTTCAGGTATTCTTTGGTGAGCTGATAGGTTTTGCCCGAGCCGGCGGAGGAAGAATAAATCTGGAAAGTAGCAGGCATAAAAAAGGCGCTGAATAGCGGGGCAAGTTACACCGCGGGCAGCAGTAATCTGGTAAAAGAAATACGGCAGGAATCAGCCGTAACAAAATGCGGGCATTGCGCCGCAACAGGTTATAAGATTTTGTGGGGCTTTCTTTGTTTTGTTTTTATAAAATGTTGAATATCAAAAATATAAATCATAATCGATGCTCTATTTTAAGCAAAAATCAGGCCTGTATTCCCAGTCCAATGCCTAACCTATGCCCCCGGAAATCAGTAAAATCAGGTCTCATTAGTTCACTACTTAACACCCACATACTATGGCACAGGAAAATCAATATTCGCGGGACAACTACCGCGAGAATTATCAGGATTCTGACATGGG